>OZ242280.1:1460000-1486647 GCA_965207345.1 Gammaproteobacteria bacterium | reverse complement strand
CCAAATCCAAACTTACACACAAAATTGTGGATAACCCTGTGCATATCTCAGCTAAAACAACACAAAATCTTAGCAAGTAAAAGTCTTTTCTCTACTTTTGTTTAAAAAATAAACAAATATATATTTTTAAGTAAAAACATATACTTACAAAACATAGACTTATTTTTTTAATGTGTTTAAAATACCAATATATACACGCATTATTAATTGTGGTGTAAAACTTTCTATATTGGGCTTTAAAAACGCTGAAAACACTTGTTTTTTAAGGCTTGAGCAATACTTCATTTTTAAGTAATATTAGAAATAAATAATTTAAAAAACACTATAAGATTAGAGGTATTTTTTTTACCAAAATCTAAACATCTTGCAATAATGTTTTTGCTCCTTTCTTAATAAGATTCTCTGCTAATTGAGCACCTAAAGATTGTGCTTGTTTGTAATTATCAATTTTGTAATTATCAATATAACAGTGCGTGTGTGCTTTAAGAATTCTGCCATCCATATGACCCACTAAACCCACTATACTAAGTATATTTTTCTCAAAAGTTGCATGTGCTGCAATTGGTAAATGACAATGGCCACCCAACGCAGCGCTCACAGCTCTTTCAGCATAAACAGCATGCGTTGTTTTAACATCACGAAGTGGCGTGAGCAATTCGTATAATTTACGATGATGAGTATGAATTTCAATGCCAATTGCACCTTGTCCTGCTGCAGGTATACTCTCTTCTATGGGTAGGATACTACTAATACGCTCTTCAAATCCAAGGCGCAAAAGACCCGCACAAGCTAATATAATTGCATCATAATTACCACTGTCTAATTTTTTAAGGCGCGTATTAATATTACCACGCAAATTGATAATATTCAAATCACTACGCGTATGTTTTAATTGCACTGCACGGCGCAAACTAGAAGTGCCTACTTTAGCATGCTTTGGTAATTTATCCAATGCGCTATAATTATTGGATACGAATGCATCAAATGGATTTTCTCGTGCTAAAACTGCACCAATGATAAAATCACTTGGTAATTTATAGGGTATATCTTTAATGGAATGCACTGCCATATCTGCTAAACCAGCACGCATACCAAGCTCTAATTCTTTTATAAATAAGCCCTTACCGCCAATTTTTGATAAATTATCTGCTAATTTTTTATCGCCTTTGGTTATCATCTCAACAGTCTTAATTGACATCTCGGGATAGTAAGACAATAATTTAGATTTCACATGTTCTGCTTGCCAAAGTGCAAGAGGACTTTTTCGTGTTGCAATTGATAAAGTTTTCATTTGAGTTTTAGTTTAAAATAGGTCATTAAATATTCTGATATACTTATATTTTGACTTTAAAACTATGAGGGTAGAAAGATGTTTCATTTTGATAGGAGGGGCAAAATACATCAAATATCACTTCAATTATTACCTAGGCGCTATATTTATAAGCGCGTCTTCGTGCATCTAATTAGTGCGCTATTTTGTTATTTTACACTGCTTTTACCCGCACAAAGTGCACTCACTCCCGCAACAAATTTACTAATGGATGCAAAAGAGGCACGCCAAAAGAATGCACCTATTTTGCTCATGTTTTCAAGCAAAAATTGTCCCTATTGTCATTTTGTTAAAACAGAAGTGCTGACTCCGATGTCAGTGCTCAAGGAATATGAAAATAAGGTAATTATTCGCATTATAGAGGTTGATGATAGTAAAGAGTTTTATAATTTCTATTATCAAGCAAAACGTCCACAAAATTTTGCTTTTGATTATAACGTTAATTTTTACCCAACCATAATCATCGTAGATTATTTTGGTAACCCGCTTGTGCCAAATATTGTAGGGGTTACAAATGAAGAATTTTATTGGTATTACTTAGATGTGAGTCTTAATAAAAGTCAAGTTATTTTTACTAAGCAGCTGAAGGCATCTTTGTAAACCAAAACTGTTAGCTCAAATGAAATCTACTCAAAGCAAAATTAATCAAACCTGGGGTGGACGTTTTAAAAAAGAAAATCATGCCCTCGTTAGCAGTTTTGGTGCATCAGTTAGTTTTGATTATATTCTTGCACCTTATGACATAAAGGCAAGCATAGCGCACGCTACCATGCTTTATGAAGTGGGTGTTTTAAAAGCACAGGAAAAAACACAAATTATTACTGGCTTAAAACAAATCCTATCTGAAATAGAAAATAATAATTTTACTTGGTCTACTGCACTGGAAGATGTGCATATGAATATTGAAGCACGACTTATTGAACTCTACCCAGAAGCAGGTAAAAAATTACATACTGCACGTTCTAGAAATGATCAAATTGCTACTGATATTCGCCTTTATTTAAGAGAACAAACTAAAACAATTAGTGCACAAATCATAGCACTTAAACGCACATTTATTACTTTAGCAAAGGCGCACACTAAAACTATTATGCCTGGATTTACCCACTTGCAAATAGCACAGCCGATTAGTTTTGCCCATCATCTACTGGCTTATGTGGAAATGCTCAGCCGCGATCATGAACGACTGCTTGAATGCGCAGTGCGTATAAATAGCTTGCCTCTAGGGGCAGCAGCACTTGCAGGCACTACTTATCCTATTGATAGAATGCGTGTTGCAAATTTACTTGATTTTGAGCGTATTTGTCACAACTCACTTGATGCGGTGAGTGATCGCGATTTTGCCATTGAATTTTGCTCGGTAGCTAGTTTAATCATGATGCACTTATCTCGTTTTTGTGAAGAAATTATTATTTGGTCCTCAGCACAATTTAATTTTATTGAATTAGATGATGCGTTTAGCACAGGTTCTTCTATTATGCCGCAAAAGAAAAACCCAGATGTTGCCGAACTTATCCGTGGTAAAACAGCACGTATTTATGGCAATTTGAATGCTTTACTTGTTTTAATGAAAGCACAACCACTAGCTTATAATAAAGATAACCAGGAGGATAAAGAAGCACTATTTGACAGCGTAAATACGCTTAAAAATTGCCTAAGTGTCCTAACACAGATGATAAAAAATATCAAAGTTAATACAGATAAAATGTATGATAGTGCCAAACTAGGCTTTAGCACCGCTACCGATTTAGCGGATTATTTGGTGAGAAAAGGCGCACCGTTTCGCGATGCACATCACACTGTTGGACGTATTGTTGCTTATGCACTTGACTCTGGGGCTAATTTAAGTGAATTAACACTAGAGGCTTTGCGCAATTTTGATATGCGTATTGACAAGGAAGTGTTTAAAATCCTAACCCTAGAAGGTTCAATGAATAAAAGATCACACCTTGGCGGGACTGCAAGTAAAGTGGTATTAGCAGAAATTGAGCGCCATGAGCGTTTGCTTGAGTAACATTTAATTTTTAGCAATTTTTTAATTTTTCCTGTTTTGCCCGACCACTAACATACTATCAATGCGCATTGTTTTTGTAGGCACACCTGAATTTGCCCTTTATAGCTTAGAAGCATTATGTGAGGTAGGGCATGATATTCTTTGCGTTTACGCGCAAGGTGATAAAAAAAAAGGACGCGGTCAAAAATTAAGCGCATGTGCTGTGAAAACATACGCACTTAAGCAAAATTTGGCAGTTTTCACACCGAAAAATATAAGTGATTTATCCGTAGCAAAACAACTTTTTAGACTAAAGCCCGACCTCATAATAGTAGTCGCTTATGGGCAGATACTGCCAAAAAATCTGCTAAACATCCCTAAATTTGGCTGTATTAATATACACGCCTCACTCCTCCCGCGTTGGCGTGGGGCAGCACCGATAGAGCGCGCTATTTTAAAAGGAGATAACAAAACAGGAGTTTGCACTATTAAAATGGATGAAGGCTTGGATACAGGTGCTATTTTACTAAAACGCCTGTGTCCAATTGATGCATGCGATAGTGGGGCGACTTTGCGCCATAAACTTGGCGTTTTAAGCAAAGAGGTTATCATAGAAACACTTGCAAAATTAAATACCATCACACCTGTTAAACAAAGTAAGTTGGGAGTTTGTTATGCTCATAAACTTAGAAAAAATGAAGCAGCTATCAACTGGAAGGAAGATGCAAATGCTATTGAGCGAAAAATTAGGGCATTTAATCCTTATCCCATCGCCACAAGTTATGGTGAATCAGAGACTTTTAAAAAACAAACTTTGCGTATTTTAGAAGCAGAATTACTTAGTGAAAATAACTCTAAAATAAAAGAAAATACCCACGCTGGTTTGGTAATTAAACAGTCAAAACTTGGTATTGATGTAATGACAGGAAGTGGTATTTTGCGTATTAAAACCTTACAGATTGCAAGCAAAAAAGCACTACAAGCACACGATTTTATCAATGCTTACAAAATTGAAAAATTTAGTTAAGAGATAAAGATATGTATTTTGGTATTAGTTTTATTGAGACGACATACGAGAGTAATAGCACCATAAGTTGCTTTTGTGGGGTTGGTGATAGTGGTAGTGGTAGAGGGGGTATATTTCTAAAAGCTATACTGGAAAACACAGAAAAAATAATTATAAAGCACTGATTGGTAAGCGTTTAAATAAAAATGTGTCTATTGAATTACAATACACTAATTTTGCTAAATTTGACGTAAACCCTGCGCCAGTAGGAGTATTTGACGCAAACCCTACACCAGGACCAGACCCAGATTATTTTTCTGGCAATAGTGTTGGCGCGGCTGGTTTGTATCATTTTAATCCAGATAGTGATTTTTCACCTTTTATTAAACTAGGCTGGCATGCTTGGCACGCTAAAATTGAAACAATATATGGGTCGGAAATATATAAAACTAATGAAAGTGATGCGTTTTATAGTGTTGGTATAGACGGTAAAATCAATGAAAAGCTAAAATACCTCATTGAGTTTGAACGAATGAAAATAAAAAGTAGGAATGCTAACGTGGATAATATCGGCATTGCTGTTATAACTGTAGTTGCACTTACGTCTTTTATGTTTATTGTTTCACTTGCTCTTGTTGCTGTTGCTGGTATTATATGGATTGTTAGTTTATTGACTTGGTAAAACCCTATTCTTATGGAAGTAATATTAAAATTTTCAGATACTAATATTGTTGATACTTACATAAAAAACTTTTAGCAAAGAAATAACCTAACTCTAACCCACTCCAGCGACCGCTATCGCCGCACTGCTAAGTTTAATGTTAGGTTTTTAATCAGGAGATAAGATATGTATTCAGCAGCATTTATTTTTGAACCCAAAGACTATGATGAAAAGTTTTATTCTTTGGATAACCAAATACACGAAGTGGCAACATCTATAAACGGTTTTCTCGGTAAGGAATCTTGGCAATCAACTGATGGGAAGAAGATAAACGCAACTTATTACTGGCAGAATATGGAAGCTTTGAAGGAATTTTCAAAGCACCCTAAACACCTTGAAGCAAAGCGTCAATATACTAAGTGGTATAATGGTTTTCATGTAGTTATATCTGAAATTCAACGATCATATGGAGATGGTCGTATATCCCATATCACCCCCAATAGCAGGGCAAAATATGTCTAACTAACCACTCCAGCGAACTGTTTACGTGGTTCTCTAAATTCAAGTATGATGCACTAAGAAACATACTATGACTAACAAAAATAAAAGTTTTCTTCCAGATGTAGGTCTTGAACATGCGATTGATTTACTTCGCCAAACGCCTAAGGTAGAAGAAAATTTACCAAATGGGTTTCCAAATATTGGTATAGGGGAACTTGAGACGCTGAATTTGCTTGCTCCTTATGTGCTTGGTCGTGCTGCTCGTCTTGATAACCCTAAAGCATTAGCACATATGGATCCTCCAACCCCTTGGATTACATGGGCAACAACGCTTTGGAATGCTAGGCTCAATCAAAATTTACTGCACCCAGCAATAGCACCATTTGCTATCGGGGCTGAAAAAAAAGTTATAGATTGGCTCACTCCTTTTTATGGTATGAATGGTGGTCATATGTGCTCTGGGTCAACAATCGCAAATCTTACAGCGCTGTGGGCCGCAAGGGATGCAAAAGGCATAGAAAAAATTGTTGCTTCAAAAGCGGCACATATCAGTATTGAGAAAGCAGCAAGAATACTTGGCTTGCCTTATAAGCAGATTGCCACAAACTCCAGAGGTCAAATTGACCCAGATAAAATAGGCAGCGTAGCAAATGCGTGTTTGGTTTTGACAGCAGGAACAACCGCCACAGGTGTAATTGACGAACTCACACTGGCAGGTCAGGCAAAATGGACTCATGTTGATGCTGCTTGGGCAGGCCCGTTGCGCCTAAGCTCAACTCATACTCACCTACTTGATGATATTGATAAAGCAGATTCTATCGCTGTTTCTGCTCATAAATGGTTTTTTCAACCCAAAGATTCTGCATTGATTATATTGCGAGACCCAGACCTTGCAAACTCAGCGATAAGTTTTGCTGGAGGTTATTTAGCCACCCCAAATATTGGAGTTCAAGGTTCGCGCGGTGCATCTGCAATACCGTTACTAGCCACCTTGATCGCATGGGGAAAAGAGGGTATTGCTCATCGTATTGATCACGCGATGTCAATGGCTAACATACTTGCAACTGCACTAAGTAAAGAAGACAATATCTCCCTTTGGGCCATGCCAAAAACAGGCGTAACAGTATTCCGCCCTCTCACTATGGACTTTGAGGCGTTTTATCAGCGTTTGCCTGAAGGCATGTTTTCTAATTGTGTTCTTGATGGTAAGAAATGGGTTAGATCAGTTGCAGCAAATCCGTTAGCAGATATTGATAAAATTATCTTAGCAGTTCAGGAAGCAGTGCGCTGAAAAATTGCATAATAATCAAACAAAGGGGATGCTACCTTTTTTAATTAGTTTTATTAAAATAATTGTTTATGATATTAAAAGCACCTAACAAATCACTCCAGAGTATTGCTCGCACATCGGCTAGATTTTAAAGTCAAAAATTAGTAATAAGTCAAAAGAGAGCAACTACGGTAATAATTGTAATATCACTATAATTATAGTATTCATCTTCTTTGTGTCTAATAACAATATTAGACCGAACACAACCAATAATATTCAATCTTTTAATATTGCTCAGTTATCCAAATGGGGTAATATATTAAAAATAATATAGTCTCACCTCATATTAAATATTTTGCTTGAGAATACATTCTCTCCTCTCAATAAAATTTAACATAATATATTGAAAAATGGTAAATACACACCACATAGATAAGGCAATTATATTTACTGAATAAAAAATAAAATGCAAATAAATAAATTTACAACACAGTTTCAAAATGCACTCTCAGAAGCCCAATCTATCGCCGTTGGCTTGGATAATAACACCATTGAAGCACTACACTTATTAAAAGCATTGCTAGCGGAAAAAGATAGTAGCAGTGCTTATTTGATTAAAGAATCAGGTGGTATGCTGGCATCTATTTTGGCTGACATTCAAAAAGGGTTGATGAGTCTTGCTAAAATAAACACCCCCACAGGTGAGGTGAGTGTTTCGCAAAATTTAGCGCGTCTTTTTAATCAATCAGATAAATTAGCACAGCAAAAAAAAGATAGGTTTATCTCAACCGAGGTTTTTCTACTTGTGCTTATAGATTCAGATGATGCTACTGCGCGCATCTTAAAAACAAATGGTGTGGAGAAAAAAGCATTTAGCACAGCAATTGATACACTAAGAGCAGGGGCAATAATTGATGATGAAAACGCTGAAACAGCTAGACAAGCTCTTAATAAATACACACTAGACCTGACAGAACAGGCAAAAAAATCTAAACTAGATCCGGTTATTGGTAGAGATAATGAAATTAGGCGCGTTATTCAAATTTTACAAAGGCGCACTAAAAACAACCCCGTCCTTATCGGTGAGCCTGGCGTTGGTAAGACTGCTATTGCTGAAGGTTTAGCAATACGTATTATCAACGCTGAAGTGCCCATTACTTTAAAAAATAGGCGCGTATTAGCACTTGATATGGCAGCACTGCTTGCAGGTGCAAAATATCGTGGAGAATTTGAAGAGCGACTAAAATCAGTGCTAAAAGAACTGGCAAAAGAAGGCGGTAATATTATTTTATTTATTGATGAAATTCATACATTGGTTGGCACAGGTAAAGCAGAAGGTGCAATGGATGCAGGCAATATGCTAAAACCAGCACTTGCACGTGGTGATTTACATTGTATGGGTGCTACCACACTGGATGAATACCGCAAATATATTGAAAAAGATTCTGCCTTAGAGCGCCGTTTTCAAAAAGTAATGGTTGATGAGCCAACATTAGAAGATACGGTTGCAATTTTGCGCGGTTTAAAAGAACGTTATGAAATTCACCACGGCGTTGCCATTACCGATGCTGCTATTATCATGGCAAGCGAATTGTCTAAACGCTATATTACCGACAGAAAATTGCCCGATAAAGCTATTGATTTAATTGATGAAGCAGCATCTCAGATTAGGATGGAGATTGATTCAAAACCTGAAGCAATGGATGTGCTTGACCGTAAATTAGTGCAACTGAAAATTGAAAGTGTTGCCCTTAAGAAAGAACAAGATGCGGCTTCAAAGGAACGTTTAAGAGAATTAAAATTAAACATTAGCAAACTTGAAAAAGAATATACACATTTAGATGAAATTTGGCGTTTAGAAAAAACACAGCTCAAATCTGCACAAGATTTAAAAGAGAAATTGGAAAAAGCCAAAATGGATTTTGATAGCGCAAAAAGAGAAAATAATCTTGCAAAAATGTCTGAAATTCAATACGGCATTATTCCTGATATTGAGAAAAAAATTCGTGCCTATGAAACGCAAGAGGGTAAAAAAACAACCTTGCTACGCAACAAAGTAACCGAAGAGGATATTAGTAAAATTGTTGCACGTGCTACTAATATTCCTGTTGCTAAAATGCGCTCTGGTGAAAAAAATAAATTACTTAATATGGAAAGTATTCTCCATAAAACCCTCATTGGACAAGACTTAGCAGTAACTACCATTGCTAATGCTATTCGTCGTGCACGTGCAGGTTTAGCAGATGCAAATCGTCCCGATGGTTCGTTTTTATTTTTAGGTCCTACAGGGGTTGGGAAAACTGAGCTGAGCAAAGCACTCGCCAATTTTTTGTTTAATACTAGAGATGCCATTGTGCGTATTGATATGAGTGAGTTTATGGAAAAACATTCAGTAGCAAAACTCATTGGTGCACCTCCGGGTTATATTGGTTATGAACAAGGCGGTGTGCTTAGTGAAGCGGTGCGTCGCAAACCCTATGCTATTGTTTTGCTAGATGAAATAGAAAAAGCCCACAGCGATGTATTTAATATCTTATTGCAAGTTTTGGATGATGGTAGATTAAGCGATAACCATGGGCGTGTCGTAGATTTTAAAAATACTATCATTATTATGACTTCTAATTTAGGATCTAAGCTTATTTCAGAAAATGTTGGTAAAAATATTAACATAGAATTGATGGAAATTGTACGAAATTATTTTAAACCTGAATTTATCAATCGTATTGATGAAATAATTGCTTTTGATGTGCTTAATAAAATGCAAATTAAACAAATTGCAGCCTTACAAATCAAGAATTTGCAGGCGCGGCTTAATCGCTTAAATCTTCATCTTCATATTCAAGATGAGACACTTGATTATTTAGTTAAACTTGGTTATGACGAAGTCTATGGTGCTAGACCACTTAGAAGAGTATTGCAGCAAAAATTAGAAAATCCGCTAGCAGAAAAAATTCTTTCAGGTAAGTTTGCAAAAAATACCACTGTAGAAGTAGTGCTAGCTGAAGATATACTACACTTTAATATAAAATGATAAAGTATTTACTGCACTGTTATTTTGCTAAAGTTAGCCTAAATAATGCTTTAAATCTAGAAACGAATCAATCACGCTATCGGGCTTAAAACTACGAATATCCTCGCCATGATTATAGCCATAAGAAACACAAATAATATGAAATAAAGCAGCACGGGCAGCACGCACATCACTCATGGAATCACCTAACATTAAACATTTATTTGGTTTACAGGAAAAATATTCTGCCGCATAAAGAAGCGGAGCAGGGTGCGGTTTTTGTTTTGCTAAAGTGTCCCCACTTACAATCAATTCAAAGCTGTCAAAAATACCCAAATTTTTAAGGAGCGGATGGGTAAATTTCATTGCTTTATTAGTAATACAGCCGAGCTTATATTTCCTACTTTTTAGAAACACTAAACCCTCTTTAACGCCTTCATAAAGCCTAGAACGCTTTGAGATATTACGTGCATATAATTCTAGGAAAACATCATAAGCCTTATCATAAAGCATTTTATCAACTCTGCCTTCTAAATTGTGAGAAAGTGCACGTTTAACCAATTTTGCAACGCCATTACCAACCCAGCATCTTACTTTTTCAACACCACAAGTTTCATATCCAAGTATCACCATCATCTCATCTATACAAAAACTAAGGTCAGGCACACTATCAACAAGCGTGCCATCTAGGTCAATTAGAATTAAATCAGGTTGTATTTTATACATAATTATTAACTTAAAATTTAGCGTATTTTAATAAAAAATTTATTGCAAGTAGAAAAAATGTGTCCATAGCTAAAATTTAGACAATATAAAGAAAATTTAAAATTTTACATAAAAGATTCTATAAAATAGCAATTGCTTCCAAGTTTTTATACAATATTAAGGAGAAAATTATGACCATTACTGCTTCAGAAAAACTAAAAGTTGCACTTTATGATAAAAAGATGCGCGCTGAAATCAGAGAAAATCCCAAGCTATTTGTTGACAAGGATTCAGTATTTAAAAATGCAGAAGAATTTAAAGTAACAACCAGCACCAAAAATACTACTTATTTTGTTATTCCAATTCATGGTGTGCCACCACTAGGTGAAATAACTGCTGCTGGAAACATTACAACAAAACCTTATCAATCAGGTATCCATCTTAGCACAGTTCCATCTGCTCATCGCTCAACGCTTGGCTATGATTAAATTAATATCAAAATCTTTAATAGAAAAAATACTACTTTAAAGATACTGATTTTTGCCACAATATTTTTTAATTATTTACCCTGCTTTATGCGCGCGTCATTTATGGTAAGATGCGTGAACTCTAAGAGTTTTTATGAGTAATGCTTAGCATAATATATGATGAAAAATAGCGCAAATATTGGTTTTATAGGCGCAGGCAATATAGCATTTGCGCTGATGCGCGGTTTGATTAAGAGCGGTTATGATAATGAGAAAATTTACGTAAGCGATATTAGCTATCCTAAATTAAATGCGTGTGCTAAAGACTTAAATATTAGAAAATGTGCGAACAATACTGAGCTTTTGCACATCAGTGATATTATCATTTTCGCCGTAAAACCGGATCAAATACCCGCAGTATGCACGCAACTAAAACCTCAGCTAAAAAATACCAGCAAAACTAAACTTATTGTTTCAGTTGCAGCAGGTATAAAAACTAAAAGCATACATCACCTTCTTGGCGATGACACAATTGCAATTGTGCGCCTTATGCCTAATACACCAGCATGCATTGGAAAAAGTGCAACAGGTGCTTATGCAAACGCTCTAGTAAGTGAAATACAAAAAAAACAAATTGAGGAAATATTAACTAGTATTGGTATTTATATCTGGGTTCAAAAAGAATCCCTCTTAGATGTTATTACTGCCGCATTTGGTAGCGGGCCCGCCTACTTTTTTTATGTTTTAGAAATTATAACAAAAGCTACTACTGCACTTGGCTTAGATGAAAAAAGTGCTTATAAACTCAGTGTGCAAACCGCACTTGGCTCAATACTTATGGCACAAAATCAGATGGAAAAAAATCAATACGAATGTGAAAGTTTAAGAGCAGAGGTGACCTCTCCAAATGGCACAACTGCTACTGCCATGGAAGCACTCAAAACAAAGAATTTTGCCAAAACGCTAACCGATGCACTAAATGCTGCCTGTGCTCGTGCAAAATCCCTAAACGCACAGTGAATGAATTATTTACGCTAAAACCATCACGCCTTTATTTTGTTTTAGCACTTAGTATTTATGTCTTAAGCCTTATTATCAGCACACTATATGGCGGGCATATTGCCCTTAAAATTTTTACCTGGCTAATAATTTTTTATCTAGCCTTTAGGTTTTTTCCAAATATTATAAGTTTTAAAAACAAAAAAGACATTGTAGCATTTCGCATTAACGAAAAGCAGCTAACACTTTATTATCAGGATAAAGACCAAAAAAACAAGGTGCTACCTAAGGCAAGTTTTCAAAGTGGGTTTTGTATTATTTTGCCCATAGAAAAAAGAGAAAATCTTATTATTTTTGCAGATAGTCTTAGTGGACAAAACCTAGCAAAAGTACGCCAAATGCTTACTATTTATACAAACCAGTAGTAGCACTGAGAGTAAAATATACTCTATTATTTCTTTTTCTTCTCTGCTTGAATTCTTTCAAGCTTCTCCCAGTCCCTAGCAATAATTGCTTGCATTTCTTCACTATCCTCTAACTTACCAATAATAATTCCCTCAGGTGGTATATGGCTAGTTTCCCTACCTTCATTCTCTTTTATAATCTTTTGCATTTCTTGATACCAGTCATCATTTAAATAAGCTTTAGCAGATTCTATACTTTGAATAGACTCTCTATCTAATGCACCTGCAAATATTACATTATCTAATTCAGTATTTTTACCAATGCGCTTCTCAAGTGCAGTTATTGAATTTTCACTATAAGCCCCTTGACATTGAGTATTTGAAAAATCTGCCCCTTGACATTGAGCATACCAAAAATTTGCCCCTTGACACTCTGCAAAAATATGCCCCTTGGCATTGAGCCTTTGCCCCTTGACACTCTACACCCATAAAATCTGCCCCTTGACATTGAGCATACCAAAAATTTGCCCCTTGACATTGAGCACGCAAAAAATCTGCCACTTGACATTGAACTTCCAAAAACTCTGTTCCTTGACACTTGAGCACCCCAAAAATTTGCCTCTTGACAATGAGCACCCGAAAAATCTGCCCCTGCTAGAAAAGCATGCCTTAAATTAGCTGGTTCTAATTCTTTATTAAATTTATGATATAAACCATTTGTTTTAAATAATAAATTAATAGTAGTTTGAATTTCATTGGATGGCTTCTTTTTGTATGTTTTTTGATAATCTTTTTCTTCGGTTTTTGAACGAATATGTGAGCAAAGGATTTGGGCAATTTCTTTGCGATACTTCTTTTCATCTAAAGCTAGATGAAAAAGTGAATAAATCCCCCCAGTCCTAGCTGAGGTCTCACTACTTCCTAGTAAATTAACCGCAGTGGTAAATCTTTCATCTACTCGTTGCTCAATTTGTAAATTAACTTGTTTTTGCTGTTGATTAAGCTGTTTATTTTGTATATCAACTTGTTTTTCTTGGTGTTTAACACGCCTAAAAAATAATACTAAACCAATAACTGCAATCACTCCACTAACAACATTGACTAAAGTTACTTCACTTTTATTAAAAGAAAAATTATCTATATAACTATCTAATAACGACAAAACAACAAAAACAACAATAATAAACACAACAATAATAACCACAGCACGATATATTAACCGGTGTTTTTTAAAGTATTGTTTAAAAATTTGTTGCATTATTTGTAAGCCACAGTTTGTTACAAATTTCAATTTTAAAACATTTTTAATTGCCACTTAATAAACATTTAATTATTTTTTATTGACTATTTTAATGCACATCAAATATTCTTTATTAGTAACTGTGTGTATTGCACCTGCATACTTAAATTTGACGTAAAAAGTGCTCTATTATTTCTTTCTCTTCTCTGCTTGAATTCTTTCAAGCTTCTCCCAGTCTTTAGCAATAATTGCTTGCATTTCTTCACTATCCTCTAACTTACCAGTAATAATTCCCTTAGGTAGTTTATGGCTAGTTTTTTCACCTTCATTCTCTTTTATAATCTTTTGCATTCTTTGATACCAATGATTACTGAAATAGGCTCTAGCAGATTCTATACTTTGAATTATTTTGTGGTTTAATGCACCGGCAAATATTACATTATCTAACTCAGTATTTTCACCAATACGCTTCTCAAGTATTAAATTTTCCCTAGTACTATACGCCCCTTGACATTGAGTATCCAAAAACCCTGCCCCTTGACATTGAGTGTTAAAAAAATTTGCCCCTTGACACTCTGCATTCTCAAAATTTACCCCTTGACATTGAGTATTCCAAAAATATGCTCCTTGACATTGAGCATCACAAAAATATGCCCCTTGACATTGAGCTTCCAAAAACCATGCCCATTGACATTGAGCACTCAAAAACCTTGCTCCTTGACATTGAGCTTCCAAAAACCATGCCCCTTGACACTTTGCACCCATAAAATCTGCCCCTTGACAATGAGCATACGAAAAATTTGCCCCTGCTAGAAAAGCATGCCTTAAATCAGCTGGTTCTAATTCTTTATTAAATTTATGATATAAACCATCTTTTTTAAATAATAAATTAATGGTAGTTTGAATCTCATTGGATGGTCTATTTTTATGCTTTTTTTGATAATCTTTTTCTTCAGTTTTTGAACGAATATGTGAACAAAGGATCTGGGCAATTTCCTTGCGGTATTTCTTTTCATCTAAAGCTAGGTGAAAAAGTGAATAAATAGCCTCAGTCCTAGCTGAGGTTTCACTACTTCCTAGTAAATTAACCGCAGTGGTAAATCTTTCATCTACTCGTTGCTTAATTTGTATATCAACACGCATAAAAAATAGTACTAAACCAATAACTGCAATCACTCCACTAAAAAAATTAACAAATGTTATTCTTTCTATATCAACATAAAAAAAAGCTAGTATCAATAAGACTATAGCAAATGAAAAAACACATACATGCCTATAAGAAGAGCAATATTTTTTCGTTTTCTCCCAGAGATTTTTAAAGTATTGTTTTAATTTAAAAATTTGTTGCATTATTTGTAAGCCACAGTTTGATTTACAAATTTCAATTTTAAAATGTTTTTAATTGCCACTTAATAAACATTTAATTATTTTTTATTGACTATTTTAATGCACATCAAATATTCTTTATTAGTAACTATGTGCATTATATTTTCCTAAAAGACCTCACAAATTTCTACTATTATGGATAAAGTAAATGTCACTTTATTCTGTGACAAATTCTAAAAGATGCTAATGAATTTTCTACTATTTTGGGTAAATTTTTTTATCATACAGCTTTTTGCTTTCCCAGCAGGGTTTAAAAAATATTTTTTGTAAACGACGTGCCACTTATGTGCAAATTATATTGTAATACTATCAAAAGGCTAAACGGTAAAGAAAGCGGGTAATACTAAGGCACAAAGCGCAATAAAGTTCAATATTTAAATACAAATCAATTTATTTTTTAATTTTTTTATTATTTTCAAAAATTCTAAACGCAAATACACACTAACTAGCTGTGCTAAACGCCATGCATTTGTGAAAGGTTGTGATTTTCTGCCGCGCCTTGCTAAAGCTTCATCAAACATAGTCTGACACTGCTTTTTTATGTCTGTTTGTATATTATAAAGATGAGAGCTTGCTAAAATAGCTGGTGCGTTTAGGTATTGCTTGTAAAGGCGGGAGTTATTGTCAATTTCTTTTACTTTCTCAACAACAGCAGAGAAAGATGGATAATCATGACAATTGATAAATGCTGCTGGGTTATAGTATTTTGCCACCTGAGGACAACCCCAATAAATGGGAATACTGCCAGTTAAGAATGCATCAAATATTTTCTCGGTGAGATAATAAGGACAGGAAGAATGTTCAAAGGCGATGCTAAATTTATAAGATGCAATGAAATCTCGTTTCTCCTTCATAGCATATCCCCTACTACCATTTTTTTTTATCCTATATTTTGCTATACGAGGCATGTTATTAAGACTTGATGCTGGACAATCTACGCGGCGGTATTGTGTTAGCAAAGTGCAAAAATTTCTGCGTATATGTGTTTGTGTATTATGATCATCTGAGTAGATAAAATTACAAAATTTTGTTTTCTTTGTTGCGTGCCATACTTGCATATCTGGATGTAATTGGCGGTTTAACATATAAGGAAAATAGGGAGAAGTGAAAGCGATATTAAATAGACAATTACGCTTATTGGTAGGATTATAAGAGCGCGTAAAATCTAAATGAGAGTAAGGAAGCCCTTCTTCCATAGTCATACTAAACAATACTGGATTCCAGCCGTATAGTTTACGCAGTTTTAAGATCTTGAGATGGAGGGCATCCCCGGATGGGATAACAATAATATCAGGATGATGTTCTGAATACACTGTGGTATATGGTAGTTGGGCACAACGAGGAAATAATTTTTTGTTAGATGCTAATACATAAATCTTCGGTAGCATGGATTTTTATTGGTTTAGGAATCTCTAAAACTAAACATGGGCATATTATAAAAATCTTTATTTTTTCTAACAAAAACTTTAAAATTAAATCCTTCACATATTTTATTTAGCATCATTTAAATAAGTTGCCTTATCTTCTTAACTTCTGGCTCTAAAGACAAAACCACTTTCCTTAGTTTAATATTTTCATCAATCATAGTCTGCAAGACTATTCTTAAATCGTTATCTATGTTGTCAGGTATGCGCATTATCTAAATGTATTCTTAAAGATGTATCATCTGTTGTATTAAGTAAATTTACAGAGCTCTGATCATCTTCTTTGTCTATTATTATATCATTTGATAATATCTCATCATCTTTATTTATATCTGTTTTTGAGTATAAAACCTGTGGTTCAACTTCTGCTTGGTTGATGATAGCTATGGTAATTTTATGAAAATGCCCATCTACTTTAAAATAATATTCGTGCTAAACTAGGCGCGCAAAATACAACTATAAAAATATTAAATTTATGAGTAAAACTATCCAACTTGCCAAAGATTTAGTGCGTATTAATTCTATTACGCCAAATGATAATGGTGCACAAGATTTAATTATAGCCCGCCTTCTAAAAATGGGCTTTAACATTGAAAAACTTAAATTTAACGAAGTAGATAATTTTTGGGCGTGGCGTGGAAGCACTGCACCGCTTTTTGTTTTTGCAGGGCACACTGATGTTGTACCTCCCGGGGATTTAAGTTTATGGCAAAGCCCACCCTTTAAACCTGCTATTAGAGACGGTAAACTCTATGGAAGAGGCGTTGCTGATATGAAAGGCTCTATCGCTGCTATGGTGGTAGCACTTGAGAGATTTGATACCCAATATACTAACTATAAAGGCAGCATAGGTTTGCTCATTACCTCTGATGAAGAAGGTAGTGCAATAGATGGCACAAAGCGTGTGATGGCACATTTAGCAGAAAAAAATATCAACATTAATTATTGTTTGCTAGGTGAGCCTTCCTCTGGGAGGAAACTTGGTGATACTATCAAAAATGGCAGGCGCGGATCACTTAGCGGTGCACTTAAAATTTTCGGCAAACAAGGGCATATTGCTTATCCACACCTGGCAGATAATCCAATTCATAAAGCGCTTTGTGCACTTGAGGAATTAGCCCATAAAATATGGGATGAGGGTGATAAATATTTTGCGCCCACAAGTTTTCAAATTGCTAGCATTCAAGCAGGCGCAGGCGCTGTAAATGTGATACCAAGTGAGCTTTTGGTACACTTTAATTTTCGCTATGCCAGCATACAAACAGAGGAAAAACTTAAACAACAAGTGCTGAAAATATTAGATAATTATCAGCTAAATTATGCGCTAGATTGGCAGCACTCTGGCGCTCCTTTTTTAACAAAGACAGGGCACTTAACAAACATTTGTAGCGAGGCTATTAAAAAGATTACAGGTATTCAAACAAAACTTTCAACTGCTGGCGGAACTTCTGATGGACGCTTCATTGCACCTTATGGCAGCGAGGTGGTGGAGCTAGGACCTTTAAATGCAACTATTCACCAAATTAATGAATGCGCTAGTCTTGATGATTTAGAAAAACTAACCGATATTTATTATTATATTCTAAGGCGTATTTTTGCATGAAAAATATGTCATTTCAGATAAAATATATATAAAAATAATTAGCTGGCATAAATAAAAAAATGCACTTTGATATTATCACCATTTTCCCGAAAATGTTTGATGCGATTAAAAAAGAAGGTGTAGTGGCACGCGCTATTGCTCGTAAAATAATTCATTTAAAAATTTGGCAATTAAGAGATTTTAGTAGTCATAAAAATAATAATATTGATGATAAACCTTATGGCGGTGGTGCAGGCATGGTAATGCAAGTAGCACCTATTCGTGCTTGTCTTAGTAAAATTAAATTAGTGCGCCCTAAAAATAAAGTGATTTATCTTTCACCACAAGGAAAACCGCTTGGGCAAGATTTAATTCATACACTTAGTATGGAGAAATACTTAACCTTATTGTGCGGACGTTATCAAGGTGTTGATGAGCGTGTTATTACGCGCAATGTTGATATGGAAATATCCATTGGTGATTTTATTTTAAGCGGTGGTGAGATTGTTGCAATGGCACTTATTGACGCAATTAGCCGTAAAATAACAGGCACGCTTGGCAGCGAAGATTCTAAAAATGAATCTTTTAGCAAAGCACTTGGCGGTTTATTAGAAGCACCACTTTATACGCGCCCTAGAGAAATTGATGGTGATACAGTTCCAGACATTTTACTTTCTGGCGATGCGCATGCAATCAAACAGTATAAGCAGCAAAAATCTTTAGAAAATAGTAAGCGTAAACGTCCTGATTTACTTAAAAATTTTAATGAAATATAATAATTTAGATTTATCAAAGTGGCGAATATTAGATTTATGCCATTCATAACTCGCGTTTTGTTACTGAGTAAAAACGCCATGGAGTGAAATTTTGACTTATTCAGAGGCTATAGAAAAAGTGATGATTGATAATGGCAGATATGCACCATTAAAATTAATTTATCAAAATATTGAAAAATATAGGAAGAAAACAGGATTAACGCCAGATAATACCATTCAAGAAAGAGTACAGAGGGATAGTAGATTTAAGAGAATTGGATTAGGTGTTTATTCTTTAACAAGTTTTGTGGAAAATATGGAAAAAAGTGATTTAGGTTGCTTTGTTTACAATAATGATAAAAAAATAGAATTTAAGCCTAAAATACCAACCGAAAAAATTATTAAAAGTAAAGCTAGAATAGGACAAGGTCAATTTAGAAATAATTTATTGAAAGAGTTTAATAAAACTTGCCCCATTACTGGGATTAATAACCAGAAATTATTAATAGCAGCACACATAAAACCCTGGTCACATAGTAATGATGAGGAAAAACTTAATCCTAAAAATGGTATTTTACTTTCACCATTGTTTGATAAATTATTTGATAAAGATATTGGCTTAATTGCTTTTACGCATGATAAAAGGATTTTATTATCAAAAAAACTTGAAAAAAATTTTAATAAAATAGGCATTAAACACAGGCAGTTTATACCAAAATTAAAAACACAAGGTAGAGAAGCATTTTTGTTATATCATAAGAAATTTATTTTTGAAGAAAGCTAATGAAACAACAAAAACAATACCAGTTGTTAATAAAGGCTAGTTTTTTATCCACCTTAACGGCTGAAGAATTAGAAAGTAAATTAGTTGCTTCTTTGTATGATATAGAGACAGAGGAGAAAATAAGCGATGGTGATGATGAAATATTTGAGATTTTGGATTATGATTTTACAGATGTCATAGAAACTGACTGATATTTAACACAACTAAATTGCAAGTGATATGCTGTATTTAAGTTACCTCTAAAAAGAAATTAAATTTTTGCTAAAAATAACACAAGAGATTATATTGCTTATTTTAATTTTTTAACTATACTAAAAAACACCGTGAAAAATATTTTAAAACACACACGTATTAAAGCCGGCATACTTACTGTTTCAGATAGGGCATCTGCTGGTGTATATCAAGATATTAGCGGGCCTGCGATTAAAAATTGGCTTGAGCGAGCTGTTTTATCACCACATGATGTTATTATGCAACTGACCCCTGATGATAAAAATTCCATTGCACAGTCTTTAATTTACCTTTGTGATGCAGGGTGTGATTTAGTTTTTACAACAGGTGGCACTGGTCCTGCTGCACATGATGTAACACCTGAGGCAACTGTTTCAGTATGTGAGCGAATTTTGGCAGGTTTTGGTGAGCATATGCGCCGCGTTTCAATGCAAGAAGTGCCGACTGCAATTTTGTCACGTCAAACAGCAGGTACTCGTGGTAAAACTGCGATTATAAACTTACCTGGTAAACCCGATGCAATTAGTGTTTGTCTAAGTGCAATTTTCCTTGCTGTGCCTAAATTATTGGAATTACTAAGTAATATCAATGTGCAAATAGATCTAAACTTTATTGAAGGTTCTGATTAAGTTTGTTTCTAATAGTAAGATTCGGTAAAATTACTTTTTATTTGAGATTTTTTATGGATATTCACCACTTAAAGGGTGCCATTGTTGCTCTTATCACACCGATGAAAATGGTGTCAAATGAGGTGGATTATGAGGCACTGGAAGCACTGGTTTATTTCCATATTAGCAATAATACGCGTGCTATCGTTGCAGTTGGCACAACAGGAGAGTCAGCAACACTTAGTCAAGCTGAGCACTTTCAGGTGTTAGAAGAAATAGTGCATTTTGCAAATGGGCGTATCCCAGTTATTGCTGGCACAGGTGCAAATGCTACTGCTGAGGCAATTGAGCTAACTGCTTATGCTAAGAAAGTGGGCGCTGATGCGTGTTTGCTTGTTACACCTTATTACAATAAGCCCACGCAAGAAGGATTGTATCAGCATTATAAAATGATTGCAGAGGCAGTTAATGTCCCTCAAATCCTCTATGACGTGCCCGGGCGCACAGCTGTTAGTTTAAAAACAGAAACAACACTAAAACTAGCACAGATAAATAATATTATTGGCATTAAAGATGCAACGGGCGATTTAGCCATTGCTAAGGCACTCATTGCACGTCGTCCCGAGGATTTTTTGCTTTATAGCGGTGATGACATGACAGCTCTTGATTTTATTTTATTGGGTGGTGATGGTGGCATTTCAGTTAGTGCAAATATTGTGCCTGATAAAATCAGCGCACTTTATGATTTTGCCTTAGCAGGCAAAAAATTGGCGGCAAAAAGAATCAATCAGACGCTAGAAAACTTACACGCGCATTTATTTACTCAATCTAACCCAATTCCAGTAAAATGGGCATTACACACAATGAGAAAGTGTAGCCCAGCTATTCGTCTACCGCTAACCATTTTGTCCGCAGAATATCAAGATATTATTCATCAAGATTTGTTGCAATTAGGTTTATTGCAAAATTAATTGTAAGGTGGATAAAATGAATTGTGATATAGGTTTAACACTAAATTTATGATAGTCCAAATTATTAAATGGATAGTTCGCTTTGGTATAAAATCTCTGTTTATGCGTTTTATAAAGAAGAGTTTTTTTAAAAGATTTTTTTAAAATGTTTTTGGGGAATATGAAAAAGTTAAAATATTTATTGTATTCTTTACTCATCATTTTTTTATTTAGCGCACTAAATGCTTGTTCTTCTACTGTTAAAAAAGTGGGAGGTAAAAAAGTTTTTGATTATGAATCAGATGGTAGCGTTGCATCACTCTCTGTGCCGCCAGATTTGAGCTTGCCTGAAACAAAAACCGATATTGATATTGCAGCACTTATTCAGAAAAATAGCGCAAAAAGTGTAGCAATTGCACCCAAAAATTTACAAGTAAAAAAAAGTGGCGATAGACGTTATCTCATTATTAGTGAACCTGTGGACACTGCTTGGGCTGCAGTTGAGGGATTTTTTAAGCAATCTGGTTTTGTTATTGAAGATTCTAAGCCTAAGATTGGTATCATGACCACGAATTATCTAAAACGCACCATTAAAGTCCCAGAAAAACAGCTCAATGTTGTACGTGCTAGTTTGCAAAAGTTTTTAAAAACAAATTATGTTTTACCAATAGTAGATAAATATCGCATACGTCTTGAACCAATTAGCACTGATTTTAGCGCTATTTATTTAACTATTAATACGCTTGAAGAATTACTTACTGAGTCCAAAGCAACTGAAAGTGAAAATACAATTTGGAGGCTTAGAGAAAGAGATATTGAACAGGAAACAGAAATGCTTTATCGCCTAATGATGTATTTGGGTAGTGATGAAATTAAGGCTAGATCTAAAATTGATACTGCAAGGGAAGATTTAGCATTAAAAGTTGATCTTATTACTAAGTCAGATGGTGTTGTTGCACTAAATTTTAAACAAAATAAAGAAGAGGTTTGGCGCTATGTTAGCTGGGCGCTTGATAGTTTAAATATTGATGTCGAAGATAAAGATTTACAAGAAGGTACTTTCTATGTTGGTGCTAATATCGCTAATAAAAAGAAAGGCTGGTTTGCACGTTTATTTGATACATCTAGTGTGCATACTTTTCAAATTTTAGTGCGCCAAACTAGTCATGATGTGACCGAAGTATCGCTTAACGAATTATCAGGTGCAAATCAAGCTCAAATTATTCACTTTAATCAGGAATTTTTAACCAAACTTGCTCATCAATTAACCGGCAAAAATGCTCAGTGAGTTTCTGCTTGATAATATTATAAATAAGCGTATTTTAGTTGCTGAATTATCCGATGATGAACTGGCTGAATTTTGCCTGCTAGCAAATCAAAAATATCGTCTAGGTGAACCAATTATCCCTGATGAAGATTATGATTTTATTTACCTAAATGCGCTTGAAGAGCGTCTACCGCATCATCGACTCTTAACAGAAGTTGAAGATGAGGGCATTGGTTTTTCAGGGGATAAAATTCCGTTGCCAAAGCCGATGCTCTCTATTGATAAGGCATATTTATGGGTGGAAATGCTTAAATGGTTTGAGCGTGTGGAAAAATCAGCACTTGCCCTTAATTATAAAGTTTTGGATATTCTCATTGAGGTGACACCGAAGTTAGATGGTTTTGCTGGTTTTGATGATGGCGTGCATTTATATACGCGTGGAGATGGGTTAAGAGGTAGTGATATTAGTCGTGTCTTCATGCGTGGGTTGAATATATTTAAAGATGGTATGCGCGGTTTGGGCGCGGGTGAAATTGTCGTCAAAAAATCTTATTTTGCTCAATATTTAGCTGGACATTTTGAGCACGCACGCAATTTTCAGGCAAGCATTATCAAAGAAAAATCTTTGGATAAATTAGTAAAAAAAGCAATTTTAGATAAAGCTGCTGTTTTTGTGCCATTCTCGCTACTACCAAATTGGCAAGGTCCAATTGCTAGACTTAAAGAAAATTTTGTCTCTATTGTTGATGAAACTTTAAGCACGCTTGATTTTAATATGGATGGCGTGGTGCTTTCGGTTGTAAATGAAGAAATTAAAACACATATGGGTTCAAATCGTAAATTTCATCGTTGGCAGATTGCTTTTAAAGAAAATAAAGAAAAGGCACAAGTCAAAGTGCTAGATGTCATTGCACAGGTAGGGCGCACAGGGAAAATAACCCCTGTATTAAAATTAGAGCCCATTTTTTTAAGTGGTGCAACGCTTAGTAGAGCAAGTGCTTATCACTATGGTTATATTCGCACTCAAAAATTAGGGCGCGCAAGCATTATTGAGCTCACGCGTAGTGGGCTAGTTATCCCAAAAATAGTGCGTGTTCTAAGGGCTAGTAAGGCACAAATACCAACGTATTGTCCAAGTTGTGGGCAGCATCTTATTTGGTCTGCAGATTTTTTAATATGCTCTAATCATAACAATTGTCCCTTACAATGCATCTTGCGCCTCGTATTTTTCTTTAAAACACTAGATAATAACGATGGTTTCGGTTATGCAACTATTAAACGTTTGTATGAAAGTGGTATTTGCCTTTTAAGTGAAATTTACAAACAAAATGCAGAGAGATTATTACATTTAGGTTTTGGCGCAAAAACCACGCATAACTTACTTGCAGAACTAAAAAAATCGCGCTTAAGTGCAATAGAAGATTGGCGTTTTTTAGCAGCATTTGGCATTAATAATTTGGGTTTAGGAAATAGTGAGCGCCTGCTTAAATATTATAAATTAGATGATATTTTTAATTTAGATGTTGATGATATTATAAAAATTGATGGTTTTGCAAAACGCACAGCAGAAAATATTATTAGCGGTTTAACGGACATTAAATCAGAATTTAAGAAGCTGATGTTTATTGATACAAATTCTCAAGCTTTTAATTTAATTAAGAGCACTAAGAAGCAAATAAATAATTCCTTGCATCCACTAAGCGGTAAAAATTTAGTTTTTAGTGGCAAAATGCACTTTACAAGGGCGCAAATGATAAAAGAAGCCAAAGCACTTGGCATTCATGTTAAAGCGAGTATTAGTAGTAATATTGATTATTTAGTTCTTGGCGAAGCACTCGGGCAAACTAAGCTTGCTAAAGCTAAAAAATATGGCATTAATTTACTTACGGAAAAACAGTATTTAGCAAAGATTCATGCTGATAATTAATGTCCTATTTATTTTTTCTTTTAATGTTATTGACAAATTTTAATAAATAATACTAAATTTATTTGCAGTATAATCGGCTTTTACTTTTTATAAAAGGATGAAAATTTTATGGAAATACACAGTATAGATATCAAAAACGCTGAGAAATTATACGATAAAACATTTCGTAAAAATTTAAGAAAAAATCCTAAATTATATGCAAGAGAAGTAATAAAGAATCTTGCTGAGGATATTGAAGTTATGGTAGTTAGCAATACTAAAAATATTATTTATGTTGTTTTTTTAAAAAATGATTTATTGCCATTAGAGGTTGAGAAATTAACAGCAGCAGGAGATAATCCTAAGATTGCAGGTTCTATGTTTTGTGCAAGCTCTCTAGGTAGTTTATCCACAGAAACTTCAACAACGAGCTCATTTTCAAGTATTGGATCTACTGGTTCATTTAATCCAGAAGCGGATTAAGAATAAAACGAAATTAAAAAATAAAATTTACGGCAAATTAAAAGCAAGATAACACGTTTTAGTTTTTGTCAGGGCGTGCGCTTATTTTATTTTTTTGAAAGATTTTTTCAGATTGATGTTAGAAATTTTAAAAATAAAAGAAAAAATTGGCGTATTGCTAGTTAATTTAGGCACACCTTCTGCACCGACAACAAAAGCAGTACGTCGTTATTTAAGAGAATTTTTGTCCGATGGGCGTGTGGTAAATTTAGCTAAAATATTATGGTTGCCAATTTTAAATTTAGTTGTTTTGCCTATGCACTCCAAAAAGAGCGCTCATGCTTATAAATCAGTTTGGACTGAGGAAGGTTCGCCATTACTTGCTATTTCTAAAAAACAACAAGTAGCTTTAGCGGATTATTTGACAGTGCACAGTGAGTTTAAAAAATATAGCGATACGCCAATTAAAATTGCCCTAGCAATGTGCTATGGTAAGCCTTCTATCGCAGAAGCACTGGAGGAATTACGTGCACAAAAAATAAAAAAACTCATTATTTTGCCGCTTTATCCGCAATATTCTGCAACAACAACTGCTGCTATTTTTGATAAAGTTGCTGATGTTTTTCGCAGTTGGCGCGTATTGCCAGATTTTCGTTTTATTAGCAATTATTATGCACACGCGCAATATATTGAAACACTTGCACATCATATTGAGAGTTTTTGGCGGGAAAATCCGCGTGCTCAAAAAATATTATTTTCTTTTCATGGCTTGCCTAAGACACATATTAAGGCGGGCGATCCTTATTTTGACGAATGTAAATTGAGCACAAAAAATTTGGTCAGGCGCTTAAATTTGCCTGAAGATGGGTGGCAACTTTCATTTCAATCACGTCTTGGAAAAGCAGAGTGGTTAAAACCATATACTGATAAAACCTTAAAAACCTTAGCTAAAGAAGGCGTTGCTTCAGTGCAAGTTGTTTGTCCGGGATTTAGTGCTGATTGTCTGGAAACTCTAGAAGAAGTCGCTATAGAATATAAAAAAGTTTTTCTAAAAGCAGGTGGCAAGAGATATGAATATATTCCGTGTTTAAATGATACACCTAGCCATATCGCATTTTTTGCAGAGCTTATCAAAAAAAATTTGGGCGGTTTTTAAAAAAATCTAAAAAAATATTAGATATTTCCTATAAATAAGCAGTTAGTTTGATATGTTCACTAGAGCAGTTTATACTTTTATAGAGATTAGTGCTGTATTGCATTTTTGTATAAATTATAATGTGTCCGGTTAGAGACAATATAATAAAAAAGGAGCTATAAATTATGGATAGTAATAGTGAATATGATTACAAACGTTATATGAATTTGATGTACGATAGAGGGTTTCGCAATAAGCTTAAAAATGATCCGAAAAGTTGTGTTGAGAATTTGGGTTATACTGTAGGCACTCATCAAAAGGTAGCGGTGCATGTTTCGGAAAAAGATAAAATCTATTTTGTCCTGCCAGGGAGTAATATAGCGACAGATACGCAATTACTTAATCAGCTAGCAGCAGGCAGGCATCAAGTACCACAAGAAGGCACAACGAGCACAGTAGGCAGTCTTGGTTCAGCAGGTAGTGCTGGCACGGTAACAAGCACTGTGAGCAGTATTTCTACTGCAGGCACAGCGGGCAGTGCAGGTACTGTGGATATGAAATAGATTATTGA
>OZ242280.1:0-1455000 GCA_965207345.1 Gammaproteobacteria bacterium | reverse complement strand
GGTAAATCTGAAAATCTTTATTTCAAGGCGTGATGACGATTCAATATCCTCGGATAGCGAAGAAGTGATTGATACCATGCTTCCAAGAAAATCCTCTAAGCTTCAGGTTATTAGTAACCGTACTCTAAACCGACACAGGTGGGTGAGATGAGAATTCTAAGGCGCTTGAGAGAACTCGGGTGAAGGAACTAGGCAAAATAACACCGTAACTTCGGGAGAAGGTGTGCTTTTGGTATGTGAAGATATTTACTATTGGAGCAGAAGAAAGTTGAAGAAACCAGGTGGCTGCGACTGTTTATTAAAAACACAGCACTCTGCAAACTCGTAAGAGGAAGTATAGGGTGTGACGCCTGCCCGGTGCCGGAAGGTTAAATGATGGGGTTAGCTGTTTTCGGACAGCGAAGCTCTTGATTGAAGCCCCGGTAAACGGCGGCCGTAACTATAACGGTCCTAAGGTAGCGAAATTCCTTGTCGGGTAAGTTCCGACCTGCACGAATGGCGTAACGATGGCCACACTGTCTCCACCCGAGACTCAGTGAAATTGAAATTGCTGTTAAGATGCAGTGTACCCGCGGCTAGACGGAAAGACCCCGTGCACCTTTACTACAGCTTTACATTGAATTTTGAACCTACTTGTGTAGGATAGGTGGGAGACTTTGAAGCGCAGTCGCTAGATTGCGTGGAGTCACCCTTGAAATACCACCCTGGTATGTTTGGAATTCTAACCTAGGCCCGTGATCCGGGTCAGGGACAATGTATGGTGGGTAGTTTGACTGGGGCGGTCTCCTCCTAAAGAGTAACGGAGGAGCGCAAAGGTATCCTCAGCACGGTCGGACATCGTGCAATGAGCGCAAAGGTAAAAGGATGCTTGACTGCGAGACAGACATGTCGAGCAGGTAGGAAACTAGGTCTTAGTGATCCGGTGGTTCTGTGTGGAAGGGCCATCGCTCAACGAATAAAAGGTACGCCGGGGATAACAGGCTAATACCCCCCAAGAGTTCACATCGACGGGGGTGTTTGGCACCTCGATGTCGGCTCATCACATCCTGGGGCTGAAGCAGGTCCCAAGGGTATGGCTGTTCGCCATTTAAAGTGGTACGCGAGCTGGGTTTAGAACGTCGTGAGACAGTTCGGTCCCTATCTACCGTGGGCGTTGGAGACTTGAGGGAAGCTATTCTTAGTACGAGAGGACCGGAATGGACACACCTCTGGTGTTTCGGTTGTCACGCCAGTGGCATTGCCGAGTAGCTATGTGTGGGCGAGATAACCGCTGAAAGCATCTAAGCGGGAAGCTCATCCCAAGATTAGGTCTCCCTGATATTTTTTTAATATCCTAAAGGTCTGTTGTAGACTACAACTTTGATAGGTTAGGTGTGGAAGCACTGTGAAGTGTGAAGCTAACTAATACTAATTGACCGTGAGACTTGACTATATAATATCCAAGTAATTTAGTTTTTAAGGTATTTATGAAACAACGCAATATTTTATTTTGGCATTTTGATCACTTTTTATTATCAGTTGTTATTTTTTTGATTTTAGATTTGCTGGGAGTCTTTCTAGCAAATCACTAGTTTGCCTGAGCTGCTATAGCAAATGTGATCCACCTGATTCCATCTCGAACTCAGAAGTGAAACCGTTTAGCGCTGATGGTAGTGTGGGGTTTCCCCATGTGAGAGTAAGACACGGCTCGGGCTTCTAACCTTGTACGTCTAATCTTTTTATTTTATAGGGAGGTTAGTAGTGCTAATTTTTATGTATTACGATAGATTTTGCTAAGTACCTAGGTTATTTATTGAGATAAATTTAGTTTTTAGTAAATTTGATGATACAAATTTATCAAGAGGATAAAGTAAAGTTAGTGGTTTTCTGAAACTTGATTGATAGTATATTTTGGGATTTCTATTACCAAATTTTGTTCTGTAACGCGCGCTTGACAGCTTAGGCGCGAATCAATATCTAGCCCCCATGCTTTATCTAACAAATCATCTTCTATTTCATCTGCTTCTTCTAAACTATCAAAACCTTCTCGCACATAAACATGGCAAGTAGTACATGCTTTGGATTTTTCGCAGGCATGTTCAATTTCAATATTATTTTTAAGGAGCGCATCGCAAACACTAATGCCAGGTTTCACTTCAAGGACTAAGCCTTCTGGACAAAACTCTGCGTGCGGTAAAATAATAATTTGCGTCATAAAAACTCCTAAAATTCTTCAATATTATGCCCTTTAATTGCTCTTGTAATTCCAATGTTCATTCGTTTTGCAACAAAAGCTTCGCTTGCTTTTTCAAGTGCAGCAATAGCTTTTTTAATTTTATTTGCATCATGACAATTTTGGGTATTTAAAAGTGTTTTTTTTGCTTTATTAATTGTTTTTAATTCTGCGTTAGTCAATAAATTTATATCTGAGGATAGTGCTGATTCTAATGCGATCAAAGTGCTTTTTGCCGCTATTTTTTGCTCTTGCAACTGTCTTTTTTTAATATCTTCTTTTGCAAAGGCGATAGAATCTTTTAGCATCGAGTGGATTTTTTCATCGCTTAGTCCATAGGAAGGTTTAATAGTAATATCTGCTTTAGCATGGTGGCTTTTCTCCTCAGCAAAAACTTTGAGCAAGCCGTCTGCATCAACTTGAAATGTAATCGCAATACGTGCACTTCCTGCAACGAGTGCAGGAATATTTCTAAGTTCAAAGCGCCCAAGGGACCTACAATCAGAAACTAATTCCCGCTCACCTTGCACAACATGAATTGCCATAGCAGTTTGTCCATCTTTAAAGGTAGTAAATTCTTTTACTGCAGTAGTGGGAATAGTTGTATTTCTGTCAATAATGCGATCCACTAACCCTCCCATTGTTTCAATACCAAGTGATAGTGGCAATACATCTAGTAATAGTATATCATCTTTATCTTTATTACCTGCAAGAATATTTGCTTGAATAGCTGCGCCTTTTACTACCACTTCTTCTGGGTTGATATTAGCTAATACAGGTTTAGTGAAAAAATTACTTACAGATTCTTTCACGTATTTAGTGTGTGTTGAGCCACCAACCATAATAATATCACGCACTTCATTTAGGCTAATTTTTGCATCTCTTAATGCGCGTCTAGTTAGAGAAAGTGTGCGCTTAATCAATGGTGCAATTAGATGATTAAAATCAAGACGACTAATAGTATAATTTTTATTTTTAAAGCTAAATGCACTCACTTTTTCCGTGCTAAGTGTTTCTTTAGCAAATTTTGCTTTTTGTCTTAACAGTTGTTTTTGCGTAGTATTTAGCTTTGATAAATTTAGCTTAGAGAGACAGTCTTTCATAATAAGCTCATCAAAATCATCGCCACCCAAACTAGAATCACCACCTGTTGCTAAAACTTTAAAAACATCTTTTTGTAACTTCAGCACAGAAATATCAAAAGTACCGCCACCTAAGTCATAAACAACATGTATACCTTCCTTAGAATGCTCTAAACCATAAGCAATTGCAGCAGCAGTTGGTTCGTTTAACAATCTTAGCACTTTTAGGCCAGCAAGTGTTGCGGCATCTTTTGTCGCTTGGCGTTTTGCATCATTAAAGTAGGCAGGCACAGTGATAACGCTACCAAACAAAGCCCCACCTAACGCTTTTTCAGAGCGTATTTTTAAGGCACGCAAAATATCTGCAGAGATTTCCACTGGTGTCATATTTCCCTGCTCAGTTTTAATCACAACACTATTTTCATAAGGCTGAAATTGATAAGGAGTTTGCATTTTTTTCACCTCATCAATACCAAAACCAAGCAGACGCTTTACAGATAAAATTACGTTTTCTGGTGTATCTTTAACAAAACTAAGTGCTGTATCACCGATGTGAATTTCATCTTTGCCATAATGCACAACAGAGGGTAGAATGGTTCTATTTTTTTCATCTTTTAATAAATACACCGAACCATCTTTAACCGAGGCAACTAGCGAATTTGTTGTGCCTAAATCAATACCAACTGCAAGTTTATGCTCGCGTACTACGCTAGGTTTAGCAGGTTCTGAAATTTGTAATAACGCCATGATAAGTAGTAGCTATTTTTTGGGAGGATAAAATATCAACTTTGATTTAGTTTTAACAATAACTTCACTTATAATCATTTTTTATTTTGACAATGACTTATAAATATGCAGGTTATAATAGTTTATCTAGTTGTTGCTGTATATTTTTTTGTAACTGTTCATAAAAACGCAACTGTCTAATTAATTCTTTAATTTTAAGCAATATCTCATTTTTTTCTAGATTTTTGTATTCTGAAAAAAGATGATTAATTTTTGTAATATGGGAATTTATTAGTGTATCAATCTCAGTGAGAAATTCTTCTAACACTTCTAAGTTTTTCTGGGTAAATGCTACTTCTAAGCGCTCTCTCAATACAATCTGCTCCTTGAGAAAATCAATATCCATTTTGACATCTTTTTCATCGAAAGCATCAATATTTTTAAGCTTAAGTAAATAAGTAGCACGTCTTAACGGCGAAGACAAAACTTCATAGGCGTTATTAATTAGTGCTGTATTTCTAAGAGCTTGGTCTTTGATTTTATCACTACGATTCACAAACTTATCTGGGTGATAGGTTAAAATTTGCGTTTGATATTTTTTTTCTAGGACAGATAAATCAAGCTCAAAACCAGGTTTTAAGCCAAATAATTCAAAATAACTCTCCATTATATTCGCAAAAACCCAACTATTCTAATTTAAATAGTGAAAGATTCACCGCAACCACATTCAGCTTTCGCATTTGGATTATTAAATTCAAATCCTTCGTTCAAACCTTTTTTGACATAATCAACTTCTGTGCCATCCAGATAAACTAAACTTTTAGCATCAATAATAAGTTTTACGCCCTTATCTTCAAACACAGAATCATTTTCGCTGACGCTGAGTGTGTCAACAAACTCCATATTGTAACCAAAACCCGAGCAACCTGTGGTTTTAACTGCTAGACGAATGCCAACGCCAGAACCCCTGTTTGAAAGGAATTCAGCAATATGCGCCGCTGCCTTATTTGTAACATTAATTGCCATAAATTAAATTTTATTTGCTCTTAACATCTTCAATCGCTGCTTTAATTGCATCTTCTGCAAGCACTGAGCAGTGTATTTTAACAGGCGGTAGGGAAAGTTCTTCAACAATATCAGAATTTTTAATTTGTGCGGCCTCTGCTAAGGTTTTACCTCTAACCCATTCGGTGAGCAGTGAACTAGAAGCTATAGCACTGCCGCAACCATAAGTCTTAAACACGGCTTTTTCAATAACACCAGTATCATCAACCTTAATTTGAAGGCGCATCACATCTCCGCACGCAGGTGCACCCACCATACCTGTACCAACATTTTTATCATTTTGGTCTAAAACACCAACATTTCTTGGATTTTCGTAGTGGTCCAATACTTTTTTGTTGTAAGCCATCTTTATCTCCTTTTTAATATAAAATCTTTATTTAACTCAGTTAGTAAAAATTTTCCTAATTAATGTGTCGCCCATTTAACTTGAGATATATCAATACCATCTTTATACATATCCCAAAGAGGAGACAAATTTCTTAATTTTTCTACTTTATCGCGCACTAATTTAATAGCATAATCAACATCAGATTCTGTGGTAAATCTGCCAATTGTAAAACGAATAGAACTATGTGCTAACTCATCATTTAAGCCTAGTGCGCGCAAAACATAAGATGGTTCTAAACTCGCAGAAGTACAGGCAGACCCTGAAGAAACAGCAATATCAGAAATTGCCATCATTAGCGACTCACCCTCAATATAATTAAAACTAATATTCAAATTTCCTGCGATTCTATGTTTTAAATCACCATTGACAACGACTTGTTCTATATCTTTGAAACCATCATGCAAACGTTTTCTTAATTTTAAAATACGCATATTTTCAGTTTTCATTTCAGCTTTAGCAATGGCAAATGCTTCACCCATACCAACAATTTGATGTGTTGCAAGCGTGCCTGAACGCATACCGCGTTCGTGCCCTCCGCCATGTATCTGAGCATCTAGTCTCACTCTAGGTTTGCGTCTAACATAAAGGGCGCCAGCACCTTTAGGTCCATAAATTTTATGTGCAGAAAAACTCATTAAATCTACCAGCATTTCATTTAAATCAATTTCAATCTTACCTGCGCTTTGAGCAGCATCAACATGAAAAATAATTTTATGTTTTCGGCAAATCTCACTAATAGCAGTAATATCTTGTATAACACCAATCTCATTGTTAACATGCATAATTGATACCAGAATTGTATCTTCTCTAATGGCATTTTTAAATGTAGTTAAATCCAGCAAACCATTGGACATTGGTTCTAAATAAGTTATATCAAAACCCTCTCTTTCTAGTTGTCGGCAAGGATCTAAAACCGCCTTATGTTCAGTTTTTAAGGTAATAATATGTTTACCTTTTTTTTGATAAAAATTAGCAGCACCTTTAATCGCAAGATTATTTGATTCAGTTGCACCAGAAGTAAATATAATTTCTCTAGTATCAGCACAAATAAGCGAAGCAATTTGTTTTCTTGCACAATTTACCGCCTCTTCTGCCTGCCAGCCAAAAGTGTGCGAGCGAGAAGCAGGGTTGCCAAAATTACCTTCTATTGTTAAATATTGCATCATTTTATCTGCTACACGTTTATCAACAGGTGTTGTTGCAGAATAATCCATATAAATTGGTTTTTTCATAACACATCTCTCTCACTGTTATTAAAATCATTGATTACTTGCTGTAAAGTTTTTTGGCTTAAAAAGCCACGTAACTGCTCACTCACCTCACACCAAAGCTGGTGTGAAATACATCTTTTGACGCCCAAACATTTTTTTTCTTTAATGCCTTTACAACGGCGCAAGTCAATATTCTCATCAACAGCTTCAATGATTTGCGTTAAATTAATGTCTTGAGCTTTTAAATTCAGTAAATAGCCACCTCCGGGTCCGCGAATACTTTTCACTAAACCATTTTTTCTCAATCTAGCAAAAAGTTGTTCCAAATAAGAGAGGGAAATACTTTGCCGCTGGGAGATTACATCAAGTGTAACCGGTACTCGCTTATGATGATTAGTAGCTAAATCCAGCATTGCTGTAATAGCGTAGCGTCCTTTTGTTGTTAGTTGCATTTTTTATATTGGCTTATAATGTCCTATAGTCTGATATGCTACTCATTCTATAATAACCAAGTATTTTAGTCAAGTAAATAACTATATATTTTTCATGGTTGTTTTTAGCATGTCAGACAAGAAAATATTTTAGTAATATTATTTGTCTTTAATTTCTAGGTTATCAATGTCAATATCTTTATTATATGCTACATTGAGTTTTTCTGATATGACATGCATTTGTTGGTCAAGTTTATAAAGGTGATCTAAAATTGCATTGACCGCTTGTATGGTTGGATCAACCATATTTTCTTTGCCCATACCATAGGCATTAAAGCCAATATTACTTGCAGTTTTATTGATTTTTTCTAGATGTTGTTGTTGTTCTTTAAGCAAGCGTGCTGGCACACCGATGACAGTTTGGTTATCATCAATAGATTTTATGACAACAGAATTTGAACCTACCTTAACATTATTACCTAATACAATAGGTCCAAGTATTTTAGCACCCGCGCCAATGATAACGCCATTTTTAAGTGTTGGGTGGCGTTTGCCTTTATCCCAGCTAACGCCACCTAAGGTAACGCCGTGATAAAGGGTGCAATCATCACCAATTTCAGCAGTTTCACCAATTACAACGCCCATACCATGATCAATAAAAAAACGTCGACCAATTTTGGCGTTTGGATGTATTTCAATACCAGTAATCCAGCGGCTAATACCTGCTAAAAAACGCGCCAACCAATAAAGTTTTAACTGCCATAAGCGTTGGCCTAGACGGTGCACCATCAGTGCTTGCACGCCTGGATAGCAGGTTATAACTTCAAAAATATTTCTTGCCGCTGGGTCTCGCGCAAAAACGCATTTAATATCTTCAGCCCATTTCGTCATTAATTTCATTATATTGCTTGGTAAAATATGTAAGTCTTAGTAGAACAAGGGGTTATCCGTCACATCATTTCATTTAGTTTTTTGATGATTCATCTTATTTTTTTGGTGGCTAATATTTTATAATATGTTTAAAGCGTTTATATTGCCACAAATATTGCGTTGGATATTGTCTAATTAAATTTTCAATGTGGTGGTTCATTAAATTACAATCAGATTTTATATCATTATCGGCACTAACTACCTCAATTGGTTTGAAATTAATTTCAAAACCATCACCAAAATTTAGGCGATTTATCCACGTCATTACAATGCGAATACGATATTTTCTTGCTAATTTAACTAGTAATGTCATTGTTGGTGTTGGGATATTAAAAAAATTAGCATTAACGCTATTTTTTTGTTTTGTTGGCGTTTGATCGGGCAAAATTCCAATGAGGTGTTTTTGTTTGATGGCGTTTTGTAATTTTATTAAACCCTTAATACTTGTATCCACTAAGTGAATATTTTTCGCTTTTCTAGCATGATAGAGTAAATTATCTTTTTGTTTATTACTAGGTGATTTATACAATACTGTTATTTCTCTAATATGTGCACAAAAACGAGCAATTAGTTCCCAGCAACCTAAATGCGGTGCTAGAATAATAATGGCTTCTTTTTGCATAATATTTTTGCCACCAGTTACTTTTTTAATTAGACGTTTGTTTTTTTCAATAGACTGATACCAAATTAGTGCTAATTCTGTTAATCCTTTACCAAAATGGATGAGGCTGTTTTTGGAAATTTTTTCGTGCGCTTTAGGTGATAGTTCTGGCATACACAGCGCTAAATTTTTTTGCGTTATTTTTTTGGTGTTAGTGTTAAAGACGTACAATAAAAAACCTAAAAAAGCACCTAAAAAATGATTAAATTTTAGTGGTAGGTGTGCAAAAAAGATAAGAAATAATCTAATCATTTGTTTTTTTAATGAAGCATTTTAATGATTTACTTTGCCAATAAGATGACTTCTCAAGTATTGGTTTTATGGCACTTTTTATATTAGGATATAAGTTTGCAATACGCCCCTCCTCTTTGTTTAACCACGCTTTAAAATAAGCACGTTCAGTTGGTTTCTTAAAACAAGCAGGACAATTTTCCCTAATAACAGGTAAATTTTCTTTTTGTGCAAAATCCCTTAACTGTCTTTCACGTACGTAAATCATGGGTCTAATAACACGAATTGCGCGATTGTCATTTAGCGTGTATTTGCTTAAATAATGCGCCTTCATCGTTGATATGCACCCATTGTGAAAAATAGACATCAATAAACTTTCTGCTAAATCATCTAAATGTTGTCCAAGTGCGAGCACGTTATAATGTTGTCTTTTTGCTACTTTGTACATCAAGCCACGTTTCATTCTGGCACAAAATGCACAATAAGAATTACCCTGCATACTTTTTTTTGCCTGTTCTAAAATTGCAAAACTTTCAGGAAAATAGGGCACTTGATAATCTAAAAAATATTTTTTTAGCGGTTTTAAATCAAATATATCACTTTTAGGGTCAATACTAACAACGCCAAGCATGAAACGAATGGGTGCGTGTTTTTGCAAGTGTCTTAAAATATGAAATAAACCTAAGGAATCCTTGCCACCTGAAACAGCTAATAACACACGATCGTCAGATTTTACCATCTCAAAATCATATATTGCTTTTCCAACCGATTTTAATAAAGTTTTAGGAGGTTTAACTTGTTTTAAATTTTGTGCAAGCATTACGGTTATATTTTTATTTTTTATGCTAACAGTTTTGATTTAACTATCAGAATATAAGGATTTTTTAGGCATAAAAATTTTAATTTGCTCCAAAACCTTTATTCAATCTGGTTAAAAATAGCCTTGTATTCTAATAGCATTTTTTGATAATTTGTGGCATTTTGTGCATAAGAAAGCATCACATTTTGTTCATTATCTTGAGCGTTAATTACAAAGACGGCATCGCCGTATCCGTTTTGATAGCGAAGTGATTCTTCCTGACTACGTTTTTTAGCAATTGCTAATTGCATAATATTAGATGCTAAAATATTTTCTAGTATTTCTGTGCGTTTTTCAGTGCTACGTGCTTTGGCATATATCTCTCTTAGCGTTCGTTCATATTTATAATTTAAATTTTCTAAATTAAGTAAAATTTCCTGTGTTCGACTATTATTTTCTAAATTACCAAGAGGATATGATAAATTAACACCAATACTAGCATCTGGGCTTTGCTTCGTTAGACTATTGCTAAAATTATTATTTTCTCCTGATCTAGTTAAATTAAGGTGTAAATCTAAAGCAGGATGGTGTTTATTTCTAATAGATAGTAATGCACGTTTATTTTTTTTTCTATCCAGCGCAATGCTTTTTAATAAATAATTATTTGCCATTAAATAGGATCTGCTAATAATTGTTTGACTTGGGCTAAGTACGTATAAATTTCCATCAGAGACCACTTCATTTTGCATCACACCAAGCACAACACTCAGTGTTGTTTTGAGTGCTGTTAACTCTTGTTTAGCAGCTAATAATTGTTGTGTTATACGCTCTTTCGCATCTTTTTGAAGCAATACATCTACTTTTTCTAATAGAGAAGCATTAAATTTTTCTTGGGCAAGCGTTAATTCCTTATTAGCTAAAGCTAAGCGTTTCTCATTAATGACAACTTGTTCTTGTAAAAAACTTAGATCTAGCCAAGTTTTAAGTTGATCAAGCAAAAATTTTTGTTCCCTGTTTGCGCGTAAAGCAGTGTTTTTTTGTGCATCAAAAGCTGCTAAATCATAGCCAAGCTTATCATTGATACCATCTCGGTTGCGCCAAAGTGGATGTGTATAATCTAGCGAAAGGCTATTATGGTAACGTTCTAAATTATTTTGTGTGTGCTTGCTTGTGTAAGCAAAGTGAACACGCCCTCCAGTTTGATAAACATTTCTAGATAATGCGGTCACCACACTCGTTTGTTTCTGTTCTTTATAATTCTCACGCACACTAGCAATGTGGTCCGTGTTCTGATTACGGTAGTCAGCATTCACACTAAAAGACCAATCCTCCCCTGCTAATTGTGCATGTTTTTCATTTTCAGCAAGTGCACTTGTAATTTCTTGTTGATTAAAAAATGGGTGATATGCTTTAAGACGAGCGATAAACTCTGCAGTTGACATTGCTTGAGCTTTAGCAGATGTAACAGCTAGCATACAAATTATAACTATAAATAAAAATTTGATATGCCAGAATTCAATTTTTTTACCGTGCATCGCCCAGTGCTTTTTTTATTTCACTAATAATCACATAGAGTTTTTTATGCGAAGTGTTGATTGTTATATCAGCAACCGATTCATATAAATGTTTTCTTTGATTAAAAATATCAGTAATAGCCTCTATTTTATCAGACACATTTTCTAGTAAAGGGCGATTACTGCTATATTTCAATCTTTTAGTTAAACATTTAATAGAAGAACGTAAATAAATCACCACACCACTTTTTCGCAAAATCGCTCTATTTTTTGTTTTGATAATAATGCCACCGCCAGTTGCAAGCACAATGTCATTTAAAGTACATAACTTTGCTAGTATGTTTGCTTCACGATGACGAAATCCGCTCTCGCCTTCTATATCAAAAATATGGCTAATATTCACGCCTGTATGTTTGATTAATTCATGGTCAGTGTCAAAAAAATCTCGTTTCAAAATATCAGCAAGATGACGCCCTACGGAAGTTTTACCAGAACCCATAGGACCAATTAAAATAATGGGTTTGTGCGAGATTGTCATTGTAGTGCTTATTTAATATAAAACCCTGTTATATTAATGAGTCAGTATAATCTTCTTAACAATCCTCAAGAACATATTCTGTTGAACAATATGGACAACGTACTTTGTTATTTTTACTAAAATCTAAAAAAACTTTGGGATGGGCGATGTCAATCCTTTCATTTTTAGGCGGACAAAAAAAAGGCAAATCCACTTTGTACAGAGTGTAATACGACATATGTTCATAAACTTTAGCCATGTCTTTCCCTGGGTATTGATAGCATTAAATAATATTTTAGTTTTATTCTTTTAAAATCAAAAAAATGCAGTCAATTTTAAAATAAGAAAAACGTTATATTCTACCAGCACTGAGCCAATAATCATAAGTTTTATTGCGCCCATAGACGCAGTCAAAATAATGTGTTTGTAAAATTTTGGTGATTTTACCGCGCGTGCCATTGCCAATTACACGCCTATCAATTTCACGAATTGGAGTTATTTCTGCGGCTGTGCCTGTAAAAAATGCTTCATCTGCACAATACACTTCATCTCTAGTGATACGTTTTTCAATGATATTGTAACCTAAATTTTTTGCCAGTATTATCACAGAATCACGTGTAATACCCGCAAGTGCTGAAGTTAGGTCAGGTGTGTAAATACTGTTATTTTTTACGAAAAAAATATTTTCGCCACTGCCCTCGCATACAAATCCATCCACATCTAGTAACAGTGCTTCATCATAGCCATCACTTAACGCTTCTTGCAATGCAAGCATTGAATTAATATAATTACCATTTGCTTTTGCTTTACACATCATAGCATTAACATGATGACGGTTAAAGGATGCAGTGCGGATACGAATACCTTTTTTGATACTTTCTTCACCTAAGTAACTACCCCATGTCCATGCAGCAATCATGGTGTGTACTTTTAGATTATCTGCTCTTAATCCCATGCCTTCTGCGCCATAAAAACACATTGGGCGAATGTAGGCAGATTTTAAATTATTTTTTTGCACAGCTTTTTTTTGTAGCGCATTTAAGAATTTTTTTTCGTAAGGAATGTTTATTCCTAAAATGTGTGCAGAGTTAAATAACCTATCTGTATGAGATTCTAAGCGAAATATAGCACTACCATTTGCAGTTTCATAAGCACGAACACCCTCAAATACACCCATGCCATAATGAAGAGTATGTGTTAGAACGTGTATTTTCGCTTCCCGCCACTCTATCCATTGTCCATCTAGCCAGATCCAGCCATCTCTGTCACTCATTTTAGGCATTTATTTTCTCCTGAAATTTTAAGATGGCTGATCTAATTTAAAAGCACTGTGCAATGTGCGCACAGCAAGTTCTAAATATTTTTCATCAATCACAACTGATATCTTAATTTCTGAAGTGCTAATCATATCAATATTAATATTTTCTTTAAATAGCACACCAAACATTTTACTTGCAATACCAGCATGCGAACGCATACCGACACCGACAAGCGATATTTTAGCAATATTATTATCACCTTGCACGCCTTGTGCTCCAAGTTTTATGCAAATCTCTTCTAGTATAGTATTCGCTTTTTCAAAGTCACTACGATGCACAGTAAAGGCAAAATTCTTCATACCCTCACGTGCAGAAACTGATTGCACAATCATATCCACTTCAATATTAGCATGAGCAATAGCGTCTAATATTTGAAAGGCAATACCTGGTTTATCAGGTACACCGATCAAACTAAGTTTTGCTTCATCTATCCGGTGTGCGATGCCAGAAATTAGTGCCTTTTCCATGATATTTTCCTCATTTGTAATTAGCGTTCCAGTTGGATTATCAGTCATAGATGATAATACTCTAAGTGGTACTTGAAATTTGCTTGCAAACTCAACTGAACGAATTTGTAATATCTTAGAACCTAAGCTAGCTAGTTCAAGCATTTCTTCGTAGTTCACAGCTGGCATACGTCTAGCGTTTGGTTCAATGCGCGGGTCTGTTGTATAAACACCATCTACATCGCTATAAATTTGACATTCGTGTGCATTTAGTGTTGCTGCAAGTGCAACAGCAGTAGTATCTGACCCCCCCCTGCCCAAAGTAGTAATATCACCATCTTCACTTATACCTTGAAAACCAGCGACAATAACAATTTTATTTTGTCTTAGTTGCTGATGAATACGTTTGGTATCAATACTTTTAATACGCGCCTTTCCATGTTGGCAGCTTGTTAGAATTTTTATTTGATATCCCGTAAAAGAAATAGCATCACAATTTATTTCTTTAAGCGCCATTACAAGTAGCGCAATGCTGGTTTGCTCACCAGTTGCTAACAAAACATCTAATTCTCTTAGGTCAGGCCACCTTTGTATTTCTTGAGCGCATTTTATTAGACGATTTGTTTCACCGCTCATTGCAGAAACACTTACTACTAAGTCAAAACCTTTTAATTGAAATGTGTGAATCTTTTTAGCAACTGCTTTAATATGTGCACTTGAGGCAAGTGAGCTACCACCATATTTTTGAACAATAATTGCCATGAATTTAGAATAAAAACGCCTATTATACCGTTAATGGATATATTCTAAGTAGAACATCATTTAGTTTAATGTAAAATAGTTACCAGGGCATAGTAGGTCAAAAATTTATTTACTATGTTGATTTTAGTGAAAAAGATCGCTAAAAGTTTTCTCGTAGGGCGTTAGTCTAAAATTTACACGTTTAATTCAAAAAATTATAATAGGATGCTTCGCATTAAAGTTTTAGATACTTTGCTTTCAATTAATGCTGATGATTGGAATAATTTACTTGAAGATGATTATCCATTTTACCGATATGAATTTTTAGCGAATTTAGAAAAATATCACTGCGTCGGCGAAAAAATGGGTTGGCTACCTAGACATATCTTGGCCTACAAAAATGATTTACTTGTTGGTGCCTTTATTTTGTATGAAAAACATAATGCTTATGGCGAGTTTGTTTTTGATTATTTATGGCATCAAGCTTATGCTAAAGAGCAATTGCCGTATTATCCTAAACTAGTTTCAACTATTCCTTATACGCCAATTATTGGTAACAGGCTTTTAGCTCGTACAGAGGATGAAAATAAAGTTTTTCCATATTTATTGGATGCAGCTAAGCAATTAATGACAAGTAGTGTAGCAAGTAGTTTGCATATTCTTTTTAATACACTTAAGCAAAAAACATTTTTACGCGCACAAAATATGTTATTCCGTACAGATTTACAATTTCATTGGTATAACAATAATTACAAAAATTTTGCTGATTTTTTGGCGGCGCTTAAGCAGAAAAAACGCAAAAATATTCGTAGAGAGCGCAAAAGTATTTATGCACAAAATATTCGCCTGCGTTTGCTAGATGGTTATAGCACAAGTGCAGAAGATTGGATAAATTTTAATCATTTTTATGCACATACTTTTTATGAGAAAAGTGGTTTTCCAACACTCAATTTAGATTTTTTTAAAGCGATTGCAAAGCAAATGCCCGAGCAAATATTGCTAGTGTTAGCGGATAAAAATGAACGTACAATCGCGGGTGCACTTATGTTTAGGGATAAAAACACTCTCTATGGTAGGCACTGGGGAGCGATTGAACATATTGATTATTTACACTTTGAAGTATGTTACTATCAAGGCATAGAATACTGTATCAAACATAAATTAAAATATTTTGAACCAGGAGCACAAGGTGAACACAAACTACCTCGTGGTTTTTTACCTGTTACAACTTATTCCGCTCATTATTTAAGGCATCAAGTTTTTAGAGAAGCAATTAAAAAATTTTGCCATCAGGAAAAATATTATATCAAGAAATATATGCACCAGCTCGCACAACATAATCCCTATCAAAAAAATTGAGCACTATTTTAAAATGCTCAAAAACATAGTCAGAAATAAACAGTATTTCAGTTCTTTATTTTTTAATTTTAATGCTTCACAGCATCTCTTAAATCAACAGAACTTACGCTACCAACTGAACTAAGTGTAAAAAGAGTGGACACTGATACACCAATTGTGCCAGCTGTAGAGGCCGTGCCTGTTGTAAAAGCCGTGCCTGTTGTCATTGTTTTGCCTGCAGTCATATTCAGTAAATCTTCGCTTTTATAACCCTCCAGCATCACAAGATGTTTAACAGTTTTACTGTCTCGTATCACTTTGACAATACTGTCACTTGTTAAGGCATATCCCAAACGTTTTGCTGCTTCTTTAGAGTTATCAACACAAAGGCTTACAAACTCCTTGCTTAAAAAGTTTTTGTTACTGTATTGACTATCCATTTTATAACTGGGAACCAGCAGTTGCCACGGAACCAACACAAGAGATAGTGCTCACTGTTGCAGTATAAAAACAAGCCATCGTGCCAACAGTACCCGCTGTTCCCGCTGAACCTATTGTACCCGTACCGGCTTTAATATCCTTTGCATATTGAACACTAAATTTTGGGAATATTGGGAAGTGTATCAAATCTTTTTGATCAGTTTTGACAATAATTTCTAAATCATCTACTGATTTTATAGGTATACCGAGCTCTGCAATATAATCTTTTGGATTAGCTCTTAATTTTGCCCTAAATGCTTTATTATATATTTTTTTATTTATTTTCATTTTATTTATTGTTGTAGTTTCTTACTCGCAGGCAGCACTTCCTGCTGTTGTAAGCGTGGCAGCAGAACTAGCACTACCTAATGAGGCAGGCGTGCTAATAGTAGATACTGAACCAGCAGTGGAAACTGTGCCTACGCTTCCTGCTGTGCTAACTTTGTCATTACCAGCTTGTATTTGTTGTTGCATACTCTTTGTATCTATGGTGTTTGCTGGTATCACAAAGTAGAAATTATCTTGATCATTAGTTTTAACAACCACACTTATTGATTCATCTAAATCAACATTAGTTAGTATATTGTTTTCACCAAAACCTTTAAGACATGCAATTGGATCTTGCTTTAATTGACTGCGAAACTTTTTGTCATACAGCGTATGCAGTGTGGAACCATTTATTATTATTTTTTGTTTTTTCATTATAGTTTTTTATAGTTATACTTCTTTAGTGCCTGCCGTTGCAATAGAACTTGCTGAACTTGCCGAACCGAAAGAACTAGCAGAGCCACTTATAGTAAATACGGTACTTGCTGATGCTACTGAACCAGCACAGCCAAGACTACCAACAGTTTTACCAGCAACATCAATACGAGAAATATCATCCATTTTAAGCGTATAATCCATTTCAGGTATGACAAAGTAAATACTATCTTTAGTGTTTGTTTTTACAAGGTATTCAATTTTCTCTGAGTTTAAATCAGAATTACTCCCTTTATATATATGTTTAATATGCTCAGCGGTATTTTTTCTTAACTTCATACGAAACTCTTTATCATAGAGTTGCCCAACAATAGTTCGATTCATGTTAGTTTTACTCATAATTTGTTTGCCTTCAATTTAATTATTGATACCACCTAACCCGAATTTTATCAAAATAGTGTTATGATATAAGCATTTATTAATTCACAATCATAAACAAGAGAAGCTGACACAAGATTTTAGTGTTTTCTAAAAATATGTTCCTCTTAGGAAGCCTTAAGAATTTAAAAAGTCAGCCGCATCTGCTGTTATAATTTGGAATAAATGACAAGTAGCACAATTTTTGCTAGTATATAAAATTAGTGTTATGATACCTTTTTGTGGGACAGATATAAAATAAGACAGCAGAGAGAGAATATGGAAAATCAAATAATGAAGCGTGTAACTTGCCAAGCTACTAGCAATAAAACACTCACTATTCCAGACGTGGAATCTTATATTGTGCTTTACTTTTATCCCAAAGATGCGACTCCAGGCTGTACACAGGAGGGCCTGGACTTTAGCTATTATTATGAAAATTTTCTTGCAATGAATACGCTTATTTATGGCGTATCCCGCGATAGTTTGCAGAGTCATGAAAACTTTAAGGAAAAACAAAAATTTCCTTTTGAATTAATTTCAGATGAAAAAGAAGAATTATGTCAATTATTTGATGTAATTAAACTTAAGAAACTTTACGGCAGAGAATATCTAGGTATTGTGCGTTCTACTTTTATCATCGCACTAGACGGTAGAGTTATCAAACGATGGTCTAATGTTAAAGTCAAAGGACACGCAAAATTGGTATTAGATTTTGTAGAGGGATTATAGTTTTTATGAATAGTTAAGCGATAACCTTTTTGAGAAAATAATGAATGTAGATGACGTAGAAATTAATAAATTTTCTAATTTAGCAAGTGGGTGGTGGGATAGAGATGGGCCCTTTAAACCACTGCATGATATTAATCCGCTTCGTCTAAATTATATCCTTGAAAAGTGTCGTTCTTTAGAGGGAAAAAAAATATTGGATGTTGGTTGCGGTGGAGGTATTTTGACTGAGCAAATGGCACTTTCTGGTGCTGAAGTTAAAGGTATTGATATGGCAGAGGCACCACTTGAGGTGGCAAAACTCCATCTATTAGAATCTAATTTAACTGTTGACTATGAGCGTATTACAGTAGAAGATTTAGCAAAAATGACACCAGAGGTATACGATATTGTTACTTGCTTAGAAATGTTAGAACATGTGCCTGATCCAGCTTCGGTTGTTTTGGCGTGTGCAAGATTAGCTAAGACAGATGGTCAAATATTTTTATCCACTATTAATCGCAATCCGAAGTCATATTTATTTGCCATTATCGGCGCAGAATATATCCTTAAATTATTACCAAAGGGCACCCATGATTATCATAAATTTATAACGCCTTATGAAATGGATTCTTATGCAAGGGAAGCTAATTTAAGTTTGGAAAGTATCATTGGAATGACCTATAACCCTATCACTAAGAACTACAAACTCAGCAGTGATGTGGATGTTAATTATTTGACGCATTATCAAAAAAAGACGTAGCACGATACTTTTTAATTTATCATTTTTTGCGTTATTATTTACTTCATTTTTATTGGTCATTTTTGCCCTTGTAGCTCAGATGGATAGAGCAATCGCCTCCTAAGCGATAGGTCATGCGTTCAAATCGCGTCAAGGGCGCCATTTTAAAAAATATCTGTAATAACTTTTATCTATTTCCATTTTCATATTTTCATATTGTTGCAGGTTAAAGGCAGGAATCTCCTTACTTGGGTTAACTGAATCCCACATAATTATTAGTTGCTTTTTATCAATTAATATAACTCCAATTTTCTTTGCCAGTTTTTTTGCTTGCTCAGTGAAAAAAGAATTTGTAACAACAAGTGCTTGAGTTGCTCTGTAAAAAGACGCACCAGCATGCACCTCTTGCACTGCATCAACACTAACTTTCCCTTTATATCTTTTTGCTTGTATTGCAAGAACATCTTCATCTTTTTTAGCGATAATATCAACACCAAAATCGCCAGATGCCTTGGTCACTTCAATAGCATAACCACTATTTTCATATAAATCAGCAATTGCAATTTCAAACTCATAACCACTTAGTTTATCTAAGTTTGAAAAATTTTTAAATTTATAAAATTTATACCATTTGTCTTTTGCTTGTATTAAATATCTTTCTCGTTTTACCTCTGCCTTTCTTATATCTCTTTCTTTTTGCTCTTTTTCAAATCTTGTTTGTTGCTCATCAAATAATTGCCATTGTTCATATTTTATTTTTGTTTCTTTGAATTTATTTTTAATATTTTCTAGGCCGAAGTTTTTATGTTGTTTCAAAAAATAAACCCACCCAAAAATGTAGCCTATAAGAGCTCCAATAACAAGATTCCTAAAATTATAATATACTAATTTCCCAATTGTAGTCATTAAAACAAAATCTTTAATTGATGGGTATAGATCTTTAAGTAATTTTAAAGGATGATAATTTTCGGCTGATGAATTATTACCTGATACCTTTGGCTTATCTATGTATTTATTTAGAAAGGCTTCATTAATATAATCTACGTCTGATGAATTATTACCTGATGCCTCTGGCAAACTGACGTCTTCTGATGCAGGTATATTACTGTCTGCTGGTGCAGGTAAACTGCCTTTATTACCAGATATATATTTATCTAGAAGTTCATCGGTAAAATAACTTTCGGCTGATGAATTATTATTTGATACCTCTGGCAAACTGACGTCTTCTGATGCAAGTATATGTTTACCCAGAAGTCCATTGGTAATATTACTGGCTGATACCTCTGGTAAGTCATCATGACTATTTAGATTACCATTATTTTGTGTTTTTTCTTGGTAATATTTAAAAAAGTCATCTGCATAATTAGACTTTTCTGTTTGTGGAATAAAGCCATTATTATTTGATAATCCGCTATTAATTAGTCCCCATAAAATACCTAAAATACCACCTAAAATAACCCCATATATCAAATAGTTGATTTTATTAGTAGTTACAGGCTTTTTTAACTTTATTCCTTGTTGTAAATAATATTCAAGTTTACTCCATGAAGAGATATGTTCATAAATAAGAGTCGTTCTTTTTAAAGATTTCTTCTCATGCTCCATAAAAACTTGGTTATGCTGGAATCTATCTGCCCCCATTCCAATAGTTGTGCATCTCTCGCTATAACTTGGCTATCTGGCGGGTGAGATAAAGATCTTATATCCTCATTCGGTGTGTAAAAGAGATCCTCTCCATCAGTAATTAATATCCATTTTCTTCCTTTTACACCAACTCTAAATTTTTTCAAATAAAGCAACCCCATCTGTTTTACAAATTCTTTATCATTTATCAAATAGTTGATTTTAATTCATAACTCCAAAGGGCACATGTGCAGTAGAGACGCTATCTTTAGTATTTTGACAATGCTGTTTCTGGTCGTCAAAAAAAATATCAGCAGCGAAGGCTTCTAGAATTTCTGCCTTATCCATGCCGCCTAAGAAAAATGTTTCATCAATGCGAATGCCCCATTTTTTCATAGTGTGAATGACGCGTTTTTGTGTTTTAGTAGAGCGTGCAGTAACAAGTGCGGTGCGAATAGGATTATTCTCCTCAGGGAAAGTAGATTGCAATTTTTGCAGTGATTCTAAAAATGCTTTAAAGGGTCCGGGGTTAAGTGGCATATTTGCTGATTTTTGTTCGCTTTTTTCAAAGGCATCTAAGCCACTTACTTGATGAACAGTTTCAGCTTCGTCGGAAAAAATTACTGCATCGCCATCAAAAGCAATACGAAGCTGTTTAGATTTATTAGCACATTTTTTTGTTTTAGACATTACAATATCTGCAGCTGCAAAGCCAGAGTTCAGTGCAGTTTTCACATCTTTATAGTTTGATGATAAAAATAAATCACTCTTAAATGCACGTAGATAATCACTCACAGGCGCGCCCCTAGTAAACGCAGCTCTTGTAATATTTAATTTGTAATGTGCAATTGAATTAAAAACTCTAAGTCCAGTTTCAGCGCTGTTTCTTGAAAGCAGAACCACGTCAATAGGCGTTTCTTCACTGCTAAGATTAAGCAATTTTTTAATCATCATAAATCCTACTCCTGGCGTGAGGATTTTTTTCTCATTCTTCTCTTGAGAACATCTATAAGCTTCAACACCTTTAGTTTTATAAATTTGGTGACTTTCGCTCAAATTAAATAGCGCCCGTGAAGAGGTAGCAATGACAAGATGGTTTATTTGTTTTACTGTTTTCGTAGTATTTCTTTTTGTTTGCGTTGCCATTTTTGATTATTTTTTATCATTTATTTTGTTTATACTGCCACTGGTAATTTTGTGCGAGGCAATAATCAAGCCACTTTTCAAGAAAAGTATTAAGTTCCCATTTAATTTCAATATCTTGGCAGCGACTAATATAGGGATGGTTTTTGTTGATAATTTTTTGCTTGCAGACAGAAAGTGTTTCAGCAGTGGCAGAATCAAAGCATATTTTAATTTTAATATCAGGACGTTTCACCATTTTTTCTTCTAAATAAAATAAATGACTGAGCGTGATAATAGTAGTATAAGGTGCATTTTGGTGCTTCCACAAATGCAAAGGACGCACAGCATTTTGTTTATTGATACGTGCAATATCATAAGAATTTATAGTGCGTAAATGAGATACAAGACGCATTATTTTGAGATAATTGGCATCAAATAAATAACTAACATCTTTATTAAATTTTAATGCGCGATTTTCATAAAGTGCGCGTACATTTAACTCGCGTTGTTTTAAATCCATACAACTTCGTGATTAATATTACCACTGTTCAATAATTTGAATATCATATAAGCACTGCTGTATCTGCGGTAATTCGTAAATTGTTTAGCGCTAGAAGGGCAGCTGTAAATGCGTAAACCTGATTTATTAAATACTTTATATTCATGGCTGTGGCCGAAACTAACTGCTTTGACTTTACTATAGTTTCTCAGTAGAGCTAGTAGCGTTTTAGCATTACGCAAGGATTGCATGTTATCCCAAGTACTGTTCATTTTTACAACCGGATGATGTAGTCCGATAAAAACATAAGGCTTAGTTGTATCAATTATTTCTCTTTCTAGGCGCATCAGCTCTTTAGTACTAAGCATACCATAAACTTGCCCATTAACTACAGAATCCGTCAAAATAATACACCAGTAATCTAATAAAATAGTGCGCATTATATAGGGCATTAGGTGCGTACGCATCAAGTTAATATTATCGTGATTACCAGCAATAATAGAGATATGTTTTGTTTTCAGTTGCATAAGAAAATATGTAAGAAGTTGATAATTTTTAGAATTTGGCATATTGACTAAATCACCTGTAGCAATGAGTGCATGATGTGATTTGCTATTAATATTTTTTATAATGCGTTTGAGCCTCATGCGTGTATTAACACCATTCATTACAGATTTATATGCAAGATGACAATCACTGATTTGAATAAGTTGCTGCATAATATTTTTTCTTTTAAATTATTTATCCAAATAAAATTTTTAAGGGCTGATTTGATAACGTACACGTCTGCCTATACGCGCTAGTAATTCATAAGCAATAGTATTACTATGCTTTGCAATAATCTCAGCAGCCAGACCCTTTCCCCAAAGTACTGCTTCATCACCTACACTAGCCTTAGTATTTTTTAAGTCAACGCAAATTAAGTCCATAGAAACTCTGCCGATTAAAGAACATAGACAGCTATTAATCAGCACAGGTGTGCCATTTTGAGCACTGCGTGGGTAACCATCTGCATAACCGATAGCAATGATAGCAATATGTGTTTTATTGGGCGCACTATAAGTTTGCCCGTAACCAACCTTATCTCCTTTAGCTAATATTTTAGTAGCAATAATTGGCGCGCTTAGTGTCATTACAGGTTTTAAGTCAGGATGTATGTTATGAAAGGGGGAGATGCCATAAAGCATAATACCTGCGCGCACATAATCAAGATGTGCTACCTTAAAATCTAAAATAGCAGCAGAATTTGCCAAACTTTTAGGTAGATTTTTTGGCGCGAGCTGTATTAGTTTTTTTAGTTGTATTAGACTAATGTTTTGCTTGTTAGTATTTTTTATTTCATCAGCGCTAGATAAATGACTCATCAGTGCTTCAATACGAATATGTGGATGTTTTTGAGATTTTTCAAGCAGGTTTTTTAAATCATTTTTAGCTAAACCTAAACGGTGCATACCCGTTTCAATTTTAAGCCAAATATGTAGCGGTTGTTTAAAATTAAATAAATACTTACTTTGACTAATATGATGAACAACAAGATGATGTTGATAATGCGCTATCTCTTTTAAATTATCTTGAGTGTGAAATCCAGATAAAATTAAAATTGGTTTATTGCTTAATTGCCGCACCTCACGTGCTTCTGTTAGCTTGCTAACTGCAAACATATCTGCTTTTTCTAAAGCATAGATAACATTTTGCACGCCATGACCATAAGCATCTGCTTTAATCACTGCAATAATTTTGCTTTGCGGTGCATTCTTTCTAGCAATTTCTAAATTATGTTTGAGCGCTGATTGTGAGATAAATGCAGTTGCTAGCATATCATTTGACTAACAAAAAATAATATCTGGCAGATTTTTAAAACTTTAAGTAATGAAAATTAAAACCCATTATTTGGATTATTAAGCAATTCAGTTGCGTCATCATTATCTTTATCATTAAAATTATTTTGATAAATTTCATCAATATCACTGGATATAAGTGCTTCGTCTCGTTCGTTTGCTAAATCTACAAACCGTGCAAACTCTCCTTGAAAGCCAAGGTGAATGTTAGCAATGCGTCCATTACGATTTTTAGCAATTTTAATATCAGCTTTGCCAATTTCATCAGGATTAGAATAACCATCATCGTGATACACTTCATCTCTATAAATAAAGGCGATAATATCTGCATCTTGTTCAATAGCACCGCTTTCTCTTAAATCTGCCATTTGTGGTATACGCCCTTTTTTTTGTTTTGGACGGCCCTCTACTGCACGATTGAGTTGTGAAAGAGCCATTACAGGAATATTTAATTCGCGTGCAAGAGCTTTAAGTGCTCTTGAGATATGCGAGATTTCTTGTACACGATTTTCCATATTACCGCTGACACTCATTAGCTGCAAATAATCCACCATGATAAGTGCAAGTTCAGGATATTGACGTTTGAGTCTACGACATTTCGCACGAATTTCAATAGGTGTAATTGCAGGTGTTTCGTCAATAATAATATTGGCATGTTTTAAAGCTGTAGTTGCTTTATTAAAACGGTGCCAATCGCTATCACTCATCTTACCATTTTTAATTTTTCCTACATCAATTTTTTCCATTGCAGCAATAAGGCGCATGATGAGTTGATCAATGGACATTTCAAGACTAAAAATTGCCACAGGCTTTTTTTCTTTTGCATGAATAGCAATATGTTCTACTATATTCATTGCAAAAGCAGTTTTACCCATGCTAGGACGGCCTGCTACAATAATTAAATCTCCCTTTGGTAAGCCAGATATGATACGGTCTAGGTCATTAAAACCAGTAGTAGTATAATTTGTACCATGCTCAGCAATATCTTCTACCTGCTTTCTGATATGCGTAATTTTATCCTTAATATTTGCCACACTTTGTAGACGAAGACAGCGTTCTGCTACACTAAATATTTCTTTTTCTGCTTGATCTATTACATCATTTATTTCAATGCCAGAAAGACGATAAGCACTTTCGCTAATTTTTCCACACGCACTAATGAGCGATCGCACAATGGATGAATCTCTAATGTGTTTTGCATAAGTTTTTACATTAGCAATACTCGGTATGGTGTTTATCAGCTCAGCTAAATAATCAAAGCCACCAACGTTAGCTAAATCATTTTTTTTGTTTAAATATTCTTTTACCGTTAGTACATCTGCTACTCTATTATGTTCAATTAAAATGGCAATGGTTTCAAATATAATTTTGTGGTTAGGCATATAAAAATCATCAATATTTATAATATCAGCAATATCATCCCACGCACGATTATCTAGCAATAACCCGCCTAGTACAGATTGTTCTGATTGTTTAGAATAATTGACGTGCCTGTTTTCTTCTAGTTGCATTATTTTAGATAAAATTAAGTGCAATTATATTTGTAATAAATTGCTACTACTTATTATAGCGATAAAATGCGTCTGAAAAATAACGAATATAAATGAGCACAAAAATAATATTGCCCGAGTGATATATTTTCCTAGACCGGATGTCATAAGATAATATTTAATAGGTCTAAATATCAAAAAATAAATTCATGGCTAAAAATAGCAATATTTTCCACTTTGTTATTTTTAAAAGATAATTATTGGAATATATTATAAATTTTTAGCGATGATTTGCGCTAACAATTACTTTAATGGTAGTAGAAACTTGGCTATGTAGTGTAATCGAAACATTATATTCGCCCGTATGGCGAATGGGAGTATCTGATAATTTAATGTTGCGTTTTTCTACATTAAAGCCTAATTCGCCGAGTGCTTTAGCAATAGCTGTTGTGCCAATTGAGCCAAATAATTTACCTTCATCTCCTGCTTGCGCCTCTAGTGTGCAAGCTAGACCTTGCATCGCTTCTTTTTGTTTTTGTGCATCTTCTAAAGCTTTTGCCGCTTTTTTTTCAAGCGTTGCTTTCTCCTTTTCAAAAAGGATAATATTTTCTTTTGTAGCAAATTTTGCTTTGTGCTGCGGAATTAGATAATTGCGTGCATAACCTGCCTTTACGCGAACAACCGCACCTAAAGGACCTAATTTTTGTTCTTCTTCTAATAAAATAACTTTCACAATATATTCCTATTTTTTGTGTTTATCAGTATAGGGAATAAGTGCAAGATAGCGCGCACGCTTGACCGCCTTAGTCAGCTGCCTTTGAAAATGGGCGTGGGTCCCCGTTAATCGACTTGGCGTGATTTTACCGCTTTCATCAATATTTTTAAGCAAAATTTCAACATCTTTGTAATCAATTTCTTTAGTATTTGCTGCGGTAAAACGGCAATAGTCATTAACAAATTGATATATTTTGCGTCTTTTATTTTTTACTGCTTTAGCCATTATTTATTTCCTATTTTTGTATTTGCTTTTGTTTTTTGCTCTTTATTTTGTGCTTCTTGCCGTTGTTTCATAACAGAATCTTCAGTGATTTTCTTTTTGCGCTTAATAATGAGATTTCTAAGAATGATATCATTAAAACGAAAATTATGACTCAATTTATCCAGTACTTCTTTTGAGCATTCAATGTTAAATAATGCGTAATGTGCTTTATAAACTTTGTGAATGGAATAAGCTAGGTGCTTCCTACCCCAATCTTCTAAACGATGGACAATCCCACCACCTTCACTAACTATATCCTGATATTTTTTTAATATCTCAGGCATTTGCACACTTTGATTCGGGTGTACAATAATTATAATTTCATAATGTCGCATTATTATTCCTATTGGTTATAAAAATCTGGTTATTAAAAGTAGCATCAACTTAACCAGTCATTTACAGCTTGCTCAAAAGAATAGGTTATGAGTTTCGCATGAGTCAAGCAAGGCGGGTGCTATTTTAACCTAAATTAAAAAAATGATGGTAACTTTAATGTCTTAGATTAAGTGCGTAGATTTTACATAATTATTACTAACTATTATTTCCAAATATTTTTTACTGTCTTAGTATTTATCTTTTTTATTTCTTTTCGTTTTAGGGTAAGTAAAATTTTTAAAAATGCTCTTTTGGATAATAAAATCAGAAGAAACAAATTAAAATTAGTTTATACAAAGCTTTTATTAAATTAATTTCAGTTATATTATTTTGATATTTGAGGTGAAAATATATTGACAAGTCTAGCTTTTAGATGGATAATCCACCCTGTGTTGACTTTTGGAAGAGTTTGGTGCTGGGTTTTTAAATATTTAACTTTAAGGAGGTAGAATGAATAAATCAGATTTAATAGCGGCAATCGCCGACAAGTCAGGCTTAAAAAAAGTAGAGGCTGCACGTGCTTTAGATGCAATGACTGATACGATAACCGAAGAATTATCTAGCGATGATTCAGTAATCATCACAGGTTTTGGTAGTTTTTTGGTAAGAAAACGCTCAGCTAGGACCGGTAGAAATCCACAAACGGGTGCAACCATAAAAATTAAGGCGAGTAATGTGCCTGCTTTTAAAGCTGGTAAATTGCTTAAGGAGTCTGTAAACAGATAATATTTTTTTATTCATTCTTGTTGTAAATAGCCAAGTTGTTGTTTGATTTGGCTATTTTTTTTGGGTGCTTAGCTCAGTTTGGGAGAGCATCGCCCTTACAAGGCGAGGGTCACAGGTTCAAGCCCTGTAGCACCCACCACATCTAAAATTTAAGGAGTGGTAGTTCAGTTGGTTAGAATACCTGCCTGTCACGCAGGGGGTCGCGGGTTCGAGTCCCGTCCACTCCGCCAAAAGCGCATAGTTATTGTAGGGTAAAAAATTCTACCTTCAATAATTACATTAAACCTAGGACTGCTCTATGAACAAAGATAGAGTGTGCCTAGAAAGGTAGTAAACCCACTTGATAAAGACTTAAACATCTAAGTAAATCATTGTCGCATGCCAGATTGTGATAAGCTAGGGTATTTCCATTAAAGCTGAACCTATTGACCATCTCTAAACATAAAGAGAGATATGAATACTATAAAGCAAAAGGGCTGACTGCGATGAAACCATGATAGATTTTATTGAAGATACTCTAGAAAAAAGAAGAGGCATATATCTTAATGACTCAAATATTATAATTGGGGATTATCGAGAAGAAATTGAAAAAATTGAAGAATACAATGGGAGGCAACTTCTTGAAATGCTCCAAAATGCTGATGATGAAGCTATAACAGAGAAAGAGAAAGTCTGCTATATTAAACTTTCAGAAAATCAACTAATTATTGCAAATAATGGTAAGGAATTTTCAAAAGATGGTATTGAATCCTTAATGTATAGTCATTTAAGTTCTAAAAAATTTAAATCAAATCAAGTTGGACAAAAAGGATTAGGATTTCGTTCTATTTTAAGTTGGGCAAATAAAATAACTATAAAAAATTATGATTTTGCAATTGAATTCTCACGTAAAAATGCAATAGACTTTTTAAAATCATTGATAGAACAAAAAGCTAAAATTAGAACAGAACTAGATAAAAAAGAAACACAAGAAGAATTCCCAATTGCAATATTACGGTGTCCAAAAATATTAAAAAAAATCCCTGATACTTTAAAAGATTATGATACATATATCGTAATTGATTTAAAAGAAAACCAAACAGATGATATTCAAGAACAAATCAATAATGAAATAAACAAGGAAGTTTTACTATTCCTCAATAACCTTGAAAGGATTATTATTGAAAGTCCAAAGAAAAATTTTAAAATAGAAAAAGAAATTTTTAAGAATAAAATACTCATTAAAGAATTTAATGATGACAAAAACGAAACACTTGAAAAGGAATGGAGTATAAAAACAAGAAAGGGAGAGCATGGAGGTAAAAACTATGAACTAAAAATTGCTTGGAATGAAAACCTTGATGATAGAGTTGGTAGGCTTTATTCGTATTTTAAAACAAAGGTAAAATTCCCATTCCCTGCTATTATACATGGCACATTTGAATTGTCTTCTAATAGAAATGAACTGAACAACGATACAAAAGGACGTAATAAATTTTTATTGACTGAATTAATTCAATTGCTTATTGATACTGCTCTGCAAATATCAAGCGATAAGATATCCTACAACGCACTAAAATTATTAAGTTTTTATAATAATGATTCAATAGACTCCTTTTTTGAGGACAATGATTTTGCTGAAAAGCTAAAAAGTAAAATCAAAGAAAATAAGGTATTCCCAACAATTAGCAACAAATATATCTCTTACAAGGATAAACCTGTGTTCCATGAGAATAATTATGCAGAAGTTTTACCAAAAGATAAGTTCAGAAACTTACTTTTATTTACAGAAGACAAAAAAATAATTCAAATACTAAATTGGTTAAAATTAAAACCCTATGATAAAAAGTATCTGTTTAGTACTATATCAGAAATATCAGAACAATTAGAAATAGGAGAAAGAGCAAAATTAATTTCCTATTTAATTAAGGATTATGGAGATATAGAAGTTAAAAGAGAAATATTACCTAATATTTTTATTGACCAAGGTGACGCAATAATTGATTCAAATTCTGAGATATTCTTACCCCCAAGTGGCGAAAAAATAGATATTCCATTAGACTTAAATTTAAAAATAATAAGCTCTGAGTTATATGTGCATCTCAAACAAATATTTAAGTCAGAAAAAGCAGAAGAAATAGAAAATTATTTAAAATTCTTTAATGTAAAGGTTTGTAGATTTGGTGAAATATTTAGGCGAATTGTTGGTAATTTTAATAATAACCAGACAAATAAAATAGGTAGGAGAAATTCTATCAAAGATTTAATTTCAAATTTGTATGAATTATATATATCCAACAAAGATAAAAAAAATATTGATATTACAATCCTGCCTAATGTTTCTATACCGATTTTAAATAAAAACAATGGAGAGACAAAAGTTAGTGATGCTTACTTAGGTAAGGAATATGAAAACAAGCTATGTGAAATTCTTTTTGAATATGATAAAAGTAAATTAGCCGGTAGTCCAAAAATATTAGGAATTGAAGGAAAAAAGTTTATCAACCATTTTCTTTTATGGTTAGGGGTTGAAGAATATCCAAGGAAGAAATTAATTCCTGTTAAGAATCAAGAATATGGTAAATTTACTATAAAGAATTTTCCTTATGAAAAGACAAGAATATATAAGCATGATGCTACTTTGACATCATTTGCTGAGCTGAAAAATAAAGGATTTTCGATAAATGGAATTAAAGCAGAAACAATTAAAGATTTAGAAGAAATATTAAAAAATAATTCCAATGAAAACATATTGTTTTGGTTAGACCATGACAGTAGCATTACCGAAAAAAATGAAACAAATCCAGATAGTCAAGTTAAATTTTCAATTACAAATAAACAACACAACGCTTATGTAAAGAAAGCTAATGTGCCATCCTATATTTTGTGGCAAATGTTAAAGTTAGAATGGCTTAATACAGAAACTAATAAAGCATCAAAACCATCAAAATGTTGCATTTCTAAAACCATTACAAAGAATTTTTCTCCATTTATTGAAATCCCAAAAATAAATTATGAGCATCAATTATTTAAGGATAAAAAAATATCAAAAGAAGATATTAACCGTTATCTTATAAGAATTGGAGTAAATAAAGAAATTAGTAATTTTTCTACTGATACAATTTATTCGATGCTAGTTAATTTGAAAGATATTGATAAAGATGGTAGCAAGGCAAAACAGATTTATCGAGAAATAATTGAAAATATTGATGAAAAAACAATTGATGAAAAATCTGAAAAATATTTAGAATTCATCAAAAATGGATATGTGTTTTGTAGTTTGAATGGTTTGTATTCATACGAAAAAGTATCTGATACGTATTACATTGAAAATAAAACATTTGGTGAAGAAATCATCAAACAATTTCCTACAATTACAATAGAGAAAAGAAAAGGACAGCAAAAAGTTGAAAGAATATTTGGCGTAAAACCATTAGATAAATTAGATTTTCAATTAATAGAGGAACCTAATTATCATTGTTTAAATTCAAATTTTCAAAATGAAATTAATGAGTTAAAGCCATACATATACGCATTTCGTTTAGCTAAAGATAAAAATGAAGATGAACTGAAGCGGGTAAAAAATAGTAAGATTAGTATATGTGAATTCATCAAGGCAGAATATAAACATAATGGAACTACAAAAGCCTTTGAGTTAAAGCCCTATGAATTTATTCATATTAAAAATAAGAATGAAATATATTTGCTCGTTGACAGTTCAAAAGAATATAAAGATTTTAATGCGTTACAACTTAATCCCATATTTCCAGATGTTATTGCTGAGATTTATAGTAGTATTTTAAAGGTTGATGCGCATAGGGTTTCATTCTCAAGATTATTTGAAGCTAACATTGAAAAAAGAACACATATTATTAAAACAGAGTTAGATGATAATAATCTTGAAAAACTTAAAAATGCTAAAAAAAGACTGAATGTAGTAGATGACCCAAAAATGCAATTTTGGTTTTCAATTTTATCTTCACTAAATAAGACATATGAAGATCGGAAATATAAAGATGAAGAATTTAAAAAGTTAATATGTGCCACTACTAACCAAGATATTGCAGAATTTCAGCTTAATTATGAGGATATTAATGATTTATCTAATTTTCCAACTATAGTCCAATTATTTAGCAATATAAGTATTGATATTCCTGTATTTAATAAAAATTCAACTATCATACTTGATATAGAAGAATACTTTTTAAATCAACTTCAACAGTTTAAGCATGATAACCAAAAAAAGTTTGAAATATTACTTTTCAATTTATTAAAAGACAAACCAGAAAAATTAAAAGAAACCTTTCTTGAAGAACAATCTAAGTTTGAAGAATTTCATCAATTTTCAATTGAAAACTCGGTTAAGATTAAAATAAACAAAATATTTTATGAAAAAATAAAAAATAAATTTCAAATTGATTTATCTGCAAAACACGATGATATAGAAATCAGCAATATTTATAAGAAGAATCTTAAAATACTTGAGAAAAAAATTAAATCACTTGATAAAGTAGCCTTAAATAAGATAATTGAAGATAATATTAAATTAAGAAGTCTTATCTATTTTGGGGAATATGAACAAACAATTAAAGAATATCAAGATTTTATTGACAAACCAGATAATTCTAAAGAAATACATTTTAATAACAATACTCACAAAATACCTAAAGGTGATTTTAAAGCTTTATATAACTTAATAAGTTCTGAGAACCCAATAACTAACATTGAAAAGATAAATTCAACAAAACCTGAAGTTGTTATTGAAGGAAATGAAAAAAGGGGATCTAAAAGAAATTTTAAAAAATTTGAAATATTAGATAAAGAAGAATTAGGATTCATTGGAGAGGTAATAGTATTTAAATCTTTGAAAGAGAAATTTGGCAATGAAAATGTAATTTGGGATTCTAGTTCCGCAAAAAAAGCAAATATTAACCCTAGTGGCGATGATAATAAGCATTATGATATAAAATATAAAAATGAATATAATAAATGGATTTTTGTGGAAGTAAAAACTACAGCATTAAAAAGTCTTGAATTTAAAATTTCAAATTCAGAAGTAACTTTTGGGATTGAGAATAAAAATAATTATGAAATTATGATTGTTATAAAAGCCTTGGAAAAAAACATAAGGATTAAAAAACTAACTAATCCTTTTAAATTTAGTAAAGATGAAAGTTTTAACAAAAATTCAAAATTTCTTGTTAAGAATAACAATTTTATAATAAAGCTGCATGAGAAGTGAGTCTTGTTATAAGCACACAGCAAATCACTGAATTAGATCTTTGCTCCACTGTGTTTTAAAATAAGTGGGTTTGAGCGTTAGCAATAGTTTTAGATATGATGCTTTTAAATAACTATAGTTATAGTGTTTTAAACGAATTTTATCTCCAAATCTCCATAATACTCCATGCATTCTGCTTTAGATAAAGAAGAGCTATATTACTGGCAAAATTAATAAGTACTATAGAAAGTATCAAACCAGTCATAAAACCTAAAATCATAAGATCAAGGCAAAAATAGGGGAAAATTGTTAGTATGCTGACCAATAATACCTGCTTCTTTAGTTATGGCATATGTGCTGTAGCCCAGATAGTGGACTAAATATTACACTTGTTATCTTTTGTTGTGATGTAAGATATAAAACAAGTGTTAACATAGTCTTAAATTGCCTTAATGTTATTTTTTAAATAAAATGATGTAAAAATTAACAAATTATGATAAAGCTAGTTGTTAGAGACTGTCGTAATCCATAGGTCTTTAGGATGCCTACTAATAGCTGTATTTCATTTGTGATTATTTTAATGCAAACTAAAAATTATGGAATTTTTCATCATTTTCATACTGATAGTGCTATTCATTCTATTTTTAGATTCTTTGCCTGCAAAATGGCTTCTAATATTAATTATTACTATTTTACTCATTATTGCATTATTCAGTGATACGCACGATAAAATTGATGTTTTTCACAATTCAGCCCTTATTATTACTTGTTTTTATGCAATTTTAATAACGCTTTGGTTTAACAATCAAGAGGGGAATTTAAGTGTTACCTATGCTTTAATTGCTTTGTTTATATGTGGATTTTTATCTATTATACTGAGCATCACCTTCCTTTATCCATTTTGGAATAATATCGCTTATGAAGAGATAATAAGAGAGGTTGAAAGAAGCTGGTGGATATTTAGCTATACAGAACAAATAAAAGAAAAAATTCCAAAATACGAGATAGTGCCACTACTAGATAAAACTTCTATGATTGCTGGACCTGTAGAAGAGTTAGCAAAATTATTTTCTGTGTTACTTTTAATGCGTAATAGATTAACCTCAAAGAGAATTGCATTATTTTATGTTGTTTTATGTGCTCTAGGATTTGCTATGATAGAAAACATATATTATTTTACTCAACATGATGAAGTTTTATTTATTAGAGCAAATCCTGCCCATGCTGTTTTTTCTGCAGTTTGGGGTGGTGCACTTGGAAGCCTTCTTATTAAAGAAAAAAGTTTAGTCTATTTTTTGTGGATGCTTTTTTTTGGTATGGGGCTACATGCTCTTTGGAATTTATTTGCGACTATTAATCATGATTTATTTATATATCTTTTTGTTCTAGTATCTTGGGTTGGTCTTTTTTATATAAAATCACAATTATCAAAAATAAAGAAACAAGGTGTAGATTAAATATTAGTTTTTATTATTAAGGAATAACCTAACAAATTATTCCGACCAATACTAATATCCCACACAGATGGTAGCAATGGGCTCGGCACTAGTAGCAAGGAGGTTAGTAGCGATAACATTGATACCTTCTTACAAGAAGCTGGCTTAAGGGTCCATACTAAGGAGTGTTGTCAGTGAGTGATTGACCTGGATGAGTTGCAAGGTGGGTAGTAAGCTGGACGTAGGTGTTATCAAAGTTAAAGTTCATGATTTGATCCCTTTAATAAGCATTTTGTTGAGAGAGATTGCAAGGGAAGCCCGATTGGTTGAGTGCCTGGGCAAAGGCTTGGCGATTGTCCCCATTAGAATTTTCTCTGGGAAGTAACTCAATCTGGTAAATCCAGGGCCAGCGCTTACCAGTAATCCAAAGACTTGCGTCAGCTGGGTTTCTGGCGATACCGTTGAGCAGGCCGGTGCTCTGTTGCCATTCTGATGCGGGCAACAAGCCATGTAATAGTATTTGCCCCCTCACCAAACCGGTTGCCATGTCGATCATTAATATGCTGTCGCTTTGCCAGACATTGGCGAGGAGATAGTCTGGGGTCCATTCCAGTTCATTAAGATAATGTATGTCACATCCATAAGCCTTCACTGCCACACTGCCTGTGATTTGCCAGTTGGTCGGGTCAATAAAACGTAGTTGATTGCTGCCATCACTGTAGATGAGGCGGTTACCATCATTGCTCAAGCCCCAGCCCTGACCTGGTAATGCGAAGTCTCCAATTCGTTTGAATGTCTTTTGGTTATAAATAAAAGCCCGCCGCTTATGCCAGGTTAGTTGAATGATTTTATCCCCAAACAGCGTAATGCCCTCGCCAAAATAGGACTTCTCCAGGGGCTGTTGCCGTAGCAACTTGCCGTTAGCAAGTTCAAATACTTGCAACTTGGAATACCCATTGAGTCCGGTGCTCTGGTAGAGATTCCCATCCTTAATCTCAAGCCCTTGGGTGAAGTCCGCCCGACTATGTGGAATCTGCTTGACTACTCGATAATCATAGAGTTGCACATCTGCCCGCGTATAAAGGCATGAGTAAAGTAGCAAGCAAAGACTGAAAATCCTTATCTTTATAGGATGAGAGTGATAAGATAAGAGAGTTGTTAACATTGGCAGATAATAGCAGTATTTCTTTTGCTAGCTATTTTAGCGTAGATAGAAATCCAATCAATTATTTGTTTTGTGCGCTGATTAGATTTCCTTGGTTAGAGTTGTATATTTCATGTTGCGGATAAAGTTGAATTACTTTGCTAATTCTTGCTAACATTATTTCTTGGTTGTTTTTATCTTAAATAAGGCTTTTCAAAAAACATCATCAAAGTAGTAATAATTTAAGCTTTTGTAAATTGTTATGTGTACATTCAAAGTGATAGTCACTTATAAATTGAATTTGTTTATTCCATCTGACTTTAATACAGTAGATATGATGTATTTTGCTCCAATAGCTGATTCTAAGAGATGTTTCTTAGATACCGTGAAATATTGCATTTTATAGTTTATAGCACTTGGTTATTCTACTGTAGTATTTATTAGCTTATTAAGCATGTATAGAACAGGAAATATTAATCCTTAATACTGTGTTACTAGATTTTACCAAAAGTGATAACAGCTATATTAGCATTAGTCTTTATTATGCATCTGGTGATTATAATTTTAAGTGAGCATTTGCTATTCTCATTACAAATTTACGTTTTAAATCTCTTCTCTTGGATTTTTATTACTTTAGTGTCTAGTTTAGTTAGACTAAGTGGCGTCATTAATTACCTTATCAAATCTATCCCCCTAATCTAAGCAAAATTTTATTACTATTAACCTGCTATTAGCATCTTATTGTAGTGTTTATTATCGACATTGGTTTACAGAAGAAAAGACACTAGAAAATTGGATTGCTCTTCAGCTTCATTTATCAATTGGGATAACTATTGCAGTTATTGTAGTACTTCGAATTGTTTGGCATATGAGTAATCAAGTGCCAGACTTAGAACCAGGTACTAAACTTGAACATTTAGCAGTGCATGTAGGCCACTATGCACTATATGCCATTATGATAGTTATGCCTGTCACAGGATATATAGGGACTGGGGTGAATACGGAGTATTTTTTTATATTTGATATACTTAAATTTGAAGACACGCAATTATTTGTGTCTTTAATTAGTGATAGGCTTGGTATAACATTCAAAGAATTTGAAGAACCTATAGACTTTATTCATAAAGAAATACTAGGGGCATGGGTCGTGTGGCTTCTAATACTAGGACATATCTTTGCTGCACTTTATCACCAATTTTTTAAAAAAGACCGAACACTTTATAAAATGACAATCAATAAGCGACTCTAGAATCGAGTCTCACAAGGTGTTACAATACCTATTTTTACGTAACTTTATTTTTGAGAGAGTTTGTAAGATGATGTACGCCCTGATAATAATATTTATGCTTTCTGAAAATAGTAATTTTTAATGAAAAATAAATATACAATAGTTTACGTAATGAGATATATTGATGTTGGCAATAATATTGACATTCCATACAAAGAAGTAGGTATTATCGGTAGTGGAATTTAACTATCATTAGTCGTTTATAACAAATTAGTAGCACTAAGTCACCTATTCAAGCTCAATGTATTATTGCGTGGTCATATCAAGACGCACATGTCATTGAGAATGCGCTTTATCATTTATTGGAAGATTCTCGTATTGTGAAAGAATGGCTTCTGGATAAGAATGATTCTCTAGTTGAAAGGTTGCAATTTATCATGAAACTAATAGAAGCTGAAGAAATTGAGATTGCCGATGAAAATGATATTTGTACAAAAACATACTTACATAGAAAAATAAAAGCAATTCATCATTCAATCAAAAACTGCTAGGAGAGATAATTGAACCACTAGAGCATGACCCCACTGCATATCCAGCTTGAAGAAAGCTGTACTAACGATTTTTGACGATAAGTTTAATTTAACTTTTTACATTAATTCTAAGAAATCGGGGAATCAGAATTTAAAGTATAACAAGTAGCTCCAGTGAATCAGCTACGCCTCTTTTGAATTTTAGTATTAGATTATAATTGATGAGTTGGGGGTCTATGATAAACTATTACAAAAATCCCAATGAGGAATTAAAAAACTTGGGCTTGGTATGTTTCAGCAATTATAGATAAGCATTTTTTAACCTTTTATTAGAGCGTTAGACTCGTATTTGTATTTTACATTTAATAGAACTTAAAGTGTATACACTTCATATTGCAAATAAGAATTACTCATCATGGTCACTTCGTCCGTGGGTTTTGATGAAAGAGAAATCTATTTTATTTCATGAAAAGATATCGCCTTTTAAAGAGGGATCAAATTGGAAAGAATTTAGAACATTTAGCCCAAGTGGATTAGTTCCTTGTTTAATTGATGAAGGTAAAGTGATTTGGGATTCACTAGCTATCATTGAATACCTTGCTGAGAAACATACAGGAATATGGCCAGTAGCATCTAATACTCGGGCGTGGTCCCGCTGTGTCACAGCTGAGATGCACTCAGGCTTTTCTGCTCTACGAGAACAGTGCCCCATGAATTGTGGCTTACGTATTAAACTCAGTAAAAAATCTAAATCTTTGTTACAAGATATTTCACGAATTGATGAACTTTGGAGTGAAGGTTTGCTCCGATTTGGCGGTCCGTTCTTAGCGGGTAATAAATTTACTGTTGTAGATGCATTTTTTGCACCAGTAGTGTTTCGTATTCAAACTTATGGTTTGACATTGAGCTCTGTAGCCTCAAAATATGTAGGCCTGTTACTTTCAATTAAGTCTATGCGTAACTGGGAAGAGCAAGCATTAAAGGAGCCTTGGCGCGAACATAGAATTGACTCTATAAAGTCAGGAATTTTACTTGAAGATTTTCGTGAGTCCTAACTAGAACATTAGGCGATATTTACGATATTTGTAAAGTAGCATTTTCTAAAAAAGATAGTATTTCAATAATGAGGAGATATAAATTTATTTGCTTTTTCTTTACTACGCACGTAGTTAGGTGATATTGATAGCAACTTAGAAGAAATGAATAGAGTTTAAATCTAAGTATTAAAAAAATGTAGTGAATCCTGGTGTTAGTTAGTGAGTATGATAACTTAAAAAATAGATAAACTTACTCCCCAAAAAACTTAGTAACGCCTAGTAAAATTTCTGCTACCTTAAAGTAAATAAACCTATAAAACTATGCATAATGTTTTGTCCTTTTATCATTGTTTACACATTAAAAAATCAGAAAGTTGTTTATATACCAATTTTTAGATTTACAGCTTAATAAAAATAGCAATTATATTATTTTTTTGCTATTTTTGTTTTACTACAGGCTATTTATTAAAATATTATAATTTTTTAATATTTATTTGCTTTTCAGAAAAATGTAGTGTACAATTCCCCCTGCAGGTTTCTTTGTGAGTTTATGATAATAGATAGTTTTCCTGCTCATGTTAGTTAATTTTTTGGAGATAAAATATGAAAATATTTACTAGGCTAATTGCCATTGTTACCTTAACAGCTTCTGTGTCTGTTTTGGCATGGGGTTGGGGAGGGGGAGGTCCTTATAATAACAATAATAATTGGGGAAGCCCTTATAACAATAATTGGGGAAGCCCTTATAACAATAATTGGGGAGGTCCTTACAGCGGTTCAAATTGGGGTCCTTTTGATGGTGGTTCAAACTGGGGACCTTTTAATAGCGGTTCAAATTGGGGTCCTTTTGATAGTGGTTCGAACTTGGGACCTTTTAGTGGTAATAATGACTGGATGAACGACACTGATTTTGGTTTGAATTTTAATACTAAAAATAAAACAGACAGCGATTTTTCTGGTCGTGCAGATTCTTATGCTAGAGGTCAAGCAGATGCTTATGCCAAAGGTCAAGCAGAAGCGTATCAAAGAGGCTATGCCGCTGCAAGACTAGAGTATGAAAGAATGCTTCTTGAACAAAAAAATCAAGAGGTGGGAGCAGGCAAGTAAGTTGCTTATTTTTGCAAAATTTGAGAAAAAAGGGGCTTGGTAATGCCCCTTTTTATCTTATATTTTTTGGTCGCTCTAAATTTAATGTAATGCTCTGTTTTCCAGCACACAAAAACAATAATTATAATAATTATCCTTATCTGCCTGATAACAATCTTTTTTTACCAGGTGCCACTTTCTTTTATCAATCTTAGGAAAATAAGTATCTCCTTCAAATTCATGACAAATTCTTGTCATATAAATTTTATCGCAATAGTGAATAAACTGTCTAAAAACATTTGCACCACCGATAATCATAATTTCTTTTTTGGGATACTTTTGCTCACATAGTCTAAGGGCTGTGTCAATAGAATTAGCCATGGTAATCATGCCAGAATATTCTTGAGCGTTTGATTTATGATGACTAATGACAATGTGATGGCGATGTGGAAGTGGTTCATCAAAAGAGGAGAATGTTTTTCTACCCATAATCAATATTTTACCTAGGGTCATTTTTTTGAAATAAGCAAGATCAGCAGGCAAATGCCATGGTAATTTATTATCCTTGCCAATTAAATTATTTTTATCTACAGCAACGATAATGGCAGGTTTCATTTATTCGTTCTTTTCAAAGGAAAATATTTTGTAAAATAAATTTTATAATACTTTTTTGTTTTTATAATATCTTACGCGGTTTATTTATGTCTATTATTTTAGCTTCATCTTCGCCTTTTAGAAAACAAATACTTAAAAAATTAGGATTGCCATTTAGTATTTGCCATCCTAATATTGATGAATCAAGATTTCATGGTGAAAGTGCCTATGATTTAGTGTATCGTTTGTCTCAAGAAAAAGCAAGACAGGTTGCTAAAACAAATAACGGTATTATCATTGCCTCAGACCAGATAGCACTTAGAGATAGAGAAATACTTACTAAACCCAAAACATATCAAAATGCTGTTTTGCAGTTAACGCAAAGTGCAAATAAGTGTGTTAAATTTTTAACTTCCCTATCAGTGTTAAATACTAAAACACAATCTATGCAAACCATTGTTGATATTGCCACAGTCCATTTTAGAAAATTAACTAGCGAGCAAATTAGTCGTTATCTTAAGCGAGAAAAACCTTATAACTGTGCAGGTAGCCTTAAATCAGAAGGCTTAGGTATCACATTGCTTAAATCAATTGAAACAAATGATACTAATAGCTTGTTAGGATTACCGCTCATTGCCTTGGTGGATATGTTGCTATCGGAGCAGGTAGCAGTATTATGAATCGTTTGTATCAAACGTCTAAAATATTTAAAGCAGGTAAAAAATCTTATTGGGGTGAGCTTTATGGTAGCAGTGAAGCACTTGTTTTAGCCGAATGGATTAAGACAACGGGAGAATTAGTACTTGTGATTGTAGATAGTGTGGCAAGCGGCAAGCAAATTTATGAGGAAATACTGTTTTATAAGGATGACATCCCTGTTATTTATTTTCCTGATTACGAGGTGCTAGCTTATGATAATGTTTCGGTGCATCAAGATATTATTGCAAAGCGAATAAGGGCACTGGCACAAATACAAAATCTTAGTAGTGGTATTGTAGTTAGTAGCATTCAGGCGTTAGCACAAAGACTGTGTCCTAAAGAATTTATCACTAAATATTATTTTTCCTTAAATATCGGCGATAATCTTAATTTAAAAGAATTTGCTATAAAATTAATAAAACTTGGTTATTATGCAGTTAGCATGGTTAGAGAAGTAGGAGAATTTAGTATTCGCGGTTCTTTGCTTGATTTATTTCCAATTGGTGCACGTGAAGCTATTCGTTTAGACTTACTTGACGATGAAATTGAAAGTATACGCACATTTGATGTTGAAACTCAACTTTCAACTGGAGATATTAATTATTTTTCTATTTTACCAGCGAGAGAATTTGCAACCAGCACAGCAGACATTACAATATTTGAAAAAAATTATCGGCATTATATTGGCGATAAGGGATATATGCTTGAAAATATTAAAGCAGGGTATTTTTCGGGCGGCGTGGAATTTTATTTGCCATTATTTTTTGCGTGTACAAATACATTTTTTGATTATATAAAATCAGTAGCGATTATTATAAGTAAGCACAATTTAAGCGTTACGGTATCGGAACTGTATCAAGAAATTAAATTACGATATGAGCAGGCAAAAACTGCTAAAAAATATCCTCTGGTAGTTAATAAGGTTTTTTTAACCGAGCACGAAATATTGGCTGAAATTGGACGTAAAAAACATTTAATTACACAAAATGTCAAACAAAAAATACTAAGCAGGGAGCACATTAATTATAAAACGCGCCTGCTACCAGCAGTTACCATTGATAAAACGTATAAAAAACCTTTAATTAAATTGTTAACATTTATACAAAATTTTACTGGCAGGATATTATTTGTAAGCGAATCGTTAGGCAGACAAACTCTGCTTGGTGAATTGCTTTTGCCTTATAGCTACAAGCTGCATTTAGTTTCTGGTTGGCATGATTTTAACTGTAGCAATTATCCTATTGCTGGCACAATTGGCAAATTAAAACGTAGTTTATTATTAGAAGGTATCGCGATTATTACCGAGAGGGAATTATTTGGTGAAACACTTACGCGTCAACGTAAATACACTAAGCATAAAGATTTTGGCGAGGAGATTAAGAATCTGGTAGAAGTTAGAAAAGGCGATGCTGTTGTGCATGAAAAATATGGTGTTGGGCATTATTTAGGGTTGAGTACAATCAAGCATGATGATATTCTACAAGAGTTTTTAACGATAGTATATGCACATAATGATAAATTATTGGTGCCAATTGCTGAATTAGATTTAGTTAGCCGTTATGTTGGCGTAGATAGTGAAAATATTCCGCTTAATCGTTTAGGCAGTAAGAAATGGGAAAATACCAGAAAAAAAGTGGTGAATGCCCTATATGATATTGCGACCGAATTATTAGAGTTATATGCTAAGCGCGCAAGTCAGAGTGGTTTTTCTTATCCCAAGCCAAGCGATGCCTACGACAGTTTTGTCGGTGAATTTTCATTTGAAGAAACGGCAGATCAACTAAGTGTTACAGCAAGTGTTCTTGATGATATGTTGGCAGAAGTACCAATGGATAGAGTTATTTGTGGTGATGTTGGTTTTGGTAAGACAGAGGTTGCGATGCGCGCCGCATTTTTAGCAGTAGAAGGCGGAAAGCAAGTTGCCTTACTTGTTCCAACAACATTACTTGCTGAGCAACATCACCGTACTTTTATTGATCGTTTTGCGAAGTATCCAGTACGTATTGAAAGCTTATCACGGTTTCAAAGTGTTAAAGAACAAAAAAATATTATTAATGATTTAGCAACAGGTAAGGTAGATATTGTTATTGGCACACATAAACTCATAGAAGGAGGCATAAATTATGATGATTTAGGACTTATTATTATTGATGAAGAGCATCGTTTTGGTGTGCGACAAAAGGAGAAATTAAAAAAAATGAGAACCAAATGTGATGTATTAGCTATGAGTGCTACGCCCATTCCAAGAACGCTCAATATGGCACTTGGAGATTTGCGCGCACTTTCTATTATCGCAACTCCACCTAAAGGGCGTGTGGCAATTAAAACTTTTGTGAGTGAATGGAGTGATGCAGTTATTAAAGAGGCATGCTTGCGCGAACTGCACCGAGCAGGACAAGTATTTATTCTGCATAATGATGTTAAAACAATAGCTGAGATGACAGATAAAATTTCAGCGTTGATACCTCAGGCTAAAATTGGCAATGCACACGGTAAAATGCCAACTAGGCAACTAGAAGAGGCGATGCATAACTTTTATCATCAACGATTTAATATTTTAATTTGTAGCACTATTATTGAAACGGGGATTGATATTCCAAGCGCAAATACCATTATTATTAATAATGCACAAAATTTTGGTTTAGCCCAGCTCCATCAACTTAGAGGACGTGTTGGCCGCTCGCATCATAAAGCTTATGCTTATCTAATAATTAAACCACAAAAATCATTAACACCTAATGCAAAAAAACGTCTACAAGCTATTGAATCATTGGAAGAGCTAGGTGCTGGTTTTATGCTTGCAAGCCATGATTTAGAGATTAGAGGAGCAGGTGAACTGCTTGGAGAAGAACAAAGCGGGCGTATGCAAATGCTTGGATTTCACCTATATCACGATTTATTAAAACGCACCATTGAAACATTAAAGTCGGGACAACGCCCTATTTTTGATGATAATGCTAGAATTGAGACAAAAATAGATAGCGGTATTTCTTGTATTATTCCTGAGCACTATTTACCAGATGCATATATGCGCCTTGTGTGTTATAAACGTATTGCCAATGCAAAAAGCAATGAAGAACTTGAATTAATGAAAGAGCAGATGATAGATCGTTTTGGGAAATTTGAGGAAAGTATTGAGCATTTATTCGCTAGCAGCCGTCTTAAATTACTTGCTCGGGAATTAGCTATTGCAAGTATTATAATTTACGATGATAAGGCGCATATTTGTTTTTTGCAAAATACTTCTGTGCCTCTTGATAAAATTATTAATTTACTTGAGAGGAATCCTAAATGTTATCATTTAAAAGGGCAAAATACACTTGTGATTATCAAAGAAATGCCTGCAGATAAAAGCAGAATAGAGTTAGTTTTGAGTGTTTTAAAATGGCTAAAAAATAGCTAATGATTGCTCTGGGTACTTTTATTTAATTTACTTTAATCCTAATTATTCATTTGTTATGTTTTTTATCTACCACTAAAATAATCATAGACAATAAACGGTGGAACAAATATTTAATATGTTGTTTTTCTTGTATAGTAAGTTGTGTAATTTCAGAATGTCTAATCATAAAATTATTGCCAATTTTTGTAAGACACTTTATAGCAAAATTTTATAATATCCATTATTACCAAAATATCAGGTTTATACGGACTATAGCTATCATCAAAAGTACTACTATCTATTTGAGAGATTATTAAAGGATTTTCTTGAGTATTTGGAATTATCAGCCCTTTATAACGATATAAACAGTTTGCTATTTGTGCCAGTTATTGAATTGCCATTTTGGCAATTCTTGCTTGGAAAATTTTTACCTAATATGATATTAGTAAAAATTACTATTGCATTTTAATTTTTTTGTTTGCGTAATTTTTCAATCAGTTTAAGTTGTGCACTAAGTTCTAAGATAGATACTTTAACCTTTGTAATATCTACATCTGTATCAGCATTTGCCATTACCTCTTCAGCGCGGGTTTTGGCTTCTAAGCATCTTGCTTCGTCTAAGTCATGTGCGCGGGTTGCTGTATCGGATAAAATAGTAATTGTATGTGGTTGCACTTCAACAATACCACCTGAGACATAAATATGTTCTGTTTCACCATTTTCACCTTCAATACGTACTTCACCGGGGCGAAGCGTGCTTAAAAATGGTGCATGCTTTGGTAATACGCCAATTTCTCCCATTGCACCCGGGGCAAATACGCGCCGTGCCTTCCCAGAATATAGTGACTTTACCGCACTCACTACATCAACATCAATAGTCAACATTAGGACGCCTCATTACTATTTGTTAATATGTGTAAAATAGCCAGTAACGCAACACTAATAGAAAAAATATCAAAGAAAACCCATGAGAATGGGGTAATAATATTTCCTATTATAATAGTAAGCGAGGCTAGCGCAAGTAAGGCACTTGTTACCCTATAATGCATAATACCCGATGACTTTTGCTCAAATAATCTATTGGCAAAAATAATAAGTACAACTACGCTATAAAGATCAACAAAAGCCCATGAGTAAACAGTTTCATCATTAAGCGTCGTCATCCCAGTTAGTATGAGAACAACAACCATTATTAGAGTAAGAATATCTGTTATTTTGTTTGTCGTCATAGTATCACCTCGTTATCACCTCGTATTTTGTTATTTAATTTTTTCCGCCTTAGCCTTCACTTCATCAATAGAACCCATCATATAAAATGCTTGTTCTGGAATGTGGTCTAACTCGCCCGAGAGTATCGCTTTAAATCCAGCAACAGTATCCTTAAGCGGTACATATTTTCCAGGCGATCCCGTAAATACTTCTGCCACAAAAAATGGCTGGGATAAAAATCGTTGCACTTTGCGCGCACGGCTGACAAGTTGTTTATCTTCTTCGGATAATTCATCCATGCCTAAAATTGCAATAATATCTTTTAATTCTTTATAGCGCTGCAGTACACCTTGCACACCACGCGTAACGTCATAATGCTCTTGTCCTACCACAAGAGGATCTAACTGGCGTGAAGTAGAATCAAGCGGATCAACCGCAGGATAAATACCTAGCTCTGCAATTTGACGACTAAGCACGACTGTGGCATCTAAGTGAGCAAAAGTTGTTGCAGGAGATGGATCAGTTAAATCATCTGCAGGCACATAAACCGCCTGTATGGAAGTAATTGAGCCTGTTTTTGTTGAAGTAATACGCTCTTGCAAAGTGCCCATTTCTTCAGCAAGATTTGGCTGATAGCCAACAGCAGATGGCATACGTCCAAGTAGTGCTGAAACTTCTGTACCTGCTAAAGTATAACGATAAATATTATCAATAAAAAGAAGCACATCACGTCCTTCATCGCGAAAATATTCTGCCATAGTAAGTCCTGTGAGAGCCACTCTAAGCCGATTACCTGGAGGTTCGTTCATTTGTCCATAAACTAGCGATACTTTATCTAGCACATTAGATTCTTTCATTTCATAGTAGAAGTCGTTACCTTCACGCGTTCTTTCGCCAACTCCTGCAAATACAGAGTAACCACTATGCTCAATAGCAATATTGCGAATAAGCTCCATCATATTAACTGTTTTACCAACGCCAGCACCGCCAAATAATCCAACCTTACCGCCTTTAGCAAAAGGACAAACTAAATCAATGACTTTAATACCTGTTTGTAATAATTCTGTTGCTGGCGATAAATGATCATAAGCAGGTGCAGCGCGGTGGATTTCCCAGTGCTCTTCTGCGCCAATATCACCGATATTATCAATTGGATTGCCTAGGACATTGACAATTCTACCAAGTGTTTTACTGCCAACTGGCACTGTAATTGCCCTTCCTGAATTAACTACTTCTAAGCCACGCCCTAATCCTTCTGATGTGCCCATTGCAATGGTACGCACAATGTTATCGCCAAGTTGTTGCTGCACTTCTAGGACGAGATTTGTTGCACTTACCTTTAAAGCATCATATATTTTAGGAATAGCACCGCTTGAAAATTCAACATCTATAACTGCGCCAATAATTTGTGTGATTTTCCCTGTTGTCATATTATTTTCCTAAATGATATTTTTTAGCCATATTATCTACCCAATATTTCTTCAGTTCTAAGTATCTGGATATGAAGATTTATTACGGCATTTTTGCTTGTTAAAGAGTGATGTATTAAATTCTTCAATCAGTGTCATATCTATATCCTTAAATTACTTTTTAAACTGCAGCGGCACCGCCGACAATTTCAGAAATTTCTTGCGTAATTGCTGCTTGACGTGCTTTGTTATAAACTAGTTGTAAATTTTTTACCATATCCCCCGCATTATCTGTAGCGCTTTGCATTGCAATCATTCTTGCAGATTGCTCACAGGCAATATTTTCTACCACACCCTGATAAACAAGTGTTTCAATAAAACGAGTGAGTAAATGATTCAAAATGATTTTAGCATCAGGTTCATAAATATAATCCCAGCGGTGAGATAATTCTGTTATTTCATCTGGTGCGGACATCGGTAATAATTGTTTAATAGTTGGCTTTTGTGTCATAGTGCTGACATAAGTATTGTAGGCAAGATAAAGCTTATCTATGCCACCACTTTCAAATTCGCCAAGCATTACCTTGAGTGCGCCAATGATATCCTCTAAGTGCGGTGTATCACCTAAGTCTGTTTGTGTTGCTACGACGTGAGCACTGCTGTGTTTAAAAAATGCGAGAGATTTTTTACCAATTGTACATATCTTAACGCGAACATTTGTATCTTGATGCTTAGCTAACTGAGAGAGTAATGTTCTAAATAAATTAGCATTGAGACCGCCACATAAGCCACGATCACTAGAAATAACAATATAGCCCACTTGTTTTATTTCTTCGTTCTGGTTTATATAAGGATGCTTAAACTCACAATGTGCATAGGTAAGATGGTTAATAATTTGTGTTATTTTATCAGCATACGGCCTAGAATCTAGCATACGATTTTGTGCTTTTTTCATTTTGCTCGCAGCAACCATTCTCATTGCACTGGTAATTTTTTGCGTATTTTTAATATTGTTAATTTGGGTGCGTATGTCTTTACCAATAGTCATTTTTTATCACCAAGTATGATTGCTTTTAAAGTTTTCAAGCGCTGATTTTAAATCATTTGCAATATCATCATTATAGTCACCACTTTCATTGATACGTGTCATTAAATCATTTTCATTAGCACGCATGTATGCAATAAGCGCTTTTTCAAATACACTAATTTCACTTGGCTCAATATCATCCAAAAAGCCTTCATTTGCAGCGTATAAACCAGTTGCCATTTCAGCAATAGTCAGTGGAGAATATTGCAATTGTTTCATAAGTTCAGTTATGCGCAAACCCTTATCTATCTGGGCTTTAGTTATATCGTCTAAGTCTGAGGCAAATTGTGCAAATGCTGCTAATTCGCGATATTGTGCTAAATCAAGGCGCACACCACCACCTAACTTTTTAATAATTTTAGCTTGTGCAGCACCCCCCACACGAGAAACCGATAAACCTGCATTAATTGCAGGACGCATGCCTGAATTAAACAAATCTGTCTCAAGAAAAATTTGTCCATCAGTAATAGAAATTACATTGGTTGGCACAAAAGCAGAGACATCGCCTGCTTGCGTCTCAATAATTGGAAGAGCGGTAAGCGAACCTGTTTTTCCAACAACTTTGCCTTTAGTTGTTTTTTCAACAAAATCTGCATTGACGCGCGCTGCTCTTTCTAGTAAACGAGAGTGCAAATAAAACACATCGCCCGGATATGCTTCACGCCCTGGCGGTCTTCTAAGTAGTAGAGACACTTGCCGATAAGCCCAAGCTTGTTTTGTTAAATCATCATAAACAATGAGTGCATCTTCACCTTTATCTCTAAAATATTCCGCCATAGCACAACCAGCATAAGGCGCAATATATTGAAGAGCTGCCGAGTCTGAAGCAACTGAAGCAACAATAATAGTATTTTTTAGTGCACCATGCTCTTCTAATTTACGTGCTACAGTAGCAACAGATGAAGCCTTTTGTCCGATGGCAACATAGATGCATTTAACATTTGAATTTCTCTGATTAATAATAGTATCAACAGCAACGGCAGTTTTACCCGTCTGTCTATCACCAATGATTAATTCTCTTTGACCTCTGCCAATAGGAACCATAGCATCAATAGCTTTAATTCCTGTTTGCAATGGTTCAGTAACAGATTGTCTTTCAATAACTCCTGGCGCAACAACCTCTAATTCCCTTGTCTCGCTTGTATCTAGAGCACCTCTTGCGTCAATTGGGCTACCGAGAGAATTGATAACCCTGCCAAGTAGTGATTCTCCAACAGGTACAGACATTACTTTATTGGTGCACCGAACTGTATCACCTTCTGAAATATGCTCATAATTGCCTAGTATAACTGCACCCACCGAGTCTTGTTCTAAGTTGAGTGCCATACCAAAAGTATTATTGCTAAAATCAAGCATTTCACCAAATAATGCGTCTGCCAATCCATGAATGCGCACAATACCATCGCTCACGCTAATTACTGTGCCTTCAGTTTTTGTCTCAGCTTTGAAGTCAAGCCCTGTTATTTGTTTTTTAATTAAATCGCTAATTTCAGATGCATTTAATTGCATAACCCTTCCTTTTATGTTTTTGAATTAATAAATAGATAGACTATAACCAAATTGTTCAAGTCTAGATTTAATAGAACCATCAATAACTTTATCACCTTCTTTGATAATCACACCACCTAATATTTTTTTATCTTCGGTAATATTTAGATATACATCCATGTTAGTCCTTTGAGATAGTTTTATCTTTAAAGCAGATTTTTGTGCATCAGATAGGCGATAGGGGGTGCGTATATCAAATATTTTTTTCTGCCCACTACTTTTAAGCAGTGCGTTAAATAAAACAGACATCGCAGGCAACGCCTCTAAACGACGATTTCTTATTAAAAGATTTATAAAATTTATTTGTTCAAATGTTATCTTATACTCAAGCGTTTTTGCTAGCAATTCTATAAAAATATTTTGTTTTTCATTTTTAGCTAGTTTTGGTGTTTTTACGAGCGCAAGAATTTCTGCTTTTTTTATAAGTATTGCTCCAACTTTCAATAGCTCGTACCAATTTTTATATATAACGTCACGCTTAGATGTTAGAGAAAAAATAGCCCGTACGTAAGGTCTAGCGACATCACTTAATTCCATTAAATTTAGCCTCTATAATGATTTTGATAATTTTGTAAGCATTGCCTCATGCGTTTTTTCATTTACCTCTTTTTCTAACACAGCGGACACACCTTGAATCACCAGAGCAGATACTTTGGAGCGAAGATTGATTTTAGCACGACTTAACTCCTGTTCTAACTCATAATGTGCTTGTGTTTTATTTTTTTCTATTTCTAAAACTGCTGCAGTTTTTGCTTCTTCTATCATCATGTTTGCTTGTTTTTGTGCGCTGGCAATAATTTCAGACGCTTGACCTCTTGATGAATTAAGTAGCTCCTTTGCTTTTTTTTCAGATTCTTCTTTTTCAGATCTTCCACGTTCTGCAGCCGCTAATCCTTCTTCAATACGTTTTTGTCTTTGCGCCATAATATTTGATAGCGGTAGCCACATAAATTTATTAACAAGAATAACAAAAGCTGCAAAAGCGAGCATTTGAATAATGAGCGTTACAGTAATATTCATAATCTAATTTTAGCTAACAAAGTATATTTTTTTGTTTCATAATAGATTTATTTTATCGTTAAGCACCAATAGCTGCTGTAACAGCACCAACGAATGGGTTTGCAAATAGAAACCACATTGCAAATGCTAAAATAATAAACGGGAATGATTCCATAAGCCCCGCAAAAATAAACATATTTGTCATCAACTCAGGCTTCATTTCTGGCTGACGTGCAATACCTTCCAATGTTTTCGCACAAATAAGCCCCCAGCCAATTGCAGAGCCTAACCCAGCAGCTGCAAGAATTACGCCAACGCCAACAGCAGTGTATGAATAAATCGTTACAAGCATATTTGCATCCATTATTTTACTCCTTAAAATATTAATAAAAATTTAATGTTTTTCGGTTGTCATACCCAAATAAACAATAGTAAGTACCATAAAAATAAATGCTTGTAAGGTAATGACTAACACATGAAAAATTATCCAAATTAAATCTAGTACCATTTGAAGGGGATACCAGACAAGCAGACCTATACCAAAAGTTGCTGTGCCACCAATGAGCGCAATGAGTAAAAAAACAAGCTCACCTGCAAATAAATTACCGAAAAGCCTTAACCCTAGGCTTAAAGGCTTCGCTAACTCTTCAATGAGCGTCATTAAGATATTAGCGGGCACAGCAAGTTTGCCAAAGGGGTGAAATAAGAACATTTTTAGATAACCAAAAAAACCTTTGTATTTTATATTGTAATATAAAACCAGAAAAAATATGCTAAAGGACAAGGCAAAAGTTAAGTTAATGTCGGTAGTCGGTACCACTTTCAGATATGGTACACCAAAATATTTAGCAATTGTAGGAATTAAATCTATGGGAATTAAGTCCATGAAATTCATGAGCCAAATCCAAACAAAAACTGTGAGTGCTAGCGGTGCAACGATTGGATTTCTAGTCGGAAAAATATCCTTGATTTGATTATCTACAAACTCTAAAATCATTTCAACAAAATTTTGAAAACTAGAAGGTACACCCACTTTTGCACGTTTTGTTACTAAGATTCCAACTGCAACCATTACAAAACCAAGCAAACAGGAGATAATAATGGTATCTAAATGTAGCGCAAAGAAACCTGATGCCTGATGTGTTTTTTCGTCAACTGCACCGATGGTTAGGTTTGTTAAGTGATGCTGAATATATTCAACGCTATTCATCTCAGAGAGGCTTATTGTTTAATTTTTTTAATTAGAACCATTCTCAGTTTAAATTCAACTTATTTTTTTAATAGTTAGTAGCGCACTAATTATTTGTCCGCCAAATTGCAAAACCACAAAACCAGAGAGCATTGCTAGTGCAGAAGGCACAATCCACCTAAAACCAATCGCTAGTAAAATCCCCATCATTAAAAAACGCACACCTGCAAAAATAAGTGTCAGAGCTACCTCTTTTTTTGCATCATCACCCGCTAATTTATGTGCTAATTGATACATAAAAAAAACCAGCACTGTATTTATAAAAGCAACGAGTGCCCCATAACTAAGGGCATTGCACGGCATTATACAGAGGTCTAAATAAAAAAACAAAAAAAATGTGAGCACAAGTAAAAAAAGCTGCACAATCAATAACAAATAAATATGCGCATTCACAAACTTTCTAAAGCAGAAAATGAGCGTCATTATACCAAATATAGTGCAATATTATGATCCTATATTAGTTTAATAATGCTTTATTGTTCTAGTTATTTTAATTGATATTTTGCTGATTTTAAAATCTTAAACACACAATTTATTTTTTTAAAGCCTGCCACCCCATTTAAGTTTTGTGCGCATAATTTCAAAATAATCATAATGTTTCGGATGAATAAGACGTGCAGAGTTTTTATATTTACAAATGACAAGTATTTGATTTTCTGCTAAAGTTAAATTAGACTGTGCATCAAAACTTACAACAGCATCCGTATTCGGCTCGCTTAGTTTAATACGAATTTTACTATCAGCACTAATAAGCAGCGGGCGGTTACTAAGGGTATGCGGGCAAATAGGCACAACAGCAATAGCATCTACGTTTGGGTGAATAATGGGACCGCCACTAGAGAGAGCATAAGCGGTTGAACCTGTAGGTGTATTGATAATCAACCCATCTGCCCTTTGAGAATTCACAAATTTATCATTAATATAAGTTTCAAATTCAATGATTCGTGCACCTTGTTTTCGATGTAGTACTGCATCATTAAATGCTAATTTTTGTGCGATAACACGCTCGCTTTTATCGCTAGATTTTTTGATAATACAATGAAGCAGACTGCGTTTTTCTAAAATAAAATCACCATCAATTGCCTGCAAAATGATAGTACGCATTTCATCCAAACCCACATCTGCTAAAAAACCAAGTCTGCCCAGATTAACGCCGAGTATGGGAATATCAGCATCAATAAATTTTCTAACACTTGCCAAAATTGTACCATCACCGCCTATTACAATTATTAAATCTGCGTTTTCTTTAATAGCGTCTGCTTCAGTTAGAACAGTTAATTTTTTTTCAAAAAGCCAGGCACTAAGTTGCAAAATCGTATCATGGCTTAGTGTATCATCCGGTTTAGGAATGAGCCCTATGGTGCGAAACATTTTTAAATAACCCTAAATTTTATAAATAAAATAATTATGGCAAAAACAAAACTTTTATTATCCCTTGAAAAAAATGAAAGCATAACTAAATTGTATTAAGATTTTAACGGACAAATTAGCTATTTATTCTATAATTTTCTAGCACTTTGTTGCGTTTTTTAATATTTGATTTTTATAAAAAGGAGTGATTATGCTAAAGTCTAGCCCAGAGAGTGAAAAGCCATCTCGTAAAAAGGATGCAGAGGGTCTCAGTAAACCTAAACACAAAGCCAAAACAAAAAAGAAAAATAAAACCCAGTTAGAAATTGAAAGCCTAAAATCTGAGCTTAAAGATGTTAGAGATTCGGCCAAAGGAAATTGGGATAGGGTTCTTAGAATGCAGGCAGAAATGGAAAATTTAAGAAAAAGAAGCGCTAGAGATTTAGAAAATGCGCATAAATATGCTATTTATGATTTTGTCAAATCTTTGCTTACGGTTAAAGACGGTTTGACACTTGGTTTAGAAAGTGCAAAAGGAGATAAAGCTACTATGAAATCCGTAATTGAAGGTATAGAGATGATTGATAAATCATTTATCTCGGCACTCAAAATTTTCGATGTTGTTGAAATTAACCCTAAAGATAAAGAGCTAGTTTTTGACCCTGAGTATCATGAAGCAGTTACCATGATAAATGCTCCCAACAAAAAATCAAATGAGATTGTTGAGGTGGTGCAAATTGGTTTTATGCTAAATAACAGATTAGTGCGCCCAGCACGGGTGGTAGTGGCAAAATAAATAATATATTTCTTACCAAGAATATCATATATCAAGAGGGGAAACGCTTAATTTGACGTTAGACGAACTTCTTGTCAGGAGGGAGCATGTTATAGAGAAAGTAAATCAACAACGAGCGGAATATGGCAGTGAACAAAGACTAAAAGGAACCGAATAAGGAGAAAAAATCAGCATAGATAAGCGGGTTAAACAAAAATAGAAAGTAGCAAATGAAACCACATTTACAAATTAAAATGGATTGAGATATTGTTTGAATTAGTGCCACCTTTTATCATTGGGTGTCTTGGATTAATAATGCCTAGGAGATTTTCATTTTACTTATGAAATTAGGGGATAAAATAATATTATGTCTCAAGATAAAAAATTAATCATAGAGCGCATTTAGAAAAAATTCACAAACTAAAAGTCGCGTACTACCCAGTATAAAAACCGAACGTCTGCCCCAGATACCTTCTTTGCTTTTGGTAAATTGTAAGATCTTACGTACTAGTTTTTTTTCTGCAAATAATTTTTCACCAAGTGGACTATTTCCTCGTGCTAGCAGGTGGTGTGTGTCTTTTGTTTCTGGGATAACAGAGTGTGCAAAAACAATAGGTTTGTGATTGCCACATAGAATTACTTCGCGCACATAGGTTGGTATGTTATTGGCTACTAATACCTCTATTTCATTTGTGTGTGGTGTTGAGTATTTTTCAAATAGCAGTTGTACCTCAAATAGCAGGTATTTTACTTTTAGTTTAGCGGTTAGAGAGGTATCATCCAGCAGCCACAATTTTGCTTTATCATTTGTGATAATATTTTTATCATTTTGCCAAAGTAGATCTTTAGTTGCAATTTGTACACTATTTTTCTCTATAGTGCTTTTAAAACTAGGTATTGCCATATTCTACCTTTTGATTAAAACGCCAACGTGTTAGGAGTTTTTTTTGCACAGATTCTGGTTGTTTTAACATACAATTGGATAATTTAAACGCACTTTCTAACAAATACTCATCGCGCACAATATCAGCAATTTTAAATCGCATAGCGCCTGTTTGTTCAATACCGAGCATTTCGCCAGGACCTCTAAGTTCTAAATCTGTTTGTGCAATCAAAAAACCGTCATGACATTTTCTTAACACACCCAGCCTTTGTTTAGCATTTTCATTTAAAGGTTTTTGATACATTAAAATGCAAATACTGCGCTCTTCCCCCCTGCCCACACGCCCTCTAAGCTGATGCAGCTGCGCTAATCCAAGCCTTTCTGCATTTTCAATTACCATTAAGCTAGCATTTGGCATGTCTATGCCAACTTCAATAACTGTTGTAGCAATAAGAACATCAATTTTTTTTTGTTGAAATGCGCTCATAATTTTAGCTTTTTCGTGTTTTAGAATTTTACCGTGAATGAGTACAATTTTATGATGCGCTAGATTTTGTTTTAAATATTTAAGTCTGTTCTTAGCAGATTGAGCACGTAGAGTTTCAGATTCCTCAATTAAGGTACAAACCCAATACACCTGTTTTTTTTCAGCACATACTTGCTTTATTTTTTGAATAACCTCATTTTGTCTATTTGCACTTATAGCAATGGTTTTAACAGGCTTTCTTCCTGGCGGCATTTCATCAATTATAGAAGTATCTAAATTAGCATAAGCGCTCATAGCAAGCGATCTTGGAATGGGTGTTGCGGTCATAATAAGTTGATGCGGAGCATATTTTGCTTTTTTGATAAGCATAAGTCTTTGATGCACGCCAAACTTATGTTGTTCGTCAATAATAACAAACCCTAATTTAGAAAAAGTTACTTGCTCTTGAAATAAACTATGTGTGCCCACAACAACATGTGCACTGCCATCAGAAATGTCTTTTAGTATTTTTTGTTTATGTTTTGTTTTTTTGCCAGCACTGAGCAAAACAATATGGGTGTCAAACGTCGATAAATAATGATTAAAAGTTTTAAAATGTTGCTCAGCTAATACTTCAGTGGGTGCCATAATGGCTACTTGAAAACCGCTATTTAAGGCAGAAAGGCTAGCGAATATAGCGACAATGGTTTTACCGGAGCCTACATCACCTTGTAGCAATCTTAACATTGCCTGTCCACTTTTTAAATCTTTGTAAATTTCTTCTATCACGCGCAGTTGTGCGTTACTCAATTTAAAATCTAGAGTTTTTTTAAATTTTTCAAACCATAATTTTGGTTTATCAAAAGGTTTAGTATAGTGCATTTTACGTTGTTTTTTAAGTCGTAATAATTCCAAACGCTGGCTACATAATTCTTCAACAATGAGCCGTTTTTGTGCACTGTATTGAAATTGTTTAATTTGCTGAACAGTTTCGATATTTTTTGGATAGTGCAGAGTTAGAATACTTTTTTCTAATTCCTGCAAGCTAGGTGCACACAATCTAAGCACATCATCTAGTCCTTCTTTTTGCATTGTGTTTAGCACATCTTTAATCCAATTATTTAACTTAAAGGTATTAATGCCAAGTGTGCTAGGATAAATGGGAGAGAATGTTTTGCTAAGTAGTGGTATTTGTCCAAGCGAAACAATGCGATATTGCGGATGAATCATCTCTAAGCCTTTTTTACCTGATAAAATTTCACCGAAACATTGCACCACCTGCCCTCGCGTAAACGCTTCTGCCTGCAATGTATTAAAATGAAAAAACCTCAGTAATAAATTTTTTGATAGACTGTCGCTTAGATAACAAAGCAATTGTCGTCTAGCGCCTTCATGCTTTTCCACTTTTTCTATTTGCAACTCTAAAAGCGCACACTCACCTATAATAGCATCTTTAAGTGGCGTAATGCGCGTCTTGTCTTGATAGTCATAGGGAAGGTAAAATAATAAGTCGTTTTGTGTGTAAATATTAAATTGGTTGAGTTTCTGCGCTGAGTGCACACCCAGACCTTTTAGATGTGTAATCGGACTAGATAACGACATAAAAATAATTGTATTATAGCGATTTTAAAATAAGGTAGGTAAAATTTAAACTATAGCGTATGATTTATTATTTTTTTGGTGCTGGCTAATGAATTTAAATAAAATATTATGGATGAACTGGCCTATTGGTTGTTACTATTAAAAGCACCCTTTTTGGGTGTACATACTTTTTATAAGGCTCTTCAGTATTTTGAAACACCCGAAGCTGTATTTAATACGACACCGCTTATACGCAAAAAATCAGGTATTTTTAAATTAGTAACTTTGAATTGGTTAAATAGTGCAACATCTAATTTAGTTATTAAAGATCTAACATGGCAACGCTCTGCTAATTGTCATATCATAACATTTACTGATACTCATTATCCATATTTGTTAAAACAAATTGCTGATCCGCCACCGCTCCTTTATGTTTGCGGTAATCTTAATTTATTAAACACCAAGCAAATAGCCATAGTCGGTAGCCGCAATCCTAGCCCATCTGGTAGAGATAATGCAAAGATATTTGCTAGAGAGTTAGCGCTGAGTAATATCACTATTACAAGCGGCATGGCATCGGGCATTGATGCAGCAGCACATATGGCAACACTTGAGGTAAATGCACAAACTATTGCAGTTTGCGCCACCGGCTTAGATATTGCTTATCCGCAAAAACATAAGAATTTAGCGCATGAAATTAGCAATAAAGGTGCTTTAGTTTCTGAGTTTCCAATTGGTACAAAACCACTTGCTAAATATTTTCCCAGAAGAAACCGCATTATTAGCGGGTTGAGTTTAGCAGTGCTAGTTGTTGAAGCGACAACAAAAAGTGGTTCCTTAATCACAGCTAGACTTGCTGCTGAACAAGGTAGAGAGGTTTTTGCTATCCCTGGTTCAATTCATAATGTGCGGGCAAAAGGGTGCCATCAACTCATTAAATCAGGCGCTATGCTCAGTGAATCTAGCGATGATATTTTATCAGAGCTTTCACTTGAAAATACACACCAAAACCCACATAATACTTTCAAGACAAATACAAAAAATGTAGACAAAGACGATAATATACTATTAAAATATCTTAGCGATGACCCAAATACCATAGATGATTTAGTCTTTAAAAGCACTCTTGATGTGCAAGTAGTTAATCAGGAATTGCTGATGCTTGAGCTATCAGGCAGGATACAAAATATTCCCGGTGTTGGTTTTGTTTTAAACAGGTGAACTTATGATTAGTAATAATATTTTAGATGTTTTAACCTACATGTTTGATTATCTTTTTGAAGCAGAAAGTGCTAGTGAAGAGATTGATGATATGGCACTCAAAGAGTATTTAACTAAAGCAGGGTTTGATAAAAATGGTATTGATCAAGCACTAAGCTGGCTTGATAATATTGCCAAAATGCAAGATAAGCACGTTGTTTTACCTAATAAAAGGCAACAAGGAATACGTATTTACACTGAGGAGGAAAAAGAGAAAATTAACATTAAAAACCTTAACTTCCTTTCTTTTATGGAAAATATAGGTCAGTTAACCCCATCCCAACGTGAGATGGTAGTAAGTCAAGTGATGTCACTCGGCGAGCGTGAATTATCTTTAAGTAATTTTAAATGGGTTGTTGTTATGGTATTAGGCAATAGTACAGATGACATATTAACAGGGGAGTGGATAGAAAATATTGTGCTAGATGACCGTAGCGGCACGCAACATTAGATTTATCTATGAATTTTGTAATTGTAGAATCTCCCGCTAAGGCAAAAACTATTGCACGTTTTTTGGGCGATGATTATGTTGTTAAGTCTAGTATAGGACATATTCGTGATATTCCCAAAGAGGGGATGGGTATTGATATAGAGAATAATTTTGAACCTAGATATGAAATTAGTCGTGACAAGAAAAAATTGGTTGCTGATTTAAAAAAAACCCTCAAAAAAGCAAGTCAAGTTTATCTAGCAACGGATGAGGATAGAGAAGGTGAGGCTATCGCTTGGCACTTAATTGCAGCACTGGAACTGCCCCAAAATACGCCTAGAATTGTTTTTCATGAAATCACTAAAAATGCCATTAATAACGCACTCAAAAATCCCAGAGTAATAGATAAATCTCTTGTTGGTGCACAGCAAGCAAGACGTGTGTTGGATAGACTTGTTGGGTTTGAAATTTCACCCATTTTATGGCGCAAAATATCGGGTGCAAAATCAGCTGGGCGCGTGCAGTCACCTGTGGTGCGATTAGTAGTTGAGCGCGAGCGAGAGATACAAAATTTTAAGCCCAAGAGTAACTATCCTGTCAAAGCCATTTTAACAACAATTGATGGACAAAGTATGGATGTTAAATTAAATCGCCATTTTTCAAACCAGGACGAGGCAATGGCGTTTATAAATAGCATCCTTAATGCAAAATTAACAGTTAGTGATATTACTCTAACTCCAACTAAACGCACACCACCACCACCTTTTATGACTTCAACTTTGCAGCAGGAAGCGGCGCAAAAATTGGGGTTTTCGGTAAAACAAACTATGACAATTGCCCAAGATTTATATCGCCAGGGATATATTTCTTATATGCGCACCGATTCGCTTAACTTATCAGAGTTTGCACTCAATCAGGCTAAGGAGCTTATCAGCAAGAAATATGGCAAATCTTTTGTTTGTGTCAAACGCTATCACACTAAAAGTCGTGGTGCACAAGAGGCACACGAAGCGATTCGTCCTACTGATTTAACCAAGCCTAAAATTGATGGTATAGAAGAGCGCACACATAAACTATACCAATTAATTTATAAACGTACACTTGCTTCGCAAATCTCGCCTGCAAAATTAAAAAAAACACGCGTTCATATTAATATTGCAGGTAAAGACGAGTTTTTTAATGCCGAAGGTGAGGTGCTAGATTTTGCAGGATTTTTGGTACTTTATGACACAAAAAATAATACAGATAAATTATTGCCTAATTTAACTACGGGTGATTTGTTAAGTTTAAAAGCATTACAAGCTAAAGAAAGTTTTAGCCGTCCTAAAGCACGCTACACCGAAGCAACTTTGGTAAAAACTATTGAGGAGATGGGCATTGGACGTCCTTCCACTTTTGCTACGATGATATCAACAGTGCAAGAACGTAGTTATGTCACTAAAGAAACACGCCCAGGAAAACCACAGTCACGCCAGATTATTGAAGTTAAAGATGGTGTAGTTCATAGTCGTGTTGTTTTTGAGGTAGCTGGTGCTGAGAAAAATAAATTGTTTCCTACCAGCGTTGCTTATTTGCTTACTGATTTTCTCAGTAAGTATTTTGATAACATTGTAGATTATCGTTTTAGTGCTAATTTAGAGTTAGATTTTGATAAAATTGCTACAAAACAAAAAACTTGGCAAGAGGTAATTAAAGAATTTTATAAACCTTTTCACAAACAAATTTCTTCTGCTAAGGCACTCTCTCGCGAAGAAACGCATCATAGTAAAATGCTTGGGATTGACCCCAAAACAGGCAGACCCGTGAGTGTACGGCTTGGACGCTATGGTGCTTTTGTGCAACTTGGTGATAAAAATGATGCTGAAAAACCTGTTTTCAGCAGTTTGAAAGCAGAACAAAGCATTGAAACCATTACCTTAGCAGAAGCACTAGAATTATTTAAAATGCCTAGAATAATTGGTAAAACTAAAGACAACAAGATAGTGAAAGCAAATTACGGCCGTTACGGGCCTTATATTCAATATGGCACGACATATGTCTCGCTTGGAAAACACAATCCAGAAAAAGTTACTTTAGAAACCGCATTAGCGCTAATTGCTGATAAAGAAAGTCAAGATGCTAAGCGCATTATTAAAACTTTCACAGATTCTGATATTCAGGTATTAAAAGGACGTTTTGGCCCTTATATTTCCAATGGTAAGAAAAAGGGTAAAGGGCAAAAAAATATTACTATTAAAAAAGTTTTAGGTGATGTGAATCCTGCGGACTTAACGCTTGCAGATTGTGAGTTAGCGCTTAAAAAATCAGTCTCTGTTAGGAAAAGGCAAAAAGCAAAAATAAATAAAAATAAGGATAATAAGAATGCGAAAAGCCCTAAAGCAAAAAATTTAAAGCATGATAATGGTGCAAGTAAAAGTACCATTTATGGACATTAAAATTTTATGTACTATGTTTTTTTGACTATTTTAACTTTTGAGTAAGCATATGAAAAAATGGATTGCACTTACTGTATTTGTTGTTATTTTAATTTTAATTGAACTCTTTATCCCCAAGCCTGGTAGAGAATCTAAGCAAAATACGCTTACTGATAAAACATCTAGCGACTTAATTATTGCAGGTAAGCCTTATCGCTTTGAAAAAATAAAACAAAATGTCTTCGTGATACATGGGCCTCTTAGTTTACCTAATAAAGAAAATGCAGGGTTTATCAATAATACAGCACTTATCGTTGGTAAAAATGGCCTGATTATTATTGATCCAAGTGGAAGTTATCCTGCTGGCAGACAAATATTAGCACAAGCACGCCGTCTTAGTAAAAAACCATTCATTGCAAGCTTTAATACGCATGTTCACGGCGACCATTGGCTTGGCAATCAAGCATTTGCTAAGGAGTATCCTGACATTAAAACCTATGGACATGAGGAGATGATTGCACAAATTAAAGAAGGGCGTGGTGATTATTGGGTGGCGCTTATGGAAAGTCTGACAGAGGGCGCTAGTCACCCTACGAAAGTCAGTATGCCAGAATTTGGCGTTAAACATTTGCAAGAAATCAATATTGATAGTGAAAAATTTCGTATTCATAGTCCAACTGAAAAAGCACATACCAGTACAGATATTATGATTGAACACTTAAATAGTAAAACACTCTTTGTGGGCGACAATGCTTTTAATCAGCGTTTAGGGTTTTTTGATGAAACCTCTAACATACATGATACTATTAAAAATTTAGAATATGTACTGACACTTGATGTGGATTTCTATGTTCCGGGACATGGCAAGTCTGGAAGTGCTGAATATGCGCTTAAGCCGTATTTAAATTATCTCAAAACTTTGGTAGCAGAAGTTAAAAAGGGCTATGATGATGATTTATTAGATTATGAAATTAAACCTATTTTGCGCGCAAAATTAGTACGCTATCAAGATTGGTTCGGTTTTGAGGAAGCCCTGGGCAAAGATATTAATAAAGTGTATTTAGAAATTGAAGAAATAGAAGAATAAAGAAAAAGCAAAAAATTTAATTTTTTGATGTGCTAGTCACTTTGAGTAGCAATAAAAATAGGTTTGTAGTAAAATTCGTGAAGCGTTTTAAACAATACTATTTTTTAAAAGCACCTCCAATTTTTTAAGATGTTGACATTATGAAAAGAACATTTCAGCCTAGTAATTTAAGACGTAAGCGCAAGCATGGCTTCAGGGCACGTATGAAAACAAAAGCAGGGCGCGCGGTTTTAAATGCTCGTCGTCGCAAGGGACGTAAACGCTTAGCAGCCTAGTCACACTTTTATAAGATAATTCGTTTACGAACAAGTAGTGGCAGATTATACTTTTAGGCGCACGATGCGTCTTACATGTAAGACGCAATATGATTTTGTTTTTAACCGTGCAAAGCGTATGCGTGGAAAATATTGGCAGATCAATGCGAGAAGAACGCAGAATATTATTCCTCGCTTAGGTCTTGCGATATCTAAGAAAGTATTGGCTCGAGCAATAGATAGGAATTTATATAAACGCATTGCGAGAGAAATATTTCGCACTTATAAACAGCATCTCCTAGCACTGGATTTTGTTGTGATGGCAACAGAAAAACATCTCAATCGTCAAGTGCTTACCCGTGAGTTAAAATATTTATTTTCACATTTTGCTAAATAAGAAATGCGTACTTTGATATTGGCTATGATTAAATGTTATCAATGGCTGATTAGTCCCATACTCGGTAGGCATTGTCGGTTTTACCCTACTTGTTCTGTTTATGTTTATGAAGCAATTGTAGCTTATGGTTTAACAAAAGGGCTAATTCTTGGCGTAAAACGTATAAGTAAATGCCATCCATGGCATACGGGTGGTTATGACCCAGTGTTAAAAAATGATAAGTAAATAATTTATATCAAAGACAATATTCACAGACATATAATTTTTTGCACTTAAAAATTTTGATAACATCAAGCAATGAAACTAATGATATACGTATATTTAGCCAATAATAAAATTTTGCATTACTAGTAAATTAGATAGCTTTAATCTGGTTTTAATATGAAATTGTATATTTCATACAAGTTAGGAGAATATTAGGAATAATAATGGAAAATCAAAATCTATTACTCATAGTAGGATTATTTTTTACTGGATTTTTGCTCTGGCAAGCATGGACAGAACAACATGAAGTAAAAAAAAACCACCCATCCAAAAGCAATATTACTGTACCAAAAAGCATTGACTCTGGTAATGCTAGGGATTTGCCAATTTCGGATATATCTCAACCGATAGATAGCCCCGAAATTCTAATCAATGAGCGCAGGGAAGCTGTGCACGTAGAAACCGATTTATTTTCTTTATACATTAATACCAAAGGCGCAATAATAGAAGATTTATTTTTAAAGGACTATCCATTATCGCTCGTAAGTGCAACACCCGTGATTAGTATATTTAGCCATAAAGAACATAACCTGTTTAAAGCGCAGAGCGGGCTTTTGCCCAAAGAATTGCCTAATCATCACAGTGCTTTTGGCATTGACGAACCCTATTACAGTTTAGGAGAAGATGAAACACTTATTGTACCTTTTTATTGGGAAAATAATGCTGGTGTTAGCGTTATCAAAAAATATCATTTTAAACGCAATAGTTATCATATCGGTGTTAATTATGAAATTAAAAATCAAAGCAAACAGACGCTCAGCTATGCAAGTTATGCACAATTATTAAGAACTGCAATAACAGAGGGCAATATGTTTTTACCCACTTACGTTGGTGCTGCAATTTATAACGATGAAGGTGTTTATGAGAAAATTGATTTTGATGATTTTGATAGCACTAAAGATATTGTGACAAAAGGTGGCTGGATGGCAATGGTGCAGCACTATTTTTTTGCAGCATGGATACCTAATAAAAATAAAATGCAAAAATATAGCACTAAAGTACTGGACGGTAAATATTATTTACTATCTATGTTAGGGCCTAGTTTACGTGTTAATCCAATGGAGACATTGAGTACTGAAGTAGATGATTTATATGTGGGACCAAAAACTCAAGATCGCATCAACTTTATTGATGGTTTGGATAAAACAGTTGACTATGGCATACTTTATATTATTGCTAAACCTTTGGAGTGGCTACTACATCAGATTTATGGTTTTGTTATAAGCTGGGGTTTGGCGATTATCTTACTCACGCTGCTTATCAAATTAGTATTTTATAAGCTCTCAGAAACCTCGTATCGCTCTATGGCAAAAATGCGTAAGCTCGCACCTAAAATGCAAAAAATTAAAGAGTTATATGGAGATGATAGACAAAAAGTAAGTAAAAAAACGATGGATTTATACAAGAAAGAAAAAGTAAATCCTGCCTCTGGCTGTTTGCCAATTATTGTGCAAATTCCAGTATTTATTGCACTTTACTGGGTGTTATTAGAAAGTGTTGAACTTAGACACACCGCTTTTTGGTGGCTACCTGACTTGTCGGCTAAAGATCCTTATTTTATTTTGCCTATTGTCATGGGAATATCTATGTTTATGCAACAAAAACTTAACCCACCACCACCCGATCCGATGCAGGCAAAAATAATGAGCGTACTACCCATTGTTTTTACGGTATTCTTTTTTTGGATGCCTTCAGGTTTAGTGCTTTATTGGGTAATTAATAATATACTTTCTATTGCCCAACAGTGGGTCATTAATAAACGCGTTGCAACTTAAATAAATATGAAATAAAACATCCGTAATGAAAACAATATTAAATAATGTGGATTATTACAAACGTTGGCGTGATGAAAAACTAAAAAATGCTAGCACAACTATTGATAAGTGTTTAGTAGAAATTAGTCATCCTTTTGTGCTATCAGTTTCAGAGAAGTCAAAAATAAGTGTGCTATGTTCTCAGCATAATTTTGCTCTATATAGAGTAAAAAATGTCCAGCATGTACCTCAATCTACACAAATTAAGAAAAGCAGAAAATCTGGGCAAAAAAGTGAATATTTTGTGCGCAGTACCATTGCAATTAACCAACAGCTTGGGCTTAAAAACTATGATAAACATCTTTTTGCAAAATCAAATGGTTTGGCTTATATTTCCTGCAGTGAAGATGGTGAAAATTTTATTCCTTACACCAATCAATTACTAAATTGGCATACAGATGGTTATTATAACGGAGCATCTAAGCGTATTAGATCCTTTAGCTTATTTTGCGTATCCAGGGCGGCGGCTGGCGGAGAAAATTACTGGATTGACCATGAATTGGTTTATATTTTGCTCAGAGAAAAAAATCTTGATTTTATTAAGGCGCTAGAACACCCAAGCGCAATGAGTATTCCTAAACACCAAGTAGGCAAAAATATAAGACGTCCTGCTACTCAAGGGGCTGTATTTTTTATTGATATGCAAAGCGGCAAGTTGATGATGCGTTACACCAAAAGAAAACACAATGTTATTTGGGCTAATATTCCTTTTTTAAATGCAGCAAAAATTGCATTAGAGAAAATTTTAGATAGTAGCACACCTTATCATTTTCGTTATTTAATGCAGCAAGGAGAAGGCTTCTTGTGTAACAACATTTTGCATAGACGCAGTGCCTTTTCAGAAAATAAAACCATGCAGCGCCTAATCCTAAGAGGGCGTTATTTTGAGCGTATCGCTTGATTTTTTGATAGTTATGGAGTTAATTTTTTGAAACTTTTTAAATTATTTTTTATTACAGAATTGCTATTTGTTTTTATGAGATAAAAGCGTTTGTTTTTATGGGATAATAAGCACTCTTAGTTTTTAACTTTAGGAAAATAAATATGGGTAGTTTGTTAGAGTTTTTGGTGCCACTAGCATTTGCACAAGGAGAAAGCAGCCCAGGTTATGCAAGCTTTGTACCGCTAATTTTACTGGTTGTGATTTTTTATTTTTTGCTTATTCGTCCGCAACAAAAACGCACTAAGGAGCACAAAAAACTGCTAGTAGATTTAAACAAGGATGATGAAGTTTTAACAAGTGGCGGTATTGTTGGAAAAATTAGTAACTTAGATGATAATTTTGTCTCTTTAGGAATCGCACCTAACGTTGAGGTTAAGATACAAAAACAAGCGATTAGTCAAAAAATGCCCAAAGGCACACTTGATAATTTTGTCCCTTCAGAAATCGCGCCTATTAGGACTAAAAAGCAAAAAAAAGCGACTAGTCAAAAAATGCCCAAACTAGGTAAATCTTAAATTATTTTTTCAGCGATGCCATTTCCAGCTTGGAAAATTTATTTAACCATCGGTGCTTTTGTCGTTGCTATTATTTATGCGCTTCCCAATTTATTTGGTTCTAATTTAGCAATTCAAGTCTCGCATAGCAGTGGCGAACAAATAACCAAAAACAATATAATAAAAATTACGCGCTTGTTGGATGATAACAACATTAGTTATAAATCCATACAACTCGTGCAAAAAAGCCTGCTTATTCGCACGCGCACAAGTGCACAACAGCTTAAGGTACAATCTTTGTTAAAACAAGAACTAAAGCGTGGGTTTATTGTGGCACTTAATCTGGCACCTGCTGTGCCTGGCTGGTTAGCAAGTTTGGGTGGAAAGCCTATGTTTTTAGGGCTAGATTTGCGTGGTGGGGTACATTTTTTGCTTGAGGTTGATATGGTAGCAGTGATCGATTCCGCCTATGAACGTTACTACAGGGAATTACGTACAGCGCTTAGAAAAAAGCGTCTTTATAAAACAATTAAAAAAGAAGATAATACACTTTATGTAACTTTTAAAGATAGTAAAGATAAGGCAGCAGGGCTGGATATAATTGCTACAGAGATCACAGATTTAAAACTTAAAGAAGAAAAAGATTTGTTGGTCAGTTTTGTATTTAACGAGCAGGCATTAGCACTTATCAAAAAGCATGCACTAAAACAAAATATTACTACACTTAGAAATCGTGTTAATGAACTTGGCGTATCTGAGCCAATTATTCAACAACAAGGGAGTGCGCGTATTGTAGTGCAGCTTCCTGGTGTGCAGGACAGTGCGAGAGCAAAGGAAATACTAGGCGCAGTAGCAACGCTTGAATTTAGATTAGTAGATGAAGGTAATGATGCAGAATTAGCGATACGTACAGGTAAAGCTCCTTTTGGCTCTAAATTATATTATTTTCGTGATGGCAGAGGGCTTTTGCTCAAAAATAGAGTTATTACAACCGGTGAAAATATTGTAAATGCATCTTCTGGGTTTAGCCAAGAAAATAACTCACCAATGGTTAGTTTATCCCTAGATTCGGCTGGTGGTAGAGCAATGTTGACTACTACGCAAAAACACCTGCACAATCGTATGGCGGTTGTATTTATTGAAAATAAAATAGAAACACTCAGAAAATCAGATAAACTGATTAAAAAAAGAATCAAAACCGAGAATATTATTAACGCAGCTGTTATTCAAGGTGTGTTTTCCAATCGCTTTCAAATTACAGGTTTAGATAGTTCAAGAGAGGCAAGAGATTTAGCACTATTGCTTAGAGCGGGTTCTTTATCTGCACCTATTGAGATTATAGAAGAGCGCACTGTGGGACCTAGTTTAGGTCAAGATAACATTGATCAAGGATTTTTATCGGTTATTATTGGTTTTATTTTAGTGCTTGTTTTTATGTTTTGGCGCTACAAAATATCAGGACTAGTAGCAGATATTGCGCTTAGTATGAATTTAGCAATGATTATAGCGCTGTTATCCTTGTTACAAGCAACACTAACCTTACCAGGCATCGCAGGCATTGTGCTTACTGTAGGGATGGCGGTTGATGCTAATGTGCTAATTTTTGAACGCATTAGAGAAGAATTACGTTCAGGTAGTAGTGCACAGGATGCTATTAGGTCTGGATATGAAAAAGCACTTGCGACGATTACCGATGCAAATATCACTACCTTAATTGCTGCTATTGTGCTTTTCAGTTTTGGTACAGGCCCTATTAAAGGATTTGCAATTACGCTATCTATTGGTATTTTAACCTCTATGTTTAGTGCTATTTTTGCAAGCAGATCTATGATGAACCTCCTTTATGGTCAACAACAAAAAATTAGTATATGAAGCGCATAGGAATTGATTTTATTGGGAAACGTTCGCAAGCCTTTATTTTGTCTGCAGTGTTAATTCTGGCTGCTATTGCCTCGCTTTTTTATCAAGGATTAAAGCTTGGTATTGATTTTACAGGTGGTGTGTTAATTGAGTTAGAATATGAGCAAATCCCAGATTTGCAAGATATAAGGGAGCAGCTCACTCAGGCAGAATTTAGCGATGTTACTGTGCAAAATTTTGGTACAAGTACTGATGTTATTATTCGTTTTGCACCGCAAAAAGCATCTTCGGCAGCACTTAGTGCAAAAGTTATTCGTGTGCTAGGAGATAAAACTAATACCATTCAAATTAGACGCATTGAATATGTAGGTCCTAAAGTTGGTGAAGAACTGACAACTGATGGTGCATTAGCAGTTTTATACGCGCTAATTGGTATTTTAGTTTATGTTGCATTTCGTTTTGAATATCGCTTTTCTATTGGATCAATTGCCGCACTTATACATGATGTGATTATAACGCTTGGTGTTTTTTCTTTATTGCAGTTAGAGTTTGATTTAAGTGTATTAGCAGCTATTTTAGCAGTGATTGGTTACTCTCTTAATGATACAATTGTTGTTTTTGATAGAATACGAGAGAATTTTCGCCTTAGTCGTGAGCAAGAAAAACCTACCTCCGTTATTAATAATGCACTTAATCAAACCTTAGCACGAACACTTACAACTTCAAGTACAACACTATTTGTGTTACTTGCTCTTTTTTTCTTTGGCGGTGAAATTATACGTGGTTTTGCTAGCGCCTTACTCATAGGGGTGATTGTAGGGACTTATTCCTCTATTTATGTTGCAAGTGCTATTTTAGTTATCATGGGTACTAGTAAGACGGATTTAATGCCATCTGAGAAAGAACAAAAAGAAATTAATACCAGACCTTAAAATTGGTATTTAAAAAACACCAATTATATTTGGAAAAAACAGTAATTAGCAATACTTGACCGAATATTTAAGCATTAGTATAATGCGCCTTGTTTTTTTAAGTTAGTGTATTTTTCCTGAAAGATTTTATGATTTTTTGGGGCCATAGCTCAGCTGGGAGAGCGCTTGCCTTGCACGCAAGAGGTCGGGAGTTCGATCCTCCCTGGCTCCACCATATTTTATTATTTTAAATGCCATCATTTTTAGTTCTATCTTTTTGTATAAAAATTAAAATTTTAAGGGAGGTAGGAAATTTTTTAGTATTAGATGTGCTAGATTAGAATTTTTAGTGAAAACTAATTTTTTAAAAAAGCAAATTAAGCATCAGCATTATTACCAGTAAAAATAGCAGTGTCATTATCATACCTGCTTTCATGAAATCAGCCACGCGATAGCCACCTGGGCCCATAATAAGTGCGTTAACTTGATGTGTTGGAATTAAAAATGAATTAGAAGCAGCAATGGCAACTGTAAGTGCAAAAATAGCAGGATTAGCGCCCACCTCTAGTGCAATATTAACTACAAGCGGAACAAGTAGCACTGTTGCACCGACATTAGACATAATCAGTGTAAATACTGTTGTTAACAGTGCAATTGCGCCTTGAATAACCCATATTGGCATATCACCAATTAGTGCCACAGTTTCACTGGCAATCCATTTTGCTGTTCCCGATATTTCTACTGCTAAACCAAGCGGAATGAGGCTTGCTAAGAGAAATACCGTTTTCCAAGAAACTGCGCTGTAAGCCTCATCAATTTTAAGCACACCTGATAAAATCATACCTAGCGCACCTGTTAATAGTGCTATAGATAAGCGTATGTCTGTGAATAATATCAACACAAGTGCAATGGAGAAGCAAATAGATGCCCAGATTATTTTTTCAGGACGTGTTTTTTCTTGATGCGGATAATCCGTTGTAACTACCACAAAGTTTTTACTTTCATTTTCTCTAATATGTTCTAAGCTAGACCATTTAGTATAAGCAATAAGTGTATCACCAGATTGTATCTTGAGATCACGAATACCTTCGCCTTCTTTAAGTGTTTTTCCACCTCTATGTAGGGCAACCATCGCTAAGCCGTAGGTATTGCGAAGCCAAATATCACGTGCGCTCCTACCGACAAGATTAGAATTTGGCGGGATAACAACTTCTGCCATACCGCATTGACTGCTAGACAATAATTCAGAGAATACATTAATAGTATTAGACAATTCTAGATTAAATCCTAAGACAAAAGCATTTAGATTACTAGTACTAGTTAGTATGCCAAGCACCATATTTTTTGTGATAAGTGTATCACGAGAAATGGCATTTGCGCCAATGGCAATATCGCCACTTTCTGCGCGGGTTGCTACCACTCTAATTTTAGATACCGTCTCAATATTATCAAGTTTTTGCCCAATTAACGTGCTATTACTAGGCACACGTACTTCAAATAAATCGTAGTGAATATCATAAGCTTCTTGAAAATATTCCATTACGGAAGTGCTCGTAGATTTTGCTTTTATTTTTGGTAATACAAAATGTCCTGCTAAAATAAAATAGATAATACCAACTGCAACAAGTGTTAAGCCAATTGGTGTAACGGAAAATAAACCCCAAGTCTGCATTTGCTGACTCGGTGCTAAACCTTGATTAGAGGAAAGTATTAAATCGTTAAGCAAAATGAGTGGACTAGAGCCAACCATAGTGATAGTGCCACCTAAAATAGCAGTGAACCCCATTGGCATTAAAAGACGAGATATGGGTAGATTTGTACGCACAGCAATACGACTAATAACAGGAATAAAGAGTGCTACTGCACCCACATTTTGCATAAAAGAAGAAATAATACTAACAGTGGCAGAAGTAATAGGAATGATGCGTTTTTCTGAGCGACCACCAATTTTAATGATAAGGCGTGCAATTCCTGTCATTAACCCTGTTTTATCTAGTCCTGCACCAATAATCATCACCGCAATAATTGAAATAACTGCATTAGAAGCAAAACCATTAAATAAATCTTTGCTGTCAATTAAAGAGGACTCTAAGCCAAAAACATTCTGCACAATCGGCAACCCTGTCAAGCCAAGTAGCACCATAATGGTTATAGCTGCTACATCAACCTCTACTATTTCAAATACGAATAGGTATATTGTGAGTAGCAAAATTCCAAAAACTAGAGCGATTTGCGTAGTTGGTGTAAGCATAACACCAAGCACAGTGAAAAACAAAAAAATAACTGCTGCAATTAATTTTTTATAAAACCCACGCATACAACTATTTTGGATAATAAATAGAATACAAGCACAGCATTATACATTGAGAGCATCACCAACTAGCATAATATGCTTTAACAAAATGTAGGCCATGTGCAGGGGCAGTAGCACCAGCTATGTTCCTATTTTTAGAGGCTAACACTTTTTTAACCCAAGCTGCATTTTCCAGACCATGACCAACTCTAAGCAAAGTGCCAATAATGTTACGTACCATGTGATGCAAGAAGGCGTCAGCTTTAATGTTAAACAATAAAAACTTACAATCATGTTCAACACGTAAATGCATAATTTTTTTAGTGGCAAATTTTGCGCTACACGCACTGCTTCTAAAAGCAGAAAAATCATGTGTGCCAATTAAATATTTAGCACCTTGTTGAATGGTTTCAAGCGATAAATTTCTGGGTTGCCATAAACTATATATTTCTTTTGAAGCCGAGCGAATAGGATTATTATAGATACGATAATGATACTCTCTAGCAATGGCACTAAAACGTGCATGAAAATTAGCATCAACCACTCGCACCCATTTTATGCTCACATCTTTTGGTAAATAACAATTAGCGCCAATAAGCCAAGCACTATTAGGTCTTGGATACCTGCAAGTAAAATGTATGACTTGTTCTTGTGCGTGCACCCCAGAATCGGTACGGCCAGCACAAAAAACTCTAACAGAATGATTTGCCACTTTGGCAAGCGCCTTTTCTACAACACTTTGCACTGTTCTAATACCATTTTTTTGTTTTTGCCAGCCATGAAAATATGTGCCGATATATTCAATGCCTAAGGCTAATTTCATCATAAAATAGTGATATGTAAATAACTAAATTTTACCCAAAATATAAAATATACGTCAACAAAAAAATCACAAGAGAGTAAAAATTAAAAAGAAAAATTTGTATTGATGAAAAGATATGAAAGTAGAAAATTTAAAATATGACAAAGAGGTTCACCAAAAATTACACACTTTGTTAACAACTAGTATAAAACTGCACTGTTTTGATTTAATAGATAGCACCAACGATTTTTTGCTAGATTACCCCTTAAATGCAAAAACACAAGTATGTATTGCAAATTCTCAGTTAAAAGGCAGAGGACAATATGGAAGACACTGGGAGGGCGAAAAGGGCGGAAGTATTTTACTTTCTATGCGTTATTGCTTTAGCGCACGAGATAGTTTAAATGGACTGAGTTTAGTTATTGGACTTTCAGCGGTGAAGGTAATACGTGCAATGTTTTCTATTAGTAAACTTCAATTAAAATGGCCCAATGATATTTATTATCAGCATCAAAAATTAGGTGGTATTCTTATTGAAAATAAATTGCAAGGGGAAAATTTATACGCTGTGATTGGTTTAGGCATTAATTTAAAATTTACTAAACGTCATTTTTCAAGCATAGATTTAGTGCATATTTTGGGTTATATGCCTGATAAATACTTGTTTTATAAAAATTTAGTGCAGCAAATTTTAGATGATATTGAAAGGTTTAAACGCTACAAATTTGGTGCTTTTTACGAAGATTGGCGTGCATTTGATTATTTATATGCTAGGAAAATTAATCTAAGAAATGGCAGAAGTTATAAAGCAATTGGTGTAGATAAAGAGAGGGGTGCGTTATTACTTAAAAACAAAGGAGAATTAAAGCGAATTTATAGCTCTAATGCTATTATTAAAGTTGAGTGACAGCGTTATAAAATTATTACAAAATAAGCAAAAAATAAGCAAAAATTAAAAACGTGTTTTAATAACACCGCCGCCTAAGCAAATATCATCTTGATAAAATACCACTGCTTGCCCGGGTGCAATGGCACGTTGTTTTGTTTCAAAATTTAGCGTTAAGCGGTCATTTTTTTCCTGAAAGAAGCAAGGTTGTTTTTCTTGGCGGTGCCTAATTCTTGCGTCGCAATATAATGTTTTATGATGCGGTTTATTAATCCAGTGTATATTATCAGCACTCAAGCATTTGTGATATAAATACGGATGCTTGCCTTCCACTACTAGTAACTCATTTGTTTTTACATTTTTATCGGCAACAAACCATGGTTTGTTAGATTTTCCAAAACCGCCGCCAATACCTAAACCTTTACGCTGGCCAATTGTATAAAATTCAACACCATCATGGCGTTTGATTATGCGTTTGTTTTCGTCAATTATATCACCAGATTTCGTATGTAAATATTGCGCCAAAAATTTGTGAAAATTCCGCTTGCCAATAAAACAGATACCACTGCTATCTTTTTTATCAGCAGTTGTAAGATTATGTTTTTTAGCTAGTTTACGCACCATTTTTTTAGACATACTGCCTAGCGGAAAAAGGCTAAGTGATAACTTTTTTTGATTTAATCGGTGCAGAAAATAACTTTGATCCTTGTTTTTATCTAATGCCTCTTTTAAATAAAATATACCATTCTCATTTACAATACGCGCATAATGCCCTGTTGCAATTTTGCTCGCACCTAAGCTTAGTGCATATTTTAAAAATACTTCAAATTTAATTTTTTCATTGCAAAGCACATCAGGATTAGGTGTATATCCTTTTTTATGTTCTAATAAAAAATTACTAAATACTTCATCCCAATATTCAGTTGCAAAGTTAACGTGGTGTATCTTAATATTAAGTTGGCGTGCTACACAGTTTGCATCGGCTAAATCTTTTGCTACCCCGCAATTATTATTATGGTCATCTTCTTCCCAATTTTTCATAAATAAGCCTTCTACTTCATAACCTGCTTTTAGTAGTAGAAGCGCTGCAACAGAAGAATCAACACCGCCAGAAAGACCAACGATTATCTTTTCTTTATTTGTTTTTTTTGCTATCATGTTTTTAACTTTTAGCATTATTTTCACAAAATATAAGAGGATTTTTTCGTGCACATAGAAATAAAAAATGCAAGAGCGATAATAAAGATTTTTAAGGGCAAAGCTAAATCTTATTTAATTATTTTTTTGTAAAATTATTTTACCGCTCGCTTAATACGTTCAAGTAAGGCTTCTGGCGACATATAACCGGCAATTTTTGTGCCATTGCTTAAAAAAATTGTTGGTGTGCCATTTACACCTAAACTTTGAGATAGAGCTAGTTGCTTTGCTACTATATTGCTGTTACAAGTTTTTAGTGTGATTTTTCCAGTTTTTTTATAAATATCTATCGCATTTTTTTTATCATTTGCACACCAAATAGATTGCATACGCCCAGGTGCATTAGGGTGGAGTGCTGCAATTGGTGATGCGAGATATTTAACAGTGATACCTAAACGGCCTAGCTCATTTATATGTGCGTGAAAACGCTTGCAAAATGGACAATCTACATCAGTAAAAACATTGACAACATGCTTTTCATAAGGTGCTTTAAAAATAATTTTATCCGTATCAGGCACAGCATTTAAGGCTTTTTTTACTAGTTGCTCTTGGTGCACTTTGGTTAAATTAATGCGATTTTTTAAATCAATAATTTCACCCTGCACTAAATAAAGCCCATCCCCAGAAATATAAACAATTTCCGTATCAAGTGTAATTTCATATAAGTCTTTAAGCGGTGTTTTCTGTATATCATCTTCGCTAACGCTAATATTATAAGGCCTCAGTCCTTCTATAATATCTACTTTAGATGCAAAGATATTTTGAGATATAAGTAATAAAAATATACTTAGTAAAATATTTTTTTTTGGCATAAGATTCTGATAATTCGTAGTAAATTTTTTTGTAAAAGCCTGTTATTTTAGCGCTTTTATAGGTAGAATGGTTAGGTTTTATGTCTTTGTTTGTCAAGGTTTAAAAATATGGATGAATATATAAAATTCTCCCTTAGTAGTGAAAACTATCGGATGTTTGATGGTGATTGTGTCGTTTTATTTTACGCAATAGATGAAGCCTTTGATAAGGAGCTATCTGAAATATTATCCCTTATGAATTTTGAGGCAAAATTAGCCGAGACAGCACAGATATTTTTACCTTCTCATATATTAGCGAAGCGGATAATTGTTGTAGGTTTAGGTAAAAAAGAAAAATTAGATCTTAAAGCCTACCAGAAAATACTACTCTCTGTGATGGGTGTTGTGCGCAAAATGCACATTAAAACTCTATGGATGGATGAAATTGAAATCACGGGCATTATAGCGCATCAAATATTAAAAAATGGTGCTAGAATTATTGCTGATAGTTTATATACCTTTGATAAACCATACAGAAAAGATAATGATGAAAAAAAGCTAAATACGCCTTTTGCAGTGTGCTTTTATGTAAAAAAACAAAGAAATAAAATACTACCGCATTCTCTAGAAGATGCGCTTAATGTTGGTTTAGCAACTGCAGAAGCAATGGCATTTGCTAAAGATTTGGCAAATTTACCTAGTAATATTTGCACGCCGACTTATTTAGCAAAAAGTGCGCAAAAATTGGCAGAAAGCCACAAAATTGAGTGTAAGATTTTGGGACGTGAAGAAATGTCAGCCTTAGGAATGAATAGTTTATTATCGGTTTCTAAGGGATCAAACAAAGAACCTAAACTTATCAGTTTGCATTACCGCGGCGCAAATAAAAAAAATGAATCGCCAATTGTCCTTATTGGTAAAGGTGTTACTTTTGATAGTGGTGGTATTTCGTTAAAAGGTAGCGCGAATATGGATGAGATGAAATATGACATGTGCGGAGCAGCAAGTGTTTTAGGTGCAATAAAAGCAGTTGCACAATTAAAATTGGCTATTAATTTAAGTGTTATTGTACCTGCGGTAGAAAATATGCCTTCAGCGCACGCTTCTAAACCCGGAGACGTAGTACAAACTCTATCAGGGCAGAGTGTAGAAATCCTTAATACTGATGCTGAGGGTAGGTTAATTTTATGCGATGCTATTACTTATTGTGAACGTTTAAATCCAAGCGTTGTGATTGATGTTGCTACACTAACAGGCGCAGTAATTGTTGCTTTGGGAAAATCCCGTAGTGGGATAATGAGCAACAATCAAGAACTTGCTGATGCACTAGTGCTAGCAGGAAACTTAGGGCTAGATGAGACTTGGCAGTTACCTCTTGGCGATGAATACGATGAAATGTTAAAGAGTAATTTTGCGGATATGGCAAATATTGGTGGCCGTGATGCAGGCACTATTGTTGCTGGGTGTTTTTTAGCGCGTTTTGCGAAAAAATTCTGTTGGGCGCATCTTGATATTGCTGGTGTTGCTTGGATTGGAGGGGACAAAAAAGGCGCAACAGGCAGGCCTGTGCCATTACTTGTGGATTATTTAGTAAATCAGGTTTAATTCAAAAATATTCGCAGATATTTTTTAACATGCTTTATGTTATTGCAACACCGATTGGCAATTTAGCAGATATAAGTGTGCGTGCTATTGAAACGCTTAAAAGCGTGGATTATATTCTTACAGAAAATAGGCGCCATAGCAAAATATTATTTGATACCTATCAAATCACAACACGTATGCAGTCTTTTCATGAGCATAATGAAAAGAAAAAAACACCTAAAATCATTGATGCACTTATACAGGGCGTGCATTTTGCTTTAGTAAGTGATGCAGGTACACCTCTCATTAGCGATCCAGGATATATTTTAGTCAACATGGCTAAAATAAAAAATATTAAAGTTATTCCCATTCCAGGGGCAAGCGCATTTATTAGCGCACTCAGCGCAAGTGGTATTGCTAGCGATAAATTTAGCTTTATGGGCTTTTTACCAAGCAAAAAAACACAACGACTAAAATATTTAGACACATATGCACATCGGCAGGAAACATTGATTTTTTATGAATCTCCAAAGCGTATTATGGCAAGTTTACAAGATATGGTTAGTGTTTTTGGCACAGAGAGACCTGCGTGTCTTGCTAAAGAAATAACAAAGCATTTTGAAGCAATTTACACTAAAACACTTGCAGAAATTATTATTTGGCTAGAGGCGGATAAAAGACGTGTATGTGGTGAATTTGTGCTGATTATCTCAGGGGATAGAGCGAAAAAAGACTTTATAAAATATACAGAGTTAGATAAAATATTATCTGTTTTGCTACCAGAACTTAGCATAACTAAAGTGGCAAAAATTGCTGCTAAATTGACAGGCTTGGATAAAAAAAATTGCTATCAGTATGCACTAAAGAAACAAAAACAGCTACGAATTTTTGAATAGAAATATAATGAACTATTATAGGAAACATCTACTTTTTTGTTGTAATGAGAGAAAAGATAAAAAACTTTATTGTAATCGTTTTAATGCAAAGTCAATGTATCGTTATGCAAAAGATAAATGTCGCAAGCAAAATTTATTAGGTGCAAATAAAATTTGTATTTCTGAAAGTCGTTGTTTAGGTCGTTGTGCTTTAGGTCCTGTTGTTGTGGTTTACCCTGAGGCTATTTGGTATCGCTGGACAAATAAGGCGGATATTGATAATATTATTAAAACACATTTATTAGGTGGCAAAATTGTCAGTCATTTACAGATTAAGGATTAGCCATCATATTAAGGACCATCTAGTTTGATGTGCAAAATAGTATTTTAGGGAATTTTAATTTTCAGCAAAGGTGCATTAATTTTTGCCATAAGCGATGCGTTTTAGCTTCTAGTTCTAGACGCGTGCCTTGATTTTCAATGATATAAGTGTGCAAGTGGGAAATCGCCATAATGCGTTTTTTCTCATCCATTTGATGTGATAATATTTTATCTGCTAGCATGTCATCAATATTATCCCGAGCCAGCATGCGTTTTTTTTGTTCTTCAGGTGTGCAAATTATGATGATTGCCTGATCAAACAAATGGGTAATATTTGCTTCTATAAGTAGCGGTACTACGACAATAACAATTTTTTGTATTTTTGCTATCTGTGTAATTTTTTGCTGCATAATACGTATAATTTTTGGATGTAAAATATTTTCAATAGCATGTTTATGTGCTAAATTTGTAAAGAGTATTTTTTTAAGCAGAGTGCGATTAAGTGTGCCGTTTTCATTTAAAATACTGTTGCTAAAGTGCGCAACTAAAGCAGCTAAACCCTCGCTATTTGGGCGCACTATTTCTCTGGCAATTTCATCTAGGTCAATTACTTTTGCCCCGAGTGCCTTGAGTGTGTGACTCACTTCACTTTTGCCACATGCAATCCCGCCTGTGAGTGCAATTTTTAGTATTGACATTACGCTTAAACTCCTAGATAATGCAGGCTTCAATCGCCTTATTTCTAATCATTAATTTTCTGGTAAATGCTTTATGCAAGGTTATGTAGCTCAGTTGGTTAGAGCACAGCATTCATAATGCTGGGGTCGGTGGTTCAAATCCACCCATAACCACCACTTAAACCTAAGTGTATATTTTAGAGGTAAATTAGGTTAATTCTTACATAGTTTAACTTTTAATTACGCTACGTCAAAGTATTGATGTTTTATAATAACAGTTAGTAGTATGCAAGGATGAAATATAGAACAAATGCAAATAGAAGAATTTAAACAAAAATTTTAATATTTAAAGAGCAAAGGCTTTGTTAAATCTCTCAGAAAAGGACCAACAGGAATTGGTTATATCCTTGAAACATTATTTGGATTAGATGAAAATAATCTTGTCTTACCAGATATAGAGAATATTGAGATAAAGGCACATAGGGATAATTCAAATAGCATGATAACTCTCTTTAAAACTAGAAATTTACTAGTTGATTTAAGGCTATATGACAAAGAAACTAGAGCAAGAAATCACGGAACAGCCTTTAGAATATTTGAAAATAAAAGGATATACGCATTGTTATCATAACTATCCAGCAATGATGATACCACAAGTAGCACATAGATTAATTATGCAATATGGTAAAAATGCAAAAAGGCTTTTTGACCTCTATTGTGGAACTGGAACATCTCTTGTGGAAGCGAATTTGAAAGGAATTAATGCTTATGGGACAGATTTAAATCCCATGGCAAGATTAATTGCAAAAGCTAAAACATCAAAAATAGTATTACAAACATTAGATTCATATTTAGAAAAATTTAATGATTATTTGTTTTCATTAAATTCTCACGTGAGAAAATTAAAAATATTGATGTAGAAACGAATATATACAATTTTAATTCGTCTGAAAATATTGATATAGTAACAGAAAAATCTATTGATATAGTCCTAACATCTCCTCCTTATGGTGATAGTAGAACAACTGTTGCTTACGGCCAATTTTCAAGACTCTCGAACCAGTGGCTAGGTGTTAAAAATGCCAGTGAAATTGATAGCCAATTATTGGGCGGTAAGATAAAAAAAGTAGAAAAAACAGGAATTAACATGATTGATAAAATTGTTGAGAAAATTGCCCATAAAGATGAAAAAAGAGCAAGAGAGGTTTATAGTTTTTACTTAGATTACAGTAAATCTATAGCCAATGTTTCTAAAGTTATAAAACGTGGTGGATGCGCCTGTTATGTTGTAGGAAATAGAAGAGTCAAAGGCATAACATTACCAACGGATGAAATAACAAAATCTCTGTTTGAGAGAGGAGATTTTAAACATCAAAATACTTTTATTAGAAGCATACCACATAAAAGAATGCCAAGTGAAAATAGCCCAACAAACAAAATAGGAGAAAAAGAAGCGACAATGAATAACGAATATATTGTAATTATGCAAAAGAAATAAGACACATAATTTTTCATCAATACTTGAAAGGTGTACAAGCTTTATATAATAAAATTTACACCATGTTATATCCATCTTACAAGGTGTATAAAAAAAGGTTTAATAGCAGGAAATCAGGAGTAAAGCATTATTTCCTACTACAAATGCTCTGTATTGGAAGTATTAAATTTTTTCTACTGTGCACTTTAAGTTTACTATTGCTAGTTGCTTGTGGCGGTGGCGGTAGTAGCAGTGATAACAGCAAAGACACTCCACCACCAGCGCCATTGCCACAACCACCAGCACCAATAATCTCTGTTACCCCTTTTCCACGCGCCTCGCCAGAAGTCATTATTTTACCTGATGACCCTGAGTATGCCACCCGCAAAGCTAGTTTTGAAGCATCTAATGAATATGAAGTAAGATACCAAGTGATATACAGTGATGGACGCACCGAGAGAGGATCTGATTCGCATTTAGGCGCAATTAAGGCAGCAGCAGCCTATGCACGCGGCGCAACTGGCAAAGGTGAGACTATTGCAATTTTTGACACTGGCATACGCAGAACCCACCAAGAGTTTAGTGGTAGTGATAAACTTATCCAGTTTGGTATTGTGAATGATCTAGCTGATAAATCCCATGGCACAGCAGTCGCAGCAGTTGCGGCAGCTAGACGCGGTAATACTCTTAGTCGCCTCAACATGCACGGCGTGGCATTTGATGCCAGAATTGCCTTCCGTGATATTCCTATAGGTATACCCGATGGTACGTATCGCCCCGTCAATCTTACCACTTACCAGGAGAATAGGGGATTCTTTAGCCAACTCATTGATTATGCAAAAGAGCACAACGCTGCTATTATAAACGCAAGTTTTGGCGAAAACGGTGCAATATCAACATATAACCCTGTAGAAGTTCGTAGCAAATTTACAGATAGCGCCACGGTATTAGCGCAAGAGAATACAGCTGATGCAGACAAAAAAATTATAGTGTGGGCAGCTGGCAACGGTGGCAGTCAAGGATTAGTGGGCGGGGGGAGACCAATTTACGACTCGCCAGAAATATATGCAGGGCTCGGTGTTTACTTTCCAGAATTGCAAAAAAATACCATTGCGGTGGTGGCGCTAGACCAAGACGGCAATATTGCAAGTTACTCCAACCGTTGTGGTATCGCCAAAGGTTTTTGCATTGCCGCGCCCGGTACTAGAATAATAACGGCATCAGGGGAACACAATAATGAGTATATCTTGGGCAGAGGCACCTCTTTTGCCGCACCTATAGTTAGTGGGTCTCTCGCAGTGTTGCGACAGTTTTTTCGTCACCCTAACACCAACGAAGTGCAACTCGGTAACACAGAATTGGTTGCTCGCCTACTTGCTACTGCTAACCATGAGGGCAGATATGCTAACTCTGATATCTACGGGCATGGTTTAGTTGATTTAGATGCTGCGACGAGACCAGTGGGAGAATTGATGACTGGCTTACACAAAGATTCTAATAGCCGTCCATTTTCTAGTAATGGCATCACACTGTTTGGTGGCGCTTTTGGTTCGCTACTAGAGCACCAGTTAGCAGATATAAAAGTTGCTGGTTTTGATTCTTTCGGTGCACCTTTTTTTCAACCTGCAACAGCGTGGATAACACCCACACAGGAGCAAAAAAGCATTGAGAGTGTAGCGCAGAAGCCATTATCAGCATCATTTTATCAAAATGATACTACATATTTATCATTAAGTGCAAATGGAGATGGCAGAATAACAGATGCATACCTTTCTTTTACTGATGGCTGGTGGTTCTCTTATGGACATCATGCTAGAGAGCTATTTGACTTATATGATGAATTGTTTATTAATTCCTTTAATTCTGTTTCAAATCTCACGTCCCTGGCAATTAAAAATCGGTATGGTGGTATTGTAGGAGTGCAAAATTTCAGTGATCCACTTGCATTTTCTACGCCGTATTTATCTTTGGTGCATAATGGAGTAGGAATTGGACGCTCCCATTCTTTACCCGAAAGCAAGCATTTTGGCTTTGCACTAATGCGTGGCACACCGCAGTTTGATGGCCAAAAAAGCCCAGGGGGTGAGCATGGTCTTGGCGTATTGCTAGATTATCGTTTGAGTACTTCTGGGCTATCCTTTCAAGCTGGTGTAGTGCACGAGCCTGAGAGTTTTCTCGGTGCACGAATTCATGCTATATTTGGCAAAGTAGCTGCATTGACCAGATTTATTGGCGTCAATGGTATATGGGATCTGGGCACCAAAGACAGTTGGCACATGTTGGCATCAGTATATCATGGACACACTTATCCGCAAATAGACAGTAGTGGTTTTTTGCAAAATGCAAGCACTATTCTTAGCAGTGCATTTAGCATTGGTGTTATTAGCACATCAATATGGCAGGACAATGACTGGTTTGGTTTGCGTCTGTCGCAACCACTACGCACAGAAAGCGGTAGTATAAAATTGCGTTTTCCCACTGGGCGGACAAAGTATGGCAAAGTTGTATATGAAAACCACAAAGTGAGTTTAGACCCTAATGGTAGAACTTTACAGGCAGAAACAATATATCGTTTACCCCTAGCTGGCGGGGTATTGAAAACTAGCATAGGGGCAGAGTACAATCCTAAACACGATAGTAAACGTGATACTCAACCATTTATGCGTTTATCTTTTAGAGGAAGTTTTTAGAGACAGAATTAAAAAAGACGATTATCAATACCCAGATGACATTCGCGTAAAAAATTACCATCACCTCTGCCTGCGTAGTTCAATCTGTCGCGTGCATCATAGGTCGTTTGTGTGAGTGTAACCGGTTTATCGCGCCGTAGTTGTAATACGAATGCACCATTGTCATCTAACTTACCAAGATAAAAATCTTCTCCGCGCAACGCATTACCATCAGCTAATTTTTCGCCTGCCCAAAAGTTGGATTTAACCCATAAATTACCCTCGTCATGGCGAAGGGCGACGTAGCATGGCTTATCAGTGGACTTAAACCCAACTGCAAAATTAAACGAATCTGGCAGCACAATTCTACCTTTGTAAATAGTAGTAGCATCTTGTGCTACAATTTGCCCGCTGATTGTGAGCATTGCCACAATGCACAGCACTATAATCTTAGTTTTGCCTAAATTTTCACATATCATTACACCTGCTATTATATCCAATAATATGCAAAAGCATTGCTGATAAAAATATTAATTCTCTTTGATAGAAACAATGATAAAAATTTGCCTAATTTTTGATAGCATAATGCGCTATTATTTGTGATATTTGAAAATTCTGGCAATTAATATGCCAATATTTTTAAGTAATTCAGAGCAGATATATTAATTTGTAAAACTTGTGCTAAAATCAAATTTTTCACTGTAAAACTAAACCTAAAATTCACACAAAACCTATGCCAACCGCTTTATTAACTGACCCGATATTTCTTACCCATAACACTGGCATGGGACATCCTGAGTGTAGTGCTCGTTTGGATTTTACGCAAAAAACTCTCCGTGAATATAGCTGGTATAGTAATTTAGTTCAATACTCATCTATTCCTGCGAAGGCACATTGGATTAACGAGGTACATGGTGCTAACTACGTTGAACGAATTAAAGTTGAGTGTGCTCGTGGTGCACGTCATATTGATACTCCAGATGTTATGGTTTGTCGTGAATCGTATTCGGTTGCACTAAACGCAGTTGGTGCTTTGTTGTCTTTGTCTGATGCAGTCATGACTAAGGAGGTAGATAACGCTTTTGCGCTTGTACGTCCACCAGGGCATCATGCTGAAGCTGATATGGCAATGGGTTTTTGTTTATTTAATAGTATTGCAATTGCAGCACGTTACTTGCAAAAAAAGCATGAGCTTATGCGTATTTTGATTTTAGATTGGGACGTGCATCATGGTAATGGCACGCAACATATTTTTGAAAAAGACCCATCTGTATTTTATATAAGTTTACACCAATTCCCGTATTATCCAGGTAGTGGCGCGCTTAGTGAAACTGGTGTTGGTGCAGGTGTTGGTGCAACCTTAAATTGCCCGATGAGTGCAGGCAGTGGCGATATGCATTATAAACAGGCATTTGATGAAATTATTGTGCCAGCAGTGCGAAATTTTCATCCTGATGCAATTTTACTTTCTGCAGGTTTTGATGCACACCACGCCGATCCACTTGCAAACATCAATCTAAGCACACAAAGTTTTATTTGGATGACACAAATGATGATGGAACTGGCTACGCATTGTTGCGCTGGGCGCATCATTTCAGTGTTAGAAGGAGGTTATGATTTAGATGCACTAGCAAAATCAGTGTGCGCACATGTATGCACACTAAGCGGTAATTAAAACTACTCGGTAAATACTAAGCTCTAAATTAGAGTAATTGTAAAACCCTTTCAGCACTACTTACCTCAAACTCGCCAGCTACTTCAACTTGTAGGTGTTTAATTACGCCATCATCTACTACCACTACATAACGGTGTGAGCGCATGCCCATATTATTTGCAACTAGGTTCCATTCTAAGCCCATAGCTCGGGTAAAATTACCGCTGCCATCAGCGAGCATTAAAATATTTTTTACATTGCTTTGCTTAGCCCATGCATCCATTACAAAAGCATCATTAACCGAAAGGCAGGCTATTGTATCTACACCCTTGTTTTTAATTGCATCGTAATACGTGATATAGCCCGGCAAATGAGCATTAGAGCAAGTCGGTGTAAATGCACCAGGCAATGCAAATAATACGACTTTTTTACCATTAAAAATTGCATCACTTGAAATGGTAGTTGGGCCATCATCTCCCATCACTGCCAATGCCATGTTAGGTACACGCTCGCCAACTGTAAGTTGTTTTTTTGCATTCATACCAAATCTCCAAAAAATTTATCAAGCGACCATTTAATCAAAAACATTAAGTAATAGCAAGGAAATTTAGTTATTAGAATGATTTGCTTGTAGAGAATTGTATTTACTAAAAAGCTGACAATAGATTGGTCGGGATGACAAGATTTGAACTTGCGACCACTTGACCCCCAGTCAAGTGCGCTACCAGACTGCGCTACATCCCGAATAATAAAGTATCAAAATTATATTGCAATGAATTTGAAGTATTTGCTAAGCTTTTTTATTGTTTTGTAAAACAATTTTTTAATTTTTCTCAGCTGTTATTATACACTGGATATTTTACACATAATTTTGCCACTTCTGCTTTGACGCGCGTTATAGTCGTTTCATTTTCTAAATCATCGCAAATATCACACATCATATTTGCCAAAGCCTCGCACTCAGCTTCGCCAAAGCCACGCGTGGTAATTGCTGGTGTGCCAACACGGATACCACTGGTTATAAAGGGTGATTCTGGATCGTTAGGCACCGCATTCATATTAACAGTAATATGTGCATGCCCAAGCGCTTTATCTACCGCTCTACCTGTCAACTTTTGACGAATAAAACTTACTAGAAACAAATGATTATCAGTGCCACCTGAAACCACATCAAAACCACGTTTTAAAAAAGTATCTGCCATAGTTTGTGCATTTTTTTTAACCTGTTTTTGATAGATGCGATAATCATTATGCATTGCTTCTTTAAGCGCTATTGCCTTTGCTGCAATTACGTGCATCAGCGGCCCGCCTTGTATGCCTGGAAAAATAGCAGATTGTAATTTTTTTTCAATTTCAGGATTTGCTCTTGCTAAAATAATGCCCCCTCTAGGGCCTCTGAGTGTTTTATGCGTAGTAGTAGTAGTTACATCAGCAATTGCAACCGGGGAAGGGTAATCACCAGTTGCTACAAGCCCTGCAACATGCGCCATATCCACGAGTAAATAAGCGTGAACACTATCAGCAATTTCTCTAAATTTTAGCCAATCAACTTTGCGTGAATAGGCAGAAAAACCGGCGATGATCATTTTTGGCTTGTGTTTTTTTGCTAAATCTAAAACCGAGTCATAATCAATTTCACCATATTTAGTATCTAGCCCATATTGTATCGCATTATAAGTTCTACCCGAAAAAGAAGGTTTTGCCCCATGTGTTAGGTGCCCGCCATGTGCTAAGCTCATACCGAGTATGGTATCATTTGGTGAAAGCAGTGCTAAAAAAACTGCAGCATTTGCTTGCGAACCTGAATGCGGCTGCACATTTGCGTAATCAGCACCAAATAATTTTTTTGCTCTATCAATAGCAATTTGCTCGACAATATCCACACATTCGCAGCCTCCATAATAACGTTTACCCGGATAGCCTTCTGCGTATTTGTTGGTGAGCTTAGAGCCTTGTGCTAACATCACTTGTGGTGAGGTATAATTTTCAGAGGCAATAAGTTCAAGGTGCGTCTCTTGGCGCACGCTTTCTAAGGCAATAGCGTTTGCAATATCAGGATCCACTTTGGATAGGTCTAAAGACTTATCAAACATGACAGCTGTGTGTGATGATAGAATAACGGTTTATTTTAACATTAAATTATTATAAGAAATAAAAATTAAAAGGAGTGCAGGATGGGGACAGCTAATAGTAACACTAGCAGATGGTTTTGAAAAATTGAAGCTATCAGTATTATTGATATAAGCGGTTATGACAAAAACACACAAATAGTAATTGATAATAATAATTATAACGGCACAAGGGCAGGCACTGCGATGTGCTTTTCGCTGGAAATTGTAAAGCTACTAAAAGGCGAGGTGTCTTATCAGAACTTGAAAAAAGATTTATTAGCCCATCATTGCTAAATGAGTATGTGCTAAACTACCTTACATATAGGGCAAGACTTATCTTTGGGAATATGCACTTTTCTCATCTGTAAATTTAGTGCGTCTAATAATAATAATTCACCTTCCAATTTTGTGCCTAAGTTCAATAAGAATTTTAAGGTTTGTGTTACTTGCATCATGCCTAACAAACCAGCAACGCTTGAAAGCACGCCACGGTTTGCACAAATATTATCATCAGGCAAACCATCTTCATAAAGGCAGCGATAGCAGGGTTTATTTTTTTTATAGCCGCAAAATACAGATAACTGCCCTTCAAAACCAATTACAGCAGCTGAAACCAATGGCACTTGTTTGCTAACACAAGCCTTATTTATTATAAAACGACTTTTAAAATTATCAGTGCCATCTAAGACTATATCTGCATTAGAAACTAATTTGAGCAACTCCGTCATCTTAAGTTTTTGAGAAATAGTTGTAACTTTAATGGTTGGATTAAATGCGTTTAGTTTTTCCCGTGCAGCTTCAACTTTAGGGCGACCAATATCTGATTCGTTATAAATAATTTGACGCTGTAAATTAGAAAGCTCAACAAGGTCAAAATCAACCAAAATTAATTCACCCACACCAGAGCCTGCTAAATATAAAGCAGATACTGCGCCTAAACCACCAATACCAAATAATAAAACACGCATATTTTTTAAGTATTCAACGCCTTCAATCCCTATTTGCGGTAAAAGAATGTGCGCGCTATAGCGCAGTAACTGTTTATCATTCATAATTTTTTTTTAAAATACGATTTAATTTTGGCACAATCACCATTTGGCAATAAGGATTATTTTTATTATTATTAAAATAATTTTGATGATAGCTCTCAGCGGGATAAAATGTTGTCAATAATGCTATCTCCGTTTTAATAGATGCGCGTTTTTCAAGTGTTTTAATATAACTAAGAGCGCATTTTTTTTGCTGGCTGTTTACACAAAAAACACCACTCCTATATTGTGTGCCAATATCACCACCTTGACGATTAAGGAGTGTCGGGTCATGTGTTGTAAAAAAAATTTCAAATAATTGATTAAGAGCAATAATTTCAGAATTAAATTCAATTTTGACTGCTTCAGCATACCCGGTTTCACCAGTGCAAACCGCTTGGTAAGTTGGGTTTTTTGTTTTGCCATTAGCATAACCTGAGGTGACAGAAATAACACCATCTATGTGGCAAAACACAGCTTCTGTGCACCAAAAACAGCCACCTGCAAAATAAATTATCTCTCCTTTAGCGCTGCTCAATTTTATCTTTTCAAAGATTAAAAAACACATCATACCATTTTAAATATTTTTAATGCGCTATAATGATATGTCATCGGATTGTTGTGTTATTTTAAGCACAAGCAAGCGCTATATTAAGAATATAATAAATAGTTAATAAAAATTCTTAAAAATTAAGATGATGTATCAAATTAGTGTTTATGTACCTAAAGATAGTTTAGATGCGGTGAAAAAAGAAATGTTTAATGCAGGTGCAGGTCGTCTGGGTAATTACGAATCTTGTGCTTGGCAAACAAAAGGCACTGGGCAATTTAAACCGCTTGCTGGAGCAAATCCTAGTTTAGGTAAAATTTCTAAATTAACGCATGTTAGTGAATACAAATTAGAGGTGCTTTGTGATAAAGCTCACCTCAGTGCTACTGTTGTTGCTATGAAAAAAGCACACCCCTACGAAGTAGTTGCCTATGGCGTTATAGCTTTATTTGAGATATAATTGCGCTGATTTTTAACCAAGGCGAGCAGAGTGAGTGTATTAAAAAGGCTAGTGGAATTTACCAGGCTAAATTATCCAAATGCTAATTTAGACGAATGGCTAGATAGTAAATATATTTATCTAAATAACGCACAACTTCAAAAAATTGCAAGTGCCCTGGCAAGCGGTGAGCTTGCTTACAGTAGTGCAGACAAGTGTCCAGCAGAAAAAATTATTTTTCACTTTGGTGACACGCTTATTCGTCTTAAAAAAAATAAAAATGGTTATAGCGCTGAGCTTGCTTGGGAAACAGATTTTAAAGCTATCCATTCAACACGCAAAAAAATGAAAGGTTTTTATTTTATAAATTTTGCTTTTGACAATCATTTTAAAGTGCGTATTTTGTCTACTGATAAAAAACCGCTAGATAATCTTTATGATAAAGCGGGTGATAAAAAACTTATTGAAAAAGCTATGCTGGTTGTAAAAGGTTTTATTGTTGCAATTAGTGTAGATTAAATAACTTTTTGTGAAAATAAAATTACTTTTTGAGTATTAATTTTGTTGATTAAACATCAAATTTTTATTCCAAAATATTATATTGGCAGACGTTTTGATTTTGCACTTGCTGAACTCATGCCCGATTATTCGCGTATGAAAATTAGTAAATTTCTTCGGCTAGGATATGCATTTATTGGAGAGAGTGCTATTAAGGCGAAAGATAAAATAAAAAGTGAAGTACTAGTTGATCTGAGCGTTGAGCACAATAAAAAACAACATTGGCAGGCAGAAGATATTGCTTTGGATGTTGTTTATGAAGATGATGATATTATCATCATTAACAAACCCGCAGGGCTTATAGTCCATCCGGGTGCAGGCAATCAATGCAGCACGCTTGCTAACGGGCTACTGTATTATGATTCTAGGCTTTTTAAACTAGATAGAGCAGGCATTGTGCACCGTTTGGACAAAGGCACATCGGGCTTGCTTGTCGTTGCTCGCAGTTTACAAGCACAAAAAAAACTAGTTACCGCCCTAGCAAAGCATACGGTCCATAGAAGTTATAAGGCAATTGTAGCTGGTAATATTATTGCAGGAGGCGTGGTTGACAAGCCAATTGCTAGAGATAGGAAAAATAGACTAAGACAAGCAGTTTGCCCAGGCGGTAAGTATGCACGCACGCATTATCAAGTAGCTATGCGTTTTAAAAATCATACTGAGCTTGATGTTACTTTAGAGACAGGACGCACGCATCAAATTAGAGTACATTTTTCTTATCTTGGACATCCTCTAGTTGGTGATAAACTATATACACATCGTCCACGTCCTGCTAAAAATATTAATCCATCTTTAGGTCTAGCACTCAAAAAATTTAGCCGTCCTGCTTTGCACGCAAATTCATTAGCATTGATACATCCTTGTAGTCACAAAAAAATGTTTTGGCACGCGCAGATGCCAAAAGATATGACGCTATTATTAGAAATGTTAAAAACAAATGAAAAAATACAAAAATAAAAAATGTCAATATTTTCAAAAAATGTTTGTTTTTTGACTACGCCAAGATATACTTTGGGCGGCGTAAGTAAAAAAGGTTATGCAAATTTTAATCTTGCTACACATGTGGGTGATAATGCACATTTTGTGAAACACAACCGTAAGTTGCTTAGAGAAAAATTTCACTTACCGGCTGAGCCAAAATGGTTGGTGCAAACGCATAAAAATTGTTGCGTACTCGCTGATAATGCGTGTGTAAATACTCTTGCAGATGCAAGTTTTACGCGCAAAAAAGGTGTAATTTGTGCGATTTTAAGTGCTGACTGTCTGCCTATTTTTCTAAGTAGCGAAAAGGGTGATGAGGTGGCAATTATACACGCAGGCTATAAAAGCCTGCTTGCTGGTGTGATTGAAAATACTACAGAAAAACTCATTACACCTAAAACAAAATTGCGTGCACATTTAGGTGCTAGTATTAGTCAAAGTGCGCTCACGCTTAATGAAAATTTATACTTACAATTTTTGCAGAAAAATGCACATTTTCGTCGTTTTTTTGTGATGAATGACACACAAAAAAATAGCGCAAATGATAGAATTTATCATCTAGATTTATATCAACTTGCACGCTTTATTTTAAATGATTGTGCTATTGCAAATATCAGCGGTGGTGGTGCATGCACTTTTGGAGAAAAAGAGCGTTATTTTTCTTATCGTAGGCAGGGTAAGTATTCTGGACGGATGGCAAGTTTAATTTGGCTAAATTAAAAAATTATTTTTCCTTTCCTGTTTGGCTAAAGTCTAACTGTGTCGTCTTTTGATTGAGATGATAGTAATGGCGCGGTTTTTGTTTTTTTTGTTTTTGTTGGACTACACAGCCGCGCACAGTAAAATTTTCTTTCAGTTCAATTTCATCGTAGCTAGTATTTAGTGCCACCATAAATTTACGCGCACCACGTTTTATGTATTGGCGGAAATAAAGCTCGTCTTGATATTCAATAACTGCATAAGCAAAGTTATGAATTTGCATTCCTGGGTCAATAATAATAATAGTATTTTCACTAAACTCAGGCGTCATTATATCACCTAAATTTTGCAAAGCATAAGGTTCAGAGTTTGTGGAGCAAGTACTTTTAAAAAGCTCTTTAGGGTTTTCTGTATCCATTTTCTATTCGCATCAAGTGCCCTCTCTCCCTTTCATTCCTTTTGACAACTCGGGCAATAATAACTAGAACGATTCGCCTGTTTTACGCGTTTAATTATATCATAACAAAGCATACAGCGTTTATTTGCACGCGCATAAACTTTTAGGCTTTTAGCAAAATCACCTGCTTTTTTATCTATATTATGAAAATCCCTAAGCGTTGTACCACCTTGTTTAATCGCATTTTTTAAAACAGTTTTAATCGCTAAAATAAGTTTAGCACAGTCTTTTTTACAAAGTTTATAGCTAGAGATAAGCGGTGAAATTTTTGCCATAAATAAAGATTCTAATGCATAAATATTGCCAATTCCTGCAATAAGATGACTATCTGTAATGAGTAATTTAATCGCACGCTTTTTGAGGCGCGTAATATTATATAAATACTGTGTATTAAAATTTTCACTCAAAGGTTCAACACCCAAGTTTAAAAGGGATGGATGTGGTGTGTGTAAATTACACCAAAGCACAGCACCGAAGCGTCGCACATCTTTTAAGCGCAAACAGTTAGTGCTTTTAAAAACAAGCTCAAAATGCTCATGTTTTTCGCGCGGGTGGTTTTTTTTGACAATTGCGAGCGAGCCAGACATGCCTAAGTGCAAAATTAATATACCTGTATCAAAATAAAGACGCAAATATTTTGCCCGCCTGTCAATATTTAAAATGCGTTTTTGCGCTAAAGTTTTATTCAAATGTGTTGGAATTTTAAAACGCAGTTTCTCTGTCCAAATATGAACGTGCGTAATTTCCTCTCCTAAAACACAGCGCAAAAGTGCACGTTTAGTTACTTCAACTTCAGGCAGCTCAGGCATTGTTTAAAAAATACTTTGTTTTAGAAAATAATATGTTTTTTAAGTAAATACATTATAATGGAAGTAAAATAATATTTAAAAATATTAGTGGTGATGTTATCAAAAATAAGGCTTTTATTGAGGTAATGTAAGTGGAATACTACATAAAGAATTGAAAGAAGAGGAAGTAATGCCTGGCATTAAAGAGCATTAAAGAGCATTAAAGAAATATGTGGAGGAGTAAAAAAGATGTATTTTATAGGCTAATATCATATAAAATTACTTTTTAGAATTGGCGTAATAATAACAAGGAGAGAGAAATGAATCCATTAGATTCTATTAAAGGCACGATTGTTGTCGGTTTTATTCTTGCTGTTTTAATGATTGTTGCATTTGGAAATGCACAACAAGCAATTGCCATTGTTGTCTGGTTGCATGTGCTAGCGGGCATTGTTTGGATTGGCCTTCTTTATTATTTTAATTTTGTGCAAGTCCCGGGAATGGCGGATGCTCTATCTGATAAAGACGGACCTGGCCCTGCTGCGATTGGGAAATATATTGCACCGCGTGCTTTGCTCTGGTTTCGCATGTCAGCGGCGACGACCTGGGTTTTAGGGCTTATTGCACTGGAGCTTTTAAATCCGGGTAAGGGAGTTTTAGATGCCTTTACTCTTAAAGAGCCTATGTTGATAATTGGTATTGGCGCTTGGCTTGGCACAATTATGGCATTTAATGTTTGGTTTATTATTTGGCCTAACCAAAAGAAAGTGCTCGGTATTTTAGAGGCGAGTGATGATGAAAAAGCAAAAGCAAAACGTATTGCCTCTCTTGCTTCACGCGTAAATGTTGTGCTTTCTGTCCCAATGTTACTTGCAATGATTGCTTATCGTCTTTAATGAATTAAAAAAGTCTTAACAGTTAAATTATCAGTGCTTGCACTAAGTTAAGTACAAGGGTGAGTATGATTTCTAAGTGCACGCCAACCCTTTGATTTTTGTTTTATTTTTTTAAAAATTCTCAAAAAAGAAACATTTTTGTATTTTTTTGCAAAAAAATTTTGACAAATGAATAATTAGTGTATAATTCTGCCCATACATTTGGATTAAGACGGTTTGTTAGATGCTGATTGTATGTTACTCAAAGCGTGGCGGGTAAAGGTTTTACGGTTTAATTGTAGTTTAATCTCGCTATTTTTTGTTTTTTTAACGAAAGGGAAATAAAAATGAAAAAATATTTATTACCAGCTGCTATTGCAGCAACGATGGCGATGCCGGCATTTGCTAGTATTTCTATCAAGGGCGATGCGCATTATCGTTATGCGAATAAAGAAGCAGTTAATGGTACTTCTGGGAATCATAGCGAGCAAAGAGTGCGTCTTCATTTTACCGGTAAAGCAGGTGGCACTACTATCAAGCTTGGTTTAAGAAATGATGGTGGTACTCGTGTTTCTGGTGGCATTCAAGGTGATGGCCCGTATGTCAAGAGTCCGGATTCGCAGTCTGGCTCTGGTAGGGCAGAAAGGGGTGCAAAACTTGCTACTGATTATCAATTTATTACTACTAAAATAGGAGCGATTAATATTAAAGTAGGTGATTGGTGGGATACTACTGGTTTTGGTTTAGTGCGTCTAGCTCACCCAGTTATAGATACTGCTGAATTTAGCACTAAATTCTCTGGAGTTAATTTTGCTGTGAGAACTACATCTGCTAATAGTGATAGGTGGTATACGCTTAAAACTAAGATTGGTGGCTTTAGTGTAGGGGTGCAACATTTTGAAGCTGATGATATAGGATCTGATGATGTTGAAGGCACAGGTGATACCACAACCACTCAGAAGTGATAGATAAAAATGCAGCTGCAACTAGGAGACAGGAAAAGATTACAAGACTTGCAGGTTTAGGCTTTACTGATATTACTGTTAAAGGTGAGCTTCCGGGCGGAGTTGGTATAGCAGCAGAATACAATATGGGTGATTCTGATAATACCGATGCAAGACTTCTCCATCTCTGGAAAACTGTAAGTGGTATTACATATCATGTTGCTGGCGCAAGTTGGGATAAAGACGATAACGGCTGGAATATTGGTAAATTTACTCCGCTTGGTATTTCTATTTTGGGCGCAGCTAATGGTGTTAATGGCGTAATGGCTTTGGCAAATGTTAACCAAGGTGCTAAAAAAACTAATAATATTAACGTGAAGACTGATGTGATTGGTGGACGTGTTGATATGAAAATGGCTGGTTTAGGGGTGCAACTTGCTCTAGGTAAACTAGATTTAGGTGGTGATCTTTCAGATGGTGAAAGTGAAACCTTTAAAGATATTATCGTTACTAAACCACTTGGTAAAGGATCAAATCTCAAAGTCTCTTATGGAGAGTGGGCAGGCGGTTCATCGTTTGGAACAAAAATTTCTATGAAATTCTAGTTAAGGTAAAAGATAGTATTAAACAGAAATTAGTTTCTAAAAAAGAGCCTCAATTGCTACTAGTGATTGAGGCTTTTTTGTATTAAGGCACATCATTTAAGTTTTTTATATTTTTCAGCGTAATTAGGCAAAATAACCCCTATCACTTCTTTATTTTTTGCTTTAAAATAGTACCTTTATTTTATTTTTAATTTTTTATGATTTGCGATTTATCAAACCGAGCACTACTGAAACTAAGTGGTAAAGACGCAAAAGATTTTTTAAGTAATCAGCTCAGTAATGACATTGCAAACTTAAAAGATGGTGTAGTGCAGTTAAATGCTTATTGCACGCACAAAGGTAGAGTTATTGTATTGTTTCACGTCTTTAAATTAAAAGAGGTTTATTATTTAGATTTTCCGCGCACTTTATCTGAAATAGCCATAAAACGTTTAAAAATGTTTGTGCTTCGCTCTGAAGTATCAATTGAAGACTTAAGCGATATTATGCCACGTTTTGGTTTTATTGATGAGGCGCCTGATAAAAATTTAGGCACAGCAGTTTATTATTCTAATAGACAAACGCTACTTTTAGCTAAAGCTAAAATCAAAGTATCTTTGCAAAATACTCATGCTTGGGAATTTATTAATTTTGAGTTAGGTCTGCCTGAAGTATTTTTAGCAACGACAGAATTATTTGTGCCGCAAATGCTCAATTTAGATTTACCTGAAGTGGATGGCGTTAGTTTTGAAAAAGGTTGTTACCCCGGACAAGAGGTTGTGGCAAGACTGCATTATTTAGGCAAGGCAAAAAGACGGATGATGCGTTTTAAATTGCACCTAGCAGATATGGAAAAAAGTATTTCAGTTAAGCCAAGTGACAAACTAGTGGTAACCGGCTCTAAATCTATACAAAGTTCAGGAGTTATCATAAACGCAGTTAGCGAAAATAATACAATTTATTTACTAGCAACTATTGAAGTAGCACTCAGTGACGGAGATATTTATCTTAGTAATTTAAGCAGTGCAAAATTGGAAAAACTAAATGGTTAAAATTATATTTTTATTTCTTATCCTGCCGACTTACTCTTTAGCGGATAGCGTTAGCAGTGCAAATGTTGCTCAGCTAATTCTCACTAATCACACAGCTGGTATATTGGCTTTAACTATTTTTGTGATTGCTTATGTTTTTGTTATTATAGAAGAATATACACACTTTAGAAAATCTAAACCAATGCTACTCTCAGCAGGGATTATTTGGATGATTATTGCTTCAGTTTATGCGAGTGCAGAAATTCCTAAAGTAGCAAATATTGCCCTAGAGCGTAATTTTTTAGAATATAGCGAATTATTTTTATTTTTACTCGTAGCGATGACTTATATTGAAGTGATGCGTAGCCGTATGGTTTTTGAGGTGCTCAAGCAATATTTACTCTCTAAAGGCTTGAGTTTACGTCAATTATTCTGGGCAACTGGATTTTTAGCATTTTTTATGTCGCCGATTGCAGATAACCTAACTACAGCACTTATTATGGGTGCGGTTGTGCTTGCGGTTGGTGGGAGTAATGTTAAATTTATTTCGTTAGCATTTGTAAATATTGTCGTGGCAGCAAATGCTGGCGGTGCTTTTAGCCCCTTTGGCGATATTACTACACTTATGGTTTGGCAGGCAGATGTCATTAATTTTTTGGAGTTTTTTGTTCTGTTTTTCCCTTCGTTAGTAAGTTTTCTTGTGCCTGCTGTGATTATGCATTTTTTTGTTGAGAATGAAAAAGATGGAAAAAATATAATAGAAGTGCAAAAAACTAGTATTAAGAAAGGCGGTTTAATTACTGTTGCTTTATTTGTACTTACAATCGCCACTGCAGTTTCTTTTCATACTTTCTTCCACTTACCGCCGACAATGGGAATGATGATGGGACTTTCTTATTTATTAATTGCAGGTTATTTTATTCGCCGTCATGATGAAGGATTTGAAATTTTTCATGAAATTGCACGTGTAGAATGGGATACGCTCCTATTCTTTTTTGGTGTGATACTCAGTGTTGGCGGCTTAGGATTTATGGGTTATTTAGCACTTGTTTCTGAATTCTTTTATATAGAACTTGGCGCAACGAATGCAAATATTTTGGTCGGTATATTGTCTGCCATTATTGACAATATTCCAGTCATGTTCGCTGTACTTACGATGAATCCAGACATGTCGCATGGTCAGTGGTTGCTGGTTACACTAACTGCTGGTGTTGGTGGTAGTTTGCTTTCTGTCGGTTCTGCTGCTGGTGTTGCGCTCATGGGACAATCACGTGGTTTATATACTTTTATGAGCCATCTTAAATGGATGCCGGTAATTGCGCTTGGTTATGCGCTTAGTATTGCCACACATTTATATCTTAATGAAGAATTATTCTCCATCCCTATTAGTTGATATTGGTAACACACGTGTCAAGTGGAAGTTTATTGATGCACAATTTGGGAGTGAGAAGTTTAGCAAACAATTTAGCAGTGAGCATTTTAATGTTTTGGACAGGTGTGTATTTGATGTAAATAAATTACCTAAAGCGCCTAAAGTTTTTGTGGCTTGTGTTGCACACAATAGCATATTAGATGCAATTCTTAGTCGTTACCCACGCACTTATGTTGCAAGCAGTGAGAAACATTATAAACATTTAAGTAATGCTTATGAAAGTGCTCATACGCTCGGTATTGACCGCTGGTTAGGGCTGATTGCCTGTTATGAACTTTATCCTAAAACAAATATTTTGCTTATTAGTGTTGGTACTGCAACTACCCTAGATGTGTTAGCAGAAAGTGGCGCACATCAAGGCGGACTGATTATGCCTGGACTTAAATTACTTGAAAATAGTGCACAAAACTTAAATATTTTGCGTCATAATTCCCCACCTACTGAGCGTAAAATTTTTTCTGATATAGTATTTTGTGCAAAAAATAATACCCAAGATGCATGGTATTGCGGTTGTTATTTAATGTTTGTATCAGCGCTTAAGGATGCTATTAGTCATTTGTGCAAGTATAGTGATACAAAAATTATATTAACAGGAGGTTATGCGCTACCTCTTAGTAAACACCTAGATTTTTCTTATAAGGTGCACCATAATTTAGTATTAACGGGACTCTATTTTTTTAGTCAACAGTATATGCACGTATAGCCCAAGTAGAACAATACGTTTTATATTAATTTATGACATAATATCTTTTTTAACAAAGGCAAATAAACTATGCAAAATAATCGTGTTGTTTCTGGTATGCGTCCTACTGGATCCCTACATTTAGGGCAGTATCATGGTGTGTTAAAAAACTGGCTACACTTGCAAAACCAATATGATAGTTTTTTCTTTGTTGCTAATTGGCACGCATTTACCACACATTATGCCGATTCTTTTAATTTAGAGAATAATATTATTGATATGGTAGTTGATTGGTTGGCTGTTGGCATCAATCCTAATGTGGCGACAATTTTTACGCAATCTAGCGTTAAAGAACATGCAGAATTACATTTATTGCTTTCAATGTCTACACCGCTTAGCTGGTTGGAACGTGTACCATCTTATAAAGATCAGCAAGAAAAATTAACAGGAAAAGATTTAACTACTTATGGTTTTTTAGGCTATCCATTGCTTCAAAGTGCTGATATTCTACTTTACAAAGGATTAAAAGTGCCTATTGGTGCGGATCAAGTTGCTCATGTGGAGCTAACACGCGAAATTGCGAGACGTTTTAATCACTTATATGGTAAGGAGGCTGATTTTGAAGATAAAGCAAAAAAAGCCATTAGCAGAATTAGTAAAAAACAATCTCAGCGTTATTTACAATTAAGACGTTCTTTTCAAGAAAAAGGCAATAAAGATTCTTTAGTTAAGGCGCAATCTCTGATAGCTGAACAACAAAATATTACTTTAAGTGACAAAAAATATTTGCTTGGCTATTTGGAAGCTGAGGTGCATATTATTCTGCCAGAGCCTAAATCATTATTAACTAAAACAGCAAAAATGCCTGGACTTGATGGCAAAAAGATGTCTAAATCTTATGGTAATACCATTACACTTAGAGATAGCCCAGAAGATATTATGCGTAAAATTAAACGTATGACAACTGATCCAGCACGCATTAAGCGCACTGATCCAGGCACGCCAAGTAAATGTCCCGTTTGGCAGTGGCATCAAATTTATCTCTCTCAAAAAGAATTATCTGAAACTGAGATTGGTTGTAAGACTGCTTCTATAGGTTGTCTGGATTGTAAGCAACCGCTTATTGATGCGATTTGTTCAGAGTTAAAACCTATACAGGAGCGTATTATAGAGTATCAAGATAGTAATTTAGTCAAGCAAATACTACACGACGGTGCTGAGAAAGCAAGCCATATTGCTAAGGAAACAATGAAAGAAGTGCAAGATGCGATGGGGCTAATTTAATCTAGCGGTGCATATTCACAAAAATGGTAACCAGCATCAACATAGACAACTTCTCCTGTAACACCTGATGCTAAATCAGAGCATAAAAAAGCACCTACATTACCAACTTCGCAAATAGAGACATTACGTTTTAGAGCATTGCGATTTTTGGCATAATGTAATAACTTAGAAAAATCTTTAATGCCACTTGCAGCTAAAGTTTTAATAGGCCCTGCTGAGACAGCATTGACACGCACCCCCATCTCACCTAGTGACATTGCCATATAACGCATATTTGCTTCTAAAGAAGCTTTTGCAACACCCATTATATTATAATTTGGCACAGCACGCACAGCACCTAAATAACTTACAGTGAGTAGTGCAGAGTCTTTCTTTAACATTTCTCTTTTTTTTGCTGCTTTTGCAAGTGCACTAAAAGTATAGGAACTAATATCGTGTGTGCTGATAAAATCAGCGCGTGTCGTAGAATCTAAATAATTGCCTTCTAGTGCACTTCTTGGTGCAAAAGCAACTGAATGCACAATAATATCAACATTATTCCAACTAGATTTTAAAGTGTCAAAGACGTTATCTATTTGCTCATCTATACTTAGATCGCATGCAAGCACCGTTTTAGCAGCACAAGATTTAGCGCATTTTTCCACGCGCGTGCGTAATTTTTCATTCTGATAAGTAAGTGCTAGTGTACATCCCTCTCGCGCCATAGCTTCTGCAATACCAAAAGCAATGGAGCGATTAGAGGCAATACCTGTTATTAGTGCCTTTTTACCGTTTAAAAACCCCACAATATACTCCTATTTATAAATTATTTTGATGACTAGCCACTAGTTTAAAATCTAAAAATAAATATTTTTCGTTATAATGCTAAAAAATCAGTTTGAAATTAATTAACAAAAATAAATAACAAAGACACAAAACTATAAGGCATTAAGTAAAACGCATGATTATCTTAACTAAAAACAGCATAATTGCTAAAAAATAACCGTATGCCTCCTTTGAATTTGCGTCTAAATCCTGATTATTATAAACATATTATTTTGGTAAGTTTTGTTTTATTATCTGCTTGTAGTGATAGTGTTTGGAATGATCCATATTTAAAAGCAGAACAGGATAAAAATATTTTATATAGTGCTTTTTCTAGTCGCCCTAAGTACTTAGACCCCGCACGTTCATATTCTTCAAATGAATGGATATTCGTGCAATCTATTTATGATAGCCCATTACAATATCATTATTTAAAACGTCCCTATACTTTAGAAGAGAATGTTGTGCGCAAAATGCCTAAAATTACATTTTATGATAAAAACCATCAAATTCTGCCCAAAGATACGGCTAAGGAAATTGATTACAGCGTATATATTATTGACTTAAAGCCAAATATTTTTTATCAGCCACATCCTGCTTTTGTGCCAGAAAATTTTGCCTTAAACCAAAAAGAATTAGCCTCAATTAACAGTCTGAGTGATTTTAAGAAAACCGCGACTAGAGAAGCAGTTGCCGCAGATTTTGTCTATCAAGTTAAACGTCTTGCCCATCCGGGGCTACATTCGCCAGTTCTTAGCGTAATGAAGGATTATATTGTGGGTATGAATGACTTTACTACATTGCTTAATAAGTATTATAAAAAAGGCAGTTTTTTAGATTTAACAAAATATGACCTGCCTGGTGTTCAAGTGCTTAGCCGTTATCAATATAAAATTACCATTAAGGGACATCAACCACAATTTTTATACTGGCTTGCAATGCCTTTTTTTACCGCAATGCCTAAAGAAGCAATCAAGTTTTATGCTCAGAAAGATTTACTTAAAAAAAATATTAGCCTAGATTGGTATCCTGTTGGTACGGGTGCTTTTTATTTGACGGTAAATGATCCAAATAGAGAAATGATACTTAAACGCAATCCAAACTTTCGCACAGAGTATTACCCAGACGTAGGGACCATAGCGGATGAAAAAAATAATTTGCTAGCGGATGAAGGCAAACGCTTACCATTTGTAGACAAAATACATTTTTCTTTGGAAATAGAAAGCACACCCTATTGGAATAAATTTTTGCAAGGTTATTACGACAGAGTGATTGTGGGCTCTGATCATTTTGACACAGCACTTAAAGTTGAAACTAAAGGAGAACTTGAACTTTCTGATGCGATGCAAAAAAGAAACATTAAACTCCTAGAAGATGAAAGTGCAAGCATTTATTACACCGCATTTAATATGCTAGATGAAGTTATTGGGGGTATGAGTGAAAGGGCTAGAAAATTACGTCAGGCAATTGCTATTGTTTTTGATGGTGAATCTTATATTTCAATTTTTGCAAGTGGCCGAGGAGATGTTGCACATGAGCCAATCCCTAAGGGAATTTTTGGTTATACAGGCCGTATTAATGAGGCTATTTATGAAACTAAAAATGGTGTTGTAAAACCTAAAAGTTTAGAACAGGCAAAAAAACTTTTAAGCGAAGCAGGCTATGCAAATGGCATAGATGAAAAAACAGCTAAACAACTCACGTTAAATTTTGATACTACAGACATCGGACCCGAGGCAGCAGCGCGACTAAGCTGGATTAAAAAGCAATTTGATAAATTAGATATTAATTTACTTATAAAAGCAACGAATTACAGCACCTTTCAGGACAAAATGCGCCGTGGTGAAGCACAGTTATTTGAACTTGGCTGGAATGCAGATTATCCAGATCCAGAAAACTTTCTATTTTTATTTTATAGTAAAAATGGCAAAGTAAAATATGGCGGTGATAATACAAGTAACTACCACAATCAATATTTTGATACGTTATTTAAAAAAATGAAAAATATGGAAAACACACCTGCACGTCAGATAGTCATTGACAAGATGATTAAAATTTGGCAGATGGATACACCTTGGGCTTTTGGGTATACGCCTAAAAGAGCAATTTTGCTTCATGACTGGATTAAAAATGCAAAACCAAATGCGATGGCAAGAAACACTTTAAAATATCAAAAAGTAGATGTAGAAAAGCGCAGTATCTACCGGCAAGAACACAATCAGGTAGTTTATACGCCGCTAATTATTATTTTTATTTTAATTGTGTTTATTGTTTTATATCATTTTCGCCTATCTGTGCTACATTTTTTTAAATCTTTAATCAAAGGCAGTGCAAAGCAAAATTAATCCTAAATTAGTGTTAACAAAAACAAAACCTAAAGTTTATATGATATGGCTTGTGATTTTAATTTTATTTGATCAAAGCACTAAGATATGGATTATTAACAACTATGCACTCTATGAAGGCCAAGTTATAAGCGATTTTTTTAGTATTTGGCACATACATAATAAGGGGGCAGCATTTGGATTTTTAAATGAAGAGTCTGGCTGGCAAGTATATTTTCTATCCATTATTGCATTTTTGGTAAGTAGCACACTTATTTTTTATATTTTAAATGTGAAAAATATCATGCGCTTAGAGCTATTGGCATTGACGATGATTAGTGCTGGTGCCATTGGAAATATGATAGATAGAATACGAGATGGATACGTTATTGATTTTTTAGATTTTCATTATATGCACTACCATTTTCCCACTTTTAATTTAGCAGATAGTTTTATTTTTATAGGTGTGATATTATTTTTATTTAGCTTTTTTAACAAGCCAAAAATGACTAATGCCTAGTTGCATAGTTGTAGGCGGTGGCATTATTGGAATGATGACGGCTAGGGTGCTCATAAAAGTAGGATTTTCGGTTACATTGCTTGAAAAAAATCTTTGCGGCACAGAGTGTTCGTGGGCAGGCGGTGGCATTATTAGCCCGCTTTATCCATGGTACTGCGAAGAAATGGTTAATCATTTAAGTGCAAAAAGTCAAAAAATTTATCCTGCTTTATGCACAGAATTATTAAAGTGCACAGGGATTGATTCTGAATATTACAAAAGCGGGCTTTTGATGTTGGACCACTATAATAATAAGTTTGCTAAAGCATGGCTAAATAAATATATGCCAAGTTATCAAATTAAAAAAGAAGGTATTTTATTTGATAAAATTGCACAAGTGAGAAGCCCAAATTTACTACGTGCACTAAAGTTAGATTTGATTAAAAAAGGCGTTATAGTTTTAGAAAAACAAATGGTGGCTAAAATTATTATCAAAAATAATAGCGCATTTGGTGTTATAGCAAATCATAAGTCTTATTATAGTGATTTTACAATTATCTGTAGCGGTGCTTGGACCTCAAAATTAAATATCACAGATGACGTTTATCCATTAAAAGGACAAATGATTTTATTAAAAGCAAAAGTGGGAGTAGTTCCACATATTTTGCTAGATAATTATCATTATATTATTCCAAGAAAAGATGGTAGAGTTTTAGTTGGTAGCACACGGGAAAATGTAGGTTTTAATAAATCGCTAGATAAAAAAACTAAACAGCATTTACTGTGTTTTGCTTATAAACATTATCCTGGGCTAAAAAATGCTATGTTTGAAAAACATTGGGCAGGACTTCGCCCTGCTACGCATTCTGGTAAAATAAATATTGGCAAACATGCAAAATACGAAAATTTATATTTAAATGTTGGGCATTCTACCAATGGATTTAGCACTGCACCTGCTAGTGCAAATATGATTAGAGATTTAATTTACTCTGCTTAAAGATAATTTAAAACAACATATAAAAAATAGTAAATATTGTTTTTGATGCCTTAGTCTTTTTATTGATGTAAAGTGTATATTAAAAAACCAATTAAAATAGTGAAAAAAATATTAGTATATGTTTTATTATTTTCTACAGCATCGGCTGGCTTTATAAAATTAGACCATGCAGGCAATGATTTACCAGAAAATGCAACAAGCTGGGCCTGTGTTCTGGATAATGACGCCAATTTAATTTGGGAGGTGAAAACAAAAAATCAAGATAGTATTCATTATTACGGAAATTCTTATACTTGGTTTGATGGCAATAGTGGTATTACAAATGGCGCATATAGTCATAATTGTAATTGGTATAATTTTTGTAATACCGCACGTTTTGTTGCAAGTGTTAATCGCCTAGGCCTATGTGGACTAAAAAATTGGCGTTTGCCAAGTTATGATGAACTTATTACGCTGGAGCGCTATCCTAATGTAAACCCAACCATCGACATAACTTTTTTCCCTTTTACTAAAGCCAAGCAATACTGGACTATGGATAGTGATCCAAACGATAATAATGCTGTATTAGATGTTCCATTTTTTTATGGCGGAAGTTCGGGCAGTGGTAAAACATTTGATGGCTATATTCGTCTCGTAAATGATGCAAGAAAGACCCGTTGATAAGACACTACTTGCAAGTTATGGCGATGATGTTGCTTCTTTTTTAAAACCAATTTACGCAGCAAGAGGTGTGCGCTATACTGACCTTGATTTGTCCATAAATAGGCTGTTAAAACCTAATTTTGCTAATTTAGCACGTGCATTATCTTTGCTAGAAGATGCACTGATTTTAGATAAACGTATTTTAATTGTGAGTGATTTTGATGCAGATGGTGCAACTGCTTGTGCTGTGATGATGCGCATGCTTAGGCAAATGGGTGCACAGTTTGTTGATTTTCTAGTGCCTAATCGTTTTCGCGATGGTTATGGCTTAAGTCCTGCTATTGTTGAGATTGCAAAGAGTGAAAAAATGCCTAATTTAATTATTACAGTTGATAATGGTATTGCTAGTGTTGATGGTGTAAAACTTGCAAAATCCTATGGCATTAAAGTTATTATTACTGACCATCATTTACCAGGAAAGGCTTTACCGATAGCAGATGCAATTATTAATCCGAATTTAAAAAATTGCCATTTTCCCTCAAAACACTTAGCAGGTGTTGGTGTTAGTTTTTATTTATGTGCTAGTTTAAAAACACATTTACTACAAAAAAAGTATTTTAAAAAACATAATATTGCCATACCCGATATAAAATCTGTGCTTGATTTAGTAGCACTTGGCACTGTGGCAGATATGGTTGTCTTGGATAGAAACAATCGTATTTTAGTACATGAAGGGTTAAAGCGTATGCGAGATAATAAGGCGTGTGCAGGCATTGTTGCACTTATTGAGACAAGCAGACGCTCTATTAATCATTTAGAGGCAAGTGATTTAGGTTTTGCGATTGCCCCTAGAATAAATGCTGCAGGTCGTCTAAGTGATATGACAATTGGTATTCGTTGTCTTGTAACAGATGATATTACGCTTGCAAAAAAATATGCACAAATGTTAGATAAGCTCAATCATAATAGGCGTAGTATTCAAACTAAAATGCAAGATGAAGCTCAGGCAATTTTAGAAAAAAAGAATTTTAAGCACTCTGCTTATAGTATTAGTTTATTTGATGAAAATTGGCATGAAGGTGTTGTGGGTATTGTTGCAGGCAGGCTTGTTAGAGATTATCACTGTCCGAGTGCTGTTTTCGCAAAAAATGGTGCATATTTAAAAGGCTCTGTTCGCTCTATTGAGGGGCTACATGTTAAAGATTTATTGGATACAATTGACCGTGAACACACGCATTTAATTGAAAAATTTGGCGGGCATGCAATGGCGGCAGGCATGACAATTAAAAAAGAGCATTTTAAAGATTTTTGCCATATTTTTGATATGCAAATTCGCATTAAATTAAACAATCAAGCACCGAGCGTAAAATTGATGACAGATGCTGGGTTATCTGAAGATGAAATTAATTTAAAAAATGCTCAGTTAATTATGCAAAGCGGGCCTTGGGGTCAAGGGTTTGAGACGCCAATTTTTTATGGCTGTTTTAAAATTATTCGTCCTAAAATCGTAGGAGAGCACCATTTTGCATGTCAATTGAAACTAACAGACGGAAGCATATATTTCGACGCAATAGCTTTTTTTCAACAATTAATTGTTGAGAAACAGGCACTTATTGCTTATCAGCTAGTAATTAATTATTATCATGGTGTGCAATCATTACAATTAATTATTAAAAAAATAATTCCTAAATAGAGATGAATATTTTAAAGTTACGACCATGTAACGTGGACAAAATAATAAGCAATTTAATCAACACAAATATAATCGGGTATAATAGCGTGTTTTGTTATTTTTAGTTTTTTATGTTCGCTGTACGTCTGCCTGACGGTAATATTCGCTCTTATGAAAATGCACTTTCTGTTTATGAAGTTGCTAAAGATATTAGCAATACTTTAGCAAAAACTACCCTCGCTGGTAAGATAGATGGTAGGCTAGTAGATGCCTCCTATGTTATAAATCAAAATTGTGAATTGAGCGTTATAACTAAAAATAGCAATGAAGCTTTAGAAATTATTAGACATTCTAGTGCACATCTACTTGCCCAAGCAGTTAAAAATTTATATCCGTCAGCACAAGTTACTATAGGTCCTGTTATTAAAGATGGTTTTTATTATGATTTTGCTTACGCGCCGGGATTTTCTGTGGATAATTTAGCTACTATTGAAAAAGAAATGATACGTCTTACGCGTGAAAACCTAAGCGTTGAACGCATTGAGTTGTCTAGGGAAGAGGCGATAGGTTTTTTCAAAAAAGAAGGCGAGAATTATAAGGCAGAAATTATTGACAGCATTACTGAATCTGAGGCTATATCTTTATATAAACAAGGTGATTTTATAGATTTATGTCGCGGGCCTCATGTGTCAAATACCAATCAGTTAAAAGCCTTTAAGCTTACCAAACTAGCAGGTGCTTATTGGCGCGGTGATGCAAATAATGAAATGTTACAACGTATTTACGGTACTGCATGGTTAAGTCAGAAAGATTTAAACGAACATTTAGTGCGTCTACAAGAAGCAATGCAGCGCGATCATCGTAAAATTGCTAAAGCGCAAGATTTATTTCATACGCAAGAAGAGGCACCGGGTATGGTATTTTGGCACTCTAAAGGCTGGATACTTTATAAACAAGTAGAAAACTATATGCGCCAAATTTTCACAGATAATGGCTATGAGGAAGTATCTACACCGCAAGTGATTGATAAAAGCTTGTGGCAAGATTCTGGGCATTGGGATAAGTTCTCTGAAGTGATGTTTACTACCAAATCAGAAAATAGAGAGTATGCAATTAAACCGATGAATTGTCCAGCTCATGTGCAAATTTATCGGCAAAAATTAAAGAGTTATAAAGATTTACCTGTTCGTCTTGCAGAGTTTGGTTCGTGTCATAGGAATGAGCCTTCAGGTACATTACACGGGCTTATGCGCGTTCGTAATTTTATCCAAGATGATGCACATATTTTTTGTTCTGAGGAACAAATTCAATCTGAGGTAAGTAAGTTTATTGACTTAACTTTTGAGGTATATCATCATTTTGGTTTTGAAAATATTGCTATGAAATTATCTACTAGACCTAAGAAACGCCTAGGTTCTGATGCAGTGTGGGATAAAGCAGAAAAAGCCTTAGAAATTGCTTTAAATAACAATGGTTTAGATTTTGAATTACAAGCGGGTGAGGGTGCTTTTTATGGTCCAAAAATTGAATTTGTGTTTAAAGATTGTTTAAATAGAAGCTGGCAGTGTGGCACTTTGCAAGTTGATTTCTCAATGCCAAAGTTACTAAAAGCAAATTATATTGCAAAAGATGGAACTAAGCAGACGCCTGTTATGCTTCACAGGGCAATCTTAGGTTCAATTGAGCGGTTTATCGGTATTCTAATTGAGCATTATGCTGGCGCCTATCCTTTGTGGTTAGCACCAGTACAAGTAGTTATATGTAATATTACTGCTAAGCAAAGTGACTACGTCAGGAAAATTGCCAAAATTTTTAAGCAAAATAATATCAGAGCATTAACAGACTTGCGCAATGAGAAAATAGGCTTTAAAATACGTGAACACTCTATGCAACGTTATCCTTATATTATTGTGGTTGGCGATAAAGAGGTTTTACAAAATAAGGTGACTGTGCGTGCACGGAATAGTAAAAATTTAGATAATATGTCTACTCAGGAATTTATAGAATGTATACGAGGAATAAACTATTAAAATAACACGCGTTAACAAGCAAATCAGCGCGCCAAAATTAAGAGTACTTGGTAAAAATAAGGAGCTGGTTGGTATTTTAAGTCTTTACGAAGCATTAAATTTAGCACGAGAACAGAACATGGATTTGGTTGAAATATCACCTAATGCTAAGCCGCCTGTCTGCTGGATTGTAGATTTTGGTAAATTTCAATACCAACAAAAAAAACAAGTAAATAATGCCAAAAAAAAACAGAAAAGCCCCCAAGTTAAAATTGTTAAATTACGACCGGGTACTGAGGAGGCAGATTATCAGGTAAAATATCGCAACTTGGTTAAATTTCTAGAAAATGGCGATAAAGTTAAAATCATCATCTGGTTTAGAGGTAGGGAGATGGCACACAAGGAACTTGGTGCTGATATTTTGGATCGTATCAAGTCAGAAATAAAGCATATTGCCTCTGTAGAACAGGAGGCAAAAATTGAGGGTCGTCAGCTTGGCATGATGCTGGCACCTATGGCTAAGAAAAGCTAGAGCTTTGTTTATTTAGTTATATATTTTTTTATGGAGAAAATTTATGCCCAAAATCAAAACGAATCGCGGCGCAGCTAAACGTTTTCAAAAAACGACTAGTGGCAGATATAAATGTAAGCATTCACATTTACGCCACATCCTAACTAAAAAAACTACTGGTAGAAAACGCACACTTAGAGCAACAGATTACATTGAATCGTGTGATACGCCAGTAGTGCGTAAAATGTTGCCTTATGGCTAAATAAAAGTTCTCTAAACTTAATTTTTATTTATCTAAAGAGGCACTAGTTTTTTTAATAATTGGGTTGGTTATCTTATTTTTTGAAATATCAATATTCTAGGAGTGAAGTATGGCAAGAGTCAGCAGGGGTGTGCAGTCGCACGCTAGGCATAAAAAAGTCTTAAAAGCTGCTAAAGGTTATTATGGTGCACGTTCTAAAGTTTATCGTGTAGCTAAACAAGCTGTAATTAAAGCAGGGCAATACGCTTATAGAGATCGTCGTCAAAAAAGAAGGCAGTTTCGTCGCTTGTGGATTATGCGCATTAATGCGCAGGCACGCACCCATGATTTGAGCTATAGTCGTTTTATAAATGGACTTAATGAGGCAAATATTATAATTGATCGTAAAGTACTTGCTGATATTGCTGTATTTGACAAAGTAGCATTTGCAAAACTAGTAGAAAAAGCAAAAGATGCATTAAAGAATCAAGAAACATCTAGCAAAGAAGAATTAGCGATTAGTGAAAAGGAACCAGCAAGCTAAGTCCAAGGCACTCGTTATTTTATGTTGGTATTTTATTTGCACAACAAGTTATTATTAGGCTAAACAATGCCAGACGATATTTTAAGTGAGGCAAAGTTGCACATTAGTCAGGCGACTAATCTTGAAGCTTTAGATAAAGTCCGTGTTTTTTATTTAGGAAAGAAAGGCAAGATTACCAGTTTATTAAAAAACTTGGTTAAATTTGAGCTCTCTGAGCGTTCTAAAAAAGGTGGGGAGATCAATACAATAAAAAAACGTATACAGCAATTACTCATAGATAAAAAAACGCTATTATCTGAGCAAATGCTAGCAAGACGCTCAAACGCTGAATCTGTTGATATTAGTTTGCCTGCCCGCTTTAATAAAATAGGGCATATCCATCCAATTAAGCAGATCTTAACAGACATTGAAAATATATTTATCGCCCAAGGGTTTTGCATTACAACAGGCCCTGAGATTGAGGATGATTTTCATAATTTTAGTGCACTTAATATTCCTAAGAACCACCCAGCTAGAGCAATGCACGACACTTTTTATTTAGGAGAATTTATGTTAAGAACACATACTTCACCTGTGCAAATACGTGCATTACTCCAACAAAAACCACCATTAAGTATTATTGCCCCGGGACGTGTTTATCGTTGTGATTTGGATATGACACATACACCGATGTTTCACCAAGTTGAAGGCTTGATGGTGGATGAGAATTTGAGCTTTGCCCAATTAAAAGGCGTGCTTATTGATTTTTTACGTGCTTTTTTTCACAGTAAAACACTCAAAGTGCGTTTTAGACCCTCTTATTTTCCTTTTACTGAACCCTCTGCAGAAGTAGATATTGCTTGTGTGATTTGTGCAAGCAAAGGTTGTCAGGTGTGTAAAAAAACAGGTTGGTTAGAGGTGCTAGGTTGTGGTGTTGTGCATCCTAATGTTTTTGATGCGGTAAATATTGATCATAAAAAATGGCTTGGCTTAGCATTTGGTATGGGCGTTGAGCGTTTAACAATGCTACGTTATGGCGTAGATGATTTGCGTTTATTTTTTAACAATGATTTACGATTTCTAGCGCAATTTTAATTTTTTTAAATATTTTTTAAATGAAGCTTAGCACATATTGGCTCAAAACATTTATTACCAAGCAGCTAGAAAATGATAAATTAGCACATAAGTTAACTATGTCCGGTATTGAAGTTGAGGGGCTAGAGAGAGTATGTGAGGCTTTTTCTAATGTTGTAGTTGCTAAAGTTTTGGCGAGTGTAGCACATAGTAACGTCGCTAACTTAAAAGTTTGTCAGGTTGACATCGGTAAAGAAGTATTGCAAATCGTATGCGCTGCGCCTAATATAAAAGTAGGGCTATTAGTTGCTGTTGCAAAAGTTGGTGCAAAATTACCAAATAATGTTCTTGTTAAAGAGAGAAAAATCACAGGCGTTCAATCATCTGCTATGATTTGTTCTGCTGAAGAATTGGGTTTAAATGAGTGGGTTATTAGTGAAAAATCAGATGGTATTTTAATTTTAGATGAGACACTAAATATTGGCGAAAATTTAAGATCAGCACTGAATTTGGACGATAATATTCTGACACTGAATATTACACCAAATCGTGGTGATTGTTTTAGCCTGCTTGGTATTGCTAGGGAGGTGGCGAATTATGAAAATATTAAGTTAAAGCAAAAGCCAACACCGAGTGTTGCAGTAAAAGCAAATACCCAAAAAACGGTATATATTCAAGCAGATAAGGCTTGTCCTAAGTATTTAGTGCGCACAATAGTCGGCGTTGATAATACTGTTAAGACACCAAAATGGATGTATGAGCGTTTATTGCGCTCAGGGCAAAAATTGCACTCATTTATTGTTAACGTTACTAATTACACACTTTTAGAATTAGGGCAACCTCTGCATAGTTTTGATTTAGATAAAACAGCGGGTGATATAAGTGTGCGTTTTGCCCATCAAAATGAACATTTAACTACACTAGAGGGAAAAAATTTAGCACTAAACACTGATACACTTGTTATTGCTGATGAAAAAAGTGTGCTTGCTATGGCAGGGATTATAGGCGGTTTGGGTAGTGCAACTCAATTAGAAACACAAAATATTTTATTAGAAAGTGCTTTTTTTGAGCCAAGTTATATTGTTGGTAAAGCTCGGCAATATGGACTACATACCGAAGCATCACTTCGTTTTGAACGCGGTGTTGATTTTGAAATTACGCGTGAAGCTTTAGAAAGAGCTAGTGCATTAATTATAGAAATTGCAGGCGGGCGGGCAGGCGTAATCACTGAAAAAATATCTAAAGAGCACCTACCTAAGTTAGCTTATATTTATTTGCGTAAGGCGCGTATTTCTCAAGTATTAGGCTTTAAGCTCAATCGCACTTGGATATTAGAACAATTTAAAAATCTACAATTTGAGCTAAATGATGAAACAGAAGAATATTATCTCTTAGTACCGCCAAGTTTTCGTTTTGATTTACGTCTTGAGATAGATTTAATTGAAGAATTAGCTAGATTATATGGCTATGACAACCTACCAGCACATAAATTTAGCACAACGAGCAGTATTCAAATTGAACCACAGATTAACAAAAAAGATGATTTAGTGCGTATATTAATTGACGATGGTTATTTTGAGGTTGTGAATTATAGTTTTATTTCTAAAATATTCCACGAACATCTGTATCCTGATGTAAAGCCGCTCGTGTTAGATAATCCTATTTCTATAGAAATGTCTGTGATGCGAACGAGTTTAATTGCTGGCTTGTTAAAAACATTGCAACATAATCAGCGTTACGGGTTTGCTAATATGCGCCTTTTTGAAACAGGTTTATGCTTTTATGGCACAAAGCCCGATGCGCAAATAGAAAAAATTGCTGGTGTGATAAGTGGAGACTATAACGTAAAAAGCTGGTATGAAAAAGCACGAGCAGTAGATTTTTTTGATATTAAGGGTGAAGTTGAACGTCTTATTTCATATACAAATAAGCCATATTATTTTAAGCAGTGTAAACAAATTATGTTACATCCAGGCAAAAGCTGTGACATCTATTTGAATGATAGAAAAATTGGTTTTATGGGTGCATTGTCACCAAAACTTGAAAATATATTATCTTTAAATAATATCTATCTATTTGAATTAGAATACTTGCCACTACAAAATAGCCGTCATGCGTATTATCAGCCATATACAGATTTCCAAGTAATAAGGCGTGATATTGCTATTTTAGTAGCACATACTATATCTTTTGCTGATGTCTCAAATGCTATTTTATCTCTTAAGCAAGCGTGGCTACTTGATATTAAATTATTTGATGTTTATACGGGCAGTTTTGATGCAGATAAAAAAAGTTTGGCATTCACGCTAACTTATAAGTGCAATGAAAGGACATTAACAGATGCTGAAATTGATGAAAATATAGCACAAGTTCTTGCTAAATTAGAGGAAAATTTTTCTGCCATACAAAGATAAAAATAAAATATCAAAGGGTAAAATAAGCATAAAATACCAGATGAAAATAAAAGAAAGATAAAATACTATGCCATTAATAAAACAAGATATTGTAAATCAGTTAGTCAATAAAATCGGCTTTAAACAAAATGAAGCGTCAGAGCTTGTTGATGCCTTTTTTACAGAGATTAAAGAGGAGTTAGCCTATCATAACAGGGTCAAAATTTCTGGTTTTGGAAATTTTGAAGTGCTTACTAAAGTAGAGCGTATTGGTAGAAATCCGAAAACTAAAGAGGAATATCCTATTTGTGCAAGAAAAGCGATTAGTTTTAAGCCCGGAGTCAAACTTAAAAAACGTACGCAAGACACTGCTCTTGAGCAAGGCGAGTTATCCTAACGTTTTTTAGCGATGCTTGCAGAAAAACTACCCGATAAATTTTATTTTTCAATTAAAGAAGCCAGTGCACTTTGTGCAGAAAAGCCTTCTGTTTTGCGATATTGGGAAAAAGAATTTCGCCAACTTCGTCCACAAAAAAAACATCAACAGAGACGTTATCAAAAAAAAGATATTGAGCTTATATTAAATATTAAAACCTTGGTACGTGATAAAAGAATGACCATTGAAGGCGCAAAGATTGTGCTAAAAAATGGGTTTGATAAGAAATTATTGCATGAAAATCCTAGCATTAAAGCGCGCCAAATGAAGAATGGGGATGATAAAAGTGAAGTCTATCAAGACAAAGATTCTGAACATTACAAGCAAAATTTATTGATAGTTAAAAACACTTTGCAAAACTTATTAAAGTTACTCTAAAAATTTTATTATCTTATAATAATAAATTTTTTAATACATGGTATATTTTTTGTTACATTAATCAAATATATACCTCAAAATTTTCTATTATAATAATATATTTTAAATTAGGATTTTATGATGAAATTAGAATTTATTAGTTTTAAATTATGCCCTTTTACACATATGTCGCTTATTTTATGTGTAAAAAATCATATTCCATTTGATGTTAGTTATATTAATCCAGCTAATATACCTGGGTGGTTAAAGGATATTTCACCGAATGAAGAAGTGCCTGTGCTTAAAGTAGACACAGATACGGTTATTTTTGAATCTAGTGTTATTATGGCATTTATTAATGATATTAGCGATAATAATCTTGAACCTAAAGAAGCAAAAGCAAAAGCATTTAATCGTGCTTGGCAGAGTTTTGCAGGTAGTTTTTTTAAAGAATTATTTACCATAACTACTACAAAAAAACAAACAGATTTTGATTTATCCAAAAAAAATATGCTGGCAAAACTTGATAAAGTAGCGCACATTAAAAGTGAAAATCGTTTTTTTAATGATGATAATTTTTCGCTGGTTGATGTTGCTTATGCGCCATTTTTTTTGCGCTTAGACTTATTAAATAGCTGGACAAATAATGCGCTTTCTATTAAACATTTAGAGAAAATAACTGCGTGGCAGAAAAATATTTTAGCTGAGGATTTTGTCCTTGATGCAACACCAAAGGGCTTAGAAGATATTTATTTGGCAAATATTGAACAAAGAGATGGTATTTTTGCAAAATTGCTTAGCAATGAATAACCCACATATTAGAGCGTGTAAATGGTTTATTATTTTTTTTATTGTTATAGCTAGCAGCTTTGCTAGCTACGGTTTTGAACTAGTAGATATTGATGGACGTACACATCAAAAACAAAATGCTACAGGTAAATTTTTAATTGTCAACTTCTTTGCGACCTGGTGTCCACCATGTTTAAAAGAAATTCCCCTGCTTGTTGAATTATTGGACACTAACGCCACTGAGGTGCAAATACTTGGTATTGATTTTTGGGATGGTGTGAGCGATGAGGCACTTAGGGATTTTATAGATTTATATTTTATCAATTATCCCGTAATTAGAGATAATAACAATAAAAATACTTTCTCGTATTTTAGAGAGATTCGGGGGTTACCTACTACCTTTATTTATGATAAAAAAAATAATCTTATTAAAAAAATAGAAGGCGAGCTTACACGTGAATCTCTCAGGGAAATACTTGAACTCAGCAGTAATTTTTGAAATTAAAAAATGGTGGGTAATGGGCAGACAATTAGGTATTTTATAAGTATTTTACTGTTTTACAATAGAAGCGCACTTTCTCCTTTATATCATTACTGCACCTAAAGCTAAATAGTATTTTCGGGAGTTTTAAATATCAATCCGTCTATATAAAATAGTAAAACCCTAATTTATTTATATTAAGCCTTTTAGAGTATATTTATAGAGATTAAAATATGCAAAATTATAAAATAAATTTACCATTTTTTATAGGGTAAGAATTTTCCGTTCATGGTCATTTTCACACGGTCACCATGAGAGTCATTTTCTTTGTCAATTTTTAGAGTGAAATCAATTACACTCATAATTCCATCTCCAAATTTTTCATTTATAATAGCTTTTATTGGCATTCCATATACCTGTATCATTTCATAAAGACGGTAAATAAGTGGATCAGTTGGAACTATTACGCCAAGGCCTTTGGTTGGGTATTCAGTTAGGCTTTTAGAGATATTTTCTTCGAGAGAAAGCTCAATTCTTAGTGTTTCAGCCTCTTCTTTAGTCGCACTTGCTTGTCTATAAAAAAGCGATGCTACCCAAACTTCATCTCTATCTATAAGCTTACCTAAATCAGCAAAACTTATTTTCTTATTCTTTTTTGCTTCTAATAGTTTTTGTGTAACTTCATGCACCGCCATATTTAACTCCATTGTAAGATGATTGGAAAATATAATGATTAATTGCCTCTGTTATTATATAGTCTATTATTCACAATACGCCTTCTATAAAAATAAACACACATTATGAAATTATTAAATCAAATTCGTTTCAAATACCGTTTAAAGAATTTTAGCATGAGCACTGAAAAAAAACTTTAGTATCTTTTGCATAATAAAGAAATGAGCATAACTGGTATAAGGAATATGTACTTGTAAGCCTTTAGACATCTTTGGATTATGAAGACTTGGATTCATAGCTCACATTTCAGAGTCTTCAATGTATTTATATGTCTTTTTGGGTTTGGGGTCAAGGGGTGGTTTATTAGGCTTGTGTTTGTTATGGGTTAAATTAGATTTATATTAAAGGGTGGGCTTATAAGAGATTACATCTCTTTCTTAAAAGGGGAAAAGTATCTATAGCAACAATAGAAATAACTGATATTTAGATTATTTGTTTACTATTTACAAATATCTTTTAAGTATTCGTAAATCATAACCATAGCAAAAGTATCAAGTTCACAATATCTTAAAAGAGATACTTTAATGTGTTGCCTTTCTTTATTGCTAATATCAGGAAATTGTAAATAATGATAAGCCATCATGGCTTCTCCGCCTTCATCAATATTGCTAAATTGAGAACTTATAAGTCTCTCTATTTGTTCTGAATTAGCATCATCTAAAGAAGACGAATTACTATTAAGTAGTTTATATGGATCTAAGAATTTTCCATTTTCTTCTTTAGCCCAAATTTTATCCGTAAAATTTAGACTTTTCATTTCATTCGTTCCGTAAATAGGCTGTGAGTATTTTTCTTGCAAAAATTCAGAGTGGTTCAAAATAGCTGGCAGTATTTTTTTAATAGAGTTTGACCCTTTAGTTAAGGGGGATTGATAATATTTTACTATTACTTCTTTTCCTAAATCTACCATGCATCTTTCTGGTCTTGGTCCAGAGTCTATTTTAATTATTGTTTGTATGAAACTTAAAAGATCTTCTTTATCAGGTTCATTAGATTGTTTTAATTGGTTTGCAATTTTTTTTAAGTATGTCTTCTCATGATCCCAATATCTAAAAATAGTTCCTTTATCTTTTTCTAAGGTCAATTTCAGAGCTCTTAAAAACTCAAAATTTGGAAAAAAAGAAGGTGTTGTATTGATATATTGTTTTTTATGTTCTATTTTCCCAGATTCACTAACTGTATGGTGTGAAAACTGAAAAGTAATCTCTTCATAAGGTTTTCTTCCTTTTGTAAATGGAATAGCTGGAGTAGATGTCTCAAAATCAATAAAATGAAGAGGAAATTTCCATTTATCTATTTCACGTTTCAATTTATTGAAATCAACCCAAGGAGTTTTATCGTTATTTTTATCTTTTTCTATTTGAATCCATTGTCTCTGAGTATAAGTTCTTGTTAAACCACTTTGTGATAAATCTTTAAGTTTGATTTTACCTTGTTTTATAAACTCGTCTGTTTTTCTAAAATTATTAAGATCAAATATGGTTTGACTCTTAAAATCACTGTCATTAAATTGAGCTTTTTCCTTCCAACACTCTCTAAAACCATCTTTAAGGCCTGTATTTCTTTGTTCATCACTACATCTAAATTCACATGTTTTGCACTTTTTCCCTAAATCTGTTTTAATTTTTTCATTTTTCTCATATTTTTCAGCAAAATACTGTATTTCTTCTGCAAAACTTTTAGCATTATCCACTAGACCCTGACCTTTTATAATTTCATCAACCCATTGGTCTACATTAACTTGAGTTAAAATATTTTCTTTTTTATCTTCTTCTGATAACTCAGAAGAGACTATCACTCTCTTTTTGTTATTTTTGTCTTTTTTGATTTTAAATTTTCCAAAAAGACCATTGACAGGACATGGCTTATCCTTATCAACTAACATTAAAAAGGATTTGATATTAAAGCTAGGATAAGCTTTTTGCAAAACATACTTTTGAAAGGCAACATCTCGTAAATAATCTATCCATTTAGTGGTATGAAATTTATTTGTATCCCCATCTTTGTATGACTTAGATTTTACTTCTATAAGTTCAATTTCATTGCCTTGCTTAAGAAGAATATCCGTGCGAATAAAAAAACTATTAAAATTGATAGCTGCTTCAAAAATAGAGATAGAATCTTTTTCTAAAAGCTTATTAGTTTCTTTTAAAGAATGAACGTAATCCAAATCTTTAATATTGTGGCCATCTGGGAAATAAGTTTTAGCTAGTGCTCCCACTTGAAGTCCCCCTTCAGCTAAAGCTTGTAAAAAAGTATCCTTATTTTTTTGATTAGAATAATTATCTTTTTTAATATAAAAAAGCTTTGTTGGGCATTCTATCGCTGATTTAAATATTGATTTAGTAAAGTATCTATTCATTTTGTAGATTGTATATTATATTAAAATGATAAAGCAATAGTATGACTTATAGTGAAACACAAATGCTCTTGATACACGGACGCGCCAAGGGTGATTACAAAATGCGCGACCTTGAAGAGATGAAAGCACACAATGTTGGTTTTAATTATATGCGCAAACTTGCCAAAGAGGATAGACTAATCAGTGAAGTTGATATACGAAGCCTCAATAAAATAATCCTTAAAGAGCCGTTTTACAAAATTACACAGACTGAAGGAGGGGAGCCGACAAGAAGGCTAATTGAGCCAGGCAAATACAAAACGCAACCGAATTATGTATTCCAACCAGATGGAGATGTGTTTAACTTTGCTTCACCTATAGAAACACCTTCTCTTATGGTAGAACTAGCTAATGAAATATATCAATGGCTTAAACAAGATAGCGTAGTAAAACAAAAAGCTATCATTGCCTTTCTTGTTAAAATTCATCAGCAATTTATTCACATTCATCCGTTTGATGATGGTAACGGGCGTGTAATACGACTGCTTATAAACTATATGCTTATGCGTCATGATTTTCTTCCGATGGTATTGGAAAATCGTGATGAGTATATTAATGCTATTAAACAAGCAGATTTTGATGATTATAACGACCTTGAAAATCTTTTTGCTGGAAAGTATAGCCACGTCTTTAGAAAAAGGGCTAATCGCAAAACATACATTACTTAGTTTAAATGGTAATGATCTTTTTGATAAGTCAAAAATAACGCCAGAGGTTTAGTAAAATTAACTTAGTTTAAAAGATATTAATATTTAATTTACTTTAAATAGAAATTACACAACACAAAATAAGAAAATTAAAACTTATGGGAAAAGACAAAACAACTCTGGAGTCCAATGAGTAGCAGAGTTAAAATTAACAATTAACAACTAACACTACAGGCTAACTATGAGATTAGAAAAAGTTAAAATACAAGGATTCCGCTCTATAAAAGAAATGGAAATTAATTTCACCGAAACCAGACATATGGTGTTGGTTGGAAAGAATGAAAGCGGAAAATCAAATATATTAAAGGCTTTGAACTTGTTGTCTGAAAAAAACCAATTTCAAAAAACAGATGTAAAGGAACTACATAAAGGATTAGCAGAAGTTATTTTTATATTTTCTCTATCTCAAGAGGAAATTAAAGATTGTGCCGATGCATTTTGTAAATTATTCCCTGCTGGAATAAACGACCATTTAACTCAAGACTTGACTGTTCAAGAATTCCTTGAAGAACATATAAAATATATTCTATATATTATTTCCCCTGATACGGAAGGATATTGGGGTTATTGGGAACTAGAAACAGCAGAGACAACAGAGCAGTGGTATCGTGCTATCAATGAAATACCTCAAGAACTTCAATTTCCTACTCTATTGACAGCCGACTCTTTTATCAACCAAAGCTATATTGAAAAGTTTGAAGTAAAGAAACAAGAAGCATTAAAGACTTATCTGAAAGAGGTAAGTATTGAAGATATTTATAATGATTTGCGAAAAAGCGTAGCAGAAAGCATTGTTCCCGAAAACCAACCATTCCCTGTTGTAAGTTGGAAATATTCGACAAGTGAACATGACTTGCCTAGTCATGTAGTCATGAATGAATTTGCTGAAAATCCGGATACCTGCCTTCCATTGTTAGCTATGTTTTTATTGACAGGAATCGAGAAGGTAAATATTAAAAACAGTCTTGTTGAAGCAAAGAATTTAGGACATAACCGTTTTACAAACTTTCTTAACACTATAAATAGAAAAACAAACACATACATTAAGAAACACTGGAAAGAGAGTGAGAAAGTTAAAATAGAACTCCGCGCAAACGGAGAAGACATAGTTATAGGAATTAAAGAAGTAAATCGATTTGACTTCACCCAAAGAAGTGATGGTTTTCGCAGATTGGTATCATTTTTATTGATGATAAGCATGGTAGACGAAGAAAATAATTTAGACGGACAATTAATTTTAATTGATGAACCAGAGACTGGATTACATCCTAGTAGTGCAAAAGATTTACGGAATAAATTGATAGAATTAGGCAAAAACAACATGGTGGTTTACGCTACTCATTCTATATCAATGATTGACACTGAAAACATAGAAAATAATTTCATCGTCACCAAAGAAAAAGAAGAAACGAAAATTGAAGTTGCAAAAGAGGATGGCACATCACCTGCTGAAAATATTTACAATGCTATAGGGCACTCAATCTACGCAGATCTAAAAAAAGTAAATATTTTATTAGAAGGATATACCGACAAAAAGACTCTTGATTTTTTCATGAAGGAAAAAAATTGGAATAAATTTGGCATATGCTATACGGACGGAGTAAAAAATATTAAATGTATTACTCCAATCCTTGACTTGGCAGACAGGAAATACTTTATTTTATCCGATGCTGATGAAATTGCCATGCAACACAAAAAGAAAATGAAAAATTCCGATTGTTGGTATACCTATAAAGAACTTGAAAGTGATGCTATCACCATTGAAGATTTTTATAAGCACAATTTTTTTGATGGCATAGTTAAAGAAATACTGAACAAAAATGGTATTAACACTGAAGGATTAAAATTAGTGGAGACTAACAGAATTGAATTTACTAAAGATTACTTGGTAAAAAATAAAGTAAATGGTGAAGAATCTAAAAAAATTATTAAAAAAATAAAAACTGAATGTATAGAAAAGATTAAAAAATCAAACATAGAGGAAAAAAAAATCACATTCGTTCTGGATGCTTTATTGGGAAAAATAAATCTTCCTGATTCTCAGTGACAACTCTCCACGAATTTGATGTGTAAAATTTCGCCATAGAACTGTTGAAAAAGCAGGGCTATGCGTTTTGTCGCCGGAGCAACAAACGCTGGAGCGGGAAAATTGCTCTGATGTGGTTTTATTTTTTACAAAAGGCGAGCCAACTAAAAATATCTGGTATTATCAATTAAATCTTGGGCGAAGACCAGGTAAAACCAATCCGCTCAATGATAACGATATGGCAGATTTTATTTTTTGTCAAATATAAACTTTATCCAAGCTTTTGCTAAAATATCCTTTTTCATTTCATCTTTGCTTTAACGAGGTAAATTATTTTTCCTTTATAAAGTATTGCCTAGAATTAAAATATTGAGAAAATACCTGCTAAAATACGCTTTTTATAAGTAGAACTATTATTTGAAGATTTGGGCATGTGATTTAACAGATGCTCACTGGGTTGTCGTTGACAGTTCAAGTGAAGGATATTTTTGGTAGTGATACAATGAAGATTTTGAAAGTTAATATATGAAAATCAGAGTAAAAAATCTTGGTGTACTAAAAGAAGCCGAATTTGAATTGGGCGACTTGACAATTATCTGTGGCGATAATAACACGGGAAAGACTTACGCCGCATACGCGCTATTTGGTTTTTTGCACCAGTGGAAAAATATATTAGAAATACCAATTGATACTATTCAGGTTGATGATTTTATTCAAAAATCAGAAAGCAAGATCGACATACAGAAAATTTCAAACCAATATAAAAATATATTAAAAAAAGGGTGTGTGTCTTATTCAAAAAATCTATCAAGAGTTTTTGCATCAAAAAAAGAGAGATTTGCAAATGCTACATTTGAAATATTTTTAGATAAAAATAATATCTCTATACGAAAAAAATTCAAAAGACACATTAATATTGGAAAATCAATTCATCTTTCTATCATTAAAAATATAGATGATGAGCATATTTATGTATCAATGGCGCAAGAGGGTGAACCAGAAATCCCTCGAGATTTAATCAGAAATATTATTTCTGATATCTGCATCGATTTTCTTTTTTCATCAGCACTTCCGGACGTTTTTATTTCTAGTACCGAGAGAACAGGTGCTGCTATTTTTAGGAAAGAATTGAATTTTGCCAGAAATAGATTGCTTGATGAAATGAAGTATGATGAAAATGTGGATCCGGTAAAATTGCTGTTGAAAGTTTATCAGGACTATCCATTGCCTGTAAAAACTAATGTGGATTTTACTAGGCAAATAGGAAGCATGAGTAAAAATGGAAGTTTCCTTGCTGAGAAGTATCCAAATATATTGTCTGATTTTTCCGATATTATTGGCGGTAAATATGTGGTAAAAAATGAAGAGGTGTTTTTTAAACCGAACAAAAATAAACAAATGAAATTGTCAATGGATGAAAGTTCCAGTGCGGTGCGTTCTTTGCTGGATATTGGTTTTTATCTTACGCATGCTACCGAACCAGGTGATTTATTGATAGTAGATGAGCCAGAGTTAAACCTGCATCCTGAAAATCAACGCCGTATTGCACGGCTTTTTGCACGTCTGATTAATCTCGGCATAAAAGTATTTATTACTACGCATAGTGACTATATCGTCAAAGAATTGAATACTTTGATTATGTTGAAGCAAGAGAAGCCTTCCTTGAAACTAATTGCGAAAAAATGGGGATATAAACGTGAAGAGTTACTTGATTGTAAAAAAATCCGACTGTATGTTGCCAAAGAAAGCCTAGTCAAACAAGAAGGAAATGTAAAGAAAAGTCGTTGTCAAACCTTGGTTCCTGCTAACATCAATCAAGAGCAAGGCATTGAGGTTTCTAGTTTCGACAAGTCAATAAATGAAATGAATGACATTCAAGAGGAGATGCTCTGGGGAGATGATGAATGATGTCGGATATTGATTTGTTGTCTCAAATTATTGTAGATACTGCGATTGTTTCTCACACTCCCACTGGCAACAATAAATGTAGCGTAGATTTATCTGAAAACCGTCATGGTAACATATCTTACAATTTGAAAATTAATGGAATTCCAGAAGATAGCGTGACTTTCAGAGCAGATAACTTCCCCGAAGCAGTAGGCTTTTATAGAGGTGATCGTGGCGAAAACAAGAGAGCGGATTATGTTATCGTCGCTAAGTCTAACAACAAGAAATGGATACTTTTTATTGAAGTAAAAAGCGGCAAAAATTACGAAAACAAAGAAATCGTCAAGCAACTCAAAGGTGCGGAATGTGTGGTTGCACATTGCCGTGCTGTGGCAAAAAGATTTTGGAATGCAAACTCATTTCTTGATAGCAATATCTACGAAAATAGATTTATTAGTATTGTAAAAGTAAACATGAATAAACTCCCAACTTGTAACCGACTATCTGGCAAAATACACAATAAACCAGAAAATATGCTTAAATTAGGGAACCATGGTAAATTGCTCCGATTTTCTAGACTAATTGCAAATTGAGAGGAAATTAAAGTGGCAGATTATACCATCCTTCTATTCGCCCCCATTCTCGTTGCCCACTCTAACACTCAAGCCATCATACGTCAGTAATTAACTTAAATTATTTTATCCTTTGGATGTACTCTATAGTTATTCATAGAGTAGCCTTATAAGGAATAAAAATTAGCGAATAATATTTTAAAAAGAAATTCGCGAACGCGTATGGGCGGAGAGAGAGGGATTCGAACCCTCGAAACCTAATGGTTTACACGCTTTCCAAGCGTGCTCATTTAGCCGCTCTGACATCTCTCCTATTTGGGTGGTTAAAATATAAAAATTTAGAGGGAGGGCTTCAATCAACTTTCATTCCTGCAAAGGCGCCACTGTCAGGGCTTAGTAAATGCAGTGACTTATCATTACTTGCTGTAAGTATCATTGCCTCTGATACACCAAAACGCATTTTTCTTGGTGTTAGGTTTGCGACTACAACTGTCAAGCGTCCTTCAAGTGCTTCTGGTTTATAATCTGATTTAATAGCAGAAAATACGTTTTTAGGTGTTTTTTCGCCGACGTCAAGCGTGAGTTGTAATAATTTATCTGCACCTTCTACCGCTTGTGCCTTTATAATTTTTGCCACTCTTAAATCTAATTTTTTAAAATCATCATAAGTTATCATATTATTTTTTGTTTCTTTGGATACTTGCTTAAGGTTAGTAGTTTCTTGTGCCTGCATAAATATTTTAGTAATATTACCCTCATCAATACGTGTAAATAATGGCTTGAAACGATTAATACGATGATTTAAAAGTGGATAGTGAACATCTGACCAAAGTAGTGGCTCAATATTTAAAAATTCTTGTGTACGCTTTGCTAAATCTGGTAACACAGGTTTTAAATAAATAATGAGTATTCTAAAAAGGTTAATACCTAAACTTGCAATATCGCATACCTCATTTGCCCTATTTTTCTCTTTAATTAGTTGCCAGGGTTTTTTATTATCAATATATTGATTTGCCTTATCGGCAAGTGCCATAATAAGGCGCATAGCAGCAGCATAATCTCTATTTTCATAATACGAGGAAATTTTATTTTCTGCGTGAGTAAAATGCTCATATAGCTTAGGCTCAATAATACGATGGGAGAGCATTTGTGCAAATCTTTTCACAATAAAGCCAGCTGAGCGACTAGCAATATTAACTACTTTTCCAACCATATCAGCGTTTACTCTAGTCTTAAAATCTGCTAAATTCAAATCGATATCATCAATTTTTGGTGTGAGTTTATAGGCATAATAATAACGCAAATATTCTGCATTTAGGTGTGTTAAATAAGTACGTGCTGTAATAAATGTACCACGTGATTTACTCATTTTTTTAGCATTAATAGTAAGAAATCCGTGTGCAAAAATTGCACTTGGTGTGCGATAATGAGTAGCCATAAGTATTGCTGGCCAAAACAATGCATGAAAGTAAATAATATCTTTGCCAATAAAATGATACAACTCTGTTTTGCTATCACGTTGCCAAAATTCATCAAAATTTAAAGTATTTTCACTGCAAAATTTTTTAAAGCTTGCCATATAGCCAATTGGTGCATCTAGCCAAACATAAAAATATTTATTTTCACTCTTTGGAATTTTAAAGCCAAAATAGGGCGCGTCTCTAGAAATATCCCATGCGAGCAGGCCGCTTTCAAACCATTCAGATAATTTGTTCTGCATTTCTTTTTGCAAAGGGCCGCTTGCTAACCATTTTTTTAATACTTGTGTAAATTGTGGCAAATCAAAAAAATAATGCTCTGATTCTTTTTTTATAGGAGTAGTATTGGATAAAACTGATTTAGGATTTTTTAAATCCATTGGCGTATAGGTTGCTCCGCAAACTTCGCAATTATCACCATATTGATTTTTTTCACCACATTTAGGACACATGCCTTGGATAAAACGATCGGGTAGAAATATTTGTTTTTTTATATCAAAAGCGCCAGTAACAATACGTTTTTTAATATAACCTTTGGCATTTAGCTGTGTATAAATTTCATTTACAATCGTTTTATTTTCTTTGCTGTGTGTTGAATGATAATAACTAAAGTCAATATTAAAATCAGAAAAATCTGCTTGATGACGCTTTTTCACTTGTGCAATCAAAGTCTCTGGACTTATTCCTGTTTCATCCGCTTTAAGCATAATGGGTGTGCCATGTGCATCATCTGCACAAATAAAATAACAGGTATTACCATACATTTTTTGATACCTCACCCAAATATCAGCCTGAATGTATTCTAGAAGATGCCCTAGGTGAATCTCACCGTTTGCATAAGGCAACGCCGCAGTAACTAAAATTTTGCGTTTATTCATATTTTAAATACAGACTATGACTTAAAACACATTACGTGATGCGCGTGCAAATGCTTCTAAAAATGGCGGAATAATGTCAGGCCTGTTTCTGATTGCTTTTTCATTGATACTGATGCTGTAAAATTTGGGGTGGCGATAAGCAATATCACCTGGTTTAACTTTTTTATAAAATACATGCTCTGCCATTTCAATTGCAGTTTGCGCTTGTTCATGGGGTGAGTTACCTACAGCAAGCATAAAACCGTCTTCAGCAGAAAATACGTTCGTTGCAACTATTTCTATGGGACTATTTATTTGCGTCCATTCTGCTACAATTTTTGCTGGGGCGTAATGTTTTATACCACCCTCTTCTTCTTTAATCAGTAATTTACGATAACCCGATACAATCAAATAATCTATATTTTTATCAGCAAGCCCACGTACAAAATTTTTCCATTGGTCAAAAGTTTCCACACTTGCTGTTGTAAATTTAAAATCTTGCCAATCTTGCTTGGATAAATATATTTTATCCTGCTGGCTTGCAAATGTATTGTCCGTGAGTAACAGCACATTTTTTTTACTATGTGTTTTATTATGTCTATTTAGTTGTGATAATACAAATATTACTCCTTCTACTGATTTACGCTCAAAAATACCAGTAACATTCTCGTGTCCGACATAATTATATTTATCAACATGGCCATTAACGCCTGCAAAAATAATAGGAATATTTTTATTTAAATAGTATTTGGATAAAAATTTTTGAGCATTATCGTCAAAAGCAATGATGATGTTTGGATCAAACTGTTCAATGGTTCTAATGGCAGATTTTTCGCTACTTTTATTGTAAAAAAGTTTGGTGTTCATATAAAAAAATTGTGTGCGCAATTTTGGTTTTTTTCTCAGCTCATGTTTTAAACTTTCATCAATTAAATTTGTCCATATATAGTCGGTGTTGTAACTGTGCAGGATAAGAATTTTTGGTAAACGGGAAATTATTGTAGAAAAAAATACCACTATAAAAACGATAAATAACAAAGGGCCCAATAACTTAAAATTTACCCTTCTCATTCTAATAATCCTAAATATTGCCAAAATGGAATGGAGATAACAATTGCCAAAAATTTCACAAGATAAATAATCAACTGCAGTACGATTAAGCGCCAATGTGTATATTGATAATTTATCAGTGAGAAAAATTGCACAACATAAGATGCACTAAAATTATAAGTATAAGTCTCTGACATCAAAAGTGTAATAAAAATAATCAGCCATGGATTAATTTGAGTATTTGTAGCAATTGGTATCAAAACACTTGCAAATAAAATTACAGTGATATTGATGGGTAGCACAATTCTAAGCAAAATAACTAAAATCGATAAAATGGCACTAAATTCAATAAAATTGCGACTTATTGCTTCTTCAATCCAGGCAGTATATTGCCCCATCCAAATATGTAATTCTAAGTAACGCATTGTTTCGCTAAAACTTAAAAGCGCTGCCAAAAACATCAAAAAATCCCAATCCACAGAATATTTAAAATTACTTTTCTTGAGTACACCAAGTGTAAATAAACAAAATATTAATAGCATTGCTAACCATGAAATTTGTAAATTATGATAATTAACCGTCAAAATAATTACAATAAATGCAACAATAGCAGTAATAGCAAATACTTCTTCAACCGTTAATTTACCTAAAACTTTAATTTGTGTTACGAGTGTGCCCATGTCAATACTATGACGTTCCTGATTGCGAAATAACAGCCAGGTAAAGAAAATATAGAATAATACAAGCACAATACCTACGACAAAAGAAGCAACAAACCAGTAATAAAATTGAAAATTATATTGTTCCTGGGGAGGTAACATGCCAATAGCAATTAAGTTAATTGATTTACTGGTTAAAAAAATAGGTGATAATAAACTCACACCACCAAGCGTTGAGGCAATAAGACGCTGATACTCTAAAGATCGCAATTTAATTTTAAATAAAGAAACGGTTTCCTCAAATAAGGAGTATAAAATCCCGACTCTACCATTAGCACTTGGAATGATTGGCGTTAAAATAACACCTGAGATAAATAGTGCAAAATGATACCAATATCTGCTGTTTGGTCGAAATTTTAGTAAATGCAACAGCACTCGGTAACTCAAACCAGAATCACTTACAATAATACCCAGAATTGAAAGAGAAAGTGCTAGGAAAAAGGAGTCAGAATAAAAACCACCTAGAGCAATTGAGGGAGGTGCTAATGATAATAAAATTGTTCCGAGTAGTAGGTAAATAGAGGGCACAAACTCAGGTACTAGTTTGAATGTCCACATAACAACGGCAGACAAAAAAACAAAAATTAGAAGTAGTTGACTTTGATTAGGCGGCTGGTCTAAAAATAATAAACTATAAATCGCAACAAGTGGCAGTATAAAACTCATTAACCAGCCAACTAAATTACTAATATGTTGGCGTTTACCGATAATATCCTTTTTATCGTGGTCTTTATCGGTTGAAATTAAAGCGCTTCTATTTATGTGACCTAGAAAATTATTATGAAATAAATGTTCGTATTTTCTAAATGAGGCTATGTTTTTAATGGAGTTTACTGACACAACTAGGACGGTAGAATCTTCGATGGCTAAAGCACTTGATAAATAAAAATCAATACCAATTACACCTTCATCACCAAATAAATGATGTGCTAAAATTGTGTGTTTGCCGCCTTCATCATTATGAATACTTACCTCTCCAGAATAGAGCAAATAAAAGTAATTAGCTTGCTCTTTGGCAGAGAAAATAAACTCGCCTGCCTTGAAATGGCGCACTTGAATATTAGGGCATAATTTAGAGAGTTCAAGATCCCTAAAATTCTTTAGAATTTCGTTATTATGTAGTGTTTTCTCAATATCATACATAAGCTAGCATTATAGTGTAGAAAACATAAATTCCAGTAATTATTACTTGCATTTTTAGTTTATATTTTATGCGGTAATGACTTTATATTACACATGACATATCTTATAATATTGGTGATAAAATAACTTGGTTTTTATTTATATGGAGTGCGTCGTGAATGCTATTAGTAAAGAACAAGTGGAGCAAGTTTTATCGTCAGTAGTAGACGTCCACATTGATGAAAATATTGTTACTGCTCGCTACATAAAAAATATTGACATTGATAATGATAAAATATCCATTGCTCTGGAGCTTCCCTATCCTGCTAAAAGTTATCATGATGAATTAACCGGTGACATTCAAAATAAACTCACTAAATTAGAAGCATCTAATGTCACAGTCAGTATTGATACGAGTATTGCAACATATAGCGTACAAAAAGGCGTTAATCCGATTAAAGAAGTTAAAAATGTTATTGCAGTTGCCTCTGGAAAAGGAGGTGTTGGCAAATCAACTACTTCAGTTAATTTAGCACTTGCTTTACAATTTGAGGGCGCAAAAGTTGCTATTTTAGATGCTGATATTTATGGGCCTAGTCAACCTAGAATGTTAGGAATTCATCGTCAAAAACCTGATACAAGTGCTGAAGGAAAACTAATGCCTATTTTAGGGCACGGCATGCAAAGTATGTCTATTGGCTATTTGGTGGATGAAGAATCACCGATGATTTGGCGTGGACCTATGGTAACACAAGCATTGGAGCAAATGTTAAGAGATACGCTTTGGCGCGGTATTGATTATATGATTATTGATTTACCCCCGGGCACAGGTGATACGCAACTTACTCTATCACAAAAAATTCCAGTTAGTGGTGCTGTAATTGTTACCACACCACAAGATATTGCGCTACTAGACGCTAAAAAAGGACTCAAAATGTTTGAAAAGGTAAATATTCCTATTTTGGGTATTGTAGAAAATATGAGTATACATATTTGCTCTAAATGCGGTAATGAAGAAGCAATTTTTGGTTTTGGTGGTGGTAAAAGTATGGCAAAAGAGGCAAACGTTAATTTTTTGGGTGCACTGCCTTTAGAGCTTAAAATTCGCATCGCAGGAGATGAGGGTAATCCGACTGTATCGGGAGACCCCGATAGTAGAACTAGTGATATTTATAAAGAAATTGCTCGAAAAATTGTTGCTAAACTTTCTCAAGAGAATAAAGCAATGGGAAGTTTTCCAAGTATTACCATTGAATAATAATAAATTCAAGCTAGATTTAATTTATTACTTAGGAAGTTGAAGCATAGATTAAAGTATATGTAGTTAATTGGATGAAAAAGATTAGGCTAATAGAAAACGAATTTTTATTTTATGTATCAAAAGATGGAACTATCTGTGTATAGTTACCAAAATTTAGCATACTGAGAGAGGGTTTTTGCTTTAGGCAATTTTCTAAAACTAGGCGAAATAGCGTATGACATTTAATTTTTTTAGTATTTTCTTTTTATCAGCTATTTTTTTATTTTTAATGATTGCACGCTACCTAGATATAAGACAAATCCGTGCAATTCGCTGTCATTTTGATCTGGTGCCTCAAAATTTTCGCGAAAAAATATCGCTTGCTCAGCATCAAAAAGCAGGTCGTTATACAAAAGAAAAACTTAATTTTACTTATATAGAAACACTTTTTAGTGTGTTTGTTATCATTGCTTGGACGCTACTTGGCGGTTTTAATCTGCTTAATGATTTTTGGCAAAATACTCTAAACCTAAGCCCACTTTGGCTTGGGGTTTGTTTTTTAATAAGTTTTTTAATTTTAAATATGCTTATAGGCCTACCATTTGCGTGGTATGCTAGCTTTGTTATTGAGAGACGTTTTGGTTTTAATTACATGACACTTAAAACTTTTATACTAGACACCTCTAAAGAGATTGTGCTTGTGCTTATGCTTGGTGTGCCTATTGTTTTGTTCACACTTTATTTAATGAATATAACCGGTGATATTTGGTGGCTTTTTGTTTGGATAATGTTAGTTGTGATAAGCATTATTATGCTTTGGCTATATCCTAGTTATATTGCACCACTGTTTAATAAATTTATCCCCCTTGAGGATAAAAATTTAACACTTGCTATTGAAGAGTTATTAAGTAAAACTGGTTTTAAATCACAAGGTATTTTTGTAATGGATGGTTCACGACGTTCAAGTCATGGCAATGCCTACTTTACAGGAATTGGTAAAAATAAACGCATCGTATTTTTTGATACACTCCTAAAAAATATGTCGCACCAGGAAATTATTGCCATATTAGCGCATGAATTAGGGCATTTTCACCATAAACATATTTATAAAAAAATGCTGAGATCTTTTACTTTTTTGTTATTTGCACTTGCTGTATTAGGTTATCTAATGCAAAAAAATTGGTTTTACGACGCTCTTAATATCCATGCAATGATCTATCACACAGCCCTAGCGTCCTTTATTCTTATTGCACCAATTTTTACTTTTTTTACTAAACCAATTTTTAATTTAATATCTAGAAAATATGAATTTGAAGCAGATCGTTTCGCAAGTGAGCAAATAAATCCCCGTGATTTAATTACTGCATTGGTTAGCTTATATCGCGATAATGCTAGCACACTGACACCTGATAAATATTACTCTATTTTTTACGATTCGCATCCTAATGCTTTTTTGAGGATTAACTATTTAAAAACACAAATGTCATGAGGATAGAAATAATGAAAATAACAAGAATTCTTATATACTCACTATTTTTAATACAAATTATACTACCTAGTGTTGGGCTATCTGATGTGGATGAGGGCAGGGCATTACATCAAGAATCTTGCTTAGCGTGCCATATTATTGAACATAATGCTGATTTTTATGAGCGTAAAGATCGTAAAATTAATGATCATTTTGCCTTGCGTGCACGCGTTAGTTTTTGTGCAAATAGCTTAGATGTCAGTTGGTTCCCTGATGAAGAGATGGGTGTGGTTGAGTTTTTAAATCAAACGTATTACCATTTTGGGGAATTAGAAAATTAGAAAAATAAATGAGCAGAAAATTTACAGAGAATTTTTTATTATGAAAAGCTTTTGTCATATAAGTGTAATTACTGATATACTAATGCGCTTTAATTTTTGGAAATTTTATCATGTCAGTAATTGAATTAAATGAGAGTAGCTTTGAGGAAACGATTGAAAATAATGATATTGTTATCGTTGATTTTTGGGCACCATGGTGCGGGCCTTGTAAAAGTTTTGCGCCCACTTATGAATTAGTTTCAACTAAATTTGAAGGTATTATATTTGCAAAAGTTAATACTGAAGAAGAACAAGAACTTGCTACGCATTTTCAAATACGCTCCATTCCAACATTAGCGATTTTTAGAGAGCAAATTAATATTTTTTCACAACCAGGGGCTCTTGCTCAAAGCGATTTAGAAGAGGTTGTCAGTAAAGCCAAAGCGCTAGATATGAGTGCGGTGCGTGCAGAAATTGCCAAGCAAAAACAAAACTGATTGTGGGGGGTGTATATAGTTTTAGATTAAATGCGAGAAACATAATATCATATTGAAGCATTTTGCTTAATACTTATAATCATCTCTTTTATAAGGACCTGATTGATCAATACGAATGTAATCCGCCTGCTCTTTTGTAAGTCGGGTGATAACACCACCAAAACCACAAACCATACCAAATGCTACCTCTTCGTCTAATTTTTTAGGCAATACCTTAACTGAGATATTTTTTTTCTTTTCACTCTCTGTTAAGTTTGCAAACTTATTTTTATAGAGATATATTTGCGCCAAAACTTGATTACTAAACGAACCATCCATAATACGAGATGGATGACCAGTTGCATTACCTAAATTTACAAGACGTCCCTCAGAAAGCAAAATTAAATAATCATCACGATTATCACTTCTAAAAATACGATGGACTTGCGGTTTTACCTCCTCAAAGTGCCAATTCTTTTGCATATATTGGGTATCAATTTCACTATCAAAATGCCCGATATTTGCGACAACCCCACCAGACTTTAAATACCTTAACATAGCAGCATCACACACATTAATATTTCCTGTGGCAGTGACAATAAGATCAGTATTTAAAAGTAGAGTTTGATTGATAGCATCATCTGTGCCATCGTTTACACCCTTCTTATAAGGTGAAACTACCTCAAAACCATCCATACATGCTTGCATAGCACAAATAGGATCAATTTCTGAAATTTTGCAAATCATTCCTTCTTGCCTTAAACTTTGCGCTGAGCCTTTGCCAACATCACCATAACCAATAATAAGGGCTTTTTTACCAGCTAGTAGCATATCAGTAGCACGTTTTAGCGCATCATTTAAACCATGGCGGCAGCCATATTTATTATCATTTTTTGATTTTGTTATGGCATCATTGACATTAATTGCAGGAACTTTTAGTGTATTAGATTCTAACATTTGTAGCAAACGATGCACACCTGAGGTGGTCTCTTCACTGATGCCATGAATACGATTAAGCAATTCTGGATATTTTTCATGCAACATTTGTGTTAAATCACCGCCATCATCTATCACCATATTTGCTTCCCATGGTTTAGTGTCTTTTAAAATTGTTTGCTCAATACACCAAAAAAAATCCTCTTCACTTTCTCCTTTCCAGGCAAATATCGCAATGCCAGCACTCACCATAGCTGCTGCTGCATGGTCTTGTGTTGAAAAAATATTACACGATGACCAGCGAACCTCCCCACCAAGTGCTACAAGCGTCTCTATCAATACTGCTGTTTGCACTGTCATATGGATACATCCTAGTATCTTTGCGCCTGCTAGTGGTTTTTTTGCCTGATATTTTTCGCGTAAACCCATCAAAGTAGGCATCTCTTTTTCTGCTAATTCAATTTCTAAGCGGCCAAAATTTGCCAAGTTAATATCGGCAATTTTATAATCTATATTATTTTTTAATTTTGCTAGCATAGTTTTGACTCTTTTAGTGTATTTTTTAATAAATGCGCTTTATCTACTCGCTCCCAACTTATATCAGGTTCACTACGGCCAAAGTGGCCATAACACGCTGTTTGTTTGTAAATAGGGCGTGCTAGATCTAACATATTGATAATACCTTCTGGGCTTAGATGAAAATATTTTCTGATAAGATTAACCATTATTTCATCATCCAAATAAGCATTAGTAAAAGTATTAATACTAATACTAATGGGTTCTGCAACACCGATAGCATAAGCAAGCTGTATTTCACATTTTTTTGCTAATCCAGCAGCAACAATATTTTTCGCCACATAGCGCGCAGCATAAGTAGCACTTCTATCTACTTTTGATGGGTCTTTACCAGAAAAAGCACCACCACCATGTCTTGCCATACCGCCATAGGTATCTACAATAATTTTTCTGCCTGTTAGTCCAGCATCGCCCATAGGCCCGCCAATAACAAATTTTCCTGTTGGATTAATATAAAACTTAGTTTGTGCACTGATCCATGCATTTGGCAGAGTTGGTTTGATAATTTCTTCTATTACCGCATCTTCTAGCATATTTTGCGTAATATCCTCGTCATGTTGTGTGGAAAAGACAACACTTTCAATGCCAACAATAGAGCCATTTTCATAACGACAACTCACCTGACTCTTAGCATCGGGGCGAAGCCAAGAAAGGATTTTCTTTTTGCGTAAATCTGCTTGTTTTCTAACTAGCTGATGCGCTAGCATAATCGGTGCTGGCATTAACTCAGCAGTTTCGTCACAAGCGAAACCAAACATTAAACCCTGATCACCAGCGCCTTGTGCTTTATTGACACGAGCATCCACTCCTCTAGCAATATCAGGTGATTGACATCCTATTAAGTTTTGAATTTCACAAGTGTTACTATTAAAGCCGTATTTATCATCGTTATAACCAATTTCATCAATTACAGCACGAGTAATGGCTTCAAAATCAACTTCAACATCAGTTTTTATCTCGCCTGCTAATACTACCTTGTTATCTTTTACCAAAGTTTCTACTGCTACTCTTGCTGTTTTGTCTTTTGTTAAAATCCCATCCAAAATTGCATCTGAGATTTGATCGCATATTTTATCAGGATGACCGGGGCTAACCGATTCAGAAGTAAATATCATGTTATATTTTTTAGAAAATAAAAAACCCGCCTCAAAAAGCAGGTTTTCATTGCCACCCACTTTAGCTTAAAACTCACCCACAAACTCTATAAATCACGCTAGCAATCGGGACAAATCAGCGCAGTAACTATTATAATATATAGTGGTTATGATTGCAAATATTCTAAAAATAAAATCACCTTATTCGCTACTTTTAATAACACAATTTGGAAGTATTTTTACCCATTTAATAGGCATATAGTAGAGATATAATATAAGTAAGTATTAAATTTGATGGGTCTTTAACATTTTTAAATAAATTATATGACATTTTTATAATTTTATTTTTCTATTTTCACCACATAATAAATGCTAACATAGCGCAAAAATAAATTTACTATAAAACAGTTCATGAAAGATTTAATTACACTTATTACACAAAGAAAATCAGCGCGTCGTTTTATAAAAAAACCTGTTGATCATGATTTAGTGAATAGAATCATAGATATTGCTAGACAGTGTGCTACTGGCGGTAATATGCAGCCGTGGCATATTGATATTGTTACAGGTAAAACAAAACAAAAATTATCAGATGCACTGAAAGAGGCAATTTATCAAGGGCAACAAGCAAACCCAGATTATAACTATTATCCACCAAATTTTTTTGATCCATTCACCCTAAGGCGACATCACTCTGGCTTAGCGCTTTACCATGCAGAAAATATTCAATTTAGCACAGAACATATAGATTGGGAAGGCGTTGCAAAACTTGCAGTGCGTAATTATGATTTTTTTGGTGCAGACATTGGTTTTATTTTTTATATTGATAAGCGTCTAACATCAGGTGCACACATTGATATAGGTATTTTTATGCAAAATATTATGTTGCTTGCAGAGTATTTTGGCCTTAGAACTTGCTCACAAGCAGCACTTGGAAACTATCCAGATATTGTGCGCTCAATATTAAGCATTAGTGATGATATGAAAATTTTATGCGGTATGAGTTTAGGATATGCAGACGAAAATGCAAAAATCAATCAATGTAAAATTCCAAAAGAAACGATTGACACTTTTAGTATCTGGCATAAATAAAACTAAGAAGACATAAAAACATCTGCGTTTTCAAAGTTTTAATACACAGTTTCATCTAGGTGAATCTATCATCACTGAAAAATTAAAGGCGGTCTTTAAAGATTTCATACGATTGTCTATCTATTAGTAAACGCAAGATACTAGTATTTAGTGCTTCACCTTCTGCTGATCTTAGTAGTTGTAAATATTTATCATCTTCGCTATCCTTGGGATTAATACGCACATCATCAAAATAGACAAGAGTCACAGACTCCTTTGTGGTATTTAGTGCTAGTGTTGGTTTTTGTTTTTTGGGTTTAGCTAGGGAAAATACAAAATTAGATAATTTTAATGGCTCTGTTTTTCTGTTAATCCAATCTGCTTTTGTCCAGGATAGGTTATTTTTATCTATCAATGTTTGCGCTTTCTCTATTTGCCCATCATTAAGGGTTTTTCTAATCATATTCATTTGAGCTAAAACTTTCTTCCTTGCTAATTTTGCTTTGAGCATTGAGATAATCCTAGGTTTAGATTCTTTTAGAGTTTGTTCTAATTGCTCACGTTTATCTATTAGACGTATCACAGTAAATTCAGTTGGTTTTAACTCAAGTACATCGCTATTTTCACCTAATTTATAAATATTATTAGAAAATGCTGCTTGGATAAATTTTTGAGAAAGTATAGGTTTTTTATCCACATCCGCTTCTGAGAAAAAATCTGTAGTCATAACTTTTAAATCAAATTGTTCTGCTAATACTTCTAATGCTTGATTTTCATAGGCAACATCTGCTAATAATTCGCTTACATTATATAACTCTTCTAATGCTTTTGCATTCTTGTAATTTTGGACTAATTCTTCTCTAACTTCTTTGAGTGGTCTGCTAGATTCTTCTTTAATGTCTAATAATTTAATAATATGATAACCAAAACGTGTTTGAGTGATGGGGCTTATTTCATCTTTAGAAAGTGCAAAAACAACTTTCTCAAACTTAGGTATCATCACCTCCCTAGCAAAAAAACCTAAGTCGCCACCTTTATCTTTACTAGCAGTATCTTTGGAATATTGTCTGGCTAACTCATCAAAAGAAGCACCACGTTTTAATTTAAGCAATAACTCTTCGGCAAGTTTTTTGTCTTCTAGTAAAATATGTTTTACTCTACGTTCTTCTTCACTGAGAGATTCTGAGTCTTCTGCTTGTTCGTATAATTCTGCTAATTTTTCCTGTGAAATTTTAACTTGCTCCTCAAGCACATCTAATGACAATATAAGATAACTTACTTTTGCCTTTCTAGGCTCAATGAATATATCCTTATTTTCACGATAAAATTTTTCTATTTCCTTATCACTAACAGAAATTTTAGAAAAATAATCCTTAAAATTTAACTTCAAATAAGAAGTTTTTCTTTGCTCTTTAAATAGTGCTAATATATTGTTTATACGTATGGGGGAAATAAAACTGGAATGCGTTAAATCACTACTAAACTGTCTAGTTGTTAGATTTTTACGCTCTAGTGTTTCAAATCTAGATTCAGATATGCCTGATGAACGTAAAACTTGGCGATAACGATTAACAGAAAAGATGCCATCACTGTGAAACACGTCTAAATTAGCAATATAAGATTTTAATTCAGCGTTAGTTGTTGTTAAAGAGTGTTTTTTTGCATAATTTGACATAATGCGCTCTCTTACTAAAGTATTGATAACAACATCTTTTAGTGACTTCTCAACCGTATCATTATACTGATCCCCAATCCGTGCTTGCAAATCACGTTTTCTTATATCAAATTCTCTTAGAAATTCACTTTTTAAAATTTCCTCATTTTCAACCTCAGCCACTACAATATCACCTGAGGTATTTATATATTCGCCAATACCAAATAAAGCAAAGGGAATAACAATTACAATTACAATAACCCAAGCCAAAAAACCTTTAACTTTGTGTTTAATATAGGTAAGCATTTTTAAATTTAAGTATTTTCTAAAAAAGAATTATTACACTAGGTTAGCAGGGCAGGGGCATTGTTGCCTTGAGATTAGCTTGTATTAAAAACCTTATAACCCAAGAAAAACTCAGCAAAAAAGACTCAATCAATAAGTGTTATGAAAAACATCATGGTGTTATTTACTGAGTTTTAAAAGAATATATAATACTTAAAATATATCCTGTATTTTAAAATCCATACTTGCCCTGGAGCATCCAGATATTTTCTTTATCGCTAGCACTGCTCTTTTGCTTATTAAACACTTCTAGTTCTAGAGATTCTTCAAGAGGAATAAAGCTAATACCAATCTTATTAGTGCGACTATCATCATCGCTTCTATTAAACTCACTATAAGGCTTAAACAAACCAGCAATATCAGAGAGACGTAGGTTATAACCTATTCTAAAGGCAATGCTATCTGGTTTATAACTTAAGCTACCACTAGTATTATCACTGTCCTCTTTAGCCTTAGTTTCTTTTAGTAAGTTTTCACTTGACCAAGTATCTTTATCAATACTCTTGCCCCACACAGGACGTAGGGAGAGTTGTAAACCTCTTTGACCATTATTACTCGCATGACTTAGGTTTAAGCTGATGTTATATTCTCCTTGTCCCCTGTTACTATGTGCAATTAAGCTCTTAGCAAAGAGTTCTACTTTTGTGCCGTTATTGCCACTATATTTTGCACCAACAGCAAGTTCTATACCTCTGCCAATACTGTTATCGCTTAGTGTTTCTTGTCTATCACCGCCGTCCACGCGTGCACCAATTTCAAGGTGTTGTGATAATTTACCACGAGCAAGTAGTTTCTCAAAAGCTATATCTAGTGCCAAACGCAAGCGCCAGTTCTTGGAATCAAGTTCTGCTATATCTTCGTCTCCATCTACTTGAGCACTAGAATAATTAAAGTCACTCTTGAAAGTCATTGCTAGTGCATTTGGTAAATCCAAGTCAAGCGCATTATCTATACCTAGTGCTAGTGCATTTGTTTCTAAATCACTGCTACCTATTCTATCATTACCGCTTAGCTTAACATCACCACTGCCAAGAGCAAACATAGCCCAAAGGTTAACACCATCTCCTTTATTCCATTGTATATACGGGCTGATATTCTTAGTATCAATATCTAGGGTGGATTTATCATCCTCACCTTTTAGTTTATAGTCAATCTCACTATCTATAATAGATAACATCACACCTTTTAGACTACTGCTATTTTTATAATCTAAACCTAAATGGATAGCATTGTAATCACCATCATAAGAGCCACCATCTTTTAGCTTAGCAGAGAAGCCACCAACATCGCCTTCTCCCCACAGGGCAAAGTTAGTATCAGCACTACTACTATCAGTGTAGGCAAAACTACTTTTAGCTAAAACACTCTTCCAAGAAGGATTACAAGCTACATCTGCACCATCTTGCATAGTAGAAAATCCACACAGAGAATCAATAATATCAAGTCCTGGCATATCATTTTCTACTGCCCTAGCAATATTTTCTTTTGTGATGTGCATTTTGTTGCCATTGATAGTTGCTAAAATCTCAGCTTCACCTTTGTTATTACTGGCTTTTTTCATTCTTGAGGTGATAATATCTGCACTTTTTGCTGTGATAACCTCAACGAGGTGGGCAATAGAAGTTGCTTGTAAATCCCTCTCTTGTTCGCTGATAGCTAAGTCTGGCGTGATAGTAATGGTTACACTAGCATTATCGCTTGCAATATTGTCACTTACTCTAAGTGTAAATACTAGTTTAGTCTCTGCGTCAACATCTGGTGCAATGAAAGTTGCAATAGCTCTATTAGCATTCGTTAGCATTACAGTAGGAGTGCCACTGGTTTGTGACCAGTTATAAGTTAGAGGTGTGCCGTCTCCATCACTACTGCCACTGCCATCTAGTGTTACTGTTTTACCAGAAGTTATAGATTGATTATCTCCAGCATGAGCGGTTGGTAGGATGTTCACTGCTGGCACAGCAGATACTTCATTTGACTCTGCACCATCTCCAGCAATGTTTGTAGCAAGAATTTTGAAGGTATAGGTTACTCCATTGGTTAAGCCCATAACGGTGTATGCTAGCGTCTCTAGGCTACTTCCTAAAATAGGTTTAAAAATACTAAAATCAGTATTAGTTGTTTTACTAGCAAGTTTATAACCAGTTATAGGAGCACCGCCATCATCTGGTGTATTCCAAGAAAGGATTACTCCGCTATCTCTTGGAGCCGCGTCCAAGGTTGGTGCAACAGGTGTGGTTGCTACCTTGGGTGTTACTGGCGCAGTAGTGCTAACACCAGTTGCTTCTGGCTGCCTGGTAGCAGCGAGTAGCTGTGTTTCGCTTGCTGCTCTAGCAGTATTATAGGTTCCAATAAGCATACTAAGTGCTTCATTAGTTTGGGCTGTTATTTCAAGATTAACCACTACACTGCCTGCGCTAATACTAAGGACGCGCACATCATCAATATTAATGCCTAGTAAATCTGCCATACCTTGTCTGAATAACATCTTATCAAACTGGGCAGTGGTGATACCTTCTATAGTCATATCAGATTTAAAGCGTGGACTTGCTAGGCTCTCCTCTTGTGCCATAATTGCTTCTCCGCTAGAAGAAATGCTTATAGCAGGACCCATGACATTATTACTTATAATAACACTGTCTGCCTTAAGGGTAAGCTCTACTGAGGCAACTGAGGTTGAAGTGTAGGTAATGGTATAGGTTGTAGCACTACCAGTTATGTTATCCACACTAGCATTAGTTGTCTCAAAATCATCTTGGGTTAAACCACTAACTGCAGTACTAAAGGTTATTTTAACGCTAGCACTATTACCAACTGTTGATTCTCCAAGTGCTGGGAATGTTACTATGAGTGGCATTATTACAACCTCTACTGTATCACTACCAATACCGCCATCACTATCGGTTACTGTGAGTGTAAATACTAGGGTAGTCTCTGCGCCAACACCTGGTGCAGTGAAGGTTGCAGTAGCAGTATCTGCATCAATTAAGGTTACACTTGTGCCACCGGTTTGTGTCCAGCTGTAACTAACAATGGTGCTACCGTCAGTATCAGTAGCTGAGCCCGGTAGTATTACTTGTGCACCAGCAACTGCAGATTGATTACTTCCAGCATGAGCAGTTGGTGCTGCTAGCACTGTTGCTGATGCTTCATTTGAAGCCAGACTGCTGCCAATGATATTTACAGCACGCACCTCAAAGTAGGTTAACACAGCAGGTAGCCTGGTCCTGCTTCCGCCGGTATTGTTGGTCACAACGGCACTGGTTGAGGCTGAATCGGTGTTTGGAAGGTCATACCAAGCACGAGGACCTGTGGAGGCGTACATACCTTTATTGTGGGTTCTGTGATATTGATATCCAGTAATCGGCGCGCCACCATCACTTGTTGGTTTGGTCCAAGTCAGTGTGGCTTGCGCAAAGCCGCCTTGCGCCATCAAGTTAGTCGGTGCAGTGGGTACGGCTGCATCATCTAGGTCAGTAATTGTGACACGGACATCTAGGGTAGATGGTGCTGGTGCAATAGTATTATCATCGGTTGCTATAAGGGTAACTTCGTAGATATTATTTGCGTCACTATCTGCTGGATTCTCAAAATCAGGAGAGCTATTAAAAGTCAATACACCACTGCTATCTATAGTAAATGACGCCATATCCACGCCACCGAGAAACCAAGTAATATTATCATTTTGGGCATCTTCTGCACTATAGGTTGCTACTGGGGTATCACTATTTTCAATATAATCTAGAGTTGCACTGCCTGTGATGGTTGGCGGGGTATTTGCTGTTATGCCTATTACAAATTCTAAAGTATTAGTGGCATCTGCGCTATCTGTTACGGTATATATTACATTACTAGTGCCAGCAAGAGTTGGAATGCCACTTAGGATGCGACTATTTGCATCAAAACTCAAACCATTTGGTAAGCCCTCTAAAGTGTAAGTTAATGGGCTACGACCACCAGTTGCTACCGGCAAGGTTAGGGAGGTAATTTCTTTGCCTACAGTGTAGGTCTGGATAGCAATGATATCTGAAAAGCTTAAAGCTGGGTTTACGACAATAAATAGCGCATCATTATGGATACTACCAGCAGTGCTAGTTACTGAGAGTCTAAATGTCAGTTACAATATTATCAACAACATCTGGTGCAATAAAGGTTGCAATAGCAGTATCTGCATCACTTAAGGTTACAGTTGTGCCCCTAATTTGTATCCAGCCATAATGCTCAATATCGCCATCTTCATTACCACTACTAGCTGAGCCGTCCAATGTTACACTCTCACCTGAATATACATTTTGGTCGGAGCCAGCATTAGCAATTGGTTCTTCAGCTTGGCGAGAAATAATGAGAATATAGTCTTTTGTTGTGCCATCTTCAGCAGTAACTGTGTAGGTAAAGGTATTTGTGCCTACACCTACATTAACTGTATCAACGCCACTAAATATTCTTAGAGCACCACGATTGATTACTGCTTGTGGGTGATTATTTGCCGTTATCCTAATTTCCACATCGCGATTATGGCTTGCTACATCTGCGCTATAACTTAGTGTAGAAGATGCAAAACTAGGAGGGGCTTATAAATAGAGCAGATGGAATAGTTAACTCACTTAAACTTGCATCTGATGACAGGTATCTGACGTTTAAGGTATAGGTTCGCGAGGTACCATTAGAAGCAGTAACAAGGATACGAATTATATTATTACCTACATCTAGCATAGCCTCTTCGCTCCTAGTACCCCTTGGGACTAATACGCCATCTACGCTAACCGTTGTACTTGCAGCACGAGTAGTAGGTATTACAAATATTTTATCACCCCGTATATTTGCACTATATTCTGTATTACTGGATGTAAATAGTGGATCTAGTGAGATAGTATCTCCGGATTCATTTTCAAGCATTAAATCGCTAAGATAGTTATCAGCATTTTGCATAACGCGGTTAATATTAATAGTGTAGGTTAAAATTTCTTGAGAACGGTCCGATGTAACTACAATGAATACTGTATTTAGACCTACTTCTAAGTCAGCTCTACTCTCATTGGAATGAGTCTCAACATCAACATTATTAACCCTCACCTGGTAAGTTGCGCCATCAGAGTCTCTTAAATGACCCGGTAATCCAACTGACATTACTTGATCATTTACAATTGCCCTAATATCTACACTTAAGACACTATTAGCTACATCTGCGTTGTAAGTTAAGGCAGAAGATGCAAAAGCAGGACTTAAAGAAATAACATTAGAAGTAGTGCCATCAAAGAGGGCTAATTCTCTTAGTGTTGCATCATTACCCCAGATAATGCCAGCGGCTGTTGCTGGATCTATAGTTACGGCAATACTTGGATCTTTACTTACTAAGCTGAGTGTATTGATAAAATATTTCGCTCTATCTGGTGGATCATTGATAAAGCTAGTAGTATAACATTGGCGCTCATTACCTTTTGCGAATATTAAGTGTTCATTTTGCACTGGAGTGTAATCATCTCCAGGGATAGCATTACCACCGCCAGTTGACGCGCTGAGGGTGAAGGGTGCTGGGGCACCACTAGCTGGCTCAGTAATAACTGCACAAACTGTATGCCTACCTATTGTATAATATGACTGGTAGTCACGGAATTCATAGCCCACAGTTACCTGTGTTGGAATTGGCGCAGCAGATACTTCATTTGACTCTGCGCCATCTCCAACACTATTTATAGCAAGGATTTTGAAGGTATGGGTTACTCCATTAGTTAAGTCTGTAGCAGTGTATGTTTGTGTTTCTGCATTACTTCCCACGATAGACTCAAAATTACTAAATACACCATCTGCTTCTTTACTAGCAATTTTATAACCAGTTATGGGGGATTCGCCATCATCATCTGGAACATTCCAAGAAAGGCTTACTTCTCCGTTACCTGGGGTTGCACTGAGATCCCTTGGTGCACTTGGTGTGGTAGGACCTACTATGATAACTTGTGTAGCAGTTGCACTATTAGTGGCAATATCTGTTGCAGTAAAGGTGATGTTATAAGTGCCTAATACTTCTGTATTTAGTGTATCGCCTGATATCTCAAGTGTGCCTCTCTCATTGATTGTTGCTGTTGGTATATAACTTGTATCTCTAGCTATATTTAGCGTAGGGGTAGCTATAGTAATAATTAAGGTAGTATCTATGGTAATCTCACTTAAGAAGAATACAATAGTAGATGTGACACCACTTGTAATTTGGCGAACTTGCACTTGATTGGCACTGTAAACACCTTCTGCTAACACAAAACTGCTTACTCCAACTCCAGAGCTAATTGCACCACCTTGCGTAAAGCTCGCACCACCGTTTGTAGAATATTGCCAAGTAGCGCCGTCTTCTAAATTGCTAACAAAAATCACGCCATTATTAGTAATGCCATCATTATCTACGCCTGTGTCTTCAAAGAGTGCAATGGTTGGTGCAATAGGTGGATCTCGAGGTATCACTGCTAGGGTTAGGTCACTAATAGCATACTGAAAGTCAGCATTACCATCAAAAATTTCAGCATAGTCAACTCTAACCCCTAATGTACTGCCAATATCAGCCTCTACTGGAGTGTAGGTTTTCTCGTTTGCACCAATAATATTCTCTCCACCTCTTTGCCATTGGTAAGAGGCATTGCCATCGTTAACAGGGCCATCTGGATCAATTAGCTTCGCAGTTAAGGTCTTGCCAACCTGGGCTGTGCCAGTGATAGTAACAATTCCATCCTCACCTAGGTTAGTAACTGTGACACTAACCTCTAAAGTGGATGATGCTGGTGTAGCATTATCATCGGTTACTATAAGGGTAACTTCGTAGATATTATTTGCGTCAATATCTGCTGGATTCTCAAAATTAGGAGGGCTATTAAAAGTCAATACACCACTGTTATCTATAGTAAATGACGCCATATCCACGCCACTAAGAGACCAAGTAATATTATCATTTTGGGCATCTATTGCACTATAGGTTGCTACTGGGGTATTGGCATTCTCAGGGTAATTTAGATCTGCACTGCCTGTGATGGTTGGCGGGGTATTTTTTATGTTTATCATAAATTCTAAAGCAACACTAACACCTCTACCATCTGTTGCGGTGTATATTACATTATTAGTGCCAACAAGAGTTGGAGTGCCACTTAGGATGCGACTATCTGCATCAAAACTCAAACCATTTGGTAAGCCCTCTAAAGTATAAGTTAGTGGGCTACGACCACCAGTTGCTACCGGCAAGGTTAGGGAAGTAGCTTCGCCTACAGTGTAGGTCTGGATACCAATGATATCTGAAAAGCTTAAAGCTGGATTTACGTCAATAAATACTGTATCACGATCGCTACTACCAGCAGTGCTAGTTACTGAGAGTCTAAATACCAGTTCAATAGTATCAACAACATCTGGCGCAATAAAGGTTGCAATAGCAGTCTCTGAACCACTTAAGATTACAGTTGTGCCCTGAATTTGCATCCAGCCATAATGCTCAATATCGCCATCTTCATTACCACTACTAGCTGAGCTGTTCAATGTTACACTCTCACCTGAATATACATTCTGGTTGAAGCCAGCATTAGCAATTGGTTCTTCAGCTGGGCGAGAAATAATAAAAGTATACTCTTTTGTTGCTATGCCATCCTCAGCAGTAACTGTGTAGGTAAAGGTAGTTGCGCCTACACCTACATTAACTGTATCAACGCCACTAGATATTACATTATCACCACGAGTGATTACTGCTCGTGGGTGATTTGCTGCTATCCTAATTTCCACATTGCGATTGAGGGTTTCTACATCTGCGCTATAACTTAGTGTAGAAGATGCAAAACTAGGGGGGCTTATAAATAGAGCAGATGGAATAGTTAACTCACTTAAATCTGCATCTGATGACGCGCGGTTGACGTTTAGGGTATAGGTTCGCGAGGCACCATTAGAAGCAGTAACAAGGATATGAATTATATTATTACCTACATCTAGCATAGCCTCTTCGCTCCTAGTACCGCTTTGGACTAATATGCCATCTACGCTAACCGTTGCACTTGCAGCACGAGTAGTAGGCACTACAAATACTTTACCACCCCGTATATTTGCACTATATTCTGTAGTACTGGATGTAAATAGTGGATCTAGTGAGATAGTCTCTCTGGCTTCATTTTCAAGCATTAAATCGCTAAGATAGTTATCAGCACTTTGCACAACGCGGTTAATATTAATAGTGTAGGTTGTCTCTGCTGCCTCATCTCCTGGCGTAACCATGATTTCTACTACATTTGCACCTACTATTAAGTTAGCTCTACTCTCATCGGAATGAGTCTCAACATTAACACCATTAACCCTCACCTTGTAAGTTGCAAACCTCTCATCTGCTCCCTGGCCGTTGACTGAATATATCCTTAGTAAATCATTTACAATTGCTCTAACATCTACGCTTGAGACACTACTAAGCACATTTGCGTTGTAAACTAGGGTAGAAGATGCAAAAGCAGGACTTAAAGTAATAACATCAGAAGTAGTGGCATCAGAGAGGCTTAATTCTCTTAATGTTGCATCATTACCCTGGATATACACGCCACTTTCTGGTTGAGTTACAGTGACGGCAATACTTGGATCACTACTTACGAAGCTGAGTGTATTGATGTAATATTTTCCTCTATCTGGCGGATTTTTGTTAAATCTAACAGTACGACATTGGAGTCTATCACCTTGTGCGAATACTATGGGTTCATCTTGCACTGGATTATAATCATCCCCAGGGATAGCATTACCACCGCCAGTTGACGTGCTGAGAGTGAAAGCTGCAGGGGCAGCACCATCAGCTGGCTCGGAAATAGCTACACAGGTTGTAACAGCGCCCTGTTCATAGCTGGAATTGTAGAAAAGGAATGCATAACCCACGCTTACCTGTGTTGGTGCTATTACTTGTGTAGCTAGCACAGTGGATACCTCTTTAAAAGCCCTAACGCTATCATCAAAATACTGAACATTAACACTTAGTATGTGACCAATATCAGCCTCTACTGGAGTGTAGGTTTTCCCGTCTGCACCGGGAATATTTCTTCCACCTCTTCGCCATTCGTAAAAACCGACGATGTCATTAGATAGATCTGGATCAGATACCTCTGCAGTTAAGGTCCTGCCAACCTGGGCTGTGCCAGTGATAATAACGCTTCCATCTTCATCTAGGTTAGTAACTGTGACACGGACATCTAAGGTAGATGATGCTGGTGCAGTAGCATTATCATCGGTTGCTATAAGAGTAACTTCATAGATGTTATTTGCGTCACTATCTGCTGGATTCTCAAAATTAGGAGAGCTATTAAAAGTCAATATACCACTGTTATCTAGAGTAAATGACGCCATATCTGTGCCACTAAGAGACCAAGTAATATTATCATTTTCAACATCTTCTGCACTGTAGGTTGCTACTGGGGTATCACTATTTTCAAGGTAATTTAGAGCTGGAGTGCCTGTGATGGTTGGTGCAAACTGCACAACACGGTTAATATTAATAGTGTAGGTTTTAGTCTCTGATACCCTATCTCCTGGTGTAACTATGATTTCTACTACATTTGCACCTGCTACCAAACTAACTCTACTACCAGAGTTGGCACCGCCATTAATCTTCACCTCGTAAACTGCTGTAGGAGAAGTTGCTTGAATACCATCGAATTCAGTTCGTATTGACATATCATTTACAACTGCTCTAACATCTATGCTTGTGGCACTACTGAGTACATTTGCATTGTAAGTTAAGGTAGAAGATGCAAAAGCAGGGCTTAAAGTAATAGCATTAGAAGTAGTGGTATCAGAGAGGCTTAATTCTCTTAGTGTTGCATCATTACCATAGATAAAGACTTGGGTTTTTGGTGGATCTACAGTTACGGCAATACTTGAATCTTCACTTACTAAGCTGAGTGTATTGAAGTAATACTTTGCTCTATCTGGCGGAAGGTCGATAGATTGAACAACATGACATTGGCGAGAATCACCTTGTGCGAATATTAAGTGTCGATCTCGCGGATGGTAATCATCGTCAGGGATAGCAGTACCACCGCCAGTTGATACGCTAAGGGTGAAAGGTGCTGGGGCAACACCATCAGCTGGCTCATAAATGATTACACAGACTTGAAGAACGCCTATATCATAGTTCGTCTGGTAGTTAGTGAATTCATAGCCCACAGTTACCTGTGTTGGAACTGGCACAGCAGATGCTTCGTTTGACTCTGCGCCATCTCCAACACTATTTATAGCAAGGATTTTGAAGGTATAGGTTACTCCATTAGTTAAGTCTGTAGCAGTGTATGTTTGTGTTTCTGCATTACTTCCCACGATAGACTCAAAATTACTAAATACACCATCTGCTTCTTTACTAGCAATTTTATAACCAGTTATGGGGGATTCGCCATCATCATCTGGAACATTCCAAGAAAGGCTTACTTCTCCATTACCCGGGGTTGCACTGAGATCCCTTGGTGCACTTGGTGTGGTAGGACCTACTATGATAACTTGTGTGGCAGTTGCACTATTAGTGGCAATATCTGTTGCAGTAAAGGTGATGTTATAAGTGCCTAATACTTCTGTATTTAGTGTATCGCCTGATATCTCAAGTGTGCCTCTCTCATTGATTGTTGCTGTTGGTATATAACTTGTATCTCTAGCTATATTTAGCGTAGGAGTAGCTATAGCAATAATTGGTAAGGTAGTATCTAGCGTAATCTCACTTAAGGATGCAATAGTAGATGTGACATCACTTATAATCTGGCGAACTTGCACTTGATCGGCACTGTAAACACCTTCTACTAACACAAAACTGCTTGCTCCAGAGCTAATTGCACCGCCTTGTGTGAAGCTCGCGCCATCATTTGTAGAATACTGCCAAGTAGCACCGTCTTCTAAATTGCTAACAGTAATCACGCCATTATTAGTAATACCATCATTATCCACGCCTGTGTCTTCAAAGAGTGCAATGGTTGGGGCAATGGGTTTGCGGGTGATAGTGATAGTGTAGTCTAGGCTAGTTGTCATATCTTCAGCAGTAACTACATAGATAAGCTCATTTTTACCCACCTCTAAACTAACCCTATCAGTAGAATCACTAGGTATTGTATTTCCACTGCGAGTAATGACTGCCAAAGGATAATTTGCTACTAGTGTAATAGCTGCCTCCACTACATCATTTTCCACACTTGCTGTGTACTCATTTGTTTCGGGTGTAAAGGTAGGATTTAATGTAATACCATCCAAAAGCACTAAGCTAGTTAAACTCGCATCTGATGATGGCTCAGCGCGAATTATGGTGATAGTATAAGTTGCCATGGAGGTCATATCTACAGAGGTAACTACATAGATAAGCTCATTCTCACCTACGGCTAAATCAATTACATCAAGATCAAGCAATATTTCTACTCCATCACGCGTAATTACAGCTATAGGATTGCCTTTATTTAGCGCAATATTTACGCTCGTTACACTGTTTGGCACTTCTGCTGTATAAGTTATTACACTAGGCTCAAAAGTAGGGCTTAACGAAGCCTCCAAAAGGTCTAAGTTATTTAAAGTTGCATCCGATGATGAGGCATCAATATAGATGATGTCAATAGTATAAGTTTTCATCGTGCCATCTTCGGCAAAAACAGTATATGTCAATGTATTAGTAACACCTCCAAGTATGCCACTTAGCATATCGCTTACAGTATTATCATCCGCTACCATCAAATCTATGGAGATTCCACGTAAGGTGCGCTTAATAGTGTTTGAGGCAGAAGAGGGCACTTGCAAGTTAATTACGATGTCTGTTGTATTCGTCAACACACTTGCCCTATATTTTGTTATTTCAGAAGAAAACACAGGATTCAACCTAGCCTGTGCAATAGATAATCTTGTTAGAACTGCATCATTACCTTCAATAGATAAAGTTGTTGAAGATCTTTTTGGGTTGAGGCTAACTGTAATGCCTAAATCGCTATCATCCACTAAAGAAAGTGTGGTGATGAAAGTCTCCCTCTCTTCTGGCAGATCATCATTGATAATAGAAATGCTATGGCACTTGCGATTATCACCTATATTAAAAATTATCTGGCTATTTTCTATAGCCTCGTAATCCTCAGGGGCTATGGCACTGCCATCACTACTTGATACGCCTAGTGTGAAAGGTGCTGTGGCTGTGGCTTGACTAGTAATTAGCGCACAGATCTCAACACTACCTATTTGTTCATTTATCTGATAATTAGTTTGTTCATAACCTACAATAATTTCTTTTGGCTCTTGAACAATAACACTGCGGGTGATTTGGGTAGCAACATTACCGGCAGTATCTGCTATATTGTAAGTGATTATATATCTTCCAGCGCTAGTGGTATCCACTGCATCTCCACCAATAGTCGCGCTAAGACCAGGCTCAGCATCCATTATAGTTATGCCTGCTTCTGTGTAGGTTTCACCAATAAAGAGTGTTACTGTCGCTTCTCCAATTAGTGTAATAGTTGGTGGTGTAGTATCAAGGGCGATGTCTTTATTATCATGCAGACTCTGCCCGCTTGGAACAACGAGAGCATCATTCTCATTACCAGCAAAATCTTGCAAAATACCATTAATCATATTTCCATGACCTAGATCATCAATATAATCTCCTGCTACTACCAAGAGTGTTCCAACCAAAGTCATGGTGTTAGTAGGGCTTACTCTCAGGCTAAGGGTCTTATTTTGAATAAAGTCTCCAGTAGTAACATCCTTCTCTCCTAAAAGGAGGGTAAACGTGCTAGGAGGGGCAGTAATTAGCACATGCTCACTTAGGTTTAGCGTGATATTGACTTCGTCACCTGCTTTATACCTACCACTAGGTGTGGTGGAAGTAACAGAATCAATTTCTGGTGTAATGGTATCAATAATAATATCAGAGGTTATAGCAGGGGGGTTAAAGCTAGCGCTATCTCTAGTTTCTATCTGCCCAATATCGTAGATTACCTTACCTTGCTGACCTGAAAGATCTACAAACTCTAGTATTGTATAGTTTGCTCTAAATTTATTACTAAATCCAGCAACAGCATCTGAAATAATAACTTCTCCAGCCATAGTTACAGCTGGGTTATATGTCGGTGTAGCAGATAATTCAAATTCAAGAGTCAAGGTATCGCCCACTTTAGCATAACCCGGATTGCCACTTGTTTTCAAGATTGCTGATGTAACATTAACAGCACCTTGTGAAATTACTCTATTTGTAATTGCATTAGCCTGATTGCCAGCACCAAGAATGTCTGTGTATGAAGCAGTGACATTTAAGAGGCGGTCAACATTCTCACTTGTTATGGTGTAAATCGCATTGGTTGCGATGATAGTGCGCGTGAAATCTTCGTTTATTCTTTCCCACTGCCAAGTGAGGTCTCTAACGCCTCCATCTGGGTCAGAGAGGCTTGCTGTTAATACTTCACCTTCTCGCGTTATACCACTAATGGTTACCAAACCATCCTCATTTACATTGGTTATGGTAACGCTAACATCCAGCGTATTTGTCATTGCTGGAAAGCCATTATCAGTTGCTTTTATAGTGAGTAGATAGATATTATCCATATTAGCATCGGTTGGATTTTCATAGTCCTTTGCCGTGTTAAAAGAAAGTGTGCCACTTACCTCATCAATGTTAAAGGCTGCACTGTCTTCACCGCTAAGTGACCAGATAATAACCTCGTTTACATCAATTGAAGCTGGATCCAAAGCATAACCCGCAACAAAAGTTGTATTCTCAGCAACCTCTACTGCCATGTTAGTAGTGTCTATTATCGGCATAGTATTAGGAGCACGGATAATGGTTAATACGTAGTTTAGTGTTGTTACACCATCATCTGCTATTACCTGGATATTGATAGTGTTTGTGCCTATACTTAGAGGCATAATATCGCTTGTAGTGCCAGTTATAATGGGCTCTTCGTTGAGACTAATAAGTGCATTATCCGCGTCACTCGCACTTGGGGTAACCCTAATGCCCCTCACACTATTTAATACATTTTCGGTGTAGGTAAGGACGCCAGAGTCTTCAGATAGTGAGTCAAGGTTAACTGGGCCAAGGTTAACATTATTATCATCTATAAGCACTAAGTCGCTCAATTTCGCATCTGTTTTGAAGATATTGATAGTTACAACATTATCACTGCCAACAACAATAAGCGGCTCAGTAGAGCGGTCATCATCATTTCTGCCAGTAGTATAACCGCTTGGGATGGGCGAGTCATCGCCCTTAGTTATTCCAGTAATACGTATAGCAAAGGATTCTCTAGGCTCTGTATCATCATCATCAGATACAATTGGAATAGTCAATATTCCCTCGCTCTGCAACGCATCTAGGATAACAAAATTATTTGCGGGAAGTGTGTAATCATCAGCACTAACTGTGCTTGATGCAACACTCATTACCTCCCAAGTGACTTTAACAGGGAAAGATGCGCGCTTACTCAAAGCAAATACAACTTCCACGTCTCTGCCTTCAATACCCATAACTACACTTTGTGCAACATCAATAGTGCCGTGGTCAAAATTTTCTATGGTGAAGGTCGCTTCCTCTATGGTTCTTGGCACCCAATTACCTGCTGCATCTTGATATTCATAACTTGCTTCATAGGAGAGAGATTCAGTGGTTTCAATAAGATTGTCATCATTTACAATTGCTAATTCGTATTGTAGATTATTATCAAGTGTTTCTTTTAGCACTACAGGATGTTCTCCCGGTGTGAACATGATATTTGAAGGGTCGCCGCCAGAAAATCGCGGTGTGCCCATAAAGTCACTGTTGTCAGCATAATCAGGTGAGGTGCCGGGGTCGGTGCGAGTGATAAGCACGTTACGCACCCTCATAGAGTCTGGACTTGAGAAGAGGTGGAATTGCAACAAATCAACTTGCTGTCCACCCACTTCAATCTCTCGTGCATAATTTATAGGATCTCGCGTAGCACCATCTGCAGAATCGCTGACTTCTGTTTCAGGGTAAGCACCCTTAAGCTCCAAAATTAAAATAGGTTGAACCAAAGGTGTCGTGCTTATTGCAAGCGATGAGGTGCTAGCACCAACTTCATTCACAGCGCGCACTTGGAAGAAATACGCATTGCCTGCAGTAAGGCCGGCAATAGCATAAGGCGACTCTACACCTGCTTCCTGCCAGCCATTAAGTGCACCCAAAGTATCAATAAAGATCTCGGATCCAGTGCGCTGGCGATATTGATATCTGCTAACTACTGAGCCACCATTATTTTCTGGTGCATCCCAGGTGAGTCTTGCGCCTTCTGCTAGTGCCATTACTCTTAGGTTTCTCGGTGCATCAGCTAGGGTTGCTTGTCTTTTTGCTTCTGGCGGGGTGCTAGTAGCAGTGACGATACTTTGCCCAGTGAATGCTGGTAATAAATTTTGTGCAATAATACCAGTGTAGCTGCCCACAAGGCGCTGAGCACCAGCAAAATTATCGCTAACCACTTCAAAATAAACTATCACATCAGGCGATGCTACGGTGCCAGCAGACACTAATCTGGATTTGATGCTGAGTATATGCACATCGTTGGCATTTGCTGAAACGTTTGAGTCTATTATCTTTAAGAACCTTACAGCAGTATCGCGAAACATTGCTTCGTTAAACTGGTCAGTGGTGATAGCGTTCATGGTAATTCTAGCAGTGAAGCGCGCACCTGTTGCCTCTACTCTCTCCACTAGAGCCATACCTCTGCTACTACTTAGCACAGGTCCCGCGCGATTAGAGCTCATCACGCTGCCAGCAGTAAGGGTGAGTATTACTTCGCCAGCTGAGGTTGGGGTGTAGGTAATAATATAGGTAGAACCTTGGCCATTATCTTGTGAAACACTATTTGCAACAGTATTTACAACAGCATTAGTAGCAATAAAATCATTTGTTCTTAAACCGCTAACGCCCTCGCTAAAAGTAATTTCTACACTTGCTATATTGCCAAGTGTAGATGTGCCAAGTGCAGGGAAGCTTAAGGTTAGTGCTTCTTCTGCTACGCCTGTAGCACTAAATGGTTGGTCATTAAAGAAACCTGCCGCACGCACCGCTTCGCTATTTACGCTAATGCTTACTACGCCTAATGTTTGTGGCGTGAAGGTGATAACAAAATTTGTGCTACTACTAGCAAAATTATTAGGTGGGACTGCACTACCAGTATAACTCAAGCCTCGGTCAACATTATAGATACTGTTAATATTTGCATTGGTAGTATCAAAATCCCTAGCAAAATCTAGCTCATTTACGCCAAGACCATCAACTGCCTCAGAGAAGGTGATGGTTGCCATAGAGGGCACTTGAGGGGCTAGGTTATCTGGTAAGGTAAATGAAGTAACGCTTGGAAGTGCCCTCGGTGTATTGGAGGATTCCACTGACGGTGCACCTTCTCCAGCACTATTGATTGCACGTATTTGGAAGTAGTAGAGTGTATTATTATTAAGAGGGCTAATGACATATTCACTCAGAGTAGCACCACCCTCAATAGGGATCCAGGGGCTTGTGGCATAATCTCCTGAAGCTTCACTTTGGCGATATTCATAACCAGTAATACTAAAAGTTTCATCATTTGGGTCTTCCCAATCTAAAGTGAGTTGTTCTATGCCGCGAATAACTCTAAGCGTTAGTGCTTCTGGCAGGGTTGGTCTGGGTGTTAGGGAGTTTTCATTGGACGGGAGGCTCGCACCTGTAATATTAACAGCACGCACCTGGAAGAAGTAGGTAGTATCGTTTGTTAACCCTCCTAGAGTTTGCGTTGGTGCAATTGGATTATCATTAAAATCTTGCCAACCATTGGGCGCGCCATCGCTATCAACAAAGGTTTCAGAGGCAGTGCGTTGGCGGTATTGATATTTTATAACCACATCGCCGTTACCACTAACCGGGCTCCACTCTAGCCTAACTTGCCTATTGCCAGGAAATGCTTGTAAAACTGGCGTATTTGGTATGGCTGGCATGGGTCTAGCAGAGACTCTATTTGACGGCAGGCTATCGCCCATCACATTGACCGCTAGGACTTCAAAAATATAGGCTTGGTTATTGTTCAGGTTGCTAATTGTAAGCGTTATTGTGTCTGCATCACTTCCTTCTATTTCCATAAAATCATCTAGTCCATCAAGTGGAGTTCCTGAAGCAACTTTATAAGATTGTATCTCTAAACCACCGCCGTATGGCTTAGTCCAAGAAAGGAAGACTTGTTGGTTACCCGGGGTTGCACTAAGTATTGGGCTATCTGGTATTACTCCTTGCGGAGTTGTGCTAGTTTGCTCGGCTGAAGGCCTGCCATATTCGCTACCCACCACTAAACGCACCTGGGCAGAGTAGCTAGTATTAGTATTTAGCTCATTTAGGCTAAATTGCTCACTATGAGCACCTGCAACGCCATCTGCTGATGTGCTATCTTCTATATCAGTCCAGCCATAGAGTGTATTTTCTTCATCGCTAAAGGCTTGGTCGCCGCTTGGTTTTACTCGGTATTGCCATTTATCTATGGGTAAATTATTTGGATTGGCTATATCCCAAACCATATTAACACTAGATGGTGATCTTGGCTCTAGTGTGAGCGTTGGTATTGGGCTATTATCTATAATTTTTACCTTGAATCCTTCGCCATCAAAAAGCACCTCACCAGTGCCTCGTCCTGCAGAGGGACAAAAGCCAGGATTAGTTAAATCAACTGGGTCTCTTTTTAAATAACTTTGAGTATTCGCTGCGATAAAGCCGCAAATATCAATCCAAAAATATTCATCTGGGTCGTAAACTAAATCATCTGCTACTGCAAAATCAAAAGTGCCGCGAGTATTTGCTGGCGGCTCAGCATCTAAGGTTAATAGGCGTGTAACAATACCTGTATCGCTCGTGAAATCATTAGCTAGTTCTGCATTTTTCCCCTCTTCCCAATCACATTCTGCACACCCGCTACTACCAGTCTTTACTTGGGTAAAGGCATAGGCATTACGCTCTAAGAAGGCTTGCCTTGGTCCTTGCCCACCTGTAGTGATAGTAAAGGTTGCGGACTGACCTTCAGTTATCTCAGTTTCTCCACTGCCACCAGATACAAATAACTCTTCATTATCCAAGACAGTAACATTAGCTTGTGGTATTCTACGACTTAAGTCAATTTCATAATCATCTAATTCATGCCTAGGAACATTAATAGCAAAATCAGCAATTTCTGTGGGCTCTGCTGCTACGAAATCATCTGTATAAACTGGAAAAACGGAGAAAGCAGTAGGCGTCTGAGAGTTAACAATTCTCTCCACATAGTGATTATTCTCGCTCATTTCAGGATTTGCTGCTATCTCTTCTTTACTTAGTAGTCTTATGGATAATACTGGAGGAGGATCAGGCGTTATAATGATATTTGTTATTCTGCCGTTTTCATCATATATTGGTGGTATATTTAGGGTTGCTGAAGGTGAATAATTCAGAACACTATCGTGCAAGAGGTGAAGCCTTATTGTTAATGTTCTATCTGTCCCAGTATCCGTTCTACCTTTAAACATACGCGCTAAATCAGGGGGAGCTGATCGACGGGTGATAAAAACTTGTGCGGTCTGTCTGTTTTCTGGAAAAACAAATAAATTAGTAAGAAGGCCAAACTCAAGGAGACCGCCTTTAATAAGAGTAGAGACCTCTCTCTTAGCAGTAGAAAAACTTCTTAACACTGGGGCTTGCCCTTGGGGGATTATGGGCTCTGCAGGCAGGCTAACAATAAAAGTCTCTGGGTTTTCACTCGCACCATCTCTTCTAATGGCAACAGAAATTGCTCTATTGACAGCACCAGCAGGTAGGCAGACAAAGGTGCCAGTCGCAGGTGATATGATAGTGCCACAAACATTGTTATTATTATGCAAACCGTTTATAGTATAGTCATTATCACTTGTGCCATAGACTGCACCGGCACCACTGGTAGAGTTTTGGGCACCAGTAATATCTACTGGCACTAAAAGCGCATGGGGTAGTTCCCCATCCAAAGTGAGGGCAAAAAATACAGTATCGCCTTCAGTTACAATGGCTACGCCATCGCTTGCAATCTGGGCAGCAGATTCTCTAGTTAAACCAACTCTTATATTTGATGCTACTGGCGTGTCTATGCCGAGCGCAAAAAGAATAATTTCTTCTGAAGGTTCGCTAAAGCCTGCGATGTTTAGCGCACGCACTTGGAAGAATAATTCAATATTATTTGGGAAACCTACCAGGCTTTCTGTGAGCCCAGTGGGAATAGCGCTAGCAAAATTCCGCCAGCCAGTTGGACCCATGTCATCATAGCTATCACCAGCGGTGCGGACACGGTATTGATATTTGGTAATAGGAGCACCACCATTACTATCCGGTGCATTCCAAGAAAGCGTTATTTGCATATCCTCCCCAAACCCAGAGAAATCAATTGGCGCACTTGGCGGTGCTGGCGCTACTTGGCTATTTACTACTACGCTAGCAGCAACATTACCAACAAGGTCTGTCACGCCTCCATGAAAGGTAATAGTGAGCAAGTCAGGGTTATCTGGTGTGAAGGTGAGAATGTAATCATCCCCACTTCTAGAGAGCGATGGTGCACCACGAATATTAGTAATAGTAAAATCATTGGTGTTTAAATTCCTGTTAATATACTCTGAGAAGCTAAGAGTAACCATCACTTGACTATTTACAAATAGTGTAGCAATATTGCTAAAGGTGGCAATTGGTGCACTGGTATCAAGAATAATGTCACTGGTATCAGCAAGGTTTTGCTCTTCTGGAATGGAGAAATCTGTCATCTCATTGCCGATGGCATCTGTTGGCACTAGATCAGACTGGACGGTTAAAGAAAGGGCATCGTTATTTGCACCCGCTGCTACAAGATAAGTTGCAACTAGAGTGTTAGGGGTATCTTTTACTAATACTAATCTGGACGAGATACTAGGACTAGCAGACTCTAGAAGAAATACTGCAAGTTGTGAATTATCGCTTACCTCTTCGTTAAAGGTGGCTGTGATGTTAATATTATCACCTTCTTTATAGGTGCCATTTGGTGTGGTGGAGGTAATTGAGAGAATAGTCGGTGGAGTGGCGTCAATCACAATATCACTATTGTCACTTAGCTTTTCCCCTTCTGGAGTAGATAAATCTGATGCAGCCATTTCATTGCCAGCAAGGTCAAACACGCGAGCAGTACCACGCATAAAATTTAAGACAATGTCGCTAGTCTCATAGCCCGCTTCCACCACAAACGTTCCAACTAAAGTCATCGTATTTTTAGTGTCTGTAAATAGGTCAACAATAAGATCATGACGAAGAGATGGAATTGAGGCAAAGCCACCAATGCCAAGTTGTTGCACAGGCTCATTTAGGTTTAGTGTGATGTTAATCTCATCACCTTCTTTATAGGTGCCATTTGGCGTGGAGGAAGTGACAGAAAGGACAGTTGGCCCAGTGGTGTCTATTGTAACCCCGCCGAGCGAAGAAATGACGGACTGCCTGCCAAGCACAGTCTGGCGGACTTGCACTTGATTAGCGGCGTAGATGCCTTCATCTAGGATAAAACTCACCCCTTCACCATCTAAGAAATCCCTCCCGTTGTTGTTGGTGTATTGCCACATAGTAGCACTAACCGCTAGCGTTACAGTTACCTGATTATTGTTGGTGATGCCGTCATCATCAAAAATACCACTATCCTGGGTAAGTGCGATGATTGGACCACCAAGCGCATCCGCACTTGCCACTGCTACAGTTGGCGCGCTGGTGACCCTCCTATCATCAGAGCCAGCGGAGTCATTATAGGTCCAGACCATGCGGAAGGTTTTTCCAATATCATCCTCAGTTAAGATATATCTAGGTGAGTTAGTCTCAAGGGGAGTGTAATCTATACCATTGCTACTAATCTCCCACTGGAATCTTTGGTTTCTAGTCCTCTGACTATCTGGGTCTCTAACGGAGACTGCTATCTCTTCTCCAACTTGCATGCCGCCGCCTCCAACGATTATGACATTGACACGACCTAGCTCATCCACATTAGTAAGCCTAACTGTAATATCTCGCATGTCCCTTGCTGGGGTTGGCATAGCGCCATCACTAGCGATGATGGTTATGAGGTAATCGGCACTACCTCTAGCACCTAATACATCTTCAAAATCTTGGGGTTCTCTAAAGCGCAATACACCATTACTATCAATTGTAAAATAACTTGCATCTACACCGCTAAGAGACCAGGTGATGGTGTTTTCCCCATCATCAGTTGCACTGTAAGTGGCTATTGGCTCAATGCTGTTCTCGGGAAAGTTAATAGTGGTTGTTGTGCTGTCTGCAATTACTGGTGCTGTGTTAGCGGTGCGGGTAATGGCTATGATATAAGTTGCTATTGTTTCACCATCCCCAGCGGTAATAGCATATTCAATATTATTCTCGCCTACTGCTAAATCAACACTATCAGCAGAACCGCTGGGTATTTCTATTTCACCGCGACGAATTACTAACGAGGGGTGAGCAGATGGTGTAATGGTTAGCCTTTCTCTATTGTTTGGCACTTCTGCTGTGTAAGCCATTGTAGAAGAGGCAAAAGCAGGATTTAATGTAGTGTCGCCCAAAATGCTTAAATCGTTTAAGTGAACCTCATCATCTTGAATTATTACGGTTGCAGTTCTTCCATCCTCTGGAATAACTACCCGATTACCTCCATCATCCACAACAGAGAGGATGACAGTAAATTTTTCTCTGGCTTCTAGTATGGCATCATCTATAATATTAACCGAAAAACATAAACTAGTATCGCCTGGATTAAGAATTAAGCGCTCATCGCTTATCTCTGTGTAATCCTCTGGGGCAGAGGCGCTATTGTCTAGAGTTGATACGCTAAGTGTTAAGGGTGAGAATGTTTCAGGTTGGTTGGTAACTAGTACACAAAGGGGTATGGTGGGATCGTTTTCTGATATCTCGTAGGTTCTGTGCTCATAAACCACTTCAACCACAGGCAATATAGTAATAACTATCGTGCTGCTGGCACTTAAGCTATGGCTGTTAGTTACTGTGAGCATAAATGTTAAATCAGTCTCTACCTCAACATTTGGTGCAGTAAAGGTTGCAATAGCAGTATTTTCATTGCTTAAAGTTACCGTTGAGCCACTACTTTGTACCCAACTATAACTCGTAATAGTGCCATCTTCACTACTACTAGCTGAAGCATCAAGTATTACATTTTCACTTGAATATATTCTCTGGGCTCGAGCAGTATTAGCAACTGGCGGTCCAGCGCTACGAGAAATGGTGAGAGTATAGTCATCTACGAATGTGGTATCCTCAGCTCTAACTTGGTAAACAAAAGTATTATCGCCCACCTCAATATTAACCCTGTCAACGCCCCTAGGTATTACACTACCATCACGAGTAATGCTTGCAAGTGGATCAAGTGTTGTTAGCTCAATATCTAACTGGCGTATATTACTTGCTACACTTACGTTCCAACTCCTGACATTAGTCAGAGAGGAAAAAGCAGGGTTTAACACAACATTATCTGAAAGAATGAGACTATCTAGGGTTAGATCTTGTGATGAAGCGCGAGAAAAAGTAAGAGTATAGTCTTTTGTTGTGCCATCCTCAGCTCTAACTTGGTAAAAAACACCACTAGCACCCGCCATAACATTAATCGTATCAACGCCGTTAGTAACAGGTGTTGTGCCGCCACGAGATATTGTTGCTTCGGGATTTGCTGCTACTAGCCTAACATCCACAATGCGCATATCACTTGTTAGACTTGTGGTGTAGAATAGAGTAGAAGGTGTAAAAGTAGGGTGGAGTGTAGCACCCGCAATAGATAACTCACGTAAGTTTGTATCTGATGATATAGTGCGGTTAATATTAATAGTGTAGGTTTTAGTTTGTGAAGAATCACTTGGCGTAACTACAATTTCTACTACATTTGCACCTTCTATTAAGTTAGCTCTACTACTACTGAAAATATTAGTGTCAACGTCAACATCATTAACCTTCACCTGGTAAGTTGCAGGCTCATCAGTTGAGCTTTCGCCATTGATGAGTGTATAGGGCATTTTCAAATCATTTACAATTGCCCTAATATTTACGCTTGAGACACTAACATTTGCGTTGTAAGTTAAGGTAGAAGATGCAAAAGCAGGACTTAAAGTAATAGCATTAGAAGCAGTATCAGAGAGGCTTAACTCGCTTAGTGTTGCATCATTACCATGGATATACACGCCACTTTCTGGTTGAGTTACAGTTACGGCAATACTTGAATCACTACTTACGAGGCTGAGTGTATTGATAAAATATTTCCCTCTATCTGGCGGATTATTGATAAAGTTAACAGTATGACATTGGCGCCTATCACCTTGTGCGAATACTAAGAGTTCATTTTGCACTGGATTATAATCATCTTCTGCGATAGCATTACCACCGCCAGTTGACACGCTGAGGGTGAAAGCCGCTGGGGCAATACCATCAGCTGGCTCGTAAATAATTGCACAGGTTGTAACAGAGCCCAATTCATAGGTTGAATTGTAGAAAAAGAATTCATAGCCCACATTTACTCGTGGCAGACCGCGGTAAAGCGAAATAGTGTAGGTTTTGGTTTGTGATTCATCATTTGAGGTAACTACAATTTCTACTACATTTGCGCCTTCTATCAAATTAACGCTATCACCAGAGGGGGCACCATTAACGCTTATCGTATAAGTTGCGCCATCATAGAGTGAAATTGCTAGATCATTTACAATTGCCCTAATATCTACACTTGGGACACTAATATCTGCGTTGTAAGTTAAGGTAGAAGATGCAAAAGCAGGACTTAAAGCAATAGCCTCAGAAGTGGTAGTATCAGAGAGGCTTAACTCGCTTAGTCTTGCATCATTACCTCTTATAAAAATAGTAGTTGCCGATGGATCTATAGTAACCATATTGGTTGGATTACCAAGAAGTCTTAACCCGAGGGGGATAGTCCTTCCTATAGACAGTGCTGAATTCCTAGCAAGATCAATATTTAAACACCTGCGAGTAGTACCGATGGTGAAGCTACGTGCATCAATCCCATCATCATAATAATCAACACCATCAATAGCAGTGCCTCCTTCTATGAAGTATGGTTCGATAATGAATAATTCTGGCGTGCCACCACTAGCTGGCTCGTAAACACGAAAACAAGCTCCAACACTGGTTTGTTCTTTGGTAGCCAAGTAGGAAGAGTGTTCATAGCCCACACGTATTGGTATCGGGGGCGCGTAGTTAATATTAATAGTGTAGGTTTTGGTTTGTGAATCATCATTTGAGGTAACTACAATTTCTACTACATTTGCGCCTCCTATCAAATTAACGCTATCACCAGAGGGGGCACCATTAACGCTTATCGTATAAGTTGCGCCATCATAGTTTGAAACTGCTAGATCATTTACAATTGCCCTAATATTTACGCTTGAGACACTACCAACTACATCTGCGTTGTAAGTTAAGGTAGAAGATGCAAAAGCAGGACTTAAAGCAATAGTATCAGAAGTAATAGTATCAGAGAGGCTTAACTCGCTTAGTGTTGCATCATTACCTCTTATAAAAATAGTAGTTGCCGATGGATCTATAGTAATGATACTGTTTAGACTACGAGATCTAAGTGTTAACCCGAGGGGGATAGTCTTTCCTATAGACAGTGCTGCATTCCTAGTAAAACTCATAAAATGACACTTGCTAGTAGTCCCGGTGGGGAAGTGAAGTGAAGCTTCCACAAAAGGTTGATAATCAACATCAACAACAGCAGTGCCTCCTTCTATGATGGATGCGGTGAGAGAGAAGACTTCTGGCGTGCCACCACTAGCTGGCTCGTAAACACGAGCACAAACTTCAACATCGTTTTGTTCTTTGGTAACCACGAAAGAAGAGGATTCATAGCCCACACGTATTGGTATCGGGGGCGACCTGCGGTTAATATGAATAATGTAGGTTAAAATTTCTTGAGAATCATCCGATGTAACTACAATGTGTACTGTATTTGCACCTACTTCTAAGTTAGCTCTACTCCGATTATTGGCACTAGTCTCAACATCAACATCATTAACCCTCACCTGGTAAGTTGCACTGTCAGAATATATTAAATGACCCGGTAATCCAGCTGACATTACTTGATCATTTACAATTGCCCTAATATCTACGTTTAAGACACTATTAGCTACAGTTAGATTGTACATGATGTTAGAAGATGCAAAAGCAGGACTTAAAGAAATAACATTAGAAGTAGTGGCATCAAAGAGGGCTAATTCTCTTAGTGTTGCATCATTACCCCAGATAATGCCAGCGGCTGTTGCTGGATCTATAGTTACGGCAATACTTGGATCACTACTTACTAAGCTGAGTGTATTGATGAAATACTTTGCTCTATCTGGTGGATCATTGATAAAGCTAATAGTATGACATTGGCGCCTATTACCTTTTGCGAATATTAAGTGTTCATTTTGCACTGGATGGTAATCATCTCCAGAGATAGCAGTACCACCGCCAACTGACGCACTAAGGGTGAAAGGTGCTGGGGCACCACTAGCTGGCTCAGTAATAACTGCACAAGCTGTAACACTACCCGTTACATAATTTGACTGGTAGTCTTGGAATTCATAGCCCACACGTACTGGTGTCGGGCCGCGGTTAATATTAATGGTGTAGGTTTTGGTTTGTGAATCATCATTTGAGGTAACTACAATTTCTACTACATTTGCGCCTTCTATCAAATTAACGCTATCACCAGAGGGGGCACCATTAACGCTTATCGTATAAGTTGCGCCATCATAGAGTGAAACTGCTACATCATTTACAACTGCCCTAACATCTACGTTTGTGACACTAAGGTCTACATCTTCTGCGTTGTAGGTTAGGGTAGAAGATGCAAAAGCAGGACTTAAAGCGATAGCCTCAGAAGTGGTAGTATCAGAGAGGCTTAACTCGCTTAGTGTTGCATCATTACCTCTTATAAAAATAGTAGTTGCCGATGGATCTATAGTAACCATATTGGTTGGATTATTATCAAGTCTTAACCTGAGGGGGATAGTCCTTCCTATAGACAGTGCTGTATTATTTCCAGTAAGATCAATAAAATCACAACTGCGAGTAGTACCGGTGGGGAGGACAAATTGATCAAACCCACCATCATCATAATAATCAACATCATCAATAGCAGTGCCTCCTTCTATGAAGTATGGGGAAACAACGAGGATCTCTGGCGTGCCACCACTAGCTGGCTCGTAAACACGAACACAAAATCTAGCAGTGCGTGCGCTTTTAGTAACCATGTAGGAAGAGGATTCATAGCCCACACGTATTGGAGTTGTTTGTGCATAAGCTGTGCTAATAGTTACAAATAGCACCACTGCTAACAAAACAGGTGCAAAAATAAATCTGGTGAGGGTTTTATTCATACACCTAGCACATAAAAAAAGATAACATTAAACTTCATAAATGAGTTAAAGAATAACCACCATAAGAACATAAATGACTGCTCATTATACATATAAAATCTATTTAGGTAATAAAGTTATTTTATATTTTTAAGGGCTATATTTAAAAGATATTAAAATACTCTAATTAACTATTAAAGATAGTAAAATGGTGCTAGGTACTAAAAATTTGTGCCATACGCTTTTGCATTGATAGTGCTACCTGATAGGGGTTTTTTGCATCTCTAATAGGTCTACCTACTACTATATAATCTGTGCCATTTTTAAAGGCATCTTCTAAATCAACCGTGCGTTTTTGGTCATCTTTATTGCTAACAGGGCGGATACCTGGTGTTAGGATGAGAAGTTCATTACTAATAAACTCTCTTAACATGCTAAGCTCTAAACCTGAAGAAATAACACCATCGCAACCCGCTTGAAGGGCTCTTTTTGCACGAGATAACACCAATTGTGAGACACTGCACTCAAAGCCTAAATCTCCTAAATCTCCTCTATCTAGGCTAGTAAGTGCAGTAACTGCCAAAATTTTAAGTGCACCTTTATTTTTTGCTGCACAGAGCATCATATTTTGATTGCCATGCACACTAGCAAATGATGCACCATAATCAGCTAGGCGCGCAACAGTTCTTCCTACCGTAGCAGGCACATCAAAGAATTTAAGATCAACGAAAACTTTTTTATGATGTTCTATAAGCCAGTTGAGGAGCGTAAAATATTCGCCACTCATGAGTAGCTCTAAGCCAATTTTATAAAAATGCACACTGTCATCTAAGCGTGCAACAAAATCTTTTGCTTTAGAAGCATTTTCTACATCTAAGGCAAAAATAAGCCGTTCTTGTGTGGGAATTTTTTTAGACACTACGCGCATTAAGAATTAAGCAGAGGTAAGATAATTAAAAACTATCATGATTAGAATATCCATTATCTCTTGCGCGCTTAACCCAATATTTTGCGCTACTAATATTTTTTTCAACTCCTTTAGCTAGAGCGTAGGCAATAGCTAGATTGTATTGTGCTTTGGGGTAATTTTGCTTGGCAGATTGCTTGTAATATTTAAAAGAGAGCACAGTATTTTTGCTAACACCAATACCCAAATCATACATCAGTGCTAATTGGTATTGGGACTGAGCATCACCGTTTTGGGCACGCTCCTCTAATGTTTGAAAACCAATTTTGCTTTTAAGCCTACCTGGCTTTAGAAAATAATTCACTGCGTTTTTTTATCCCTAAAGAAAACCCTCATTATTTTTAGTTTGTAACACTAACACGCACTCGCACTTTAATTCTCTCTCTTTTAGGGCGAAAACTAGATTCATAAGAAAAAGAGCGCCCCTGGTAATTATAGTCCACTTGATAATGGCTAAAGCGTTCTTCGTTGCCATAACGATGGCGTGTTTCGCAAACTTCACGTTGTGTAATGGATTCCTCCCTTGCATTTGCTAGTTCGCCGTCGTTAGCAATAGAGGCACCAAGCAAAGCACCTGCAACAGTAGCAACATCTTTACCACTACCTTTGCCAAATTGATTTCCAATGGCACCGCCAATAATCCCGCCGACTAATTCATTGGTTGCTGAACCATCACCACGAGTATTTTTTCTTACTTCTCTCATATAACAATACTGATATGGTTTTGTAATGCGAGTGTTTTTATAAACCTCTTTAATATTTGTGATATATGCTTTGTCTATATAGCTTCCTGCTAAGGCATTATGGGTTAGTAAAATCCAAACAAAGATAACAGATAATGCTAATATTTTATGGATAGTCATTTTTATTTCCTGTAAGTTAAATTGTAGAATTAGAAATATTATAGCAAATATAGCTTAGAAAAAATCTTTGTATGATGTTTTATTTTGTGCTTAAATGAGGCTTAGGGCTTATTGTTTTTAGTAATTGATTAAAATGATAATATTAGCTCTCTTATGTAATTGGGTGTTAGTATTTTTTAATATCTTTTTATCTTTAATAATATCTTGTTGCGTAAAAGAATACAAATTGTTGTATTGCTAGCACTGTTGCTTTTGTTCTTTGTGCTATATTTTTATGCTAGCCAGCTAAGAGAGCGTATTAAGGGCGAATTTTCTAAACCCGTGCCTTTCTCAACAGGAACACTAGGCAATTATAAACGTTATACACCGCTTCCATTAGAAGCGTATCCAATAGATTTAGTTAATATGCTTTTAGCAATAGAAGATCAGTCTTTTTATCTGCACTCTGGTATTGATATGGCGGAGATTATACGCGTCTTTAAGGCGTATATTTTTACCGATAAATCACTTAGAGGTGCGAGTACTATTACGCAACAACTTATTAAAAACACATTTTTAACACCAGAAATAAGCACTAAGCGTAAATTAACAGAAATGGTGATGGCAATTATTTTAGAACAAGAATTTAGTAAGGACTTTATTCTTAATCGTTATTTGAATACTGTTTATCTTGGACAAGGTAGTGGTTATGCTATTCATGGATTTGCTCTAGCAGCAAAATATTATTTTAATAAAAAATTACCACAATTAAATTTAACGGAAATGGCTCAGCTTGTTGCCATGCTCAAAGGTCCCTCTTATTATCATCCGGTGCATGCACCAGAAAGATTAATGTATCGTAAAAAGCTTGTTTTATCTATTTTTAAAAAATATCAAAAAACTTATCATGCCCAAGATTCTCGCCCTTAACTGTGCAACGCAGAGCTCTTCTGTTGCACTTCTTGTTGATAAAAAACTCATTAGTCGCGTCATAGATAATGACCAGAAAGCATCTAGTTTTTTATTGCCCAGCTGTGCCAAAGTTCTAAAAGAGGCATGTATTTCTTTGAGTGATATTGATTTAATTGCCTATACGAAGGGTCCCGGGACATTTACAGGGGTGCGTATGTGCGTTTCTGTTGCCCAGGGTTTATCTCTTGGTTTATCACTACCAGTGCAGGGCTTCTCAACACTTTTAGTGCTTGCTTATGGTGCAAAAAAATATCTTAATACAAATAAGCATACTGGTTTGGGGAAAATTTTAGTAGCAATTGATGCAAGAATGGAGGAAGTATATTGGGGTATTTATGAAAATGGGCAGTTAATAACACAGGCACTTAGTAAGCCAGATAAACTACCTCATTTAGGCAAAGAGACGCTTGGTATTGGCAATGCTTGGCTTATCTATGCTAATATACTTAAAAAAACTACAGGTATTAGTAAATATTTAGCTAATATTCATCCAAGTGCAAATGATTTAGCTAAACTCTCCCTTTCATATTATCATAAAAAACAACATTTAGAGGCACTAGCACTGCCGAATTATTTGCGCAATCAAGTTGCAAATAAAATGCATAGAGATTAGTATTTTTCAAAACTTTTTAAAATCGGTTAAAATAACACACTGTTAATTTTTTCAAAATACGAAAAATGTCTTTAATTTGGCGCTTTTTGCACCGCTTTGCCTCCCCTAAATATTTTTATTATGGTGCAGGTTATGTCATGCCATGGCTATTTTTTCTGTGCATTTTTTTGCTTCTAATTGGTTTATATTGGGGCTTAATTATTGCACCTATTGATTATCAGCAGGGTGATAGTTATCGTATTATTTTTTTACATGTGCCTGCAGCTTGGCTTTCTATGTTTATTTATTTAGTGATGGCAATTAGTGCTGTTATTGGGCTCATTTGGCGTATTAAGCTTGCACATATTATCGCAAAAAGCTCAGCACCTATTGGTGCGTGTTTTACCTTTATTGCTCTAGCAACTGGCTCTATTTGGGGAAAACCGATGTGGGGGGCTTGGTGGGTTTGGGATGCACGATTAACTTCTGAGCTTATTTTATTATTTTTGTATTTATCTTATATAGCACTAGGAAATACATTTACTAATCCTGAAAGTGGCGATCGTGCTAGTGGTATTTTGGCAATTATGGGGGTAGTTAACCTACCTATTATTCATTATTCTGTTAATTGGTGGAATACGCTACATCAGGGCGCATCGGTGGGTAAAATGGGTATGCCTTCCATTCACATTGAAATGTTAATACCACTACTTATCATGGCGCTTGCTTTTAAGGTTTTTTATGGTGCTTTGCTTTTATTAAGAGCACAGGGTGAAGTTTTACTGCGTGAGCAAAATTCACGCTGGGTGCGCACACTTATCACAGAGCATAAGGCTTGATAGAAAGCATTTTTTACGTTAAAAAAATCTAATCTCAAAGAACCCCTAAAAAATTAATAAATAAAAATAATGGAAAAATATAATGTTTAGCGAATGGTTATCATTTTTGCCTTATGATAAATACGGGCTTTATATTATTTCTGCTTATGGCGTTGGTTTTGTTGTTTTAAGTTGGCTAGTAATACAATCTATTTTGCAAAAAAATAAAATTATAATAACGCTTACGCATAAGTATAAGCGCAAAGACATCGTTTCAAAAAATAAAATACATAAAAATTTCAAAAAAGAAAATGAATAAAAAAAGAAAAATGCGCTTAGCATGGATTATTTTATTGCTCTTAGGTGTTTCTTTAGCAGTATTTTTAGGCTTAAAAGCATTTAATGAAAATTTGCTTTATTTTTATACACCTAGCGATATATTGGCTCATAAAGCGTTAGAAAATCGTAGTTTTCGCTTGGGTGGCATGGTAGTTAGCGGTAGTGTTAAACGCAAAGGGCTAACAACTTATTTTGATATTAGTGATACTGTGCAAAAAATTTCTGTAGTTTATACGGGAATTTTGCCTGATTTATTTCGTGAAGGACAAGGTGTTATCACTACAGGTAGTTTAAAATCTAATATCTTTGAAGCGAGCGAAGTTTTAGCAAAACACGATGAAAATTATATGCCTCCCGAAGTTGCTAGTTCTATTGCACGCATTAAAAAAAATCAAACTATAAAAAATTAAATTCTCATAAAATGAGCTAGATATGAAACGTTTTATCCCATTTGGTATTTTTTTAATCTTAGCAATTTTTCTCTATATTGGTTTAAGTCTTAATCCAAGAGAATTACCTTCCCCTTTTATTGATAAGCCATTTCCTAAAGTTTTGGCGAAGGATTTTAAAGTAGGTAATACTTTTTCTTTAGCGGATTATTTAAAAGGAAGGGTGTCCCTTGTAAATGTCTGGGCGTCTTGGTGTGTTACTTGCAGGGCAGAGCACGACATGCTACTTAAATTAAAAAAACAAGATAATATTCATTTGATTGGCATCAATTATAAAGATGGAAAAATTCCAGCACAAAAATTTCTCACAACTCTTGGTAATCCATTTCATAAAATAGTTTATGATAAAGATGGGAAAATAGGCTTAGATCTCGGTGTTTATGCAACACCTGAAAGTTTTATTATAGATAAATTGGGCATTATTCGTTATAAAAAAATCGGCGAAATTACTGAAAAAATACTCTCCCAAGAAATAAATCCGCTCATTGCAAAATTAAATGCACAGGGCAAAATATAGCAAAGTCTTAATACTATTACAAGCTATCATTGCGCTATTAATGCTATCTTTTATAAATTTTGCTAAATAATACTTCTTAAAAAGAAAAATGACACTAAATTTTAAAGTAAAAAATATTGTTAGCCGTATTGAAGAATTAACCAAAGCAGGATTAAACGCTGCCCAACAAGCAATTCTTGCATCACAAAAATTTAAAGAGGAAGATGGAGGCATTTTGTGGCAGAAAATTTTTACCCCTCTTGATAAAAGCGAATTTTCACTTACGCAGGCAATGAGTATGAATGCGCATATTAATACGGTCTCCTTTGATGAAAAATTTAATAAGGAATATGAAAAAACTCTCGTAATTGTTGAAAATTACAAACATAAAATAAATACCAATCAAAAGCTCTATCAAGCATTCTTAAATTTAAAACGTAAAAAATTAAGCACAAGTGAGCATTATATTTTAGCTAATATTATTCGTGATTTTAAACTCTCGGGGTTAGAGCTTAAAGGCAAAAAATTAGCACGATTTAAAGAAATTAATGCACGTCTAACACTTGCTAAAAATCAATTTGCCACTAATGGTTTAAAAGCTACAAATTCTTGGCAGAAAACACTAACTTTAGATGCCCTTGGTAAAAATTACCCAAAATCTTTAGCGCAAAAACTCAAAAGTAAAAATGGCTATGAAATCAATTTACAAGCGCCAATTTATTTAGAAGTTATGGCTTATAGTGATAATAGGGCACTTCGTGAAGAACTTTACCGTGCTTATATTAGCCGTGCTTCAGAAATTGGGATTACTGATAAAAAATATGATAATAGAGCACTCATAGATGAAATACTCCATCTAAGGGATGAAAAGGCAAAACTGCTTGGACTTAAACATTACGCAGAATATTCGCTTGCAACAAAAATGCTCCAAGATGCAAATACAGTAGAGAATTTTCTAAAAACATTAATAGCACGTATTAAACCGCAAGCGAAAAAAGAATTAAAAGCAGTGCGTAATTTTGCAAATAAAATACTAAAACCTTGGGATTTAATGTTTTTTTCTGAACAATTAAAACAAAAATTATATGGATTTAGCGAAAATGACCTAATGCCTTATTTCCCAGAAAATAAAGTCTTATCTGGACTGTTTAAAGTTATAGAAAAGCTTTATGGTATTTGTATTTATGAGGCAGAAGAGCAAACTTATGATAAATCAGTGCGCGTTATTATTTTAGAAAATGCGCATTTAAAAAATTCTCATTCAAAAAATAATGATAGTATTATTGGCAAAATTTATTTAGATATTTATGCGCGTAAAAATAAAAGACAAGGCGCCTGGATGGCAGATTACCAAGGGCTTTACTACGAAAAAAATACTACGCATAAACCAATTGCCTTTGTAGTGTGTAACTTAAATCAACCAACTAAAGATAAACCTGCATTATTTACATTTAATGAAGTGCTAACCCTATTCCATGAATTTGGTCACGCGCTACATCATATTTTAACCGAAACACCTCATCCAAGCGTTGCTGGTATTAATGGTGTGCCTTGGGATGCAGTGGAGATGCCTAGTCAGATGATGGAGCTTTTTTGTTATGAAAGAGAGGTGATTGATTTAATTTCAGGGCATTATAAAACAGGGGTCAGCTTACCAAGCAAACTTTTTCACCCGCTAATAGAGGCAAAAAAATTCAATGTGGCACTTATGTTGCTACGTCAATGTGAGTTTGCACTTTTTGATATACGCATACATCTTAAAAATAGCGATTGTTATCAAACATTAGCTCAGGTGCAAAGAGAGACTGCACTGATTAAAAATATTGAAGAAAATCGTTTTTTAAATACTTTTGATCATATTTTTAGCGGCGGTTATGCGGCGGGCTATTATAGTTATTTATGGGCAGAAATACTTGCAAGTGATGCGTTTATGTTTATAAAAACTCATGGTATTTTTAATCAAAAAATACTAAATGATTTTAAAACTCATATTTTAGCAGTTGGCGGTAGCGCTGATTTTATGGAGCAGTATAAAAAGTTTAGAGGCACAAAACCTGATATTTCTGCTTTACTGAAAGTACGCGGTATTGAAAATTAAAAGCCTTCCTTACGTCTAGTAATAAGGTTTTTATGTTTGCTCTTAAAATAATATTTTTACGCTACTTGCTATGAATCATTTTTTAGGTTTTTTTGTTAGACAAAAAAAATTAGCATTTATTTTTACCATCTCAGCTATTTTAATAGGTGCAGTTTTAGCAGCTAATATTCAAAGAGAGCGCTTTCCAGAAGTTGATTTTGAGCAAATACGCATAACAACTTTTTATCCAAATGCTTCACCTGAAGACGTAGAACTTAGTGTTACTAACCCAATTGAAGATGAACTTAAAAATATTACTGGCATCAAAAAATATACCTCCACTTCACGTGAAGGGCGTAGCACCATTACTGTCGATTTAGAGGTTGATTTGGATGATATTAAGCGCGCAAAGCAAGAAGTGCGCGATGCGGTTAATCGTGTGCGAGATTTGCCAAGTGAAGTCAAAGATTTACCAAGTGTGCAGGATGTGAAAATATCACTGCGTAGTGTTTTACAAGTAAATTTAGTTGCTAAAACTATCCCTTATGACAAAATGCGCACCATTGTTAATTACTTGGAGCGTGAAATCAATTTAATCAAAGGGGTTGCAAGTGTTAGCAAAAGTGGTTATTTAGAAGAAGAGGTGAAGATTTTTCTTAACCCTGAGCTACTTTATAAATATAAAATTCCTTTGGATGTTGTGCTACAAGAGATTGATAAACGCAATATTCGTTATACTTTAGGGCATAACAGATCTTATGATGATGAGAGAAATTTGGTAGTTTTATCAAAATTTGATAAAGCTCAAGAGGTGTCTGAAGTCGTTTTATCTTCTTCGTTTAACGGCCCTGAAATTAAATTAAAAGATGTGGCAAAAATCATAAGTGCTAATGAAGAAGAAACAGAAATTACACGCGTTAATGCTAGAAAAGGCTTTGTGCTTCGTATCAAAAAACAAGAAGGTACAGATATTATTCGCACTGTTGATTTGGTTAAAGCGCGTATTAAAGTCTTGCAAAAAGGTTTACCGAGTGAATTAGAAATTTTTTATAGCGATGATTTATCCTCTCACGTACGTAATAGATTAAGTATTGTGCTTAATAATGGCATGCTTGGTTTAGTTTTGGTGTTACTGGTTTTAGGTATTTTTTTATCGCTTCGCACCGCGTTTTGGGTAGCACTTAGTTTGCCTGTTGTTTTACTTGGTTTGGTAGCTTTTTTGTTTGTAATCGGTGAGACTATAAATTTAGTATCACTAGCGGCAATGATTTTAGTGTTAGGATTAGTGGTAGATGATAGTATTATCATCGCAGAAAGTATTCATCATTATAAAACACTTATTAAAGATAAATACCTCGCAACAGTTGAAGGGTTTAAGCGGGTAATTGGCCCAGTAATAATAACCATGCTCACTACTATTTTAGCATTTTCTGCTATGTTTTTAATGAGCGGAAGGATGGGAAAATTTATTTATGTAATGCCTATTGTAGTAATTTTTGCTTTGCTTGCCTCTTTTTTAGAAATTACTTTTGCGCTGCCTGCACATTTAGCCCTAAGTAAACAATCAAAAAATGAGCGTCAGTGGTTTAATGTGCTGAAAAATACTTTTGAGCGTTTAAGTCGTGTATTTCTTCGTTTTCGTTATTTGGTTATAGTGCTTTTTATAGCCGTATTTGCGCTTACAGCGATGCTGGGCTCGCAAATGCGTTTTACTTTATTTCCTGAAGCAGGCACCGATAAAATAAATGCTAGAGTTGAAGCACCACTTGGTAGCTCACTCAAACAAACTGAGCGCTTAGTAATGGCACTAGAGGAGGTTATTATAAAAACAGTTGGCGATGAACTAGATTCTGTTTCTAGCGAAATTGGTAGCCATTTTAAAAATATTGCACGCCTGGAAATTGCCCTAAAACCAGCAGCAACACGCGAGCGCTCGGGGCGTGAAATTTATAAAATGCTCAAAAAAAATGCACAAAAAATAAGTGGTGCGGAAAAAATCTATTTTTCTATTCGCCGTCCGGGCCCGCCAGTTGGCGGTGATGTTGAAATTAACTTAGTGAGCGAAAATAATTTAATGCGTAAAGAAGCAAGCAATAAACTTGCAGAAATTCTTGAGAATATTGATGGCTTTTCTAATTTAGAAAGAGATGATAAATTGGGTAAAAACCGTATTGAAGTAGTGCTTGATTTTAATGCGATAGGGCGTCTTAACATTGATTTACAAACTATTTCGCGCTATTTACGCGCTAGCTTTAATGGTATTGAAGCAACCACTATTCGTAGTGGCAGACGTGATATTGATTTTCGTATTTATCTAGGTGACGATAAACAATCTGAGGAAGTGTTAAAAACTTTAAAAATCCCCAATAAAACGGACAAACTTATTCCACTTTTACAATTTGCTAAACTTAATTTTATTGTAGGTGAAACAGATTATTACCATTATGATGGCGAGCGTTCAACTACGCTCTCAGGTAGTATTAATGATGAAAAAATAAGTGTTCTTGCTGCTAGCAATCTAGCACTTAAAAAACTCAATTTAATAGAAAATTTTCCACAAGTGCGTGCTGTTATTAGTGGTGGCTTAGATGAATCAAGTCAATCACTTGAAAGTTTTCGTAGTGCACTTATTCTTTCATTAGTAGGTATTTTTTTGTTACTAGTATTACTTTTTAATTCTTATACCCAGCCATTTTTAATTTTGATGAGCATTCCTTTTTCTATCATCGGTGTTATCATTGCATTTTATTTGCATGGTAAACCAATTAGTTTTTTTACCATACTAGGCACGCTTGCACTTATTGGCGTCATTGTCAATGATGGTTTAATTTTGGTAAGCCATTTGAATTATTTAGCAAAAAAATACACTAGGCCAAGAACCTTAAAGCGTCATATTGTTTTTATTGCACGCGGGGCAACTGATCGTTTGCGCGCGGTATTACTTACAACACTGACAACGCTTGCAGGCGTAATTCCACTAGCTTATGGCTTAGGTGGACACGATTTTATTTTAGAACCAATGGCATTAGCACTGGGTTATGGACTTCTTTTTGGCACGACAATGACCTTAATTTTAATGCCAGCCCTTTATTTAATCAATATAGAAATACAAGAAAAATTAACGCAGTTAAAACATAAATTACGCATAAAATTCTCCAAAACCACTGTCTAATTTAAGCTAGATAAATCATATCCGAAAAATCAATTAAAAGACTTAGAAATACCAGTAACTAAATGGGTTAATATATTAAATTTTGGGAGTTATATAATTAATGTCAAGAAAGTCAACAAACACGTAAATAAGAAAATTAAACACCTCAAGGGCACAAGTATGTTAAGGGTAGAATTCATACTAATACCATAGAGGGCTTTTGGAGCATTCTTAAGAGAGGTATTATCGGCATTTACCATTTTAGCAGTGTTAAGCATCTGCAAAGGTATGTAGATGAGTTCGTTTTTAGATACAATACTAGAGGTAATACTGAGTAGGATAGATTTAACTTACTGTTAGGTAATTTAGGGCATAGGTTAAAGTATAAGGAATTGACTAAATGAATAGGAATAAGCCAATAGAAAATGAATTTTTGTTTTATGCCTCAAAAGATGGAACAACTAATATTCAGGTCTTAGTAGAAAATGAAACTATCTGGGTTACTCAAAAAATTATGGCTGATATTTTTGATACTACTATCCCAAATATTACAATGCACTTACAGAATATATTCCAGTCAAATGAATTGCAAAAGTTTTCAACTATTAAGAAATCCTTAATAGTTCAAAAAGAAGGTAACAGAAATATAAATAGAAAGGTTGAACACTATAACCTTGATGTAATTATTGCAGTTGGTTATCGTGTCAATTCATACAAAGCGACACAATTTAGGATATGGGCTACTAAAGTCTTAAAAGAGTATCTTATTAAAGGCTTTGCTATGGATGATGAGCGTTTAAAGCAAGGTAAAACTTTATTTGGCAAAGATTATTTTGATGAATTATTAGAACGCATTAGAGATATTAGAGCCTCGGAAAGACGATTTTATCAAAAGGTTACAGATATATATTCAATGCAGTTACGATTATGATAAGAACTCACCAATGACACAAGAATTTTTTGCACACGCTCAGAATAAATTAGAGTATGCAATTACAGGAATGACAGCGGCAGAAATAATAGATACTCGCACTAATTATCAGTTGCCAAATATGGGACTTACTTCTTGGAAACAGCAAAAATCAGGTGGTAAAATTCTTAAAAGTGATACTACCATTGCTAAAAATTACTTATTAGAAGATGAAATATCAAAACTCAATAGGTTAGTTAATATGTTTTTAGACCACGCAGAGAACTTAGCAGATAAAGGTAAAAAAATGTCTATGGAAGACTGGCGGCAAAAACTTGATATTTTTTTGAGATTTAATGAATATGAGGTCTTGCAAGGTTATGGAAACATTAAAAAACAAATAGCAGATGGATATGCACAAGAACAATACGATAAATTTAAGCCGATCCAAGATAAAAAGCATTTATCTGACTTTGATAAAGTAGTTAATCAAATTAAAAGCACTGGAAAACTACCAGAGCCACAGTATACTAAACCTCAAAAACCTAGTGATTTTAATGTATCCCTCAAGCAAGCAATAGACTACGACCCAAAACAAAATACCCCACTATAAAAGCAGGGTGTATGTCTTCATTAAAATAACTATTTATTTAAAATACTATAATTACCATAACCGCTGAAATAATTATAGTCTCTAGTGCCTGCGTAAAATTGTATATAGTTACCAAAAATTAATATTCTCTTTACAGCGTTTGTAGTCTTTCAATTGTTTTTTTAATATTATCCATACTAGTTGCAAAAGAAAAGCGGATGTGGTTTTTCGCACCAAAAGCAGAACCAGGCACGATAGCAATTTTTAATTTATCTAGCAAAAAACTTGCTAAATCAATGTCATCTCCAAGTCTGAGTTTTGTAATTAAACTACTTACTTTTGCAAAAGCATAAAATGCACCTTCGGCTTTAGGGCAAGTAATACCTTCTATTTCATTTAAAGATTTATAAATATAAGCATGGCGTTTTTTAAATTCGTGTGCTATTTTTTTAATAAAATCTTGCTTAGCATTTAATGCTACTTCTGCTGCTGCTTGCGAGATAGAACAAGCATTTGAAGTGCTTTGCGATTGGATTTTTTTCATTGCTGCAATAATATTTTTATCTCCTGCGCCAAAACCAATACGCCAGCCTGTCATAGCATAAGATTTTGAAACACCATTTAAAATAATGGTGCGTGCTTTTAGCGTCTCTGAAAGCATTGCAGTATTGATAAATGGCTGACTATGCCAATAGATATGTTCGTAAATATCATCACTCATAATAAAAATATCAGGGTATTTTTCTATAACTCTAGCAAGATCCTGCAATTCTTTTTTACTATACACTGCACCTGTTGGATTAGATGGGCTATTGATAATCAGTAATTTTGTTTTTATGGTGATAACCTTTTCTAGATCTTTAGGGGTAATTTTGAAATTATTTTTCAGACTAGTTTTAACCACAACAGGCTTCGCCCCTGCTAGTAAAACCATATCAGGATAGGATACCCAGTAAGGCGCTGGAATAATAACTTCATCGTTTGGATTTAAAAATGCTTGACATAAATTAGAAAAAACTTGTTTGCCGCCGCTACTTACAATAATTTCATCTAAGGCATAATCAAGCTGATTATCACGTTTAAATTTTTGGATAATTGCCTCTTTTAAGCTCGGTGTGCCATCCACTGCAGTATAGCGGGTTTTACCTGCATAGATTGCATCCACTGCTGCCTTTTTAATGTGGTCTGGTGTATCAAAATCTGGCTCACCTGATGCCATAGAAATAATATTTATACCTTGTTGTTTGAGTGCATTTGCTTTTGCAGTAATAGCGAGTGTTGCAGAAGGTTTAATGCGCTTAACGCGTGTTGATAATTTAGTCATTTGAAAAATAATAGTTTAAAATAATACAACCTGATTAACTTAAATAAGGTTGAGGCTTAAGGAAGAATAAAACCATAGGCTATGTTAAGAAAATAATTCATTGTGCCTTATTCAAAATATATTAATTCACCTTGTTGTTTGGGGCAAACTAAAATAGAGTTGTCTATCATACCTTATTTTTTGCTTTTTAATGCAAACTAGTAGTTAAAAAATTAATGGCACATCCTTTTAAATTAAAATCTGATTTTGGCCCAAAAGGGGATCAGTCAAGTGCCATTTCTAAATTAGTTTCTGGCATTAAAGCAGGAGAGCGGTTTCAAACCTTGCTTGGCGTTACTGGCTCAGGAAAAACATTTACTATTGCAAATGTTATTGCTAAGACACAGCGTGCAAGTTTAATTATTGCACCTAACAAAACCTTAGCAGCACAATTATATAGCGAGATGAAGGCATTTTTTCCGCATAATGCGGTTGAATATTTTGTTTCTTATTATGATTATTATCAGCCTGAAGCCTATGTTGTTGCCTCTGATACTTACATTGAAAAAGATGCTTCTATCAACGATAAAATAGAGCAAATGCGCCTGTCAGCGACAAAATCATTGTTAGAAAGAAAAGATGTAATTATTGTAGCAAGTGTTTCTGCTATTTACGGTTTAGGCGATCCAGAGAGTTATATGGCGATGCTACTTAATATGAGGGTTGGTGAGCAAATTTCCCAAAGAAAGATTTTAAAGCGTCTTTCTGAAATGCAATATGGGCGCAATGATGTAACACTAGCGCGTGGTAATTTTCGTGTGAAAGGTGAAGTTATTGATATTTTTCCTGCGGATTCAGAAGAAAAATGTTTGAGAGTTGAATTATTTGATGAAGAAGTAGAGCGTCTTCGTTGGTTTGATCCGCTCACGGGTGAGTATTTAGAATCCCTTGTGAGAGTAACTATTTATCCGCAGACACATTTTGTAACACCTAAATCTCGTATATTGAGCATTATAGATGACATTAAAGCAGATTTAAGCGCACGCCGTAGAGAATTATTACAAGCATCCAAATTCCTAGAAGAACAACGCTTAAGTGAGCGTGTTAAGATGGATATAGAAATGATGTCTGAGCTTGGTTATTGTAATGGTATTGAAAATTATTCGCGCTATTTATCAGGTAGAAAAGTTGGCGAAGCACCACCTACTTTGCTTGATTATTTGCCTAAAAACGCGCTTATTATCTTGGATGAAAGTCATGTGAGTGTGGGCCAAATTGGTGGCATGTATTATGGCGATAGATCAAGAAAGGAAACACTTGTTAAGTTTGGTTTTCGTTTGCCATCTGCCTTGGATAACCGTCCCCTGTCTTTCGTTGAGTTTGAAAAAAAAATCCATCAAGCAATTTTCGTCTCAGCAACACCTGCTAAATATGAAATCGACCATTCTAGGTATGTCATCCAGCAAATTTTAAGGCCAACAGGGCTCCTAGATCCTGTAATAGAAGTGCGTCCTGTTAGCACACAAGTAGATGATTTACTAAGTGAAATCAAAAAATGCGTTTTGTTAAATGAGCGCGTATTTGTAGTAACATTAACTAAAAGAATGGCAGAGCAATTAACCGATTATCTAAATGAGCACGGTATGCGTGTGCGTTACCTACATTCAGATATTGATACAGTTGAACGCGTTGAGATTATTCGTGATTTAAGACTTGGTGAATTTGATACCCTAGTTGGCATTAATTTACTACGCGAGGGTTTAGATGTCCCTGAAGTTTCATTAGTTGCAATACTAGATGCAGATAAAGAAGGTTTTTTGCGCTCAGAAAGATCCCTCATACAAACTATCGGCAGGGCATCAAGAAATATAAATGGCAAGGCAATTCTTTATGCTGATGTTGTGACAAAATCAATGCAGGCAGCTATAACAAAAACTAAAAAAAGACGCACAAAGCAAGAAGCTTTTAATAAAAAACACAACATTTCTCCAAAAACTATTTTAAAACCTATTGTGCGCATTTTGGATGTTTATTCCGATGACGATACTTCTTTAAAGCAAAATCAAAAAAGTGCTTCAAAGCAAAAAGAAGTGCACCAAATATATACACCTCTCTCGCCTATTGCGTTTAGAGAAAAATTAAAACAGCTAGAAAAACAAATGTATCACTATTCAGATATACTTGAGTTTGAAAAAGCAGCTGATGTGCGCGACCAAATTAAATTATTAAAACAAGCAAATCTAAATAGTTAAAGTTATTTTCATTGCTAAAAATATATAAGAATATCTAAAAGTATAAATAGATATTTTTTTATAACCATATAAATAATCTCTGTATAATTTTGCAGATAATAAATAGTTAGGTGTCTTTTCTTATAAGAATTTTATTTTTTGAAGTTATTTTGCAAGCGCTCGTTTAAATTAACAGCGACTTCATAGGGAATAGAAAGCCCCTGCCTACGATCCCAATTTTTAGTAGATTTTTCTTGCCAATGATTTGTCCAAATACCTACTTCTAAATTATCTGGAATTTCAGTTGGTTTGCAAAAACGCATTTCTTTCATGTGTATTTCTTTATAAATACTATCATTTAGCATTAAAAAAATTTCTTTTGATAGAACAAACGCAGAGAAATTACTCTCATTTTTTTCTATCTGAATAAAATCATCAAACTTTTTAACAAATGCAGGCATATATTTTTCCTCAATTCTAAAGCCATTTTTAGTAGGGCTGTATTCCGCCTTGTCTTGTGGGAGGAAATATATACGGATGTCAATTATGGGTTTTGTAATTTTATGTTTTTCCACCTCTTTATCATCTGGCAATAATTTGCGAATCCAAAGCTCACTATCTTTACCTTTTTTAATTTTACTGATAATATCCATAAGTCACTCTAATGAACCGTATACTTTTGCATCAACTATTTTATCTACTTCTTTAATTGCCATTTTTAATTTGTTAAATTTTTCGAGGCGAAGATTGCTACCCTCTTTTTTTAGTGCATTGATTTCGTCAAGTGCCATTGACTTTAATTCAGCAGTAGCTTGGTCAACTGAGCTCCACAAATTAGAAGTCATAGAAGGATCAAGAGATTTTAAAATTGCTTTAGCTGCTTCAATTCCTTGGGTTTGAAATATTTCAAATGCTGCTTCATTTTCTAAAATTTTCGGCAATGATCTAACATTTATTGCCTCTTTAATTTTGCCATTCCAAATCCATTTACCAAATGTATCCATAAAACCACGATCGTCCTTTTTATCACGTAAGGATTTTTTTTTCATAAATTCTTCAAAAAAAGAAAATCTTTTAACACCTTGTGGGTCTCTAGTTTTTTCAAGATAAGATTTAGTTTCTTGATAAGCAGAGATTTTTTGAACTAATTTATTTTTACTCCAACGTAAATGGCTTGAAAGATAATCGTATGGCTGGTGAAACTTTTTATTCATTTTCCACACATATTCTGCCTGCTCATAAGCACTCCATTGAGATTTACCAGCAATATGTAACTCTCCAAGAAGTAGGGCGGTTTGTTCTTTTGTAGCATTTTTCGGCAAAACACGAACATAGAGTTGTAAAAATCTTTCGTCATTTTTATATTTTTTATGTAGTTCTCGTAGAGCTACAATTCTACAATTGCCCTCAACAACAACATTATCGCTATTAATAATAGGGTCTTCTATCAGTCCACCATTTTGATAAATACTTTGGTAAAGTTCTTTGACATAATCAAACTCCCACAACCAGTCTTGAAGATCTTTATCTTTTCCAGACATTTTTTCGTCCTGGCGTCTGAAACTCACCCTTTGATTTTCTGGATCAAGTTTAATATCACTAATTTTCCTTTTTTCTCTTGTGAGAATAAAGTCTTGATTTCCAAGCCGTATTGTATTATCAGCATTGTTATCCATTTTGTTCCTTTTAGTTGGTAGAAAGTTGCAGTATAAAGTAGTCTTATTTATTTGTCAATAGTTTTTATCAGTATTTAAATACTAATTGATACTAAACAGTTATATCCAATAAGGCATTTAAAAATTGGAAAACCAAAGATTTTAATTGGAGATATTTTGACCAAGAAAATATTATTTTCACTCCACTTATTGAGATTGACATTACACAAAGAAATAAACAAGATATAAAAACTGAGACAGCTATTCTGAGATCCTTAAACCCATACCGAATGATTAACCCTCAAGGTAAAAAACTAGAATGGCTTAAAAATATAAGTGCTAGAGGGTAAGATAAGTAGAATCTTTAAAATAAAGGATTAAAATAGCACAAGGATTATGATTCAAATATAGTTTGATGGGCTAATAATGTTGTGCGTTTTTCTTTAATGCGATCAAGTGTGTAGTTAATAAATTTATAGCTATCTTTGCCACCATAGCTTTTTGTAAGCTCTACTGCTTCATTGATAATAATTTTATGCGATAAATGTGGGCAGTAACATAGTTCATAGGTGGCTAAATATAAAATAGCACGTTCAACATAAGCGATGTCCTTACTATTTTCTTTCAGCACAGAATCAAGCATTTGTTTTAATTCTCCTAAATGGGAGTCAATACCATCTAAGGTGTTATTAAAAAAAGTTTTAGCAAATTTATCTTTTTTATTAGCTAAAAATTGCACCTTAATGTTTTCAATAGATTGATTAGATATATCTTGCTGATATAAAACTTGCATAATGCGAACACGAGCACGTTGTTTTGGCGTCATAATATTCATTAGCTTATGTCTTTTATTTATTATATTTTATCAAATAAATCAAGCATTTCAATTGTGCAAAGTGCTGCCTCTTTACCTTTATTATTAGATTTTTTCCCCGAACGCCCAAGAGCTTGCTCTACATTTTCTACTGTAAGCACGCCAAAAGCAATAGGCAGAGAAAATTCAAGTGATACTCTGCTAATGCCATGTGCACACACGCTTGCTATGTATTCAAAATGTGGCGTTGCGCCACGCATAATAGCGCCAAGTGCGATGAGTGCATCATAGTGATGTTTAGCTGCTATTTTTTTAAGCACAAGTGGTATTTCAAAAGCACCGGGTACATAAGTAATATCAATATATTTTTCTTTAATCCCATGTGCTATCAAGGTATTTTTTGCACCATCAATTAAACTATCAACAATAAAAGCATTAAAGCGCCCGGCAATGATAGCAATTTTTTTATTTTTAAGAGTCTCTTTTTTTACTTGGGTAATCACAATAATTTCCTAAATTTAATATTCTTCATAACCGACAACTTCTAAATTAAAACCTTTTAGGGCATGTAATTTTCGCACACTACCTAAAATACGCATTTTACAGACGCCAAGCTCATTTAAAATTTGCGCACCAACACCGTAAGTTTTAATATCATCTTCAGCATTTTCAACATTTAAGTTAGAGATATTTTTATGACGGTAGCTAATTTTATTTAATAGTGAGTCATTGTTTTGTTTTCTAAGCAGTAGCAATATTCCTTGTTTCGATTTGCCAATGACACTGAGTGCTGTATCAATATTTATTTTTTCTCTCTTTTCTCTAAGCACATCAGAAAGGGTATCTTCCATGTGCACGCGCACAAGTGTTTCCTTCTTAGGATAAATCTCACCCTTTATTAGCGCTAAATGGAGGTCATTATGAATGCTTTCAGCAAAAGCAATGAGTTTAAAATCACCATGTTTGCTGTGAAAAATAGTTGTACTGAGCTTAGTAATAGTTTTTTCGTGTTGGGTGCGATAACGGATTAAATCAGTGATAGTGCCAAGTTTAATTTGATGTTTTTTAGAAAATTGAACTAAATCATCATAACGTGCCATCGTGCCATTAGTGTTTAAAACCTCAACAATAACCGAAGCAGGTTCAAACCCTGCAAGACGTGCTAAATCACAGCCCGCTTCAGTATGCCCCGCGCGCGTGAGTACACCACCTTCTTTTGCCATGAGCGGAAAAATATGTCCGGGCATTACAATATCATCTGCTGTTGCATTTTTTGCTACGGCTACTTGGATTGTATGTGCTCTATCTGCTGCTGATATACCGGTGCTTACACCATTTGCTGCTTCAATAGATAGTGTAAAGTTTGTGCTATTTTGTATTTTATTTTTAGAGACCATCAGTGGTAAATTAAGTTTTTCACAACGTTTTTTTGTCAGTGTAAGACAAATTAACCCACGTCCATAAGTTGCCATAAAATTAATATCACCTGCACTAATCTTCCCAGCACTCATGAGTAAATCACCTTCATTTTCTCGCTGTTCATCATCCATAAGGATAATCATTTTTCCTTGTTTATAATCTTTTAAAATATTTTCAATAGTTGATTTCATAACCAGGGTTAGCTTTATTTTATTATTTCTTTTTGGGTTAATAGTTTTTCTAAATAGCGCGCAATCATATCCACCTCAACATTAACCATATCGCCTATTTTAAGTTTTGCTAAATTTGTTTCTAATAAAGTATATGGTATGGCATTTATTGTAAAAATATCACGCTCAACAGTATTAATTGTTAAGCTTATACCATTAATACATACAGAGCCTTTACGCGCAATATAAGGTTTAATGCTTTGCGTTAATTCAAAACTAAAAGTCATATGCCCACTATTTTGGTTAATTGCTATAATTTTAATCACATCATCCACATGACCGCTTACTAAATGTCCTTGAATTCCTTGTGTTAAACTTAGTGCTAATTCTAAATGAACATATTCGTATTGGTTTAAATATTTAAAAGTAGAAATATGCATGGTTTCTGGAGAAATATCAGCGTGAAAATTTTGACTTTCTATAGCAACTACTGTTAGACACACTCCATTTACAGCAATACTATCACCCACACTAATTTTAGCAAAATCAAGCGTTGGTGCATGAAAAACAAAGTGTGCTCCAGATTGATTCTTTGTGCGCACAACGATTTGAGCAAGTGCACTGATAATGCCAGAGAACATGATATTTTAGAAAAACTAAATACTTAAATTTTGCATAATAGCTGTAGTAGAAAATTAAAAAACTAATCAATTTTATACATTATTTAAGTATTTTTTAAAAGTAGATTAAGAAGCAATTATACTTAAAGTAAAAGTATTAACTGTCAAACTTTATAACAAGATTATAGAGAAAATAAATACTTTATTTAAAAGCAATTATTTTTTCTAAATGCTATCATTTATTTTACATGTATTTTCTTATAGTATAATCACACCTCATTTTTCTTAATTTTTTATGTCTGGTAATTCAATTGGTAAACTTTTTGTACTAACTACAGCGGGAGAGAGTCATGGCGCGGCTCTTCTTGGTATCGTTGATGGCTGCCCACCTAATTTAAGTTTATCAGAAGCAGATTTACAACATGATCTAGACCTGAGGAAACCCGGCACTTCGCGTCATACAACGCAAAGAAGAGAAGCGGATATTGTGCATATTCTCTCAGGTGTTTTTAAGGGAAAAACAACAGGCGCACCGATTGCAATGCTCATTGACAATACTGACCAGCGCCCTAAGGATTATGAAAAAAATGCTCATATTTTTCGTCCTGGGCACGCCGATTATACTTATTTTAAAAAATATGGTATTCGTGATTATCGCGGTGGTGGGCGTGCTTCAGCAAGGGAGACAGCAATGCGTGTGGCAGCAGGAGGAATTGCAAAAAAATATTTAGCAGAAACTTATGGCATAAAAATTCGTGGTTATTTAGCAAAACTTGGCACCATTAAAATTGATTTTAAAAATTGGCAAGATGTGCATAAAAATGCTTTTTTTATCGCAGATAAAACTAAAGTTACCGTATTAGAAACTTACATGGATACGCTTAGAAAATCAGGTGATTCTGTTGGTGCACGTATCAATATTGTTGCAACTTCTGTACCTAGTGGTCTAGGTGAACCTGTTTTTGATCGCCTTGATGCTGATATTGCACATGCAATGATGAGTATAGGTGCAGTTAAAGGTGTTGAAATTGGTGCGGGCTTTGCAAGCATTACACAAAAAGGAAGCATTCATAGAGATGAGATAACAGCAGATGGTTTTTTATCAAATAATGCAGGCGGAATTTTAGGCGGTATTAGTAGCGGACAGGATATTAGAGTAAGTATTGCACTTAAACCTACTTCTAGTTTACGCTTAGCTGCCAGAACCTTGGACGAAAAGGGCAGGGCACAAGAAATCACCACTCATGGCCGCCATGATCCCTGTGTTGGTATTCGTGCCACCCCAATTGCAAACGCAATGCTTGCACTGGTTTTAATGGATCACGCCCTAAGACAGCGTGCTCAAAATGGTGGAAAAACTAAAAAATAGCCGTAGCAAAAAATTAAAAAATACATACTAAAAATTAATAAAAATGATAGAATATTTTGCTATGAGACAATTTTGTTTTATCGTTTTTTAAGGAGATATGTGCTATGAAAAAAATATTATTAATAGCTGTTTTTGCACTATTTATAGTAAACCCAACACGCATCATTTATGCCCACAACATAAGCGCATACACGCCACAATATACTAAGCATCAAAAAAATATATGTGATAGTAAAAACCAAGAATATTACAGACACAAAAATACCTGCCATCACCAGTTATTTAAACAGAGTTTATGGCCGTCCTATGCCATGCAATATATGAATGCGCTGCGACGCGATATGACACATCAAAATTTATTTTATCCGCTAGATCATGACACACTGCGTTATTTTGATAAAGAAGAAAATACATATGTGGTAAAAATTTATTTGGGCTTTGATGAGTTAGTTGAAGAACAAATTAATATCTCGGTGCAAAATCAAAATTTATGGATTCAGGTTAGCATGCGAAAACAAAGAAAATCAAAAAATAATGCACACTATTTTTCTAGCAATATTGAGCGTTATTTTTCCCTACCTAAAGATGCTAATACTGATGAAATAATACACTCTTATGATAATAAGAAAGGATTGCTCACTATTAAAATTGCGCAAAAAAATAATTCAGGTAAAAAATAATTCGTTAAGGGATGGAGATAGTTTTTATCATCTCTCTAAATTTTTCTACTGATTATTTTATTTTCCCCTTATTTCACCCCAAAGTATTTTATGCAGCTGAATTTGCAGACGCACAGAAAATTTTTTGCCAAGCTCAGATGCTAACATCCAATCGGCTAATTGTGCGGGATCTAGCTTGCCATAAACAGGTGAGAATAATATTTCACTTTTAAATTCATATTTTTGAAGTAAACTAACTATCCAGTTAAAATCCTTACGATTTTGTAGCACAAACTTTAGCTCATCTTTTTGTGTTAAATGCTTAATATTATCTAAATTATTATTATTTACCTCGCCCGAGCTTGGAGTTTTGACATCCATAACAATCATTACTTTTTTATTCACCGCTGAAATATCAATACTGCCACTGGTTTCAAGTGAAACTTGGTAATGCTGGGCTATCAACATATCTAATAACACATAACAACTTTTTTGTGCCAGTGGTTCTCCGCCTGTAACGGTTACAAAGTGTGAAGGATAATGGCTAATAGAATTTATAATTTCCTCTACTGTTAGCATGTTTTTGCCTTTAAAGGCATAACTAGTGTCACAATAAACGCAACGAAGTGGACAACCTGTTAAACGAATAAAAATAGTAGGCTTACCTGTGCGTGTTGATTCGCCCTGGATGGAATAAAAAATTTCGTTGATGTTGACAAGTGCTGATGTCATAAGTGTAGAAAATAGAAGGATTCTTTATACAAATGAAAGAGATTAATTTACTGCGGTGTCCATTAGTTTAGGCAAATATTCATTTATCTTGGTTGAAAAAGCAGGGCTTTAATTGTTTGGTAATTCGTGGCAATATGGCGCATTTTTTTCACCAAGTGTTTTTTCAATATGCCCATTTTCAAGTTCTAATACTTGTTTTTCATACATTTTTTTTAAGCGTAGCAAGCGTTGCCGTAATTTCATAGAAACTTGGATTATTTCTATTATCCCAATTTTTGGGGAGTGTATATGGATAGTTTGGCTCAAACTTCAAATTATCATCATTCATTACTCATACCAAAATACATATTTTAACTACCTAAGCCATAATCTTTGGTCAAAAAATCAATTAATAAACTGTTATTTTAATAGCTTCTTTTATGGATGAAGTAAGCTGGATTAAAGTTATCAGTTTTCAACATTTTGAATATATTGAAAAATAAACGCTTTAAATTTTTTAGTGATAGGGGAGAGTTGCTGTTTTTCGTGATAGACCATATACCAATGACGCATAATCGGAAAATCAACCACCGATAATTGAGTAATGATTTGATGGTGTAATTCTAAGTTCACGGTGTGTTTAGAAACAAAGCCTATGCCTAGTCCTGCTTGTACCGCCTCCACAATTGCTTCATTAGAGTTGATTTGAATATCAGCGTCAAAATTAAGTCCGCTATGTTTTTCAATTGCCATACGCGTACCTGAACCAAGTTCACGCGTAATTAACGATTCTTTTTTTAAGTCTTCAATAGTAATTTGTTGTTTTTGTGTTAGGGGGTGCTCGGGATGGGCGATAGCAATCAGTGGATTATCCATAAATTTTTCTGTGATAAATGGACTGTCAGCAGGCGGGTTACCCATAATAGCTAAATCTAGCTGTTGATTGATTAGTTTTTCTAGTAGGTATTGTCGGTTATTGACATTTAAATGAAAGCTAATCTGAGGGTGTATTTTTTTAAACTCAGATAATAGACGGCTGACAAACGAGTTAGCTGTGGTGACTACTGCGATGGCGATTTTGCCTGTTTCTGGGTTCAGTGTTTGGTCAATATGTTTTTTGGACTGCTCTAATATGTTAATAATTTGCTGGCAAGTTTGATAAAATTGTTTGCCCATCTCAGTCGGTTGAATGCTCTTACCTTGTATTTGAAAGAGGATAACACCTAAGTGACTTTGCAATTGTTTGACTTGCATATACACAGCAGGCTGAGTTAAATTTAATGCCCGACCGGCTTTGGTAAAACTCTGCAAACGAATAGTAGCTTCAAAAGAATAAATTTGTCTTAAAGAATAGTTAATCATAATTTTTTATTATGATATGTTAAATAAATATTATTTTACATTATTGATTTAGTCATTATAATGGCATTTCGTTATTATTGATGGGTTATGCAAAACTCTCTCATTAAATACAGTAGTTAGAAAATTTTTATTTCACAAAGAATAGGAGATTAATATGGCTGAATTAAAAGGCAAAGAGCGTTATAAACCTGGTGTCATCCCTTATAAGCAAATGGGATATTGGCAACCAGATTATCAACCATCAGAAACAGATATTATCTCATTGTTTCGCATCACCCCACAAGCTGGAATGGACCCAGAAGAAACAGCCGCTGCTGTTGCTGGTGAATCATCAACTGCGACTTGGACAGTGGTATGGACTGACCGTTTGACTGCTTGTGAATTATATCGTGCGAAAGCATATCGTTGCGATTTAGTGCCTAATACTGGCGAAGGTACAAAGACAGAAGCACAATATTTCGCTTATATTGCTTATGATTTAGACTTGTTTGAGGGAGATTCTATTGCTAACTTAACTGCCTCTATTATTGGTAATGTGTTTGGTATGAAAGCAGTAAAAGCCTTGCGTTTAGAGGATATGCGTATACCTGTTGCTTATCTAAAAACCTTCCAAGGTCCAGCTACGGGTGTTGTGGTAGAGCGTGAGCGTTTAGATAAGTTTGGTCGTCCACTACTTGGCGCAACCACTAAACCAAAATTAGGTCTATCAGGTCGTAACTACGGTAGAGTAGTCTATGAAGCACTCAAGGGCGGTCTAGATTTTGTTAAAGATGACGAAAATATCAACTCACAACCCTTTATGCATTGGCGTGACCGTTATTTGTATTGTATGGAAGCTGTTAATCGTGCACAAGCTGCAACAGGTGAAGTAAAGGGACATTACCTTAATGTTACTGCTGGCACCATGGAAGAAATGTATAAGCGTGCTCAGTTTGCCAAAGAATTAGGCTCTGTTATTATTATGATAGACTTAGTCATTGGTTATACTGCGATTCAAAGTATGGCGAAGTGGGCTAGACAAAATGATATGATTTTACACTTGCATAGAGCAGGAAACTCCACCTATTCTCGTCAGAAAAATCACGGTATGAACTTCCGTGTTATTTGTAAATGGATGCGTATGGCAGGTGTGGATCACATTCATGCAGGCACTGTAGTGGGCAAGTTAGAAGGCGACCCTCTAATAATTAAAGGTTTTTATGATACTTTGTTAAAAGATCATTTAAAGCAAGATTTACCTCTTGGTATTTTCTTTGAACAAAATTGGGCGTCACTTAATAAAGTTATGCCAGTCGCGTCAGGTGGTATTCACGCTGGGCAAATGCACCAATTGGTTCACTATCTAGGTGAAGATGTTGTTCTACAATTTGGTGGTGGTACTATTGGACACCCTGATGGCATTCAGGCAGGTGCTGTTGCTAATCGTGTTGCTTTAGAAACTATGATTATGGCAAGAAACGAAGGTCGTGATTATCTGCGTGAGGGACCGCAAATTTTGCAAAAAGCAGCAAAAACTTGTGCACCATTACAAGCGGCTTTAGATACTTGGAAGGATGTTACCTTTAACTACGAATCAACTGATACAGCTGATTTTGTGCCTACAGCTACTGGTAACGTTTAATTTAATAATTTAGCAGGAGATGTTATTATGATGACAAATTACAACAAGCGTATTACTCAAGGGCAATTTTCATTTTTGCCTGATTTAACCGATGAGCAAATCACCGCACAAATTAAATATGCTTTGAAAAATAATTGGGCAGTAAGCATTGAATATACCGATGACCCTCATCCGCGTAATACTTATTGGGAATTATTTGGTCGCCCTATGTTTGACCTCAAAGACCCAGCGGGTATTATGATGGAGGTTAGTGACTGTCGCAAAACCTTTCCTAACCACTATATGCGTATCAGTGCATTTGATTCAACCCGTGGTTGGGAGTCAGTTAAAATGAGTTTTATTGTTAACCGTCCAGCACAAGAGTCTGGTTTTGGGTTGATGCGTCAAGAGCAGGAAGGTCGTCATATCAGCTATACTACCTATCCTTACTCTGCTCAAAAGCCTGAAATGGAAAGATACTAAAAAACATTAAGTGTAACTGGTGTAAAGGTAATACTGCATTACTTCTGCACCGGTTAATTTTGCACTATGAGTAAAAATAAAAACAGATCAACAAGGATTTTAATGCCCAGCTAAACTATATCAGTTTTCAGCAGGTCTATTACTAATAGTAGAAAAATATGAACGAGACAATTAATTTACAGCAAGTTTTAAAAGATTCAAAAGTTCAAGGTATTTTAGAGCAGTTAGGCGAAGAACTCATTGGACTTGTGCCAGTTAAAACTAGAATCCATGAGATTGCTGCCTTATTATTAGTAGATAAGATGCGTAAGTCGTTTGAGTTATCTAACCAATCACCAACACTACATATGAGCTTTACCGGTAACCCTGGTACTGGTAAGACCACTGTTGCTATGCGTATGGGCGAGATTTTAAAAAGTTTAGGTTATATGCGTGAAGGACATCTAGTGTCAGTTACTAGGGATGATTTAGTGGGTCAATATATTGGTCATACTGCGCCTAAAACTAAAGAAATTATTAAAAAAGCTATGGGGGGTGTTTTATTTATTGACGAGGCTTATTATCTTTATAAACCAGAAAATGAACGCGACTATGGCGCTGAATCTATAGAAATTCTGCTTCAGGTTATGGAAAATAACCGTGATGATTTAGTGGTGATATTAGCGGGTTATAAAGATAAAATGGACCAATTTTTTCATTCTAATCCTGGTATGCGCTCTCGTATTGCACACCATATTGACTTTCCCGATTATAGTGCAGAAGAATTATTGGCAATAGCACAATTGATGATGAAGCAACTGAATTACAGTTTTAGTGATGATGCCAAGGTAGCGTTTTTTGAGTATATCAAGCTTAGAATGAAATTACCACATTTTGCCAATGCACGCTCAATTCGTAATGCAATTGACCGTGCGCGTCTTCGTCAAGCAAATAGACTATTTAGTGCTAATAATAATGTTAGTAAAAAAGACCTTATTACCATTGAAGATGACGATATTTTAGTGAGTCGTGTTTTTAAAGAAGGTGCACTTGACCTAGACGGCGACGAAGAAGCAGATAAAATAGCTGATTAATGGCATTGAAAAACCAGCTGAGTATTTATTTTAACGCTTTATTTACCTAACTAAATAAAATTAATAAAGCTGTACTATATGATACAACGACCCTTAATGCATAATTTTGAACAGTAAGCACCCTAACAATAGAGGTCAGTCGAACTGCTGTATTTTTTGAATGATTTAATTTATTTTCACAGTATTTCAATACACAAATAAATGATAAAAAATATTTTAACTTAATAAATGGAAAGGAAAAATCCTAGCGATTATTAAGATTTTTTTGTATAATACTGCATTTTTATATTTCTGGCTTGCGTTTATTTCATTTGAAAAATAAAAATTTGCACATTTTAACTTTTAGTGTTACAAACTTTAAAGGCCATATTTATCTAGTATAGAATGTGGCGGGAATAGCTCAGTTGGTAGAGCCCTGGATTGTGATTCCAGTTGTCGCGGGTTCGAGCCCCGTTTCTCGCCCCAATTTTTTGACCTAATAAAATTTTGCTTTATATTTTTTAAATGGATTAAACCAGTGGTAAAAATAGCAATTAGCGGTGCAAGTGGGCGCATGGGTAAAAGTTTAATTTCCCAAAGCAATACTTTTAAAAATGTGATATTAACTCAAACACTAGATGAGGGCGATGATTTATCTAGTTATGCAGATGATTTTGAAGTATTGATTGACTTTACACACCCCAAAGCAACGCTATCTTATTTACCAATTTGTGCTAAATTGGGTAAAAAAATGGTTATCGGCACTACAGGTTTTGATAATAAAGCATTACAAAAACTAAATAATTTTGCAACTAAAATGGCTATTGTCTTTTCTGCAAACATGAGTACAGGTGTTAATATTACACTTAAACTACTAGAGCAAGCAACGCGTATTATTGGCGATGAAGCTGATATTGAGATTGTTGAAGCACATCATCGCCATAAAATAGATGCGCCCTCAGGCACAGCACTCAAAATGGGCGAGGTAATTGCTTGTGCTTTAGGGCGAGATTTAAATGATTGTGCAATTTATGCAAAACATCAGATGAATACAGTTAGAGATAAAAAAACAATTGGTTTTTCTTCTATTCGCGGGGGTGATGTTATTGGTGAGCATACAACATATTTTTTTATGGCAGGTGAGCGTATTGAAATTACGCATAAAGCAAGTTCTCGTAATATTTTTGCACGTGGAGCACTTAAAGCAGCACTGTGGTTAAAAACACAAAAAAATGGCCTATACACTATGAGTAACGTGTTAGGATTATCTTAAAGTTACACAATTACAAAGTGAACATTAAAGTGAATTTAGAATCTAAATATCAAAAAATCCTTGCTAAAGGTGATATTAAAATTAACGGCACGCGTGCATGGGATATTAAAGTTAATAATTCAAAATTATGGCGTCGTTTATTGTTTAACGGTTATCTTGGTTTTGGTGAAGCCTATATGGCAGGCTGGTTTGATGTTGATCATTTAGATGAATTTTTTTATCGTTTGACGCGTTCTATTACAAAGGAGGCTAATACAATTAGTGCGAGAGGTATATTTTTTAAATTTATTTTTAGTGTGCTAAATTTACAAACTAAAAAACGCACATTCAAAGTCTCTAAGATGCACTATGATATTGGCAATAGTTTATATCAAAAAATGCTTGGCAAGACGATGGCATATACTTGCGGTTATTGGAAAAATGCAAATTCTTTAGAAGAAGCACAAGAGGCTAAATTTGATTTAATTGCAAAAAAGTTAATGTTAAAGCCAGGAATGAAGATACTGGATATTGGCTGTGGTTTTGGTTCCATGATGGCTTTTCTTGCGAAAAAATATGATGTTACGGTTTTAGGCATTACAATTTCAACGAAACAAGAGGAGTATATTAATAGAAATTATAAAGATTTACCAATTAAAGTTAAAGTAATGGATTATCGATCTATACGTGGAAAATTTGACCGTATTTATTCAATTGGCATGTTTGAACATGTGGGTTATAAAAATTATAAAACTTATATGGAGGTATGCTGTAGAGCACTCAAAAATAATGGCTTAATGTTACTACACACTATTGGTGATAGTGTTTCTAATTACAACACAAATGCCTGGGTGGAAAAATATATTTTTCCAAATTCAATGATTCCATCACTTAGTCAAATTAGTAAAAGCACAGAGAATTTGTTTGTGATAGAAGATATACAAAATTTTGGTTATGATTATCATAAAACTTTGATGGCTTGGTATAAAAATTTTAACCATAACTGGCAGTTTTTAAAAACAAAATATGACGATTCTTTTTATAGAATGTGGTCCTATTATTTACTTTCTTGTGCAGGTGCTTTTCGCGGACGATATTTACAATTATTCCAAATTGTTATGTCTCCAAATGGCGTTGAGAAACGCTATGATGCAACAAGATAAATTTTATTTAGTCAACAATAAAAATTGCCTTAGCTAACTGTAAAATAGCCATGCGGTATAATGACTAGCTCATTTTAATTATTGGAATAGATGGTGTGAAAACTAAAAATATTTTGCTAACTTTTATTCTATTTGTTGTTTTTCAATAAGCGTTAATGCCTTTTAGGGTAACAATAATTTGAATAAATAGAAGATGTTTTTGATAACGACCGCCGCGGTTATCCTTATGGCAATGATACAAATTATAGCAGTGGTTATCCGTACTATAATAGTAGTCGCAGTTTTTCTTATCATAGTTACAGTTACGATTACAATGCATTTTATACCAAAGGCAAATTAAATGATGGTGTAGTCAATGATAAGGATGGTATACCAACTTTATCGCCTTATATGTCTGTCCCCATATTCTAATCCATATACTTGGGGCGTTTATGCTTATCCTATGTATCGCTATTAAATTAGTTTTTAAAATTGATAATAAGGGTACTACCTCCCTTTTTTATTGTTTTATGTTATTCTTATCGCACTTTTATCATTTGATATTTTTGCGTTATTTTGCCTTATAATAAAAGATTTTTAACTGAAATTATGTGGTCCTTAAAAAATAAATTTTGGATTAAAACTATATATCATGTTTAATTATATTGTTAGAAGAATACTGTATGCGATACCGATTATTTTCAGTGTTAATTTAATTACTTTTTTACTATTTTTTGTTGTAAATACGCCTGATGATATGGCAAATATCCAGTTAGGATCAAAACACGTAAGCAATGAAGATATTGCAAGATGGAAAGTAGAAAAAGGCTATGATAAACCACTTTTTTTTAATAGAGAAGTTCAAGGCTTAGCACAAATCACTGAAACTATTTTTTATCAAAAATCCCTACCATTACTTAAATTTGATTTTGGTCAGTCTGATTTAGGACGTAATATTAATTATGATATTTCTAAAAGAATGTGGCCTAGTTTAGCAATTGCTCTACCTAGTTTTTTTATCGCACTGATTGTTAATATTGCTTTTGCACTTTGGATGGTATATTTTCATCATCAGAAAATAGCAAGTTACGGCTTGATTACTACGGTAATTTTGATGTCTATTTCACCGCTATTTTATATTATTATTGGCCAAATGTTATTTGCTAACTTATGGCATTTAGCACCTATCTCTGGTTATCAAGGTGGATTTGATGTATTACGTTTTATTTATCTGCCAATAGCAATTGGTGTTATTTCTGGTTTAGGTGCAGGCGTGCGCTGGTATCGCAGTATTTTTTTAGAAGAAATTAACAAAGCATATGTATCTGCTGCGCGTGCACGCGGTTTAAGTGAAATACGCCTATTGTTTAAACATGTGCTCAAAAATGCAATGATTCCAATTTTAACAGGTGTTGTTGTCGTAATACCAAGTCTGTTTATGGGTAGCCTCCTAATTGAATCATTTTTTGCAATTCCTGGACTCGGTAGCTATACCATTGATGCGATTAATGCACAAGATTTTGCTATTGTACGTGCAATGGTTTTTTTGGGTGCAGTGCTTTATATTGTTGGTTTATTGCTCACTGATATATCTTATGCTTTGGTTGACCCGCGCGTGCGCTTGAAATAATGCACTTTATATTACTTTGGACAGACATTTTATTATGGGCGTCATTTTTGACAACAATATTTGCTATTTACTTTATTTATCGCTCAAATGATTTAAAACAGAAGTGGCAAAAAATATTTAGCTACCCAGTAGCAGTTATTACATTTATTATTTTTTTGTTTTATGTTGCTATCGCACTCATTGATTCAATTCATTTTAAAATCAACCATCAAGTTAAAATTTATAGTATGCTTGATAAGCTACTTGAACCAGCACTGAACAGTAGCGAGAAAACTTATTCTAAACCACTTGATTACAAACAATTTGACAAAGAATATTTGGCGAATGGATTAAGAGGTTATCCTAAACTTCAATACGTAGACGTTCATATTGATAGCACACAAGAGCTCAGGCAAGATATTTTGAAAAAAACCTTCTTAGCATTTATGAAGTGGGGAATTTTTAGTGTCATTTTATTACTTCTTTACTTATATTTCTATCCCACTGGTTTAAATTCTAGTGCAAAAAAAGCAGCTGTTATCACCTTGTCTGCTTTATCATTCATTTGTTTTTGGATTGCAGAAATCCTACCACATTACCATATTTTTGGCACTGATAAAGCAGGTATTGATGTTTTTTACAAAAGTATGAAAAGTATTAGAACAGGACTATTATTTGGGTTTTTAACTACTATTTTTGCCTTACCTTTTGCGATAATACTTGGTTTATTAGCAGGATATTTTGGAGGTAGGCTTGATGATATTATTCAATTTATTTATACTACTATTAATGCTATTCCTAGTATCTTACTCATTGCTGCACTTGTTGTTATTTTGCAAGTTTATATGGATAAATATGCACATGAATTTAGCTCAGCACTCATGCGCGCTGATATGAAGTTATTATTGTTATGTGGGGTATTAGCAATGACTTCTTGGACTAGTCTGTGTCGTCTTGTACGTGCTGAAACATTAAAATTAAGATCTTACGAATTTATAACTGCTGCGCGTATTTTTGGAGTTGCTCATTGGCGTATTCTTTTTTCACACTTACTGCCTAACGTAATGCACTTAGTGCTCATTACTATTGTGCTTGATTTTAGTGCGCTTGTGCTCATAGAAGCGGTGCTTTCTTATGTGGGTATTGGGGTTGATGCAACTACAATGAGCTGGGGCAATATGATTAATGGTGCACGTTTAGAGCTCACAAAAACTCCTATAGTTTGGTGGTCACTGCTTGCGGCATTTTTGTTTATGTTTATTTTGGTGCTCTCAGTTAACTTATTTTCAGATAAAGTGCGTGAAGTTTTTGACCCTAGATCTAAATAACTTATCGCTAAAAATATTTGTAAATAGATAATACCGATGAATTTTACCTTTTTAAAATGATGCTTTCTGTAAAAAATTTAACCATACATGCGCACAGTAAAATTTTAGTATCACGGCTAAGTTTTAATATTAAACAAGGTGAAATTTTTGCTTTAGTAGGAGAATCAGGCAGTGGTAAAACACTAATGAGTTTGAGTATTTTACAATTATTGCCAGACGGATTAAAAGCGAGTGGTGCAATTTATTATCAAAATGAAAATTTAATTTATAAAAAACATATTACTGCTGTGCGTGGCAGAGAAATTGGTTTTATTTTTCAAAATAGCGATGGTGCGCTCAATCCTGTACTTCGTGTGGGCGGACAACTCATAGAAACATTGAAAACACATTTTAAATTAAGTAAACAAAGTGCACGAAAAAAAGCAGAAAAATTATTGCATGCTGTTGAATTGGATATGTTAACTTTTGATAAATATGCCTATGAGTTATCAGGTGGACAAAAACAGCGCGCAATGATTGCACTTGCACTTGCTGGCGGTGCTAAATTGCTTATTGCTGATGAGCCAACAACAGCACTTGATGTCAATATACAAAAACAAATTTTATTACTGCTACTACATTTAAGACAAACACAAAATTTATCTATTTTGCTCATTACACATGATTTAGCACTTGTTAAAATGATGGCAAATCGCGTGGCTGTAATCAAAGAAGGAGTATTACTGGAAGTTAGTGAAACAAAGCAATTTTTTCGCGCACCAAAGCATCCTTATACGAAAATATTGTTAAATACACTGCCTGTGACAAAACACAAACACAGAGCAGGTGATGTTGTATTTCGTATAGAAAATTTAAGTGTAGTATTTAAAAAACGCGTATTTTTAAAAAAAATGCGTATTTTTAAAGCTTTAGATAACATTTCTTTTCATTTGAAATCTGGATGTAACTTAGCAATTGTTGGAGAATCAGGCAGCGGTAAAAGTACAATTGCCAAAGTCATTATGCGCGAATTAACTCCAAAGTTAGGAAAAATTTATTATGCGCATAAAGCTATCAATACGATAGATAAAACGCATTATGCACAGTCAGTGCAAATTGTGTTTCAAAATGTAGTGAGTTCATTTAATCCAAGAAAAAAAATACGCAATACTTTGCTTGAATCAATGAAAGCGCTTAATATTGCTCATACAACTGAGGTGGCTGTCGCTAAGCTTTTTGAAGAAGTTGGTTTAGAGCCTGATTTGATGTTTGCTCTACCACATCAATTATCAGGTGGACAACTTCAAAGAGTAGCGATTGCCAGAGCACTATGCGTTCGGCCTCAAGTTATAATTTGTGACGAACCAACTTCCGCCTTAGATGCTTTTCTGAAAAAGCATATTCTTGATTTATTGCTAAAGTTACAGCAGGAAAGAAATATCACCTATATTTTTATCACTCATGATATGTCTATTGTGCGTTATTTTGCTGATGAGATGATAGTGCTTAAATCAGGTAAAATAATTGAAAAGGGCACAGTCGAAAAAGTGCTAAATAAACCACAATCCAAATATACTAAAATGCTCTTAGAAAGTGTGTTGCTTTAAACTTTAATGTTTAATTTAAGCCTAAATTTAAAAACAGTATTGTTTTTAGCTATTTTCTAAAACGGAATATCATCCTCGAAATCATCAGGCTCGGTTTCAATAGGTACGTCTTTAGTAGTATTTTGTGCATTTACAGGTGCGTCTTTCTTGGCAGTGTCTGTCTGATTGCTCACTTGATTTTCCTCGTAACTTGCATCTTTTTTATCTAGTATCTGCATTGTGCCGGAAAATCCACTGACGACAACTTGGGTAGCGTATCTATCCTCACCATTTTTTTGGTATTTGCTCGTTTGCAGTTTACCTTCAATATAGACTTTTGAACCTTTGTGTAAATATTGGTTTGCAATTTCTGCAAGTTTACCAAACAAAGATACTCTATGCCATTCAGTTTGTTCTTGTTTCTGTCCACTTCTATCTTTCCAGGTCTCGCTGGTTGCTACATTAATATTAGCAATTGGCCGACCGTCTTGTGTATATTTTAATTCAACATCAGCACCTAAATTTCCTATTAATATGACTTTGTTTATCCCTGCCATTTTCCCTCCTTTAAACTAAATTTTCTTTAAGTATTGTTTCAAAATTAATCGTTAACTGAGTTTCTTTTTTTACCATATTGATAAGATAAATATTGCATTATTTTTGCTAAATTTAAGATATAAATACCCCAAAAAACAGCAATAACAGCTAGGCATAAAAAAACAGTTTTTAATGCTAATAAGTCATATAAAAAACCACCTAATGCCGCACCTGAAAATATACCTAAAAATTGGGCGGTGCTAAATATTCCCATCGCTACTCCCTTTTTTTCTTGAGGAGCAATTTTTGCAACTAAGCTTGGCAATATCGCTTCTAGGATATTAAAAAAAGTAAAAAATATACTCATTAATATAAATACGATATAAATTTTGCTTGGCAATTGATAAAGTAAAAATTGACTTATTGCTAAGCCAAAAATAGCAATAGTGAATACTAAGCTTGTTTTTTTATATTTGCTAAATAATACAATAAAAGGCAACATTAGTAGAAAAGAAACAAGCATAACAGGTAAATAAAATTGCCAATTATCAGATAGAGAAATATTGAGTCTGTCAAATAAAATAAGTGGTAACACAATAAAAGTAGCACTGAGTATAAGATGTAATAAATAAATACTAATATCTAAGCGCAATAATACTGGAGAAAATAAATTATGTAACTGTGCTCTTGAAAATTGATATTGTTTTTGAACTGAAGTATTCGGTAATATTATTGCTATTAAAAGTGCTAGTAGTGCTAGTAGTGCCATCAAAAGAAATAAACCTGATAAATCAAAATAATGTGTTATGCTTGGTGCTATAACAATTGCTAATATAAAGGCAAGACCTATTTGTATGCCTATCAGTGCATTAGCATACGCGCGTTTTTCTGCGCGTACAACATCAGATAAAAATGCCATTAATACAGCAGAAACAGCACCACTACCTTGCACGGTTCGTGCCACAATAATATCCATAATATCTTGTGCATTTGCTGCCATTAGGCTACCGATTAAAAATAAACTTAGCCCAATGATTAAAAGTGGTTTGCGACCATATTGGTCAGATAAATAACCAAAAGGAATTTGCAAAAGTGCCTGTGTCAAACCATAAATACCAATTGCTAACCCTATGAAAATTGGCGTTGTTTGATAATTTTGTGCATAAATACTAAAAACAGGAAACAACATAAACAAGCCAAGCATGCGACTTGCCATAATTAAAGCAATTTTTAAACTACAAGACCATTCCGCTTTACTCATAAGCTGAGTATCGCATCTAGTTCAATATGATAATCAGGATAACTTGCATCTAGCACACGCTGTGTGTCTTTTTCTAATTCTGTCATCTGCATACGGTCATATAACTTAATAAGCAGTGTTAATGCAATAGGAACAGAAGGTGTATTAGGATAATTTTTTATGATATATTGTGCACGATTAACAGCGGCGACATAAAGATTTTTACGATAATACAAACTAGCGACTAATAATTCGTGCTTAGCTAAAATATTTCTCAGTTTAATAAGTTGAGTAATTGCCTCTTTGCTGTATTTACTTTCTGGAAATTTTTTGATAAGTAAAGTGTAATAATCAAGTGAATCTTCTATGCCTTTGATATTTTTTTGCCCTTCATCAATCAAAATATTATCCAGTAACGACTTGTTTTTTTGTTCAGAAATAACCCCGCGCATATAATAAGCGTAATCTAGGTAGGAAGAGTTTGGATAGAGTTTGATATAGCTTTCTAAACTAGAAATTGCCGCTTTATAGTCTTTATTTTTAAACAAAGCATAAGCTATCTCTAATTTAGCTTGAGCACTATATTTAGAAGCAGGGTAGGTTGATTGTAATTTTTCAAAAATTTCTATGGCTTGTTCTAAATTATCATTTTCTAATTCTAATTTTGCTTCAGTATAAAATTTTTTTGGGGTCCAACCTTTATATGGATCTTCTTTTGTAGTTGAACATGCTAATAAAAACAAGGCTAATAATATTAAAACACTCAATTTACTTATTTCCATTATAAATGTTATTTTAATAATTTAAGATAATTAATCCTTGCCTAATTATTGTTTAAAACAAGAGATAAGGTGTTATCATTATAACTAAAGTGTTGTTATTACTATCGGTGAAATTAAATTAAATATAATGCTTGAAGTATGTTTTTTAAATTTTTCGTATTATTAAACGAAAAAAGACATAGCAAGAAAAATCTTAGGAAGATATTTTGGCATCAAAAACTCTAGTGATAAAAAATCATGACAGCTTAGTCTATTTTAATATACTGCATACTATACTTAGTGATTATATGTCAGATACGGACATTAAAAAAGTACGCGCTGCTTATTTAATGTCGGCAAAAGCGCATGCAGGACAACAAAGAAAATCTGGTGAACCTTATGTTACGCATCCGCTTACTGTTGCTACGATTTTAGCAAAATTAAGACTAGATAATGCAAGCATTTGTGCTGCAATATTGCATGACTGTATTGAAGATACGCATATTTCCAAATCTGATATTAGCAAACAATTTGGTAGCGAGGTAGCAAATATTGTGGATGGCGTGACTAAATTAACGGGTTTATCTTCGCATTCTAATCTTGAAAAACAAGCTGAAAATTTTCGTAAATTATTTTTGGCTATGACAAATGATGTCAGGGTAATTTTAATTAAATTAGCGGACAGGCTACATAATATACGCACCATTAGTGCAGTATCTGAAAAATCAAAATACTATACCGCCAAGGAAACGCTTGAAATACACGCACCTATCGCGCATAGGTTAGGTTTGAATGCTATCAAAATTGAATTGGAGAATTTAGCATTTGCGACACTTTATCCCTTTCGTTATAGCGTAATTACGAATTATATTAAAAAGCAAGCAGGTAATCAAAAAAAATTTATTACCAACATTCAATCTGCCATTGAAAGGCGTCTTAAAGATGATAATATTAAAGCACAAGTGAGTGGACGCACGAAAGAAGCTTATAGTATTTTTAATAAAATGCGCATTGATCATCTTAGAATTCATGATGTATTTGATGTTTATGCGTTTCGCCTTATTGTTTCCGATATTGATTCTTGTTATCGTGCTTTAGGGAGTATTCATAATTTATACAAACCTCTACCCGGAAAATTTAAAGATTATATCGCTCTGCCAAAAACAAATGGTTATCAAGCCTTACATACTATTTTGTTTGGACCACAAGAAATTTCAATTGAAGTTCAAATTCGCTCAGAAGATATGAATTTTATCGCTGAACATGGTATTGCAGCGCATTGGCATTATAAAGAAAAGAAATCTTATGTAAAAAACTCTAAACAAACTTCTTTAACCAAGAAAACTGCAGCACAAGAGCCTCAATATTGGTTCAAGGCAATGCTTGAAATTCAGGAAAAAACAGACACTTCTGTAGAATTTTTAGAAGAAATTAAAAAAGATTTATTTCCAAGCGAGGTATTTGTATTTACACCGAAAGGAGATATTATACAACTTCCTTATCGTGCTACAATTATTGATTTTGCTTATGCTGTTCACACTGAAATTGGCAATCATACTGTGAGTGCACAAGTTAATAGAAAACTAAAACCACTTTCTAGTGTATTAAAAAGTGGACAAACCATCAATGTTAAAACCGATAAGTTTATTCGACCGCAAACCAATTGGCTTAAATATGTTGTAACAGCAAAAGCAAGAACTGCGATTAAAACTGAATTACAAAATAATGTTAAAAGTAAATTGATTAGCCTGGGTAAGCATTTATTAAAAAGTGCACTTTCTAGTCAAAACATGACACTTGAAAGTATCAATGTTCAAGATTGGCAAAAGTGTTTAAAATTTTTAGCATGCAAAGATGATGAGAGTTTATTCTTAAAAATCGGCTTAGGTGAAATCTTGATTCCTATTTTACTCAATAGATTAATTAGTGCTGATTATGCAAAAAAACCAGCCAGTATCGCCATTAAGCACATTCGTCACACTGCAATCAGTTTTGCACACTGTTGTCATCCGATTCCAGATGATGCCATTACAGGAGTGATGACTAAGGGTAAGGGCTTGGTTATTCATCGCAGTCACTGTTCAAATCTAGAACATGTCAAAGCCAGTCATCCGCAATGGCTTGGATTAGAATGGGATAGAGAAAGTGATGAGTTATTTAGCGCGCTCATTCGTTGTGATGTAGAAAATCGCCGTGGCGTGTTAGCAAGTGTTGCAAATGCTATTTCTAAATTAGGTGTTAATATTGAAAATGTAGTTATAGAAGAAAAAGATAACGCTATTAAATCGCTTTTAATTACTATTTTAATAAAAAATAATACTGAGTTAAGGCAAATATTTTTGGCACTTAAAATATTAAAATTTATTAAATTTATCCTTAGAGTATAACTTATAAAACATTGTTATATTTTTCCTAGCCTTTTATCCTATTCCTTATTATGTTAAATATATTTTCCCCTAGTATTTTTATCATGATTCTTCTTCTTACTATTAACCTCAATTGTTTATCCCTTATACGCGTCGCCCAAAAAGGATATTTTAAAGATTCCTTTTTACCAAAATTACTTCTTTGCCTGAAAAAACATTCATTCTTTAATGATATTGAGCCATATAATTTGCCAATAATACTCAAAAGACTTTGATCATGTCTATTACCTCTGAACGAGGGTATTTGATTTTGCTTGTTGTAATAATCTGTTATTAATTTTGGATTACTCTCTAGTACTTCTTTAAATTTATCTATAATAGATAAACTATGTTTGTTTTTCTTCATTATTAATACTGTTGCAAGAATTTGACTTGATTTGGCTATATCAGAATTTATACCTACCTTAAAATAATTAAATATTTCTTTAGTAGTCAACTCTCTTTCTTTATTTTTAGGATTAGATTCAAATGCAATAATACCATATTTTGAATTATTTAACATCTCAAGGTATTCTAGGTATCTTGTCTTCCCTTTTATATTAATACTGCATCCAGCATCTAAATATATCAAAAAATCTCCTTCTTCTATCTCCTCCATTCTTTTACTAATAATAAAAACTTTCCATATCCAGTAACCTCCCCCATGCTTTTGTTTTAAAATATAGCTAAAATTTTTTTAAACGTTTTGCTTATATCCCTTCGGCCGTAGACTTTTATTGAGTCAAAAAATTCAGAATTTTTTGCCTCTCTAGATAATCTTGCCTTAGAAAAATAAAATTTTCCATCTCCATAAGTAATAAAATGAGATTTATAATCTGGCACCATAGCCCCCTAAGATAAATTTAAAAAATTAAAAAAATACTCCAAAGTCTTTAGTTATCTATGATTTTATAAAAATAGAATATATAATACAATGAGTTACTGGACGTAAATTATTTTATAGAACCCTACACGAAACTTGCATGAAACTATCAAGGGTACTCGCTAAGCAAAGGTTGCAGGCGTGGTAATGTATGACAATCTCCTGAATTACTTCAATGGCTGACATCTTTTTTCCGTCGATCCTCTTGCTTACATTACTGGCATCCCTTCTTTGAAAAAGGGGCGTCATTGTCAGTTCCATCATCAACAGCCTGGCGGTATCAGCGTATTACGCGCGTGATTTGATAGCTTATGCCGTCGTACCATGCTCCTGCTACCGTAATTCAGCGTATTACGCGCGTGATTGATAGCTATACCCGTTACCGATTTTGCAAAGTTCCACGCTACGCTCTTCACACTCTTGTTGCAACTGCCTGATCGCTTGTAATTGCGCTGTTAGATTTAAGATTTTTGGTATAATAGTATTTTTCCTATTCTATAGGAAATATTTTTATAGGTGATAAATTATGACAGAAGACTTGCATTGGACTGATTCTTTAGAAATTGCTATTTTACTTTGTGAGAAATATCCTGATATTGATCCAAGCACCATTCGTTTTACTGATTTACACGCTTGGATCATTGCCTTAGATAGTTTTGTGGATGAGCCTCATCGTTCTAACGAAAAAATTTTGGAAGCGATACAAATGTATTGGATAGAAGAGCGCGATTAATAGTGAGTACTTTGTTTTTACAAATACGAAACCTTTTTCTTTTATGCGCTATTTTTTATACAAGTTACAGTTTTGCTTTGCTAGAAGTTATTGTACTAAAAGGCGATAAAAATGCATTGCCTATTGCAGTTTTGCCATTTAAGGTAGCAGGCAAGGCACAACATTTAACTGAAATAGCACATATCATACGAAGCGATTTAAATAGAAGCGGACGCTTTGATGCGCCAAATAGCCCTATTGTTATATCTGCAGATGACACGCCAGATGCGGTTAATTTTTCTAAATGGCATACACAAAAAATGGAAGCTGTTGTGCTTGGCAACATCAAAGATAATGGTAAAAACTTTTTTGAAGTTAATGTTTATGGCTATGATGTTTACGCTAAAAAACGTATTTTTGCTTCTCGTTATCTTGTAAACAAAAACGCTAAACACAAAATTGCACACAAAATCAGTGATAAGATTTATGAGGCATTGCTTGGCGAAAAAGGCGCATTTGATACACATTTATCCTACGTAAGTGTAACACGAGATAATCTTGGTAAACTACACTATAAAATAGAAATTGCCAATACTGATGGTAAACGTGCACAAACAATTATTGAGTCAACAGAACCACTAATGTCACCTGTTTGGTCGCCAGATAACACACGCATTGCTTTTGTTTCTTTTCAAAATGGTTATTCAGAGATATTTATTAAGTATCCGTTTGTACGCCGAAAAACTAAAACATTACCTAGATTTGATGGTATTGCCAGTACACCTGCATGGTATCCTGACAGTGAAAAATTAGCACTTACACTTTCTAAAGATGGCAATAAAGATATTTATATTTATGATTTAAAAACACAAAATTTAAGTAGAATTACGACGCATAGTGCCATTGATACCGAACCAACTTTTTCGCCAGATGGTAAACGCATCGCCTTTACTTCTAATCGTAATGGTCGAGCACAAATTTATTTAAAAAATCTAAAGACGAATGAAACTAAACGTATGAGTTATTATGGCGAACATAATAGTGGTGCTAATTTTTCACCAGATGGACGCTACTTAACAATGTTAAGCTTTAAAGATGCTCGTTATCATATTGCGTTATTTGATTTAATTAATCATGAATGGACCGTTATGACACAGAACAATCTAGATGAATCCCCTTATTTTTCTCCTAATAGTGGTATGATAGTCTATGCAACAAACAATGCTGGTATTGGCGTATTGTCGGTTGTTTCTATTGATGGACTTCGTTCATATCAACTGAGCGATACATTAGGTGAGGTAAGGGATCCGAGCTGGTCCAATTATTTAGACTAAATATTTATTTTTTAACTGAGTATTAACATGAAAACGATAATATCTTATTTTATTATGGCCATGAGTTTTGTATTACTTTTACCCTCTTGTAGTTGGCTTAGTGATAAAGGAGTTTTTTCAAATAAAAAGCCAGTTACTGAAAGTAGAGATGTGCCTGTTCGTGACTATAGAGTTGATGCTCAAATAAAAGATTTGGTTGCAGATGAAGCATTAGTAACAGATTTGCTTGAATTATCTGAGGATAAAATACAAGATAAACAGGGAAATACTATCTCTGATATACCATTAACTCCTAAAGAGCGTGCTATTAATAAACTTAAAAACCAAGTACAATTTGTATTTTATTTTGCTTTTGATAGCGCGGATTTAGATGAAGATAAAACAGCAGAAATTGTTAAACACGCACGCTTTATGAGAGATAATAGCACCTTTAAACTGCGCTTAGAAGGACATAGCGATGAAAGGGGGGGTCGGGGCTATAACCTTGCTCTAGGTGAAAATCGTGCGCTTTCTGTCAAAGAAATATTAGCATTGTATGGTGTTGAGGATAGAGTTGATGTGATTAGTTATGGTGAGGAAAAACCAGCAGATTTTGGTCATGATGCAGCAGCTTGGCAAAAAAATAGGCGCGTGGAATTAACTTATTACTAATTTTAATTTAACTCGTATTCTGTGGGCTTAAGTTTTTCTCTTAACAGATTGCTTATCAGTTTGATGCTGTGTGTGTTATTTTTGTCAAAGCTAAATTTTACTTTTGCAATGGCGCCTGAAGTAGAAAAATTTATTCTAAATCAATATCAGAAAAATAAAGAATATAACAAAAAAATTGAAGCACTCACTAATCAAGTTGATTTACTCAAAAACCGATTATTAGAACAGGAAAAATCTTATCAACAATTAGAGCAATTATTAATAGAAAACCGTAGTATAAAAAATAAGCTTTTTCTGCAACCTATAGAAGAAACTTCACAAGAAATTCGTCAAGATCTTGCCGTTCATGCTTATCGTACAGCTAGAAGCTTGTTAATATCTGGGCGCTATCAAGGCGCGCTTAAAGCTTTTAATACTTATATTAAAGATTATCCTAATGATCAAAATATATTTGATGCTAAATATTGGTTGGCTAGGACTTATATGGCGAATAATGAATACAATAAAGCTTTAGAAGAGTTATCCTCTCTCCAAAAAGAAAACCCAAATTATAATAAATTACCAAACGCTTTATTTGGACTAGCAAATTTATATTTAGCACAAAGTAAAAAAAATGCTAAGAGTGTAAAAAGTAAAAAAGTTACAAAAAAAGATTTGCAAGTTAAAACAGTAACATTAGTACATACCAAAGCAAAATTAAATGCAAAAAACAAAGCTGTTACAATTTTAGAATCAGTTATAGAACATTTTCCAGATCATAAAATTACCGCGCAAGCTAAAAAGAAATTGCTGGATTTAAAAGCAAATTAATTGGCTTTTAAAAAATTGTGCAAAAAATTCCTACCCATATTTTTGATTTACTAGCGCTACATCGTAAAAATCCAGAACGATATCCCTTTTTACTAGAAAGTAGTGCACATCTAACTGAGGGCAAAAGTTATAGTTTATTACTTGCATATCCACAAAAAAGTATTGTACTAAACTACATAGATGAGTTTGATTTTTTAGAAAAACTTAATAAAGTATTAAAGAAAATTTCCTATCACGGTGATTTACCTTTTATCGGTGGCTGGTTTGTTTATTTATCTTATGAATTTACGCAGCAAGTCGAGCCTAGCCTAACATTAAAAACTTCAAATTTAAGAACACCACTTGCTTATGCGGTTGAAATACCGAGTGCAATCATAATTAAACATCATACAAATGAAGCGTTTATCATAGATGAAACAGGAGATGAGAGGCGCATTAGCAATATTCTTTCTGATATTACTGCATTAAATCAATTTAAAATAAATCAGGATAAGGCAATTTTAGCAACCTTAGTAAATACTGATAGGGGTGTATTTATTCAACAAGTTAAAGCTATTCAATCTTATATAAAAAAAGGTGATGTTTTTCAAGTCAATTTATCTCGCTATTGGCAATTATTGCTTAAAAATAACATAAACGCTACTGATATTTATCAGCGTCTTCGTATTTATAATCCTGCACCATTTTCAGCGTTAATTCGTTATGCAGACTTTGAGATTATCTCCTCTTCTCCAGAAAGATTATTTAGGAAACAAAAATCTATTATTGAAACTAGACCCATTGCAGGAACGCATCCTCGGGGGAATTATAATGAAGATTATCGTTTAAAAAAAAAGTTGATTATGCATCCCAAAGAACGCTCTGAGCACATTATGCTTGTTGATTTAGAACGCAATGACTTAGGAAAAATTTGTTCTTATGGTAGTGTCTTAGTAAATGAAATGATGGTCATTGAAAGTTATGCTTCTGTGCATCATATTGTTTCTAATATTAAAGGGAAAATAAGAAAAAACAAACATTTTTCAGATATTATTCGTGCTTTATTTCCAGGAGGCACAATTAGCGGTTGTCCTAAGGTGCGTGCAATAGAAATTATTGCTGAGTTAGAAAATACTGCTAGAGGTGCTTATACAGGTTCAATTGGTTATATTAGCCATCATGGTTATATGGATTTTAATATTTTAATTCGCACCTTTGTGAAACAAGGCAGAGAATTAAATTTTAGGGCAGGCGCAGGTATTGTTTTTGATTCTAATGCAATAAGAGAAGCAGATGAAACTGAACATAAAATAGCAAGTTTATTAAAAGTTTTTAAGTTAGATTAACTTACAAAAAATAAATAGAGACCTTTGCATAACTCCACTAAAAAACCTATCTAGTAAAATACTTGTCTGACTAACCACAAAAACACTTCAAATGTCTTGGAAACAAACCCAACAACAACCACTGGCAAATACACTTGTTATTCAACATAAAACCTTATCTGAATTAGGAGATATTCATAACATTATTAACTGGCAATAAGTAGAATAGCTTTATTAAAACTACATAACTTAAGTGATAAAGTCTTTGTAATGGTCTAATCAAATTATACACCGTGCTTATAGAAATAAGCTGGATAACCAAGCAAGTTCAGGATAATATAGAATTTCTTGGGAATACTTTAAGAAAAATTAAAAGCAGGAATTGAGGTAAAAAGTGATGAGTTGTGTAAGGGTTTCTAATAGATTAAAGAATAAAATCTTAAGGTGAAAATTTAGAAGTAATAGGATAGCGGCGTTCTTTACCAAAAGCATTACTGCTAATTTTAGGGCCAGGTGCTAATTGACGACGTTTATATTCACTTTTCAGCACCATAGTGCATATTTTTTTGACAATAGAAGTGTCATAACCAAAATTGACAATTTCTTTGACTGAGTGTCTTTTTTCAATAAATAGTTGCAAAATAGCATCTAAAGTTTGATAATCTGGCAGAGTATCACTATCAGCTTGGTAGGGGCTAAGTTCAGCAGAAGGCGCTCTTTCTATCACACGAGTAGGAATGATATGATTTAGCGTATTACGATAATGTGCTAAGCGATATATCATTGTCTTATAAACATCTTTTAGAGGTGCAAAACCACCATTTGTATCACCATAAAGTGTAGCATAACCAACAGACATTTCTGATTTATTGCCTGTAGCTAGAAGCATTTTAGAGGTTTTATTAGAAATAGCCATCAGCAAAGTTCCTCTAATGCGTGCTTGTGTGTTTTCTTCAGTTATACCTTTTTGAGTACCTAAAAATCGAGATGAAAGACTTTCAGTAAAAATAGATATTAATGGATCAATTGCTATTTTTGTGTAAACCACGCTCATTTTATTTGCCTGTGTTTGTGCATCTAATAAGCTTATATCGGCATTATACTGAGAGGGCATCAAAATTGCCTCTACATTTTTATATCCAATCGCATCAGAAGCAATAGCAAGCGTAAGTGCTGAATCAATACCGCCAGAAAGTCCGAGAATAACGCTAGAAAAATTATTTTTTTTAATATAATCTCTAGTTGCAGTTACTAGAGAATCATAAATGAGTTTTTCTTCTAAAGGATTATCATTTATTATTTTTTTATGTTTTGTATAACTAAGAGTTTGTTCAAAAAAAGCACACTTAGATTCTAACTCACCTTGGGCATTAACAAAGAAAGAGCCTCCATCAAATACCACTTCATCTTGGCCACCTGTAAGGTTGACATATAAAAATGGAGTTTGGTAGAAGCGTGATTTTTGAGATATAATTTTTAGTCTCTCTTGGTATTTTCCAATTTGAAAGGGGGATGCATTCAAACTAATAATCATTTTTGCCCCTGCTTCTATTGTTTGTTTTATAGGTGCCTCTGACCATGCGTCTTCGCAGATAATGACACCAATTTTTTGATTTTTAATATCAAAAATAAAAGGTTCCCTGCCAGGGTAAAAATAACGCTTTTCGTCAAAAATACTATAATTTGGTAAACATTTTTTATGATAGCAACCAATAATTTTTTGGTTATAAATCAGCAGAGCACTATTGTAGCACTTGTTTTCTTTAATAGAAACTGTGCCCATTAGCAAATAAATATTTTTAGGCAAATAACGACAAATAAATTCTGTTTGCTCAGTAATTTGCACAATAAAGTTATCCCTTAATAATAAGTCTTCAGGCGGATAGCCAATTGCAGCAAGCTCAGGAAATACGATTAAATCCGCGCCTGATTGTTGTGCTTTTTTAGTCCAATTAATAATAAGATAAGCATTATGGTCTAAATCAGCTAGCACAGGATTAATTTGTCCAATAGCAATATTAATTTGTGCATGAGGTAATTTAGTATATTTATCAACTTGTGATTGCCAAAATAGCATTTTTTCTTTGTTGTTTATTTTTTGAGCGTGTTCTAATTTGGTGTCAGCAACAATCTGTGCTGGGTCAATATTAAGAATATTAGCAAATAAAAATGCATGTGCTTCAGATAAACTAGCAATGCCACGACTATACTTACTCAAATTACTTTGGTTAATATTTAATTCTTTAGCAATGCGATAATCGTTATAACCTGTTATTTTTCTAAGCATTTCTAAATATTCTTGTGTATTCATTATCTTATTTCTTGTTAAATCAATTATTAAAAACTATTATAGTTAAAAAATACTAATAATGATAAAAATTAACTTAGTTATTTTTTACCAGCTATTTTAAATACAGGTAAAAATTGACTATTATCGGGCTAAAGACGCTTACTCACATTGTGTAATAATTAAATATTTTTCCTATATTTAGGTTTAATTTTTTATGATTAAAGAATTGTTTTAACTAAATAAAAATCATATTTTAAAAAGATATATTTTATTCAAGTGATGAGGTATAATTAAGGCTCTTTAGGCTAAAAATGGAAAAAATATGAAACTACAAATAAAACTTAAGTTCTTAGTAGGAAGTGCTCTGCTTTCTTTAGCTACTTTTATATCCGCCTCAACTTTAGATTCTGTGCGTAACTATGGTTTCCTAAAATGTGGAGTGAGTACAGGGTTATCAGGCTTTTCTAGTGTAGATTCAAAAGGTAAATGGTATGGTATTGATGTGGATCTCTGTCGGGCGGTAGCGGCTGCTGTACTTGGCGATAGTAATAAAGTTAAGTTTATTGGACTTACTGCAAAAGAGCGTTTTACTGCACTTCAAAGTGGTGAGATTGATATTTTATCGCGTAATACTACTTGGACTTATACTAGAGATACTTCACTTGGTTTATTATTTGCTGGCATTAATTACTATGATGGACAAGGATTTTTAGTTAAAAAGAATTTAGGGTTTTCTGATGTCAAAGAACTGGATGGTGCAACTTTTTGTCTGAAAACTGGGACTACAACTGAGCTTAATATAGCAGATTACTTTAGAGCCAATAATCTAAAATACAATATACTGCCTTCTGAGAGTGAGGCACAAGTTAAAAATAATTTTGAAGCAGGGCGCTGCGATGCACTTACAAGTGATCAGTCTGGTTTATATGCAATTAGAACTACATTGAAAAAACCTTCAAGCGCAATAGTATTACCAAATATTATTTCTAAAGAACCTCTTGGGCCCTCAGTTAGGCAAGGTGATCCCAAATGGCTTAATATTGTGAAATGGACACTCAACGCGATGATTAGTGCTGAAGAATTAGGAGTTAATTCTAAAAACCTAAGACAGACTTTTAATAATCCAGAAATTAATCGTTTGCTTGGTCATAGCAGTAATTTTCATACATTTTTGGGTTTGGACAAAAACTGGTCTATAAATATTATTGAGCAAGTAGGCAATTATGCTGAAAGTTTTGAAAGAAATGTCGGTGAAAATACACCACTTGGCATTAAAAGAGGTTTAAATGCACTTTGGCGTGATGGTGGTATATTGTATTCACCTCCATTTAGATAAACTAAAATCTTAGAATTTCTTAAACAACGGAAAAATATGAAACTACAAATAAAACTTAAGTTCTTAGTAGGAAGTGTTCTGCTTTCTTTAGCTACTTTTATATCCGCCTCAACTTTAGATTCTGTGCGTAACCATGGTTTCCTAAAATGTGGAGTGAGTACAGGGTTACCAGGCTTTTCTAGTGTAGATTCAAAAGGCAAATGGTATGGTATTGATGTGGATCTCTGTCGGGCAGTAGCGGCTGCTGTATTTGGCGATAGTAATAAAGTTAAGTTTATTGGACTTACTCCAAAAGAGCGTTTTACTGCACTTCAAAGTGGTGAGATTGATATTTTATCGCGTAATACTACTTGGACTTATACTAGAGATACTTCACTTGGTTTATTATTTGCTGGCATTAATTACTATGATGGACAAGGATTTTTAGTTAGAAAGAATTTAGGGTTTTCTGATATCAAAGAACTGGATGGTGCAACTTTTTGTCTGGAAACTGGGACTACAACTGAGCTTAATATAGCGGATTACTTTAGAGCCAATAACCTCAAATACAATATACTGGCTTCTGAGAACGATGCACAAGTTAAAAATAATTTTGAAGCAGGGCGCTGCGATGCACTTACAAGTGATCAGTCTGGTTTATATGCAATTAGAACTACATTGAAAAAACCTTCAAGCGCAATGCTATTACCAAATATTATTTCTAAAGAACCTCTTGGGCCCTCAGTTAGGCAAGGTGATCCCAAATGGCTTAATATTGTGAAATGGACACTCAACGCGATGATTAGTGCTGAAGAATTAGGAGTTAATTCTAAAAACCTAAGACAGACTTTTAATAATCCAGAAATTAATCGTTTGCTTGGTCATAGCAGTAATTTTCATACATTTTTGGGTTTGGACAAAAACTGGTCTATAAATATTATTGAGCAAGTAGGCAATTATGCTGAAAGTTTTGAAAGAAATGTTGGTGAAAATACACCACTTGGCATTAAAAGAGGTTTAAATGCACTTTGGCGTGATGGTGGTATATTGTATTCACCTCCATTTAGATAAACTAAAGCAATATCTCAATTTTGTAGTTTCATATTTTTTACAAGGCTATTATTTCTTTTAAAATTAGCTACATGCACCCTTTAGTTAAATCACTTTTTAGTATTTTTTATCAAAATAAAACCAGAGGCTTTTTATTTCAAGTAGTTGTTTTAGTGAGTGTCATCGCTTTATTCTACCACTTTACAAATAATGTGGTGAGCAATATTGAAGCACGTGGTATCAATGTTGGTTTCTCTTTTTTAACTTCTGAATCTGGTTTTGCAATTTCTGAATCACTTATTTCTTATGATGAATCCTCTAATTATTTAAGAGTTTTCTATGTTGGTATTTTAAATACTTTATACGTTTCCATTATTGCAATTATTTTCTCTAGCTTAATTGGTCTAATTGTTGGGATTTCAAGACTTTCTTCTAACTGGCTTGTGCGAAAATTTTCAAGCGGCTATATTGAATTATTTCGTAATATTCCGCTGTTATTACAAATTCTATTTTGGTATAACCTAATCATTAATACTTTTCCTCCAGTACGCCAAAGTATCACTTTTTTTGATATTATTTTTGTCAACCTGCGTGGTATTTATTTGCCAAAAATGATACCTGAAGCAGGATTTTTTTATTTGCTAATGGTTATTTTTGTTATTATTGTCGGTACTTTTTTGTTCAAATATTACGCACGTATCCAAAAAGAAAAAACGGGCAAAACGGTATATGGTTCCCGTTATGTGCTTGCAGCTATTTTTATAATACCGCTTGCCTATTACCTGTTAGACCGGCCACTTCATTTTGAAATATCAAAATTATCAGGTTTTAATTTTCGCGGTGGTTTAATCATTAGTACAGAATTTTTTGCCTTGGTATTTGCTCTATCAATTTATACAGCAACTTACATTGCAGAAGCCATTCGTAGTGGCATTGAGTCGGTAAACAAAGGGCAAAAAGAGGCGGCAAAATCGCTAGGACTAACTACAGGGCAATCACTTAAATTTGTAATTCTACCCCAAGCACTCAGAGTTGCTGTGCCACCGATTATTAGTCAATACTTGAATGTGGCAAAAAATTCTTCATTAGCAGTAGCAATCGGTTATCCTGATTTAGTGAGTGTATTTACTGGCACAACACTCAATAAAGTAGGACAAGCACTTGAAATTATTATGATGACTATGCTTGTCTATCTTGTAATCTCTCTGCTGATTTCATTGATATTAAATATTATCAATCATAAGCTTAAAATTAAAGAAAGATAACAAAAGTTAAGAATAAAGAAATCTAGAAAAAACAATGGCTACTTATCAACAAGAGGAGACAAAAAAACCGCCTATTCTATATACAGGTTTTTTAAATTGGTTTAGAAAAAATTTATTTTCAAGCGCCTTTAATTCAGTTTTAACAGTTTTAATACTAGCATTATTAATTGCTGGCATACCGCCACTTTTAAACTGGTTTTTTTGGGATGCTACTTTTTCTGCAAATACTGCAAACGAATGCACTAATAGTGGTGCTTGCTGGGCATATGTAATTGAAAAATTTAATTTATATATTTATGGATTTTATCCTGAAGAATTAAGGTGGCGGCCAAATTTAGCATTACTTATTTTATTTGCCATTGTTGTTGGACTTAACTTGGTTTCTAATGTGGTGTATAAACGGAAATTAATTTTACTCTCATTTTGTATTTATCCGATTGTTGCTTTTTTCCTAATGTATGGCGGTTTTTGGTTAAAAGAAGTTACAACTGATGAATGGGGTGGTTTATTACTGACTTTAATTATCGCTTCAACGGGCATTATTGTTTCTTTTCCAATTAGTATTATATTGGCTTTAGGTCGGCGTTCAAAAATGCCAATTATACGTTATTTAAGCATTATTTATATTGAATTTATTCGCGGTGTGCCACTTATTAGTATTTTATTTATGGCATCTGTGCTATTACCACTTTTTTTTGAAGAAGGTACTAATGTTGATAAACTATTGCGCGCACTTATCGGCATCACTTTATTTCAAGCTGCCTATTTAGCTGAAGTAATTAGAGGTGGTTTACAATCCATCCCTAAGGGACAGTATGAGGCAGCTGATGCAATGGGATTTGGCTATGTGCAGAAAATGGTGTTTATTATTTTGCCACAAGCACTTAAAGTTTCAATTCCTAATATTGTTGGTTCATCAATTGGTTTATTTAAAGATACTACCTTGGTGCTTATTATTGGTTTATTTGATATGTTAGCAATGGTTAGATTAACGAGTAGTGATACTAATTGGCTTGGTATGGAAACGGAGGGTTATATATTTGTAACAATGATATTTTGGGTAATACTTTATAACATGTCTAAATATGCGGGCCGATTAGAAAAACGTTTTAATACAGCACACTAATTTAATTATGAAAAATTATGATAGAAAAAGAGAATATTATTGAGATTCAAGATTTAAATAAATGGTTTGGCCATTTTCATGCGCTAAAAAATATTAATTTAAATGTTAAGACAGGTGAGCGTATTGTAATTTGCGGACCTTCTGGTAGCGGAAAATCAACACTTATTCGTTGTATTAATTTTTTGGAAGAATTTCAGCAAGGACATGTGATAATTGATGGTATTAATCTCACGAATGATGTAAAAAAAATTCGCGCAGTACGTTCTGAGGTTGGTATGGTATTCCAGCACTTTAATTTATTTCCACATTTAAGCGTATTAGATAATTTAATGCTTGCACCTATGTGGGTTAAAAACCAAAATAAATTACAAGCAAAAAATATCGCAATGCAATATTTAGAGCGTGTTAATATTGCTGAACAAGCGCATAAATTTCCCAACCAACTAAGTGGTGGACAGCAACAACGCGTAGCGATTGCTAGAACTTTATGCAATAAACCTAAAATAATCCTGTTTGACGAACCAACCTCAGCACTGGATCCAGAAATGATTGCTGAGGTATTAGATGTGATGGTTGAACTTGCTAATGAGGGCATTACGATGCTTTGTGTCACACATGAAATGGGTTTTGCAAAAAAAGTGGCAAATCGTGTAATTTATATGGATGAAGGACAGATTATTGAGGAAAATAATCCACAAGATTTTTTTAAAAATCCAGAGTCTGAGCGTCTAAAAAGTTTCTTAAGACAAATTTTAACCCACTAAATACTCTAGATTTTAAAGATTTCCTCAGTCATTTTTTTACCTTGTTTTATTTTAATTTAATATTTAATGAAATTTATAGATTCTGCTTCCATTGAAGTTATTGCAGGTAATGGCGGAGTAGGGTGTCTTAGTTTTCATAGGGCGCGCTTTATTCCTAAAGGAGGGCCTGATGGTGGAGATGGTGGAGATGGTGGCAGCGTTGTTATAGAAGGTGAATTTAATCTTAACACTTTATCAGAATTTCGTGTCAACCGTTTGTTCCACGCCGAAAATGGCACATCTGGCCACAGTCAAAACAGACGTGGTAAATCAGCTACTAATTTAATCATACGCGTTCCCCTTGGTACTAGTATTTATAATGCAAAAACAAATGAATTAATTGGTGAAATATTAACATCTAAACAAAAAATTATCGTTGCTAAAGGTGGATTTCACGGTCTAGGGAATGCGCGTTTTAAAAGCTCAATCAATCGTACACCATACCAATTTAGCAAAGGCAAGCTTGGTGAAAAACGTACGCTAAATTTAGAAATGAGACTCCTTGCTGATGTAGGGCTTCTAGGTCTGCCTAACGCAGGTAAATCAAGTTTTATTCGTCAAGTTTCAGATGCTAAACCAAAAGTAGCAAATTATCCATTTACAACACTTTATCCTAATTTAGGTGTGGTGTCTGTTAATGAAATAGATCGTCTTGTTATCGCTGATATTCCCGGCATTATTCATGGTGCAAGCCATGGTACTGGCTTGGGATTAGAATTTTTAAAACATTTGTCACGCACAAAATTATTACTACATATTGTTGATATAGCACCTGTGGATCGTACTAATCCAGCGGATAATTATAAAAATATTGAACGAGAATTAAAAAATTATTCTAAAGCATTATACAAAAAACCGCGTTTGATTGCGCTTAATAAAATAGATCTATTAACGCTAGATGAAAAAAAAAGTCGCATTGAACAATTTATAAAAGAAAGTGGCTTTATAGGAAAATTACATAAAATTTGTGCGCTAACCGGTGCTGGATGTCAACGTTTAGTTAGTCAATTAAATGTACATGTCAACGCAAAATTAAAATAATAAATAATATTTCCACATTTAATGCAAAAATAAATTTTAAACCTTTAATAAAATAGATAAATGTTGCATGTAAAAATTACTATAATATGAATTCTTATTTTTGCATAACCTTTTCAATATAAAGCGTAATGAAAACATTTAGTATCAAAGCAAGTGAAATTAAGCGCGATTGGTTTATTTTGGATGCTAGTGGTAAAACACTTGGTCGCTTAGCGAGTAATATTGCAATTTATCTTCGTGGCAAACATAAAGCAAAATATACGCCGCATATGGATGTTGGTGATTATATTGTCGTTATTAATGCGGAAAAAATTCATACTACAGGCAATAAATTAGATGGCAAAGTATATTATCGGCATACGGGCTATGTTGGACACTTAAGGTCAACTAATTTAAAAAATATGCTTATAAAAAAGCCTGAAGAAGTTTTGAGATTAGCGGTAAAAGGAATGTTACCAAGAGGTCCGCTAGGCAGAGCGTGTTTAAAAAAATTAAAAATTTTCAAAGGCAACAAACATCAACATTATGCACAAGAGCCACGTAATTTAGAATTTCATTAAAAAATTTATTCACTTAAAGCTTAATTTTATTTATTTTATTATGCCAGCAAAAAAAATTTATTATGCCACAGGCAGACGTAAAACTTCCGTTGCCAGGGTTTATATGAAAAAAGGTAAGGGTGCCATTATTATTAATAAATTTCCAATTGAAAAATATTTTGGCCGTAAAACTGCGGCAATGATTATTAATCAGCCTTTGCAAGTAACAAAAATGCAAGATAAATTTGATTTTAATGTAACAGTTAAAGGTGGGGGTGATACTGGTCAAGCAGGTGCAATCAGACATGGTATTACGCGTGCGCTTTTAAAATATGATGAAATTTTTAGAAATGTTTTGCGTGAGGCAGGTTTTGTGACGCGTGATGCCAGAAAAGTTGAACGTAAAAAAGTGGGTAGAAAAAAAGCACGTAAGAGTGAGCAATATTCAAAACGTTAATCTTTTACAATTGTTATGTTTTTAAGCAGGAGAGAAATATGTTAAAAATAATAAATATATTTTTCATGATGGCTATTATTTTAGGATTAACAGCTTGTGGTAGTGCTGAAACTTTGATTAAAAAAAGAAATTTAGCAGTGCAAACTAAAATGAGTTCAACAGTATTTTTAGAACCTGTTGCAAGAGATAAAAGACTAATATTTGTTAATATTCGTAATACTTCTGATAAACAACTTACAATACAAGACAGAATTAGAGCTTTATTAAGCAGTAAGGGTTACAGGATCGTAGATGACCCAGCACAAGCAAGTTTTATGTTGCAAGCTAATGTATTAAAGGTAGGTAAATCTAACTTGCAGGAAACATCTTCTGCATTAAATGGTGGATTTGGCGGTGCACTTGTTGGGCTTGCTTTAGCAGGAGATAGTCAATCTAGTCGTAGGAATGCAGGCTTAGCAGGTGCCGTTGTCGGTTTTGTTGCTGATGCCTTGGTGGATGATGTTTTATACACTATGATAACTGATATTCAAGTGCGTGAGCGTCCACTAAATGATGAAATTGTTACACAACAACAAAAAACAGCAATTACTCAAGGTATAAGCACTCATACAACACAACAAAGTAAAGCGCAAATAAAATGGAAAACTTATCGCACTCGCATCGTAAGCACAGCTAATCAGGTTAATTTGAATTTTGAAACAGCAAAATTAAAGTTAGAAGAAGGTTTGGTACGCTCAATTAGTGGTGTCTTTTAAGATAGTATTTTTTAGAATAGGTGAAAATATTAAAATTACAAATGAGAGTGCAAAAAACAATAAAAACTAATTTTGTGTCAAAATAGTTTTTTATTTTTACTACGAATTTTAATTATAGCCATTTTTTTACAAGGGTGTTCTGTCTCTAGCACTAGTTGGCAAGAAACAGATCTTATTGCACTTACTGCAGAAGAAAAGTTACAAACAGGTGATATTCTTATCACGCCTAAATATTTCACAGATCCGCTTGGCTGGTATGGTCATTCTGCTTTAATGATTAGCGATAATAGAGTGGGGGAATATCCAAAATTTGGCGTGGGTTATAGCGAAGTAAATATTCATCGGTGGCTAGCACAAAGAAAAAAAGTAGCGGTGCTCCGTTACACAAAATTGACACCAGCATTCAAAGCACAATTTTTAAAAAATTTGAAAAATATTAATCACAAAGATTATGGTATTAGCTTAAATAAAAAAAATAGCGATTATTTTTATTGCTCATCTTATGTTTGGTATACATATTACAAAACTGCGCTGGATTTAGGATATGCGCTTAATTTAGATTCTGACAATGGATATTTTGTGATGCCCTATGATATTTTAGCGGCTTCCAGTACTTTAAAGCCTGTGCAATTTCCTTAAACATTTTAAGCTTCTAGATTTTCTAAAGGTTTATTTTAATCATACTTAGAAAGCGCATTATATTTAATAATTTGCTTTAGACTTTTGATATATTCTGTGCCGATACTAGCATAATTTCTAATTCCCACTGTAAGCATAAAACCATCTAAAGTAGATATATTTAACTTTCTTAAATTAGTACGTATCATTCTAAAATTTTGATAAGAAGCATGGCGATTGAGCGTAAGCATATAATGTGCAACACTTTTACTTGGATTATCGTATGTTGCAATTTCGTGTGTATCACTCTTGTTTCTTGAGTTAGGCACAACACCACAACCTTTTTTAAAACACCAAATACCAAAAAAATTATGATAATTTTTTGCAAACCTTGAGCGCCCCCAATTTGATTCATTTGCTGCTTGTGCTAATGCAAGTGATGAGGGAATGATATCAATATGCATAAGCAATGCATTAATATCTGATTTGCTCTTATAAATCCGAGCCAATCTTTCTAATTCCTTTTGTTGAGCTTCAAAAAGTGTTTTTTGATTTCGCCAACGTTTTAATTTATTTCTAAGTGTAAGTAATTTCTTATTTTCAACTTTAATTATAGGGAGTAAATAATTAAAAAAACTTCGCTTAAGAATATTAACATCTGTTATTTTTTCAAAATCAGGTATAGTTTGCGCAAAGGAAAAGAAGCTAATTATTAACAAATATACAAATAATATATTTTTCATATTTTAATATTTTTCCTAAAAAATAACTGGCTTAACCATGTTAAGTGCGTATTTTAATAGATTTTCCTTAAATTTCTTAATTTCTTTAAATTTTCTCATTTATTTACTACACATAGCAAATAAACAGATAAGTTATTTTAATTAATATTCTTCTATTTGTGCCCTGGACATCAGGATTTTGAGAGCTTCTTTTGGCGTAATATGCTCCTTAACTACTGCATAAACTTGTTCACAGATAGGCATTTCTATTTGTTTTTTTTGTGCAAGTTCAAGCACAAATTCAATTGCATTTAAACCTTCAACAACACCATTTATTTTCTTAAGTGCTAGTTTAATATCACCGTATTGAACTAGCACTTTCCCAAAACGACGATTTCTTGATAGATTATCAGAGCAAGTGAGTATTAAATCTCCTAAGCCTGTCAGCCCCATAAAAGTATTTTTTTTTGCACCTAAACTGACTCCAAAACGCACCATTTCTGCTAAAGATCTTGTAATAAGTGCTGCTTGCGTGTTAGCGCCATAATCAAGTGCACTAGCAATACCAGTTGCAATAGCAAAAATATTTTTTGTTCCAGCACCAATTTGAGTGCCAATAATATCTTTATTACTATAGATTCTTAGTGTTTTGCTTGCAATGGCATCTATCCAATATTTTTGACCTAGAAAATATTTACTACTAACAACTAGTGCAGTAGGTTTTTGCATTATTACTTCGCTTGCAAAGCTAGGTCCTGAAATAAACACTATTTTTTGTTCTGGTAATATATTTTTAAAAGTTTCACTGAGCAAACATTTATTTTTGCTGTCAAAACCCTTAGTTGCAAAAGCAAGGTGTTTATGTGAAGATAAATATGGTTTTAGACGATGAAGTGTTTGGGAAAAAGCATGACTTGGCGGTACAATTAATACTGCCTGACTATCCATTATTTCGGCTAAACTCAGCGTAGGGAGGATATTTTTTTGTTTGATTAAAAAAGGGTGCAATTCATTTTTTTCCTTTTCACTATAACACCAAAGATGCACATTTTTATATTTGTTTGCAAGTGAAAATGCCAGGGCACTACCCCAACTACCAGCACCAATTACACTAAGTTGTTTTTTTGTCACTAAGAGTTTTATTTTTTACTAATAGGCATATTTGCTCGATTCCAAGCAATAAACCCACCTTTTAGGTTATAAGGCTTAAATTCAAACTTTCCCAGCATTTGTGCAATGCGGGCCGAACGGTTACCACTACGGCAATACACTAAGACAGGATAGTTTTTATTTAAACTTTCTAATTTAGACTTTACTTCTCCCACCGGGATATGCGTATCATTTTTAATATGTCCATCTATACGCTCTTTTTGTTCTCTCACATCTAATAAAATTAGATTTTTATTATTCATAAGAGACACTAATTCATTTACATTAATCTCTTGGTATTTTCTAAATTTAACACTAGTGATATTAAAAATAAGTAACGCAAGTAAAAATAAGAACAGAGATGATAATAGCAATTGACTTTTAATGAAATGGATAATTTCTACCATAATATGGTTCCTGGGTTATTTTATTTTAAAAACTGCTGTGCTTATAATATTTTAAGCAGAAAGCAACCTCTTTTAGTTATGTGAGTATTTAATTTATTTTTTAAGCATTAGTGCGTTTTAAAAAATTTTTAAGCATTTGTTTACCTTTATGGGTAAGGATGGATTCTGGATGGAACTGCACACCATGTACATTATATTTTTTATGCATTATGCCCATAATTTCCTCTATACCATTTTTAGAATTATCTTTTGTCCAAGCCGTAATAATTAAGCACTCTGGTAGATGATTTTTACTTGCAATGAGGGAATGATAGCGTGTTCCTTTAACTGGGTTTTCAATGCGAGAGAATAAAGATTTTTGCGTATGAAAAATGAGAGAGGTTTTACCATGCATCACATTTTTAGCATAAGTAATTTTACCGCCAAATGCTTGAACAATACTTTGATGTCCAAGGCAAACACCTAAAATTGGTATTTTGCCTGCAAAACACTTAATGATTTCAATAGAAATTCCCGCTTCATTTGGTGTACAAGGACCAGGTGAAATGACTAAATACTCTGGTGCTTTTGCGATAGCGTCTTCAATGGAAATAGCATCATTACGATAAGTTTCAACCATTTGCCCTAGCTCTGCAAAATATTGCACTAAGTTATAGGTAAACGAGTCGTAATTATCAATCATCAATAACATCACTATATATAGCTTATTTAGCAAATACTGAGTATAAACTATTTTGCATAAGTAGTGATAAAATAATCAATAATTGCTTAATTTTTAATCTAATATGAGTAACTAAGTTTTGATGATTTATTTTTTAACTAAATTTATGATGTTGAGGGTAACGTGTTTTTTACTAGCTACACTAGTATCTACTTGTAATAATGCAAGTCCTATTATTAATTTTGATGTAAATACGCCAATTAAAACGCAAAAACAAGGCATGATGTTTGCAAACCTTCTTTGGTCAACTAATAAAATTATTCAAGATATTGAATTAGCACTTTATTTAAAACACTTAGGTAAAACATTAGTCAGTTATAGTAGTGAACCTAAAGCGCATTTTAATTTCTATCTATTAGATGATAATAGCATCAATGCCTTTGCTGGCCCTTATGGTTATATCGGTATCAACGCCGGTCTAATTCTTGCAAGTGATTATGAAGATGAGCTTGCTGCTGTGCTTGCACACGAAATTGCACATGTGAGTAAACGGCATTTATCACGTTATGAACAAAAGATAAAAAATAATGATTATTTATTAATTGCAGCAATTTTAACCTCTCTTGTAAGTAAAAATTCTGATGTGAGAGAAGCACTCAGTAGCTCAGCATTTGCAACTAATTTACAACGTTCTATTAATTTTACGCGTACACACGAAAAAGAGGCGGATAGGATAGGAATTGATACTTTAATTAAGTCTGGTTTTAATCCAAAAGGCATGACAAGATTTTTTACCAAATTAAAAGATAAAGAGGGCGCTATTGAATATTTGAGAACACATCCGCTTAGTATCAATCGTATCAGTGAAAGTTTAACACGTATACCTGCACATCAAACATACGACTATAAATCTTCTTTTTTATACCAAATAATGCGTGCACGTTTGTATTATTATAGCCTTAAACGAGTCTATGCTGAAGATAAGGCAAGTAAACTTTACATGGAAGCTTATGATGGGCTTATGCGTGAACAAGCACAAAATGCGACGAGCTATATTAAACAATTACTAAAAATAAATCAAGATCCTGCCAGTTATGTTTTAGCAGCACGTGTTGCAACACTTGCCCAAGATTATGACCAAGCAATCCATTACTTAAAATATAATTTAAAGCAAACCCCAAGTGATGAAGTTAGTACGTATTATTTAGCTAAAACTTATGAAAAAAAAGCAATGAGAGCGCGTGCTATTAGTATTCTTAAAGCTTTTACGCGTTCGTATAATGCTTCATATCAGACTTATGAATTATTAGCACAACTATATTTAGCAAATAAAGAAATAGATAGATGGCATATTATGATGGCGTATGCACTAACACAAAAGAGCAGACTTAAATCAGCACTCAAACATTTAGAACGTGCAAAACTTTTGATAAAAAATACAAATTTACTTGATGTTACAAGCGAAAATATTAAACAAGTAAAACAAGCAATTGATTTATTGCAATAATAAAAATCTGATTATTTTTTAATAAATGTTCGTATTGTTTATTAGTTAGTATAAAGACTTGATTTTGTGATCTGATAAAGTCTTGCTTTGGTCAATAACTGATGGTTAAAAGAATAAAATATCGTTTAACAAAAGTAACTAATAAACTCATTCTATAGGTTAGTGAAATAAAATAAGCTGATTTTATTCATAGTTTAATACTGATAACATCGGCTTCTAATTTGCCCTCGTGCCAGCACTGAACAGGGTTCTTAATTAGTGTAATAAATGGTTTTTTAGTACCTACACCACTAACTAGTAGAATAATTTATTTACTTGGAAACTAGAAGGTACTCATATGATCCTTCATATCAAATTTATGAATTATATAAATATATTATTTTTTGACATGGCGCACAACACCATTTTCTGTGCTAATCAAAAGTATGTCAGCATTTCTTCTTGCAAATAGCCCATTTGTTACCACACCAGTAATATGATTCAACATGGCTTCTAAATGCAGCGCATTAGTAATTTTTAAATGATTAATATCTAAAATTATATTACCATTATCAGTGATAAAATTTTTTCTTAATATTGGCTTAGCACCTGTGAGTTTAGTAATTTTTTTTGTTACATAATTTATTGACATTGGAATAACTTCAACTGGGAGTGGAAATTTTCCCAATGTTTTTACTAGTTTAGTTTCATCAATAATACAGATAAATTGCTTAGCACTTGCTGTTAGTATTTTTTCACGCGTAAGTGCACCACCACCACCTTTAATTAAATATAAATTTTCATCTGCTTCATCTGCACCATCAACATAAATGGAGAGTGTATCTAGGTCATTTAAGTCAAAAATAGGGATATTATATTTACTAAGACGCTCGCTTGTAGCAAGAGAACTTGCCACTGCGCCTTTAATTTTTTGTTTGATTTTTGCTAATTCATCAATAAAAAAATTTGCTGTTGAGCCGGTGCCAACACCTACAATACTATCTTTAGTAATATAAGAAATTGCTTCTTTTGCAGCAGCATATTTCATTTCATCCTGAGTCATAAATTCATTCCCATTACATCGCTTTAATATTTAAAATATTAATAAATACCTCTCTGAGATTTTAAAAAGCTTAAAATTTTTAAGAGAAGCTATTTTTAAAAACGGGCAATTATAACATAATGAAAAAGATTATTTTAGCAAGCTCAAATATTGGTAAAATTAAGGAGCTTAGCATGCTTTTAGCAGGACATTTTGAAATAATTCCTCAGCTGAAAAAAAATGTCTCTGAGGTAAAAGAAACTGGACTTAGCTTTGTTGAGAACGCACTTATTAAAGCAAGAAATGCAAGTAAACAAACACATCTACCAGCACTAGCAGATGATTCTGGTATTGTTGTTGATATACTAAATGGCGCGCCAGGTATTTATTCAGCAAGATATGCGGGTGCAAAAGCAAGTGATGCAGCCAATAGAAAAAAATTATTAAATACTATGAAAAATGTGCTAAAAAGCAAACGACAAGCGTGTTTTTGGTGTGCAATGGTCTTTGTAAAATACGCTAAAGATGCAACACCAATAATCGTGCAAAAATCTTGGGAGGGTAGTATTTTATTTAGAGAGAGAGGGGATAATGGTTTTGGTTATGATTCCATATTTTATGTGCCAACACACTTTTGCAGTTCTGCTGAGCTCGAAATAGAGGAAAAAAATCGCATCAGCCATCGCGCACAAGCTTTAAAAGCACTCATTGATAAACTAACAAAAATAACGTTTTAAAAATAATTTAGTGCTCATTTTATATGCTTACTCTGCCACCACTTTCGCTTTATATTCATTATCCATGGTGCATTAAAAAATGCCCTTATTGCGATTTTAATTCGTATCAAACAAATACTCAGCATCAAAACTTATCAGAAAATTATATTGCTTGTTTAATGAACGATTTGGAACAAGATTTAGAGTATGTAAACAAACGCAAAATAAAAAGTATTTTTATTGGAGGTGGCACGCCAAGCTTAATGAAAAAAGAAGAATTAGCATACTTATTACAAAGTTTATCAGCACGTCTTCATTTTGATAAAAAAATTGAAATTACACTAGAAGCCAATCCTGCTGAGAATAGTTTAGAAAAATTGCGTGCATTTTTTAAATCAGGTGTTAATCGCTTATCAATTGGTGTGCAATCTTTTGATAATAAAACCCTAAAAGCTCTTGGCAGGGTGCACTTAAAAAATACAGCACTAAAAGCGGTATACGCAGCAAAAATAGCGGGTTTTGATAATATTAATATTGACTTAATGTATGGCATTAGTCCACAAAACCTGGCATGTGTAATCAATGATATAAAAACAGCAATTCATCTAGCACCAAGTCATATTTCGTTTTATGAATTAAATATTGAAGTAAATACTTTGTTTGCTAAATTTTTACCTAAAATGCCAGATGATGAACAAATCTGGAAAATGACAAAAGCAGGTGATACACTGTTAAAATCAAAAAATTATATACATTATGAAATATCTGCTTATGGAAAAATACCAAGCAAACATAATCTTAATTATTGGCATTTTGGTGATTATTTAGGGATTGGTGCAGGTGCACACGGGAAAATTACTGATATTCACAGGCAAAAAATTATTCGCACTAGTAAAGCAAAATCACCTAAAGATTACATGCAAGATCCAAATAAAAAAAGGCGTATTGTTACTAATACAAGTTTTGAATTTATGCTTGGAGCATTGCGTTTAAAAAATGGTTTCCCAGTGAAATTATTTGAAACAAGAACAGGTGAAACAATAAGCAACATTAAAGATAAACTTTATCAAGGGCAGGTTTTAGATTTACTTGAGATACACACAAATTTTATTAAACCAACTCCTAAAGGTTGGCGTTTTTTAAATGATTTACAGATGTTATTTTTATAAACAAGTAATTTTCACTAAACTTATTATTGCGTATAAAAAATTATAAATTTTCACGCATCACAATTTGCACATTTTCCTGACCATTGAATATGTGTTGTACCACATTTTTTGCAAACAAAATGCGTTGTTGTTTTTGTCATAATGCGATATTAAGATATGCCACACTAAAGAAAATTATGAAATAAATAAAATACATTTCTATATAATCAATCCACCATTATCTTAATTATTTTCTTATCTAAAATAATTTTAAAGAAATAAAAAGCCCTCTTGAAAGAGGGCTTTTAAAGGCAAGTAACCAGAGGATAAAACTACATCATGCCGCCCATACCACCCATATCAGGGGGGGCTGCAGGGGTTGACTCTTGCGGAATTTCAGAAACCATTGCTTCAGTTGTTAGCATCAATCCTGAAATACTTGTTGCATTTTGCAAGGCAGAGCGTGTTACTTTTGTAGGATCTAAAATTCCCATTTCCAGCATATCACCATACGTACCAGTACTCGCATTATAACCATAACTTTTATCGCCTTTTTTACTATGTTCTATCACTTGATTTAGCACTACCGAAGGCTCACCACCACCATTAGCAACAATTTGTTTAAACGGTGATGCCATTGCGTCTCGTAAAATAGAGATACCAACGTCCTGGTCAGCATTATCGCCTTTTAAATTACCTAAACTTGAAGAAGCATTCACCAGCGCAACACCGCCACCGGGCACTACACCTTCTTCAACTGCAGCACGTGTTGCATGCAGAGCATCTTCCACACGGCCCTTTTTCTCTTTCATTTCAATTTCAGTTGCAGCACCAACTTTAATTACAGCCACACCGCCAGAAAGTTTAGCGAGACGTTCTTGTAATTTTTCTTTATCATACTCAGAAGTTGTATCTTCAATCTGTATTTTGATTTGATCAATACGCGTATTAATGGCTTTTTTATCGCTGACATTACCGCCTACAATAGTAGAATTTTCTTTACCAATAGTAACACGTTTTGCTGAACCAAGATCTTCCAATGTTGTAGATTCAAGTTTTAACCCTACTTCTTCAGAGATAACCTTACCACCAGTGAGCACAGCAATATCTTCCAAAATTGCTTTGCGTCTATCACCAAAACCCGGTGCTTTAACTGCTGAAACTTTAATAATACCACGCATGCTATTGACCACGAGTGTTGCAAGCGCCTCACCTTCAACATCTTCTGCAATAATTAACAACGGTTTACCTGCTTTATTGACTATTTCTAAAATAGGAAGCAAATCACGGATATTAGAAACTTTTGCATCGTGCAGTAAAATAAATGGTTCTTCTAAATCAGCTGTCATTGCTTCTTGATTATTGACAAAATAGGGTGAAATATAACCTCTATCAAATTGCATGCCTTCAACCACATCCAGTTCATTGTCAAAACCTGAACCTTCTTCTACGGTAATTACACCTTCCTTACCAACTGTTTCCATAGCCTTTGCAATAATATCACCAACTGATTTATCTGAATTTGCAGAAATAGTGCCAACTTGTGCAATATCTGAATTTTTTTTGCATTCTTGAGACAATTTTTGTAAAGCAATAACTGCAGTTTTACTTGCTTTATCAATACCGCGTTTTAAATCCATTGGATTCATACCAGCTGCAATAGCTTTAAGACCATTTTTTATCAAAGCTTGGGCTAACACAGTTGCTGTTGTCGTACCATCTCCCGCAACATCATTTGTTTTTGAGGCAACTTCTTTTAACATTTGTGCACCCATATTTTCAAACTTATCTTCAAGCTCAATTTCTTTTGCAACCGCAACCCCATCTTTAGTAATAACGGGTAAACCAAAAGATTTATCCAAAACAACATTTCTACCTTTAGGTCCTAGGGTAACCTTAACTGCATCAGCTAAAACATTCACCCCATCTAACATCATTGCTCTAGACTCTAAGCCAAATTTTACTCTTTTCGCTGACATTTACTTTTCTCCTTATTTTAAAAAAATAATCATTCAATAATAGCAGTAATATCTTGCTCACGCATAATGAGCAACTTTTCTTCATCTACTTTGACCTCTGAACCAGCATATTGGTCAAACAAAACAGTGTCACCAATGCTAACATCCATAGCAAGCACTTTGCCATCATCTGTTTTTTTGCCACTACCTACAGCAACTACCTCGCCTTGAGCTGGTTTTTCTGTGGCAGAATCAGGAATAATTAAACCGCTTGCTGTTACTTTTTTTTCTTCTGTTCTGCGCACAATCACACGATCATGTAAAGGACGGATATTCATTTTTTCTCCTATTTATTAAATTAAATATTTTGATGCGCCAAATTGGCCTTTAACCTTTTCATTGCATTATTTTCAAGTTGGCGCACACGCTCAGCGGAGATACCATACTTTTTCGCTAGGATATATAGGGTCTGTTTTTCTTCTTTCAAGTAGCGAGATTGCAAAATATCCAAACTTCTTTTATCTAAATCATCAAGTGCTTGATATAGTGCCTGTTGTTGTTTAACTTTTTGATCAGTATCCAATAATAATATTTCAGGGTTTTTAGATTCATCTTTTAAATATTCTTCGGGAGCATGATGATTATTTTTTTCATTTTGATTTGTCACGTTAAAACCAACATCATTGAATTGCAAACGAGACTCCATTTCCAAAACATCTTGCGTGCGAACATTTAATCCTTGAGCAATTTTACTCGCTTCTTTTCTAGATAAAGATTGGTAAATGTGCCTCTTTGCACTTTTGAGCTTAAAAAATAATTTGCGTTGTGCTTTAGTTGTAGCAATTTTGACAATTTTCCAATTTTTAAAAATAAATTCGTGAATTTCAGCGCGAATCCAATAGACTGCGAACGAAGCTAAGCGTACTTTTTTATAAGGATTAAAACGTTTTACAGCCTTCATCAAACCAATTGCACCTTCTTGAATTAAATCATTTTGCTCTAACCCATATCCTTTATAACCGTGTGCAATAAAAGCAACAAAACGCATATGTGCTAAGATGAGTTTTTGTGCTGCCATTAAATCATGATTTTGATAAAGTGCAACTGCTAACTTATGTTCTTCTTCTGCCGATAAAATAGGAGGATATTTTTGCCTTGCTAACTTGTTTTGAACAACAGCAAGCCCTGATGGATTTTTATCAAAAATCATTTTATAAAAAAATTAAAATATAGAGAAAATTTGAGAATACAAAAAACCAGAAAAAACAACACCTAAGACAAAAACCTAAAGAAATCAACTAAAATATCGGAAAAGACATATTTTACCGACATTAAAGCATGATTTCAATTATATTTTAATTATTATTGCAACATTCTGCTAATATTTGTTTGATAAATTTCATTTTAGCTTTATGTGTTGTGCGCTGAGATATAATAATTGACTTAAGATCTAAAAGTGCGGTTTCAAACGTTCGGTTCATTATAATATAATCACAGTCCTGCGCGTGTTCTATTTCATTACAAGCATCTATCATACGTCGCTTAATAACTGCTTTAGTATCTTGTGCCCGAGTAGCTAGACGTAATTCTAAACTTGCAATTGAAGGCGGAATAATTGCAATACTAACTGCGTTTTTAAAATGTTTTTTAACTTGCATTGCACCTTGCCAATCAATCTCCAAAATAATATCTGATGTTTCTTTTAAAGCTTTATCAAGGGTATTTTTTTTCGTGCCATAATAGTAACCATATACTTTTGCATATTCTAAAAATGCACCCTCAGCAACGGCTGTTTTAAATTTTTTTACACTTACAAAATAATAATCTTTACCATTTATTTCGCCTATGCGTGGTGGCCTTTCTGTATAAGAGACAGATAGAGAAATATTATCTAATTCTTTAAGTAACGCCTTTATGAGTGTAGTTTTTCCAGAACCAGAGGCACCTGAGATGACAATAAGATTTGCCATTTAAGAATTGGGCGCTACCCAGCCAGATATTTTATCTGCACCTTTTTTAGAAAAGAAGAATTTCTCTAACTGCACTTTTAAATATTTTTGTGCTTTGACATCTAGCATATTTAAGCTATTTTCATTGATAAGCATTGTTTGATACGAAAGCCACATCTGCCAGGCTTCTTGGCTCACTGAATTGAGAATCTTCTTTCCTAGTTCACCAGGATAAGGCGCTCTTTCTAAGGCAGGTGCTTTTTTTTTAAGTTTGATACAGTCAACCATCTTTGTCATTTTTTTATCCTAAAACCCAGTGTAATTAAAGCAAAAAAATAAACAAGTGTCGCCAGCAAAATGGTTGAACTCATACTCAATGCTCTTTGCCAAACATCTGCTAGTAAATAATACTCACTGTGTTGTGAAAAATAAACAAGAAAGACGCCCATTATAGCACTTGATAAAATTATTTGTAAATATAATTTTAACTGAGAAAATTCTCTTGTGGCTGAGTAAATATTACGCTTATGAAGATAATAATATAACAATCCTGTGTTTATCATAGCAGAAAAAGTAGTTGCAAGCGCTAAGCCAGTATGTCCTAAGTAATAGGCAAAAATAAGATTAAAAATAATATTACTAAGCACAGCAATAACACCAACTTTAACAGGTGTTTTAACATCACCCTGGGCATAAAAAGCACTAGCGAATATTTTCACTGTAATGAGTGCTAAAAGGCCAATGCTATATGCTACTAAACTGCTAGCGCTTTGGCTAGTATCATAGGGTGTAAATTCATTATATCCAAATAAAGTAATTATAAGTGGTTCACTTAGTAAAATTAAACCGACACTAGCAGGTAATCCAAAAATAAATGCCACATCAAGCGCACTTTTTAAAGTTTTAATAAATTGTTGATGATTATGTTTTGCATAATAATCAGCAAGTTTAGCTAATGTTGTAATGGAAAGGGCGATGCCTATTAAAGCAAGCGGTAATTCTAATAATCTGTCTGAATAATACAGCCATGAAATACTACCAGTAATTAAAAATGAAGCGATTATAGTATCAAAAAGCAAATTAATTTGTACTACTGATGCACCAAATATAGCAGGCAATATTTTTCGTTTAAGTTTTTTAATTGCTGAATGTTTACTCTTAAAAAAATGCAAATTTAATTGTGGTAATTTATCAATTCTTTTTAAGAAGGGTACTTGAAATAATAACTGCAAAATTCCGCCAATTAACACACCCCATGCTAAAGCAATAATTGGTGTTTTGAGAGATGGTGCTAAAAAAACAGCACACAAAATAATACTGATATTTAATAGAACGGGGGTGAAGGCAGGTGCAGCAAAACGTTGATAAGTATTGAGAATTGCACCACAAAAAGCAGTAAGCGAAATGAATAGTAAATAAGGAAAGGTAATACGTAACATATCGCTTGCAAGCATAAATTTTTCTGGATGAGCATAAAATCCAAAGGCAAACAATAAAATAATAGCAGGTGCTGATACAACAGCAAAAAAAGTTATCACAACTAATATTTTTAACAAATAGGCGCCAACATGATTAATAAGTGATTTTGTTTCTAATGGGCTATCAGTTGCTTTACTGTGAGCAAGAATTGGCATAAATGCTTGAGAAAAAGCACCTTCAGCAAATAAACGTCTAAATAAATTTGGAATTCTAAACGCCACAAAAAAAGCATCTGCGCCAGCACTTGCACCGAATAAACGTGCAATCATAATATCTCTGATAAGTCCAAATATTCTTGAGATAAAAATCATCAAGCTGACTGTCGCGCTTGATTTAAATAGTGAGCGAGAAAAAAGATTCACAAATAAGATTTTTTAGATTTATATTTTAAAAAATCGCTAATATCTTATATTTTAAAAAACCCTATCTTCATCTGTATTGCGCATAATACCCAATTTTGACTGGCGAATACACTGAATAAAATAATCTACCTCTTTGCTATTAGATTCTGCGTTTTCTAATGCTGTTAAAACGTTCTCTAGCGCTATTCCACGATTATTACGATAAACTGCTTTAAATGCACGTTTAATTGCTAAAATACTGTGCATTGTAAAACCACGCCGCTCTAAACCTTTTAAATTAACGCTACGCACTCTAGCTGGATTGCCAGAAACAATGATGTAGGGCGAAACATCTTTATTAATATGACATCCCATTCCAATGTAACTATGTGCGCCAATATTGGAAAATTGTCTCACCAAGACAAAACCACTTAAAATAACCCAATCACTTAAACGCACATGTCCTGCAAGTGAAGCATTATTTGCCATGATAACATGACTGCCTATTTGACAATCATGTGCAATATGCACATAAGCCATAAACATATTATTTGAGCCAATACATGTTAAACTTTGATCTTTTTCCGTACCACGATTGATAGTGCAGAATTCTCTAATAAGATTATTATCACCAATCACTAATTTACTTTTTTGTGTTGGAAGATAACTCATATCTTGTGGATCACCACCAATAGAAGCAAAAGAGTAAATGTGGTTATTATTGCCAATTTTAGTTGCACCTTGAATAGTAGCATGTGCATCTACAATTGTATTCGCACCAATCTCCACTTGTGCATTAATAACAGCAAATTCCTTAATAATAGCACTCTTATGAATACGAGCACTTTTATCAACTGATGCCCTTGGATCAATGCTCATATCTAGTTAATGTTTTACTCATTATTTTTTTAATGACCATTTTTCTGGGCACACATTAGAGTAGCATTCGTTACTATTTGCTCATCAACAGATGCCCTACAGTCAAACTTCCATACTCCACGTTTAATAGTTAATACCTTTACCTCAAGTTTTAATTGATCCCCGGGTTGCACCACTTTTTTAAAACGCACATTATCCACAGCAACTAGCATATAAATTCGTCCATCTACTGGTCTACCAACTTCTGATTTGAATGCTAGAATACCTGTTGCTTGGGCTAATGCTTCAATGATAAGCACACCAGGCATAACGGGCTGATTAGGAAAATGCCCAGTAAAGTGCGGTTCGTTAATTGAAACATTTTTAATGGCGGTGAGTGATTTTCCTAAATCAATTTCAAGCACTCTGTCAATTAGTAAAAAAGGGTAGCGGTGTGGCAAGTAGTTGTGTATTTCACCAATATTCATCATATCAATCCTTAGTTCTGAAGATATGCTTTTTTAATTTTTAAAAACTTTGCCATTTTATCAAGTTTTTTTATCCAAATGCGTGTTCTATGCCATTTTTTATGCGTCATCATCGGCATAATCCCGGTATATTCACCTGCTTTAGTAATATCTTTATAAACAATGGTACTTGCATAAATAGTGACATTATCAACGATACGGCGGTGATCAATAACGCCAACCATACCCGCAATTAAACAATATTTACCAATGTAAACACTCCCTGCAATTTTAGCACCTGCAGCTATTGCTGTGTGTGCACCAATATAAACATTATGGGCAATATGTACTAAATTATCAATGCGAACACCATTTTCAATATGTGTATCTCCAAGCACACCTTTATCAATAGTTACATTCGCGCCAATATTAATATCATTTTTTAAGATAACACCACCAAAATGATAAATACTATGCCAGCGATGATACTCATCTCTTGCGTTGCCAAAACCTTCGCTACCAATAACGCTACCTGATGCAATAACATTAAAATCACCTATTTTTGTTTTTGAGTGAATAGTAATAAGATTACCTAAGTGATTATGCTTACCAAAACTAACATTACTTCCAATTACACAGTTTGTTCCAATTATACAATTTGCTCTAATTATACAATTTGCTCCAATCACAGAATATGCACCGATAGATACATGCGTGCCAATTAGTGCAGTATCATCAATAATAGCAGTGGGGTGAATAGCACATTTAATTTGATTTGCATCGTAATATAATTTAGAAAAACGAGCAAATGTAACATGGGGGTTTTTTACAACCAAAGCATTACCTTTATAAAAGGGCAAAAAATTTTCGCTTAAAATTACAGCAGCAACCTTTGTTTTTTTAAGTTGTATTAGGTGTTTTTTATCACTAATATAAGCGATGGTGTGTTTACTTTTAGCATCAAGAGAACTCGCATTTTTAATGTGAATTTCACCATCACCAATGAGTTTAGCATTTAATTTTTTAGCTAGTGCTCCCAGTTTAAAAATTTGATTATTCAACTTCTTTTAAATATTCATTAACTAGCGATGTAATATTAATTCGCTCACTTGCAAATGCAACTTGTTGATACAAAATTAAATCATATTTTTTTTCTGATATAATTTTTTCAATTGCAATATTGATACGTCTTTGCAATTTAGCAAGCAATTCGTTGTTTCTTGTTTTTAATGCTGTATCTAATTGTTCTCTTTTGTTCTTTAGCTCTGTTTCTATTTTTTGGAGTTCTGCTATTTTTTGCTGAACCTCTGCTTCTGTCATCGTTGCTTTGTTGATATTAAAAGATTCAACTTGCTCACGAAGCAAATTAGCACCTTGAACAAGTTCTTCTTGTTTAGGAGTAAATTCTTCTTTCAATGTTTCTTGAATTTGACTAAATTGCGTTGAATTTTGAAGCAGTGCTTCTAGGTTAACATAAGCAATTTTAATATCATCAGCAGAAAATATCTTAAGTGGCATGATAAAAATCATTGCTATATGTAGTAAATAATAATATTTTTTCATTCTTTTCTCCTTAAGTTTTATTAATGATAAACATTAAAAAGCATAGCCAATTCTAAAATCAAACTTATCAATACTATCCCCATCTTTTTTATTGAGAGGTGTTGCATAAACAATGCCAAGCGGACCAATCGGCGTAATCCAAGAAAGTGCAACCCCTGTCGACGCTCTGAGATCCTCTAAAGCAAAAGCAGATATTTCATTATATATTGCCCCCACATCAACAAAAGTGCTAATTCTAAGATTCTTATTATCCTTTATTATTGGAACTGGTGCAATAATAGCAACACTGCTAAATATAGAGACTTCACCACCTCTTGCTTTGTTTGTTTCTGGATATGTATCGCCTAAAGTGTTAAATTTAAATCCGCGAATTGAATCACTGCCACCACCATAATACCTCTTGAAGAAAGGCAAAGATTCACCGCCATAAGCTTTAGCAATACCCAATTTAGCTTTGAGTTGTAAAGTAAACGTTTCATTTAACGCACGGTAAAAATCATTTTTGAGATTGAATTTAATATATTGGAAATCCGCTACAGGCAAGGCAATATCTAGAGAAACTACAGAACGTGCGCCTGAGGCAGGATTATAATAATTATCAAGCGTATTTTTGTACCAAGTAAAATTAACTTTCATTTCCTTATAGTCAGTCATGGTAGAGCTAGCATCAAAGCTAGCATTAAAATTGCATTGCTCTGATTCTAAATCTGCAAATGAAGCACCACAAAAAAGATCAAGTTGTGCTACACTTAATCTTACATCAAGATTTGAATGCTCACTAAGCGGAATACCATAACCTAAATGTCCAGAAATAGTATTTATCTGATAATCAGATAAAGAAAGTTCGCTAGCATCCACATCACTATAAGACAAGCCATAACTGATGCTATTTTTATTATCAGTAAAATATGGATCAACAAAAGAAAACGAATAATTTTTCACTGATTTACTCTGAGCAAGCGCCAAATTAAGTGTATTACCTGTGCCTAAAAAGTTTTTCTCGGAAATACCAACATTAGCAGAAACACCAGCATCATTACTGTGACTAAGACCAACAATAAAATTGCCTGTTTTTGCTTCAGTTACTAGAAAAATTAGATTGACTTGATTGTTAACATCAGTGACTTTTTCTACTTGCAAATGCACATCAGAAAAATAACCAAGACGTTTTAAATTAGAAACAGAGTCATCTATTGCTTTACTAGAGTATAAACTACTTTCAGCTTGTCTAATTTCGCGTCTAATTACTTCATCTTGGGTATAAAAATTGCCTTCAATTAAAATACGATTTACATAAACTCTTTGATTGAGAATAATTGGAAAATCAACAACAATGGTCTTATTTTCAGCATCAATATCTGTTTTAGGTTCTATGGCGATGAAAGCATAGCCTTTTTTTGTATAAAGCTTGCCAATCCTTTGTACACTTCTCACTAAATCTTTTTGTTTAAATATATCCCCTGTTTTAAAAGTAAGTAATTCTTTTACATCATTAGCGTCATAAAAGGGCGTATCTCCTGAAAAATAAATATTACCGATACGATATTGCTCGCCTTCAAAAATTTCAATTTCAATATCAATATATTTGCCATCTTCTGAAAGTTTGGTATTTATTTTTTCTACCTTAAATTCGATATAGCCAGAATTAATATAAAGCGATTTAATATTTGCTAAACTCGCATCTAATTCAATTTTAGAATAATGATCTTTTTCAGTAAAATAATTAATGATAAAAAAGTCAGGCTCCCCAAGTGACATTAAATCCAGGAGTTCTTTTTTTGGATAAGCAGCATTTCCTTTTATTTTAAGCGAGCGCACACGCAACACATTATTTTCCTCAATTTCTACTTTAATAATAATACGATTTTGTTCATCTTGTTCAATATTTTTTTTAACTTGGGCAGCGTAATAACCTTTTTCTTCATAACTTTTTTTGATTTGTTCAATGAATTGATTTAGCGTTCTTTCAATAAAAATTTCACCTTCTATAAGTTTAATACTACGTAAAAGCTTATTAAGTGATACTTTATTAATTACTGCTTCGGAATAACCCGTTATGCTAACTGATCTAATGTGTGGTTTTTCAGTTAAATGAATTTTGATAATTTGATTTTCTACCAACACGGAAACATCATCAAACAAAGCTGTTTGATATAAAGCTTTGATAATGTTATCAGAGCTATATTCGTCTAATTCATCGCCAACTTCAATAGGGATATAATTCAGCACTACACCACGAGAAACCGCATTTAAACCTGTAATTTCTATGGAAGTGATTGGTTTTGCATCAATTTTTAATGTCAAAATTATCAAGATAAATAAAAAAATTGCTGTCAATTTTGTATATATACCTGTGCAAATATTTTGATTAGTTAGCATAAAAGCAAGCATTAAAAAAATTTAAAAACCGTCTTATTATAGGCTGAAATAAGTATAGATAGAGAAAGAACAACCGCTACTTATGCAAGCTATGATGATGGCCCGCTGCCTTTAAATTTGCTAAATATTCACGCCATAATTTATCATGACTACTAGCTAATGCATATAAGTACTCCCAGGAGTAAATTCCAGTATCATGTCCATCACTAAATACCAAAACAACCGCATAATTACCTACTGAGCGAATTTCTTTTACAGTTACTGCTTCTTTAGCAATTTGCAACACTTGTTGACCAGGGCCATGTCCTCTTACCTCAGCAGAAGGTGAATAAACACGCAAATACTCAGTTGATAATGGATAATTAATATCATCAAAAGTAACAGTAAGCAAATTTTTTTCTTTATTCAGTGTGATGTTAGTTGGTGTTTTCATTGCAGATAAAAAATTTAGATTGTATCACTATAAAAATTCGTATTAACTATAAAATATAACGGCTTAAATCATAATTCTGTGATAAATCAGATAGTTGATTATTAACGTACTGCTTGGTAATTTCAAAAGTTTTTTGTTGTGTATCGGGTACGTCAAATAATATTTCACCCAGCAATTTTTCTAGTAAGGTTTGTAAACGTCTTGCACCAATATTTTCAGTATTTTTATTAACATTAAATGCAAGTATTGCAATTTCTTTTAAGGATTCATCTGTAAATTCTAATTTTACATCTTCACTGGTAAGCATTGCTTTGTATTGCTTTATGAGGGAAAAATCTGGCTCAGTTAAAATAGCATAAAAATCATCTACATTTAAAGCCTTTAATTCCACTCTAATTGGTAGTCTACCTTGTAATTCTGGAATTAAATCCGAAGGTTTGCTTAAATGGAAAGCGCCTGATGCAATAAATAGAATATGATAAGTATCTATAACACCATGCTTGGTCGTAACTGAACACCCCTCAATTAACGGCAGTAAATCACGCTGCACACCTTCTCGTGAAACATTGACACCGCCATATCCTTCAGCGTTTGTAATTTTATCAATTTCATCAATAAAAACAATGCCATTATTAGCAACATTTTTAAGCGCTTTTTCTTTAATTACCTCGTGGTCAACTAAATGATAAGACTCTTCTTCGGTAAATAATTTAACGGCATCTTTAATTTTTACCTTACGTTTTGATTTTTGCTTTGGATTAAAATTACGTAGCATCTCTTGAATGTTTTCACTCATTTCATTCAAGCCAGAAGGCGCTAAAACCTCTATTTGTGTTTGTGGTGTTTCTAAATTGATCTCAATAATTTTGCTATCCATTGCACCTTGTTCTAATTTTTTTTTGAGTTTTTCTCTGGTATTATGATATTTCTTTTTAGTCTCCTCATCATAGGTGTTATAAGAACTGCTACGCGGTAACAAAATATCTAAAACTTTTTCTTTAGCATTTACCTTTGCCACGTCTCTAACCGCCGTCATCGCATATTTACGCGCTTGTTTTACACCTACTTCAACTAAATCTCGGATAATGGATTCAACCTCTCTGCCAACATAACCAACCTCAGTAAATTTGGTTGCTTCAACTTTAAGAAAAGGTGCATCAGATAATTTAGCTAATCTCCTAGCAATTTCTGTTTTTCCAACACCTGTAGGGCCAATCATTAAAATGTTTTTAGGTGTGATTTCTTTTTGAATATATTCATTCGTCCGCATTCTGCGAAAGCGGTTTCTAAGTGCAACTGCCACTGCTTTTTTTGCTTCATTTTGTCCAACAATATGTTGGTCAAGATGTGCGACAATTTGTTTTGGTGTTAAATTTTGCATTAATTGATTTAATTTTGTGTTATCAGAATTATTATAATAGTATGCTTCAAATATATTTTTACAGATAAAAATACTAAGAGCGTCTATTTTATCAGTTAGCATAACATAGTTTTATGACAATTTTAAATTTTACAAAAATGCATGGATTAGGTAATGATTTTATAATCCTTGATACTAGTAAAAATCCACAGATACCTGCACAAAAAATAATTGCCTCTCTTGCACATCGTCAAAAGGGAATTGGTTTTGATCAAATGCTTATTATTGAGCGCTCAAAAAAAGTAAATGTTGATTTTAATTACCGTATCTTTAATGCAAATGGCGAAGAGGTAGAACAATGTGGTAATGGTGCGCGCTGTTTAGCGCGTTTTATATTAGAAAAAAAACTTACGCATAAAACTACGTTATCGTTAGCCACTAAATCAAATGTGATACGCGCTAATATTCATAATGATAAAACAGTCACTGTGAACATGGGAAGGGCAATTTTTACGCCAGAAAAAATTCCCTTTTTAAGCAAAAAAGAAATATTGACTTACTTGCTACTACAATATAAATTAGGTGTGTGTTCACTGGGTAATCCGCATTGCACACTCCTTGTAGATGATATTAACAAAACTAAGGTTGAAGAAATTAGTATAGAAATTATTAAAAGTGGCTATTTTCCAAAAGGTGTGAATATTGGTTTTATGGAAATAATGAATGAATATGAAGTGAATATACGCATATTTGAACGCGATGTGGGTGAAACGCTTGCTTGCGGTAGTGGCGCCTGTGCTGCAATTATTTATGGTGTGCGTCTCGGTTTACTTCAAAACAAAGTTAAGGTGCATTTACGTGGTGGTGATTTGAATATTTTTTACCAAATCAATACTCAGGATTCTAGCGCACAAGTTTATATGCGTGGTAGCGCAACATTCGTATTTGAGGGCAAAATTGATTTAGAAAAATTTAGCATAAAGGTTTAAGGTATAAAAGTTAAACTTAGAAACATAGTAATACACAAAAAACTAGCAGGGCACGCTTGATATTTGATAATTATCAAGGCAAATAGCACTAAGGCGACGCCCCCAAACACAACCTGTATCAAGTGCAAAAACATGCGTATACTTTTTCATATCCTCTGTATTTAAATTAGACCAATGTCCAAAAATAATATCATAATTTGCAATATTATTTTTATGTTCAAACCAGGCTTTAAAACCTTTTGGTGCTTGTTTTTGACTGCCTTTATGTTTAAATTCTAATTCGCCTAGCGGCGTACAAAAACGCATACGCAAGAGTGCATTGATGGTGTAACGCCATTTTAGATGACTTTTTAAAGCGAAAGACCATGAACTCGGTTCATTGTGATAGATTTTTTCTAAAAAATCTTTTAATTTTTCATTATTATTATCAGAAAGCTTCATCTCAACTGCATGTGCATAGTTAATTGCTTCCTCTACTTCCCATTGTGGCGGAATACCAGCGTGTACTAAAATTTGTTTATTATGTTTTATAATGAGTGGTTTTTTTCTTAAAAAATCAATGAGTGGCATATTTTTTTTATCATTTAAAATTTGGGCAATACTATCGCCTGCTTTTAATTGTTTGTGATTATAAGCACAAACAATTAAATACATATCGTGATTACCTAAAACAACTTCAGCATTATCTTTTAAATCTCTAATAAAACTTAAAGTTTTAAGAGAATCTCTGCCACGATTAACCACATCTCCTAGAAAAAAAAGTCGGTCTTTATCAGCAGAAAATTTAATGTGTGCTAATAATAATTTCAGTGCTTCAAAACATCCCTGAACATCTCCTATCGCATAATCCATCTATGATTTTCTCTTAGATAAATATAAATTCCAGATGTATTCATTTTTCTATATTAGTGTAGTGTGCGTGGAATAGTTAAAATAAAAGCTGGAATAATTGTATCAAAATATTCTTCATCGTCATTTATCATGCCATAACTGCCTTTCATTGTGCCTGTTTCAGTTTGAATCATAGCACCTGAGGTGTAGCGATAACTTGCACCAGGTTTAATATAAGGTTGTTGCCCAACGACACCATCACCTGCTACTTCTTCTGTTTTGCCATTTTCATCAGTAATAACCCAATGACGTGTAAGTAAGCGTGCTCCAGCCTCACCTAGATTTGTAATTGTAATAGTATAAGAAAACATAAAACGTGCATTATCGGAATCTGAATGTTCTTCTAAATAAGAAACTTCCACAGAAATTTTAATTTTATTTTTCATAATTAGTGCATTTCAAAATTTTTAAATAATAGCTAAAAATTAGCGTTACTTGATATTTAGGTTATTTTCTTTAATGTTTTTAGCTTGTACCACATCACGCGTTAAAGTAATAAAATCAGACAAACTCAACGATTCCGCTCTTTGGGTTAAATCAATACTTGTTGCTTCTGGCTTGATTAATAATTTTAAACAATTTTTAAGTATTTTTCTACGCGTAGAAAATGCGGTTTTTACTATTTGTTCAAATAATGCAATATTAATATCATTCTTAAGTGCTTTTGGTTTTAAATAAATCATAGCCGAATCTACTTGGGGTTGTGGATAAAATGCGTAATTAGGTACCTTAAATAAAAATGCTATCTCGAAATATAACTGCATCATAATTGACAAACGTCCGTAAATTTTGCCGCCTTTTGTGGCAACAATTCTATCAACAACCTCTTTTTGTAACATGAAATGTATGTCTTTTATATGGGTGTGATATTTTTGTATTTTAAATAAAATTTGCGATGCAATATGGTAGGGTAGATTGCCAACGATACGTAGTGGCGTCGGTAAATTATAAAAATTAAATTTTAAAACATCTTCGCAATATAATTTTAAATTTAAAGGATGATTTTTTTTTAGATGTGCAACTAATTCTTTATCAATTTCTATGGCATGTAATTGGTCTAAGTGCATAAGTAGCTCACTGCTAAGTGCTCCTAGTCCTGGACCAATTTCTGCTACATTATCATTCTTTTTAGGATAAATAGTTTTAATAATACGTTCTATTATTTGTTTATCTATTAGAAAATTTTGACTAAGATACGCTTTGGCTTTAATATTTGATTTTTCTTTTTTGGCAAATATTTTATTCATAATTTTTTAAATAAGTTTTTGTAGATAATGTAGCGCAACATTAAAACTATCTAAATTAATATTCCCTGTGCCTGCAAGTGAACACGCTGTGCCATGACTCACTGATATACGCACAAAGGGTAAACCCAGAGTAATGTTAACTGATTTTTTAAAATCAAGTGCTTTTAACGGCGCTAAGCCTTGATCATGATACATAGCAAGGATCACGTCAAATATACTTAGTTTTTCAGGTGTAAATATAGTATCAGCAGGCAGGGCACCCGTTAATTTTATTCCTCTAGTATTTAAATCTTTGATAACAGGATTAATAATTTTTATTTCTTCATCTCCTAAATAACCACCTTCACCTGCATGCGGATTAAGTGCACAAACTCCAATATGCGGTGTTGATATTTGAAAATTTTCAGTGAGAGCATTATGTAGAATTTTAATAGTGCGCTCAAGCACCTCTTTTGTAATATGTTGTGCTACTTTTTGAAGCGGTATATGTGTGGTTACTAGTGCTACTTTGAGTATATCATTTACAAGCATCATTACTACGTGGCAATTTGTTTTTTTTGCTAAATATTCTGTATGCCCACTAAAATCAATGCCTGCTTTATTAATAATGCTTTTATTAACAGGCCCTGTAAACATTGCTTGACATGAATTATTTATGCAGGCATTAGTTGCAGCATCCAGCGTTTTTAGAACATAATCAGCATTATTTTCATCTAGCACGCCTGCTTTTACTTTTGTACTCAGTTTAATTGGAATAATACTAATATCACCTTTTCTATTTGCTTTTTCTCCTTCCTTAATAGTAATTGGTAAGCCAAGCATTTTTGCGCGCGAAAGCAGTAAATCTGGATTGCTAAAAGTCAAAAGGGCAGGTTTAGTTGCATCAGGCAGAGTTTGTGCATGCATTACTGCTAAATCAACACCAATACCTGCTGGTTCACCGGGTGTAAAAGCAATATACATTAATTGAGAAATAACATAGTCTATATTTCAAAAAATAGGGCAGTCAAAATTAATTGCCTTTAATAACATTTTTTAAAAGATTTCAAAAGTCTAAAAATTGCTACATTGGAAAGGCAATTAATTTTGTTTGTGCTCCTCCTTCTCCTATTAACATTTCTGATAAATACAAAACAATATGCGCTGGCATGGCAAGATAAATATCACGTTTAATAGTTCTTTTAATATCAATATTAGCAAAAATTTGCTCAGCAATTTGCTTACAGTCACTTTTTACATTACGATGAAAATCACACGCAATTTTTGTGTAGTGATAATCGTCAAATAAATCTTGCCAAGATTTTGCATGTTTATCTAAATAAGGTGCTTTTTCATAATTAGGGTAAGCCCAGTAAAAATCTGTTGAACGCTCCAAATCTAAATCATAGTGATGCTCAATCACGCTTCTAATTGGTGCAAAACCAGTATCCCATGCAATAAAACTAAGATTATTTTTAGAATTTTCATTGAGGCGAAAAACACCGCGAGGACCTTTGATTTTAATATCCATATCTGCCCTAATCTTACCAGCAAATAAATATTTTGCAAAACTATCATGCGCATCATAACGAATATGAAATTCAATGAATTTGTGTTCACAAGGGCACGAAGCTATTGGATAATTAAGCGATTGATGATCTTTAAAACTAAGCGAGGCATCTTGTCCAGCAATAAAAGTTAGATTATTTGAGCGTGGCATTTTAAGTTTCAAAATACATAGGTCATCACCGATTATTTTTATCTCTTTAGCTTTTGCATTAATATGTTGTACAGCTATATGCTTTATCTCATTTTGCATCTCAGTACGTATTGAAATATTACAAGTAGCCGCGTAGTGACACATTAAAAACATATTTTGTGCCTTTTGTGTGTGTGAAAATTGATAATCGTAAAACGCTAATTTCTTAAGATCACCGCTTAATAAATACGCTTTGCACTTGCCACAATTACCATTTCTACATCCATAATGAAGCGGAACACCCGCACGCAAACCAGCAGATAAAATATCTTCTTTATCATCGCATATAAATTGATATTTTTTACCGCTTTGAGCTGCAACAATACTCGCTTGATAGTTGTGTTTCATAGAAAGTCTTATTATATTAGAAAATTCTTTAATAATTGAGTGTAATCCAATATAATTTTAAAAAACCCTTATAGTAAAGGCTAACTTTGTATAATTTTAAAAAAATGCTTAATAAAAGTCAATTTCGTATAATTTATATTATGTTAAATTTTTATATATTTCTTCTAATTTTTGATACAAGCTATCAGGTGAGAGTGTTTTATGCTGCATGAGCTTGAAGGCAACTACATTATCTTCAACGCCCTGCCATATTTTTTGATAAGTGCCATTTTTATAGCCGTGATTTTGACGAAAAATATTGAGTTGATTTTTAACGACATATATTTCATAAAGTTTAGATTTATCTATTTCTAAATGATTGCTAACTCTAAAAAATTGCGTGATAATATCTTCAATCTTGCTAGTTTTTCTAAGGTGAGCACTCAGCGCAAGATGCATTATTTCTTCAAAATGTTCAATCAAATGCTCAGTTGTTTTAGTATTGATTTTATTAGGTTTTGGGTAATTAAAATTACTGCTTAATATAAAACCTTCATATAAAGCAGCACTCATAATAAAATGCCATAAATCAACTAGCTCGACCTGTAAATTTTGCCAATTATTTTGCTCATTTATATTCTTCCAATGCTTCCAACTAAATGAATTAATTGCCTCAGCAGCTTCCATATAAATACAACGATACCAATTAATTTTTCTACCTTCTTTAGTTTTTCCTTCCCGCCAAATTTTGCCGTTGGTGCGCGTATTTAATTTTGCCTGCATAGCAAACATTTCTTTTATTACATCCATAGCTCTTGATTAAAATATAGTTATATCGCTCATTATAATTAAAAATTAACATGACTATAAAAATAAACTGCGATTTAGGCGAATGTTTAACCCCTAACATAGATAGTGAAATTATGCCTGTATTGGATATGGCAAGTATTGCTTGTGGCGGCCATGCTGGTGATATAAGCTCAATGAAACAAACAATTGCACTTGCTAAAAAAAACAAGGTGTTAATCGGTGCACATCCAAGTTATGAAGATAGAGAAAATTTTGGTCGCTTATCAATTAAGATACCGCCAGAAAAATTATTTCGTCAAATTTTTAAGCAAGTTAGTGTATTAAACAATTTATGTTTAGAGCTAAATACAAAGCTAAATTACATTAAACCACACGGTGCACTTTATCATGATATGATGAAAAAATCTATGGTATTAACCTTACTGATTAGAATTATTAAAACCTTTAATACCCGCCCTGCTTTAATAGTGCAAGCTGGGATTAAAGATAATTATTTTGAACGTATTTCAAAAAAACACAGTATCAGAATTTTATACGAAGCATTTGCGGATAGAATTTATATGGGCAAACAACTCATAGCTAGAGATAAAAATACTGCCCATAAAAATGTTGGTTTGCTCCCTAGTAAGGCTAAAATTTTAGCACAATTTTCTCAGCTTAAAAAACAAAATACCATGCGCATTGACAGTATTTGTTTTCATTCTGACCACAAGCCATCAGTGCACGCTCTTAAACATTTAATTAAAAATCAAGCAAAATAAAAAGTTATGACTTTTCCACGCGTGCATTTTATTTCTGAAAATAGTGTGCTGATTTATTTCTCAGATACAATTGATAAAAAAATACCCGCACAAATTGCAAGCTTTCGCACTTTAATTAAAGAGCAACTCGGTGATTTAATAATTGATTACATCAGTGCTTATAATAGTTTACTTCTTATTTATGATATAAATAGGCTAGATTTCTTTACAATGAAAAAAATTACTGACCAGATATTAACAACATCAGCAAAAAATAATCCCCCACACCTAATAAGTAAACATATTGAGATTCCTGTTTATTATGATAATTCGGTTGCACCTGATTTAGAGAGTGTTTTAAAAATAAAAAAACTTACGTGTACTGAGCTTATTAAATTGCATAGCAAGCGCAAATATTTAGTTTATGCTGTGGGATTTGCGCCAAATTTTGCTTACTTAGGAACACTTAGCTCAAAACTTAAAATGACGCGGCATAAAAAACCTAGAGCTTATGTTAATGCAGGTAGTATTGCTATTACAGATAGACAAACAGCCATTTATCCAACTGACTCGCCTGGTGGTTGGCAATTAATCGGAAAGACTCCAATTGATTTATCTCCTGGTAGTGATATCATTTTTGAAGTTGGAGATGTGGTGCGCTTCAATGCAATTAGTAAAAAAGAATTTCTTAACCTAGGCGGCATACTAAAGCAAAAATAAATACGAAAGATGAAAGACAGTAAGTAAAAAATTATGCAAGTTTTTAAAGTGATAAAGCCAGGTTTTTTAGCACTTATAGAAGATTATGGCCGTTATGGCTATACGAAAAATGGTGTAGCAAATTCTGGTGTGCTGGATGAACATGCTTATCTTTGGGGAAATTATTTACTTGGTAATCATTTTAATGCGCCAAGTTTGGAAATTAATATGGGTAATGTTTGTTTAGAGGCTTTTACAAATATTCAAATCGTTGTTACTGGTGCAGACTTAAATTGGACAATTAATAATAAAATTGCACCAACTTGGCAAGTTGTTGATATTTATAAAAATGATCGCTTAATTTGGCAACACCCCATATCAGGAATGCGCGCCTATTTGGCAGTGCGTGGTGGTTTTAAAACACAAAAATATTTTCATAGTAGCTCGGTTAATAGACGCGAAAAACTAGGTAAAGCTCTCATAAAAGATGAAATATTGAGTGCTTTAGCAGAGAAAAATAAAATTATACGCACCATACCCAGACGCTTTATCCCAAGTTATGATACATATTTAACCCTGCATTTTATTAAAAATATTGACAATAGATTTTTTGACAAAAAAAGCATTACAGAATTTTGTCAACAAAGCTTTACCATCAATGATAAAAATGATAGAACAGCCTATCAACTTACTTCTGAAAGTCCAGTTAAAGTAAAACAGCTTAGCATGATCTCAGAACCTAATCATTATGGAAGCATACAAATCACACATAGTGGCGATGCTATTGTAATATTAAAAGATTATCCAACCATTGGCGGTTATCCAAAAATTGGCACGGTTTTTTCACTTGATTTGGCAAAACTTGCGCAACGAAAAGCACGTGCACATTTAAATTTTAAGCCAATTAAAATAGCCCAAGCGCAAATGCTTAGAAAAAAATTTAATCTTTTTTTTAATATTGATTATCGGCAGTTTAGCAAAAAAATATAATTTGTGTAAAATATTAGGGAAAATTTAATTTTAAAAAATGAACACAGTTAGACACAAAAATCCAACTGAATTAATGAGCTATCTTGGGGATAATCAGCCTGAGCTTATTGATGTGCGTGAGAAGTGGGAATATCAATATTGCCATATAAATAATGTGCGTCTTATTCCTATGGGAGAAATTGTAAGCACTTTGAGAAGTTTGGATAAAAATAAAGAATATGTGCTAATTTGTCATCACGGCATTCGCTCGCTTCAGGTCGCGCGTTATATGGCAAAGCAAGGTTTTGAACGCGTCATCAATTTAACAGGAGGAGTTGATGCGTGGGCAAAAGAAGTAGATCATGCAATGCCCACTTATTAGTTTTTTAAATTTAAAAATAACAATATGCTAGAAATTTTTGATATGAATTTTTTAATAATATAGTGTTTAAATTTTAAATTGCACCAAAATTTTTAATAAAATAGCATCTCTGTCATTAACCTCTTTTTTTAATTTAATTGAATGCGTCTACCAAATGGCACATCTTCTTTTCCTTTAATGAGCCAAACTACAGGATAAGGTGGTTCATTTTTAGGGAAGATGCCTAGTGCATCAGTAAAATAAATAAGTGAATCTATATTAATATCTTGTGTGTTTAAATAATCAAAAACGGGGTTAAAATTCGTGCCACCACCCCCACCTAAACTTTTGGGGAAATCAATCCCCTGCCACGCTTCAAAATACAGTGGAAATTTTTTTGCAAGTTTATTATCACAGGCAAACAAAGTAATGCTTGCGCGCATTGCTGCTTTGATAGCATCAATTTCACTGATAAATTCATCAATTTCTTTTTGAGAGATTGAACCTGAAGTATCAATTGCCACAGCAATATTAACATAATCTGAGCGCAAACTTGGCAAAATTGCCTCCCCTTCCCTCTTAGCTGGACGATAATAAGAAAAGTCATCTTTTGCTTTTGCTGAAATATAATGTGCAAGTAATGCACGCCAAGAAATTTGCGGTGCTAGAAAAAAATCAACGAGTTTTGCAATTTCGCCTTCTAAGCGCCCGCTTTGTTTTGCAAGTTGTGCTGAGCTTGCTAAATGTTTTTGCCAAGCTTTGGCAAGCTCTTCTATTTCGCTTGGACTAAGTGGCTTTGGCTTAGCTGCTAATATTTGTGTATTTTCGTTTTGTATATTTTGATTATTATTTGAGGTGTTTTGGTTGTGCTTTTGGTGCTTTTTTTCTACTTTATGCCAAGTGGTTTTTTGATAAAGATTATCTTCACGCAATCCTTTTTCATCGCTTTTATCACTATTTGCATCGTAGAGATGTTCATCCACCAAATCACTATCTAATTTATCTGCAATCATTGGATAAATTTCTTCGGCAATCATGCCTTCATATTCACGAAAAATTAACACATCTAGCGGTGGGCGAAAACCTTCTTTAATTAAAAGTGGATTAATAGCAAAATCACATGCTAAATCCCAGCGATGTTTAGCGCGATGTGCACGTCTTGCAAAATGCCTAAGCGCACAGTGAAGCGCCTCATGAACAAGGACAAAGGCAATTTGCTCAGGGCTAAGTGTTGCAATGAAATTAGCATTATAATAAAAGTTTTTGGCATCAGTTGCAACCGTTTTACACCACCTATCTGCAACAACTAGCGGTAAACGCAACACTAAATTTCCTAAAAATGGTTTTTCTAAAATAAGTTTTGTGCGCGCTTTTGTGAGTTTTTTTTCAATTTCAGCTAAATCAATAAAAGGCGTTTTTTCAACTTGCAAAACCTCTTCACCTACTACTTTTATCTTTTGCATATCAAACTTAGCTACTAGATATTAGGGATGAATTCTTTTTAAATTTATCAAATATTGCAGTTACTCTTTGATAGTCATTTTTATAAGGTAATCTTTCTTTTATCAATATTAAATCATCTTTAATTTGTTCTCTAAAAATTTCATTGTCCATTAGTTGTCTCTTTTTTTAATTAAATTCTTATTTATTATCAAGTTTTTAGTGGTAATTATTTAATATGGATTATTTAGTTTATCAATTACTTTTTTGATTGCTTCAGCTTTTGTCATAAAGTGTAAATTTTTTCGTAATTTTTTTAATTTCTTCTTTGTAGTTTATCTCATCTATTTCTTGAACATCGTCTCTGTCAATATAAAGAGATCCAGCAATACTTTCAAAAAATATTCCTTTATCTCTGAGGTTATCAAGTTCTTCATTATCAGGGTCAACACAAATCTTAATGTAAATTTCTTCCATCTTTATATCCCCTTATTATAAAACATTCTCACGTATCAAACATTGCCTCAGCAACCTCTTCTGACCAGATTTTAAATTCTGCTACTTCAAAAATCGCTGTGCCAAGTGCACGCTGCATATCTGAAACCAACATCACTGCCATTTCCTTTTGAGGAAAGGTGCTGGCAAATTTTAGGATGTTTCCCCAAATAGTATGTGTATCTTTTGTTTGCTTTGCAAAAATGGCACGTCCAACAAGCGCAGCGCAAATAGCATATTGCAAATCAATTTCTTTAGGCACTTGCACCTTTTCTCCGCGCACAATGGCATCTAGGTCGGGTAAATCGCTAATATGCTTAATAAAAGTGCTTACTTCAACCCCTGCCACTTCACCCACACAAGCACTCGCTGCTGCACGAAAGAGTGATAGATTATCACCGTATTTAATAAGCGCTCTATGCGTAAATTCCCAAGTACGTGGTGAAGGAAAACTAATTGGATTATGCGTGACGTCAAAATCAAAAAGAAGTTCAGGACGATAGCGTAAAAAACCAATAATACGCTCATCAATTTTTTCTGTATACGCCCACTCTACCCAATCATCAAGATGAACCTCAAGCTCATAATGCGAAAAACGATTAGCTAGCGGTGCTGGCATAGTATAACTCACACCTCTATCACCTTGACGATTACCTGCTGCAAAAATTACCCAACCTAAAGGTAATTCATAATCACCCAATTTTCTATCTAAAATTAGCTGATACGCTGCAGCACTTACACTTGGAGGCGCTGCAGTGATTTCATCTAGAAATAAAATCCCTTCTTTGCCATGCCGCTTACTATTTGGTAGCATTGCAGGCACAGACCAGTCAACTAAATTTTTATTTCTAAAAGGAATGCCACGTAAATCACTTGGCTCCATTTGTGATAAACGAATATCAATCATAGGTGCACTGTGTTTTTTTGCCACTTGATTTATAATTTGAGATTTACCAATACCCGGTGCACCCCAGAGCATAACAGGTGTATGTTCGCCGTGCATGGCTGCGCTAAATTCTATTTCTAAGATAGCACTAATTTGTTTTGGTCTCATAAGTATTAATAGACTTAAAAAATAAAAATTTATTTTACCTATCACATAAAGCAATGGTTAAAAAATACTGTAATAATTAAAATTATGTTCGTCTACAGAGTTTATTTTAATAAAGATAATAAATTTTAGAACTACTCTAGCTTATGCTAGAATAGCTAGAATATGATGTTAGTATAAATAACATAGAGGAATTTTTTAATAAACTTTAGGGTGATAGACTTTGATTGATAGAAAAAAATTTGGTGATTTAATGTATGATTTAGAAGCACGTAAGGCTTTAAGAAAAGATGCAAAATCTTATCTCAAAGAAATTGACGCACTTGTAGATGAAGATTATAGGTTTAAGGTCCATACCGATAGCGAACAAACATTTTATTTTGTGATACCTGATGCTTCTGTATTAAAGAATAACTCTTTAAAAGAGGATTATTTAAAAAATATAGATGCAGGTCAAGGCAAGGCGACAGTCGGTAGTGTTTCAAGTACGGGTAGTGCATCCTCATTTAGTACTGTCTGTGGATGTGCTTCTACTGCTAGCACTCTCGGTTCGGTAGGCAGTGCTGGTTCTTATAAAGGTGATTAAATATTTTAGGAGTTAATGATGGAAACTAAAAACGTAGATATGTTTGACCCCAAAGTACGTCAAGCTCTAAAAGAGAACCCTAGGGGCTATTTTTCTAAAGAATATCCAAATAAAAAAATTGCAACGGATTTAGAAATTAAGGTATATACCAACAACAAAAATACGCTGTATTTTATCGTACCTAATGCTGTCTTATATCAGCAAATGGAAAACATATTTGCAGGTGTTAAAACAAATGCTGCCACAGCTGGATCGGCTGGCAGTGCAGGTACAGTTAGCACAGCTTATTCTCTTACTAGCACAGTAGGTAGTTTTGGCACAGTGTCTAGTGCTGGCAGTGCAGGTACAGCTGCTATTCTCTAGATTATATTAGAAAAATTAACAAAATAGGAGGTAAGCAATGAATGCAAAAAAAATTGTTAATAAACTCTATGACAAAAACTTTCGCATGCACCTTAGAGAGAACCCTAAAGAAAGTGCAAAAAAATTAGGATATGACTTGGATGCTAGTGCACAAGTATCTATTGTAACCAATGGCAAAAATAAAATTTATATGATAATGCCAACGGGTATTAATGAACAAATATTAACTGATGTTCAAGCGGGAGTCAAACTTGGCACAGCAGGAACAGCAGGCACAGCAGCTACAATTAGCAGTTTTCTAACCTGTTTGATGACAGTTGGTTCGATTGGTTCAGCAGGCACAGCAGCAGGAGACTAAAATGAATGAACAAGAGATAAGAAACAAATTTTTTGATAAGGGTTTTCGCACCCAGCTTAGAAATGACCCAGAGGCTATTTTGAGTGATTTAGGATATATACTAGAGAGTGGTATTGAAATGCGTGTTCTAACAAATACTAAAAATAAAACTTATATGATAATTCCAGCAAGAGATAATGAGATATTAGCAAATATTCAAGCATCAGGAAGCAAAGTAGACACAGTTGCTACTCTTGGCTCTGCCTCCTCAGCAGGTACCGTGAGTACTATTAGTGGTACAGCTGGTACAGCTAGTTCAGTAGCCTGTGTAGGTTCAATAGGCACAGCAAGTAAGGATGCGTATCATAAACACTGATTGTTGCGATAGACAAATTACCCGCTGGAATGGTTAGAAAATTTAGGAATGTTGGATAAGATTAGCATAGCGGGATTTTTTTAATAGATTTAGGAGAATAATGTGGTTGATAAAAAGAAATTTAATGCTTTAATGTATGATTTAGAAGCACGTAAGGCTTTAAGAAAAGATGCAAAATCTTATCTCAAAGAAATTGACGCACTTCTAGATGAAGATTTTAGGTTTAAAGTCCATACTGATAGCAAAAAAACATTTTATTTTGTGATACCTGATGCTTCGGTGTTACATAATAACTCCTTAAAAGAGGATTATTTAAAAAATATAGATGCCGCAGGGGATAAAGGTCCCGGTGTTGGTACCGCATCAAGTGCAGGCACTGTTGGCACACTTGGCACGATTACTGCTTCAACGATTGGCACTGCTAGTACTGCAGGCTCAGTCGCTTGTGCTGGTTCTTATAAAGGTGATTGAATTTTTAAATATTTTAGGAGTTAATAATGGAAATTAGAAGGATAGATTTATTTGATCACAAGGTGCGTCAATCTTTAAGAAAAGATGCTAAAGATTTTTTAGCTAATATGTATCAATATGAAAATGTTGCAGAAGATATGCAAGTTAAACTCTATACTAATAGCAAAGAGGTTATGTATTTTATAATCCCTGACATGGGCTCACCTGAGCAGCTTAAGGATATTATTGCGGGTGTTAAAGTTAATAGTGGTACAGTGGGCACAGCTGGCAGTGTCGGTAGTTTCTCCACGCTTGCTAGCGTTTGTGGTTCAGCAAGCAGTATGGGCACAGCATCCACTGGCGGCACAGTTGGCACCTCAAAAACCTAAGAAAGTATAACCGGAGATAAATAAGATGGAAACTCAAAAAATTGCAACTAAGCTTTATGACAAAGATTTTCGTGGAAAAATTAGGGAGAACCCTAAAGTATACGCAAAAGATTTAGGCTATATGTTAGCTAGTGATGCAACGGTGCAAGTTATAACAAATAGTAAAAATAAATTTTATATTGCAATACCAGCAGGAAGTGATGAAATTATGCTAAAAAATATTCAAGCAGCAGTTAAACTAGGTACTGCTGCTAGCGTTGGCAGTTTAAGCACCTTATCGTGTATTGGGAGCACTGTTCTTTCAGCAGGCACAGTAGCCACGGCGGGCACAGCAGCTAAAGATTAATTTGTACTAATTCTTAGATTAGTAGTTATTAAAAGAGCATGCGTTTAAAAGCGCGTGCTTTTTTATATCTTAAATAAATAATTATTTATTTTTTAGCTAGTTTAGTGATGAATTTTTTATGTATTATTAGTAGCATATCATTATAATAGTCTTAAAAAATTTCCAGCTAGGGTTTTTGCTAAAAGTATGTATTTGTAATGTATATTAAAAATTTGGGTTGCCTTCCCTATCTAACATCCTTAAAGGCAATGCAGGATTTTACCAAAACACGTAATAAAAACACTTTAGATGAACTTTGGATTGTTGAACATGAGGCTGTTTTTACCGAAGGTATTCGTGATAGCGCTGAGCACTTACTTTATAACCCAGATAATATTTTGCTTCTTAAAACTGATCGCGGCGGACAAATCACCTATCATGGATGCGGACAGCTTATTATTTATTGCCTAATTGATATTCGGCGTCTAAAGCTTAGTGTGAAAACTTTTGTGCGCTTAATTGAAAGCAGTATCATTAGTTTATTGGCAAAATATCACATTATTGCAAACAGAAAAGAAGGTATGCCTGGTGTATATATCAACTATGCTAAAATAGCTGCGCTTGGCTTAAAAATTACTAATGGTTGTTCTTATCATGGCTTAAGTTTAAATGTTGCCATGGATTTAGCACCATTTCACTACATTAACCCTTGTGGTAATAAAAATCTGCTAGTAACGCAGATGCAAGATGAAACGCATCAAAACTTAAAACTAGATATAATTGCTTGGCAATTAGCACATTTGTTAAAAAAAAACTATGCAGCAAGTCATTGACATCAAAAATTTAAAAGGGAAATTTAAAATTGAGCGCTTAAAAATTAAGCCAAATCCAAAACAAATACCACTTAAGAAACCAAAATGGATTCGTAGCAAGCTTGGTAATTATAAAAATATTATGCATCTCAAAAAAACACTAAGGGAGCAGTCTTTATTTAGTGTATGTGAAGAAGCGCAGTGCCCTAACTTAAATGAATGCTTTACTCAAGGTATTGCAACTTTTATGATTATGGGGCAAATTTGCACGCGTCGGTGCCCTTTTTGTGATGTTGGACATGGGAGACCCAAACCCTTGGATAAAAAAGAACCCATGCATCTAGCTAAAACAATTGAAAAAATGAAACTCAATTATGTAGTAATTACTTCGGTGGATAGAGATGATTTATTAGATGGCGGTGCACAGCATTTTAAAGAGTGTATTGAAGCAATTTATGCGCGCATTCCTAGTATGAGGATTGAAATTTTAACCCCTGATTTTAGAGGGCGTATTGAAGTTGCACTTAATATTTTATCTAAAATACATCTGGAAGTATTTAATCATAATTTAGAAACAGTGCCGAGCCTTTATGCAAAAGTTAGACCTGGTGCTAATTATCAGCATTCACTTAATTTAGTTAAAAAATTTAAAACGCTAAAACCTAATGTCATAACAAAATCTGGCTTAATGCTAGGCTTAGGGGAGGCAAAAAATGAAGTGTTAGCAGTGATGGAAGACTTGCAAAAACATCAAGTTGATATGCTTACGCTAGGACAATATTTACAGCCAAGTAAATATCATCTAAGCGTTGAACGTTATCTAAATCCCAGGGAGTTTGATGATTACGCACACATTGGCAAGGAAATGGGCTTTAGGCATATAGCGAGTGGGCCGATGGTGCGCTCTTCTTATCATGCTGATTTACAAGCAAAAAATTTGAACTAAATAATAAAAAATTATTTTGGCACAATTGGATGATGCCAATTAAAATGGTGATAACTCACATATTTTGGTGAATGTTGACCCCTAGGTGATACATAAGGGTTTCCTGTACTTCCTGCAGCAATTAAACCTGCTAAGCTTATGCTACGGATTTTTTCTGTATGTTGCGGTATTACAACATAAATAGTATTTTTAGTATTGGTGTGTGCCTTAATTTTTAAACCTGATTCTTTTTCTTCAGAACTAAGCAACTGCTCTGTATTACTGCGCATTTGTTGACGAAAATCCTTATCATACAACTTATCACTTTCGCTTAAACTTTCCATTTCCCTCTCCTATATTTTAGTAAATTGACAAACAAGCAAACACCATTGTACTAAAGAATACTGCTAAAAAATATTTTTCGCTTTATGATTTATAAACTTTAAAGGTTTACAAGATTAGATTTTTAAAATTTAACTAAAAGTTAAACACCAAAACTAAAAACACACTCTTAAAAAGATAATTTATTTACCTATATCATCTTCTTTTTTATAAATATTAGCCTCATTGGCATCGTGCTTGATTTTATTAGTAAATTTTTTAATCCATGCTTTTGTTTCTTCTGGAGATTTCATCACTGGTTTTGCTTTTTTTGATTTATTAATATTATATTTATCATCCGTATTATCTGCATCTGGTAATAATTTTAAATAGATGCCAACCTGATGACAAACTACTTCACCAGCACTCAGTGTGCCAAGCGGAATAACTAGTAATGTGAGCACAGTTGAAATTAAAACACCAAATAAAAGTGAAATCGCCATTCCTTGAAAAATTGGATCAAACAAAATAACCATCGAACCTCCCATTAAAGCAAAAGCAGTAATTAAAATAGGACGCGTTCTAGCACTGCAAGAATTAACTACAGCATCAAAAAAATTCACACCTTTAGCATACTCCTGCACCGTAAAATCTACGAGCAAAATAGAATTACGCACAATAATTCCCGCTAGTGCAATCCAGCCAATCATAGAAGTTGCAGTGAACTCAGCATCTAATAACCAATGACCAGGAATAATTCCTAGCAATGTGAGTGGAATCGGTGCCATAATAATAGCAGGCATTAAAAAATTGCCAAACTGCCAAACAACAAGCATATAAATTACAACAAGTGCCACAGCAAAAGCCAGTCCCATATCTCTAAAAGTTTCGTAGGTAATCGTCCACTCCCCTGCCCAATCAAAACTAAGATTACCTGAGGTGTTAGATTGTGATAAATAATTGCCTTGCAATACTTTATCATGAGAAATTTTATAATCTTTGAGCAATTCATCTACTGCAGACATTGCATAAATTGGTGCACTCAAGCGAGAAATTGGCTCACCAACCACGTATTCTACTGGTGCTAAATCTTTATGAAACAGTAAATCATCTTGCTTTTTAGGTCTAAATTCGCCTAATTCTATGATGGGCACTAATACGCCATTTTTTGCTGGCACAGGCAATTGTTTTAAATAATTAAGATGTGATCGCTTAGCTAGTGGAATTTGCAGACGCACATCAGTTGGCTCTAAGGCATTTTTTAAACGAACTGTTGTTACTTTAAAATCACTCATTGCCATATCTAGCGTTTCTTTGATAGTTTGAACACTCACGCCGAAATGAATTGCTTTTTCTGTATCCACTTCAAAATGCCAGATGGGATATTTATCACGCATATAATGGTCCACATCTGCCATGGCACCGCTTTTAGTAAATAATTCTGTTAAATCGTGAGCAAGTTTTTGACGACTGATGTGATCAGGACCATAAACTTCAGCTACAACGGGCCTTAACACTGGTGGACCAGGCGGCATTTCTACTATAGCAATATGAGCATCTGCCTCAAGTGCAATTTTTTTAATCAATGTACGCGCTTCAAGTGCAATTTCATGACTAGAGCGATTACGCTCTTTTTTATCTAGTATTTGAACCTGCACTTCACCATGCGCAGATTCTTCGCGCAAATAGTAGTGACGCACTAAGCCATTAAAATCAAATGGCTGCGAGGTGCCTGTATAAGTTTGCAATGCAACAACCTCTGGAATATCACGCAGAATATTTGCCATTTTAGCAAGCGTAGAAGCAGTATTTACCAACGAACTACCATCTGGCATATCAAGCATAACAGCAAATAAATTTTTGTTATCAAGCGGCAACATTTTAACAACAACACTAGTAGTATAGAACATGGAAATTGCTAAAAAGAAAGTAAAAATCATACTCGCTAAAAAGATCCAGCCATAACGCAGATTAGAAAATAATTGATTAATGGCATAATGATAAAAACGATGTAATAATCGTATTTCTTTTTCTTCTTTTTCTCCCATTTTTTTTAAGGTTTCAATGGGCACAACCAATTTCATAACAAAATAAGGTGTGAAAATAAAAGCAGCAAATAAAGAGAAAATCATCGCCACTGAACCTAGGAGTGGGATAGGTTCCATATAAGGTCCCATCATACCGCGCACTGCTGCCATTGGCATGAGTGCTGCTACTACAGTAAAGGTTGCTAAAATTGTTGGGTTGCCTACTTCTCTAACTGCGTCAATTGCAGTGGCAATAGTAATTTTTTTGTCAATTAACCAGCGTCTATAAATATTCTCTACAACAACAATAGCGTCGTCAACTAAAATTCCAATGGAAAAAATAAGTGCAAATAAACTCACTCTATCAATAGTAAGCCCCATAAGCCAAGCAGAGAAAATAGTCATTAAAAGCACTACAGGAATAATTAAAGTAACAACAATTGCAGGGCGCCAGCCAAGTGCGAACCAAATAAGAAGTGCTACCGCACCAGTTGCAATAAATAATTTAAAAATTAATTCATCAACTTTATCTTTTGCTGATTGACCATAATTCCTAGTAATGCTGACATTGACATTATTTGGAATTAGTGAATCTTTAAGCGTTTCAACGCGCGCTAAAATATTATTAGCAACCTCAATACCATTACTACCAAATTTTTTAGCGACCGCAATTGTAATTGCTTGTGCACCGTTTACAATACGTTTTTCACCATTTTTATTTTTTTCTTTAGATGCTACGCCTGTATAGTAATTCACCATTTGTTTAGTTTCTTCTGGTGCATAATATACTTTTGCCACATCTCGTATATAAATTGCTTTATTATCTCTAACACTAACAACTAAATTTTCAATATCAGAAACTTTTTCAAAAAAGTTTCCTGAATAAATTTGCATTTCATAACCATCAATATCAATAAAACCACTCTTGCCTTTAGTGTTTGCACTACGAACGACATCAGTAATTTGTTGTAAGGAAATCCCGTAGCTAAATAGACGTGAAGGATAAATATCAATATGAAAAATTTCTTGACGGCCACCAACAATAAAGCCATTATTAGTGTTTTTTACATGTTCTAATTGCTGCAATAACTCTAAGCCTAGCGAGCGTAATTGTCCATCATCTATGTTTTCTGACCACAAAGTAATATTCACAATAGGCACATCGTCAATTTCTTTAGCTTTAACGATTGGAATTTTTGCCCCAAGTGGAATTAATGCAATATTGGATAAAATTTTATCTCTAACTTTAATGATGGCTTCACTCATTTTTTCACCAACATCAAACTCAACAGTGATAATGGAACTCCCCCTATCACTCACAGAATAAACATGCTTAACGCCGAGTAAATTGGACATTCTACGTTCAAGCGGCCTTACAATAATATCAGAAACTTCTTTAGAAGAAGCGCCAGGATATTCAATGAAAATATCAATGAGTGGTACAGAAATTTGTGGATCTTCTTGGCGCGGCGTAGCAAATAAACCCAAAATACCCGCACCAAGCATCACAAAAAAGAGAATAATAGAAAGCGGTGAAGAAATAAAATTCTTTGTAAGTGTGCCTGCAATACCTAATTGGTGTTTAATTTCTTTATTTGCCATAAATAATTAACACTTGCATCCTGAACTGCAAATTATTTTGACATAAAACAGTCTTACACATATTTAAAATCCTAGAACAAATAAAAAATTCAAGATTTATGCCAAATATCAACTAACTTCATGCTAAATATGCATACCAGAAGTCATAAGCACGCCAGGATTTGCAATAATACGCTCGCCTTTTTTTAAACCAGATAAAACACTAATTTTATCTTGGTTTATTTTATCGCCGATACGCACAAAACGCAGCTCTGTTTTATTTTCATTATTAACAACAAAAACACTCGGCAAACTACTTCGCCAAATAAGTGCCGTTTCTGGTAACACAACAGTTTCCTTAGATTTAGATAAATTAAATAATTCAAGCTCTGCATAAGAGCCAGGGATAGCAGGTGTATTCTTAGGTAAATTAAATTTAGTCCTGATAGTGTGTGTATTGCTGTTAGCAACTGGATAAATTTGCGTAAGCACAGTGCTTACAACATTATTAGAAATATCCAATTTAACACGATATTGCATGCCTTTTTTAAGACTAAATAATAAACGTGAGGGAATGTGTGCCTCAACTTGTAACTGGCTAGTATTTGCAAAAATAAGTAATGTTTTCCCTTTTTGCACACTATCACCCATATCCACTATTTTTTTAACGATAATGCCATCAAATGGTGCAATTATCGAAGTGTCTTTTAGTTTTTCATCAATTTCTTTGAGTTTTGATCTTGCTTGTTTTAAGCGATTATTTGCTTTAACATAACGCGAATATGAATCAGCACGGTGTGCATATTTCTCAAATTCAAAATTGCCACTATTTGTAATTCTTCGCATTGGATTAATAAAAGAACTAAACATTCCGGGCATACCACCAAACATCATATTACCATCAGCATAGGGGGAAATAATAGATTTTGAATACTGCACGCCAGCATTTTTAAGCGATTCATTTGCAGAAGCAATATCAGCAAGCACAACTTCACGCTGTGCTTTAATAGATTCTTTTTCCAAAGTAACAATCAATGCACCTTTTTTGTAAACATCGCCTGCCTTGCCATCAAACCCAGTAATATCACCTGAAACTTGTGCACTAAGTTCCACCTCAGCTAACGGCACTACTGTTGCCCCGAGCAAAATGCGCTTACCAAGCGGTATAGTATCCAGTGTAATGACTTCAAAAGCGCTATTTTCTGCTTGTGCAAAAAAAGATAAAATACCTGTAAAAAAAAAGATAAAACCCACTACTTTTTTCATAAAACTTAAGAAAATAAAAAAAAAATAACCGTAAATATATCGCGCAAAAACTTGCACAAATTATACACGAATATCCTTTTAACTGCTTTTGAAAGTTTTTAGCAAACTATTTTCTGATGATAAATACAATAGCTATTTTTTAGCTGTTTAAATTCCTTACTAAAATCATGCTAAATTCATAAAAATTTATTTATGTTTAAGTGCTAAGCGAATAATTTCTTCACTGGTGAGCCCTGTATCAATATCAGCAAGCATTCTCCTCGCCTCATTTTTTTTAAAGCCAAGTGTTTTGAGCCCAAGCATTGCATTTTTTAAATTTATATTTTTTATTTCGTTATCTGATATTTGTGTGTATTTTTTACCAATTTTAAGATCCAAATTTGGTAGGCTATCTTTTAATTCCATCATTAACTTTTGTGCTGTTTTTTTGCCAATACCTGGAGTTCTTTGCAAAAATTCCACGTTATCATCCATAACGCATAAAATCAAATTATCAATAGAAAAAGTAGATAAAATTGCGAGTGCCACTTTTGCCCCTATGCCGCTTACTTTAATAAGTGTATTAAAAATAATTTTTTCATCTTGCGTAAAAAACCCATAAAGTGTATGGGAATCCTCTCTAACAATAAGTTGTGTATATAAATGCTGCTGACCCTCATCCAAATGATAAAAAGTGGACATTGGACAAAAAATTTCATAACCAACACCATTGACATCAAGAGTTAAAACAGGTGGATTTTTGCGGATAATTTTACCGTATAGTTCTGCAATCATTAAAATGTTAAAAACAAAAAATTAAAGCCAGGAATGCGTTTTTAAATGTTTTTTCTCAAATGCTAAAATGCGCTTTTGAAATTTTAACGTAAGTGCAATATCATCTAATCCACCAAGTAAATATTGCTTTCTTTCAAAATCAATTTCAAAGTAATAAAGGTGCTTGCCTGCAAGAATAGTCTGTGCCTTTAAATCAATATGGACTAGCTCGTCAAATATAAATAATTTATCTATTACCTCTGCATCTTGCACAATTGGTAACAAACCATTTTTAAAACAATTATTATAGAAAATATCAGCAAAACTTGGAGCAATAATTGCACAAAAACCATAATCAAGTAACGCCCATACTGCATGTTCACGACTTGATCCACAACCAAAATTTTCACGTGTAAGCAAAATTTTTGCATTTTTATATTTTGGATTATTGAGTACGAAATTAGTGTTTAATGGACGTTTTGTATTATCCATGCCAATTTCACCGTGGTCCAAATAACGCCATTCATCAAAAAGATTTTCACCGAACCCTGTGCGCTTAATAGATTTTAAAAATTGTTTGGGAATAATAGCATCAGTATCCACATTTGCTCTACTGAGCGGTAATACAATAGACGAAAGTGTGTCAAATTTTTTCATGATATATTTGTGTTAATATGCTGTAAAATGCCCCGCAATTGCACTTGCAGCAGCTACCGTTGGGCTCACTAGGTGCGTGCGGCCACCTTGGCCTTGTCTGCCTTCAAAGTTACGATTTGAAGTGGAGGCACAGCGCTCACCTTTTTCTAATTTATCCGCATTCATAGCCAGACACATAGAGCATCCTGCCTCACGCCATTCAAAACCTGCATCAATAAAAATTTTATCTAAACCTTCTTTTTCTGCCTGCATTTTTACCAAACCTGAGCCCGGAACAACTAGTGCAAGTTTGATATTGTTGGCAATATGCCTTCCTTTAACAACACAAGCCGCCCTTCTTAAATCCTCAATACGCGAATTTGTACATGAACCAATAAAAATTTTATCAAGCATTATCTCTCTTATCAAAACACCAGACTTTAAAGCCATATATTCAAGTGCATTTTTCATACTTTGTTTTTTACTACTACTTATTTGATTTTCAAGATTAGGGATACGTCCATCAATAGCAACTACCATCTCAGGTGAAGTGCCCCAGGTAACTTGCGGTTTAATTTTTTTTGCCTCAATATAAATAGTTTTGTCAAAATATGCACCAACATCCGAATGCAGCGTTTGCCAATATTTAAACGCTTTTTGTAATATTTTGCCTTTAGGTGCAAGTGGTTTACCTTTAATGTAGTCTCTTGTTTTATCGTCTACCGCAATCAAGCCAACACGTGCACCTGCTTCAATTGCCATATTGCAAAGCGTCATCCGAGATTCAATACTTAAATTTTTGATAGTTTCTCCTGAAAATTCAAACGCGTAACCCGCACCACCTGCACTACCAATTTTTCCAATAATATAAAGTGCAATGTCTTTTGCTTCCACGCCTACTTCTAGTGTGCCCGTTATTTCAATACGCATATTTTTTGCCTTTGTCTGCCAAAGACATTGCGTTGCTAACACATGCTCTACTTCTGAAGTGCCGATACCAAAAGAAAGTGCGCCAAGTGCGCCGTGTGTTGAAGTATGTGAATCACCGCATACAATTGTCATGCCCGGCAATGTTGCACCTTGTTCAGGGCCTACAACATGCACAATACCTTGACGCTTATCACTCATCTTAATTTCAAAAATATCAAAAGTTTGACAATTTTTATCCAAGGTATCAACTTGTAATTTTGAAATTGGATCTTTAATTTCATCTCGTTTCAAAGTTGGAACATTATGATCAGGCACTGCTAAATTAGATTTTTTTCGCCAAATATTCCTATTTGAAAGTCTTAAACCTTCAAATGCTTGTGGTGAAGTAACTTCATGAATAAGATGTTTATCAATATAAATAAGCGTTGTGTGCTCTTTTTTGATAATTGAATGACTATCCCATAATTTATCATAAAGTGTTTTTTTCATAATTTTTTGTCTAAAATGGTTTATTTCTATCATTTTATTATTTTTATTTCTGATTATGTGCGGTATTTGCGGCGAGCTTCGTTTTGATAAATCTTTAGTTAAGAAATCTCATTTAGAAAATATGTGTTCTGAGCTTATAAGGCGCGGACCAGATTTTGGTGATATTTATATAGATGGTGCGCTTGGTTTTGGTCATAGACGTCTTGCAGTTATTGATTTATCTGAGAATGCGAACCAGCCAATGGTTGACAGAAAACTTAACTTATCTTTAGTATTTAATGGCACAATTTATAATTACCGCGCACTTAGAGAAAAACTTAGTAGTTATAATTATCATTTTTTTTCACATTCAGATAGCGAAACAATCATAAAAGCATATCATCACTGGGGTGAGAATTGTGTCAATTATTTTGATGGCATGTTTGCTTTTGCACTTTGGGATGCAAATAAAAAAAAATTGTTTCTTGCACGCGATAGGATGGGCATTAAACCACTTTATTATACGCTTAATGACCAAAGCATTTGTTTCGCATCTAACACTAAAGCATTGCTTAACACCAATACTAAACTAGATAAAAGTATTAATCCTGTGGCGCTTCGTTATCAATTATCCTTACATGGTGTTGTGCCTGCACCGCACACTATCATAAAAGGCATACAAAAATTAAAACCTGCACACTACATGACTCTAAATCAAGATAAAGATATCAAAACTAAATGTTACTGGCGTCCTAGTGCAAAAAGAATTAACCCGCCTATCAGTGAAGAAGAATATATTGAAAAAACGTATTATTTATTAAAAGAAGCAGTATTAAAACGAATGCTTGCTACGGATGTTAAGATGGGTGTTTTGCTTTCTGGCGGATTAGATTCTTCGCTTATTGTTGCATTACTTGCTAAACTTGGAGAAAAAAATATTTATACTTTTTCAATTGGTTTTGAAAATATTGATAATGAGGTAGGAAATGAATTTATTTACTCCGACAAAGTTGCTAAGCATTTTAACACTAAGCATGAAAAATATAAAATTGCTAATTCCCAAACACTAATGCGTTTGCCCGAAGCAGTCACACAAATGTCTGAGCCCATGGTGGCACAAGATGCTGTTGCTTTTTATTTACTCAGTGAGCAAGTTTCAAAATCTGTCAAAGTAGTGCAAAGTGGGCAAGGTGCAGATGAGGCATTTGCTGGATATTTTTGGTATCCAAAAATGCAAGATGAAAAAGGCACAGACTTAGTGCGTTTTAGCAAGCATTATATTGATCGCCCTGAATTTGAATATTTAGAAACACTCAACAAAAATTATCAAACTAATAATGTAGTTGCAAATTGGCTTAACAAACAATTTGCTAAGAAAAATGCTGATGAATTTTTAGATAAAGTATTACGCACCGATATTACACGTTTGATTGTTGATGATCCCCTCAAGCGCGTAGATAATATGACTATGGCTTGGGGCTTAGAGGCACGTGTGCCATTTATGGACAGCAAGCTCATTGAATGGGCACTAAGCATCCCGCCAGCGCTTAAACTCAAAGAAAAAGGCAAATATCCACTCAAACAAATTGCTAGAAAATTACTGCCTGCAAATATCATTAATCGGAAAAAAGGTTATTTTCCAATGCCTGCACTTAAATATGTACGTGGTGAATTTTTGGATTTTATGCGAGATATATTAACTTCAAAGGCATGCCGAACACGTGGTGTTTTTAATGAAGATTATGTGGGAAAATTACTTAAAAATCCAGAGCACTATATGACTGCATTAAATGGCTCACGTCTTACGCATTTAACACTACTTGAGCTTTGGTTTCAAATTCATCTAGATTAACAAATTCATAGTATTATTTTCTCTTATACTAGGCTAACAAGGTAAATGATAAATAATAAAATTATAATTTATACTGATGGAGGTTGTCGCGGCAATCCCGGCATTGGCGGCTGGGGTGCATTTTTAAAACTTCAAACCAAAGAAAAAAAAATTTATGGCTATGAAGATTACACCACAAATAATCGTATGGAGCTTACTGCAACAATTAAAGCCTTAGAATACCTTAAAATTACGCATATCCCAATTGATTTATATACTGATTCTATTTACGTAAAAAATGGCATTACCGAATGGATTGAAAATTGGCGCAAAAAAAACTGGCAAACTGCAAATAAAAAGCCTATAAAAAATATTGATTTATGGCAAAAATTAGATGCACTTAATAAAAAATATTTAATTACTTGGTATTGGGTAAAAGGACATAGTGGCAGTTTTGGTAATGACATTGCAGATGAGTTGGCAAATAGGGCAATGGATAAAGCGTATAAATAAAAAATCACCACCTAATTTTAAGATTAAATTTTTGCTTTAGATAATCATATAATTTTTGATTTTTCTCTGCAAAGTAATTATCCAAAAAACCCTCTATTTCTAAATATTCTTTATCAGTAAAACTTTTGCCTTCATTTAGGTTTTGTGGGTTTAAATCTTTTGGAATAAAGTTTTTATCCACAGCCAAAAATTTAAAAGTTTGTTTTAAAATTGCTTTGGGATTTGCAAAAAAATCCTCAGATTTTAAAATGAGAAAGTTTTCTCTTGGGAATAATACTTCATAGCGCTTAATTTGTTTGTAATATTCTCCTTTCCTAAGAAAGCTAAAACTCCAATAGTGATCGCCAGCAGCAATATTTCTAATTTTATCTTTAAGTTCAATATCAAGTGATTCTTTAAAGGAGGGAGGGTAGTCATCTCTCGCCTTAAACTGTGAATAAGCTCGCTCTTTGGGGTTTCTTAGTAATATAATAAGTTTTATGTGCGGAAAATAGTGTTTAATCCTTGAAGCAGCATATTCTGCATAACAATACATTGTACTTGCTTCGCCTGTTATAATTTTTTTGGTCAAGAAAATATTTTTTAAACGCGCCAATACAGGAAAAAATTTGTAATAATATCTTATATTTCCTAAATGGCGTTTATTAAAGAAGCCGATTTCTTTTTCTCTAGCACTTGCGATTTGTGGATGTTGCACTAGATAATAATAAAGCGAAGTAGTGCCACATTTTGCTGCACCAATAACTATAAAAGACGGCTTCAAGCGCACAAAAGCAGGAAGCAATTTATTTAATATAGAAGGTAACATATCTCATTTTTTATTTAAAATCAAGTTTCATAAATATCTAGCACAAAAGTGCCTCAGAAATATGTGGCTGAATGATTTTAATAAGTAGTGGGAAAACTTGGCTATTGCCTGCCACAACATTACCATTTTCTAAAAAATTCTTACCACCCGCAAAATCACTCACAAAGCCGCCTGCTTCTTCTATAAGCAAAATACCAGCAGCAATATCCCAGGCATTTAAGCCAATCTCCCAAAAGCCATCTAATCTGCCTGCTGCTAAATAAGCAAGATCTAGTGCAGCAGAACCTGCTCTACGAATACCAGAAACCAGTGGATGCACTGCTCTAAAAGTTGCTAGATAAATATCTAAATATTTTGGCTGCTTAAAAGGGAACCCTGTGCCAATCAGTGTATTTTCAAAACCTTTTGTTTTACTCACGCGCAAACGGTGTTTTTGATTTAAAAAAGCACCACCACCACGGCTAGCACTAAATAATTCATCTTTAAATGGATCATAAACTACTGCATGTTTGATGCTCTCCCCTTCTAACATGGCAATTGAAACAGCATATTGTGGAAAGCCATGCAAATAATTTGTCGTGCCATCTAGCGGGTCAATAATCCATTTATATTTTGATTTTCCTATAATTTCACCGCTTTCTTCACTTAAAATTGTGTGTTCTGGGAAGGCATTTTGAATTTGCGCTATAATAGCCTGCTCAGCCATTTTATCAACCTCTGAGACAAAATCATTGGCAGATTTAGTGGTAATAGTTAATCTATCAATTTGATTATGGTGTCTTAAAATAATTTGCCCGGCAGCATGCGCTGCACGCACAGCAATATTGATAGTTGGATGTATTATCATGACAGATAAAGAAAAAAAATTAACCTATAAACAAAACCAAAAAGACGCTAATTATACCTTTAGGGGAGTGCGCATAGTAATGGTTAATACTGCAAACGCCGGCAATATTGGCGCAGCTGCTAGAGCGTGTAAAAATATGGGGCTATCTCGTCTTTATTTGATCAGTCCAAATAATTTTCCATCAGCCAAAGCAACTGCAAGAGCAAGCCATGCAGATGACTTACTTGCCTCTGCTGTGATTTGCAATACCCTAATTGAAGCAATTTCTAATTGTCATTTAGTGATTGCAACAAGTGCTCGGCACCGCCGTATTGAGTGGCAGCAAATGGAGGTGAAAAGAGGTTGTGAATTGATTATGCAAACTATTTCACATAAGAGCCAAGAAGTTGCAGTCGTGTTTGGCCCAGAAAATGCTGGCCTTAGTAATAAAGAATTGGATTTATGCCAAGTGTTTATGAATATTCCAACTTATAGCCATTATACTTCACTAAATGTTGCACAAGCAGTGCAGGTTTTTGCTTATCAATTACTCTTAAGTTTTAGAGAATATCATTTTACGCCTCTAGCAAAAAAGGAAAATATCACACTAGCAAGCGTAGCTGAGCTTGATTATTTTTATACACATTTAGAAATAGTATTAGATAAAATTTCTTATCTGGATAAATATCGCCCAAATGAGCTGTTAATGCGCCGTTTAAAGCGTTTATTTTCGCGCCGCCTACTAGAAAAAGATGAGCTGAGTATTTTGCGCGGTGTGCTAACTAATATAGAAAAAACTATACAACAACATGAATAAACAACCACCCTACTGGCAAAATGCACTAAAGCACCTAAAAAAAGATAAAATTTTATCGCGCCTTATTTTGCGCTTTGAGGATCTAACATTAAGTAGCAAAAGTAGTGCCTTTGAAACTTTACTTCGCATAGTAGTTGGCCAGCAAATATCACTAAAAGCAGCGGATAGTGTTTGGCAAAAATTAACCACAGAGTTTAAAATATTAAGTTATGAAAATATTTTAAAAAGCAATTTAGAAGACTTAAGAAAATGTGGTCTCTCCAAACAAAAAGCAAATTACTTAAACCACATCAGCACTTATTTTGCAAAAAATAATATCACAAATAAGACGTATTGGCAGCAATATTCTTTTGCACAAATAGAAAAAGAATTACTCTCTATTAAAGGTATTGGCATCTGGAGTGTGCAAATGTTTGCTATTTTTTATCTACTTGAACCTGATATTTTCCCTACCTCTGATTTAGGGCTTGTGCGTGCTATGAATAATTTATACGCAAAAAAAGACAGCAAACTAAACGCAGAAGCACTGCAAAAAATTGCTAAAAATTGGCAGCCTTACCGCAGTGTTGCTACTTGGTTTTTATGGCGCTCTATTGATAATGAAGTGGTATTATATTAAAAAATAAATAAAAGGATAAGGGATGAAAAAAATATTATTATTACTAACTTTATTTCTTAGTTTCACTGCTACTGCTACTGAGGATATTCAGTTACTAGAAAAATCTTGTGCTGATGGTAATGGTAATGATTGCCTTCATCTTGGATTTTTATATGAAAAAGGTCAAGGAGTTGAGCAAAATTATATTAAAGCAAAAGAATATTATGAGAAAGCTTGTGCTTTAGAAAATGCTGACAGTTGTTTTAATCTTGGGCTTTTATATGGTAACGGTCAAGGAGTGAAACAAAATTATGTTAAAGCAAAAGAATATGAGGAAACAATACCTTTAAATGAAAATATCTCAAGCCCTTTAGATATGGTGAGAGAAAAACTTCTTCCTGATTTAATTGAAAAATATGATGCTATAGTAAATTTCTCTAAAAATAACCCAAATACTGTTTCTAGCTATATTTTAGGAACAAATGCCTCTAAGTTTAAAAATGCACAGCAAGATTTTGTAAATGCTCTTGAATTGTATAAAAGTTTATCTGAAGTATCTGTAGCCAATAAAGAAGTAGATACTCGTCAATACGAAAAAATAGCTCAAGGCATTAAAGATGCGGAGAAAGAAAATAAGAAGCTAGAAAAGAAAGAAGATAATACAATGTTTAATAATGTAAATAGTCTCCGAGGAGAATATGAGAAAGCTTGTGCCTTAGAAAATGCTGACGGTTGTTATAATCTTGGGCTTTTATATAAAGAAGGTCAAGGAGTTGGGCAAAGCTATATTAAAGCAAAAGAATACTCTGAGAAAGCTTGTGCTTTAGAACTGGCTCAAGGTTGTAATAATCTTGGGGTTTTATATGAAAAAGGTCAAGGAACTCAGCAAAGTTATTTTAAAGCAAAAGAATACTTTGAGAAAGCTTGTGCTTTAGAGAATGCTGACGGTTGTTATAATTTTGGGCTTTTATATGATAACGGTCAAGGAGTGAAACAAAATAAAACCAAAGCAAAAGAGCTATATGGTAAAGCCTGTGATTTAAAATTGCAGTTAGGTTGTGATAACTATAAAATACTTAATAAAGCAAGGTTTTAACTATAAAAGTAACAGTGTTATTATTTTAAAAATTTTGCAATAAAGCATGGCTTAACTCTAAAAAATAATTAGGGAATATACCAATAATAACAATTAAAAGTGCGTTAACAGAAAGCATAATTTGCATATCAATATTAGCGCTGATAGTGATAGCTTTTTCGCTTTTATCAAAATACATTGCTTTAATAACACCTAAATAGTAATAAGCACTAACTACCGTAAAAATAAGTGCGATAACAGCAAGATAAATAAAACCTGCGCTGATAATTTGTTGCAAAATAAAAAACTTCGCATAAAAACCAATAAATGGTGGCACACCTGCCATAGATAACATAGCAATAAGCATTAAAAGAGCAAACCAGGGGTGGCTTTTTGCTAAACCTTTGTAATCGGATATTTTTTGTGCTTCAAAGCCTTTTTTATTTAAAAGAATAATAACGCCAAAAGCAACAAGGCTTGTTAGAATATAAGCGAGCGTGTAAAAGAAAGCACTGGCGTAACCAGAAATAACCCCTGAGACAAAACCAAGCAAAATAAAACCAATGTGTGAAATCGTAGAATAAGCGAGCATACGCTTAATATCACTTTGCAAAATAGCAACTAGTGCACCTATAATAATTGAAGAGAGGGCAAGTAGCATTAAAATATCCTGCCAATAAGAAAGTAGCCCGCCCAAGCCCTCAACAAGAAGACGCACAAGCATTGCTAATGCTGCAAGTTTAGGCACTGTTGCTAAAAACATAGTAGTCGCAGTTGGCGAGCCTTCATAAACATCAGGTAGCCACATATGGAATGGCACCGCCCCGAGTTTAAAGGCAATGCCAATAATAATAAAAACAAGGCCAAAATTAAGCACCAATAATTCACGCTTAGTGAGTAAATCGGTATTACTTGTAAAATTACTAATATCAGAAATATTAATACTAGCACTAATGCCATAAATCATAGACATACCATAAAGCAAAATTCCAGATGCAATCGCTGCTAAGACAAAATATTTAAGTGCTGCCTCAATAGCTTGCACGCGCGTAGTTGCAAAAGCAATAAGCGTGTAAAAAGAAAGGCTAAGAAGCTCTAAACCTAGATAAATTGTGAGCAAACTATAACCAGAAATAAGCACTACCATACCGAGCACAGCAGAGAGGTATAATACAAAATATTCACCTCTATAAAGTGTATGACTGAGCAAATAATGCCGAGAATAAAGAAGTGCTATCATGGCAAAAATATAAACAAAAATCTTTAATACGCCAGCAAAATAATCTAGTATGAATGAATTACTAAAAATAATAATAGCATGCTCAGAAACTTCAGGTAGTAAAGCCCAAGTTAAAATGGCACTCAAGGCTAAACTTAGTTGAGATAAATAATAACTTAGCTGACGAAAATTATCGCTTAAAAATAAACTAATGAGTAAAATTGCGAGCATACTTGAAAGCAAAAATATTTCTGGTGCAATATAATAAAGCTGGGCTAAATCAAAGGATAAAACTTTTAAGACTTCTGCTTTCATAATTTGCTCGTAAGTCCCTGGGATAATAAATGCGAAAGCGATGGCTCAATTACTTCAATAAGCATCTGTGGATAAATTCCTAGTGCTAAAACCATAAATGCAAGGAGTGCAAGAACGATAAACTCTCTCGCATCAACGTCTTTAAGTTTCGCCACTTTATCGTTAGCAATTTCTCCAAAAAAAACGCGTTTAAGCATCCATAAAGTATAAGCAGCAGAAGTAATAAGCGTAAGTGCTGCTAGCAGTGCATACCAAAAATTAGCCTGCATTGCACTTAAAATCACCATAAATTCACCAACAAAACCAGAGGTTGCAGGAAGCCCTGTATTTGCCATAGCAAATAAAACAACAAAGGCAATAAAAATAGGCATTTTATTTGCAACGCCACCATAATCACTAATTTGCCGAGAATGCATTCTGTCGTAAAGCACGCCAACCATTAGAAACATCGCTGCTGAAATAAAACCATGAGAAATCATTTGCACAAATGCACCCTCTAAACCAAGTAATGCTCCTGATCTTGAATGCATGTTACTTAGAAAAAATATAAATATTCCTAAGGTTACAAAACCCATGTGTGAGATAGAAGAATAAGCAATTAATTTTTTCATATCTTTTTGCACGAGAGCAATAAAAGCAATATAAACAATGGCAATAAGAGAAAGCACAATTATAATGTTAGAAAATTGGAGCATCGCATCGGGCACAATAGGCATACTAAAGCGTAAAAAACCATAAGCGCCCATCTTTAATAAAATTGCAGCTAAAATAACCGAGCCAGCTGTCGGGGCTTGTACGTGCGCATCAGGTAGCCAAGTGTGCACAGGAAGCATGGGCACTTTAACTGCAAAAGCAATCATAAATGCCCAAAAAATATAACTTTGTTCAAGCAAACTTAAATTTAGATCTTGCAAAGATAAAATATCAAAAGAATGGCCCTTATGAAACATATAAATAAAAGCAATGAGCATAAAAACTGAGCCAAAGAAAGTATATAAAAAGAATTTAATGGTGGCGTAAATGCGCTGAGCACCACCCCAGATTCCAATGATAAGTAACATTGGAATAAGTCCTGCCTCCCAAAAAATATAAAAAAGTATAGCATCTAGTGCTGAAAAAGCACCGATAATAAGCCCTTCCATCATTAAAAAAGCCGCCATATAATTGGCGACTTTTTCTTTCATATTAAGCACAAAAATTAAAACTAATGCGCTACTAAAAGTGGTAAGTAAAATCAGTGGCATAGAAATACCATCAACGCCCAAATAGTATTCTATATTAAAATTATCTATCCAACTCACTCGCTCAACAAATTGCATTAAATGCGTTTTAGTATCAAAATTAATATAGAGATTAATTGATAAAATAAATACCAAAATAGCACTCAAGCTGGCAAAGTATTTTGCGCTAAGTTCGTTCTTATTACCAATAGCAAGTGTGATTAGGCTTGCAATAATTGGTAACCAAATAAGTAGAGTTAAAATGTTTTTTGTTATCATTTAAAACATTTTTAAATCAATAAGCGGCACCTTGCCAGAAAAAAGCACCCAAGATAAAATAACTAGCAAACCAATAATCATAAAAAAAGCATAATGATATAAATAACCAGTTTGTATTGGTCTTATAAGACGTGCAACAAAATTGATAAATTTGGCACTACCATTTATGAAAAATCCATCAATGATTTTGTTATCAGATATACGCCACAAAACGCCACCTAAAGTTAAACTAGTGCGCACAAACACAATTTCATTAAATGTATCAAAACCATATTTTGCTTCTAAAATTCTGTAAACGATGCCTAACTTTTTCTTTACTAACTGAGCCCAAAGTGGTTTTTTAATAATAAATAACCACGCAGAAAAAATACCAAGTGCCATGAGCCAAAAAGTAGCGCTTTTTATGCTGTGTATTGTAAGTGCTAAAGCTGAATGAAAATGCTCTGAAAGTAAACGCATTGCACCATGGTGCGTTAGAATATTTAAACTATCAGCAAGAATGCCACTTTGAGTATCTACAAAACTATGCACAGTGAAATAACCAATCACAACAGAGGGTAGTGCAAGCAGAATGAGTGGCGTAGTGATAACGGCGTGTGATTCTTGTATGCTGTTATAAATTTTATCCGACATTTTAGGCCGTGTATGAAAAACTAAAAATAACATTCTAAAAGTATAAAAAGCAGTAACAAAAACACCAGTAACTATCAATATATAAATCCAGCTTGCAAAAGGTAAATGAGAAAATGCTACCGCTTCAATAATTAAATCTTTAGAATAAAAACCCGCAAAACCAGGAAAGCCAATAAGTGCCAAAGCACCAATGAGGCAAGTTATATAAGTAATGGGCATTTTGCGCCATAAACCACCCATTTTCATAATATTTTGCTCATGGTGCATGGCAATGATTACAGAGCCTGCAGCTAAAAATAAAAGTGCTTTAAAAAAGGCGTGCGTCATTAGGTGAAAAATTGCCAGAGAATAGGCACTAGCACCGAGTGCTACTGTCATATATCCAAGTTGTGAAAGCGTAGAATAAGCAATAATGCGTTTAATGTCATTTTGGACAATAGCTAAAATTCCCATAAATAACGCACCAAGTGCACCAATAATTAGCATTACGGTAAGTGCAACTTCACTAAGCTCAAAAAGTGGCGACATCCGTGCTACCATAAAAATACCAGCTGTCACCATGGTCGCTGCGTGGATGAGTGCTGAAATAGGTGTAGGGCCTTCCATAGACTCAGGCAACCATACGTGTAGTGGCACTTGTGCTGACTTACCCATTGCACCAACAAATAATAACAAACAAATCAGCGTTATTGCAGAAGTATTTGAAAATATAGTTGCACCTACCACACTAGTGGTATTTGCAAATACTGTGCTATAGTCTAAACTACCAAAGAAAAATAATACTAAAGCAATACCTAACAAAAAACCAAAATCACTCACACGATTAACTAAAAATGCTTTTAAATTAGCTGCTACTGCTGAAGGTTTATCAAACCAAAATCCAATCAGAAGATAGGATACTAACCCTACTGCTTCCCAGCCAAAAAAAAGCTGCATAAAGTTATTGGCAATAACCAGCATAAACATTGCAAAGGTAAATAGTGAAATATAACTAAAAAAGCGAATATAACCCTTATCTCCTCGCATATAGCCGATGGTATAAATATGAACCATCAGTGAAACAAAAGAAACAACCAGTAGCATTAGTGCGCTCAAGTTATCTACCATAAAGCCAATACTAAAATTTAAGTCGCCAATTTTAAGCCAAGTATAAAGATTTTCATTAAATACATTAGCGTTTAAAATAACGTGCTGATAAAATACATAAGCAGAAAGGATTGTTGAGGTAAAAATACCTAAAATTGCGATGTAATGAGAGAATGTGCGCCCTAAATAATAACCGAATAAACCAATAATGACAGCACTCATAAGAGGTGTAAAAACAATGCCTAAGTAAATATTTATCATGGCTTTATTGGCTATTTTTTGTTTTTATCACTAACCTTTAAGCGTGCTTGTAACATCAATTTCAATGGATTGATGATATGCTTTGCTTCTAAATAATAGCACTAGGATTGCCAAACCAATTACAACCTCAGCAGCTGCTACAGTTAAAATAAAGAATACAAAAATTTGCCCAGTTGTATTTGCTAGATAATAAGAAAAAGCAATAAAGTTTGTATTGACTGCAAGCAAAATAAGCTCAATGCACATCAGTAGCATAATCACATTTGTGCGATTGATAAAAATACCAGCTAAGCCGATGCAAAAAATAACCGCACTTAAAATTAAATAATGCGACAAACTAAGCATCTTGCCTCTGCCTATTTTTAGGTTCTGTTTTCATTTTAATAATTTTTAATCTATCTTCTGGTTTAACCTCAACTTGCTCACGTATGTTTTGCACTAAACGTTGCTTTTTTTCACGGTGCACAAGTGTAATAGCAGAAACAATAGCAACAAGTAATAACACTGCTGCTAATTCAAAAGGATAAGCATAAATGGTATAAAGCTCAAGTGCTAACTCCGTAACATTACTATAAGTTGCTAAATGCCGCTCAGGTGCAGGGATTAGGTCTAAACCGAATTGCTCAGGACCTAAAACTAAACTTATTTCACTAATTACCACAATTGCAATAATAATACCAAGTGGTAAATAACCAGTAAATTTAGCGCGTTTTTCTGCTTTAACTACATCAAGCATCATTACCACAAACAAAAAAAGCACCATAATTGCCCCCACATAAACCAAAATGAGCGTGATAGCCAAAAATTCACTTTCTAGTAATAACCAAAGACAAGCAGCACTAAAAAAAGATAGAATAAGTAATAAAATAGAACGCACTATATTTCTTGACATAATCATACCGGCTGAGGCAAATACAAGCCAAAAAGCAAACCAAAAAAATACTAATGTTTCAAATGCCATTTGTTATCTAAATATGATAATACTGCACATATCGCCTATGTTTTATCGCAAATTTTGCATACGAGTAATGTGCCAATTTTCTGCTGACGCGTTTTTATATTTAAAACCCATTTTCTATTTTGCCAAGGTGGATTATGGCGGGTGTGTTGCGTATGCCCACAACTTAGCAAAGCCACCCAATCTGAATTTTCATCTTTATAAAAATCAATAATTTTTTGTTTCATACTAAATCAATTAAATTTTATGATATTTAAAGAAATAACATTTAAAGATATTTAGTATCCTGTGCTTTGCTTTTATCTAATTGTTTTTCGCATTGATCGCCAATTTCAAGTAGATCTTTTTTAGTTAAAATACTACCTTTTCTTGATTCAAAAGCATAATCAAGTATTTGTGTTTCAACAATAGCATCAACTGGACAAGATTCTTCACAAAAACCACAAAAAATACATTTAAATAAATCAATATCATATTTGGTTGTACGCCTTGTGCCATCTTTTCGTGTTTCCGATTCAATTGTAATTGCATTTGCAGGACAAACTGCCTCACATAGTTTACAAGCAATACAACGCTCTTCACCACTAGGATAGCGCCTTAGTGCGTGCAAACCTCTAAATCTAGGTGAAATAGGAATAGTTTCTTCAGGATATTGAGTGGTAATTTTACGGCTAACAAGCTTTTTTGCAGTAACACCTAAACCTGTGCGCAATTCTTTTAGAGTAAAAATTTTATAAATATTTTTAAGTAGGAGGTTCATTTTCTTCTTTTAAAATTTGTATTCTTATAAATATATTCAAAAAATTATATCTGGTAATTTAAAACCAAATTCCAATCTTAAGTTGTGTCATAAGTGCTACCACAAATATCCAAACAATAGTAAAAGGTAAAAATATTTTCCAACAAAGACGCATAATTTGATCATAGCGAAAGCGTGGAAAAGTAGCTCTAAACCATAAGAATAAGAATAATAAAATGACTGCTTTAAGAATAATCCAGACAACGCCCGGCACAAAAGCAAATATATCCTCTAAAATAGGAATAGCGGTAAACGGTGATAACCAGCCGCCAAAGAACATCAATGTAACTAAAAATGCCATAAAAATCATATTTGCATATTCCGCTAAAAAGAAAATTGCAAAAGACATGCCCGAATATTCTACGTGCGTGCCACCAACAATTTCACTCTCACCTTCTACAACATCAAATGGTGCACGATTTGTCTCAACCAGTGCAGAAATAAAAAATATGACCAAAATCGGTAGCAGTGGTAGCCAATACCAATGCCAAAAACCACCCATCTGTGCACTCACAATTCCACTTAAATTAACAGAACTAGCCATCATTACAACTGAAATTACTGCAAAACCAATAACAATTTCATAAGAAACTAAAAGTGCTGCCGAGCGCATTGCACCGAGCAAAGCATATTTAGAATTAGAAGCCCAGCCTGCAAAAATAATGCCATAAACAGCAACTGAGCTAATCGCAAGCACATAAAGTAAACTAACATCTAGGTTTGTAACTACTAGGTTTTCATCAAAAGGGATAACTGCCCACACTGCAATTGCAGGCATAATTGTTAATATTGGTGCGATAAAATAAAGATAAATATTAGCTTTTTCGGGAAAAATAATTTCTTTAAATAATAATTTTAAAGCATCTGCAATGGGTTGTAATAAGCCATAATAGCCAACACGATTAGGCCCTAATCTTAACTGCATATAGCCAATTACCTTACGCTCAGCATAGGTCATATAAGCCACACCCAACATGAGCGGCATAATAACCATTAATGCTTTTAAAACTAAAATAATAAATAATGCAATAGGTTCTGGTAGTATTTGATAAAAAGAATCTAACATTAATTTATTCCACTTTTATCTGATATTTAGCGATATTAGTTTGCACAAATATCGTATTATCTGCCATAGTGCTGTCAATTAAAATTGGTACGTTATGATAGTTATTTTTACTGTCAAGTGCCAATTTTTTTACTGTATTCTCAGTCATTCTAGCCGTATTAATTTTGCCAATTTTTGTTTTTGCTAGACTGATTGAATGACGCAACAAACCATCAATGGCATAAGGATTATTTTGCCAAATAGTCTCTATTTGTGTAGTGGGGTTTTTATTATTTTCGCTACTTTTAGTATTTGTAAATATTAAATTGGCAATGGCTATTTCTTTTGTGTGCGCCATATTTACATTTGATTTAATTTCTGTATAAATTTGTTGTGCATTGCTATAATCAAAATGCGCTATTTCAAGTAAATCTGCTAGCACTTTAATAACTTTCCAAGCAGGTTTTGCCTCTCCCGGCGCACGAGCACTAGCACGACTAAACTCTAAATCACCAATTAAGTTAATGTGTGTGGCTGAAGTTTCAAAAAAACTTGCTATTGGCAAAATAGCATGTGCATATTCATTTATTACTTCACTTGTAAAACTATTAAGAGAAAGAACAAAATCAGCTTGTTTAAAAGCACTTATTGCCGTTTCTACCTGGTTTAAATCGTATTCAGGATAAATATCTAATAACAAATAAGCTCTTAAATTTTTCTGCAATATCTCTGATGTTGTATACCCTTCCTTACCTCTTGGCAACATTTTAGCAAAATAGGCACTATGTGCATTTGCTTTCATAGCTGCGTTGATAATGCCTGAATTACTTAAATGAGCAATGTGTTTTGCTAGCTGTGCACAAACACTATAAGTTTTAGAGAATGATATATGCTCACCAATTATAAGTGCACTTTTTTTTGCTTTGGTTAAATTTTGGGCAATATTTTGATGTGTTTTTGAAATTAAGATCTGTGCTAAATTTTCTGGTATTTTTATGTCATTTATCTGCATTAAGGCTTTTAAAATTCCAGCTAATTGAAGATTTATTTCAGGAAGTGAGGTGATAATTTGTGTGCTATTTATAATATTAAAATCAAAATGAGCAACATTAATAAAAATGATTTTTGCGCCTTTATTTGCTGCTTGACGCACGCGATGATGGAGCATGGGTGCTTCTAAGCGCGTATATGAACCGATAATCAAAATATAATCAGATTGTGCTAAAGTTTTCAGGTTAATGTTAGAAGGAAAATAACTTGCACTGTCAAAGTCTAGCTGATGCAAACGATGATCTAAGTGCGGCGAACCTAAAGCACGCACTAGTTTTTCTAATAAATAAAATTCTTCTAAAGTTGCACTCGGCGCGCTGAGTGCTGCAAATTGCTTAGCATGATGGGTTTTTAGTATTTTTGATAATCTTTTAGCAACAAAAGCAAGTGCCACCTCCCAACTTACTGTTTGCCAAATATTTTCTATTTTAATCTTAGGAGCTAGTAAACGATTTGGGTGTTTTAAACCTTCATAAGAAAAACGATCCCTATCGGCAATCCAAGTTTCATTAAGTGCTTCATTTTCTCTAGCTACAACACGTTTGACTTCGTTATTATAAGATTGCACCCAAAGATGACTGCCTACGCTGTCATGTCTGGAAATGCTAGAATGTGACATCATTTGCCAGCTACGTATTGTATAACGAAATGGTTTTGAGGTTAGTGCGCCAACAGGGCAAATATCAATTATATTACCTGATAATTCAGAATCAATTCCCAATTCTAAATATGGTTCAATACTTAAATGCTCCCCCCTACCTGTGCCACCCATTTCAACAATACCAGCAATCTCTTTGCCAAAACGTATGCAACGTGTGCAATGAATACAACGCGTCATATCTGTTTGTATGAGTGCACCTAAATCTTTATCAGCCATAGTGCGCTTACTTTCCCTAAAATCAGAAGCATCACGCCCATAAGTTAGGGCAACATCTTGCAATTCACATTCTCCGCCTTGATCGCAGATAGGGCAATCTAGGGGATGATTAATGAGTAAAAAACTCATCACCGCTTTTTGCGATTTTTTAGCCAAAGTAGAATACGTATAAACTTTCATGCCATCAGAAACAGGTGTAGAACAAGCTGGTTGTGTTTTAGAAACACCCGCTACTTCAATCAGACACATACGGCAGTTCGCAGCAATGCTTAAATTTTTATGGTAACAAAATCTTGGGATATTAACCCCAACCCTATCTGCAACTGCAATCACTGTTTCACCTGCTTCTGCAAGATAAGGATTATCGTTAATTTTTATTGTTAATGCCATATTGATTTAAAAAATTAATCAATCAAAAATTAGCTTTCTTTTACTATGCTTTTGCCATGCTTTATATAATATTCAAATTCTTCTCTAAAATGACGAATAAAACTCTCAACAGGAACAGCCGCCGCATCGCCAAATGCACAAATAGTATTGCCCATAATACCATCTTGAATACGCTGCAGTAGATCTAAATCAGACATTTTACCTTTAGCCTCTGTAATACGTTTTAGTACACGATAAATCCAGCCTGTGCCCTCCCGACATGGTGTGCATTGCCCACAAGATTCATCATAGTAAAAATGCGTAAGACGCGTGAGTACTTTAACCATACAAGTGCTATTATCCATAATAATCACTGAACCTGTACCGAGCATAGAACCTGCTTTTTCAACACTATCATAATCCATCGTCATTGACATTGCCACTTTAGCAGGCAGGATGGGTGTAGAAGAACCACCGGGAATAACGGCTTTTAACATTCTCCCAGAATGCAAACCACCTGCCATTTTAAGTAAATCTTCAAAAGGAATTCCCATTGCCAGCTCAAAATTGGCTGGATTTTTTACATGTCCTGTTAGAGAAAAAATTTTGCATCCACCTGAATTTTCAACACCTAAATCAGAAAACCACTGACTACCTTTTAAAATAATATCAGGCACACTTGCAAAAGTTTCGGTGTTATTAATGGTTGTCGGCTTGCCAAATAAACCCACATTAGCAGGAAATGGTGGCTTAAACCTAGGTTGACCTTTTTTACCTTCAATTGATTCTAACAATGCAGTTTCTTCACCACAAATATAAGCGCCTGCACCTAAGTGCGTATATAAATCAAAATCAATACCGCTATTTTTAATATTTTTACCGAGCAAGCCTACTGCATAAGCTTCAGTGAGCGCACGCTCAAAAACTTTATAAGGTTCAATAAACTCACCGCGTATATAGTTATAACCAATACTAGTACGCATAACAAAGCTACCGATTGCCATACCTTCAATTACGGCATGCGGATTATAGCGCAAAATATCTCTATCTTTACAAGTGCCGGGTTCGCCCTCGTCTGAATTACATATCACATATTTTTGTCCCGCATGTGCCTTTGGCATAAAGCTCCATTTTAAACCTGTTGGAAAACCTGCGCCGCCACGCCCCCTTAGACCAGATTTTTTTAATTCATCAATAATAGTTTGTGCACTTATTGTGCCAGCTAATATTTTGCGCCACACCTGATAACCGCCAGTTTTTTCATAAGTTGCAAGCGATGCGGTATTTTTTTTGGTTAAATTTTTAAAACAAACTTCGTTCATTGTCTAAATTTAATGTCAATGATTCATACTAGCTAAATAAAATAATTACTTAATCTAGAGGTAGTTTTAAAAAAAGAATGTAAACGAAAAAGACACGTCAAGTGAAGTAAACACCTTTCCCATTTTTCATCTAGATTTTTATCAATAATAAAAATTATTCGTTATCCAAATTTTCAATATGGAATATGCCATAATAACGAACAAAATAACCATTGCGTGCTTTTAAAATATCAGCAACTTGATGACAAGCTTTTTCATCTAATACTGGAACACTAACAAGCACATGCCCTGCTGTAAGTTCTCTTTTAACACGCTCAATATAGGCTTGCTCTTCGCCTTTTGCAAGTTTATGCCAGGCACGAACTACCTTAGTGATTAGTCCATGATGTTTTGCATCTGGGTCTAGAAACCTTAAACCCTCTTCTCCGATTGATTCATCTATCAAATCATCCTCAAAACCTGCTTTAATTAAGTCTTTAACAACTTGGTCGGCATCTGTGCGCTTTTCAAAAAAAGACACCACACGGTGCGTTGGATAAATTTGAAAATTTTTATCGCTATGCTCTAACATAAGCTACTCCTTTTTTTGATAGGATGGTTATTCTAACCTAAAAAAGTGCTAGGTTGTCTAGAATCTCATCTATTCTACCAGGTGTTAGGTTTTCATAATAAGTATCACCAATTTGCATCATTGGTGCGCCCACACATGCTGCTAAACATTCTACTTTTTTAAGTGTAAAAAGACCATCGGCACTTGTTTCTCCTACTTTAATATTTAATTTTTTCTCCAAATAACTAATAAGCTCATCAGCGCCATTTAACATACACGAAATATTATGACACACACATATTTTATATTTACCAATCTTTTTATGCTCATACATTGCATAAAAAGTTGCCACTTCTTGTGCCGATATTTTTTCTATTTCTAAGTAGTCTGCTACTGCACTAATGATTTTTTCATTCAAATAACCACCGTTTTCATCTTGTGTGATTTTAAGCGCAGCTATCAATGCAGAGCGCTTTCTCTTAGCAGGATATTTTACAATCCAACTATCAATTTGCTTTTTTGCATCTTCTGAGATTAACACACGTTTATTTTATCTAAAACTATCTTAATTATTTTATTTTTCTCAGAAAAACTGTTAATAGACATAATGCCTCCCCAATAATTCCTGGAAATATTCTAATATTTTTCTTTTAGCAAAACCAACTATATTGCCTTTAGCAGAATCAAATTTATTTCTATCAATTACGACGGTGTTTACACTTCTTTTTAAGTGTTTTTGCCTTACTAAGTTGCTCATCGATCAATCTCGCCAAAAACAATATCTTGCGTGCCAATAATAGTAACTACATCTGCAAGCATGTGTCCTTTTACCATTTCATTGATTGCAGAAAGATGTGCAAAGCCTGCAGCACGAATTTTAATGCGATATGGTTTATTAGCCCCATCAGAAACTAAATAAATACCAAACTCACCTTTAGGATGCTCAACAGCGCTATACACTTCACCTACTGGCAAACTATAACCTTCACTAAATAATTTAAAATGATGAATAAGAGATTCCATATCATTTTTCATTTCTTTCATATTTGGAGGTGTAACTTTATGATTAGCACTCATTACAACGCCAGGATTTTCTCTAAGCCACTTAATACATTGACCTATAATACGATTAGATTGGCGCATTTCCTCCATACGCACTAAATAGCGATCATAGCAATCTCCTGTTGTGCCGATAGGTATATCAAAATCTAGCTCATCATATACGGCATAAGGTTGTTTCTTGCGTAAATCCCAAGCAACGCCCGAGCCTCTGAGCATAGGGCCCGTAAAACCAAGTGCTTTTGCTCGCACACTGCTGACAACACCAATGTTAACAAGTCTCTGCTTCCAAATACGATTATGCGTGAGTAAATCAGAATACTCATTTATTTTCTGCGGAAAATGTATGCTAAAACTTTCAATAAAATCAAGCAGTGAACCATTACGATTTTCATTGAGTGCGTCTATTTCTTTTTGTGTGCGCACTTTAGATGGTTTATATTTTGGCATTTCTTCTGGTAAATCACGATAAACCCCGCCCGGACGGTAGTAAGTTGCATGCATTCTTGAGCCAGATACTGCTTCATAACAATCCATTAAATCTTCTCTTTCACGAAATGCATACAAAAACACACTCATCGCACCAACATCAAGTGCATGTGTGCCAAGCCACATTAAATGGTTTAAAATACGTGTTATTTCATCAAAAAGCACACGGATGTATAAAGCACGTTTTGGCACTATGATACCAAGCATTTTTTCAAGCGCCATTACATAAGCGTGCTCATTACACATCATTGAAACATAATCCAACCTATCCATATAACCAATAGAATGATTATAAGGTTTACTCTCTGCAAGTTTTTCTGTTCCTCTATGTAGCAAGCCAATATGTGGATCCGCATGTTCAACAACTTCTCCATTCATCTCTAAAATAAGACGAAGCACCCCATGTGCTGCAGGATGCTGCGGACCAAAATTAAGTGTGTAGTTACGAATTTCTGACATTAATATTTCCACTTAACAATGAGCTCTTCATCATAAGCAATGCCACATAACTCACATATTGCTTTTATTTTATCTTTATAATCAGAAGTGCCATAATTTGTACCTATATACCAACCAGGGGAAATTTTTCTATATTTTCCTTCTATCCAACCTCTATCTTTATTTTTATATAACGTATTTATATCACGAGATACCAAACTTCTTGCTTTTGTATTAATACGCTTATCATGGCTCTTTTCAATTAGACTTAAATCACCATCTGGAAATAATAATGGAATAATTTGAACTACCATGTCTACATTACTTTTTGCTGAATATGTTTTACCTCTAAATTCAAACCAAGGTTTTTGCAAGTTGGTTTTATTGTTCATTAAGTTATTGTTATTAGATATTGTTTTTACAGGTTTTTCTATTTTTTTATTTTCTTTTAAATTTAAAGTATGCAAAAAATATAGCACTGCTTTTTCACTTACTTTATAGCCACACATACTTTCTACTTTTTCTGCTAATACCTCAACTAAAAGCTCATCTTTATCCTCAATTAATGCCTTCCATGCTTTTGGTAATTGAGTAATAATTTCTTTATCTTTCTTGACATCTTTATAATCTTTTTTGGCATTTTCAATTGCCTTGCCGCTTATAACAAATTCACGTTTTAAATATCTATTTAATTTGTTTTTAATATCTACTGTCTCTCTTTCTACTAAATCTAATTGATAAAATTGCCTCTCTCTAAACTTACCTTGCTCTGCTGGTAAATAAAAATTCCAGTGCCTACCATCGGTTAAAATTGCCATAGGCACACCTTCGTGAAAAGCATAATTTAATAATTGTTCCTGAGCATTATCATCAATACCACCCATTCTTTTACATTCTACAAACACATAAGATTTTTTTTGATAACATAGGGCAATGTCAACACGCTTCCCAGCAATTGAATATTCAGGTATAACATTATCAATTGTATCAAAAATATCCCAATTTAATGCGTGCAAAAGAGGCTTAATAATTCCATCAATTACACTAATTTCATTTGGGTATTGGCTATTAATAATGTCTTTTTTAATTTTTTCTAAACGCTCAAGCATTTTTATTTATTTTTATGATGGTTTATTTCTAATTACCTTAGGCACACTGATATTAGACTCAATAGTCACAGGTTCATAAACTACACGCCCTAATTTTTCATCATAGCGCATCTCTACTTCGCCAATCATAGGAAAATCTTTACGTAGCGGATGCCCCACAAACCCATAATCGGTTAAGATACGGCGTAAATCATCATGTCCTTCAAATAAAAAGCCAAATAAATCAAAAGCTTCACGCTCATACCAGTTTGCAACAGGCCAAATTGAAATGACAGAGGCAATAAAAGGCTCATTTGTATTAAGATAAGTTTTAAGACGTAGGCGCTCATTATTTTTACTTGAAAGTAAATGATAAACTACCGCAAAACGCTTCTGTGATGTTTTATCATCTTCGGCTGAAATATCTGTTTTTTCTGGTGTTAAAGACACTGCCATTTCACTGCTATCATCACTAAGATCAAAACGTGCGCGACTAAAACCAGAATCTGCCTCTTTGTGTGCCCATTCTGCTTTACCATAAACTAAATAATCAACACCACATAAATCAATAAGCATATCAAAATTAAAGTCATCTCTTAGTTGTTTACAACTTAGCAAAATATCTTTAACTGACACAGTGAGTGTTAATTCATCAAAAGCATCATGTATGCAATTTTCACCAAATGCTTTTATTAATTTTTCTTTTAATGCGCGCACTATTTTTTAAATTTAACTTTTAAACTTCTTTATAAATTTTACGCCCTTATACTTTGTTTACTTTAAGTTCTAGCAATGGTGTCAGTGCGTTTAATTTTCGCTTGGAGCTGTATAATGCCGTAAAGCAGAGCTTCTGCAGTTGGTGGACAGCCAGGGACATAAATATCAACAGGCACAATGCGATCACAACCTCTAACAACTGAATAAGAATAATGATAGTAGCCACCACCATTAGCGCATGAGCCCATAGAAATCACCCACTTTGGATGAGGCATTTGATCATAAACTTTACGCAAAGCAGGCGCCATTTTATTAGTTAGCGTCCCTGCTACAATCATTAAATCAGATTGCCGTGGTGTTGGACGAAAAATAATACCAAAACGATCTAAATCATAACGAGATGAACCTGCCTCCATCATTTCTACTGCACAACATGCCAAACCAAAAGTCATGGGCCAAAGGGAACCTGCGCGCGCCCAATTGATGATTTTATCAAATGAAGCCGTGATAAAACCTTGTTTCATTAAGCCTTCTATTGCCATTATAATTTGGAATTATAAATTTAAAAAGTATTATTTATGCAAATTTTTTATTCAATAAGACTAAAATTTTAAAAAATTATTCCCATTCTAACGCACCTTTTTTCCATTCATAAATAAAGCCAACAACTAAAACGAGTAAAAAAATACTCATTGCAATAAAACCAAACCAAGCAAGCTGTGATTGCACCACTGCCCACGGAAAAACAAAAATTACTTCAATATCAAATAAAATAAATAAAATGGCAACTAAATAATAACGAATATCAAAACGCATACGTGAATCTTCAAAAACGGGAAAACCGCATTCAAATTGTGAATACTTCTCTTTGCTTGGTTTGTGCGGTGCAAGCAAGCGGCCAAGAAGCATAGGGGCAACACCAAACATAAAGCCAATCATTAAAAACACGACAACTGGTAAATAATTTTCTATTAATAACATAGCAACAATTACCTTTCAAAGCCAATTATTTTTAAACTCACACCCTCTAAGATGAATTGATTTTATCACAACAAGATAATTTAATTCTGCACTTCACTAAACTCAATCATACGAGTATTTAAATAAACGTTAGCAACTTGAATTTTGATACAATTTCCTAAGCAATATTTCTTTGTATCTGTATTACTCATTAAACAAAAAAGTGTGTTATCAAAAAAATAATCGCGACCAAGTGTTTTTAATGGAATTAAACCCTCAACTAGAGTATCAGATAAAGTTACAAAGATACCTAAATTACTCACTCCAGCAATAACACCTGCATAAATGGAGCCAAGTTTATGACTCATAAATTCACACTTTAACCATTTTTCCACATCTCTGCTAGCTTCCTCTGCATTTCTTTCTTGCTGTGAAACATGCTGGGCAATTCTTACTAGAGATTGATTTTCTTTGTCTATCATTGACTGACTTTGATTTATTCTTTGTTTTTTAAGCCGAAGCACATTTTTAATTAGGCGATGTGTCAATAAATCAGGATAGCGGCGAATAGGTGAGGTGAAATGCGTATATTGACTTAAAGCTAGTCCAAAATGACCACTATTTTTTATGCTATAAATTGCAGTTTGCATACTGCGAAGTATAATGTTTTGAATAATATTTTCATCAAATTGTATTTTAGCTTTTTTCAAAATATCCATTAAATATTTTGTACTAGTTAAACGATTTTTAACAACATTAATGCCTAATGAATTTAATAATCGTACAGTATCTTCTAATTTTTCAACTTTTGGCTGCGCATGCACACGATAAAGGAGGGCTTGCTTATGTTCGTCTAAAAATTGGGCAGCACTTTGATTAGCAAGCAACATACACTCTTCAATAATTTGCCCAGAGCGTAAAGGCTTATTTTTAGTGATATGCTTGATTTTATCGTTATCATCTAAAATAAATTTACTTGTTGTACGCTCAAAAACGAGTGCACCGCGTTTTATACGCGTAACTAGAAGTTTTTTATAGAGCGCGGATAAAGCTAAAATATTATTATAAATAGCTTTATTTTTATGCGTTGAATGCACATCAGTTAATATATTCTCAACTTCTTGATACGTCATACGCGCATTCGAGCGTATTACAGCAGGATAAAATTTATAACTAGATAATTTTCCACTTGCGCTAATAATCATTTCACAAGCTAAACAAAGCCTTTCTACAAGCGGATTTAATGAGCAAATACCATTAGAAAGAGATTCTGGTAGCATTGGTATAACACGACTTGGAAAATAAACTGAATTCGCACGTTTCATTGCCGCTTTATCCAGGCATGTATTTGGTTTAACATAATGAGAAACATCGGCAATACAAACCCATAAACGCCAATTTTTAGCCATTTTTTGTGCATAAACTGCATCGTCAAAATCACGAGAATCCTCTCCATCAATAGTAATAAATGCTAAGTTAGTTAAATCTTGACGATCTTTTTTATCTTGTGCATTTACTTGAATTGCAATTTGTTTTGCCTCTTGCTGCGTTTTTTCACTAAATTCTTTCGGAATTTGATAACGAAGTAGTGCCGTTTCAACTTCTAACCCCTTAGCAAGATAATCACCTAATATGCTAATAATTTTAACTTTTGCTACTTTTTTAAAACTTGGATAATGCACAATTTTTGCTACTACTACCTGATGTAGTTTATATTTTTTACTAAAGTTCATAATCAAAATTTTATGAAAAATACGTGCATCATCTGCTTCCAAATAGCTGTGCCCATCTTTGTCTATCACAATTTTTCCAACAATTGTTTTAATACGTTCTTTGATATGCGCAATCCTGGCATCCAAACTATTAACAAGTCGGCGTACTACAACTATTTCACCATGAAACACAAACTGCATTTGTGTTTTAGAAAGGCGTAAGTCTTTACCACCTAACTCTAAAGCAACAAAGCCAAAACCTTTAGGATGAGCAATAACTCTACCAACTTCTACAGAATTAGTATCAAACAACGTCAGCTCACCTTTGTGATTAAGACTAATTTGCTTATCTCGCAACATTGCCTTTAAGCGATAAGAAAGCGGGTGTCTCTCTGTTTCTTTAAGGTTTAATAATTGAAATAATTGTGTTTTATGCAAACGTTTTTTATGTTTGATAAGATTTAAAATATGTTCTCTGCTAGCAACAGGATTTTTATATTTTGAATGTTCTCTAGCTAAATATGGATCTTTTTTCATAACATGAAGGTATTACACTGTACTACTTTTTTTGGAATATTTTTATATTTTTTAAAATTATATTACTTTTTTAAAAGCATTAATCTTTAGAAGCACGCTGGTTAGCAAATGGGTGGTGTAAGACGAGTGTTTCCTCTCTCTCAGCACCCAACGAAATAATATCTATTGGCACACCTGATAATTTTTCAATTTTGGCAATATACGCTTTAGCTGCTTGGGGTAAATTAGCAAATGAGCGCACTGATTTAGTTTTAGTCTGCCAACCTGGCATTTCCAAATAAATTGGTTTAACTTTCGCATAATCTTGCACCAAAGTTGGTGGTGTGTCAAGTATTTTACCGTTTAATTCATAATGAATGCAAATTTTAATATGCTCTAGTGTATCTAGCACATCTAATTTTGTTAGGCAAATAGCATTTACAGAATTTAATTGTAATGTGTGTTTTAGCGTTACCATATCCAACCAGCCACAGCGGCGTTGTCGCCCAGTTGTTGCGCCAAACTCATGTCCTAATGAACCAAGCTTTTTGCCGATAATATCACCTTTATCACTCGTTAAATTATATATTAATTCGCTTGGAAAAGGCCCAGCGCCAACGCGTGTAGTGTAAACCTTTACAACCCCTAAAACATAGTCAATATCCTTTATACCAATACCAGCACCTACTATTGCACCGCCAGTAGTAGTATTAGAGGAGGTGACAAATGGATAAGTGCCCTGGTCAATATCAAGTAATGCACCTTGTGCACCTTCAAATAAAATATTGTCCCCACCTCCAATATGCTTATAAATTTCACTACGCACATCGGTTATCATTGGTGCTAACAACTTAATTTGTGCTAAGGCTTTGTTACACGTTTTTTTATAATCAATGCCAGGTTTATGATAATAATGCTCTAGCATAAAATTATGATACCTCATCACTTCTTTTAGTTTTTGGCTAAACTCCTCTGGATTAAGTAAATCGCCTATTTTAAGAGCGCGTCTAGCAATTTTATCCTCATACGCAGGACCAATTCCGCGACCTGTTGTACCGATAGCTTTTTTACCGCTGTATTCTTCCCTTGCCCTATCTAGAGCAACGTGATAGGGAAGAATGAGCGGACAGGCAACACTTATTTTAAGACGCGATTTTATTTCTATACCAGATTGTTCTAGCTCAGCCATCTCCTTCAATAAATCTGGCATTGAAAGCACAACACCGTGTGCAATAAAACAATATATGTTTTTTCTTAAAATGCCAGATGGAATAAGATGCAATATAGTTTTTTTACCATTGACAACTAAGGTATGTCCAGCATTATGTCCACCCTGAAAGCGCACAACAACCTGGGCTTTATCAGTAATTAAATCAACAATTTTACCCTTTCCTTCATCGCCCCATTGTAGCCCTGTAATGACAATATTTTTAGTCATCTTCATTTTTTTTAATATGCCATTTATTATTTATTTTGATAAAATCAGATGGTGTTGCTTCATCAAAAGTTTGCACAATAATATATCCTGATATTCTTAATGTATCTATGAATTTTTTCAAACTTTCATCTACTATGTATGCAACAAACAAAGTTTTCTTTTGTATTTGATAATTCACATCACTTGCATTAATTAAAAATTTTATATCCAAAGAAAAACCAGTTGCACTGCGATTATTACCAAAACGCTCGCCTAAGTCACTATAACGTCCACCTTGTGCTAGAGGGCGATTATAATTTTTATGATAACAGGCAAATAATAATCCTGTGTAATAAGCGTGTGATTTTGGTGTGGCTAAATCAAAATAAATATCAGCGCGTGTGTGTGTTAATTTTTCACTCAGTGCATATAAACTATCTAAAATAGTATTTATTTTTTTACTATATCCATAAAGTTCACGTGCTTTTTTAAGCGTTTGTTTATCGCCTTCTAGAGCTATTAAATTTTTCAATAAATTAGCATCTTGTGATGGTTTTTTATTTAAAAATTCTTGCAAATCTGGTTTTGATTTACGCATAAATATATTGCATAAATACATACGCTCTTCATGTGATAATACGAGTTTTTCTGTTAGCTCTTCAAAAATGCCAGTATGGCCTAGATGTAATAATAAATTTTTTTTAAAACCAATAACATAAAGCGATTCTAACATGATATTAATAATTTCTAAATCTGAGTATAAATCATCTGAACCGTATAATTCTGCACCTGCTTGAATGGGATTGCGCGTATCATAAAAATCATCAGCACAAGCTTTTAAGATTGACTCAAAATAACAAAATCTTGCTACTGCATTGTTTTTAGTGTATTTGGCGTCAAGACGCGCAATTTGTGGTGTAATATCAGAGCGGACTGCTAATAATTGATTGGTATCTGGATCAACTAATCTAAAAGTTTTTAAATCATTGCCTAGCGAAGTAGATAGAGATTTTTCGTATTCAGCCATCGGCGTTATCACTAGTTTGTAACCCCAAGAATGATAAACATCAATAAGTTGACGCCGTATTTGTTCCAATAACTGGGTTTGAGCTAGAGATAAATCACTAATGCCTTGAGGCAGTTGCCACATTGCCATAAACTAAATTCCAACACCAAATAGGAATTTATAAATAATAATCACTGACTTGGATTACTTCCTGTGAGATTAAGATAACGGAAAAAATTTGAGTTTGGATCCAACACTAAAATATCATTCTTGCTTGTAAAAGATTTTTTATAAGATTCTAAACTACGGTATAGGAAATAAAATTCTCGGTTTTTATTATAAGTTTTTGCGTAAGTTTCTGCTGATATTGCATCACCTTCACCACGAATTTTCTCAGAATCTCTGTAGGCGTCTGCTACAATGATTGTACGTTTTCTATCCGCTAAAGCACGAATTTTTTCTGCTTCTTCTGCACCTTTAGAACGAAAATCTTTAGCAACTCTTTGCCTTTCAGTACGCATTCTATCATAAACTGAATTGCTCACATCTTTTGCTAAGTCAATACGTTTAATACGCACATCAATAATATCAATGCCAAACTCCAAAATATCAGATTTAGCAAGTTGTGCTAAATTTTGCATAATTTCTGTGCGCTCGCCTGATACCACTTCTGCAATAGTGCGTTTGCTAAATTCACTTTTAAGACCTGTTTTAATAATTTGTGCTAAACGTTCATTTGCACGACTAATATCCCCACCCGTGGATGTGTAAAAAGTTTTCGCATTTGAAATACGCCACTTAAGATAAGAATCAACAATAACATTTTTCTTTTCACCTGTTAAAAATCGCTCAGGTCTAGCATCTAGGGTTTGTACTCTTTTGTCAAAAATACGCACATTATTGATAAATGGCGTTTTAAAATAAAGGCCTGCTTTATCTTCAACCGAGACAATCTCTCCTAAGCGAAATTTAACGGCAATTTGCGCCTCATTAACAGTATAAACCGCTGAAAAAGCAAGAGCGACGAATAAAACAGCAAGTGCTATAATTATTTTTTGCATATCTCTACCTTAATAGTTACAATGATGTGCTATCGCACTTCTCTATTTCTAAAAATATTTCTAACGCCATTATTTACATTGCGGTTAGAATTGGTTTGAGGTGGCGCCTGATTAATTTTTTTCTGCTCGCCACTAAATTGTTTACCAAGTTTATCTATGGGAAAATACATTACATTATTTCCCCTACTATCAACAACAATTTTGCTGGTGTTTACTAAAACATTTTCAATTGTCTCTAAATAAAGACGCTCTCTAGTAACTTCTGGTGCTTTTTCATATTCTCTTCTGATACTATTAAAACGGTTAGTCTCCCCTTCTGCTTTAGAAATAACTCGAGATCTATAGGCTTGTGCTTCTTCTAGCATTCTAGCACTTGCACCGCGCGCTTGTGGCAAAATACCATTAGAGTAGGTCTCTGCTTCATTGACTAAACGCTCCTTATCTTCGCGTGATTTAACTACATCACTAAAAGCATCTTGAACTTGTTCAGGCGCTTGAACATCAATCATGTTAACCGTCGTAATGAGTAAACCTACTTGATAAAAATCAAGTAATTTTTGCGCACCTTCTTCAATATCATTGACAACTGCGCTACGACCTTCGGTTAAAATAAAATCCATATCATTGCGTCCAACAACCAAACGAATCATACTTTCAGAAATTTGCCTAAGCGTTAAATGCGGATTAGCCACATTAAATAAATATGCTCTAGCATCTTTAATACGATATTGCACTTCAAACTTGGCATCAACAATGTTTTCATCTTTGGTAAGCATGAGCGATTCTGAGGTAACATTACCTGTAACCTGGCGATTATCATTTGTATTGATACTGCGAAAACCAATTTTTGCACTACGAATTTCATCAATTTTAACAATATTAACAGTCTCAATTGGATAAGGAAAATGCCAGTGCGGACCTGCTAAAGTTTCATTTTGAAATTCTCCAAAACGCAACACAACACCACGCTCACCTGTATCAACAATATAAAATCCAAACGCCAACCAAATTAGTAGAGCTAATACAACAATAATTTTAAAACTAGCCCCGAGATTGCCAATTTTAATATTGCCTGGCCCACGTTTATCTCCTCCCCCTCCTCCTCCGCTAAACTTAGCAAATTTTTCTTTGAATTTCGTAATTATCTCATCCAACTCAGGAGGGTTATTTGCACCAAAAATATTACTATCTTTTTTATCATTCCATGCCATAAAAATTCCCATTCTTATAATATCGCATCAATTGCCCTTCTTTAAAAATATAGGTATTTTACCTTAAAAATCAAGTTGTTATCATCTCCTTTAACTTTTTTAAAAAATATACCTAACGTAACAAAAATTAATTAATTTAATATTTTAAACGCGTTTTAGTCTTAAATTTTATAGTGTTTGTGTTGTAGTATGAGATATTTTTTTTCGGCTATAATGCACGCTATTATGTCAATTTACTCTTCATGGAATTATAAACAAACCACTAGTTGGAATTTTTTTTCTATGCTGTTATTGTTGCTAGTAACCTTCTTTCTTCTTTATTTTTCCGTAAATAATTTGGTATTTGCTACGCAAACAAATGCAACTTATAACACTTGTGTTGCTGTGCCGAAAATTATGCAAAATATATCCTTTGCACCTGCTGAGCAAACCTTGTTAAACGCAAAATCGCAAGTTTTTATTAATGACACTTATCATTTAGCAGGTGATGCTTCTGTGCGTAGCCCTAATTTTTATCTGCAAGCTCAAAATATTTTACTCAATGAAAAAAATAATTTAAAAGAAAAAAAAACAACGCTTAGTGCAAGCGGTAACGTTAGTTTTTTTGACGAGGATATATTATTAAATGCTGCTAGTCTAAGTTTAAGTAAAACTAATAATCAAAAAATAAAATACACACTGGCAAATGTCAATTATCAATTTCTAAAACAACCATTTTTAGGTACAGCAAAATATGCTTATATTAATGATAATGAGCACATTTTTCATCACGCTACCTATAGCAGCTGTCTGGAGAATATACAAAATACGAAAAATCGAAAAATTTGGCAGGCAGAAAGTAGCTATTTGAATATTAATCTAAACAAAAATCGTGCCACAGCAAAAGATATTGTTTTAAAAATAATGGGTGTTCCCGTTTTTTATTTTCCCGAATATACCTGGACACTTAATGGCAGAGCTTCAGGTTTTTTAACACCAGAATTTAGTCGTTACCGAACAAAAAATAGAAAAACTAGCTATAAAACGCGTATTCCTTATTATTTTAACATTGCCTCTGACAGAGATTTAATTCTTGGCTTTAATCATCTAAATCGTCACGGAAATGCCATTGATACGCATTATCGTCAACTATTAACTTCAGGACACATGGAAGCTAAAGTGACCTATCTGCAAAAAGATACTTTAACACAAGAAAAACGTTGGCTACTCAAAACTGATTTCCATAAAAATTTAAATGATAATACACTCATGTATGGCTCGCTATACCGCGTCTCTGATAGTGATTTTTTTACACAAATCAATCAAAATGGAAGTAATATTAAAACATTAAAAAGCACTTTTAATTTACTTTACAATGAAGAAGATACATCAGCATATTTTAAAACTAATTCGTATCAAGCAATTGATGCTAGCCCTTCTTATAGACGTGCACCAGAATTATTTGTTGAAAAGAACTTCCCCTTAACGAGAGAGGATAGTTTTGCTCTAAGATTCCTTGCTACACAATTTAAACACTCAGATAACAAGCAAAAAACTGGGGTACGCCTGCATTCAAGGCTCAATTATAATCGCGATATAAATGTTAATAATTATCGTGCTAAGCCAGAACTTAACTTATATCACACGCATTATCAACTGGAAAATTTTAAAGAGGAAAATTTTAAAAACGAGCAGCGCACTTTATTTAATATTAATCTTGATAATATGTGGCATTTTGAACGTAATATTACACTATTTAATCACTCATTTTTACAAACTTTAACACCTAGAATTTTTTATAACTACACACAAAATAAATCACAAAAACATCTGCCAAACTTTGACGCAAAAGATATTAACGAGCAAAATTATGCTAGTTTATTTTCTACAAAAGCCATTACTAGTATTGATAGGATTTTAAATGCAAATCAAATTACACTTGGAATTAACTCAAATATTATAGATAGAAAATCAGGTATTACTTATGCTGAATTTCGTATGGCACAAGCATTTTACAAAGAAGGACTTAATAATCCGCTTGCAAATAAAAAACGCTCACCTATTATTACTGAAATATTTAATAAAGCCAAAGCACACCAAATTTATCTCAGCCTACATTATGATACTTATAGTCAAAATATTTTTAAACAACATCTCGCTTGGACTTACCAAAAAAATGCGCATAATTTTTTAACATTAGCACTACATAAAGATAATGGCAAAACACTTGAATTTTATACTAAACAAGCCATTAGAAAAAAAATACATTTTTTTGCGGGCATCACACGCACATTATCCGATAATATAAACAATAAAATACAACTTGGTTTTGCTTATGATAATTGTTGTTTTACTATTAGGTTAGCGCACGGTAAAAACTATACTGATAATCAAAACTATGATAATACTGTTAAAATAGAATTTACACTGAAAGGGTTCAGTAGTTTTACACCCAAAACAAATCACTATTAACCAAAAAATATTACGTATTAATCCACTATTAAAACATAGCAAGTTTAATTCTCAATGAAATATTATTTTTATTTAGTATTTATTGTTGTCAATTTTTTAAATTTAACATCAATTTTTGCAGAACCAAACAGTATTATCGCAGTTGTCAATGATGATATTATTACCTCTGCCCAGCTTGAAGAAGATATTGATGCTATGATGACTTATCAAAAGCTAAAGCAACGTCCTGATAAAAATCATATTTTAGAATTGCTTAATAATAAAATTGATATCTTATTACAAATCCAGCAAGCAAATAGAATGGAAATTACAGTTAAACCTGAGGTTTTAAATGAAAGTTTAGAAGTGATTGCAAAAGAAAATAATATACCATTAAACAAACTCAAGCAAACCTCTAGTTATAACAAAATTGTTGCACAACTTAAAATTAATTTTTTACTGCAGAGATTGCAGTCTCTTGTCGGTCAAGAGGTAAGCAAGCAAGAAATACCAGAGGATGAATTAAAGGATGCCTATCAAAAAAAAATAGCAGAAGAAGCAAAATATCACCTTTATAATATTGTTTTAACTGATGAAAAAAAAGCACAAGAACTGCAGGTAAAACTAAATAATAGTCCTAGTTTATTTTCTGATTTTGCCAAAAAATATTCTAAGGCTTATAATGCAGAGAATGGAGGTAATATAGGCTATCTTGATTACGATAAAATACCTGCTTTATATCAGAAAATTGTACTTTCACTGCAAAAAAATGAAATAAGCAATGTGCTCAAGAATAATCATAACTTTCATATTATTAAATTAGCAGATAAACAATTAAATACAAATCAACTAGAAAAACATCTTGAGTTACAGCATATTTTTATTTCCAAGGACAATACAAACCAGCACGTATTTAAAACGATGCTTATGCTTTATGAAAAAATTAAACAAGGCACGCCTTTTGATACGATTGCAAAACAATATTCTCAAGGAGAATATGCAAAAAATGGCGGTTATGTTCCTTTGGTTTCCTTAAAAAAATTACCTGTTCAAATGCAAAATATTTTATTAAAGCTAGAAAAAAATGAAATAAGCCGTCCATTTCAAAGTGATTTTGGCTGGCATATTGTGCGTAAATTAAAAGAAAAAAATATTGACGCAAAACTTGAAGAAACAAAGCAAACACTCATTGCGAGGGCACAAAAAGTAGCGTTTAAAAAGTGGTTATCACAGATTAGAGGGCAATCACATATTATAGTTTATGAGCATAAAATTGAATGAGAAAACACTCATTTACGGCGTTTATAGTATTGAAAGTTTAATTTGTATTCGCCCTGATGAAATTAAGGTGTTATACATTTGCGACAAAAAAAATACTGCTAAAGGTCTTGAGATTGTTTTAGAAAAAGCACACGAATATGAGGTAGAAGTACAAAAGGTTTCCACTAAATTTTTAGATAAGATTACAAACCATCATAGACATCAAGGTGTTGCTGCAAAAACCAAAGCCTTTAAGTTAAAAGGTGAATTAGCACTCATATCTCATTTAAAAAAACTTAGTAAAACACCATTTTTACTCATCTTAGAAAATGTTTATGATCCTAGAAATTTAGGTGCATGTTTTCGTAGTGCAAGCGCTGCAGGTGTTGATGCGGTTATAATTAGTAAACGCACATCTAGTGCAATTACACCGCTTGTCCATCACACTTCTGTTGGTGCAACACAAAATTTATCGCTATTTGAAGTGGCTAATTTAGCGCGTATTATAAAAATATTAAAACAGCATAATATTTGGATTTTTGGTTTAGATGCACGCGCACAAAAAACACTCTATGAAACTGATTTAACTTTAGGTAGTGCCTTGATTGTTGGCGTTGAAGATAAAGGTATTAAAATGCTTACAAAAATTTTATGCGATGATTTAATTTCTATCCCTATGCCAGGACGCATTGAGAGTCTTAATATTTCAGTTGCAAGTGCTATTGCCCTTTTTGAAGCTAATCGGCAAAGACTATATAAATAATTTATTGTTTTATTTTTTTATTTATAACTCTCTAAAAAAATACTTTAAAATAATTATTTTTGGTATAATACACGCTTCATTTAGTTTTGTTAAATAAAATATTCTTAACATCGTGAGTGATTCCTGAATATAGGTTTTTTCTGTCCTAAGAAAATTAAATTATTTAAGCAAAAATATTTTTGTCATTAATTTCTATGAAAATAATTCTTTTATCATATTAAAAAAAATTAAAAGCGAATTAGGAGAATAATATGGCTGTACAAAAGAGTAGAAAAACACCTGCTAAAAGAGGGATGCGTCGTGCACATAATGCACTTAAAAATCCTGCCTTATCTGAAGATACAGAAACAGGAGAAACACATCTTCGCCATCATATTAGCCCAGATGGTTATTATAGGGGCAAGCAAATGATTCATATCCAAGATGAAGTTGAGAGCGAAGAGAAATCGTCGGAAAAACAATAATGTTGTGCTAACAAATATATCTATTGATGCGCATGGTGGTGACAAAGGTCTGACAGTAACGCTTACAGCTGGTTTAGGTGCCTTAGAATTATTTGATGATATTTTTTTAATTTTTGTTGGCGATGCACATGCTATTGAAAAGCAATTGACGCACTATCAAAATGCTAAAAAATATCAATCTCGCTATCAAATTTATCACGCAGAAGAAAAAATTAAAATGGATGAAACGCTTGTTTCTGCATTACGTAAGCGTAACTCTTCTATGCGTGTTGCTATTCAGCTAGTAAAAGAAAATAAAGCAAAAGCATGCGTAAGTGCTGGCAATAGCGGTGCACTAATGGCAGTTTCTAAATCAGTATTAAAAACTATTGATGGCATTAGTCGCCCAGCTATGATGTCGAAAATACCAACAACTAGAGCACATACGCATATGCTTGATTTAGGAGCTAATATTGATTCTAAATCAACAACGCTTTTTGAGTTTGCGCTAATGGCTTCTATTGCAGTTGAATACACCGAGTATATTAAGCAGCCGACTATCTCTTTACTTAATATTGGTTCAGAAGATATTAAGGGAAAACAAATCATTAAAGAAGCAGCTGACCTACTCAAAAACAGTTCGCTCAATTATGTTGGTTATATTGAAGCGGATGAGATTTATACTAATGCAGTTGATGTGGTCGTATGTGATGGTTTTGAAGGAAATTTAGTTTTAAAAGCAAGTGAAGGCGTAGCCCAAATGATAAAAATTTATCTAAAACGTGCTTTTAAAAAAAATTTATACACAAAACTAACCGCTTCTTTAGCAATGCCTGCGCTTAATTATTTTAAATCTTCTCTTGATCCTAGAAGATATAATGGCGCAAATCTGTTAGGACTTAGAGGAATTGTTATTAAAAGTCATGGTAGTGCTGATACACTAGCTTTTTTACACGCGATTAAAGAGGCAAGATCAGCAGCACAAAACGAAATTACTGATAAAATTCACAAAAAAATTAAGCAGGAATTAGCATCATGAGCCTTTATGCGCGTATCACTGGCACAGGCGGCTACCTACCACCTAAAATTGTTACAAACGCTGATTTATCCAAAAAAATGGATACCTCAGATGAATGGATTAAAATGCGCACTGGCATTAAAGAAAGACGGCAAGTTGAGAATGAAAGTGCTTGCGATTTAGCAGAAAATGCAGCAAAGTTAGCGCTTGATATGGCTGGAATAAAAGCAAAAGAATTGGATTTAATTATTGTTGCAACTACCACGCCAGATAAAATATTTCCAGCCACTGCAATACTCTTGCAAGATCGCCTTAATGCACATTGCCCTGCTTTTGACATGCAAGCAGTTTGTGCTGGTTTTATTTATGCACTAACCACTGCTGATGCTTATATTAAAACAAACAAAATGCACCATATTTTGATTGTTGGTTCGGAAATACTTTCTCGTATTACACATCCAACTGATAGAAACACAGCAGTTTTATTTGGAGACGGCGCTGGCGCCCTTGTCCTTAGCGCGGATAAAAATACAGGCTTGCTTTATAGTGAATTGCATAGCGATGGTCGTTACTCACGTGCACTTTATGTGAATAACGATACAGGGTTTATTGAAATGGACGGTAATGAAGTATTTAAAGTTGCAGTAACAAAACTAAGCGCACTAGCACTAATAACTTTAAAATCAATACAGATGTCTACAAATGATTTGGATTGGATGATACCTCACCAAGCCAATATTCGTATTATTAAGGCAGTTGCTAAACGTATTAAACTACCGATGGAAAAAGTAGTGGTTACACTTGATAAACATGCAAATACTTCAGCAGCATCCATTCCACTTGCACTAGATGTGGCGGTTAGAGATGGACGTATCCAGAAAAATCACAGTTGTTTATTTGAAGCTATGGGTGCTGGTTTTTCATGGGGCAGTGCGTTATTAAGATTTTAGGTAAAAATTTAAATCCTACTTCAAAATGTTCTATGCCATAACTTGAGCATAAATTTTTCCAACAAAGTAGTTTCTTTATCTAAATTTTTTAAACAGATATATGCCTTTTCATAATGTGTATTAAATACTGACTTTGCTTTATTTAAACCAAGCAATACTGGATAAGTACATTTTTGGTTATTGGTATCAGAATTTTTATTTTTACCTAATGTTATCGCTGAAGTTGTAAGCTCAAGCACATCGTCTTGAATTTGATAGGCAAGACCAATGTGAAACGCAAAGGTATCTAAAACATTAAATATTGTCTTAGATTTACACTTACTTGTTAAAATACCTAATTTAATCGCACAACGAATCAAAGCTGCTGTTTTTTTTTGATACATTTCATCAAGTAAATATAAGCTAGCTGATTTTCTAGTAATTGACAAATCAATTGCCTGCCCACCAACCATGCCGTGCATACCACCATAATATGCTAATGTTTCTAACATTGCATTTTTTTTACTAGGACTTAGAGTTTTATGATTCGCTAATATTTCAAATGCAAGTGCCTGCAGAGCATCTCCTACTAAAATTGCCATACCATCACCATATTTGATATGACAAGCAGGTTGACTATGACGCATATTATCGTCATCCATTGCAGGTAGATCATCATGAACCAGAGAATAAATATGCAAAAATTCAATTGCACATGCGCCACTATCTGCACTTAACTCAGCACCACCAAGCATTTTGCTTACCAGATAAACCAAAATGGCGCGAAAACGTTTACCCCCTGAAAATACTGCGTAGCGCATTGCATCTTTTAAATTACCATCATCTACGGCTGATAAATGCTGACTTAATATATTTTCTAAGCGATTTTGATAATATAATACATCCATCAAATAAAGCTAATCAGGATTAAAGGCTTGGCCGACTTGATAATCATCTTCCCGAGTTAGTTTAATAATTTTTTGCTCAGCTATTATCAATTCCTTTTGACATTTTTTCACTAAAGTAATACCTTTTTCAAAATTTTTAAGCGCTGCGTCTAAATTCAAATTCTCTTGTTCCATTTCTTTGACAAGACGCTCTAACTCATCAATTCCTGCGTTAAAATCAAATTTTTCTTTTTTGCTCATTATTGTTTCTAATGCTGCATAGTTTATATTAAAATTTCTAACTTAAATTTTTACTTTTTTCATTTTAACCTTCTTTAAATAGGCTTGTTCTTTATTTGTCCAAAAATCTAAAATAGGTTTTAATTCTGGATTTAGGCTATGTGCAAGGCAGAATAAAAAATCATAAGCCGCCCTAAAATGTGAGTGTGCTAATAATTTACTTATTTTCTTCTCATGCTTTTGTTTAAAACCTAACTGTAAAAACCAAATATCTTTGACATAACGCGTTATATATTTAGGAAAAGCGGTTTGTTCTATTTGTGTTTTAATTACATCATCTGCAGTTTTTAAAAATAATTCTGGATTTTTTTGGTGATCTTTAGTGCGCTTTTTATAAGTTTTTTGAAAAATTTCCCATAAAAAAATTGCTATTAAAAAAGCAGAGGTAATACTTTTATTTTCTTGCATACGCTCTTCGGTATTTTTTAAATAAATATCAACTAAAGCATCTTGTTCAGTATGTGCAAACAAATATTGCAATAGTTGATATTTTTTTAAATGATGAAAAATTTTTCTTGCATTGCAATTATGAAATAATTTTAAGCTCTCATCATAACGTCTTGCGGCAGGAATTTTCGCGAGTAGTGGTCCATATTTAATAAAAGATTGTTCGTGCTCTTTACTAAGTTTCAAACCAAAACGCACTTGAAAACGCACTGCTCTTAAAAGACGTACTGGATCTTCTTGATAACGCACATCTAAATCACCAATAAGGGACAAATATTTTTTTTTAATATCAGATATACCATTTGTAAAATCCAAAATTTTTTTTGAGTGAATATCATAATATAGTGCATTCATTGTGAAATCACGCCGTTTTGCATCTTCAGCAATTGAACCATATAATTGTTCTGGATTTTTGATATGTTTTTCTGGAATATGTACATTTTTTGAGCGAAAGGTGGAAACTTCTAAAAATTTACGCCGCGCAAAAATAATATGTACTAAGCGAAAACGCCGACCAATAATACGCGCGCGTTTAAATAATGATTTAATTTGTTCTGGTCTGGCATCTGTTACAACATCAAAATCTTTTGGCACTAACCCAAACAATAAATCACGTACACAACCGCCGACTAAATAGGCATCAAAACCGCCTTTAAGCAAAGTATTGATAACATAAATTGCATCAGCGTCGATTTTTTTATCACTAAACTGACTAAAATGATAAATCAAACTCACAATGCTAGTCGCAATTATTTTTGATATTTGGCACTTACTGTGGTGTAAATACCGCCACGCACATTAAAAATCGCCTTAACTTTCATATATCTTGGTTTTAGAATGTCAACTAAATCATCTAAAATTTTGTTTGCTATCTCTTCGTGAAATGCGCCTTTGTTGCGATAAGAGAACATATATAATTTAAGTGATTTTAATTCTATACATAATTTACTTGCAATATATTTAATAGAAATTGTAGCAAAATCTGGCTGACCTGTTTTTGGACAAAGACAAGTAAATTCTGGGGTTTCTATAGAAACTATATAATCGCGCTTAGGATTAGGATTAGCAAATGTTACTAATATTTCACTTAATATATTTTTATCATTTGACTGCATATTATTTTTTGCTAAATTTTGTTATGCGTTTTACTTCTAATATTGGCATTTATCTGATGGTTCATATATGTTTTTATTGATAAATTCCAAAACAGGTAAGAAGCCCGTCATTTTAATAGATTTTACGCCGATAAACGCGATAAAAAACATAAAATAACGCCATAAATAAAACATGCACCCACCAAAGACCAAAACTACGATTAATATCAAAAGACGCATGCGCTATAGCAAGCAAATTATAATATAGAATAAACAATACTATACCAACTAGTACGCTAAATAATTGACTACGTTTGGGTGAGGTTTTTGCTAACACAGTTGCAAGCATTGCTAAAATTATCGTGGCTATTGGAAAAAATAAACGGCTTTCTAATTCAAGCTGATGTACTAACTCAGGAGAGTGTAATAATTCTCTTGTCGGTATAGCTTCGATATTATCAAAATATTTATCATCGCTATTTTTAACATTATTCTTAGAATTAAGCGGTACTAAATATTTTTCAAAATGTGTGATAGAATCTGTATCGGAATAAAAATTAGGTAATCCAGAATATATTTTGCCATTTGTCAGCATCAAATAAGTATTGCCATTTTTATCATCAACATCAATGCTAGCCGTCTCTGCAGTGATAATAATTATCTTATCTGCGCGCTGGTATTTTAAAAATACCTGCTTCATCAAATTTTTATCTTTTGCAATTTCTTGTGCATAAAAAATAATTTTACCGCGTTTAAAATATGCAAAAGTTTTAGCCTTTATAAAAGCAATCTTATTAATTTCTTGTGCGCTAAAATATAATTTATCAATATGCACAATCAGCAAAGGCGATAGATATATTGTAATTATAAATATTATAAGTGCCACGCTAAGCACAATGGGCTGAATAAAAACTATCAAATGTTTCGTACTGATGCCAATACTGTTTATAACAATCATTTCACTATTTTTATACAAACGCCCGATACTAATGATAATTGCTAAAAAAAGTGAAAAAGACAACAGCAATGGGGTTTTTCTTAATAAATTAAATAAAATGAGTAGTGCGGTATTTTCAATGGAAATACCAAAATCATAATATTTTGCAAGTAGCAATACTGTTTGGTTGCCAAGTAGAATTAAAATAAGGAGAGAGAAAATAGCCAAAAATGCCAGTAATATACTTTTAAGCAAGTATTTTGCAATAATATGGTGTCTTATTTCAAAGGCACTAAGCATAAGTGCTAACCAGCTAGAGGGGTCAATTAAAAGAAATACTAAACAAAAAACAACTTTTAAATTTATTCTTTTTGGAAATAATTACAACAAATTTATTGAGCAATACATTTTGTTTTCACAATCTTATTTTTTATTTTTTTGTTTCATAGATTCAAAAAATTCATTATTAGTTTTAAAAAGTTTTAATCGTTCAATCAAAAATTCAGCAGCTTCTACCGTTTCCATTGGTTGTAAAAATCTACGTAAAATCCAAATTTTTTGCAATTCTAACTCCTCAGTAATGAGCTCTTCTCGGCGTGTGCCTGAAGCACTGACATTTATTGCTGGAAATAATCTACGTTCTGACAAATGCCTGTTAAGATGCAATTCCATATTACCTGTACCTTTAAATTCTTGGTAAATCACTTCATCCATTTTTGAACCTGTATCAACAAGTGCTGTAGCGATGATGGTAATACTACCGCCCTCTTCTAAATTTCTAGCAGCACCAAAAAATCGCTTTGGACGCTGTAAGGCAGATGCATCAACACCACCCGTTAAAACTCGTCCTGACGCAGGTGAAATAGTATTATAAGCGCGTGCAAGCCGAGTAATAGAATCTAATAAAACTACCACATCTTTTTTTTGTTCAGCCATACGTTTTGCTTTTTCAATAACTATTTCTGCCACTTGCACGTGACGCTTAGCAGCTTCATCAAAAGTAGAAGAAATAACCTCACCACGCACAGTTCGGCGCATTTCTGTTACTTCTTCTGGCCGTTCATCAATGAGCAATACCATCAATTCACACTCAGGATAATTAACTGCAAGCGAGCTTGCAATATTTTGCATAATCATTGTTTTACCTGCTTTAGGCGGAGCAACAAGCAAGCCACGTTGTCCTTTTCCAAATGGCGCAATTAAATCAATCATCCTAGCAGTAATATCTTCTGTGGCACCACTGCCAATTTCTAAAACCAAACGAGAATTTGGATGAATTGGTGTCAGACTTTGAAATGGTATACGATTTTTAAGTACTTCAGGTTCAATGCCATTAGCATTGATTAAATATGCCAAAGCAAAATACTTTTCCCCTTTTTTCGGAGCACGAATCTTGCCATAAATCACGTCACCTTGAAACAAACTGAAACGACGAACTTGATTGGGTGAAACATAAATATCATCTGCACCTGAAGTATAAGAATCATCAGATGAACGCAAAAAACCATAACCTTCTTGTAAAATATCAAGCACACCATCACCAAAAATTTCTTCATTATTCTTAGCTTTTGCTTTTAAAATAGCAAAAATTAATTCGTGTCGCCTTAAGCGACTAATATCCTCCATTTTTAAGGACCCTGCTAATTGCATTAATTCTTCATGCGTGTTTTTTTTTAGGTCAGATAAATTCATAATAAAATCAAAAAGGTAGAATAAAAAATATAGTAACTAATAACCAATATATTAAAAAATTTAGAAAGTCTTTATCATCAAAATCTTTTAATTAAATATTTTCATCTAAAAAATTACTTAACTCTGCTTTAGAAAGAGCCCCTACTTTCGTGGCTTCAACTTGACCATTTTTAAATAACAACATTGTGGGAATACCTCTAATACCAAACTTTATAGCAATTTTTTGACTATCATCAACATTAACCTTAGCAACAATGAGGCGTCCATCATATTCGCTAGATATATTCTCTAAAATTGGTGCTAAAGTTTTACAGGGTCCGCACCACTCTGCCCAAAAATCTACCAAAACTGGCATATTAGCATTTATTACATCGTCCTCAAACGAGGTATCACTCACCGATTTTATTTTATTTTTAATATTCATCATTAATCACTCGTTGGTTAAAAAAGTAATATTACTGAACCGCTTAGAACTACTAGGGCAAAAAAGAAAATTTAAATGGTAGAAAATTAAGTATTATCTTTTCTTAATTTTCTAAAATTGTATTGCTGATAAAAAACTGTGATTTTACAATAAAAATATCAGAAAATATCTTTAAATATGATAAATTTATAAAAGAATAAATAGGACAGCGTCCACTATATTTATAAAATTAGTTTGCTAAATTACATTTTGAAAACAAAGCATCAGAATTTTTTGCAACTTTCTTCAATAACTCCCCTGAAACATCAGCATAATGTCGCAATTTATCAAAAGATAGCACCTCACCCACTTTTTTAAAATACAAAGTTTCTGAGGTGAAAAATTGAAGATATCCTGTTTCCCTAAATTTAACGCTAGAGAGTTCACCCTCAGCATTTAATGAAATAGAAGATAGTGCATATTCTTTTTTTGAAAGAAAAATATTACCTTTTAAATTATCATAAAAATCTCCCACTTTATCATAATTTCCCATGATTTTTCTCATGTAAAAAAGTAAGCCATACCGTCCTGGTTTTTGTAAATAAGCATCTGCAATAATTCCTAATCCACTTGCTTGACAAATTGGATTTTTAGCAGGATCACGGTAATCAGATGGGCAAAATCTTGTTTTCATTAAGTCGCAAATTCCTAATTCTCCCCCAGTTACACCATCTTCTATAATTTGCTCTAAGGCATTCATAAAATGCAGTTCATTTTTTTCAAAAAATCCAGCCACCATAAATTCTTCAAAATTTGTATCAGGATTTTGGACAATTAAAATTTTGTAAATTCCCCCTCTATGTTGCGCTTGATACACCCCGGAAAGCAAAGAGGCAGCCATAGAATTTTGGCAAATCATAAACAAGCCCAAAAAACAAAAATGATATGGATAAAAAAATTTGAAAATCATCACACAATATATTTTAATTTAAAGAATATTTTATGACATCAATATGACACTTCTAAATATTATCTAATGAAAATTGCCACAAAAAATACCAAATGAAGTTTCTAATAAGAAATGAATTTTTTTCTTTTAGGGCATCTATTATTATCGTCTACCAAAATGCTCTGTTGGATAATTTTACCAAAAAATAGATATTTTCTATGAAAAAATAAATCTGTGCATCTTGTTTTAATAAGATATACTTATGGTAAATTTTTCTCTAAAAATATACCTTTATCTAGAGAGACAAAAAAATCTTGATAAATCTTAGGGTCTGTAATTGCTTTAATACCGAACTGTGCATTTGTCCTTACTTTAATGGATTTTTGTATTTGTCATTAAGTATCACTTAAGAGAATGAGAAGAGACGTTTAAATATTTATTTAATAATAAGTAAATCTATACACATACCAAGTTTGATGTTCGGTGCCAGCACCGCTAGGATGTGTTGTACAGCCGTATTCAGTGCTGAACTCTTTTTCTGCTTTTTGTGCTTTAGATTTTGCATCATAGGTTTCAAGTATCTGCCATTTTAAGTTAGGATACTGACTACGCCATTCTTTTTCTCGCTCTTTTGGTCTAGTTGTAATACCGATACTACATGCCATATTTTCCTCCTCATAATACTCAAAAATACTCTAACTACGTTATTCTTTGCATATTTTGTATAAAAATTTAACATCAGTAAACATAAAGTTTATAATGCATATTTTTAAAACACAAATATTGGAAGCTAAAATCATACACTAAATAATTTATCTATCAACTAAGAGATACAATTTAATATTATGAATATAACCGAATTAATAAAAATAATTTTATTGCTGTATCTAGTTTTCTTTTTGTTCTCAACTATATTTTTGAGTTATCGCGTATACAAGCAAACAGGGGTTTTTCCTGTTATAAAAAATATAACTAGCGTGTATGGCTTTGTTGATCGCATTGTGCTTACCTCTTATGTGTTACTTATTATAAATGTGCTGGTATATATATTTAAAAATTCAGAGCCGCACTATTTCTTAGATTGTATTTCCCTTAAAATAATTGGCTTTATTTTAATCACTATAGCGCTTTTTTCTATGTTTACTGCCCAGCTACAAATGGGAAAACAATGGCGCATAGGAATTGATGATAAGAATGAAATTGAAATAATTAAATCTGGATTTTTTAAATATATGCGCCACCCAATATATTTTTTTGCACTGCTCATAGCACTAGGAACGGTATTAATTATTCCAACGATTGTAACACTCGCCATCTTCATTTTGCTTTGGGTAGCACTCTCCATTCAATCAAGACTTGAAGAAGAATTTATGCTTAAAAAATTTGGTGAAAAATACCAGCCTTTTCTACAAAAAAAGAGGTGGTTTTAAGATAAGTGGATTTTTAGAGAGCAATTCATTTACAAATTTCAGTAAGGCTTATAAAATAGGACTATATACTATTTTAACTTAATATGGTGGGTCGTGAGCGATTCGAACGCTCGACCATCGGATTAAAAGTCCGGTGCTCTACCAGCTGAGCTAACGACCCAAAAGTGCGCAATTATACTGAAAAGTAACCGTGGCGTTTGAAAGAATCTTAGCATATTTTGCACTAAAATTATTTTTTGAAAAAGGCTTTTTTGAGAAACAATAACAGCTTATTTAGCCGAATAATTTTCAAAAAATTAGCAACTTAAAAATCAACAGTTTATTTTTAGTTACTCGTTAATAAGCTTTTTTAGATGTTTACCGCTTTTAAAAAATGGCACGAAACGCTTGGCAATGATAATTCTTTTTGCTGTTTTTGGGTGTATACCCAAATAGGCTGAACGATACTTTCGCTGAAAACTGCCAAAGCCACGAATTTCAACACCTTTTCCAGAGGCAATTGCCCTGCTTAAGGTTTCAATCACCAGATTAACCGCTAGTTTAGCATCGTGATGAGAAACATCATAATTTTTAAATATTGCTTCAACTAGCCCTTTTTTATTCATTGATATAACACAAAAATATTTGCTTTCAATTTAAAGCTTAAGTCAATTTAATATTTAGATTATTCTTGATTACTTTTTAAAAAATCACCCAAAGTTGTAGACTTGACATGCACCTTAGATTTAGCATTATAATCTTTCAATTCTACCTTATCTTTATAGATATCTTTTTGCCTGATGCTAGTTTGAATAATTCTTAATTTTCTATCAATTTGGATAATTAAAACTTCTACTTCATCATCTATATGCAAAACATCATCTATAGATTCTATTCTATCTTGTGAAATTTCAGAAATTCTTAAATGTCCCTGCACATCTTCAGCTAATTTAACCAATGCTTCTCGTTCTTTAATTTCTGATATTTTACCTTGCACAATGCTGTGTTTTGGATGCTTAGCAATATAGAGTGAAAATTTATCTTCCTGTAGTTGCTTAATACCAAGAGATATACGCTCTTTCTCAGAGTCAATATTAAGTACCATCGCTTCTATCTCTTGTCCTTTACTGTAATTAGATATGACTTCTTCGCCCTTATTTTTCCAGGAAATATCAGCCAAATGAATAAGGCCGTCAATACCATTACTAAGGCCAATAAATAAGCCAAAATCAGTGATAGATTTAATAAAACCTGTAATAACATCACCTTTGTTGTGTGTTGCTTCAAAGGCCTCCCATGGGTTTTCTTTAGCTTGCTTCATACTAAGAGAGATACGGCATTTACCTTCATCAACATCCAAAACAACTACTTCTACCTCTTGACTTAATTTAACAAACTTAGAAGGTCTAGCATTATGATTGGTCCAATCCATCTCACTCACATGCACCAAGCCTTCTATACCTTTATCAATCGTAACAAAAGCACCATAATCTGTTAAATTGGAAACAACGCCCATTATTTTTTTGCCAATTGGTAATCGTTCAGATAAGTTATGCCAAGGACTTTCTTGCAGTTGCTTTAAACCTAAAGAAACACGCATTGATTCTTTTTCCACTCCCAAAATTTTCACTTCAATTTTATCACCAATGGTTAATTTTTCTGATGGATGACTAATCCTTTGCCAAGAAATATCGGTAATATAAAGCAAGCCATCAACACCTCCTAAATCCACAAAAGCGCCATAATCTGCTAAATTCTTTATCATCCCTTCAACAACAGTTCCTACCTCCAATTTTTCAATCAATGCCTCCCTATCAAGTTGCGATGCTTCTTCAAGAACAGCGCGACGAGAAATAACAACATTATTGCGTATTTTGTCCATCTTGATGACAATTACTTCAATCTCCTTTCCTTCAAGAGCGCCAAAATCTTTAACAGGATAAACGTCAATAAGTGAGCCGGGTAAAAAAGCTTTCACCACGCCTACATCAACTGTTAAGCCACCTTTAACTTTACCTGTAACCACACCAGTTACTACTTCTTTGCTTGCCATAGCAGATTCTAAGGCTTGCCAAGCTCTGATATGTTTTGCCTTTTCTCTGGAGAGAATAGTATTCCCTAAGCCATCATCTGCTATTTCTAAAGCAACTTCAATTACATCACCTTTTTTAACTTCTAATTCGCCACGTTCATCTTTAAATTGAGTAATTGAAATAAAAGCTTCAGACTTCAATCCAGCATTAATAATTACCTTTCCTCTATTAATGTCAATCACAGTACCCATCAGAATACTGCCTGATTTAATATGCATTTCTTGAACACTGTTTTCAAATAATTCAGCAAAAGACTCTGACATAAAACTCCCAAAATAATAAGCACTAAAACCTGACACAAAAAAGGATAAGGCAACGCTGTGCTCTGAATAAAACACCACCACCACTAGGAATCTAAAGCAAAAAAATTAATTCAAAACCAAAAAATTAGGTGAAATTAAAAAATGGAGCAACAGTGAAACAATATATCAAAATAAGCTGTGCAACTAAAAATTTTAAACCTCAATTTAAAAATAAACTAAACCAATTTTAAAAACTCTAAAATCTCAAAAAAGTGCCTATTATACCGTTTTAAAACCTATTTCTTCATTATTTTTTGCCAATGCTGATTTTTACTGATGCACATATTTTTAAACACTACTTTTTTGCGCTTTAAATGCTAGAATACGCTTTAAAACTACCTCAATTGACAAATTGCTGGTATCAATTTGCAAGGCATCTGGTGCTACTCTAAGTGGCGAGTGCTTGCGCTTTATATCACGTTCATCCCGCACATTTATTTCATTCTCAATTACTGATAGTGTTGGTGTAGCTGATATTGTATCAAGATTATTTTCTAATGTTTGCAATTGCTTTAAACGACGTTTAGCACGCTCTTTTGCGTTTGCTGTTAAAAATATTTTAATGCGAGCATTAGGAAAAACAACGGTGCCCATATCTCGCCCATCTGCAACTAAACCGTAATTATTAGTAAACTGCCCTTTATGTGCAAAAGCGCGTTGCTTTATAAGTAATACTTCTCTCACCGCACTTTTTTTAGCTAATTTAGAAGCATAGGTGGCACAATTTTCTGTGCGTAAATCTTGTGAAACCTCTTTTTTATTTAAATAAACTTGTAACAATTCTTTGCCTGCTTTCGTCTTAAACTGAAGATCCATATCATTTGCAAGTGTAACTATTTTATTGAGTGCGCTTAAATTGAGATTTTTTTTTATTACAAGTAAAGCAAGGGCACGATAAATAGCACCACTATCCAATAGTGCCCAATTTAACTTTTGAGCAACAAGACACGCAACAGAGCCTTTCCCTGCTCCGCTTAATCCATCAATTGTGAGAATATTATTTTGTTTTATTTTGAGTTTTAATGACATATTCAATTTTTGACCTAAACTTAGAATTTTGATGATTTTAATTGCAAAAGACAATGCTGAACACTCGCATAATAACTGTTGCCAAAGATATTTAAATGATTAAGATAATGATATAACTGATAAAGTGGCTGGCGTTTTTTAAAACCCTCTTCTAACGGATAATGCATATTGTAACCGCGCCAAAAGTTCTCTGCAAAGCCGCCGAACATAAATACTAATGCAAAATCTGCTTCCCTATGACCATAATAACTTGCACTATCAATAAATACTGGGTAATTTTGGTGACTCATCACATTACCTGCCCATAAATCACCATGTAACAATGAAGGTGTTATTTTTCTTGGCAATAAATGTATTAATTTATTTTCCAAAGATAATAGCTGATGATAATCATTTTTATCAATTAAGTTACGTTGATGAGCTAACTTAATTTGATAAAACAGGCGATACTGCCAATAAAATTCTCCCCAATCTGTCATAAACATTTTCACTGCATTTAATTGTATTGTTGTACCAATTTTATTATCAAAATTAAAACCAAAATACGACGCATGATGCCTATGTAAACGTGCTAAATCAGCACCAATTTGTTCAGCTAAATTTATATTATCACTAACGTTAATCCATTCTAGTATTAAACATTTTTCATCGCTAAAAAATACAGCAGGTGTTTTAACAAAACAACTGAGTAACGTTAATTCTTTTGCCTCATTAATAAAATAATTATTTGCTTGTATTTGCCATTTAAGAAAAAATACTTTACGATTAACAAGTATAACTTTATAAGTATCATTAACACTTGAGCTAAGTGTAATTAATTGACTAATTTTTTGATTTAGCACTGGTCCAATATGGTTTATTATATCCTGCATGCTAATGATTTTAATGTATTTAGTTTACCTAGTTATTTATTTACTGTAATTATTTGGGATTAGGTATAATCTCTCAGATATTAGGGAAAATTAAAACCAATGACGCTTAGAATTTTACTGTTCATATTACTTGCAAGTTATGCATTTTGGTTCATTGCCAGACATATTTTAGGACAAAATATCACCCTTTCTAAAGTAGCACTTTATACTTTGATTATCATAACTTTTTCTGGCTCAGTATTATGGTTTTTGTCTTACTTTATTGAAGGTCATTGATAAAAAATAAGCAATTTTCTAAAGAATAAGGCGGTTAAATTGAGTGGTTTTTTTTAGCACGTTCTGGCTTGCCTCTACCAAAATCGCTAAATTTGATACGCGCCAAACACTTATATCACGCCTGCTGTCACCCATATAATCAAAACCGCCCACCCCATAATATACACTTAATTTTTTTGCTTTATTGTGCGCAGATAAATTAAAAGTTGCACTGCTGCCATAAGCTTTGTCAAAAAGTGGTGCTAAATATTTTTTAATTTCATCCGCATAATATTGGCAAGATGCAGTTGCTAAAATAATATTATCGCCATTTTTTTTACGTTTTTTAATATAATCAAGTACGCATTGATTATAAGTAAGCGTACGTACATCCAACTTAGTTTGCCTTAATAAAAATTGTTTTAAACACGCCTTACCGCGTAAAAACCAAAACAAAATTAAAAATACGTAAAATGGATTTTTCCTAAGCAATATAGCTATTGAACGCATCATTATATCGCACTTAATTAAAGTATTGTCTAAATCTACTACAAGCACTTTTGCAGTTTTCATTTTTAATGATTTAATTTTATTTGATTAATTTTTATTCAAAAGCTACGCATTTATTTTATTTATCATTTTATAAAGCACGGCATAAGTTAAAATAAAAATTTTAGTAATCTAGCTCAAATCATGTTTCATGCCAAACTTTATCTAGCTATTCTAGCAGTACGCATTATAGCAATTTTTATCCTCTTAGCCGCTACCTCTTCAACTTTTGCCATCAGCATTGATACACAAAATTTTACTAGCTCAGAACACGCTACTCGTTATCAAAAACTTATCAATGAAATTCGATGCCCTGTGTGTCAAGGGCAAAGTATTGCTGGTTCAAATGCCTTGCTTGCAAAAGATTTAAGGGCACAAGTAACTCTTATGATTAAAGAAAATAAAAGTAATGAAGACATCAAAAAATTTATGCGAACACGCTACGGTGATTTTGTTGTTTTTAAACCGCCCGTAATAAAAAGCACGCTGATTTTATGGTTTGCACCGTTTATTTTTATTTTATTGGCTGTATGGTTTCTATTTTATAGACTGCGCAAAAACAAATGTCAAATAAGTAGTGATAAAAATAACATAAATATTGAAGAGCTGAATAAATTATTGCATTAAAAAATTAAAACCTAGCACGTTAAAAAATATTTACTAAGAAATTTAAGATAAAATAAAATATATGGATAACGATATAAATAACAAACTCATTAAAGAGCGTTTTAATAAACTTACTCAATTAGAAAAAAATACGCCACCCAATACGCCACTTTATGCAAATGATTTTAAACCTACACACAATATAAAAGATATTTTAGTTGCATATCAAAATTTATCTAATGAATCACTAGGCGCGCTTAATATTGAAGTGAAAATTGCTGGACGTATGATGCTAAAACGTATCATGGGTAGGGCAAGTTTTGTCAATATTTTGGACCACTCAGGAATAATACAGCTCTTTGTTACGCATACTAATTTGGCAAAAAATATTTATGAGCAACATTTTAAAAAATGGGATATTGGTGATATTATTGCTACAAATGGTATTTTATTTCGCACAAAAACAAACGAATTATCAATACGGGTTTCATCTATTAGACTTTTAACAAAATCTTTGCGCCCGCTACCTGAAAAATTTCATGGTTTAGAAAATAAAGAACTGCGCTATAGGATGCGTTATGTGGATTTAATCATGAACAAAAAAACGCGCACATTATTTAAGTGCAGAAGTGCGATCATTAGCTATATACGCAATTTTTTTGACACGCGTGACTTTTTGGAAGTGGAAACACCCATGATGCACAGTATCTCTAGCGGTGCAAGCGCACGTCCTTTTGTTACGCATCATAATAGCCTAGATATAAATTTATTTTTGCGCGTCGCACCTGAACTTTATCTAAAACGTTTGATTGTCGGTGGGTTTAACAAAGTATTTGAAATAAATCGTAATTTTAGAAATGAAGGCTTATCAACGCGTCACAACCCAGAATTTACTATGATTGAATTTTACCAAGCCTATGCAACTTTTAAAGATTTTATGTTGCTTACTGAAGAATTACTTCGCGGTTTAATCAAAACAATTTGCGCTACTGAAACAATTAATTATCAAGGAATGCAACTTAATTTTAGTAAGCCATTTACAAAGCTGACTATGTCGGATGCCATTTTAGCATTTAATCCAAACCTAAACATGAAGGATTTAACAGAAAAAAATATTTGCGCAACTGCTAAAAAATTCGCTATTAATGCGCCTAAAACTTGGAGTGAAGGCAAAATTAAACTGGAAATTTTTGAAAAAACAGTTGAAGAAAAACTCATCCAGCCAACCTTTATTACTGCTTATCCTGCTGAAGTTTCACCACTTGCACGCAGAAATGATGTAGATAAAAATATTGCTGATCGCTTTGAGTTATTTATTGCAGGATGCGAAATTGCAAACGCTTTTTCTGAACTTAATGATGCCAAAGAGCAAAAAAAATGTTTTTTGAAGCAAGTAAAGCAAAAAGAGGCAGGTGACATAAAGGGGATGTATTATGATAGTGATTATATTCGTGCCTTAGAGCATGGTATGCCTCCGACTGCAGGCGAAGGAATCGGTATTGATCGTGTTGTGATGCTACTTACTAATAGTGCTTCAATTAGAGATGTGCTACTTTTCCCTTATATGCGCCCAGAAACATAAATTTTATAACTACTTTCTTTAGCCATATGGAAAAAAATTAAAAGTTTGAAAAATTTGAAAAGTCAATATGCCTACTCCAATTTATAGAAAAGATTACAAAACAGCAAACTATTTAATCAAAACCACAGATTTAACTTTTGAACTGAAAGAAGAATCAACTGTAGTGCATAGTAAAATTGTTTTCTATCAAAACCCTAACTCAGATGATAAAAGCAACACATTATTTTTAAATGGTGAAAACTTAACGCTACTTAGTATTACAAAAAATAATATTGCTATTGATTATAGATTAAGCAATAAAGGGCTTAGGCTTAGTAATTTAGAGAAAAATTTTATTTTAAAAATTAGCACTAAAATTAATCCAAAAAAAAATACTGCGCTTAGTGGGCTTTATAAATCAAATAATAATTTTTGCACACAATGCGAAGCACACGGCTTTCGTCGTATCACTTACTATTTAGATCGCCCCGATGTTTTAAGCATATTTACAACAAAAATTATCGCTGATAAAAATAAATATCCTATATTACTTGCTAATGGTAATTTAATTGCTAAAAACAGTGAGGGTGTAACTTGGTTTGACCCGTATCCAAAACCATGTTATTTATTTGCACTGGTTGCTGGAAATTTTGCACTTAATAGTGATTATTTTATTACGCAGAATAAACGTAAAGTTGCGCTTAAAATCTACAGCGAACCAAACTATATTCATCAAACAGATTTTGCAATGCATGCACTTAAAAAAGCATTTTTATGGGATGAAAAACGTTTTAAATTATCATATGATTTAGATAGTTATATGATTGTTGCAACCGCAGATTTTAATATGGGCGCAATGGAGAATAAAGGACTTAATATCTTTAATGCAAAATATATTCTTGCTGACAAAAAAAGTGCAACTGATATAGATTTAATGGAAATTGATGCGGTTATTGGGCATGAATATTTTCACAATTGGACTGGAAATCGCATAACTTGTAAAGATTGGTTTCAACTAAGTTTAAAAGAAGGATTAACTGTATTTAGAGAACAAGAGTTTAGCGCAGATATGTATTTTCGCACGCTCAAAAGAATTGATGATGTCAAATTGCTTAGAAGCTATCAGTTTCCTGAAGATGCAAGTCCAACTGCCCACCCCGTGCGCCCAGATTCTTATATTGAAATGGATAATTTTTACACCGCTACCATTTATGAAAAGGGGGCAGAAATTGTGCGTATGCTACATACTTTTTTAGGAGAAGCAGGTTTTCAAGCAGGCATGCAACTTTATATCAAACGCCACGATGGCAAAGCAGTGGATATTGATGAGTTTGTTTTAGCAATGGCAGATGCAAATAAACGAAATTTCAAACAATTTATGCGTTGGTATAGCCAAAAAGGCACACCTATTGTTAAAATTAATGAATACTATGATAAAGAAAATAAATGCTATCAAATAAAAATTGAACAAATATTAGAACATTCCAATAAAGAGTTTTATCTACCGCTTAGTTTTGCACTCTTTAATAAGCAAGGCAAAATTATCAAAGAAGGAATGTTGATAATAAGTAAACGAAGTGAAATATTTTCTTTTAAAAATATAGAACAAAAACCTATTCCATCTTGGCTGCGTAATTTTTCTGCGCCAGTCAAACTCAAAGAAAAACGTACAATTTTCAAATGTATGCACTGTATTAAATATGAAACAGACAGCTTTAGTCGTTGGGATAATGCACAACTACTTTGGGAGTATTTATTATTAGATGCGCCAAAAAAATCAGAAAGGGAGGAAATTTTTTCTTTATTTAAAAATATTCTAAGGCAAAGACAAAATTTAGCACTCACTGCAAAATTGCTTGAAATGCCAAGCGAAAGTTATTTGCACGCAAAATTATCTGATAAAAAAATGCCAATTAATATCGTGCATATTTTTAAAAAAAGACGCAAGATGATACAGCATTTTAGCTATTTTGCCAAAAATTTACTACTTGAAACTTATAATTATTTTAGCGTGCACTTCAATGAAAGTTTCAGCCAAAAAGCAATTGCAGAGCGTATGCTTAAAAATTTATGCCTTAGCTATTTATCACATCTACCTGATAAACTTGAGCTTGCAAATACACAATTTCACAGCGCAAACACTATGACTGATAAATTTAGCGCACTTAAATTGCTTACGCGAGAAAATAACCCTTATCGGAGTGATGTGCTGAAAAAATTTTATGATAGTTACCAAAATGATGCGCAAATCGTTGATAAATGGTTTAATATACAAGCTTTAAGTGAAGATACATTAGCAAGCGATATTAGAATACTCATGGCACACCCTGCTTTTGTAATCACAAATCCTAATCGTTTACGCGCTTTAATTGCAAGTTTTATGAAAAATCACTTGCAATTTCATACGCAAGAGGGATACGAATTATTAACTAGTATTATTCTGAAACTTAACGTAATTAATCCGCAAATTGGTGCGCGTTTTGTAAGTATTTTTAGTAATTTTAGAAAATATACGCCCACACTTTTAGCACTACAAAAAAAACAGCTTGAAAAAATTATGGCAACTAAAAACCTCTCAAATGATATTTTTGAAATAGTTAAGCTTGCCTTGGATTAAGTAAGTACATCAGATATTTACAACAACATTGTTAAATATACTGATTCCGCGCATTTTTCAGCGAATAAAACAGGGCAATTTATGATATGTTAAAACTCTTATTGTATAGTAATGATTATTAAGTATTATGCTGATATTAAAATTTTAAAAACATAAGCCAATACCAGCAGTAACGCCGCCAATTAAATGAGTAATTACTGGATAATCGTTAATGCCTTTACTAATGAAGCCTGCCACTTTAGCAAGTGGTGTTAATACTAAATTAACTCCAGGGAATAGCACTTCAGAAAAAGCATTTCCTATGATGCTTTGCCCATCTGTCGTAAGATGGCGTTAAATGCTGTGCCTGCGAGTGACCCTGTTGTGCCTAGTGTATTGAGTTGTCCCAAAACACTAGCAGTTTGATCAAGCGCAACTTGATATTTAATGGCCCCTTTAGCCCCTTGCTAAACGACTCTCCTAACTAGCCAAAGTCCCTAATTTGAAACTTAAGTTGTGTTTTAGTGAGTAAATCGCCAATGCGCTCTAGTTCCTCTTTAGTGTTGCCCTCAATAGTCTTACTCATATTATTAAATACAACACCAACTACCTCACCGACAGCCTCTGATACACCGCCAGTTATCTTAGCAACCTTAGCAACAATAGCAGAGCCAATAATAGAGGCATCAAAGCCTAGATTAGCAGAATTTAAGGCATATTGAATATTGATAATTTCAGTTTCATTGCTGATATTTTCTTTGGCATAATCATGCGCAAACTGTTTAGCTTGTTCTAATTTATCTTTATCAACAACGGTTGAAAGTCTAATAACAGCTCTTTCGTGCTCAAGTGCTTTAGCGCCAACTCGGCTAGCAGCATAGCCTGCGCGCCGCCTAAAAGTCCTACAAACTTGCCTTTAACAGCAGATAAATCAGCTTTAGCCTGCCCTAATTGCTTAAAGCGTTTTTGTTTATTTTATTGCAGATGCCCACCCAGTTGCTCTAGCTCCAGTTACCATAATACTTGCCTTTTTCTTTTTGCCTTTAGCGATGCTTATTGTTGCGCTTGGTTCTTTAATTTTTGAAACGATAAAGTGGCTTCTGCCCAAGCGTTTAATGCATTAATTTCTAAATCCAATAACTCAGATAGCCCCCAGCAATAGAAGCAATAGATACACATACAAGCCTGAGCTCATCAGGCTTTATGCTAAAAAACCCTCATACTCCTTTTGTATTTTTAGGTAGTCTTTCATATCAAGCTCTTCAAGCACTGCTAGCGCTTGCTCGGTTAGGGATGCAAATATATTAATCTCTTTTTCTTCAGGAGTTGCAAAACTCTGCCCTTGGAGCATGTCTTACCTTGGGTCGTCTAAGATTAAGTTTAGAGACTTTCTGCCCTATAATTAAAAGATGAACGTGAGTTCTCTAACAGCTACATAGATAAAATATTTTGTTAGAGCTAACAAATATAACATTTAAAATAGTGGCTTCACTGGCTTTCCCATATCGCTATTTCCACTTAATTTTTGCATCATTTGCTTGAATTTACCACCTTTCATTTTTTTCATCATTTTTTGCATTTTTTCAAATTGCTTCAATAATTGATTAACTTGCTGGACGCTCACACCTGAGCCAAGTGCAATGCGTTTTTTTCTGGAGCCTTTAATTAAATTAACATATTGACGTTCTTTTTTTGTCATAGCATTAATCATAGCAATCATATAAATATTCTTTTTATCGTCCAATACTTTTTGTTTTATGTGCTCAGGAATATTTTGCCCCATCGGTAATTTATCTATCAAATTTGCCATACCGCCCATATTTTGCATTTGTAATAATTGCTCGCGCATATCGTTTAAATCAAAACGTCCCTTACGCATTTTCTGCACTGTTTTTTGCGCCTTTTCCTTATCAACTTTACGGCTAATCTCTTCAATGAGAGATAAAACATCACCCATGCCAAGCAAACGTGAAACAATTCTATTGGGATAAAAAGGTTCAAGGGCATCTATTTTTTCACCAACACCTAAAAATTTAATGGGCTTACCAGTAACATAACGCACAGATAAAGCAGCACCTCCTCTAGCATCACCATCTGTTTTTGTAAGCACAATACCTGTTAAATCAAGCACATCCCCAAATGCTTTAGCACTGCGTGCTGCATCTTGTCCTGTCATACTATCAACCACAAATAAAGTTTCAACTGGCAATACTTCTTTTTGTAGTGCTCTAACCTCGCTCATCATTTTTTCATCAATATGTAATCTACCTGCTGTATCAATAAGTAGTACATCGTAAAACGCGCTTTGTGCTTGTTTTTTTGCGCGTCTAACAATTTGCAGGGGGGATTCATTTTGCTCTACTTGGACAAAATCAAGTGCTAATTGCTCGCTTAAAATTTGTAATTGTTCAATTGCTGCAGGACGATAAATATCAGCACTTACAAGTAATACTTTTTTACGTTCTCTATGTGCTAAATAATGTGCTAATTTTGCTAATGTGGTTGTTTTACCTGCACCTTGCAAACCTGCTACCATAATAACAGCAGGTGTTTGTGTGCGTAAATTAAGCGTCTCATTATCGCCGCCTATAATACGAATTAATTCCTTCTCAATCAGTTTGATAAAAGATTGTGTTGGTGTCAAGCCCCCTTCTACCTGATGACCAATTGCTTTTTCTTCAACGCGGCTAATAAATGCTTCCACAACTTCCAAAGCGACATCTGCTTCTAATAAAGCACGACGCACCTCTCTGGTTGCTTCTTTAATATTTTTTTCAGATAATTTGTGTTTGCCTTGTAGAATTTTTAAACTTTTACTTAGGCGCTCGGATAAATTTTCAAACATTTATATTGTCCTTATAAAAAGTGTTATTATCTCAAATATCTCCCTAAAAAGCGAGTAGAGTATTTAGAATGGCAAAATAGATATTAATGCCCCTAAATTTACTCTCGTGATATAATGAATCTCTCTTGTGAGATATTCATCTTGATGAAGTCAAAATGCCGATGATAATTGTTATTGCAATTGTTGCTTATTTGCTTACTGCCCTACTATCTATTTATTATTATCAAAGTGCAAAAATATATTTTTCTTATAAATATTTTAGAAATATACTTCTAAGCGTTGCTCTCTTAGCGCACACTTATGTCTTTTTACCTAGCGTTTTTAACATAGAAGGTATTGTATTTGGCATTGTTAACAGCAGTGCTATTATTGCGTTATTTATTGCTCTACTAGTTTTTATCAGCTCATTTTTTAAACCAATATATGCACTTGATGTGATTGTTTATCCACTCAATGCACTGATACTTTTATTTGCTTTATTTTTTCCAGAAAGTGCTACAAAACTTATTTCATTCAAATTAAGCGGACATATTTTGCTTTCTATTGCTGCTTATGGTGTGCTAGCACTTAGTGTTTGTCAATCAATTTTACTAACTGTGCAAGATAATCACTTACATCAAAAGCGTTTAAATGCCTTCACTTATAAATTACCGCCACTTGAAACAATGGAAAAAATATTATTTAACACACTAGTACTCGGTGGTATGTTATTAACACTATCACTTGTAAGTGGCTTTGTTTTTTTAGAAAATATTTTTGCGCAACATTTAGTACATAAAACCGTGCTTTCTATCATTGCCTGGTTCATTTTTGCTATATTAATTTTTGGACATAAATTACTAGGTTGGCGTGGCAGGCAGCTAATTGTTTTTTTGCAAATTGGTTTTATTTTTTTAATACTCGCTTATTTTGGTTCTAAGTTTGTTTTAGAAAGCATTTTAAAAATTACAACATCTTGAAAAAATAATCTATCAATAAATAGAAAAATTAGCACAATTAATTTTAAGTCTTAAGGTGTAACGCCGCTAAAAATGCTTCTTTCGGAATATTGACTTTGCCAATTGTGCGCATACGCTTTTTACCTTTTTTCTGTTTTTCTAGTAATTTACGTTTGCGTGTAATATCGCCTCCGTAACATTTAGCAGTTACGTTTTTACGCAGTGCTTTCACTGTTGTCCGCGCAATAATTTTACTACCTAAACACGCTTGTATTGCTACATCAAACATTTGTCTTGGAATGAGTTCTTTCATTTTTTCAGCGAGCTCTCTGCCTTTATGTAGTGCGCTAGATTTATGCACAATGAGCGCAAGCGCATCTATTAATTCTTTATTAATCATCACATCTAGGCGCACTAAATCAGCAGGTGCATAATGCGAAAATTGATAATCCATAGAAGCAAAACCACGACTGACTGATTTAAGTTTATCAAAAAAATCAAGCACAATTTCATTAAGAGACAATTCATAAGTAAGAGAAACCTGCCTACCTAGATAAATCATATTTTTTTGCACGCCGCGCCGGGCTACACATAAAGTCATTACCGCCCCTACAAACTTGCTACTAACCAAAATATGACTAATAATAACAGGTTCTCTGAACTCAGCAATTTTTTGTTTTTCAGGAAGTTTAGATGGACTATCCACCAAAATTACATTACCTTTTGTGTCTAATATTTCATAGACTACAGTTGGTGCTGTCATAATTAAATTAAAGTTATATTCCCGCTCCAGGCGCTCGGCAACAATTTCCATATGCAGTAAGCCCAAAAAACCGCAACGAAAACCAAAACCAAGTGCATCAGAATTTTCAGGGTCGTATTGCAATGCTGAATCGTTCAAACTTAATTTAGCAAGTGCTTCTCGAAATTTTTCGTAATCTTCGCTATGAATGGGGAATAATCCTGCAAAAACACGTGGTTGAACAGCTTTAAATCCAGCAAGTGCTACATTTACTTTACTTTTTTCATAAACAATAGTATCACCAACAGGCGCGCCATCAATACGTTTAATTCCAGCAATTAAGTAACCTATCTCGCCTGCACTTAAATTTTTTCTGGGCGTTTTTTTTGGCGTAAAAACCCCCACTTCTTCAACACTATAAATTTTATCAGTTGAGAAAATTTTAATTTTTTGTTTCGCTGTGATACTGCCGTCTATAACACGAATAAAGGAAACAACACCCAAATAATTATCAAACCAAGAATCAATAATTAGCGCTCTAAGTGTACCTTTAAGTACTCCCTTAGGCATGGGTATTTTTTGCACAACTTGTTCTAAAATAGCACGAATGCCAATACCTAATTTTGCGCTTGTCTGCACTGCATTTTTTGCTTCAATACCAATGACATCTTCAATCTCAGAAATAACACGCTCAGGTTCTGCTGCGCTTAAATCAATTTTATTAAGCACCGGAATAACTTCTAAACCTTCATCAATAGCTGCATAGCAATTTGCTAATGTTTGTGCTTCCACACCTTGAGAAGCATCAACTACAAGCAGTGCCCCTTCGCACGCTACAAGTGAACGTGAAACTTCATAGGAAAAATCTACATGTCCTGGTGTGTCAATAAAATTAAGATGATAAGTTTTGCCATCTAAGGCTTGATAGTCAAGTGTAACACTTTGGGCTTTAATTGTAATACCACGCTCTTTTTCAAGATCCATACTGTCCAAAACTTGCGTTGACATTTCACGTTTTGAAAGTGCACCACAAAATTCAATAAAACGATCTGAAAGTGTTGATTTACCATGATCAATATGTGCGATAATAGAAAAATTGCGAATATGTTTCATTTTTATTAAAATGCCCTAAAAATATCATTGCAAATAAAAAAATAAGGTGCATTATTTTTAGTAACTTTTTTACACCTATTTTCAGATTTCTAGACTGCAACTTTAATTTTAAAGACTCAATCAGCTGAGACTTTATTCATTTATCAGAGTAAATTTTGCATCTTAGCAAGATGACAAATAGCCCTAACATACCCTTCAACATTGCCACAATCAAAACGTCTGCCTTTAAATTGATAAGCAATTACTTTACCCCTTTTTGCCTGAATTCTAAGCGCATCAGTAATTTGAATTTCACGATTCTTATCTACTTTAGTTTGACGCAAAATACTAAAAATATCAGGTGTTAAAATATAGCGACCAATAATTGCTAAATTACTTGTACTTTCGGCAACACTTGGTTTTTCTATCATGTCATTTACGCGGTAAGTATCTTTTGTGTTGTCAACCAGTTTGCCTTTGATGATACCGTATTGGTGCACTTTAGATTTATCAACTACTTCTACTGCTATTACAGAGCAGTTATATTTGTCATATATTTCTAGCATTTGCTCAAGCACTCCAATATGAGTATTTTTATTATTTTTGAACAAATCATTTATGCACAAATCATCAGCAAGCAACACTGCAAATGGCTCTTGGCCTATAAGCGGTTCGCCTGTTAAAATAGCATGTCCTAAGCCCAACATTTTTTTTTGACGAATATAAGTAAAAGTAGCATTATTAACAATAGCGTTAATATCTTTTAGATAATGTGTCTTCTTTGTATTTTTAAGTTGTTGTTCAATTTCAAAAGCGCTATCAAAATGATCCTCAATGCTACGTTTTCCCCTACCAGTAATAATTGCCATAGTATCAATACCAGCCTCTAATGCCTCTTCAATACCATATTGAAGCAAGGGTTTGGTTAAAATTGGTAGCATTTCTTTCGGCACTGCTTTAGTTGCTGGCAAAAAACGCGTGCCATAACCTGCTGCTGGAAATAAGCATTTTTTAATTCTCATTTTTAATCCTTATTTCTCTTTCATAATTGATGTATTTTTTTAAGTTTAATATTTAAAATTTCTTTCGCTACTTCAACACTAGGTTGATCATAAGCATTCACGTCTAGTAAATATCCTAACAATGAAGTAAGTAGTTCAAAATAATAAATAAGTTTGCCGATGCTTAGTTCATTTTGGTAGCTTAAATGAATCACATCAATTGGAATTTTCTTATTTTTACTAAGTGTACTAATCGTTGCTTTTGCTTGGGTGCTCACGATCTCAGCAAATGATAAATCATTCAAATAATCCAGCATTTCTAAATTTTCTAAGCTGAGGTTTGGAACATAATCTGAGTGATTAAAAGTTTTCAGCAAAATAAAAGTAACGCTCTTATCACGTTTACCTTCTGCTAAAAGCTGCAAAAAAGAATGCTGATCTTTTGGACCAATCAAGCCAATTGGCGTTAGCCCCACATGAAAGTTGCTGTGTATTTGTTTCTTGCCCAAACTCTCACCCCAAAGTTGCATATACCAATGATTAAACGAGGCTAAAGATTGGCTGTAGGAAAATAATGTATTGATATTAATAATCGTAGAATGTTTAGCATAATAAGCTGCTTTTTTTAATAAAGTTTCTTGTATATAGCCATCATTAAAAAAACTCTCTTTAATCTGATTTGCACCAAGTAGTAATGCTTTAATATCTACACCAACTAAAGCAAGAGGCACTAAACCAACAGCACTTAATACCGAAAATCTACCGCTAATGCCTGCTTTAATTGCAAAGCAAAATGCATGTGTCTTGCGTGCATGTTTTAATAAGAGTGAGCCTTCATCACTAATAATGGTAAACGGATTGTATTCCAATTTTAAATGTGCTAATTTGCTAAGTAAATATTTATAAATTGCAATAGTTTCAATCGTTGTGCCTGATTTGCTAATCACAATAAAATGTGATTTACTAAAATCAATTTGACTACAAATATATCTGATATCAATAGGATTGGTGCTGTCTAAAAAATATAATATTCTTTTGAAATCATGCACACTTTTTAAAAAATCATATACCGCTTGCACACCTAAACTACTACCACCAATACCGATAACGACAATATAGTTAATTGGATGGCGCGCTAAAGTTGCTAAATATTCATCATAGATGTGTGTATCTGCGCTTGGTAGCCGATAATGTGCGATAGTTTTTTCTTCAAATTTCATGTGCAAAAGCGTATCTGCATCATAATCACTATCAAAAAATAACTGATTAATCAAAATTTATTCCAAACAAATAAGAACAAAAAATCTCAAATAAAAAATTTAAAAGTATTATAAATCAACATAACTAGATTAAATACCTATCTGTGCTAAACTCTGGCACAATTTTTTTGAGAATGGCAATTTTATCAAAACTCGTCATTAAAGTTGATATATCATGCTCAAGGGCTTTAATATCATAAAAATCTTTTTTAGCAATCATAATAGAAGGATAAGGTGTTTGTTTTTCGCACTCATTTAGAAGCAATTCTTCACGTAATTTTTCACCCATCCTTAAACCAATAAACTCTATCATAATATCATTAGAATGACTGAGTTTTATCATTTGCTTAGCAAGCGATAAAATCTTAACGGGCTCGCCCATATCTAAAATAAAAATCTCACCGCCTGTACCTAATGCTGCCGCCTGAAGCACTAATTCGCACGCTTCGCTTATAAGCATAAAATAACGCGTAACCTCTGGATGCGTTACTGTTACTGGACCGCCTGCTTTAATTTGTTTTTCAAAAAGTGGGATTACACTACCACTACTGCCAAGTACATTACCAAAACGCACAGCAACCATTTGCGTTTTATTACTTGTAACATTTTGCAAATAAAGCTCACCAATGCGTTTTGTTGCGCCCATCACATTACTTGGGCGCACTGCTTTATCGCTACTAATTAACACTAATTTTTCCACCTGATTAGAAATTGCAGCATCAATTACATATTTTGTTCCAAGTACGTTGTTGATAATACTCTGTTTAATATTTGCCTCAACCATCGGCACATGTTTATAAGCAGCAGCATGAATCACAATATTAATATGATATTTTTTAAAAATATTCTCCAATTCTTCCCTATCTGTAACTGATGCCAAAATAGCACTGACGCGCACAGAGACAAGTTTTTGTTCAATTTGATATAAACTAAACTCACTGTGATCTAACAAAATAATATGCTCTGCCTTAAAACGCACGCATTGTCTTGCTAATTCACTACCAATCGTCCCACCTGCGCCAGTAATGAGTATTGTTTTGCCAAAGACGAATTTTGAAATTAACGTCTCATCTAAATCAATAGGATGTCTTGCTAATAAGTCTTCAATATTAATATCTTTTAATTGCTCAGTATAAGGCGTATCTAGGAGCATACGGCGAAGACTGGGCAAAATTTTAACTTCGCTTGCATAATTCTCAATTATCCGATAAATATTTTGTATCGCCAAGTGACTAGCAGAAGGCGTTGCAATAATAAGTAAATCACTTTTTTTATGTTTAAATTTTTTCAGAAATTTTCCTCGAGATAAAATACTTGTGCCATCAATGGAACGTGCTTGCAAATTTTTATCATCATCAACAAAAACTCTCAAATGATAACTAGTTGTCGTAAATTCATGCGCTACCTTGACGCCTGCCTGTCCAGCACCAAAAATAACAAGTGTTTTCTTTTTAATATCTGTATTAAGACGCGTTGCATAAGAGCGCGCTAAATATTGATACGTATACATCAAAAAATTAATTAAAAATAAAAAAATAAATAATTCACTGATAAAAAGCGCAACACGTACCTCGCCATAAAAAATTGGCATATAAATAAAAAATGCAATAAAATTAAGTAATGTTTTAATTAAAAATGCACGTGATGACGCCCTAGACCACGAGGCTGAATAATCTTGATAAATAAATAAAGATGCCAGTAAACGTACACTAATTGCGACCAAAACTGGTGCAAGTAAAAATGGTTTATGAAAAATCCAAAAAGACCAGTAAAACGAAAAAAAACTTAAAATAACAATCGCATTCAAATTGAGCACACTTTTAACAAAGCGTATATTATGCCCAAGTATGCGCTGCAGTGTGCGCTGAAACAAAAGTGCGTTTATCATATAAAAATAAAATATAAATGTGCTAATAACTATTTTTTAAACTATCTCAAAGTTTTGAAATACGCGTGATTTTATAATATTTTTACTGAAGATATATTTTTTAAGCAAATGTATTGTTTGTAATATCTTTATCTGCTTCATTCATTACGGTGCGAATTGTAGCACAAGTTTTTTTAATCTCAGCCTTAGTCAACGTTGGATGAACCATAAATGTAAGACTATTCCTAGAAAGTGCTTTAGCATTTTTAAGCCGATGCTTAGGTTTAAAATCTTTAGTGGCAAACGCTTTTTCCAAATAAATTTCAGGACACACACCCATATAGCATGGCACGCCTAAATCATTTATTTTTTTGATAATAAGCGCAGTATTCCAGCCTTTATTTAATTTGCTATTATCAACAAAAATATAAGCTCTATAATAAGCATGCACCATATAGTGTGGGATTTTAGGTATGCTGAGTGCGAAATAAGATTGTGCGCTCATCCAAATCTTTTCTGCATTATGTTTTCGTATTTGTTGCCATGCATTTAATTTTTTAACTTGAATATTACCAATTGTAGCTGAAATTTCCAGCATACGGTAATTGCTGCCAAAACTTTCATGCACATAAGGAAATTGCATACTTTTTATGTTTTGAGTGAGTGCATTGTATGATTTACCATGATCTTTATATGAGCAAACTTTTTGATATAAATCTTCATTATTTGTCGTGACCATACCGCCTTCACCACCGGTTGTCATAATTTTATCTTGACAAAAAGACCAAGCAGCAATATCACCAATTGAACCAACAGAGCGATTTTTATACTTTGCACCATGCGCCTGGGCACAATCTTCAATCACTTTAATGTGATGTTTTTTTGTAAGCGCGATAATATCATCCATTTCACACGGAAACCCCGCTAAATGAACACAAATAATTGCTTTTGTTTTTGTAGTTAACACGACTTTAATATTTTGAGCTGTGATATTCCCAGAATTGAGATCAATATCAGCAAAAATAGGTTTTGCTCCCACTGAAATAACACAAGAAACCGAAGCGATAAAACTTCTAGGTGTTACAATTACTTCATCACCTATGCCAATATCAAGTGCTCTAAGTGCAACCTCTAATGCAAGCGTTCCATTTGCTAGAGCAATCCCATAGCGACAATTTGTTATTCTTGCAAATGCTCTTTCAAAACGCCTACCCTCACCGCCTGTCCAATAATTAACTTGATTAGAACGAAGTACTTTAGCTACTGCTGATATTTCTTCGTCGCTCAACTTGGGCCATGGGGAAAAATGTTGCATCATTTTAAATAGCAGTGCGAAGATTTTTAGCGGGCATAGTAAGAAAAAGTTTACTTGCTCCTAGTAATTTAAGCACCAAAACTTTCATACAAATTATTACATATTCACCAATAGAAATTCTTTGTTTTAAAGCTACGTCTAGTGCGATAATTGTGTCATCAATCTTAGATTTTAGCTGAGTTAATTCTTTCAAATATCCTAAATATTTATAATTTCTAATATGCATTTTTTTAACGAAAATATCAACAATATTATGTCCTAACATTTCAGCTACCTCAATTATTTCTTTTGCCAAACCATCTCACCAATAATCGCTATATTTTTATAGCATATTAGCTTTTTATTATATTTTTGGAGAAAGTGCAAATTCTATTATTTCCTTATTTCTACTATAAGCGAAACTCACTTCTGCTTCAAGTAGCGGTGCATAAACAAAATCTAAGATTTTAACCATGCGTTTAATACGTATAATATCTTCTGCTTCTTTCTTAGAATTTATGACATAACATAAGTGATGATAACTATCTTTATGCTTTTTTAAAAAATAATAAGTTAGTGATTTACTACTTATTGGCTCAATCAACTCAATATATATATTGTCATAATTGATTAAAGCTAAATGTGCTTTTTGAAATTTATCATAAACGCGCCTCAAAACTTCACTGCTTATTAAATTTTTCCGATAATTATCAATACTATCAACCACATAGCCAATATGGTGTATTTTCAATGAAAACCCCTAATTTTTTCCCAATTTTTTATTTTCCCCACGTACTTTTTCTTGCAAAAATTTACTTAAAGAATACACATTTTTAAAAGGTGTATTTACAGTATTCATTACATCTTCATCTGCAATTTGAACATAGTATCCATATTTTTGTTGCAATCTATCCTCAAGCTCAAGAATTAAATTCAACAAACTAACTGAATCTAAATGTTCAAACAACGCACTCTGTTTATCTAAATTAGTAAGTGCTTTAGACTCTAAATCTTCATTAATACTTGCAATAGCAGCGCGTATAATTTCTTCCATCATTTAGTTATTTTTGAGTTGTTGCCTCAGTAATATAATTAATATTAGGGATTTGTTTAGTGCACTTATATATTTTTATAGTATCACTGTCTGTTATTAACTCAAAACCCATCTGTTCATAAAAATTTTCAACTTGTACATTTTTTTTTGTTTTTATATATTTTGCCTTTAGTGGTTTCTTGCTATTTAAATTAATATCACGACTAACAAGATACAAAATTTTTTGTTCAACACCACGTCCTAAAACACGACAGCTGATTAAAAAAGTGTCTATTTCATTGGCACTCTTATCCTCTTTAATAATGACAACTGAAATAAGACCCATATCACCAAATTTATCAGATAGCCAAAACGCAAATACTTTATTTTTTTCCAGCATCAATGAAACTTCTTTTTCGCTATAACGTTGCGTTGTTAAATTAAATTGATTAGTTTTATTAATAAGTTGCGTAATTCTTATAATATGCCTCCTATCATTTAAACAATAAGTTAATTTCATTTGCACACTAGGCAAATAATCTTCAATAGAGGAAAAAGTATGTTCTATTTCTTTTCGTTTTTGTTCTGTTTTATATTGTTTAAATTTCTGCGTATCCTCTTTGGTGATATAAAGGCTATGTAATGAGGTAATACTCTCAATTAAAGCTAAATTTTCCAACACATTATCAGTATTAATTTTAACTGTATCAATACCAAGTATTTTACTGACCTCTGTACATTCAAAATCGCTATCATCAAAAAAAATAATACTCTCCAGAGAAATATTTAATTCCTTTGCAAGTAAGCGAATATTTTCACTTTTTGGGCGCCAATTAATCTTTTTTACTACAAAATCATCCCAAGTAAGTGGCATATTTTTTGTATCAAAAATCTCTTGAACTTCGTATTGATTATTTTTACTAACCAATGCAAGCAAAATTCCGCTCTCTTTCAAATATTTCATCTGCATTTGAAAATGACGATAGACAATTCCTGGATAATTTTCATCAACCATAATACCTTCTAATCCATCTTCGCCAATAATTCCGCCCCAAAGTGTATTATCACCATCCAGCACAATAACTTTTTTTCGCACTAAATTAAACAAATGAATTTTTTTGTCTATTTCTTTAGCAATAATCTCAAATGCAAGTTTAGTAAATGGCGTTTGAAATAAAAAGTTATTATTGAGATTATAAAAATTATGTCTTCCAAAATAATGCGCTAAATGGAATAAATTAATAATAACAACATCGGCTATCTCACTAAGCCTTTCAATGGCTAAATTGAGTTTCATAAGTTTTTGATAATCAGCTATATTGCGCTTAGTATTGATATTAATAAATGCTCTATCTACATTAAAAAATAAAATTTTACAACTATTACGCGCACGAAAATTTGCAAGCCATATTTTTAATTGAGCAAATTTTGTCAGTGCTTTTTCTGCATACCTGTCTTGCATGAATTCATCGTGAAAATAATATTTATCATCTAATAATATCAGTAAATAATCTATCGTTATTTTTTTGCTTAAAGTTTGTGCAATTGTGCCAATGTTAAAATGTTTACATCGATAAGATTTTAAATATCTATCAAAGGGTTTGGTAGTAATGTTAGATAAAAATGCAATTTTATTTGCCACAATTTTCTTAAATTTTTTAATAACCTATTTGCTGCCCTTGAAAGGCGGCATTGTTGCATATCCATCAGCAGAAATGCCTTCACGTTTAAAAACAGTTTTAATCGTGAGCAATAAAATTTTAATATCCAGCCAAAATGATCTATTATCAATATAGTAGATATCTAGTTTAAATTTCTCTTCCCAGGTAAGTATATTTCTTCCGCACACTTGTGCTAAGCCTGTTATGCCAGGCGTAACCTCATGTCGTCTTCGTTGTTCTTTAGAATAAAGCGGTAAATATTCAGGGAGTAAAGGACGCGGTCCCACAAAAGCCATATCACCCTTTAACACATTAAAAAGCGTTGCTAATTCATCTAAACTATAGGTGCGCATAAAATATCCAAATGCACTGATACGTTTTTTGTCTGCATGTAATTCTACATTACCAGTATGTTTATGTGACATTGTTCTAAATTTGTATAGTACAAAAATTTTACCATTTTTACCAGGCCTCCTTTGTTTGAAAATAATAGGTTTTCCACTAGTGATATAAATCAACAAAGATAAAATAAAATAAATTGGTATCAGTAAAATAATAAAAATTAGTGCTATTAATCTATTCATTTTAAATAACCATTTGGATTTTGCACTTGCCAGCGCCAAGTATCTAGACACATATCAGAAAGCTCAAACTGTGTGCGCCAATTAAGTATTTCAAAGGCAAGCGTTACATTTGCAAAATGTGTGGCAACATCACCTGTTCTTCTAGCAACAACTTTATAACAAATATTTTTTTTTGAAACTTTTTCAAAAGTTCTAAGCACTTCAAATACAGAATATCCTCTACCTGTCCCCAAATTTAAAATCAGTATTTGCGCCTTTTTCATGCTAAGTGCTAATGCTTTAATATGCCCTTTTGCTAAATCAACCACGTGAATATAATCTCTAACGCCAGTGCCATCTTTGGTATCATAATCATCACCAAAAATGTAAAGCTGCTTGCGTTTACCCATAGCAACTTGTGCCATATATGGCATTAAATTATTTGGTGTGCCTGTTGGCATTTCGCCTATTAAACCGCTTTTATGCGCACCAACAGGATTAAAATAACGCAATATACTAATATGCCAATTTTTATCGGATTGATATAAATCTTGTAAAATTTCTTCAACCATCCATTTACTTTTACCGTAAGGATTAATTGCGGCAAGCGGTGTTTTTTCTGTTAGCGGATTATTTTTATTTGCGCCATAAACTGTTGCAGATGAGCTAAAGATAATATTTTTACAATGAAATTGTGTCATCACTTCACACAAATAAATTGCACCCAGCACATTATTATCAAAATAATCAAGGGGCATATGTACTGAATTTGCCACTGATTTTAAACCTGCAAAATGAATCACTGCTTTTATTTTATGCCTGGTAAAAATTTTTACCAGTGCATTTTTATCGCGAATATCTGCTTGATAAAAAACAATATTTTTTGCTGTAATTTTCTTAACGCGCTGAAGTGAAACAGGTGAAGAGTTGCTAAGATTATCAATTACAATCACTTGATAACCTGCATTTAATAATTCAATGCAAGTATGGCTACCAATATACCCTGCACCGCCTGTTAGTAAAATTTCCATTATTTATTGCAAACAGTATGTTTACTTTTTACAAAATTTTAAATCAAAAGCCTATTTTTTAATGCTGCACTAAATCCGTAAAAAACTGAGCAAAAAAATTTGCGGTTTTACGCGTATCAAAATGATTTATGACAAAATCATAAGCATTTTCACCCAGCAATTTAATAAGGGCTGAATTGCATATTAATTTACAATAAACTTCTGCCATATCATCACAATTTCGCATTTGATGTAACAATCCTGTTTCGTTGTTAATAATCATATTTTTAACACCATATATGTCAGAAGCAACGCTTGGAATTTTCATTGCTGCCGCCTCTAAAATTACTACAGAAGAACCTTCGCGATAGCTCGGTAAAACCAGCACATTTGCAATATTTAAAATAAGTTCTGGTGATTTTGTATGGCTTATTCTTATGATATTTTTTGTAGCCAAATATTCTCTGGATTGCTTGATTATTGCCTCTTCATCACTACCGACTAAAAATAATACAAGATGTTGGTGTATAGCAGATAATTTTTCCATCACCGCTATTAGATCTAAAATGCCTTTATCTTTATTAATACGGCCTAAGAACATAAAAACCAAATGTTTTGACGACAAATGATATTTTTTTAACAATGCTTTGCGAACATCTGGACGCGATTTAAATTTTGCAAAATCAATACCAACCAGTGAAATGTAACGACTATTTGACCGCGTAATAATTTTTTCTTGAATTAAAAATTTCCACTGTGCCTTGCCATCTACTAAAACATCGGTTGCAAAATAAACAACAATCTTATCAAAAAATTTCAAAAAATTCCTAAATACAAAAAATTTACTTGCCCAAACTTGTCCAGTAAAACAGTGCACTCTAAGCTGAACACCTGCTAAAAATGCTGCAATAATCCCAAGTAAGCCTGCCTTAGGTGTGAGTGATAATACTAAATCAAAATGCTGGTTTTTAAAATACTTAAATAGTAAATAAATTGCTTTAATATCATAAAAAAGATTGATTTTCCTTACTATATTAATGCACTTTGTTTTGCAAGAAAATTGCGAATTTTTACCAAAATCTACTTTATCACTACTAATGATAGTAAGGTTAAAATTTTGGCTTAAATGCTTTAAATTCTCCAGCATAAATGATTCAATAAAAGCAGCTACACTAACGACAATACAAAGGTTTTTCATAAACTAACTTTGCGTTTTAAATCAAGCAAAAAATAAAAAATCATTATATACTCAAAATATGCTTACTCCCGATGCAAAAACAAATAAAACAAAAGCTCATTCTCTTCTTAGTTATTTTGATAAATTTTAATTATTTCTTAACATCAGAATACTCACAAAATAATTGATAATTTTGTTTTATTACTAATTAAATCTTACCTAAAATTTAACAATAAACTGAAGATAGTAGCTATAATGATGATTTTTTCACCTTAGTAAATTCATTAAAGTTTGCTATAAAGATACCATACAAAATGATAGTTAGCGAAAATAAATTAACTCTTAGTGTTATTCTGCCAACTCTCAATAGGCCCAAAGATATAACGCGACTACTTCTTTCAATTCTAACGCAAAGCAGAGCACCAGATGAGCTAATTGTTGTAGACCAAAGTGCTAATGATGATACAAAAAATATTGTTTATAATTTATTAGAAAAACAAAATAATATTAAATTAAACTACATCCATGATTCATCTTTTAATGGCTTAGTTCAAGCAAAATCTATTGGCGTAAAATCCGCTTGTAGTGATATTATTTGTTTTTTAGATGATGATACGGTTTTGGATAAAAATTATTTAAAAGAAATTGCCAATGCTTTTTGGCAAAATAAAAATGTGTTTGGCACTATGGGTATTATTACAAATCCATCTAAACAAACACAAACTTTTTTTTATAGGTATACACGCTACTTTTGTTTTCGCGGAATTTTTGCTGATCCACGTCCACAATTACTGGCAAATATTAAATCTAATGCGGATACACTCATCCCTTGCCGCCTTCTTTCTGGTGGTACTTCCGCTTGGCGAAAAGAGATTCTACACACCGTACCTTTTGATAAAAATAATTTGCACTATTTTGAAGATACAGATTATTCAGACCGAGCAGCTAGAATCTATGGCGCACACTTTTATATCAATACAAAAGCAAAACTAGAGCATTGGATGGTCCAAAATACGCGTCCAGATTTTTATCTAAAACACTATCAAAAACTTATAGATGGGTTTATATTTTATAAAAAAAGAGCAAACCAGCATGGTGCAAAACGTGGACTAACTTTAATACTTATATGTTGGTTTTTAGAGTCTTTAGTATTGATGGTAAAATATAAAACATTCAAACCAGTAGCTGGTTATTTAGCAGGCATTAAAGATGGTAGGAAGCAAAAAATCGTGGTTTAATTTTTTAACATTACCACAATTCCAGATAAAATAAAATATTCTTGCTATAAAAATCTTAATCTTATGCTTACTCATTCTTCAATTTTAATCACAGGTGGCACAGGCTCATTTGGTCATAGCTTTATTCCAATGACACTTAAAAAATATCAGCCTAGACAAATTATTGTTTACTCCCGTGATGAAATGAAACAATGGGAAATGGCGAATCATTACCAACATGATAAACGCGTGCGTTTTATGATTGGTGATGTGCGTGATAAAAATCGCTTAGCACGTTGTCTTGATGGCATAGATTACGTCTTGCACGCTGCGGCAACTAAAATTGTTCCAACTGCTGAATATAATCCAATTGAATGTGTCAAAACAAATATTAATGGTGCAACAAATTTAATTGATGCGTGCATTGACGCTAAAGTAAAACGCGTCGTTGCCCTTTCTACCGATAAAGCAAGTAATCCTATTAATCTTTACGGTGCAACTAAACTTGCCTCTGATAAATTATTTGTCGCTGCTAATGCCTATGCCGGAAGTCACAGTACGCGTTTTTCTGTGGTGCGTTATGGAAATGTTATAGGTTCACGTGGTTCAGTTATTCCATTTTTTTTATCGCTTAAACATACAGGAAAATTACCCATCACTGATATAAGAATGACACGTTTTATGATTAGTTTAGAGCAAGCTATTAAACTAGTTTGGCATACTTTTGATGATATGTTTGGTGGTGAAATTTATGTTAAAAAAATCCCCTCCATGTTAATTACTGATATTGCTAAAGCTGTGGCACCAGAGGCTAAGCACCACATTATTGGTGTACGCGCAGGTGAAAAAATTCACGAACAAATGATTGGCACAGAAGATGCTCCTTACACTTATGAATATGCACATCATTTCAAAATTCTGCCTGCAATTTATGATTGGTCATTAGATTCTAAGCGTCACAAAGGTGGAAATAAAGTTACAGACGACTTTGTTTATATTTCTAACAAAAATAAAGATTGGATGCACGCCCTAGATTTAAGTGCTTGGCTTAAAAAAAATGCACATAAAATTTCTTCTATTTAGTTTTTCTTCAGTGAGATTAGTTTTTCTTATTTTATGATATGCAAAAAAAAAATATTTTAATCACAGGCGGTTCAGGTCTTTTAGCAATAAATTGGGCAAATTTAATTAAAAAAAAACACTGTGTTATTCTGACACTACATCAAAAAAATATCACACTTTCTGGTGTGCAAACAATTAAATTATCCCTGCATTCTAAAATAGAAATAACGCGCACCTTAGCAGAAAATAATATTGATTATGTGGTACACACAGCAGGTATGACAAATATTGAAACTTGTGCAAAAAATCCAAAATTAGCAAAAGAGGTGAATGTAGGTCTCACAAAAAATGTTACGCGTGCCTGTAAAGATTATGGTGCTAAACTCATTCATATTTCAACTGATCATTTATTTGCTGGTAATGCCTCTTTTGCATCAGAAGAAAAGTCTTGTATGCCAATTAATGTGTATGGAAAAACCAAATATATGTCTGAGAAATTTATTCTAAGAAATAATCCAGAAGCACTGATTATTCGCAGTAATTTTTTTGGCTGGGGTACAAGTTATCGCAAATCCTTTAGTGATTTTATTATTAATAATCTGAGAAATGACCACGGCGTTGAATTATTTGATGACATATTTTATACACCAATTTTAATTGCTGAATTGGTTAGGAGTGTCCATCAACTTATTGATTTAGATGCTAAAGGAATTTTTAATGTTACCAGTGGTGAGCGTTTATCAAAATATGAATTTGGCATTAAGGTTGCAAATGCTTTTAAATTAAACACCCATCTTATTACTAGGAGTCAAATTGAAAAAAAAATAAATTTAGTAAAGCGTCCAAAAGATATGAGCCTATCAAATGCTAAACTTCGCCAAACTATTAAAAAATTGCCTATTAGTCTAGAAGAGCAGATTGTAAAACTTAAACAAGAAGAAATTAATAAAAAAACTGAGGACCAAGCCATTGTTAATATCATTCCTTATGGTCAACATTATATTGATAAGGATGATATAAAAGCAGTAACACAAACATTATCTAGCGGTGTTCTTACGCAAGGCAATAAAGTTTTTGAATTTGAGAGAAAAATTGCAAAATATGTTGGGGCAAAATATGCAATTGCAGTTTCTAGCGGCACAGCTGCTCTACATTTAACATCACTAGCCTTAGGTCTAACTAAAGGTGATGGCGTAATAACAACACCTAATACTTTTGTTGCAACCAGCAATGCCGCTCTTTATACAGGAGCAATGCCGATATTTGTTGATATTGATAAGCAAACACTTAATATTAACCCTAAATTACTAGAACAGGCGATTACTAATAACATAAACAGCAAGGCTATTTTTCCTGTGCATTTTGCCGGCTTAGCTTGTGATATGAAACATATTAAAACACTTGGGAGAAAATATCACCTATCTATCATTGAAGATGCTGTACACGCACTTGGTGCAACTTATGAAGATGGATCTAGAGTTGGTAATTGTCGTTACTCAGATATGTGTGTTTTCTCTTTCCATCCTGTCAAAGGAATTACAGCAGGCGAAGGCGGTATGATTACCACAAATAACGAACAAATTTATAGAAAATTATTCATGCTAAGAAGTCATGGCATCACTAAAGGTAATTTTGATTTTCCTGGTATTAGTGTAGCAGATAATACCCTCATTAATAGAGAAGAAGCTTTAGAGAATAATAAACTAAAACGTTGGTATTATGAGATGCAGTATCTAGGTTATAACTACCGTATTACTGATATTCAAAGCGCATTAGCTAGCTCTCAAATGAATAAAATTGATAAATTTCTAAAAAGAAGATATGAACTTGTTAAACAATACGATCTTGCTTTTATGCAAAATAAAATCATCACACCACTACAAAGAAATTTCAGAAAACACAGCTCACATCATATTTATGTTATTCATATTGACTTTGAAAAACTAAATATCACGCGTAATCACCTAATGAATAAACTTGCCGAGCAAGGTATCGGTTCTCAAGTGCATTATATCCCTATACCTATGCAGCCATATTATAAAAAGTTAGGCTATCAAATATCAGATTATCCGGTAACTTTTAACTATTATCAAAACGCGCTTTCTATTCCATTATATTATGGTTTAAGCGATAATGAGCAAGATTATATTGTAAAAAACATTATTAATACCATATCGGCAAACAAGCGATGAAACTAGCAATAGGCACGGTTCAATTTGGCTTAGATTATGGTATTAGCAATAAGGCTGGCAAAACCCCTATAAATGAAGTAAAAAATATTTTACAAACAGCAAAAAACGCTGGCATTAATACATTGGATACTTCACCTGCTTATGGGAATAGTGAGCAAATATTAGGCGATACAACAGATAGCTATAACTGGCATATAATCACAAAAACTGCCCGATTTACTAGTGTAGACTCAGTAATAAACTATTTTAAAAAATCTTTAAAAAACTTAAATAAACAATCAGTCTATGGCTTACTCATTCATAATGCAAATGACATTTATCAAGATAATTTTAAAAAATTATATAAAAAACTAACCACTCTAAAACAACAAGGTATTATTAAGAAATTGGGTTTTTCCACTTACACCTCAAAACAAGTAGATTTTTTATTAGAAAATTTTAATTTTGATATTATTCAAGTGCCAATTAATGTATTTGACCAAAGACTTATAAAAGGTGGACAACTACAAAAATTAAAACAAAAAAATATAGAAATTCATGCTAGAAGCATTTTTTTACAAGGCCTATTATTAGAAAAAACTAATTATGCCTATTTTACTAACTGGCAACCCCATTTCAAACATTATTTTGCAACATTAAACAAACATTGTGTAAGCCCTCTATCCGCTTGTTTAAATTTTGTATTATCCCTTAAAGAATTGGATAAAATACTCGTTGGTGTTATCAATAGCCGGCAATTAACAAAAATTATTATTGCTAGTAATAATCAAATAAACCTAAACTATGACCAGTTTATTAATCATGATAAATTTTTAATTAATCCCGCTTTATGGAAAATATAATCGCAATATTGCAGGCTAGAACTTCATCCACTAGGTTAGTTAATAAAGTGCTAAAACCCATACTAGGCAAAGAGATGTTATTGCACCAAATAGAGCGCATTCAAAACAGCCAATTAATTAATAAACTTATTGTGGCAACCAGTAATAATAATGAAGATAAAAAAATCGTTGAACTTTGTAAAAAGAATTATATAGAGGTATTTGCAGGTAGTTTAAACAATGTCTTAGATAGATATTATCAATGCTATAAAAAACACCCTGCACAACATATTGTCCGCCTAACAGCAGATTGCCCTGTTACTGATTGGGAGGTTATTGACCAACTCATTTATTATCATCTACGAAAACAGTTTGATTATACAAATAATGCGGTTATCGCCACCTACCCTGATGGACTTGACGCAGAAATAATGACAGCAAATACACTAGAAGAGGTTTGGCAAAAAGCAACAAAACCCTCTCAAAAAGAACATGTAACACTTTATATTAATGACCATAAAAAGCAGTTTAAAATTGGTATTTTAAAAAGTAAAATAAATCTATCTCATTTAAGATGGACAGTTGATGAGCTAGAAGACTTCATATTAATTGAGAAAATTTACCAGACACTCTATGTTAATAATCCAAAATTTCTAACTCAAGATATTTTAAATTTACTTAAAAATCAACCAGGATTAACAAGAATCAACCAATTATTTCAAAGAAATGAAGGTCTGCAAAAATCGCTAAAAGGCGATACTATGCAATGAATTACAAAAATTCTAATACTTTTTTACAACAAGCGCTAAAATCAATTCCGCTTGCTTCGCAAACTTTTAGTAAAAGTATTACTCAATACCCAAAAGGATCAGCACCTTTATTTATTGAGCGGGGAAAGGGTGCTAAAGTCTGGGATATTGATGGTAATGAATATATTGACTTTGTTAATTCTTTAGCAGCAGTAACAATTGGTTATTGCGATAACGATATTGATAATGCCATAAAATTACAAATGCAAAATGGCATTACTTTTTCACTACCACATAAGTTAGAAACGCAATTTGCACAAAAATTAATAGCGCTAATACCTTGTGCACAAAAAGTTAGATTTGGTAAAAATGGCACAGATGCTACTTCAGCTGCTATCCGACTTGCACGTGCTTTTACAAATAAAGAACATATTGCTGTATGTGGTTATCATGGCTGGCAAGATTGGTATATTGCTTCAACCTCAAGAGATTTAGGTGTACCTAATATGGTAAAAAATCTCACGCATACTTTTCTTTATAATGATATTAGCTCGTTAGAATTACTATTTTCTAAACATCAATTAGCAGCGGTTATTTTAGAGCCAATGAATACTGACTATCCAAAAAATAATTTTTTGCAAAAAGTTAAAGCATTGACACACAAACATAATGCTATTCTTATTTTTGATGAAACAGTTACGGGATTTCGTTTACATATTGGCGGTGCACAAGCTTTATTTGATGTTACGCCTGATCTAGCAACTTTCGGTAAAGGTATGGCAAATGGTATGCCTCTTTCTGCTATTGTAGGTAGGGAAAAAATAATGGCAACAATGGAGAATATATTTTTTTCAAGCACTTTTGGTGGTGAAACACTTTCGCTTGCTGCTGCTCATGCTACTATTAATAAATATCAAAAATATAATATAACCGAGCATTTTAAAATGCTAGGTGAACAACTCATAACAAGATTACAAACTATTATAAAAAAATATAAAGCAAACAATATATTTTCAGTGTCTGGCCATCCTGCTTGGAGTTTTTTACATATTAAAGAGAATCTAACTTATAGTGTACTTGAAATTAAAACGCTTTTTTTACAAGAAATGTTTAAACGAGGGATATTAATACTAGGCACTCATAATCTAAGCTATGCTCATAAAAAAAGCGATATTGACAAACTATTAGCAGCCTATAATGAAATTATTCCCATTATTGTAGGCGCTATTAATAATAAAACTCTACTAGAACAATTAAACTGTAAACCATTAAAAGCCTTATTTAAAGTAAGATAAAAACAGAGAGATGAAAAAACCTAATAAATGATTATATAGTGCTCTTACTCTTTTATACACAATAAAGATGATTGATACTAAACGTTTTATTCTAAAGCCTTTAACGAAAGATTATGTCAATTATAACTATTTATCATGGTTAACATTAAAAAACACTGGTAGTTATATTGATTACGCAAAAAAAATATCAACATTAGCAGACTTAAAACAATATGTTAAAAACAGAGAGAATAGAAGAAGTGTATTATTTTTAGCGATATTCACAAAAAAAACTCATCAGCACATCGGTAATATCAAATACGAACCTATAGATTTTAAAAATAAAAAAGCTACTATGGGTATATTAATTGGCGATAAAAACTGGCGTGGAAAAGGTGTAGCGAGTGAAGTTATTACTGCTAGTAATCATTATTTAAAAAATAATTGCAACATACAAACTATTTTCTTAGGTGTTCATCAAAAAAATATATTTGCCCTATTGGCATATCAAAAAATAGGTTTTGATATTGTTAGTAAAAACGATAATAACCTCACCATGTCTCTGCTACTTTGATAGATGAATATTTTATTTAGAGTTGATTCATCTTCAACAATTGGCTTAGGGCATTTGATGCGTTGCCTTGTGTTAGCTCAGCAATATCAACAACAACATGTTATTTTTGCCACACAAAATTTATCAGGAAGCGCTCATCAAAAAATCAAAAAAAATAATTACCCAATTATTACACTTACGAGTAATACGGATAAAGAATTAAATAGTATTATCATAAAAAATAATATTGATATGGTAGTTTTTGATCATTATGAAATTGATTATAATTATGAAAAATATATTAAAGAAAAAACAGGGGTAAAAATCTTAAGTTTTGATGATACTTATCAAAAACATTATTGTGATATTTTGCTCAATCATAATATTTATGCTAAGAAAGAACAATATAAAGACTTAGTACCTGATAATTGTGAAATTAGGTGTGGTAAAAAATATACGCTAATTCGCGATGAATTTAAAAAAATAATATCTAAAAAACGTCAAATAAATAAAAAAAAACCAACTGCATTTGTTGCTATGGGCGGTGTTGATTATAGTAATATTAGCTTATTAGTTTTAAAGGTTTTAATGCGATTTGATGATATAATTATTAATCTAGCCACAACCAGTGCAAATAGAAATATCAGTAAATTACAAAATTTTGCCCAAAAGCATAGTCCTTTAAATATTCATATTGACAATGAAAATATTGCTTATTTGATGGATAATAGTGATTTTGCGGTTGTTACTCCTAGTGTAATTGTATATGAAGTTATGATTTTAAATTTACCATTTATTGCTATTAAAACAGCAAAAAACCAAAAACTATTTTATAAATATCTAAAACAAAATAAATACCATGTTTTGCACGAATTTAATATTGATATTTTGTCATCTCATATTCAAGCTATTTTAAGATAGAAATCTAAATGTTAAGAGAAATTCTAGAAGAAGATTTAGTTACGATTTTAAAATGGAGAAATCAAGAAAAAATGCGTGCTGTAATGTTTACAGACCATATGATATCTTTGGAAGAGCATCTAAAATGGTGGAAAAAAGTTAGCCAAAGCGATGCGCAACAAGCATTTATTTTTTGTATGGATAATATTGATTATGGTATCTCATATTTCTTTGATATAAATTTTGCTAATTATTCTGCACATTGGGGATTTTATTTTAAAAATTTAAACGCTAAAAATGCTTTAGAAAAATTACTACTTTGGCAAAAAATTGAATCAGAAAGTATTGAATATGTCTTTAAGGTTTTAGCAATTAAAACTTTGATTTGCGAAACTTTTGCTTTTAATAAAGCAGTTATTAAATTACACCAACGCTTTGGGTTTATAAAAAGTAATCAATATGAGAAAATAAAAAATAATAAAAAAGAATTAGTTATAGAAATGAGGTTGACAAAAAATGGATATCAAGATCAAACAACATAAATGTGGTTTTTACTCTGTTGTAAATATGCCAGCAGAGGAAGAATTAGCAAAATTTTATCAGCAAAAATATTTTCAAGAAAATAAAGGAAATTATCAAAAGGTATATCATAAAACAGAATGCATTTATATTGAGAACAAAGCTAAAGTTGCTGAGTGGTTATGCGCTAAACTCAATATTGATGGTTACCGTTTATTTGACATTGGTTGCGGTGAAGGGTATTTTGCTAAGTATTTCTACAATAAAAAATATCAAGTTTTTACCAGCGATTTTTCTAAATTTGCAGTTTCTTGGCACAACCCGGAATTACTTGATTTATTTACTCAAGGCGACATTTATAAAATTATAAAAGATAATATAGAAAATAAGGAAAAATATCATTTTATCAATTTAACAAACGTGCTAGAACATGTAATACATCCGGCTAAACTTCTTAAAGATGTGCAAAAATTATTATTTTCAACATCGTCTCTACTTAGGATTATTGTGCCTAATGATTTTTCTCTCTTTCAAAAAATGCTATTAGAAAAAAAATTTTCTGACAATACTTGGCTTTCCCCGCCTGAACATTTACATTATTTTAATATTCAGTCTTTAACAAAGTTACTAAAATTCTTGGGTTTTAAAATTAAGCTACTGATGACTGATTTTCCAATTGAGCAATATTTAGTCAACCCTCATTCAAATTATGTTAAAAATCAGGCAAAGGGAAAACAAGCACATCAAGCAAGAATGGTTATTGATAATTTTATGTTCAAACAAGGTATAGAAAATTATGTTAATTATTATAAAAGCTGTGCTCGCGTAAATATGGGTAGAGTAATTATAATCTACGCATCGCGTATAAAATAATATTCATAAATATTAGTTTAATATCATAGAACATCATTTAGTTAATTTTAAAGATTTTATAGCGGTTAATTATTAATAATGAAAATAAACAATAGAATAATAAATACCAAATAAACTCCTTATATCATCGCTGAACTATCAGCAAACCATAATGGCGATATAGAACGAGCATTTAAAAGTATTAAAGCAGCAAAAACAGCAGGTTCCGATGCAGTAAAAATACAAACCTATACTGCTGATACTATCACTATACCTTGTGATAATCCTGAGTTTCAAATTCACGGTGGGCTTTGGGATGGTTATAATTTATACGATTTATATAAATGGGCAGAAACTCCCTATGCGTGGCACAAACCAAAAAGCCCATCATTATCCAAATCTTGATGAAATTAGTGAAACAGTAGCAACTACCAAAGAAAAAGCCCTAGGCATTTACTTATAATTTCTTAAAATAAGGTGACAGCTATCATCGCTTATACTATGAAATAGACAATAAAGAAGTGGCTGAAAATATCATAAAATAAAAAAGAATGATAAAAATATTAGATTGGATGTATGTTCCTTTATTAGAAACTGAAATAATTTTTGCGTATGGTTACAATAAAGAAGTCGTGGAATTTTTATTATGTCAAAATTAACGACAAATTTGGTAATGCAACAACTTATTTTACAATGGCAAAAATGTGGCATCAAGCAAGGAGATACTGTTTTGTTGCATAGTGATATTAAAAACTTATTAATGCGATATAACTATTACATGCAGCCTAAAAGCAGTAAAAAAGAAAAAATATTATCTGTCAACCATATTTTAGATTCTTTTTTATCTGCTGTTGGTGAAACAGGGACATTAATCATTCCCTTATTTAATTTTGATTTTACTAATGGTATTGCTTTTGATATTCGTAATACACCATCACAAATGGGGGTATTAACTGAAGTTGCAAGAAAAAGAGATAGCTATGTGAGAACGACAAACCCTGTTTATTCATTTGCTATTTTTGGCAAAAACAAGCAATATTTTGAATCTATAAAACTTACTACTGCTCTAGGAAAGGATTCTGTATTTTCTAGATTAATGGAATTAAACGGGAAAATAGCAATACTTGGGTTATCAGATCAAAGATGTATGACTTTCTACCATCATATAGAAGAAATGCACCAAGTGCCTTATCGTATTACTAAAAGATTTAAAACACCATACACTGACTATAACGGAAATACTAAACAGCAAACGATAACCCTATATGTTAGAGATCTAGATCGTGGTGTGTGTACATTACTAAATCCAGTAGCAAATTTAATGTGGCAAGAAGGATTATATAAGGGGGAAAAATATAATGAAGGGACGGGATTTAGAACTATATTTGCTAGGCGTATGTATGATTTTGTTTCTAAAATAATTAAAAATAATAAAACAAAGGGATTTTTATATGAAATCAACAAACAATAAAAAAATTATTACTACAACTGATAACTACTTAATAAATAGAGAGAAATTTGCTCTAAATTTACCTGAAAAAGAGTTTTTTGAAATCATAGATCACTGGCCGTTATATTGTGGAATCGAGAATTTGGCAAGAATGTTGTGTATATATGATGTTTTTAAAGAAATTTTGTGTGTTCCTGGCGATATAGCAGAATTTGGTTCTTGGAAGGGTAGTAATGTAGTTTTTATGAGTAAATTATTATCTATTTTCCAACCACTAACTGCCAAAAGGGTTCACTGTTTTGAAGGATTTGAAGGATTGAGCACTTTTCACAAGGCAGATGGGCATCAAGAGACTATGGGAAAATATAAAGCAAGCTATAAAGAATTGACAGATATTATTCAACTATATAAATTAGATGGTCTCTTACTAATACATAAAGGTTTAATACAAGATACTGTACCTTCTTTTCTAAGAAAAGAGCCATCTAGTGTGTTCTCTTTTTTATATTTTGACGCAGATTTATATGAACCTGCAAAAATTATGTTAGACAATTTTGCAAATAGGTTAAGTGTCAATGGTGTAATATTATTTGACGAATGGAACACACCAGAATGGCCTGGTGAAACAAAAGCGGTAACTGATTTTTTAAATAAAAACAAAAATTACGAACAATTTACACCAAATAATACTAAACAACCCACTCTTTTATTAAGAAAAAAATATGACAGATAAAACAGGCCAAAAAATTTATAATCTTTGTAAGGATCTCTGGCCAATAGCTAGAAGCATCACAGGTGATGGTGTTAGGAAAACACTGAGTATCATTCAACAACATCTGCCTAACTTAATAATCCATGAAGTGCCAACAGGTACGCAATGTTTTGATTGGACTATCCCCAGAGAATGGAATATAAAAGATGCCTATATTATTGACCCTAAGGGCGATAAAATTCTAGATTTTAAAGAAAATAACTTACATATTGTCAGCTACTCTATTCCAATTAATAAGACTTTATCATTTAAAGAATTACAACAACATTTACACTCGCTACCATGCCAGCCTGATGCAATTCCTTATGTAACTTCTTATTATCAAGAAAGATGGGGATTCTGCTTATCAGAAAAGCAAAGAAGAACACTCATAGATGGTGATTATCAAGTTTATATTGATAGTAAATTATCAAATGGTAGTTTAACTTATGGGGAATTAATTATTCATGGAGGTACTGATAAAGAAGTATTCTTATCCACTTATGTTTGTCACCCTTCTATGGCAAATAATGAATTGTCAGGGCCAACTGTAACAACATATCTAGCAAAATGGATACTGTCACAACCTAGAAAATATACTTATAGAATTATTTTTATCCCTGAAACTATTGGCTCTATATGCTATTTAAGTAAAAATCTTGATATGATGAAAAAAAATATTATTGCTGGCTATAATATATCCTGCGTTGGTGATGATAATGCCTATTCTTACTTGCCATCAAGAAATGAAGATACCATATCTGATAAAATAGCCCTACATGTCTTAAAACATACTCAACCAAATTTTATTAAATACACCTACCTAGACAGAGGAAGCGATGAAAGACAATATTGTAGCCCTGGCATTGATTTACCTATTGCGTCTGTTATGCGCACTAAATACAGCGCTTATAAAGAATATCATACTTCATTAGATAATCTAGAATATATATCCCCTAATGGTTTATTCGGTGCTTATGAAGCACTACAAAAATGTATTATCTGTCTTGAAAATAATCAAACTTATCAAGCCATAATATTATGTGAACCGCAAATGGACAAAAGAAACTTACGCCCCACGTTAGGCGCAAGTAAAACAATGGATGTAAATATTAAGCTTATGATGGATATTTTAGTCTATGCTGATGGTAGAAATGATTTAATGACTATCTCAAAAAAATTGAATGCCCCCATGTGGAATTTATTAAGCAATATAGAAATATTATTAAAAGAAGGATTGTTGATTGAAAATAAACAATAGAATAATAAATACCAAGCAAACTCCTTATATCATCGCTGAACTATCAGCAAACCATAATGGCGATATAGAACGAGCATTTAAAAGTATTAAAGCAGCAAAAACAGCAGGTGCCGATGCAGTAAAAATACAAACCTATACTGCTGATACTATCACTATACCTTGTGATAATCCTGAGTTTCAAATTCACGGTGGGCTTTGGGATGGTTATAATTTATACGATTTATATAAATGGGCAGAAACTCCCTATGCGTGGCACAAACCTTTATTTGATTACGCTAGAAAAATTGGAATTACCCTTTTTAGCACACCATTTGACTTTAGTGCAGTTGACTTACTTGAGGATTTAAGCACACCTGCTTATAAAATTGCTTCACCTGAAATTATTGATATACCACTCATTAAATATGTGGCACAAACCAAAAAACCCATTATTATGTCAACAGGTATGGCAAATTTTGATGAAATTAGTGAAGCAGTAGAGACAGCACAAGAAAATGGATGCAAGGATTTAGTTTTACTACACTGTATTAGTGCTTATCCTACGCCGCCCGAGCAATCAAATCTAAATACTATTCCAGACCTAGCTAAACGTTTTAATGTGTTGTCAGGTCTGTCAGATCATACAATAGGCATAATTGTTGCCCTAAGTAGCGTGGTACTTGGCGCTTGTGTAATTGAAAAACACTTTACTTTAAACCGTTCTGACAAAGGACCTGATAGTGTATTTTCTTTAGAACCAAGGGAGCTTAAGCAATTATGTGCTCACACAAAAATCGCCCATAAAGCACTAGGAGTTGCTGGCTACGAACTAAAAAATGCTGAAAAGTCAGGTTTAAAATTCAGACGCTCTTTATATGCCGTTAAAAATATTAAAAAAGGTGAAAAAATTAGCAAAAAAAATATTCGCTCAATCCGTCCTGGTCTTGGCTTAGCACCCAAATATTATGATAAAGTGTTGACTCAATATGCAAATTATAATATTGCTTATGGCACACCAATTAACTGGGATATGCTAAGCAATAAGACATGGTGATTCCTATCATTACAACCATAATCAAACGCTATACTAGAAAACGCCTTAGAAACATAAAACGTGCTTCTTTACTGCTAAAAAAAAATAATCGGCTTGATTATGTTGCTGAAATTCTCACAATGCTAAGCCAAACGCCACTTAATGCACAAAAAAAAATACCTATTTTTTTTGGTAAACATTTAATCAATTTGGATTTATCACTAAGACAATTTTTAATGACCAAACTTAATCGCAACTTAGGTATTAATAAGGCAATTTTATATACGCTAGGCACAGGAAAACCTTTGCGCTATCCGCTACCTAAAGTATGGCTTCTTGCACTGTCTAGAAAATTCAATTCTGAAAAATTTTCTAATCATTTAAAAATTGATTATCTTAGCTCAAAATTACTTTGGATAGCTTATGTTTTTATGCTGTGGTGTTATGGTGTTATGATATTTTTTAAAAGTCTTAAAGTAATTTTCCTTGTAAAAAATAATCAAAATACACTTGGCAATTATGTCTATTTTTCACAATTAAAGAAAAATAATCTGCCTAGTGAAAATGGTGATGAAAAAACACACCATATTATCAATTGGTATCTTAATTGGCAAAATAGAGCAAAACCATTAGATACGCTTTGTCATAATATAGCATATACTAAAAATATAAAATTTCGCGGTGTGCATCTTAGTTTCATGGAGGATGGGATGCCAATACTCACTGGCATAAGAAAAATATATTATTTATGCTGGAGTATTTTTGCTTTAGGCTATGCATTGTTTATGGCATTTTTTGGACGCTACACCTATAGTGTTTTACTTAGTGAAATTATTAAAGTTATCCGTATCAAATTAGCAAAAAAAAAATATCTAGCAAGAGATTATCTGTTTCATAATTCAAATATTTCTCATCGCCCCCTTTGGACCTATGAAGTGCAAAAAAAAGGCAGTCGTCCAATTTTTTATTTTTACTCAACCAATTGTGAAAATTTTAAAACAAAATCAATTTATCCCACATACCCCTATCCTTGGAATTTACTCAGCTGGCAACATTATTTAGCGTGGGATAAGTATCAAAAAAAATTTATACTACGCCATAATCAGTGCTCAGCAACCATAGAAATTACCGGGCCAATATGGTTCTCTTGTGCTCAAACGCATCTGTTGCCTTTACCAAAAAAAACTGTTGCTGTTTTTGATGTTCAGCCAAGACGCATCAGCGTTGCTATGATACTAGGTGCGTATTATTATATTCCAAAAGTTGTCAATCAATTTTTAGCGGATATTTACCAAATTACCAGAGAGCAAAAATGGCACATGGCACATAAGCAAAAACGCACTATTAAAACTGCACACCCACATTATATGTGCTTTATTAATAATCTAAAAAAATATCCATCTTATATTGAAATTGACCCAGGTTTATCAGCAAATACGCTCATTGAAAAAACTTCACTCGTTATCTCAATACCATTTACTTCAACCGCACTCATTGCTAAGGCGCAAAATAAAATATCAATTTATTATGATCCTTCTGGAGTGATAGAAAAAGATGACCGTGCTGCACATGGTATCCCTATCTTAGTTGGCATTAATGAATTACGTACGTGGATTAAAGAATTAACAATACGTTTCAATACAAATGAGTAAAACACTTAAAAATACCACACTTTATTTATCACAAATTGCAATCAGTGGTGTTTTAATGTTAATCTCTGTGCCAATTATTGCCCATCAGCTAACACCTGCGGAACTAGGGCAATTCGTGCTTATACAAGTTTACGCAAGCATTATTGTAGGCTTTGCAAATCTAGGAATTTCTATAGGTTATGAACGCAACTTTTTTCTCTATGAAAGCTCATATAGAAAATCTGCTAAACTTATTTCATCAGCCATTTTATTTGTGCTCACTAATCTCATTATCATAAATATGGCTGCTTGGTATTTTGCACAAAATATTATTTGGCTTATTACACCTAATGCACCCAAATTATTACTACCTAGTGTGCTTATTGGTAGTAGTTTTTCTGCACTTGGACAATATTATCTCATTTACTTTAAAAATAAAGGTTTAGCATTTAGATACATTGAATTTGTTTTATTTCAAGCACTGGGCAATTTCTTGCTTATTTTAATTTTTCTTTTTTGGCTAGATTTAAAAAGTCTTGCACTAGGTTATGCCTGGTTTTTGTCTAATCTTATATTATTTTTTAGCATTTTTATTTTTAGCCGCAAAAAATTGCCTATATCTTTTAATTTAAAACTACTAAAAGAAATGCTTAAAATTTCTCTACCACTCACACCCAAAGTATTTTTTGGTTTTTTAAATACGCAGTTTGACAAAATGATGCTAGGAATGATTAGCTCTGTTGCCAGTGTTGGTATTTATAATATTGGGCAGATTTTTGCATCTACTATTTTTCAATTTATGACTGCACTTGACCGCGTTTTTAAACCTGAAATCTATCGTAAATTATTTGCAAATAAACATAAAAATTATTCAAATGAAATCAATGAATATATTCTTCCTTTTTTTTATACTTCAATACTTATTGCGCTTATTATTGGTTTATTTGCAAAAGAAATAGTGATAATTTTATTACCAGCATCTTATTTATCTGCAACTTATATTATTGTCATTTTAGCAATTTATTACGCAAGTTTATTTTTTGGAAAAATCACGGGGATACAGCTTATTTATGCAAAAAAAACGCATATTGTGCTACTCTTAAAAATAATTTCTATCTTATTGAATATTGCACTTAATGTGGTGCTTATTATCAAGTGGGGAATCTATGGGGCAGCACTTGCAACAACAATAACGGGTATTCTAATGACAAGTATCAGTTATTTTGTCGCTAGAAATTATGTGCCAATTTTTTGGCAATGGCAGAAAATTGCTTTTATTTATGGCTTATTTATTACTAGCATTATTTTTATACTCACAAACGCCTATTTTAACCAAGTAGGTTTTATTAGTCTAATTTTGATAAAGTTAATATTTATTTTATGCTATTTGATTTTAGGTATTAAGCTGGACATTATCAGCGCAAAAAGACGCTATGCCGTTTATATTTTTATAAAACAAAATTTAGATAAATATGTCGCTAAATTTTTGAAATAACGCTTGCTTTATCTTAAGCAAATATCTCATCAATTGCTTGGCACAAAATATGTCCAATAGTAATGTGCATCTCTTGGATGCGCGCAGTATTATCACTAGGAATAGTAATGATATTTTCCTTGTTAGCAGGATTTTTTTTGCTTGTAAGTTTGCCACCCTGCTTACCAAGTAAATAAAAAGTAGTGATATTTTTTATTTTTGCTAGTTGGGCTAAACGCAAAATATTTTGAGAATTACCGCTAGTACTAAGACAAATTAGTAAATCTTTCTCTTGTCCAAGCGTCTCTAACTCGCGTGCAAAAATATCAACAAATCCAAAATCATTAGCAATACAAGTTAAACCAGCAGCATTTGCACCCAGAGATAAAGCAGGTAATGGCGCACGTTTTTTGTCAAAACGCCCTATAAGCTCAGCACTTAAATGTAAGCTATCAGAAAAACTACCACCATTACCTGCAAAAATAAGTTTACCGCCCTCTTTAAGGCTTTGAATACTGGTATCAATAAGTTTATTAATGCTACTAAGTAACGCCACATCATCTAGCACTTTTTCCCTTAGCAAAATACTTTCTTTAAAACTTACTACAATATTTTTTTTAGCATCCATCATATAAAAATAATATATACCTATAAACATCTTGTATTATATGCTAATTCTTAGATACGGTAAAAAAGACATGAGTGGGGTTGGCGATAATATCAATGGCGAAAATGCAAATTGGCAATTTAGCGGTAAAGTTGCCGAGCATTTTGATAGGCACATAAAAAAATCAGTGCCACTTTACGCTGAAGGACATGAACTTATTTGTAATATAAGTGATTTTTTTATTAAAGCAAACTCTACCATTTATGAAATTGGCTGTTCAACTGGAATGCTGACTTTAAAACTTGCGAAACATAATAAAGTAAAACCAAAAGCGCACTTCATTGGAATTGATATTGAAAGGGATATGATTAAATGTGCTAAAAAAAATTTAGTAAAAAACACACCAAAAACCGAAAATATTGATTTTATCTGCGAGGATATTATAAATTTAGAATTAGTGCCGAGCGACTTAATTATTTGTTATTATACAGTGCAATTTATCTCTCCTGCTATGCGCCAACAAATGATAAACCAAATTTATGCAGCGCTTAATTGGGGTGGCGGATTTTTGTTATTTGAAAAAACGCGCGCACCTGATGCACGTTTTCAAGATATATTTAGCACTCTCTATACTGATTATAAATTAAAACAAGGTTACAGCGCCGAAAATATTATTTCCAAAATGATGAGTTTAAAAGGTGTATTAGAGCCTTTTTCTACGCAAGGTAACTTAGATTTACTCACACGTGCAGGTTTTGTAGATGTTGTTGTGGTGCAAAAATATTTATCTTTTGAAGGTTTTTTAGCAATTAAATAATATTCTAAGTAATAAATTTCAATGGATAAAATATTATTAAATAGGATAAATGCCTCATTATCTATTGTTTTAAAAAACGATACGCAAACGAACTATGGTGATTGGCAACATCGTGCACACAATGAACTTTCTAAACTGCTAACTTCAGAACAAAATATTTCAGCAATGAAAATTAAAAGATTTATTGGGGATAATATTTATATATCAGATGCACCTAGCGCAATTGTCAAAGGATTTAGCCGAGATGCAAAATGGTTTTTATGGTTAATGAAATTGCTTTGTATTATCACTGGGCATAAGCGAGGTGCGGTTAAAGAAGCAAAATTAACATTTCATATCTTGGAAAAAAGTGGCGCAATTGAACTACTAAAATACTATCCAATGCCAAAAACAGGTCAACCATTTATGGTTAATTTTCGTGGGTGTTCATTCACTAATCGTTATCTAAGACATATTTATTTTTTATTTATTTTCAAAAAGTATTTAATGTCAAAAATAACAAATAGTGCAATCATTATGGATATTGGTGCAAGTTATGGTTTATTTAGTTATCTTATTAAAAAAGAAATGCCTAACTCACACCACATATTAGTAGATATTGCTGGGCAGCTTATCTTAGCACATTATTATCTACAAACAGAATTTCCAAATGCAAAAATTGCTAGCATTGCTGATATTAATAGCCAAAATGTAATTGATGAGGCTTTTATTAAGAGTTATGATTTTATTCTTATTCCTGCGACGATGTATCATAAGCTAAAAATAAAAACAGTTGATGTGGTAACTAACTTTGTATCACTAATAGAAATGCCTAAAAAATGGTTTGATATTTATGTAAATTCTGAGCCTTTTATGAGCGCACAATACTTCTACAGTGTAAACCGCTATGATTCATATCCTACTTATAAAACTGATATTACAATTTTTGATTTCCCTCTGCATCGCTACGAGAAAATTTTTTTTAGAACGCTGCCTATTCTAAGACATTATTATCCACCACTTGCTTTCTTTCTAACGAGAAAAAAGCGCTACCCATCTGATTTATTTTATTTTATTGGTAGCAATAAATTTAGATAAATTAAAAATATAGGTTTTATAAAGATTGATGTTCAAAAAATTGTATAAAAAAATATCTTCTATTTTTGTTAACCGTTTTGGTGTGATACATCAAAAAATTATTAATAAACTACTACAAAATAAAAAAACGATTACATATAATCAGCAAACAATGCGGTTTTTTACCCCGAATCCATTAAATAAATACCGTATTAAAACCTTCTCAAGCAAAGAACCTGAAACACTAAAATGGATAGACTCGTTTAGAGAAAATGCAATTATGTGGGATATTGGCACTAATATTGGACTATATTCTATTTATGCTGCTAAATCTAAGAATTGTCAAATATTTGCTTTTGAGCCTTCAGTTTTTAATTTAGAATTATTGGCGAAAAATATTGATATTAATCAGTTACAAGAAAAGATCGCCATTGTCCCCATTGCCCTTAATTATAAAAAAGAGTTTAATTTATTTAAAATGAACAGTCCGGTCTGGGGTGGTGCCTTATCATCGTTTGGTGCAAATTTTGACCAAAATGGTGATGATTTTAAGACAACATTTTCTTATACTATTTTTGGTATTAGTGGTGATGAGGCAGTTAAAAATCTCAATATAGCTAAACCTGACTATCTAAAAATAGATGTTGATGGTATTGAACATATTGTCCTAAGCGGTTGTGCTGTAATTCTCAAAACTATCAAAAGTGTTTTAGTCGAAATTAATGATGATTTTTTAGAGCAGGCAGAACAATCTAAAAAGTATTTATCACAAAGTGGTCTCATCCTGCTAGAAAAACATCATTTAATAAATAACACTAATAATCAACTTTGGATTAGACAATAATAATGTCCTATTATCCTCTATTACAAGCACCTTATTGCACTGGTAATAGCACGCTTTATAATTTTCCACCTAACCACTGGGAAATTACTAAAAAATCAGATAAATATATTAGTCTAACTTATATGCAAAATAATGTTTGGCGTAATCAAACAATAACAACTCTAAGATACAATCAACATAAAACCATTAGTCATCAAGATATTAGTGCATCATTGCCTAAAAAAACGCTGGCATTATTGTCACTAAGTAGTGATAAATTGCCCAAAATTAGCGAGAAATTACCATTATTGTCTATACAAAAAACTACAACACCCGCTTGGCGGGCAAGTTTAACTTTAAAAAATGAATTTACTCAAACTAGCTATCAAGGCGAAATAAATCCTTTTCCATCCAAAGCTTCTTTATTGACTTTTGCACCATTTTTACAATTTGGGCAAGAAATAGAAAATTATGTTTTACTACTTAATGTAGAAAAAAAAGCCATCAGCAGACAGGTTGAAATAAAAATTTATGATGCTTATGATAAAAAATTAAAAAGCACACAGAATGCTAACAGTAATAATATTAGCATCATTTCTTTAGATGGGCTTGGTTTTGATAAAAATAATCTGCCTGTAATTGTTTGCAAAGATATGGCAGCCATTCCACTTTATTTTTCTTGCAAGAAAAATGGTAAATTTTTAAGTTTAGAACATACTCACCCGCCAGCTTCTCTAGTTGTACATGGTAATCGTTTTAGTGTGCAAAAGCATTTAAAAAAATATTGGTTTCTAAAACTAAAATAATGCAATTATCTCAAATAAGTTTTAAAAAAATATTATGGCGTTATAAACAGCCTCTCACTAAAATTCCAGCAACAGCTAATGCGAGTTGTAGTGATTTATTTATTTGGCGTTCAGATGAAAATTGGCAAACATTTTTTGAATTAATTGATATGCTTGCCTTATTCTTAAATAATACTGAAAAACAAAGAAAGGCAAGATTATTGATATTTGACAATAAAGGTGTACTATATTCAGAACAAGAGGTAGAGATACAACCCCATAGGCGCAACCGTATTTGTTTGTCAAATTTTATAAAACAAATTAAATGTAGTTTTGGCACTTTTGCTATCTTTCACCTAAACGTAGCAGATGTTATTATTAAGGCAGATGCATATTTGACTGATCGCGGTTATGTTAGCTATCAATACAAAAATGCGCCACTAAACAATTATGTACATGGTAATTTTGATGCCATTGCCACACATAAACAAAAAAGGTTTGAATTGTTAGGCGGTCATAGTTTTTTAATGCGCAGATACTATTTGCAATATTTATTAGAATCTCATTATGCTTATGAAATAGCGCTGGTTAATATAACTCATAAAATACAAAAAATTACTTTCATCCTCATTTCAGCCGTAAATCATAATATTTTAAGTAGCGAAGAAATTTCCATAAATTCAGGGGCTGTGGTTATATTTCCAATTAAAGTTGATAATATTGCAAAAAGATTAATTATTAAATCTAAAATTGTCATGGCAAGACCTATTATTTATGCCTATTACAATAATAAAATAGATGTACTTCATGGATAAAAAATCAGTATTATTTGATCTAGATGGTGTCATCATAGACTCAAAATATAATATGATAATTACTTGGAATTGTGTATGCAGTAAACATCCTCTTAATATAAACTTTGAGGAATACTTTGCCCATATTGGACAACTGTTTAGTGATATATTATCTATTCTAGGTATCATAAAATATTGCGTCTACTGCTCACAATTTTTGACATTATTCCAAACACCAAACAAAAAACTGCAGGGTAAGCCTGTGCCTGATCATTTGCTTTATGCTATGACACTCCAAAATAAAGATCTAAGCAATACACTTTATTTAGACGATACAATGATAAACTATCAATTGGCACAAGAAGCTGGCATTGATTATGCACATTCTTTATGGGGTTATGGCTAGTGTGATGCTAAAAATATAGTAAAATTAAAACAATTTTCTGACCTACTAACTTATTATTTAATGAAAACTATTAGTGATGTGATTGACTACAATACAATTAAACTTATTATTTATACATATTGTAATACTTTATCCTATTCCAGACAGCTTATTACCTTATCCTAAATTTGGCGTAACAAACTATCTAAAATAATTAGACTTATATGCTTTTAAAAAAAGTGGTTTGCAATTTTTCAAAAAATACACCTGCTTACTTAGAGCAAATAAAAGGCATTGAAATGTATGGATTATTGGAACATGGATATAAAATAAAAATGATAAAGACTGATAATATCTCTATATCTGTTGACATGCATGCTGATTTAAAGAGGATATAAAAAAATATTGCTAGGTAAATCTCATGTCAATCAGCCAAAAACAATACGAGCAATTATGTAAATTATGCGATCAAATACTAAAGCATGATAAGGCGACAAGAACTACTATTGCTAATGCTTGGCTACACCCTGTTCGCTGGCACTCAGAATTATTAATACCCTATATTTCATTGTTTCAATTTAGACGAAAATTAAGATATATTAAGCATAAATTATTTTTTCTCCTACGCAACAGTGCCAGCACTTTAATACGCATATTACAAGCAGTTACACAAAGCAAAATGTGGTTGTCTTCAAGTGTGTTTAAAAAAACAGATATTTTATTAGTCTCGCATCTAATCAATCCAGATTTAATTGGCAAAAGTGATGATTTTTATTTTGGTAATTTAGCACATAAACTGAACAAACTTAATTTACGCACCACTATCATATTAATTAATTATCGAATCAATATTTTTCACTATAGAAAAAAACTTAATCTGTGGAAAAATGAGCGTGTATCGCGCATAATACTAGGCAGATCAAGCACATTTCTCAAAGAGCTAAAAATTTATTTTGCACAACATCAAGAACGTAGAAGACTGAAAAAATATCAAACTCATAAAACCGATAATTTATACGCTCATATCCTTAGTAAGGCAGCAAGTTATGTACTTTCTTCAGCTACTGCTAACAATTTGCGTCTCGCCCATCAGATTGCGGAAATTATTGAAAAAACTAAACCTAAATTTATTATCACTACTTATGAAGGGCATGCTTGGGAACGCTTAGTTTTTCAAGCAGCAAAAAATGTTAATCCAAATATTAAATGTATCGGTTATCAACATGCAGCAATTTTTCCTCTTCAACACGCTCTTAAGCGTGCTCTGGCACCTAATTTTAATCCAGATGTAATTTTAACACCAGGTGAAATTACTAAAAAACAACTTGAAAAAAATAATACCTATAGTAATATAAAAATTGCTGTGCTTGGTTCACAAAAATCACAAAAAATTTGCACACCAAAATTAAATAAAACTCAACAAAAAACCTGTTTGATTATTCCAGATGGCTTCAAAACAGAATGTTATAATTTATTTAAATTTAGCCTAAGCTGCGCACGGACGATACCTGGGGTAAAATTTATTTGGCGCTTGCATCCACTTATGAATTTTGATACGCTTATAAAAAATTACTCTGAATTTAAAAATTTACCTAGTAATATACGCCTATCAACAGATGATTTAGTTTTAGATATAAAGCACTCTTCTCACATCCTTTATCGCGGTTCAACAGTGGTTATAAATGCCATCACTTCAGGTTTAATTCCTATTTATTTCACACAAGAAGACGAATTGAATAATGATCCACTTTATGAACTAAAACACGGCAGAGCAATAGTTGAAACAACGATGGAATTTCAATATGAACTAGAACGTAAATATGATAAAAATACCTTAGAGTATATTATTAATTATGGAAAAAAATACTACACTCCAATGGATGAAAAAATACTTTTAACTATTTGAAATAACTTACCTGTGCACCGTATTTACAATGCATATTAGCGCTGATATACTTGACTTTTTGCAATACATATATAAAATAAATTTGAGTTTTTTGATAATGAAATCATGAAGAGAGTCTATTATTTTTTGCTAACAAACTTTGCTATAATCATCATACTGAGCATTACTCTAAGAGTGCTTGGCATTGATAGCTTGCTTGCTGAAAATGGCTCTGATTTAGATTTAAACGCTCTGCTTATTTTTGCGTGCATTTTTGGTTTTGGTGGCGCCTTTATTTCTCTAGCAATTTCTAAATGGATGGCAAAACGCATATCAGGCGCAGAAGTTATTAAAATAGCAAAAGATGATCAAGAAAAATGGTTATTAGAAACTGTGGCAAAACAAGCCAAAATTATTGGCATTAATATGCCTGAGGTCGCTATTTTTCCATCCAATGATATGAATGCTTTTGCCACGGGTGCTAGCAAGAATAATGCACTTGTTGCCCTTAGCAGAGGACTGCTTGAGCAAATGAACCGAAGTGAAATTGAGGCTGTTTTAGGTCATGAGATGTCTCATGTTGCCAACGGTGACATGGTAACACTTACTTTGATACAAGGCATTATAAATACTTTTGTTATTTTCTTTGCGCGTATAATTGGACATTTTGTTGATAGAGTATTACTTAAAAATAAACAAGGCTATGGCATTGGCTATTTTATTACAACTATTATTGCCGAAATTATATTAGCAGTTTTAGCAAGTTTGATTGTAATGTATTTCTCTAGGAGACGCGAATTTGTTGCTGATACGGGTGGTGCAGATTTAGCGGGCACAGAAGCAATGATTAGCGCACTACGAAAATTAGGCGCAAAAGAGCCTAGTGCATTACCTGGTCAATTAACAGGTTTTGGCATCGGAGAAAAAACTAAATTGGGCTTTATGCGCTTGTGGTCTTCTCACCCATCAATTGAAATACGCATCTATGAACTAGAAATGCGTGCAGCAAGAAGTCAGTAGAATACTGACTTTCAATTCTTTATGGGAATCAGCATCAAATCAAATAATGAGATTATCAAAATGCGTCAAGCAGGAAAGCTTACTGCAAGTGTGATTGAGATGATTGCGCCTTTTGTAAAATCTGGCATAAGTACCACTGAGCTTGATAAAATTTGCCATGATTATATTACTCATGAATTAAATGCAATTCCAGCACCACTTAATTATCGCGGCTTTCCCAAATCTATTTGCACCTCAATTAATTCTGTTGTCTGCCACGGTATTCCAGGCGCAAAAATACTTAAAAATGGTGATATTATTAATATTGATATTACCGTCCTTAAAGACGGTTATCACGGTGATAGCAGCAAAATGTTTCTCATTGGTAAATGCACTATTAAAGCACAAAAAATTTGTCGTGTTGCCAAAGAATGTATGGATATTGGTATCGCAATGGTTAAACCTGGTATTTACTTAGGTGAAATTGGCAAAGCAATTGAAAAACATGCTAAAAAAAATCATTGCTCGGTTGTCAGGGATTATTGTGGTCATGGCATTGGAAAAGAATTTCATGAAAAACCGCAAGTATTACACTATGATGATGGCAATATTAAAAATAGCCCAATATTAGAAGAAGGCATGACTTTTACCATTGAACCAATGATTAATTTAGGCGGCTGTGCAGTCAATACTTCAAAAAAAGATGGCTGGACGGTTACCACAAAAGATAGAAGTTTATCTGCACAATGGGAGCATACAATGCTTGTTAATAAATCTAGTTGTGAAATTTTAACTTTAAGGTCCGAAGAAAAAATATAATATCAAATGTTACGCGCTTTATTTTGATACCACCTGCTCATTAAATAAATCTAAATCACTATCTTCTAGCAGTATTAGCTTTGATATTTTTGCTATTTTTATATAATGTAGTTTATTGATTTTTTAACTAAGTTTTGATGCTTTTTATCTGCAATTTTTGAATTAACTGGGTCAGTAATACTTTTTCTTTTTGGTTAACATGGGATGTAGTAATTGAAAATTAAATTTATCTACTAAAAAAATTAATATGATCCTCCTCTGATTATAGTCTTTATAAAATATTTTAAATCTAGCGTCTATTTTTTTAAAATGCAAAATTATTTACGATTATATTCTTTTAATAAACGGTTTTTATCGCGCGTCCACGCACGTGATTTGATAATTTCACGCTTTTCGTAAGCCTTTTTCCCTTTTGCAACTCCCAGAGATAATTTCACTCTAGCTTTAGCCCAATAAAGTGAAAGTGGCACAGCAGTTGCACCTTTTTGAGAAATTTTTTCAATCAACATACAAATTTCTTTTTTATGTAACAGTAGTTTACGATTTCTCAGTGGATCAGTATCTATATGGCTTGAAGCTGTTTTAAGAGGCGTAATATGTGCACCAAATAAAAATAATTCTCCTTGTCTAATGATAATATAACTTTCTTTTAATTGCGCACGCCCCGCCCGCAAACTTTTCACTTCCCAGCCCTTTAAACTTATACCCGCTTCTAGCGTTTGTTCTATAAAATAATCAAATCTTGCTTTTCTATTTTGAGCAATAATATGCTTCTTGCTTTGTTTATTTTTAGTTTGTTTTTTACGTGTTATCATGTTTTTTGAACCCAAACCTCATCAAATTTCAAAAAGCGCTATTGTGCCACATAGTAGTGAGAAAATGTTTCATTTAGTCAATGATATTGCACGTTATCCAGAATTTTTAAATTGGTGTGCAGATAGCCACATTTTAAAGCAAAGTAGCTATCAAATCATTGCTTCCATTACTGTTCATAAAGGATTATTTCAGCAAAGTTTTACCACCAGCAATACTTTGTCCTTAGGTAGAATTGAAGTGGAATTATTAAATGGCCCATTTCAGGATTTAAATGGAGTTTGGCAATTTGATAATTTAAAAGATAATCTATCTAAGGTTTGTTTAGAGATGGAATTCAGTTTTAGTAACATACTACTAGATTTAAGCATTGCTCCAATTTTTAGTAAAATAGCCAGTGCACAGCTCGATGCATTTATTCTCCGTGCTAATCACCTTTATGGCAAAAAATAGTTAGAGGCTGATAAATTTTTGCTTTAAATATAAGATTTTAGTGGTTTTTATTCCGATTAAACCATTGCTTGGAAAACCAATAAAAACGCCCTTTTTGCCCACTAGAAAATGTGCAATTATAACGAGTACGTCCAAAATTAAGCGGTGTATCTGCGCGGACTTGAACAGTTCTGTCATTTAACCAATTAATTAACGGTTTTTTATTATTTGAAATAAAACACGAAAATTTTACTTGTTCATCTTGACTTAGATTTCTTTTAAAATAAAGTCTAAGTATTGGGGGATTTTGATCTTTTTTTATCATTTGACTAATAGGATAAGCAGCTGTAATTGGCATTGCTAGTGTTTGAACTTTCAGCGTAAAACTTTTCATCTGCCCATATTTTCCTGCCATTGAAAAACGCGGTAATGCTAAAAAATCACTATCACTGCCCATGGCACCTGATTGCTGACCAAAGGCAGTATAGCCCAAATTTGAAAGAATTTTATAAGTTTTTTCATCAAATTCACCATAAGGATAAGCAAATAATTTATTGCTAACACCAAGCTGTGATTCCAGGCGGTTTTGTGCGTACGTAATTTGTTCATATATTTCATTTTTTTTAAGAGATGGCAAATGTGCATGCGTCCTGCTATGATTATAAAATGTCACTAAATCTCCCTTCATTTCGCGCATTTTATCCCAAGACATCATCGCACTATATTTTTTATCAATAGCATCGGTTGTTACAAAAATTGCTATGGGCATATTAAATTTTTTAATCAGCGGATAGGCATTTTCATAAATAGAGAGATAAGCATCATCTGCAGTCAAAACCACACATTTATCGGCTAAGGGTTGATTATTTTTTAATTTATACACTACTTCCAGTAATGGTAATACTTGAAATTGATTTGCCTTCAAATAACTTAAATGTTGCTCAAACAAAGCAGGACTAATGCGTGTCGATTTTGGCGCATTATCAGAAAAATGATGATAAACTAAAGCCACACAATGGGCAGGTGAATGCAATATATTCTTGCTAGAAATTAAATTTTTTTTGGCAAACACATTTTTTTGCTCCGTTGCACCTAATATTAAGGCATTTAACATTACAAAAAATACTAAAATACCAACACGCATTTTATATATTGTATTAAAAAATATTTTTAAATATCTATTTAAGAGAGGATATTATGATTTACGTCATTATTCAATTTACAAGTGCTATTTTTTTGCTTATCAATATGCGTATCTCAATGCTTAACTTATTGAGTTTCGCTACAATATTTTTGGCGTGTATTATGCTCATCACCGCACTCATCAATATGAAAGTAAAAAATTTGCATATTCTGCCAAGTTTAAAAACACACCACATTTTAATCACGCATGGAATCTATAAATACATTCGCCATCCGATGTATAGTGGTCTTTTAATTCTGATGCTCGCTATACTCTTTAGTAATCTAAATTATCTAACTCTTAGTATTTATGTATTACTATTTGTCAATTTAACGCTTAAAGCAAAACGAGAAGAATATTACCTGAGAGAGCGTTTCAATAATTATCAAAATTATCAAAAACAAACTGGTATTTTTTTACCTAAAATTTTTTTTAAGAGTCGTTAAATTTGAAAGTCGCTTCTTCCATTGTTTTTTTCAATGTGCCTTGCTCTGCCATTTCCATAATAATATCTCCACCACCAACGAGCTCTCCATTCATATAAATTTGTGGAAAAGTAGGCCAATCTGCGAAATGAGGCAAATTCTCAAAAATCTCAGCATCATCAAATATATTAAAATAAGCAAACTCTACGCCTGTTGAAGCAAGTTTTTGCACTGCGCGTGCAGAAAAACCGCACTGTGGAAACTGTGGTGTACCCTTCATATAAATTACAACTGGTGCGCTCTCAACTTGTTTTTTAATTTTTTGTAAAATATCCATAGTAAGTCTCTATTTCAAAATATAAAATTCATAAATAAAATAATAATTTTTTCCCAAAATCATCTAAAACAAAACGATTATTATACTACAATACTAATTTAACTTCTTTAGAGAAAACTATTTAATTGCTTCAGAAATAACATAATGTTTACTTTGTTTAATTTTTTTATAATTACCAAAAATATTTTGAAAATGACGCTTCATATAATCTTTTAATCCACTGATACTAGCAACTGTGATGCGTCCACCTATTTTCATATACTGATAAGCATCAAACAAAAAAATATCCATTTGCTCTTTACCAACTTTAGCGGGCATATTAGAAACAATATGATTAAAACGTAAATTATTTGGTAAATGACTAAAGCCATCGGATAATAAAATATGTGCGTTATGAGTTTGATTTAAAATTTTATTTTGCTTGCAAAGCTCAAGTGCTACAAAATCTTTATCAATCAAATAAACTATACTTTTCGGGTATATTTTTGCCAAAGTAAGACCTATTGCCCCATAACCGCAACCCAAATCTAATACTACATTATCTTTAGCAGGACTTAGATGCACGAGTAATAATTTTGTGCCTGAATCAATTTTTTTTGGACTAAAAACACCAAAACGCGTTTTAAAAATTAACTGCTCACCAAGTAAAGATGTTTTGAGTGTCAAGCCTTGTTTTAAGGTATTTATTTTTACCTGATTAAGCACAATTTAATGGCACCTCCAAATAAACTAAATAACAAAAATAATATTAGCCGTTCTGCCGTATTTTTTTATTGACAAGACAGCTTGCTTCATCGCCTATATGTGCTATATTTTTTTTAGCTGCCAAACGCATTTGCTTCTCGCGTTCGCGATAACGGATGATTTGTCTTGGTGTTTTATTACCAAAACATCTCGGACAAGAGACACCGTGTTCATAATAAGAATGTTTTTTATCTGTTTTAGTAATAGGATAACGACACGCATGACACTGATTATAAGAGCCTAATTTTAGCTGATGCGTCAGTGCTACCCGTTCATCAAACACAAAGCATTCGCCCTGCCAAAAACTTTCCTCTGGGCGGACATCTTCTAAATATTTTAAAATACCGCCTGCTAAATGATAAACCTCTTTAAAACCATTTATTTTTAAATAGGCACTAGCCTTTTCGCAACGGATGCCCCCTGTGCAAAACATAGCAATTCTTTTATGTTGAAATACGTCTAAATTTTGTTTTACATAATTTGGAAAATCTCTAAAAGTCTTAATATTTGGATTAATTGCACCTTTAAAACTGCCAATTTTATATTCATAATCATTTCTGCTGTCAATTAGTAAAACCTCTGGATCGCTAATGAGTTTATTCCAATCTTTAGGCATAACATAACGACCAGCATTTTTTTTAGGATCAATTTTACTAACGCCTAGCATAACTATTTCTTTTTTAAGCCTAACTCTAAGCCGCCTAAATGGTTGAATATTGCTATAAGAAAATTTGGCTTCAATCGTCGCAAAACGCGTATCACTATTTAAATAATTTAGAAATTTTTTAATAACTTCATCACGCCCTGATATGGTAGCATTAATACCTTCTCTCGCTAATAAAATTGTGCCTTTAATATCTAAATTTACAAGCATCTCAGTAAAAACAAGACGCATCTCAGTAAAATTTGACAATGTAACAAATTGATATAGGGTGCAAACTGTAAACATATTTCAAAAATTTGTGATACGCAAATATGTTATCAATATAAAAATCGCTTATCATAGCACAAAAGTGATTTGTTAATACTCAATTTATTTTACTGTCTGCAGATTAGTTTATATATTATTTACGCTTACAGTCCATTATAATAAGTATGTTTTATATACTATAGTGTTAAAAGCGTACTTTCTGCCTGAAAATAAAATTATCTAATATTAGCCGTGAAAGCTATACCTATAAAGTATTAATAAGACGCAAAGATTTTTACACACTCAGACAAAAAATAATCTGCCTGGTTTTGTAAAATACTCTGAAAATATTTATGATAATTTTAATACTAGCCATTTGAGCGCTGTTATCAGTGAGCCGGCTCGGCATTGTCATAGCAAGTAAATTAAAACCATGCTACTAAGCTATTGGCAATAGTGCGCGCATAGATGATATGGTATTTGAAGAACTTAAATACAAAAGATATTGATATAAATCTGCTTACTACTTTATTCTTTTCCAAAATGGGAATAACATAGCCTTATGTGCAAAGAATATTATTAAACACTACTATGAAGAAAAAACTAAAACGTATTAGATCAAAACTAAATACCCTGAAAGATTATAAATCATTCAGGTGGTTTAGTGAATATGTAAAACATCAGCCAAATTTATGGCACTTTAATCGTCGCACACTTGCTAAAGGGCTAGCTGTAGGATTTTTTTGTGCTTTTATTCCTGTACCATTTCAGACACTGTTAGCTATACTCAGTGCATTCATTTTTAGAACCAATCTGCCACTTGCAATCTTAGCTGTTTGGATTACAAACCCAATTACCATGCCTGTTATTTTTTATTTTGCTTACAAGCTCGGTGCTATCATTTTAAATACTTCTATGACACAAAACTTCAATTTTTCCTTCACCTACTTCTATCAAACATTTAGTATCATCTGGCAACCATTTTTACTAGGTTGTTTAATATTTTCAATTGTGGGTGCTATACTTGGATATTTTATTGTGCACGCAATATTTCGTTTATCTATTTACAGGCATATTTACCGTAAAAAATATAAAAATATATTGAAATAAAAAAATATATCAAGATTATATGGTTTATCTTTGTTCGTAAATAATGCAATATTTGCTTTGATTTTTAATAATATAATGTCTCAATAGTTTTTATAACTGCAATTCTAATTTTTGATAACGTCGACGCATCTAATTGAGTATTTTAAATATACTGGGTTTTTTTACTAAATAAATTTCTAACCGGCGTTTACCAGGAAAATATAACGATAATATTGCCAATAAAATTATAAACATACCCGAACCAGGCATAAAAATCATAATAATTCCAAGGAGTAGAAAAGTTACGCCAACAATATTTCTAAATAAGCAATACAATGGTGTTTGATTTTTGCGACACATAATCTTTGTGAAAATAATTTTTAGGTATCTGAGCGATCAAATACGAGGTTAATATTAAAGTTGCTAAAATACTACAAGTAAAACTAGACTTAGTAAAATAAGGGAATAACATACATAAATCCACAAATCCCCACCCAGCAAAAATACAGTTAAAATACCCATCACACAAAGACACCCCCAACATGACCCCCAAAGCCTACCTCAACCAACTTGACCAGCATCACAAAGCCGGCAACGCCACCGAGCACACCTACCGCGCGGCGTTGCAATCTTTGTTGGAAACCACGCTACCCGACATCGCGGTCACCAACGAGCCAAAGCAAATCGAATGTGGCGCGCCCGATTATGTATTGACCCGCAACGACATCCCGCTCGGCTACATTGAGGCCAAAGATCTGGACAAGGATTTGGACGACAAAGTCCACGCCGAACAACTGCATCGCTACACCGAATCCCTCGGCAATCTCATCTTCACCAACTACCTGGAGTTCCGCCTCATCCGCGATGGCAAATCGGTCACGACGGTATGCATCGCCGAACTGCGCGGCGCTCGCGTCAAACCAAAACCGGATCAATTCGACGCACTCACCGACCTGCTCGCCAACTTCGCCGGTTATGACGGCACCACCATCGCCAGCGCCAGCGCACTGGCACACCACATGGCAGCAAAGGCGCGATTACTAGCGCGCACAATTGAACAAGCGTTACATAAAGACGCGGGCGACGCGAATGAAAATAGCGAAGGCAACGACTTGCAAAATCAACTCGCGGTATTCAAAAAATATCTCATACACGACATTGATCGCGACGCCTTCGCCGACATCTACGCGCAAACCGTCGCTTACGGCATGTTCGCCGCGCGCTTGCACGACCCAACCCCGGCAACCTTCACGCGCCGCGAAGCCGCCGAGTTAATCCCCGCTGCCAATCCGTTTTTGCGCAGATTTTTCCAATACATCGCCGGCTATGAACTCGACCAACGTATTCGTTGGGCGGTGGACGACCTTGCCGATCTTTTTCGCGCCGCCGATGTCGGCGAGTTGATGAAGGACTACGGCAAAGCCACCCAACGCAACGATCCGTTCCTACATTTTTACGAAACCTTTCTCGGCGCATACAACCCAAACCTGCGCAAGAGTCGCGGCGTTTATTACACCCCCGAACCGGTGGTGAACTTCATCGTGCGCGCCGTGGATGAAATTCTACAAACCGAATTCAACATCAAAGATGGACTCGCCGACACCGGCAAAACCGTCATTGAAGTGGACGCGGGCACCTCCACCGACAAACGCAAGAAAGGCAAAATGGAAAAATATAAAAAGGAAGTGCATAAAGTACAAATACTCGACCCGGCAACCGGCACAGGCACATTCCTAGCCGCCATCGTGCAACAAATTTATGAAAACAAATTCGCCAATCAAAAAGGCGTTTGGTCGGGCTATGTTCACCAACATCTCATCCCGCGCCTGAACGGTTTTGAAGTATTGATGGCGTCCTATGCTATGGCGCACACCAAATTAGAAATGGTGTTACGCGACAGCGGTTGCGAACTCGGCAATGAACGCCTGCGTATTTTCTTGACCAACTCGCTCGAACAACATCATCCCGACACCGGCACGCTCTTAGCGCAATGGCTATCCGCCGAGGCGGACGCAGCCAACTTCATCAAGCGCGACACACCGGTGATGGTGGTGATTGGGAATCCGCCGTATAGCGGCATCTCATCCAATGTGGGTAAATGGATAACTGACTTGATTGATGTTTATAAATACGTGGATGGTGAACACTTTGGCGAAAGGAAACACTGGTTGAACGACGATTATGTAAAATTTATTCGCTATGGCCAACATTATATTGATCGCACCGGCGAAGGCATACTCGCCTACATCAACAATCATAGTTTCTTGGACAACCCTACTTTTCGCGGTATGCGTTGGAGTTTATTGCAAAGTTTTGACAAGATTTATATTGTTGACTTACACGGTAACAGCAAAAGAAAAGAAACCGCACCGGATGGCTCCCCGGATAAAAATGTGTTTGACATTCAACAGGGCGTATCCATCAACATATTCATCAAAACCGCAAAGAAAAAAGACGGCGCGTTGGCAAAAGTATTCCACCGTGATTTATACGGCGAACGGGAAAGCAAATATGAATTTCTTTGGCAACACAATTTGAAACAATCCGACTTTCAGGAATTACAACCGATTGAACCCTATTACTTTTTCGTTCCAAAAAATTTGGAAAACAAAGAGGAATATGACAAAGGTTTTTCTGCGAAAGATTTATTTCCTGTAAATGTAACGGGAATAGTGACTATGCTCGAGATAAGTTTGTCATTGATATGGATCAAAAAATTGCTTTTGAAAAGAATATTGATTTTTCAGATGTTTCTAAATCATGACGAAATGAGAGCCAAACATTTCGGAACAAGCAGTGGCGGAAAATATTTGGGCGAAAACTATGGGAAATGGCAACGGCAAGAAGAAAATAAAGATTCATTAGCGAACTAATTACGGATGTTTCCTATCGCCCATTTGATAATAGGAAATACTATTACCACCTGGATATCGATTGGTTGGCGGGAAAAAATTATGCGACATTTCTCGTGGCGATAATGTGGACTTGGTTTGCAAGAAGTTCAAATCAAAAACTATTATCACTCGTTTCATTACTAAAAATATTTGGAATCATCTTTGGTATCTAACAAGTTCAATCTGAAATAGGTTTGGGTTTCCGCTTTACCTCTACCCCGACACCAAACAATCAGACATTGACGACAACCAACAACGAAAACCAAACCTTGACCCGGACATCGTAAAAACTATTGCCGAAAGTATCGGTTTGCGTTTCACCCCCGAAGTTGAAGATAATGCCGACACATTCGCGCCCATTGACTTGCTGGATTACATTTACGCCGTGCTGCACTCGCCCGCCTACCGCGAAAGATACAAAGAGTTTTTGAAAATAGACTTTCCGCGAGTGCCCTATCCCACCGATAAAAAACAATTCCGCCGACTCGTCAAACTAGGTGGCGAATTGCGCGCACTACATCTCATGGAAAGCCCGATGCTGGACGACCTCATTACCGGTTACAACCAACCCGGTGACCATAAAGTACACAAGTTGCAATACCAACTCACCGACCACAAAACCCGCCTCGGCGCAGTGCACATCAACCAAACGCAACACTTCAGCGATGTGCCGGAAACCGCCTGGAACTTTTATATCGGCGGCTATCAACCCGCGCAAAAATGGCTTAAAGATCGCAAAGGCAGAATCCTCACCTCCGACGACATCAGTCACTACCAAAAAATCATCGTCGCCCTCACCAGAAACCGCACGGTTGATGGGGGAGATTGATAGTGAGGAGTGTTAGTAAAAATGATGTTCGCTAAAACAGGAAAAGAAATTGACAAAACAAGTATTAAATATAACAAGAACTTAGATTTGTCAGGTATCCCGCTGCAAGCGTATAAATATGTTGTTAACGGGCGCTCTGCAATTGAGTGGGTAATGGATCGTTATAAATTTAAAAAGGACAATGACAGCGACATAATAAACGACCCAAACGAATGGAGTGATGACCCGGACTACATAATCAAACTACTCAAAAAGGTAGTTTATGTCAGCGTAGAAAGCGTAAAAATCATCGAATCATTGCCGGAATTGGATACAACGGTAAACTTAAAAACATAGAGATTATGGACATTCAGGGTGCTTTATAACTTTTTAAAGACGTATTGAACCCATCCAAAATCAAAGAACTTTCGGAAAATACAATGACTAACAAATATAAAGAAAACAAAACAAGCGCTTTTACTCAATTTAAAGCAGATATTAAGCGTGTTTTGATGGCGCCCCATCTCCAGTAAAACCCGCCAACCGAAAGCCAACATTAGACGAAATGAACGCGCCAGTCCGTTGGGTGAAGAAGGGTAAAAAATGAGGGATTTGTGGATTTGTGTATGTTATTCCCTAAAATAAAGTATTTTTCAAACAATGTAAACATTAAAAGAGCAAAAAAATAATTAAAGCTAAAAATACGAAAAATCAGCAATAGATAGAAATAATAACCTTAATTTTGCCAGTAAAGCAAGGCGCGATTTTTTTAAATTTTCATCTTCTACCAACACTAAAATTTTTTCAAAAAATTCATTAACCATTAGTGAAAGTTCACATAGTTTTTCTATTTTTACCTGGTAATTAAATTTATCAGTTTTAAACTCTCTTTCTAGTTGTTCTATTTTTGATAAAAGTTTTTTTTCTATTTTCTCTGTGAGCAATGTTGCATTTAAATTTTGAATAAATTCCTCAGTAGATTTATCGGTTTTTATTATTGGCTGATTAGATGTAATACTATTTTTTGTAAAAACACTATCACGTAAAATATTAAAAATACGCTTATTGAGCAAAATTAAATTTTTATATTCTTTTTGCTGACTGAAAAAATGCAGTGCTTGAAGACGTCTAGCAAAATCATAGATTGAAAATTCTTTTATCTTTAATTCCCTTTTTGCACGTAGAATAGCTTCGCTAACATTTGCACTCACACCTTGTTTAACATAATATTCTACCCAACGCCCTATAATAAATTGTTCAATATCAAAAACTAATGATTCAAATTTTATTCCCTTACAATGCAAAGATAATGAGTGTTTAATAACTTCTTGCAAATTAAAATCAAAATGATTATCAATAATTATTCTCACAACACCAAGTGCTGTGCGTCTTAGCGCATAAGGATCTTTGCTACCTGTTGGTATTTTTCCTAAATAAAAAATACCTGTGATATTATCAATTTTATCTGCAATTCCAAGCAGTGCGCCTATTTTAGAAGTGGGTAATTTATCTTTTGCAAATCGTGGTAAATAATGTTCGCTAATTGCTTGTGCAACAGAATCTTCTTCGGCATCATTTTTTGCATAATAACCGCCCATCACCCCTTGAAGCTCAGGAAATTCCACTACCACATTAGAAACTAAATCTGCTTTAGAAAGTTGTGCTGCGCGTTTTAAATGATTGATTTGGGATTTTTCACCGAGCATCTCACCAAGCTTAAGCACTAATTTCTCAAGACGCACTGTTTTGTCATAAAGTGTTCCAAGTGATGCAATAAATAACACAGCTTTTAGTTTTTCTCTGCATGTCTTCAAACTTATTTTTTTGTCTTGCTCAAAGAAAAATTTTGCATCAGTAAGTCTTGAGCGTAACACACGTTCATTACCTGAGATAATAACCTCTGGTTCAGGTGGGTTATATTTATTTGCTACCATGATAAAGCGTGCTACTATTTTTTTATTTTTAGTGACAGGAAAATATTTTTGGTGTGTTTGCATTGTGAGCATTAAAATTTCGCTAGGAATACACAAAAAATTTTCATCAAACCTACCCATAAAAATACAGGGGTATTCCACTAGCGCACAAACTTCTTCTAACACCTTTTTATCTATTACTACCTCAAAATTTTCTCTCTCAGCAAGTATATTAATTTCTTTTTTAATACATGCTAATCTTTTGTCAAAATCTGCAATAATATGCATTTTTCTGAGCGTTTCTTCGTACGCATTTGCTCTTGAGATTTTAAACTTATTATTAATTTTATTTTTATTTTCTAGGCTAAAACGTAAGCCAAAACTAATATTACTACTCTTGATACCAAATATTTCAATTGGCACAATATCAAACCCTAATATAGCTACCAATGAATGTACAGGTCTGATAAAACTATGTTGACCAATACCCCAGCGCATCATATTATCAAAACGTAAATTTGCTAGTATGTGTGGAATAATTTCTGTTAGTAAGGCAATAGTTTTTTCACCTTTTTGTTTACGGCTAAATATATAATAATTATTATTTTGAATACGTTTAATCGTTAAATTTTCTATTAAAACATTGCATGAACTAGCAAAACCACTCACTGCTTTTTGTGTCGCAAGAGTGCTTGGCCCTTTTTTTTCAAAATTTCTATCAATTTGCTTGGTTTGTAAATTAACAATTAACACCGCTATCCGTCTTGGCGTTGCAAAACTGTATATATCACTAAATTCAAGCCTGTGTTCAACAAGTTTAGCAGTTATTTGTTGTTTAAGGGTGCTAGATAATTGACGTAAAGATTTTGGTGGTAATTCTTCACAACCTATCTCTAATAAAAAATCTGCATATTTTATTGCCATCAAAGAAAAAGTATTAAAAATTTATGATAACTAAATATTAAAAAATATTTGCATAGTTTTTTATGACTAATGAGATAAAAAATTAACTATTACTATCTATTCGCTAATGATATCTATATTTTTATTTATGCGCACTACCCTACCCTATTTAATCTTGCCAAGATTGTGTACAATCTAAAAAATACCACACGCGCTTAATACCCATATCGCCACTTAGCATCAGCTCTAGTGGTGTTTTGCGATCAAATTTTTTCACAGGGCGTTTTAGCCAAATTGTACCGTATGCACGATGCGTTGGATAAGTGGTGCCTAGTGCCTTATAAATACCAATTAGTGCTTCGGCACGAGCTAAAATATGTGGTGTGTAATTAAACGCCCTGTCTCCACAGCGATATAGATGCAAATGACGCGCTTTAAATGATTGAGGTAGAGCAAGCAAATTAACTTGCTCTTTATCACTTAATTTCCAGTCCTCAAAAATAGTCATCAGAGAAGAACTGATTTCTATTTTATCTTTATTGTTTAATTCTTCTAATTTAAACATCATCGCACTATAAAATTAAACTGTATCTCCCCGTCAAATACTTCATCAATCGGTGCTTTTGGTAAAGGTTCTGCTTTATAAACTGCACTCTCAACTGAGCGTCTGAAATCTTTAGATTGATTGTTGCATGAATCAATTTTTACTAATTTTATTTTACCTTCTTTAGTTTGACGCACATAAACACTGCAAGACCAGCCATCTTTCGTGTTTGCATTACGACGCCAATTACTCCTTGTTTTTGCCTCAATTTGGGCAATATAATTACTTGTAAGATCAATGAGTTGTTTTTTTCTAAATTTCTCATTTTCCTCTATTTCTTCTTTAGTGAGCTCTTGTGTTAATTTGCGTCTTATTTCAGATTTTTTAAATTGTTCGGTTACAAGTGCTATTTTTTTGTCCAAGGCTAAATTTTTTACAATTATATTTTTGTGTTCAATTTCTGCCTGTTTTCTTTTTTTCTCAGCTTGTATTCTAGCTAATTCTTCTACTTTGCGTTTTTTCTTGGCTTGTACTACCATTCCTTCCTCTTGTTTTCTTTTTTTCTCAGCTTGTATTCTAGCTAATTCTTCTACTTTGCGTTTTTTCTTGGCTTGTACTACCCTTCCTTCCTCTTGTTTTCTTTTTTTCTCAAGTTGTAATAATTTACTGCGACTCGCTTCAATTTCCTGTTTCTTTTTCTCCCTGCGCTCAATTAGACGCTTTTTTTCTTGCTCAACAAGCTTAGCATCCAGCAAATTCACTTTTGACACAGGAGAAATAATTTTTTGCTTTGGTTTAATCTTCTCTCCTTGCCAAGTGTTTTTCACTGTATAAGACAAAATAAGTATCAAAATTATAATATGAAAAACCAGCGTAATGATAAAGGCAATAGGATGTTGCTTAGCAATTCTAGGGAGTCTAAAACGCATTTTATTAAATTTTTTCTAGTGGGATAGTAATGAAATTAAAATTGTGCATATCCACCGATTTTAAATGATCAATAAGTTCTATAAATTTAGCATAATCTACTTTCTTGTCACCTCTAATGCGTACTCGCACTTTAGGATTTAAGTCGCGTATTGCAATTACTTTTGCTAGCAGAATATTTGCTGGTAAATTTTTCTCCTCACCAATAGAATAATTACCCGTTTTGTCTAGCGTAATTTCAATAACGCTCAGCTCATCATCCGTAAAATTAGAAACATCAATCACTTGAGACTGTGAAGAAGGTGGTAATTCTACTTCAATACCTTGTTCTAAAATTGGTGCAGTTACCATAAAAATAATGAGCAACACCAGCATCACATCAATATAAGGTACAATATTAATTTCAGCACTTGGTTTTAACAAATTACGACTAGGAAGTGGAATCATAATTAGATATTAACGTTGAAAGATAACAAATAATTCTTCGGTAAAATTAATATATTTTTGTATAATCGAGCTAACTTGTGTTGTTAATCTATTATAAAAAATAGTGGCAGGAATAGCGGCAAATAAACCAAAAGCAGTAGCAATAAGTGCTTCAGCAATCCCAGGGGCGACAACAGCAATAGTTGCTTGCTCAATACTTGCTAAGCCTAAGAAAGATTGCATAATACCCCAAACTGTACCAAATAAACCAATATAAGGACTACTGCTTGCAATCATCGCCAAAACAGATAAATCTTTGTTAAGTGTATCGCTTTGCATGCTAACTACCGTATTCATCGCCCTATAAGCGCGTTCAGTACTTAATTGCTTGTTAGTGTCTGTTTTTGATTGTAATTCATAATAACCAGAGAAAAAAATTAATTCGCTTGGATCTTGAGTACTTTTTAATTTCGGTAAATTTTCATAAAAACTTTCTAAATTATCATTTAAATAAAAACGTTTATCAAAATTTTTAATAGTATTATTAGCTAATAAGAATTGTTTTTTCTTAGCAAGAGCAATTGTCCAAGAATAAACGGACATTATAATTAAAATAAGTATCACTAATTGCACAACCCAGCTTGCATTCACTATAAGTGTCAATATAGAAAGTTCATCCATTATTTGCCATTCCCTCAGAGATTTTATTATATGTTAAATGATACCTTAGTTTATCTCTGATGGACATAAAACAAAATCTAGAATTTTTATTATTTAGCGTATATCTTTATATCTAGTATCTATTTCAAGTATAATGCGCCTTTGATTTTTATAAGCCAAAAATTTGGTTACTTGAAAATAAACTAAAATAAATGAGTAAAAATCAGCCAATTAACTTAATTGAAGTAATTGAAAAAGCACAAATGCGCTCTGATATCCCTGATTTTAGGGCAGGTGACACAATTGTAGTTTGGATTAAAATTAGAGAAGGTGAGCGCAAACGATTGCAAGCATTTGAAGGCGTAGTTATTGCAAAACGTAATCGCGGTATAAATTCTGCTTTCACGGTTCGCAAAATTTCTTATGGCGAAGGTGTGGAAAAAGTTTTTCAAACACACTCACGCTCTATTGATAAAATTGAAGTAAAACGCCGTGGTAAAGTTCATAGTGCTAAATTATATTATTTACGCACGCGCACTGGCAAAGCTGCGCGTATTAAAGAAAAATTAAGCTGATTTTCAAATAATATTAACTTTCAATTTTCTGCAAAGAGAGCTAAGAAAGTGCCTTTTTTAAGATAATTTTGCGTGTTATAATGCTTTGGGTTTTTTGTACACCTAAAAATAACCGTAAAAGTTGATGATAAATAATCATGCACTTATTGATGAATTCCTAGATCATCTTTGGCTAAGCTCAGGTGCAAGTCATAATACACTCTACGCTTATCGTTCTGATTTAAAAATATTTGCCAATTATTTAGGTGTAAAATCGCTTATTCAAGTTGATAAAACAGTAATTCTTAATTATTTTTTGCATCGTGGTACACAAAACATTAGTACTGCAACGCAAGCACGTATTTTGACTTGTCTGCGTATTTTTTATGAATATTTGTTAAAAACCTCTTACATCATTGAAAACCCTAGTGCACATGTTCACCAGCCTCGTCAACTAAGAAAATTGCCTAATTACTTAACAAGCGATGAAGTAAATGCTTTACTATCTGCTCCAGATGAAAAAAAACAAATTGGTGTGCGAGATAGAGCAATGTTGGAATTATTGTATGCTTGTGGCTTAAGGATTTCAGAACTTTTACAATTAGAAGTGCATCATATTGATTTAAAAAATGAATGCCTACTTGTTTATGGAAAGGGTGGCAAAGAGCGTGTTTTACCTATCGGCGAAATAGCGCTTGATAAACTAGATAATTATGAAAAGCAAGATAGGCCATCATTTACTAAAAATAAAAAACGTAAGAATTATTATTTTTTATCTAATCGTGGCTGCGCGATGTCAAGACAGAATTTTTGGTATATGATTAAAAATTACGCACTAAAAGTTGGTATTCAGAAATCACTTTCACCACATACTTTAAGACATGCGTTTGCCACACATTTGGTGCAAAATGGTGCAGATTTACGCTCGGTGCAACTTTTACTCGGACACAGTGATATTTCTACTACACAAATTTATACCCATATCCATAATAAACATCTTAAAAAGCAACACCAAATTCACCATCCTAAAGGTTAGGTTCTTAAAAAATATTTCCCCACAAAATACTTAATCACTCAAAAAATTTTGCACTGAGTTAAAGACAAAAGCAGTGGTTGAAAAAAATAATTACTTTTAATCCTTGATTTTACTTTACTATGAACATTTATAAAATTGGGAAATCACAATTCTATTTTTTATTTTTTGGTGTTTAATTCACTTCAATGCGCAGATTTTGTTATTTCTATTTTTGCGTTAACGCCTATCTCTAGTACCATCAAAGTTTTGATAATTTTTGGATTCTAATCCTGGCAAAATACTGCCTTATACGGTGAGATCTTACCTTTATAATTTGCTGTTGTCCTTGCATTTATATTCGCTCTGCCCTAATGCTATTTCATTCTTACATCAACAGGGCTACTATTTACACCAATTATAATCTAGTTTCTTCATTATTTTTCTGTCTAAACCAAGAAATAGTCTATTTATTCCATTTTCTTAATAAATTTTAACTTTGTTTATTATACTGACTGTATTGAAAATACTAACAATGCTTGAATATGTTCTTTATACAAATACAAAGCCATAATGTAAAATAAACATAATTTTATTAGCACTTTATCTGTTACATGCTTTATGAAAAACTCTAATTTAGATATTATCCATTTTGACGCCAAAAACTCGTTGCAAAATTTAATCTTAAATTTACAGATTTTTTGGGCAAAAAATCATTGTACAATTTTGCAAGGACACGATATGGAAGTGGGTGCTGGCACTTTTCATCCAGCGACTTTTTTACGCGCAATAGGTCCTGAACCTTGGAGAACAGCCTTTGTGCAAGCATCTCGTAGACCAACTGATGGGCGTTTTGGGGATAACCCAAACCGTTTACAACATTATTTTCAATTTCAAGTTATGCTAAAACCTGCACCTGAAGACATACAAGATTTATATTTAAGTTCGCTTAGAAATCTTAGTATTGATATGAAAAAACATGATATTCGTTTTGTAGAGGATAATTGGAAATCACCAACACTTGGTGCTTCAGGAGTAGGCTGGGAAGTTTGGATTGATGGTATGGAAGTTAGTCAATTTACTTATTTTCAACAAATGGGTGGTTTACACTGCATGCCTATCTCAGGCGAGCTTACCTATGGGTTAGAGCGTCTTGCTATGTATCTGCAAAATGTAGATAATTTATTTGATTTATATTTTAGTGACACACTTACTTATGGTGATATTTTTTATCAAAATGAAGTGGAGCAATCGCATTATAATTTTGAGTTTACCGACATAAAATCGCTATTTTCTCAATTTGATGATATTGAAAAAATGAATACATGTCTCACTAAAAATAAACTTACTTACCCTGCTTATGAGCAAGTTTTAAAAGCCTCACACCTTTTTAATTTATTAGATGCTAGAAAAGCAATTAGCGTAACTGATAGAGCAAGATTTATTTTGCGTATTAGAGATATGTCGCAGAAAGTGGCGCAATGTTATTTGAAAACACGGGAAAAACTGGGCTTTCCACTACTAAAATCCCCATGCTAGATTTTCTAAAATACCAAGGATCAGGCATTACAGGTAAAGAAAAACGAACTGCAATGGTAGATTCGCTTGGGCTAAAAAATGAAATTGTTAAAACAATTATGAAAAAAACACCACGCCATTATTTTGTTGATAAAAAAATAGCACATCAAGCCTACGATAATATCACACTACCAATTGGTTTTTCGCAAACTATATCTACGCCTGGAATTGTAGGACTTATGACTGAGGCACTTATGGAAAAAGATGCACATTATTACAATGTGCTAGAAGTTGGTACAGGCTGTGGTTATCAAAGTATTATTCTTGCACAAATTTTTGAAAAAGTTTATAGTATTGAACGCATTCGTACCTTACATTTAAAAGCAAAAAAGCGCTTTAAAACACTGGCTGCAAAGAATATTTGTTGTTATCACAGTGATGGTTTAAATCTAAATAAAACGCAACTTTTTGACGCCATTATCATTACTGCTGCCCCGCGTTCTATTCCAACACATTTTATCAATCATTTAGCAAAAAATGGGCGTCTCATTGCCCCTGAAGGTGTGCAAAGTGAATATGGACAAAAACTTGTTAAAATAAATTTTGATGGTAAATTTTTGCACAAAAAAACCATTGCTCAAGTTAATTTTGTACCACTATTAACAGGAATTAATTAGGATAGGGGAAATCTACTTTATATGATATTTTCTAAGATTTATCAAGTCATTTTAACTTGGGCAGAAAAAAAATCAGCTATTTATTATCTTGCGGGTTTAAGTTTTTTAGAATCATTTTTACTCCCTTATCCACCACCTGATTTTTTGCTTGCACCAATGGCGCTTAAGCAAAAAATACGTGGATATTATTTTGCATTTATTGGCACAATTTTTTCAGTTTTTGGCGGTATTGTTGGTTATTTAATAGGCTATTTTGCTTATGAATTTATCGCGCCTTATCTTGATAGGGTAGGTTATGCTGATGAATTAAATATTTTAAAAATATGGTTTGACAAATACGGAATTTGGATAATTTTCTTGGCAGGGTTCAGCCCTGTTCCGTATAAATTATTTACCATTATGGCTGGGTTTTTGACAATGCTATTTTTACCATTTGTGATTATTTCATTATTTGCTCGAGGTGCACGATTTTTTCTAATAGTTTTTTTTATCAAAAAAATTGGTGATGCTTGTGATGTTTGGCTTAGAACACATATTGATCGCTTAGGTTATACATTAATTCTACTAATATTTATAATTTATATATTATTCTAGGAATTTATTTTTACTATGTTAGTATTTTTAAGATTGCTTTTCAATGTTTATTGTTGTATTCTTCTTATATTCGCTCTGTTATTTATCCTCACAAGTTGCAGTTATAGTGAAAATAAAAATATTATTGTACTGGATAAATCAATGCTTAATTGTCAAAAAACTTATCACTTAAACACAACAAAATCTCTAGCTAGAATTGCAAATATTTGTGGAATTCCTTTAGCAGAATTAGCACAATTTAATCAAATTAAAGCACCTTATCTTATCAAAAAAGGACAAAGCATTAAATTTCCTAAAAAACACTTAGCACAAAAAGGTATAACACGTGTACCTCTAGTGCTAAAGAATTCTAAAAAAAATAAACTAAACTCTACACAAAAACCTGCAGTAAAAAAATTAAATGGTGTAACTTGGATACGACCAGTTTTTGCAGATGTTAAGCAAGCTTTTAATCGCAAAAAGGATAGATTAGGTGTATCATTTGCAACAAAATTAGGACAAAAAGTTTATGCAATTAGAGATGGGAGAGTGGTTTATAGCGGTGATAAGATGCGTACACACGGTAAAGTTATCATTATCAAACATGCTGATAATTTTTATAGCTCATACACAAAAAATAGTGGTATCCTTGTTGCAGACGGTGATTTTATAAAAAGTGGTGATGTCATTGCTATTACGGGAAAAAATCCATTTTATTTAGAAATGCAAAAACAAAGTAAGCCTGTTAATCCTATGCACTATTTACCAAAATAATTATGCTAGATTATCTCCACACTCACTTAATTAAAACAAACATATATTCCCTCATTACGCTGTTTTTTTTGATAATTATACTCAGTTTTGTTTTGCGCTTTGTATTGCGATATTTAGCGGATAAAAGCGATAAAAGCAAAAATATATTTGATGATATCATCATTAATGCACTTACACTGCCATTACAGGCATTATTGTGGTTTATATGGTTGTATTATTCTACTAAAATACTTAGTACTGATTTTCCTTGGCTACGCACGTTTGATACACTTATTTTAGTTCTACCAATTTTTATTGTCGCTTGGCTTATCTTTCGCTTAGTAAGCAGAACTGAAAATATACTTTCTAAACTAGATACTTTGCTTGATCCTGACTCTGTTCGCCTTATCTCCCGCCTGATTAAAATATTTGTTCTTATCGTTGCACTACTAAGCACAGCACAATATTTTGGTTTATCGGTTACAAGTATTTTAACTTTTGGAGGAATGGGTGGTATTGTTATTGGCTTTGCTGCTAAAGATATGCTCTCCAATATTTTCGGAGGTTTAATGCTACAAATTGATAAACCCTTTAGTGTTGGCGATTGGGTTCGCTCTGAAGAGAAAAATTTTGAAGGCACAGTAGAACAAATTGGCTGGCGTATTACCAAAATTCGCACTTTTAGCAAAAATCCAATTTATATTCCAAACTCTATTTTTTCTACCATCCCTATTGAGACTCCATCTCGCATGAGCAATCGGCGTATTAGACTGACAATCGGTGTGCGTTATGATGATATGAGCCATATTGTTACTATTACACAACATATCAAAGAAATGTTAAAAAATAATCCAGATATTGATAGTAAACAAACCTTGATAGTTAATGTCAATGAATTTAATGTTTATTCGGTTGATTTTTTTATTTATGCCTTTACCAAAACAAAAAATTGGCAGGAATTTCACTGCATTAAACAAGATGTACTTATTGCAATTAGTAATATTGTTGAAAATAACGGCGCTGAAATTGCTTATCCTACGCGTATTAATATGAATTATACGATACAAAACGAAAATAAAAAATAAACAATGCATAATTTATTTGTGAAAACATTTGGCTGCCAAATGAATGAGTACGACTCAAACAAAATGATTGATTTGCTTAATATTTCATGTGGATTAAAACTCACAAACCATGAAGCTCATGCAGATATGTTTATTTTGAATACTTGTTCAGTACGCGAAAAAGCGCAGGAAAAATTATTTCACCAACTTGGCCGCTGGCACAAGTATAAAAAAAATAATCCACATAAGATTATTGCTGTTGGTGGCTGTGTAGCTTCACAAGAAGGTGAGCTAATTTTAAAAAGGGCTCCATTTGTAGATATTATTTTTGGCCCGCAAACTTTACACCGCTTGCCAAACATGCTACGAAAAGTATTAGATGCAGGACAAATACAAATTGATATTTCTTTTCCTGAAATTGAAAAATTTGATAACCTGCCTACACCAAAATCAAATGGCGTTTCTGCTTTTGTTTCTATTATGGAAGGATGTAGCAAATATTGCACTTTTTGTGTTGTACCTTATACGCGCGGAGAGGAGGTGAGCCGCCCTTTTAATGATGTTATTGCTGAAATAAAGGCACTCTCTGCAAATGGTACACATGAAGTAACCTTACTCGGACAAAATGTCAATGCATACAAGGGTTTAATGGATGATGGTGCGTACGCCGACTTAGCACTACTAATTGAAATTATTGCGAATATTAAAAATATTTATCGTATTCGTTATACTACCTCGCATCCGATAGAGCTAGATGATAGAATTATTAATGCTTATAAAAATACGTCAAAACTAGTTTCACATCTACATCTACCTATTCAAAGTGGCTCAGACAAAATACTCACAATGATGAAACGCGGATATAGCGTTTTAGAGTATAAATCTAAAATTAAAAAATTACGTACTGTGCGCCCAAATTTATCATTATCATCGGATTTTATTGTTGGTTTTCCAAATGAAACAGAGGATGACTTTGATAAAACAATGGCACTTATTAAAGAAATAAATTTTGATAGGTCTTTTAGTTTTATTTACAGTAAACGCCCAGGAACGCCTGCTGCTGGAATTTTTGATAATATAAGCCTAGAAATTAAGAAAAAAAGGCTGGCAAAAATGCAGGCTAGCCTAAATCGGCAAATGCAGTTTTTTAGTGAAAAAATGATTGGCACAACACAAAATATATTAGTAGAAGGATATTCTCCTAGAGGTAACACTCTTTTTGGTCGCAGTGAAAATAATCGTGTGGTGCACTTTCACGCGAGCGATAAGGTAATTGGAGAAATGGTGCAAATTAAAATTTTGCGTGCTAATCCAAACTCACTGATTGGCAAGATAATTTAAAATGAGAATGAGTTATACAATTTTTCTAATCTTTTAAAACTATTTACTCAAATTGAGGAAAATATTCTTTCTATATGACACAGGTTAATATTAATTTTAGTGGAATAAATACCAAACAACTTGCAAACCTCTGCGGTGTATTGGATGAACATATTACCTCTATTGCACACGCACTTAATGTTATTATTCACGCGCGCGGTTCTGTATTTAATATTGAAGGAGCGCGCGCTAAAGAGGCAGAGGTTGTTTTACGAGCACTTGCTGAAAAAAGTCACAAGCACGTAGTAGAAAATCGTGACGTAGATATATTGATTGAAAATACTTTAGGTGCACACATAAAAACAGCAATTACCATTAAAACACATAGAAAACAAATTGAGATAAATAAACCTAATCAACAAAATTATGTGCGTGCAATTAAAGATAAAGATTGTATATTTAGCGTTGGTCCTGCAGGCACAGGAAAAACTTATTTAGCGGTTGCATGCGCGGTAGAAGCATTAGAAAAATCAAATATTCGCCGTTTAGTATTAGTGCGTCCTGCAGTGGAAGCAGGTGAAAAATTAGGCTTTCTACCCGGAGATTTAGTAGAAAAGGTTGATCCCTATTTGCGACCTATTTATGATGCGCTTTATGAAATGCTTGGTTTTGAAAAAGTTAGCAAGCTTATTGATAAGCATATTATTGAAATTGCCCCGCTTGCATTTATGCGCGGGCGTACACTTAATGAATCTTTTATCATTTTAGATGAAGCGCAAAATACTACAATGATGCAAATGAAAATGTTTCTTACACGTTTAGGTTTTGCTTCAAAAATGGTTATTACAGGTGATATAACGCAAATTGATCTCACTAACCCTAAACAATCTGGACTCATACATGCTATTGAAATCCTAAATCATGAACCTGATATTTCTTTTAGTTATTTAACAGAGCAAGATGTAGTACGCCATCAATTAGTAAAAAATATTATTCGTGCTTACGACAAACCCATCCCAAAAAGATGATAATATTAAAAAATTACTTTAAGCGCTGCATCACTTGCTCAATTGTCTGCTTTTTAATACGTGCTAATTCGCTTGCAATATGAATACTTGCTATTTTTTTAGTATCAATACTTTTTAGTTTCTCATAAATTAGAAGAATTGCTTTTGTTGAAATACCAAGCAAGTTAAAAACACGTATTAAATTCATAAATCGTTCTGAGCGTCTAAGCGCATCACTATGGTTAAAAAAATCAAAAACCTCGCTGCTACTTTTTTTAAGAAAATGACGAGCAAATAATGTATAACGTGAACTTAAAAGGGCAAAATCTTTAAATATTTTAGGACATTTGATACGCACACACATCGCTAAAACATCTTTTTCACGCATGTGATGTGTAAACATACCCCACTTAATTAAAAATATCTCATCCGTTAAATTATCTAAATATGCAAATTCTTCTGTGTGTGTTTTGTGTTTGTTATGCGCTAGATTTTTTTCATGAATACTTAAATGCGCTAAAATAATCTCTAGTGCACCACAAGCTTTGAGTACTTTAAAAAATACAGAAGGTGTCTGATAACTAAATGCTTTTGTTATCTCCTGCCAAACACGTTCTGCGACTAAATGCTCTACTTCGCCCAAGGCCACCATTTCACACATCAGACGGTGCGTTTCGTGTGAAACTTTAAAACCATAAATGCTAAATCTAGCAGCAAAACGTGCAACACGTAAAATACGCACAGGATCTTCACGAAAAGCAGGTGAAACGTGTTGAAGTATACCTTGTGCTAAATCTTTTGTGCCATTAAAAGGATCAATAATATTACCGTCTTTATCTTGTGCTATTGCATTAATAGTTAAGTCTCTGCGTTCTAAATCTTCTTTAAGGCTAACATTTTTTACATCCGTAACAAAGCCTTTATAACCTGCACTCACTTTACGCTCTCTTCTTGCTAATGCGTATTCTGCATGCGTCTTAGGATGTAGAAAAACTGGAAAATATTTGCCTACTTTGATAAACCCTATTGCGAGCATTTCTCTTTCAGTTGCACCAACAACAACATAGTCTCGCTCTAAAGCTTTTAAACCCAGTAATTCGTCTCTCACCGCACCACCAACTAGATAAATCTCCATCTTTATCCTAAAAACTCTAAAATAGTAACCGATACAATTAAAAATTATTATTGATAATAAATACTTACAATCTCCAGGGTGTAGTTAGTTTTAACGATTATTAACTTTTAATGAAAATGCTTTAATATGGATTGTATCAGTGGTTTTAGTTTATGTTAATATTTTATAATTTTAAGTTTGATTTGAAAATTTCATAAATAATTTTAGGCGACTATATATAAATTTACATAAAATAATATTTGGCGTATTATACCCTACTGTGTAAAAACCATTTCCGCCACTTACGCAGAGAACCCTATGTCGGGGCTCTCACTGAATATTTAAAATTACTAGCACTTGCCCCCTCTTAAATCAGCAGGCAGCTCAGCTTGCATAAAACTAAGGGGTTTAGGGCGATATTTAATATAGTTTTGCCAAAGGCTATGGTTAGTAGCTATCTCCATTTGATAAATACCAAGTGCAGGGCCAGCAGTTTGCTTTATGAAATGTGCACAATCCGCTTTCAACATAGCAAGTGCCAAGTAAGTAAGTCTAGTGCTTCTGGGCGGTTAAATTTAATATTTGGCGTAAGTGCTTTGTCTAGATTCACTTAATGTTTCTGTGATAAGACTTTTTAGATGTCTACTGTCCATGCACTAGTATTATGCATGGGGTGCCTTGGTTTGTTAATAGTAAAATACTTGTTTAATTATTTAGTTTTTTTGGAGAATTGTATAGTCTTATCAAGTAGAGCATTATTGCAATGATTGGCGTAAGGAGTGCACCAGATAAATCTATAATTTGATCAAAAGACATTAAAAATAATCCTGGTTATTCTACTAAGCGGTTAGTATGCCATGAAATTCTTTATCAATGAATTATATTTATAGAGGATTAGATAATCTGAAAAAATTTTAAAATGACAGAGACAAAAGAAAATAAAAGATAAATTAAACTTTATAATACATTTAGGAATAATGTGGTTTGCCAAGCTAAGTATATGTCTCTTAAATACTAATTAAGTGGCAATTAAAAATGTTTTAAAATTAAAATTTATAAATCAAACTGAGATTCACATAATCATATTAAAAAATAATTTTGATACTAAAATACATCTTGATTAAATATGTAGTCTCAGTATAGATTTTTATTTAAAAGAAAAATATATTGCAAGTTTTATGGCACAAATTTTCTATTTTAATATGGCAGGAAAAAATAATGGACCTAAAAAATAAACTCACTAAAATGCAATACAAAATAACCCAACAAGGTGCGACTGAAATGCCATTTAGTGGCAAATATGCTAATCATAAAGAGGTGGGTTTTTATCACTGCCTTTGTTGCGATGTGCAACTTTTTGATTCAAACAAAAAATTTAACTCACATACTGGCTGGCCTAGTTTTTATGATGCCAATAAAAAAAATCTCAAAACATTGGTAGATAATAATCTAGGGATGCAACGTATAGAAGTTAAATGCGCGCATTGCGATGCACATCTTGGTCATATTTTTCCTGATGGGCCAATGCCAACCGGTAAACGGTATTGTATTAATTCTGCTGCACTTAATTTTAAAAAAAAATAATGTAATAAAAAATAATAAAATAACTTAATCAGTCAATTATCTATGCATATTCATATTCTAGGTATTGCAGGCACTTTTATGGCAAGTCTAGCAATTATTGCTAAAACGCTTGGACATCAGATAACAGGTAGTGATGAACATATTTATCCCCCTATGAGTGATGAACTTAGTAAATATCATATTGATGTGCAGACTAGTTATGATGCAACTAAACTGCCGAAAGCAGATTTATTTATTATTGGTAATGCACTAATGCGCGGCAACGATTGTGTTGAAAAAATTTTGGAGCAAAAATATCGTTATACTTCTGGTGCACAATGGCTTTTTGAAACAATTTTATATAAAAAACAAGTATTAGCAGTTTCGGGTACACATGGTAAAACCACAACAAGTAGTATGCTTGCATGGATTTTGGATTATGCACAATTTAAACCTAGCTTTTTAATCGGCGGAGTCGCAAATAATTTTGACGCATCAGTGCGTCTTAACAATACACCATTTTTTGTTATTGAAGCGGATGAATATGATTGTGCTTTTTTTGACAAGCGTGCAAAATTTATACATTACCATCCTGATACACTCATTATTAATAACCTAGAATTTGATCATGGTGACATCTTTAATTCACTAGAAGACATACAAAAACAATTTTGCCATCTCATTCGCATTATGCCTCAACATGGTAAAATTATTTATCCAGAAAACACAGCAAATATTAACGCAATACTTGCCAAAGAATGCTATACACAAACTGAATATTTTATGACACCAAAACTTAATATTACACCCTATAACAATAATTTTGATGTTATTGATAATGGGAAAAATATGGGTAATGTTTCTTGGTCACTACTTGGAAAACACAACGCATCAAATGCCATAGCTGCACTTTTTGCAGCACGTCATGCTGGTGTCTCCTTTGCAACAGGTATTAAGGCTTTGGAAGAATTTAAAGGCGTCAAACGCCGATTAGAAATTAAATATAATCAAAATGGTGTGGTAGTGTATGATGATTTTGCCCACCACCCGAGTTCAATTAGTGCAACCTTATCTGCTTTACGTGAAAAAATTGGCCATGCTACACTCATCGCAATTTTAGAATTGGCTTCAAACACAATGAAACATGGCGGGCACCAAAACACTCTAAGTGCCTCGCTCTCTGACGCTGACAAAGTTTTTATTCTTGAAAATAATAGTATTAAATGGGATATTAAACGTTTATTCAAGACCTCTAATTACATCTATTTATCAAACAGTGTAGATGATATTATTCATGCAATTAAATCAATGATTAAGTCAAAATTTGGTGAAACACATATTGTAATAATGTCTAATAGTAATTTTGGTGGAATGACAGAAAAATTACTGCAAACACTTAAAAAAATTAAATATTAAAAATATGTATGTAGCAAAATACGGGCAAATTAACTAAGCTTATCCTTAACAAACTGACTAACAAGTGCCATATCAGTCTGAGGAGGTAATTTTTCCTTGAGTATACGCATCAACTTTCCCATATCTTTTAGCGAGTGTGCTTTTGTTTCTCTAATAGCTTCCTGCACCACTGCTTGTATCTTATCTTTAGGCATTTGCTGAGGCATATAGCGTTCAATTACAGCAATTTCATTAGCCTCTTTTGTTACCAAATCAGTGCGACTTGCTTTTTTAAATTGCACTATTGAGTCACGTCTTTGTTTTATCATTTTTTGCACAATAGCAATAATTTGTTTATCGCTTAGTTCAATTCTCTCATCAATTTCTTTTTGCTTAATTGCAGAAAGTAGTAAACGGATTGCACTTAAATTTTTAGAGTCTCTCGCTTTCATTGCTAATTTCATATCAGAAATCACAACTTGCTTAATAGACATAATAAAAATAGATAATGGAAATGGATAAATAACAAATTAAAATCTCTTTGAAGAGAAAATAATTAAAATTTTACAGCACTTTTTTAATATAACCTTCTACGATGCAGACGATTTTTAGCTATTTCTTTATGCAGACGTTTAACTGCGGCAGCTTTTTTACGCTTTTTAATCCAAGTTGGCTTTTCGTAAAATTCTTTTTTTCTGACATCAGTGATAACGCCTGCTTGTTCACAAGCACGGCGAAAACGACGAAGAGCAATGTCAAATGGTTCATGATCTTTAACTTTAATCTCTGGCATATTTTTCAATAATATTCAAATTATTATGTTATCTCTACTTGATGACTTCTTCGTTTATATTCTTATCTTTGATTTTAGTATTAAAGCCTACCAATTGCACAAATGCCATCGGCGCTTTATCACCCGTTCTAAAACCACATTTAAGGATACGTAAATAACCGCCATGCCTATTTTCATAAAAAGGAGCCAATACTCTGAATAACTTAGCAACTATTTCATCGTCTCTAAGCCGAGCAAAAATATAACGTCTATTCGCAACAGTATCTAGCTTAGATTTAGTAATAAGCGGTTCTGCTAGACGTCTTAATTCTTTTGCTTTTGCTAAAGTCGTGCGAATTTGCTCATAGCGAAACAATGAACTTGCCATATTACTAAACATTGCTTTTCTATGTGCAGCATTACGATTTAACTTACGTCCAGATTTTCTATGTCTCATAATTTTATCAACAATTTACTCAGACACTAAATCAATCGGTGGCCAATTTTCAATAACTGTTCCCAAAGATAAATTTTTATCAGTTAAAACTTCTTTAATTTCATTGAGAGATTTTTTTCCTAAATTTGGTGTTCTTAATAAATCTTGTTCTGTTTTTTGCACCAAATCTCCGATATAATAAATTTGCTCAGCTTTCAGACAATTAGCTGATCTGACAGTTAGTTCTAATTCATCAACAGCGTTGAGTAAAATTGAATCAAAATCACCAGAAGTAGGCTGTGGTGGCACTTCTTCTAACAATTCAAGCTCAATAAATGAGGTAAGTTGTTCTTTGAGGATAGTCGCAGCTCTTTTAACTGCACCTTCACCAGTAACTGAACCATTTGTTATCAAATTGATTGCTAATTTATCTAGGTTTACATTTTGACCAATGCGCGCTGCCTCAACATTAAAGCTCACTTGCTTAACTGGAGAATAGCTCGCATCTAGCACTAGAGTGTTAATTGATATATCTTCATTTTTATGCTCTGAAGCAACAACATAGCCAACGCCTGTTGTAATTTTAAGAACCATACGAAAATGAACACCATCATTGATTGTTGCAATAACTTTTTCGGGATTATACACACTCACATCTATAGCAGCAGATTCAATATCAGCAACTTTAAGTAAATATGGACCTGTTTTTTCAATCACCACTTCTTGCGTTGTGCTCGTATGCAGTGCCACTGCCGCTTCTTTTAGATTAAGTAATATATCTAATACATCTTCTCTCACACCTTCTATCATTGAAAATTCATGCTGAACACCATCAATTGCAACTTCAGAAATAGCATTACCAGAAATGGAAGATAGCAAAATACGCCGTAGCGCATTGCCAAGCGTATGGCCAAATCCACGTTCCAACGGTTCTAAAACAACTTTATATTCTGTATTAGAAACCGCAATAGACTCTACTAACTTTGGTTTAAGAAAATCTTTAGCACTACCTTGCATATTAACCCTTATTTAGAATATAACTCAACAATTAAATGTTCTTCAATGTCAGTTGGCAAATCACTCCTATCAGGCACATTTCTAAATATGCCTTGTAATGTATTTGCATCAACTTCAATCCACCCAGGTAAACCAATCTGCTCAGCAAGCTGCATAGCAAATTTAATACGATCTTGTTTTTTTGCCTTATCTCTTATTTCAATTTCATCGTTAGGAAAAATCTGATAAGAGGGAATATTCACAACTTTATCATTAACCAAAACTGCCTTATGACAAACTAGTTGCCTTGCCTCTGCACGTGTTGAGGCATATCCCATACGGTAAACAACATTATCTAAACGACACTCGAGTAGGGATAATAAATTCTCGCCCGTAGAACCCTTTTTTGCACTCGCTAATTTGTAATAAGTACGAAACTGCTTTTCTAACACGCCATAAATACGACGAACCTTTTGTTTTTCTCTAAGTTGTAAGCCATAATCGCTTTCCTTTTGACGACGGCTACCCACCCCATGAATTCCAGGAAGTTGTTGCAACTTACATTTACTATCTAAAGACCTAATGCCACTTTTTAGTGATAAATCAACGCCTTCTCTGCGTGCTAATTTACAAGTAGGACCAGTATATCTTGCCATAAAAGTCTTTAATTAAACCCTTCTTTTCTTAGGTGGACGACAACCATTATGCGGTATTGGGGTTGTATCTATAATTCTTTGAACTTTTAACCCTAGCGCATTAAGTGCCCGCACTGCAGAATCACGGCCAGGACCCGGCCCCTTTACCCTGACTTCAATATTTTTCATACCAAATTCCAACGCAGCAGTAGCGCACCTCTCAGCAGCAACCTGGGCTGCAAACGGCGTGCTTTTTCTTGAACCTCTAAAACCGCTACCGCCAGAAGTTGACCAACAAAGCGCATTACCGTGTCTGTCTGTAATCATAATAATCGTGTTATTAAATGTTGCGTGAATATGTGCAATACCATCTGTAATTATCTTCTTAGGCTTTTTTCTTTCAGAGACACTGCGTGCACCTTTGATATTTGCTTTGACCATAAAAACTCTAAACCTATATTTTTAATTTATTTAATTAAACGACGAGGCCCTTTGCGCGTTCTAGCGTTGGTTTTAGTCCGTTGACCACGTAGAGGCAACCCTTTCCTATGACGAATACCACGATAACAACCCAAATCTTTGAGACGCTTGATATTCATAGAAATATCCCTACGCAAATCACCCTCAACTGCAAATTCCTCTGCCTTAGAGCGCAACACATCAAGCTGTCCTTCTGTTAAATCAGAAGCTTTAATTGTTTCCCTTAATTTTGCCCCTCCACAAATCTGTTTAGCGCGCGTGTTACCAATACCAAAAATTGACTGTAATGCAATAACAATATGCTTATGCGGTGGAATATTTATTCCTGAAATACGCGCCATTATCCTCCTAATATTCTCTCTAGTGTTTTTTAATCGCTAAAACTACAATAACCATTCTGTGGGTAGACGAAAAGCAAGCCATTTTATACACATTCACATTTAATGTCAATTCTTAGGTTTATTCATTATCAAACTTATTCACTCCTTAGCCTTGCCTTTGTTTATGGCGTGGATTCTTACAAATAATGCGCACAACTCCATAACGTTTAATAACTTTGCAATCTTTACAAATTCTTTTAACAGAAGCCCTTACTTTCATTGTGATTATATCTATTTTTAATTTAATTTTTGTTTGATATTCTAACTATATCAAATTTGCTTTTTTCATTAAATCGCCATATTGATTAGACATTAAGTGTGCTTGTAATTGCGACATAAAATCCATCACTACAACTACAATAATAAGCAAACTAGTACCACCAAAATAAAATGGAACATTCCAATATAAAATTAAAAATTCTGGTAACAAACAAACCGCAGTAATATAAATAGCACCTGAAAAAGTCAAACGACTCATCACACTATCAATATAATTTGCTGAATACTTACCTGGGCGAATGCCTGGAATAAAACCACCAGAACGACGTAGATTATCTGCCGTTTCTTGCGGATTAAAAACCAAAGCAGTGTAGAAAAAAGTAAAAAATAAAATGGCTAGAGCATAGAATAAAATATAAAGTGGCTGACCTGGTGAAATGCTTGCAACAAGGGTTGTCAGCCAATTTAAATCATCGCCACCTTGGGCAAACCAACCACCGAGCGTTGCTGGAAATAGAATAATACTTGAAGCAAAAATAGGCGGAATCACACCTGCCATATTAATTTTTAGCGGCAAATAACTAGATTGTCCACCATACATTTTTCGCCCTTGCTGACGTTTAGCATAATTTACTGTAATACGCCTTTGTCCACGTTCCATAAAAACTACAAATGCGGTTACTAAAAGCACCATAGTAAAAATAAAAACGACAAGAATAACGGTTAATTCACCAGTAGAAACAAGCGATAAAGTTGAACCAATTGCACTTGGCAAACCAGAAACAATGCCAGCAAAAATAATAATAGAAATACCATTACCCACCCCTTTCTCGGTAATTTGTTCTCCAAGCCACATTAAAAATAAAGTCCCCGTAGTTAGTGTAATAACCGTAACAAAACTAAAACCAATGCCAACACTTGTTACCAAAGGCACGCCACCCGCGCTTTGACTTTGTAAAGCAATAGAAATACCATAAGCTTGAAAAACTGCCAAAATAACTGTGCCAATACGTGTGTATTGGGTAATTTTACGCCGACCCGCCTCGCCTTCTTTTTTCAGCTGTTCCAGCGTTGGTATGACAGAAGAAGCAAGTTGCACAATAATAGATGAAGAAATATAAGGCATAATACCAAGTGTAAAAATAGACAAACGTTCAAGCGCACCACCAGAAAACATATTGAACATATCAAGTATTGTGCCTTGTTGTTGTTCTACTAAACTTGCTAATGCATCAGGATTAATAAAAGGAATGGTAATATGTGTGCCTAATCTAAAAATAACAAGTGCACCAAGTAAAAACCAGATGCGCTTTTTTAACTCTTCAGATAAACCAAAAGGCTGTGTATTTGCCATAAATTACTCGCCTAAGGTACCACCCACTGCTTCAATCTTCTTTTGGGCGCCTTTTGTTGCCTTAATACCCTTTAAATGTACAGCCTGATCAAGATTACCTGACAAAATAACTTTAACAGATAAAATCTTTTTAGCAATCACATTATGAGCCTTAAGCGTTGCTAAGTCTATATGATCTACTTCGGTATTATGTGCTAGCTTATTCAACTCAGATAAGGTAACTTCATCACGAACAAAGGATATTCTAGAACAAAAACCAATTTTAGGCAACCGCCTTTGTAATGGCATTTGACCGCCCTCAAAACCAATTTTTGTCATACCTCCAGCACGAGATTTTTGCCCATTCTGCCCTCTGGCACAGGTTTTACCTAAACCTGAAGCAATACCACGGCCGACGCGCTTTTTGCGTTTTTTTGCACCTACTACATTTCTTAATGTATTCAAATACATTATCAATCCTCAATTTTCAATAAGTATGAAATTTTATTGACCATGCCCCTAATAGCTAACGTATCTTCTAATTCTACAGTTTGGCCAATTTTCCTAAATCCTAAACCTTTAACTGTAGCACGATGGCTAGGAAGACGACCAAAAAAACTCTTTATTAGAGTTATTCTCAAGGCTTTTTTAGGCATGCTCAGATTCCTTATTCATAACTATATCCATACTAGCAATAATATCTTCAACGTGCTTAGAGCGTTTTGCTGCAATTTCCTCTGGGCTAGACATCTGTACTAATCCCTCAATTGTTGCCCTAACTATGCTAATTGGATTATTCGTACCATTACATTTAGCCAAAACATCATGAACACCAACCGCTTCAAATACACTACGCATAGGACCTCCAGCAATCACACCTGTGCCCTCAGATGCTGGCTGCATATAAATTTTTGCTGCACCAACTTCAGAAATGATGGAATAATACAGTGTTTTATTGTTTAGCGCGACTTTGCGCATAGATCTTTTTGCTTTCTCAACCGCTTTTTGAATTGCCGCAGGAACTTCACGCGCCTTACCTGTGCTATAACCCACTCTACCTTGACCATCACCGACAATAGAAAGTGCTGAAAAACTAAATATTCTACCCCCTTTCACAACTTTCACTACACGACGAACTGTTACCAATTTCTCAATGAAATTATATTCATCCTCAAATTTATTATTTAACATCATTAAAACTCCAAGCCATTAGAACGAGCAGCGTCCGCTAGTGCTTTTATTCTACCGTGAAATTTAAAGCCAGAACGGTCAAATGTAACCTTTTTAATATCTGCTTTTTTAGCAGCACTTGCGATTAATTTACCCACTTTAATCGCAGCATCAATGTTACCGCCATTTTTTAATTTCGCCAAAATAGAGGATGCAGACAATAATGTTTTATTACCGCCGGCACTAATAATCTGCGCATAAATATGTTTTGATGTTTTATGCACACACAAAGTTACTTTAGCTAAAGCTCTATTCTTAACTCTAAATTTATAGGCACGTTTAAGCCGTGCTTGTTTTTTTGAAAATTTCACTGCTATCTCTCTAAAAATTATTTGTTTTCCAAGGTTGATTATTTCTTCTTAGCCTCTTTGCGAAAAACTATTTCATCAGCATAACGCACACCCTTCCCTTTATAAGGTTCAGGCGGACGATATGCTCTAATATCTGCAGCAATTTGCCCAACTTGTTGCTTGTCACATCCCTTAATAATAATCTCGCTTTGAGATGGCGTTTCAACTCTAATATCATCTGGAAAATCATAATTAATAGGATGAGAAAAACCAAGCAGTAATTCTAATTTTTTTGATGAAACTTTAGCACGATAACCAATGCCAACCAACTTTAACCTTCTCTCAAAGCCTTCTGAGACACCAATAATACAGTTATTAACACCTGCACGCGCACTACCCGCTTGAATCCAAGCTTGCTTTTTATTTTTTTTACCCGCATTCTCGGTGGTAAATATAAGCTGATTCATGCTTTTATTGATGCTAACTAAAGGATGTAAGTCAATACGCATCTCACCAAGTTTTCCCTTTACATTAAGCTGATTATTCCCAATAGAAACTTCAACATCAGCGGGGATATTAATTGGTTTTCGTGCTACTCTAGACATAATTTTAATATGCGTTTTATTGGCTAATAAACACTACACAATAACTCACCGCCAACATTCTGCTGACAGGCCTTCTGCCCAGTCATCACACCTTTTGGCGTCGACATAATTACAATACCCATACCACCAATCACGCGCGGTATATCATATTTAGACGCATACACCCTAAGACCCGGCTTACTGACACGTTTCATCATTGCAATCACAGGCTTGTTCTCATAATATTTTAATTTGATCGTAACTGAATTCGTATCACTATACTGCTTAAATGATTCAATATAACCTTCATTTTGTAAAACTTTTATCATATTTAATTTAATTTTCGATATGGGCAAACGCACTGAATCCTTATACACTGCCTGTGCATTACGAATACGTGCCAACATATCGGCAATTGGATCAGACATACTCATAACCTTTATCCTCCTACCAACTTGATTTACTTAACCCCGGCACTTCACCGTTCATGGTGCGCTCTCTTAATTTTATACGCGCCAAACCAAATTTTTTATAAACACCATGCGGACGCCCTGTCAAACTGCAACGTCCCCGCATTCTTACAGGCAAAGCATCTCTAGGTAGAGATTGTAATTTAATAATTGCATTAAAGCGCTCTTCGTCGCTAGAGCGGGCACTTTTAATGATTTTTTTAAGGGATTTGTATTTTACTTGATATTTTGCTACCGTTTTTGCACGCTTAATATCTCGATAAATCATAGATTTTTTAGCCACTATTTTCTTCCTGCTTGTTCTGTTATTGTAGTCTTAATGGAAAATTAAACGCTAACAACAATTGTTTAGCGCCTTCATCTTTTTTAGCAGAAGTTGTGATACAAATATCCATACCACGAATTTTTTCTACTTTTTCAAAATCAATTTCTGGAAAAACAATTTGCTCGCTAATACCCATATTAAAATTACCGAAACCATCAAATGAACGAACATTCAAGCCTCTAAAATCACGAATACGCGGTATAGCAATATTAATCAAACGATCTAAAAATTCATACATCCTTTTTTTTCTAAGGGTTACTTTGCAACCTATGGGCATACCTGCTCTTAATTTAAAGCTTGCTACAGATTTTTTTGCCTTAATTGTAATAGGTTGCTGCCCAGTAATTAACGCCATTTCTGCCAGTGCTTTTTCTAATGTTTTTTTATCGCCTACTGCGTCACCTAGGCCCATATTAACAGTTATTTTTTCAATTTTTGGCACAGACATAGGATTAGTTAAACCTAATGTCTCCTTAAGCTTTTCTAACACACTATTTTGATAAAATGTTTGCAATCTAGACACAATTCATCTTCCACATAAACGTTTTTTCTTTAGCATTTTAATCAATTACTTCACCGCTTGATTTGTAAAATCTTATTTTTTCATTTTTATCATCAAAACGAAAACCCACTCTATCTGCTTTCTTTGTTTTTGGATTTAAAATCGCCACATTAGAAATATCTAACGGCATATTTTTATCCACAATACCGCCAGCTTCACCTTTATTTGGGTTAGGTTTGACGTGCTTCTTCACAACATTAACACCCTCAATTACAACACGACCTCTAATAACACTATCTATTGTGCCAGTAGCATTTTTATCTTTTCCTGCAATCACAATCACTTCATCATTTTTTCTAATTTTTTTCATTGCTAGCTTTATATTGATTTTTACATTTTCTAATTAACACTATACATTTCATAATACTTCTGGTGCTAGTGAAATAATTTTCATGAATCTAGCGCCACGAAGTTCTCGAGCAACAGGGCCAAAAATACGCGTGCCAATCGGCTCTAATTTATTATTAAGAAGCACAACAGCATTAGTATCAAAACGAAGTGCCGAACCATCACTGCGCCTAACACCTTTAGCAGAGCGCACAACAACAGCATTATATACATCACCTTTTTGCACTTTACCTCTAGGATTAGTATCCTTTATGCTCACCTTAATTACATCGCCAATATTTGCATAACGACGTTTAGAGCCACCTAATACTTTAATACACATCGCTCGAATACCACCACTATTATCAGCGACCTCCACTTTAGTTTGCATTTGAATCATATCTTTTTCTTCACCATTCTTGTTTTATCATTTATTTCTAACTTTAACTCTAATGCGACTATATTATCTCTTTATAGCACTTTATCTAAAACCCAGTGCTTTGTTTTTGAGATGGATTTAGATGCTAAAATTTTTACTTGATCGCCTAAATGTGCCGCATTATCCTCATCGTGTGCGTGAATTTTTGTGCTACGCCTTATAATTTTTTTATAAACTGGGTGTTTTACTCTCCTTTCTACCAAAACAGTAATTGTTTTATTCCCACTATCACTTACTACCTCGCCAATGAGCGCATATTTAACTTTTAGTTTTTTGGTTGTAGTTTCTGGTTGTTCAGCCATCATTCCTTCTCTCGCATCAATGTTTTTACTTTAGCAATCATTTTTCTAATTTTATCAAGTTGGCTAACATCATTTAACTGACTTGCTTTATGTTGCATGCGCAAGTCAAAATGTTTTTTTAATAAATTAGCTAAACGCTCGCTGAGCACTGCCTTATCTTCTTTTCTCATATTCTGCAATGTTTCTTTGAGCAATTCTTCTACTTTCATTACATCACCATTCGTTTAACTACAGCAGTTCTAACAGGTAATTTTGCTGTAGCTAAATTAAAAGCTTCTCTAGCAAGAGACTCCTCAACCCCCTGCATTTCAAAGAGCATCATACCCGGTTTAACTTGTGCTACCCAATATTCAACGCTACCTTTGCCCTTGCCCATGCGAACTTCCAGTGGTTTCTTAGTAATTGGTTTGTCAGGAAAAACACGAATCCAAACCTTGCCTTGTCTCTTTATATGACGAGTCATCGCACGACGTGCAGATTCTATCTGCCTAGCAGACATTTTACCCCTTGTTACAGCTTGTAGTCCAATATCGCCAAAACTGACTTTATTGCCAGAATTTGCCAAGCCACGATTGCGTCCTTTCATCATTTTTCCATATTTTGTGCGCTTAGGCTGTAACATTTAAAATTCCTTAAAATATAATTAATTTATTTTATCTTTGGGTGCACGCATACTAATTTCAGCAAGTGTGCCTGTATGATGATCTAAAATTTCACCATTAAATACCCAAACTTTAATGCCAATTACACCATACTGAGTGTGAGCACTAAACACACCATAATCAATATCAGCTCTGAAGGTTTGTAGTGGCACTCTGCCTTCTCTATACCACTCACTTCGTGCAATTTCTGCACCATTTAAGCGACCACCAACTTGTATTTTAATGCCTTTAACACCTAAACGTATCGCATTAGAAATTGCCCGCTTCACTGCCCGACGATACATCACGCGACGCTCAAGCTGCTGACCAATATTTTCTGCAATCAATTTTGCGTTCAATTCTGGTCTTTTAATTTCTTCAATAACAATATGAGTAGGAACATTCAGAATTTTTGAAACTTGATGTTTCAGCTTATCAATATCAGCACCTTTTTTACCAATGACAACACCAGGCCTAGCTGTATGAATAATCACCTTAGCAGAGTTATCTGAGCGCTCAATATTAATACGGCTAACCGAAGCATCTTTTAATTTCTCAAACAAAAAATCTCGGGTACGAATATCCGACAATAGATAATTTGCATAATTTTTTTTATCCGCATACCATCTAGAGTCCCAATCTCTGATGATGCCCAATCTAATACCTTTTGGATTAACTTTTTGACCCATAAATTATCCCTAACTAACGCCGACTGTAATATGACTACCGCGTTTTAAAATTTTATTTGCCCGTCCTTTAGCACGCGCACGAATGCGCTTTGCTGTTGGTGCTTCATCTACAAAAATACTACTTATTTTAAGCTCATCAATATCAAGACTATTATTATGTTCAGCATTAGAAATTGCTGAATTTAGCACTTTTTTAACAAACACAGCAGCTTTTTTACTGCTAAAAGATAAAAGATTAAGGGCTTCTTCAATTGGTTTTAAGCGAATCTGATCTGCCACTAATCTAACTTTAAATGGAGAAATCTTAGCATACTTATATCTTGCAAAAACTTCTTGTTTCACGAATTATTCCTTAACTTATTTTAAAATATAATTATCTTAATTTTAATTTTCATACCCAGTATTACTTAGCCTTACGATCAGTTGGATGCGATCTAAAAGTTCTAGTCATAACAAACTCACCCAATTTATGTCCAATCATATTTTCACTAATAAGCACAGGCACATGCTGTCTGCCATTATGCACGGCAATGGTTAAGCCTATCATTTCTGGCACAACCATAGAACGACGAGACCAAGTTTTAATTGGCTTTCTACTGCGTTTTTCTTGAGCAACCAGTACTTTTTTAATGAGATGTTCATCAATAAACGGGCCTTTTCTTAACGATCTTGACATAACAGTAATTTCCTATTTTCTACGACGAACAATTAAATAATCAGTGCGTTTATTGTGGCGCGTTTTATAGCTTTTAGTCGGTACACCCCAAGGTGAAACTGGGTGTCTGCCACCACTTGTTTTACCTTCACCACCACCATGTGGGTGATCAATAGGATTCATTGCGACCCCACGCACAGTTGGCCTAATACCACGCCAGCGACTAGCACCAGCCTTGCCCAATTTTCTAAGACTATTCTCAGCATTACTTACCTGTCCAATTGTCGCCCGGCAAGTAGATAACACTTTACGTACTTCGCCAGAACGCAAACGAAGCGTAACATAATCACCCTCTTTTGCTACCAATTGAGCAACACTACCTGCACTTCTAATCATTTGTGCGCCTTTTTTAGGTTTTAGTTCAATACAATGAATAAGACTACCCAGAGGGATGCTAGCCAGCGGTAAAGCATTACCAACTTGAATAGGAACATTCACCCCTGACTGAACGATTTGTCCAACCTTTAAATCCTTTGGCGCAATAATATATGTTTTTTCACCATCAGAGTAAACAAGTAAAGCAATATAAGCACTACGATTAGGATCATATTCAACACGCTCTACTTTAGCAGGACAAGTATCTTTAATGCGCTTAAAATCAATAATACGGTAACGTTTTTTATGACCACCGCCCTTGTGACGACAGGTAATTCTGCCAGAATTATTACGACCTCCAGTAGCTTTTTTAGGCCGAGTAAGGCTCTTTAAAGGTTTGCCACTATATAGCTCCTTAGAAACAACACTAACAACATGTCTTTGTCCAGGAGAAGTCGGTTTTCTTTTAATAACTGTCATAATTACTATTGCATCTATTTAAAATGCATTTAAGTCAATCATTTGTCCTTCTGATAATTTAACAATTGCCTTTTTCCAACCAGCACGATAACCAACTTTACGAGCAAATATTTTCTTCTTTTTCTTAACGCAAAGTGTTCTCACAGACAAAACATTAACCTTGAACAATAATTCAATAGCTGATTTAATCTGTTTTTTGCTTGCACTTGTTAGCACTTTAAAACTATATTGATTCTTACTAAGCGCAACAGAACTTTTTTCTGAAACAATGGGCGCTAATAGCGTTTTAAATAATTTCTCATCCATAAAGCGCCTCCACTCTTTCTAGTGTAGCTTTAGTAAAAATAATATTTTCATAGGTAAGTAAACTCACTGGATTAATATCACTAGCATCTAATAAGCCAACATGATACAAATTTCTGCTAGCAAGACGTAAATACTCATTTTCTAATTCAGTAACAAGCAAAACATCACTAACTTTTAGGTCAGCAATTAACGCCAGGACCTCTTTGGTTTTTGGCGTATCAAGATGAATATTATCAACAATTTTTAATCGCCCATTCCTGAGTAATTCGGATAAAATCACACATATCGCACCACAATACATTTTTTTATTGACTTTTTGGCTATAATCCCTAGGTTTAGCAGCAAAGCTGACTCCACCACCACGCCAAATTGGACTCCTTATTGTTCCTGCACGAGCCCGACCCGAACCCTTTTGCGAAAATGGCTTTTTACCACCGCCATGCGCTGTGGATCTGCTTTTCTGAGCTTTTGTGCCAGCACGAGATTTAGCCATATAAGCTATCACAACTTGATGCACAAGAGGGTGATTAAGAGGTTTAGCAAAAACATCGTCTGAAACATCAATATGTTCCAATTGCTTAGAGTGTCTGCCTAAAACATCTATTTTCATTAGGTTATCCTGCTTTAGCCTTCTTCTCATTTAAAAATGCTTTTTCATTTTCTTTTTGTTTTTTATGTGCAAGCACAATACGTACAAAAGCATTCTTTGCACCAGGAATTGCACCCTTAACAAGTAACAAATTATGTTCTTTATTTATTTTTAAAATTTGCAAATTTTCTTCAGTAATTTTGATATTCCCCATATGTCCGGGCATTTTTTTACCCTTAAAAACACGGCCCGGGCTTTGACATTGTCCTGTAGAACCAATTGATCTATGAGAAACAGAATTACCATGCGTTGCATCTTGGCTTTTAAAATTATGCCTCTTAATACCGCCTTGAAAACCCTTGCCTTTAGAATAAGCCGTGACATTTACAAATTGGTTCTGAGTCAATAAAGATAAGTCAAGTGATTTAATACTAAGCATCTCTTCTGAAACCTTAAATTCACACAAACTTAAGCCAATGGGTTCAGAGGCTTTGGCATAATGACCCTTAATAGCACGAGAAATACGGTTAGTTTTTAGTTCACCTTTTCTGTTTATTTTTAGCTCCATTGTAATCTGCAAAGCATTATAACCATCTGTTGCTATTTTTTTTCTTTGCACAATACGATTGGTCGCAACTTTAACAACACTAGCAGCAACAACATTACCATCTTCTGATAAAAAACGTGTCATACCCAATTTCTGACCTAGTAATCCAACTGTCATAATAATCTTGCCCTATGTTTTTCTTAATTTAATTTGTGCATTCACACCAGCAGCTAAATCTAATTTCATCAACGCATCCATTGTTTTTTCAGTAGGATTAATAACATCCATCAAACGTACATAAGTCCTTAGCTCGTATTGATCTCGTGCATTCTTATTGACATGAGGAGAAATAAGCACGGTAAAACTTTCTTTTTTAGTTGGCAACGGAATAGGGCCTCTAACACTAGAACCTGTTCTTTTAGCAGTTTCAACAATCTCTAAAGCTGATTTATCAATCAAACGATAATCAAATGCTTTGAGTTTAATTCTAATATTTTCCCCCATTTTTTAGCTACCTAAGCCAGTCTATCTTATTTGCACAAAAAGAAATTATACCATCTACTTATGTTATACCCTGAGCAATTTTATTACTCAAAAATCTTAGCAACCACACCAGCACCAACAGTTCTGCCGCCTTCACGAATAGCAAACCTTAATCCTTCTGTCATAGCAATGGGTGCAAGAAGTTCAACATTCATTTTAATATTATCCCCGGGCATTACCATTTCAACTTTTTTTGGTAATTGACAAGCACCAGTTACGTCTGTGGTGCGAAAATAAAATTGTGGGCGATAATTGCTAAAAAATGGGGTATGTCTGCCACCTTCTTCTTTGCTTAGAACATACACTTCTGCCTCAAACTTGGTGTGTGGAGTAATAGTATTTGGTTTTGCTAGTACTTGTCCGCGCTCTACTTCATCGCGTTTTGTACCCCTTAGAAGCACACCAACATTATCGCCTGCTTCGCCTTTGTCTAGGAGTTTACGAAACATCTCAACGCCAGTGCAGATAGTTTTTTGCGTTTCTTTGATACCGACAATTTCAATTTCATCATTGATATTAACCACACCGCGTTCAATACGCCCTGTTACCACAGTACCACGCCCCGAAATTGAGAATACGTCCTCAATAGGCATTAAGAAAGCTTTATCAGTATCTCGTTTTGGCTCTGGAATGTAACTATCTAGTGCTTCAACCAATTTGTTGATAGAAGGAATACCGATATCTGAATCGTCGCCCTCTAGGGCTTTGAGTGCTGAACCATAAATAACGGGCGTGTCGTTGCCAGGAAATTCGTATTCATTTAACAATTCACGCACTTCCATTTCGACTAGTTCAAGCAATTCAGGATCATCTACTTGGTCTGCTTTATTCATATACACTACGATATAAGGCACACCAACTTGGCGCGAAAGCAAGATATGTTCTCTGGTTTGTGGCATTGGTCCATCAGCTGCTGAGACAACTAAAATCGCCCCATCCATTTGTGCAGCACCTGTAATCATATTTTTGACATAATCTGCATGACCTGGGCAATCCACATGTGCATAATGTTTCTTCTCTGATTCGTATTCCACATGAGCTGTTGCAATGGTAATGCCTCTTTCTCTTTCTTCAGGTGCATTATCAATATCTGCATATTGTTTAAATTCACCACCCCTGGCATCTGCCATTACTTTAGTTAATGCTGCAGTAAGTGTAGTTTTTCCGTGATCTACGTGTCCTATTGTGCCAACATTGACATGGGGTTTGTTTCTTGTGAATTTTTCTTTTGCCATGGTTTTCTCTTGTGAATATTAAATTTTCCCTATAAATTATTTTCTATTTACCAAATTTCGCAACAATTTTATCTGTGATATTTTGCGGAGCAGCACTATATTTTAAAAACTCCATAGAATAACTCGCTCTGCCCTGAGAACTTGAACGCATATCGGTTGCATAACCAAACATTTCAGAAAGTGGCACTTCAGCACTAATTTGCTTACCAGTAGGCATATCAGCCATCTTTTGAATAATACCACGACGGCGATTTAAATCGCCCATAATATCACCCATGTATTCTTCAGGTGTTGTAACCTCTACTTTCATAATGGGTTCCAACAATATTGGTGATGCTTTTCTAACACCTTCTTGAAGACACTTGCTAGCAGCAATTCTAAAAGCTATTTCACTTGAATCAACATCATGATAAGAACCATCATAAACTGTTATTTTCATATCAACAAGTGGAAAACCTGCAATCACACCATTTTTCATTTGTTCCTGCACACCCTTATCAACTGCTGGAATGTATTCTTTAGGAATCGCACCACCTTTAATTGCATCAACAAATTCATAACCAGTACCTGCCTCTCTGGGTTCAATACGCAAATACACATGACCATATTGTCCTCTGCCACCAGATTGTTTTGCAAATTTATGTTCTTGTTCAATAATCTTTGTAATAGATTCTCTGTAAGCAACTTGCGGTGAGCCAACGTTGCACTCAACATTAAACTCTCGCTTTAATCTGTCAACAATGATATCTAAGTGCAATTCGCCCATACCTGAAATAATTGTTTGCCCTGAATCTTCATCGTTTGATACTTTAAACGAAGGATCTTCGTGTGCTAATTTACCAAGTGCGATCGCCATTCTTTCTTGATCTGCTTTAGTTTTAGGTTCAACAGCAACTGAGATAACAGGATCTGGAAAATCCATTTTTTCCAATAAAATTTTATGTTTGACATCGCAAAGTGTATCACCTGTTGTGACTTCTTTTAATCCTATAGCAGCAGCGATATCGCCTGCTTTTACTTTTTTAATTTCTTCACGATTATTAGCATGCATTTTTACCATACGGCCAATACGCTCTTTTTTACCTTTGGTAGTATTAATGACAAAATCGCCCGCATTTAAAACGCCTGAATATACTCTAAAGAAGGTTAAATTACCGACAAATGGATCGGTGGCAATTTTAAAAGCAAGCGCGGAAAATGGTTCATCATTATCAGCATGACGTTCAATTTCATTACCATCATCTAAAACTCCTTTAACAGCTGGAATATCAAGTGGTGAAGGCATATATTCTATAATGCCATCTAATACTGCTTGCACGCCCTTATTTTTAAAAGCAGAACCGCAAAACATCGGAATAATTTTATTAGCAATCGTTTGTATGCGAATACCACATTTAATATCCTCAGCTGATAAATCACCTGCATTCAAATATTTATCCATTAATTCTTCAGAAGATTCAGCGGCAGATTCAAGTACTTTTTCCCGACATTCATTTGCTAAATTTTGCATATTCTCAGGAATAGATTTGGTTTCATAAGTAACGCCTTGATCTGCTTCATTCCAATAAATTGCTTTCATTTTAACTAAATCAATCACGCCCATAAAATTATCCTCAGCACCAATTGCAAGCTGTACAGGCACAGGATGAGCACCCAATCTTTCTTCAACTTGTGCTACAACATTTAAAAAATTAGCGCCCGAACGATCCATCTTATTTACAAACCCTATTCTCGGGACTTGATATCTATCTGCCTGTCGCCAAACAGTTTCAGATTGAGGTTCAACACCGCCAACTGCACAAAAAACTGCAACTGCTCCATCTAATACTTTAAGTGAACGCTCTACTTCAATAGTAAAGTCGACATGCCCTGGCGTATCAATAATATTAATATTATGATCTTCAAATTGATTATCCATACCACGCCAATGACAAGTGGTTGCTGCTGAGGTAATGGTAATACCACGCTCTTGTTCTTGTGCCATCCAATCCATCGTCGCGCTACCCTCGTGTACTTCACCAATTTTGTGGGTTCTGCCAGTATAAAGAAGGACGCGTTCAGTCGTTGTTGTTTTACCCGCATCAATATGCGCTATAATCCCAATGTTGCGATAACAAGCAAGTGGAGTACTTGACATAATATTTCCAAATTACCAACGAAAATGTGCAAATGCTTTGTTTGCCTCTGCCATTCTGTGCGTATCTTCCTTCCTTTTAAAAGCAGATCCTCTACGTTGCATAGCATCTAGTATTTCACCTGCTAATCGAAGCTGCATGCCCTTTTCTCCTCGGCTTCTAGATGCACTAATTATCCAACGCATTGCCAACACCATTTTGCGCTCAGTACGCACTTCAATAGGAACTTGATAAGTTGAACCACCAACACGTCTCGAACGAATTTCCACCTCAGGCCCTATATTATCTAAGGCTTTTTTAAACGCTTCAATTGGATCAACATGACCTTTATCTTTTATAACATCTAAGGCCTTATGAACGATTTTTTCAGCAACAGATTTTTTACCGTTTAGCATCAGCACATTAACAAATTTTGCCAACGTTAAATCATTAAATTTTGGGTCAGGTAATATACTTCTTTTCGGTGCTGCTCTTCTTCTTGCCATAATTAACTTCCTAATAATTTATTATTTTGGCTTTTTAGCACCATATTTTGAACGACCCCGTTTTCTACTCTCAACACCTGTGACATCTAATGTGCCACGTACTATATGATAACGAACACCCGGTAAATCTTTAACACGGCCACCTCTGATAAGCACAACAGAATGCTCTTGTAATTTATGGCCTTCACCACCAATATAAGTGGTTACTTCTGCTAAATTTGTCAGACGTACGCGCGCTACTTTTCTAAGTGCCGAGTTTGGTTTTTTCGGTGTCGTTGTATAAACTCTGGTACAAACTCCTCGTTTCTGCGGACAACCATCCAGTGCAGGAACATCACTTTTGCTTATTTTGCGCTTTCTGGGCTTACGCACTAATTGATTAATTGTTGACATACACGCCCTAAAATAAAACTAAAATACGGCTAAACCGTACTTTTTTCCTTGAGATAAAAGACCGCAGGATTATACTGTGCTAATGATGTTAGTGTCAATACAATAAAGCAAATATTATTTATTTAAAAAAATCTTCTAAGCTTAGAAGTGTAAAAAATAAAATATCAAAGAATTAATTCAAAAAACTAGCCAACACCCTAAGCTAAAACCAGTATTACCCTCCCCCAGAAGTTCTAGGAATAGAAGCAATAGCAATTCCCATAGCAATGCTGCGCGTAGTTCTTACAATTCTGCGAGTATTACTTTCAATATTTATGTTTATTACACCTAATTGTCTATAATTTACTGCATCAAAATCTTCCTTGTCATTGGCAATACTAGCTACTCTTAACAGCTTTGCCTTGTAAATTTCCAAAGTGTGCACCATTATCATCTAAAGCAAGTGATGCGCTCTTTGCTTACATTACCTGTTAACCCTAAAATCAACTCCATCAACATGAAATACAAGTGAATTAAAATCAACTGTACTAGGCAGCGTTAAGTGTCAAAAATACACGTTAGTACCAAAAAATTCACCATTAAATTTGCTATACCCTCCTTCTGTCTCAGTGAATCTATATCTTCTGGATTCTGAGCAAAGTCAAATAAGCTTATTTATAAAATAGCAAGAAAGAAAAATAATTGAAAAACTGATAAGAAAAAATTAGCTTGTATGGAATTTTTGATAAATTTTGTGCGCAAGTTTTGTATTGATGCCCTTTACTTTGCCTATTTCGTACTTACTTGCAGCCATCACTTCTTGTAAACCGCCAAAATGATTAAGGATTGCAGAACGTTTTATTTTTCCAATACCAGAAATTTTTTCCAGTATTGAAATTTGACGGTATTTTTTCATTTTATTTCTGTGTGCACTAATAGCAAAACGATGTGCCTCGTCACGAATACGATTGACTAAAATCAAAGCACTATCATCTGGTTTCAATTTTATTTTTTGAACCTCACCCTCATGCGAAAGCATAATCAAAGTTTCTAAACCTGCTTTCCTACCAATACTTTTGGCAACACCAACAATTGCAACTCCAGAAATAGCTAGATTTTTAAAAGTTTCTTGTGCCTTTATTGCTTGTCCAATTCCACCATCTACCAGCAACAAATGCGGTAAAGGTTTTTGCTCAGATAATCTTCGCACATAATGACGCATAAGTACTTGTTTCATTGCACCGTAATCATCACCTGCTTTAATGGATTTTATATTAAAGCTACGATACGATGATTTTTTTGCCTTGCCTTTAACAAACACCACGCAAGAAGCAATACTTGCCTCTCCCATCATATGACTAATATCAAAACACTCAATGTGCATGGGAATAGATGGCAAAGATAATACTACTCTTAGACGCTCTAGTTCCCTATAAGGACGAAAACATTCTAATTGATATTGTTTTAACTTAGCATTTGCAGTGAGCATTGCACTACGTAAATAACGTTGTTTTGCCTCCCTGGGCTGAATGATAATTTTACTACTTAGATTACTTTCCAGTAGCTTTTTATCTATTATTTTATGGCTTAAAACTAATTCGCTTGGCGTTTTTTTACCTAAGTAATATAACGATAAAAAGTGTGCTAAGATTTCTTCCTTTGCTAATATCATTAGATTTTTAAAAAAAAGTGTTTTTTGCCCGACTTGCCTATCGCTACGAATAAAAAGAATTTGAACGCAGAAAAATTCATCTTGACTAGCAAGTGCAATAACATCACTGTCGTGTAGTTTTTTTGCTTGATATTCGCTTAAAATATTGCGCAGTTGTTTTAATTTATCGCGATAATATACTGCTTTTTCAAAATCAAGTGCACTAGCAGCGGTGTGCATTTGCTCGGAAATTTTATCCAAAATATCTTTATTCTTACCTGCTAAAAATAGCAATATCATATTTACTTCCATCAAGTAATCTTCGTCACTAATATAACCAACACAAGGTGCACTGCATAAGTTTAGCTGATATTCAAGACAAGGTCTTTTGCGCCCTTTAAAAACACTATCTCTACAGCTGCGTACTTTGAAAATTTTTTTCACTAGTGCCAAACTTTCTTTAATCATGTTTACACTAGAATAGGGTCCAAAATAGTGTAGGTTTTTCTTTTTAGCACCGCGATACATCGTAATGCTTGGATGTTTGTGCTTAGAAATAGCAATATAAGGATAACTTTTATCGTCCTTTAATGAAATATTGTAACGTGGTTTATGGGTTTTAATCAGTGCATTTTCAAGAAGTAATGCTTCTGATTCATTTTCAGTAACGGTTACTTCTATGGTACAAACCTTGGCAATCAATGCCTTTGTCTTATGAGAGAGAACCTGCCCAGAAAAATATTGATTAAGACGACTTTTTAAGTTTTTTGCCTTGCCAATGTATAAAATCTTACTGTATTTATCAAGCATTTGATAAACTCCAGGATAATGCGTCAGATGCGTTAAGATTTTTTCTGGATGACAATTCCTTATCATTTGTTTACTCTTTTAATTATTTTTATATATCTTTTTTGAAATAAAATCTTTTAGAATAAATACTACACTTTTTTTAATAATAAATCTGGGTAAAATAGTTTTTTACGCGTAATACTATTAATTTCAAACAATATAACTGACAATGTCTATTTCAAAATACACTCTGGTTTTCGTATTTTTTTTAATAACTATTCTCACTAACTTGAATTTAAATGCAATACCAGGCGCTCGTGGAGGAGAAAAACCTGATAAAGTAGCACTTGATATTATGCAACGCTCACTTGCTTCTTTTAGGACGTTTAGAAGAGAATATAACATCAAAGATGTAGATGTGCCTCATTTTATAAAAGAGAAATTAACACCATATATAGACGTGGAAACAGGTGCTAAATACGTATTAAAAGACTATTATGACGAACTTAGCCCAAAACAACAAATGCAATTTCAAAAATATTTATTAAATAAAATCATCACTGATTATGCACGTTTTATAACATATGACTATGGAAATATAAGTCAAGTGCAAATTTTGCTTGCACCCAATACGATTAGAAAAAATAATAAAGCTATTGTCAATTTACAAATCTTGGCTACCCCAGATACTAAGCCTGTTTTATTTTCGCTACGTATGATTAAAAAAGATGCGTGGCAAATATATGATTTAATGATTGCAGGTGTGAGTTTAATGAAAAATCATCGTGCTGTTTTTAGAAGTCATATCAAAAGAAAAGGTTTAACAGCATTTATTAAAGATATAGAAAATAGTGATAGTTTGAAAAATAACGCTCTGACGAAATAAAATGCATAAATTAGTGATAAAAGGTGATGTGCGCCTAGAAGGCGAGATGCGTGCCTCAGGCTCTAAAAATGCAACTCTGCCGATTTTATTTGCCTCTATTTTGGGTAAAACGCCTTCTGTTTTATGTCGCACACCACATCTTTCTGATATTTCAACAACGCTTAGATTACTCATTGACATGGGGGGGAAATTCGTGCTTGAATCTGATGGTTGCCTGCAAATTAATAGTCAAAATCTTACAAAATTAAAAGCAGATTATCACCTAGTAAAAACTATGCGCGCCTCTATTTTAGCGCTTGGACCAGTGCTTGCACGCTATGGGCAAGTAAAAATATCCCTGCCTGGTGGTTGTGCAATTGGCGCTCGCCCAGTTGATTTACATATTAAAGCGTTGCAAGCCTTAGGTGCTTGTGTTGAAATTAAAAAAGGATATATTTATGCACACACAAAAAAACTCATTGGTGCACACATTCATTTTGAACAAATTTCTGTCACTGCCACAGAAAATATTATTATGGCAGCAACACTTGCAAAAGGCACAACTGTAATTGATAACGCTGCCAGAGAACCCGAAGTAAGTGATTTAATCCACTTCTTAAACCAAATGGGTGCTGATATATCAGGGATAGGTACTTCTACAATTACTATTCGTGGCGTAAAAGAATTAACTGGTACTAGATATAAGGTGTGTTCTGATAGAATTGAGGTAGGAACTTATTTAGTTGCAACTGCAATTACAGGTGGTAAAATCCTCATAAAAGATGCTTATGCGTCTTCAATGGAATCTGTGCTCACTAAGCTCAAAGAATCAGGTGCGGAGATTAAAACCACTAAAAATACTATTTATCTAGATATGAAGCGCAAAACGCCAAAAGCAACTAATATTAAAACTGCAACTTTTCCTGGATTTCCAACAGATATGCAGGCACAATTTATGGCGCTAAACGCGATTGCAACAGGACATAGCTCAATAGTAGAAGCAATTTTTGAGAATCGTTTTATGCATGTTCCTGAGCTCAAAAGAATGGGTGCTGACTTATATTTGGAGGGTAATACTGTTTTATGTAAAGGTGTCTCTGAACTTAGTGGTGCAGATACCATGGCAACTGATTTAAGAGCATCTGCCTGCTTAGTATTAGCTGGACTGGCGGCAAAAGGTAGAACAACAATTGAACGTGTTTATCATTTAGATAGAGGATATGAAACAATTGAGGAAAAACTTAAAATGCTCGGTGCTGATATTCAGCGTGTACAAGATTAAATATTAGCATCTTTGATTCAAAATAACCCTTCTTAAACTAATAAATATACCAAAATAATTCAGGAAAATATATACTGTATTGTCCATATCGGTTTTTATTTATTTTAAAAATATATGATTAGCATTGCACTAGCGAAAGGACGCATACTAACAGAAAGTTTACCACTGCTGGCAAAATCTGGTGTTGCTATTTCTCAAAGGGAACTCGGTAGTCGTAAATTAATTTTTAATGTCAATGAACATATAAAACTGATGATTGTACGCGCAGCTGATGTGCCAGTTTTTGTTGAACATGGTGTGGCAGATATAGGGATTACTGGCAAAGATACACTGCTAGAATATGAAGCAAAAAATATTTATGAATTACTGGATTTAAAAATTGCCCGCTGTCGCTTAATAGTTGCTGCTAGAACAGCAAATCAGCTAAAACAAAATACACTCAAAGTTGCAACAAAATATATACGTTTAGCTAGCAATTTTTTTACGCAAAAATCGCAACAAATAGAAATTATTAAACTCTATGGCACGATGGAACTTGCACCAACTATTGGATTGTCACATTGTATTGTTGACCTTGTAGATACAGGGAATACGCTAAAGGCAAATGGTCTTACACCCTATGAACATATTATGGATATTAGTGCTAGACTTATTGTGAATGCTGCTGCTTATAAAACAAAAAATACTATGCTTAAATCTTGGATTAAAAATATTAAGGAAAATTTATAATATGCGAAATAAAACTACAGCACCATCTAAAATAATACAAGAGATGAGCACGAAAGATAGAAATTTTAGAGAAAAATTAGACGCATTACTTAAACTAGAAAATATTGCAAATGATGCACTGATTGACCATGTTAATCGTATTATTTTGGCAGTAAAAAATGATGGTGATGAAGCCTTACTGCGTTTTAGTAGAAAGTTTGATAATATCAGAGCAAATAATGTAAGCGCGCTAAAACTTACACAAGATGTACTAAAAGCAGCATTTAACTGTCTTAAAAAAAAAGAACAACAAGCATTAGAATATGCTGCCTCACGTATTTACAATTATCATCAAAAACAAATACAGAATACTTGGACTTATACCGAAGCAGACGATACGATGCTTGGTCAAAAAATAACGGCACTTGAATGTGTTGGAATCTATGTCCCAGGCGGTAAAGCCGCCTACCCATCATCGGTGTTAATGAATGCCATACCAGCTAAAATTGCTGGTGTTAAACGCCTTATTATGGCCACGCCAGCACCAAATAATAATGTATTAAGTCCCTCTGTGCTTGCTGCTGCTTATGTTGCACAGGTGGATGAGGTATTCACGCTCGGTGGTGCACAAATGATTGCAGCACTTGCTTATGGCACTGAAAGTGTACCTAAAGTAGATAAAATTGTGGGGCCTGGTAATATTTATGTTGCTACCGCTAAACGTGCTGTTTTTGGTGTGGTTGGTATTGACATGATTGCAGGTCCCTCTGAAATTTTAATTATTTGTGATGGCAAAACAAATCCTGATTGGATTGCTATGGATTTATTTGCACAGGCAGAACATGATGAAAATGCACAATCGATTTTACTCTGTCCAAATAAAAAATTTATAGATAAAATTAAAAATAGTATTGCTAAACTTCTGCTAAATATGCAAAGAGTAGACATTATTCGTAGCGCTCTTAAAAAGAGAGGAGCATTAATTCATACCGCTTCTATTGAAGAAGCAATTACTATATCAAATATTATTGCGCCTGAGCATTTAGAATTATCAATTGATAACCCCAATAAATATATTGATGCTATTAAAAATGCAGGTGCTGTTTTTATAGGGAGGTATACTTGTGAAGCACTAGGAGATTATTGTGCAGGTCCTAATCACGTTTTACCTACAGGGGGTACTGCACGTTTTTCATCACCACTTGGTGTCTACGACTTTCAAAAACGAATAAGCCTTATAATGGTTTCAAAATCAGGTGCAAAAACTTTAGGAAAAAATGCTATGATACTTGCAGAATTAGAAGGATTAAACGCACATAAATTATCTATCAAATATCGCCAAACTATTTGAATATGATAAATGATACGCCTTTTATTATTGCAGATAAAACCTATCACTCGCGCCTACTTGTCGGTTCAGGCAAATACAAAAACTTAGAAGAAACCTATCTTGCCACCCAAAATGCTGGCGCAGAAATTATTACCGTTGCCATTCGCAGAACAAATATTGGTCAAGAGAGAAATACGCCCAATTTACTAGAAATAATCTCACCTGAAAAACACACTATTTTACCAAATACTGCAGGTTGTTATGATGCAAAAACAGCAGTACATACAGCACAGCTAGCACGCGAATTATTAGATGGTCATAATCTTATTAAACTGGAAGTGCTCGGTGATAAAAAAACGCTTTATCCTAACATCACAGAGACAATTAAGGCTGCAAAATTACTAGTACAGGAAGATTTTAAGGTAATGGTTTATACTAACGATGATCCGGTTATCGCCAAAGTTTTAGAAAATATTGGTTGTGTTGCGGTGATGCCACTAGCCTCTCTAATTGGTTCTGGCAGAGGCATTGCTAATACACATTTGATTAAAATTATCTTAGAGAACGCACTCGTCCCTATTTTACTGGATGCAGGTTTAGGTTGTGCTTCAGATGCAACCCTTGCAATGGAGTTAGGTTGTGATGGCGTGCTGATGAATTCTGCCATTGCACACGCTCAAAACCCATCACTTATGGCAAGTGCCATGAAATATGCTGTACTAGCAGGTCGACAATCTTATTTAGCAGGCAGGATGAAAAAAAAATACTACGCAAATCCATCTTCTCCACTTAAGTTCAAATTAGGAAAAAATGATTGCAAATATTGAGGATGAACTTAAAAAACTAGAGTCTCAAAAAGAATATCGCACATTGCACACACTAAGCTCAGCACAAGGCACACATATTCGTATTGATGGGCGCACATTCATTAATTTTTCTAGTAATGATTATTTATCACTTGCAAATGATGAAAATGTAAAAAATGCGCTCATTGAAGGCATTCACCGCTATGGTGTCGGCAGTGGTGCTTCACATCTTATGAGTGGTCATTTTGAAGCACATACTGAACTTGAAATAGCACTAGCCAAATATTTAGGACAAGAAAAAGTATTATTGTTTTCCAGTGGTTATATGGCAAATTTAGGCATTTTATCAACGCTTAAAAATGAACTCAACTGGATACTACAAGATAGACTAAATCATGCTTCACTCCTTGATGCAAACCAACTTGCACGTCTTAGAATAAAACGTTATGCACATAATGATATAGATGCACTAAAACGAAAATTATATAGACAAAATGGCTGCGGCTTAATTGCAAGCGATGTAGTCTTTAGCATGGATGGTGATTGTGCTTATGTGGCAGAATTAAGCGCAATAGCACAAAAAGAAAATCACTATCTCTTATTAGATGGCGCACATAGCTTTACTTTAATGGATACACCCATTAATGCACATAGCATTTACATGGCAACACTCGGTAAGGCACTCGGCACAATTGGTGCATTTGTAACAGGAGATTCAAATATTATTGACTACTTACTACAAAAAGCACGCCCTTATATTTACAGCACTGCAATACCACCTGCACTTTGTCTGGCAACAATTGCTAGCCTAAATATTGCGAAAAATGGTAAGAGGCAACAGCGACTGATGGATAATATTTGTTATTTTAAAATATTAGCTAAAGATTATCAGCTGAATTTTCTACCTTCAAATACTGCTATTCAAGTTCTTATTATCGGTAAAAATGCTAAAACACTCGCACTTGCGCATAAATTACAACAGGCGGGTTTTTTTATCGTTGCAATTAGAACACCAACAGTTGCAAAAAATAGCGCAAGGCTTCGTATTACTTTAAATACTTTGCACAAAAAATCAGAAATTAAACAATTATTAAAAACACTACGCCAACTCATTGATAAAGGTAATTATGAAAATAAGCACGCAAAATAAATCAAAAAACTTAAGAAGTTGAATAAGTCATTTAATTTTAAGCAATTTGAGTAAAAACACCCTTTGGTGTGAAACCATATATAACCACAAAAGACCGCTGGTATTGTTACATGGCTGGGCATTCAATGCTGATATTTTTTTGCCGATTTTAAAAACACTGAGTAAACACTATCAAATAACACGTATTGATTTACCAGGACATGGTAGAAGCAAAACTATCCCAGGCGGTCTATCAGATTGGATTAAATATATATTACCGCTCATTCCAAAGCGCAGTATTTTACTTGGCTGGTCTTTAGGTGGAATCATCGCCATTAAAATTGCAAAGTATATCCACTGTGAGCATTTAATATTAGTTGCTAGCTCGCCCTGCTTTGTGCGCTCAAATAATTGGCAACACGCTGTGAGCAGGGAGAATTTAAAAAAATTCTTAAAAACACTAAATTCAGATGCAGGCGAAGCATTAAAAAACTTCATACGTCTACAACTCACCAAAAAGTATTATCAAAGTGTGGTAGATAATATTTTTCGCTATCCGACAAAAAAAACAGCACTCAATCAAGGATATAGTATTCTCATGCATCACGATTTAAGAGATGAACTGCTGAAACTAAATTGCCCAATATCAAGTATATTAGGACAATACGACACGCTTGTTAATATCAATATTAAAAACTATTATCAACAACATCAAATTAAAACCTACATTTTAAAAACTGGGCATTTACCCTTTCTGCATCCTGATTTTAATGATAATATCTTTTCAATACTCAAATAAGGAAAATTAACAAGGATTAAAACGTTATCTCTTTAAATTATTTTGTAGCAAAATGCTCATCTAAATAACGAATAATTTCATCCGATTCATAAAGCCATTCATCTGAATCCAGTTCATTTCTAATACGCAAACATGGCACCTGCACTTTACCGCCGCCAGCACGTAATTCCTCATGCCCAGACTCAGTTTGTGCGCTCAAAGTTTTAATTTTTAAGTTGAGTTTGCGTATATAGCGGCGTGTTTTAATACAAAATGGGCACGCATAAAATTGATACAGAATGAGCCTAGAACAAGCCTTATCTAACGCTATTTGACTTGCTGTATCACGCACAACAGGTGTTGGGCTAAACACATAATCTAGCGCAACAATAATGTGCCCTAAACCTTCTCTTGCCAATTTTAATAACACCATTAAACTTCCTCCCCACTACGTGTTTATCAAGATTTTTACAATTTCGTTACTTTTGATCTGGTAAACAAATAAATAAGTTTCACGATAATGTTTTTTATTAATATAAATTGCATACCTATCATTTTAGCAATATTGCTAGATAATTTTTCACCTAATAATTTTCTTAATATACGCTTATAGGCTTTTCTATCTCTGATTCTTGAAGCATCTAACCAATGCAAAACATCCATGTTTTTTAAATCTTTTCTATAGCACTGATACATTGTATTTAAAACAATTTCCCCATTATCAACTACATCAGCTTTTCTTCCAAGAATTTTAAATACATGATGCTTTGTCTTGTATTTTCCAGTCTCAAAGAGATAATACTTATTTCTGCCAAGTACCTGATTTATGGCAATACCAAGTCCTGGAGGTCCCGTTATGTGAAATAAATTTGTTGCTTTGTTTATCTGCATCTTTGTTTTAATACGATAAATCATTTGTTCTAAAAAAGGATGTCTGGCTTGGGTACAAATAAATGCGTTATATATACCATATGGTATTGTTCGAATACTAAGTGGAGCAATAAAATCTATATCATCATCAAACAATGTATCAAGCTCTCGTGTGCAAACGGTATCAATATCAGCGTAAACTCCGCCTGTTAAATAAAGTGCGCAATATCGCCAAATATCAGCACGGAATGCACCAATTTTGATAGAGAGATAAATATCTAGGATTTTTTGATCAAAATTATTTTTAATAAGTGTAATGCAGTCATTATCATCAAAAAACCTATATTCGTATGTTGGATTAAATTTCACCCAAGACATAGCAGAGTCATACATTCCTTTAGGTACACAATTACTTTTAAAAGTTTGATAAATAATTCTGGGGATCTTAGGATCTTTGTTATTTGATTTTTTAGAGGCTTTGATTAATTTTGGAATCTCTAAAAGTTCAGTGTTTATAATAGCTTTGTTTTTAGAAGCACTAAATTCTTTTAGGGGATTATTGTTTAGGGATTTTTTCATTGCCATTATTAATATTACAATCAATGTGCCCTAAACCTTCTCTTGCCAATTTTAATAACACCATTAAACTTCCTCCCCACTACGTGTTTATCAAGATTTTTACAATTTCGTTACTTTTGATCTGGTAAACAAATAAATAAGTTTCACGATAATGTTTTTTATTAATGTAAATTGCATACCTATCATTTTACCAATATTGCTAGATAATTTTTCACCTAATAATTTTCTTAATATACGCTTATAGCCTTTTCTATCTCTGATTCTTGAAGCACCGAACCAATGCAAAACATCCATTTTTTTTAAATCTTTTTTATAGCCCTGATACATTGTATTTAAAACAATTTCCCCATTATCAACTACATCAGCTTTTCTTCCAAGAATTTTAAATACATGATGCTTTGTCTTGTATTTTCCAGTCTCAAAGAGATAATACTTATTTCTGCCAAGTACCTGATTTATGGCAATACCAAGTCCTGGAGGTCCCGTTATGTGAAATAAATTTGTTGCTTTGTTTATCTGCATCTTTGTTTTAATACGATAAATCATTTGTTCTAAAAAAGGATGTCTGGCTTGGGTACAAATAAATGCGTTATATATACCATATGGTATTGTTCGAATACTAAGTGGAGCAATAAAATCTATATCATCATCAAACAATGTATCAAGCTCTCGTGTGCAAACGGTATCAATATCAGCGTAAACTCCGCCTGTTAAATAAAGTGCGCAATATCGCCAAATATCAGCACGGAATGCACCAATTTTGATAGAGAGATAAATATCTAGGATTTTTTGATCAAAATTATTTTTAATAAGTGTAATGCAGTCATTATCATCAAAAAACCTATATTCGTATGTTGGATTAAATTTCACCCAAGACATAGCAGAGTCATACATTCCTTTAGGTACACAATTACTTTTAAAAGTTTGATAAATAATTCTGGGGATCTTAGGATCTTTGTTATTTGATTTTTTAGAGGCTTTGATTAATTTTGGAATCTCTAAAAGTTCAGTGTTTATAATAGCTTTGTTTTTAGAAGCACTAAATTCTTTTAGGGGATTATTGTTTAGGGATTTTTTCATTGCCATTATTAATATTACAATCAATGTGCCCTAAACCTTCTCTTGCCAATTTTAATAACACCATTAAACTTCCTCCCCACTACGTGTTTATCAAGATTTTTACAATTTCGTTACTTTTGATCTGGTAAACAAATAAATAAGTTTCACGATAATGTTTTTTATTAATATAAAATGACATTGCATACCTATCATTTTACCAATATTGCTAGATAATTTTTCACCTAATAATTTTCTTAATATACGCTTATAGGCTTTTCTATCTCTGATTCTTGAAGCACCGAACCAATGCAAAACATCCATTTTTTTTAAATCTTTTTTATAGCCCTGATACATTGTATTTAAAACAATTTCCCCATTATCAACTACATCAGCTTTTCTTCCAAGAATTTTAAATACATGATGCTTTGTCTTGTATTTTCCAGTTTCAAAGAGATAATACTTATTTCTGCCAAGTACCTGATTTATGGCAATACCAAGTCCTGGAGGTCCCGTTATGTGAAATAAATTTGTTGCTTTGTTTATCTGCATCTTTGTTTTAATACGATAAATCATTTGTTCTAAAAAAGGATGTCTGGCTTGGGTACAAATAAATGCGTTATATATATCATATGGCACTGGAATATCAAATGGAGCAATAAAATCTATATCATCATCAATCAATGTATCAAGCTCTCGTGTGCAAACGGTATCAATATCAGCGTAAACTCCGCCTGTTAAATAAAGTGCGCAATATCGCCAAATATCAGCACGGAATGCACCAATTTTGATAGAGAGATAAATATCTAGGATTTTTTGATCAAAATTATTTTTAATAAGTGTAATGCAGTCATTATCATCAAAAAACCTATATTCGTATGTTGGATTAAATTTCACCCAAGACATAGCAGAGTCATACATTCCTTTAGGTACACAATTACTTTTAAAAGTTTGATAAATAATTCTGGGGATCTTAGGATCTTTGTTATTTGATTTTTTAGAGGCTTTGATTAATTTTGGAATCTCTAAAAGTTCAGTGTTTATAATAGCTTTGTTTTTAGAGAAACCAATTGAGGTTTTGTTTGTCAGTATCATATTTGGTCTCTTAATCTTTTTTTGTATTTATAAGCCTTCGTGTCTTGTGAGCAAATACAGTATTTTCTATCAAACTCGCAATTGTCATCGGTCCAACGCCGCCAGGGACAGAAGTAATGCTAGCTACCTTTTTCTTAACATTCTCAAAATCAACATCACCAACTATTGTACCATTCGCTAGATAATTAATACCTACATCAATTATCACGCTACTTTCTTTTAACATATCAGCACGAATAAGTTTTGCCTTACCCACAGCGACTATAACAATATCTGCCTTTTTTAAATAACTGCTTAAATCTTTTGTTTTACTATTGCAAATGCAAACAGTTGCTCCCGCATTAAGTAACAACATCGCTATCGGCTTTCCTACAATATTAGATGCACCAACAACTACCACATAACGTCCTAATATAGTAACATTTGTAGCACTTAATAAATACATAATGCCTTTTGGAGTGCACGCCGTTAATAGCGGATCATTTTGCATCAATCTACCTGCATTATAAGGATGAAGACCATCTACATCTTTAGTTGGGGCAATATGAGCTAAAATTTTATTTACTTCTAAGTGCTCAGGTAATGGGAGTTGCACTAAAATGCCATCAATATCATCTGCCCTATTCAGCTTGTCAATCTCAACTAACAATTCTCTCTCAGTAATATTCTCAACAAGCGCTATTTTCTTTGAGTAAATACCCACTTGCTTACACATAGCAAGTTTATTTTTCACATAAATTTTAGAAGCAGGGTTTCTTCCTACAGTGATCACTGCTAAACCAGGTTTTTGCTTCAATTTTCGCACCTCATCTGCTAGATGATTTAATAAATTCTGTGCGATTTTTCTGCCATCTATGATTGCCATGTTGCTCTTAATTTTTCTAAATCTTCTTTCGTGTCTATCCCAAAACCTGTGCATATTTTACTAGTATAAGTATGTATATCATAACCATAATAGAGCATAGTGAGCTGCTCTAAAGATTCAACTTTCTCTAATATACTCATCTTGTATTTCAGAAAAGTGCGCAAAAAACTCGTCTGATAAGCATAAATGCCGATATGACGATAACACACCTGCAGTATTATTTTCATATCACAAAAATAAGGCACAGGAGAGCGTGAAAAATAAAGTGCTCTATCATTTACATTTTTTACAACTTTGACCACATTATTATCTCTATATTCCTCCACAGTTCTAAGTGGAGTACAAAGGGTTGCAACTGCTGTTTTGTGGGTGTATAAATTTTTTGCAACTTGCGTGATAAGCATGCTTTGTAAGACAGGTTCGTCGCCTTGCAAGTTAACAATAATTTGCTCATCTTTCAATTTACACTTATCAATGACCTCGCCGATACGCGCTGTACCTGATGGATGGCTGTCTTTAGTCATGCACACCTCGGCGCCAAAATCTAAACATACTTTTTCAATACGCGCATCATCTGTTGCAATAATAATACGCTCAGCACCACTTTCACAAGCACGAAGATAAGTATGTTCAATAACTGGCTTATTACCCAAAGTTCTAAGCAATTTTGCGTGCAAACGGCTAGAATGATAACGTGCAGGGATGATAACCGAAAAGCTCAACATTTGCTGTACTGCATATAGAAGATAAGGATTTTTCCAGTATTCTCTTATTTTTTACTTTTATCTTTTGTTAAATCACGTGCTTCATCAATCAGTAAAACGGGAATACCGTCATAAATAGGATAAGCCAGCCCGCTCTCCTCACAAATTAGCTCATCGCCAACTTGTTTAAGTGCTGCCTTTGTTTTAGGACAAACTAACATTGATAATAATTTTTCATCTAATAACATTTTTAGTTACCCAGTGTGATTAGTATTTTATTTTAAAAATTATATTTAATAGAACTATATTATGTGATTTTATCTAAACGCGTACTAATTTTTGATAAAAAATCACTACTTAATTCTGCCTTAACCGCTAAACACCACATATTTTGATGTGCAAAATGTGTGCATTTTACCGCATCTTTTTCAGTCATCAACACGGGATATTGATGCATTTTTTTAAAATCACACACTGTAAACCTATAATGATCTGGAAAAGACTTTTCTCTTATCATAAAACCTGATTGTTTGAGTAAAGAAAAAAAACCTTCAGAATTTGCAATGGCTGCTAGTGCATAAAATAATTTAGATGTTTTTTGAAGTGATGTTAGTGTTTTTATCATACGCGTTTTTACATTGATAAAATGCAGGGGTAGCAAACGCATTTCAAATACATTATCGCCCGCTAAATATGGTGCTAATTTTTTGTGTATATTTATTTCTTGGTTTGGACGTCTGTGATAAATTAAAAAATCTGCATCCAAAAGACGCGCTGTGGATTCACGCAAGATACCCGCTGGTAAAAACAAACCGTTGCCGATACCGCGTGCGCTATCTATTAATATAATTTCAATATCTCTGTGCATCTTATAGTGCTGCAAGCCGTCATCACTTATAATAATATCTGCTCCCATCATAATTGCACTCTTCGCCCCTTGTGCGCGATTTTTATTAACCACCACAATAGCATTTGTTTTTTCTTTGATAAGTTTTGCCTCGTCACCACTTATATCAACCGGTGTATGCGTATTCACACATAAGCTACCTTTTTGATGCTTACCGCCATAGCCTTTGCATACGACGCCCACTTTAAAGCCTTGTTTTGCAAAATAATGTGCAAGATAAATACTAAGTGGCGTTTTGCCTGTGCCACCAAGAATAATGTTGCCAACGACAATAATTGGTTTTTCTAAATAAATGACGCGGCGTAAGCCCAAGCGGTAAATAGCACGACGTATAAAAACAATCAGCACAAATATATAAGATAGCGGCAACAATAAAAAACGCCAGCGATTTAATTTCTTTTCTAACATTTATTTTGTTATTCTAAACTAAGATAAGGAGATAAAGGACATAATGCTTAATTATGCTATAATCTGCTAAGTTAAAAAATAATCATTAAGTATTGTATTCTCTTATTTCTAGCACTCTTATTTTTTATCATGCTTGAACTGCAAATCGCTACCAAATATTTGCGCACTACACGTGTGCGTGGCGGTTTTATCTCATTTATTAGTACTGTCTCCATTCTATCACTCATTATTACTGTGATGACACTTATCACCACCCTTTCGGTAATGAATGGTTTTCACAAAGAAATTAAAGAACGTATTCTTGCTGCAATTGCACATGGCTATATCACGAGTTATGACAATAGACTTATAAATTGGCGCACACTAGAAAGTAAAATTAAGAAATACCCAAAAATTAAAAATGAAGCGCATATCGTAGGCGTTGCGCCCTATATTGAAAAATATGCACTCTTAAGTCATAAAGGAGAGGTAGGCGGTATTTCTGTGCGTGGTATTTTGCCAGAGGCAGAAAAATCTGTCTCACACTTACTTTTTAAAATGCGCTATGGCACTAATACCTTAAGTGAAGATGAAGCGCAAATTTTAATTGGGCTTGGCACAGCACTGAATCTTGGTATTAGTGTGGGTGATGAAGTGCTCTTATTAGCCCCTGATATTAAACAAAATTCAGCAATTCCAATGCCACATTTGAAGCATTTTAAAGTCAGCGGTATTTTTGATGCAGGTGCTCCAGAATATAACAATCACCTTGGGCTTATTCATCTGAGTCAAGCACAAAAATTCTACGTCATTAAAAATCATATCAGTGGCTTGCGTTTAAAATTTAGCGATGTTTTTGCTGCAGATAAAATACGCACTGCTTTGAGTAAATTTATAAATAGTAACTCTGAAACCCGCCCTTATCAAATCATCACTTGGACTCAGCAAAAAGCAAACTTTATCCGTGCACTTCAATTAGAAAAAAATATGGTAGCGCTTATTTTATTTTTTATTATTATCATCGCTGCTTTTAATATTGTCTCTATGATGGTAATGGTGGTAAATAATAAAAAAGCTGATATTGCCATTTTAAAAACAATGGGGATGCGCAAAGGTAGCATTATGAAAATATTTTTTTATCAAGGTTTACTTATCGGCATTATTGGCATTAGTATCGGGGCTGCACTTGGTATTTTGCTTGCACTTAATATTGAAACAGTTGTAAGCACATTGGAGGGGATATTTCATTTTAAATTATTACCTGAGCATATTTTTTATGTAAATCGCCTGCCCTCAGAAATTAAAACCTTAGATATTATTTTAACTGTCTTAAGTGCTTTTACTGCTGTTGTCTTATCCAGTATTTATCCTGCTTATTACGGTGCTAAAATGAATGTCATTAAAATTTTAAATTACGAATAGGTAAAAAATTAGGGTCATATATTCTACTAATTTTATCAATTATGCCTCAAAAAATAAATGCAGAAAATTCGGATATCATCCGCTGTGAAAATTTAGGTTACTCCTACACTGGCAAATTTCACAATACCCCAGTATTAAATAATTTTAACCTAAACGTTAAAAAAGGTGAACATATTGCTATTGTTGGTAGAAGTGGCGTGGGTAAGTCAACGTTACTTCATCTCATCGGCACACTGGATACTCAAAGCACAGGGAACATTATTATTAAAGGGCGTTATACCAAAAAAATGTCCGAAAGTGCGCGCACTTTGTTTCGGCGCAAATATTTTGGTTTTATGTATCAGCAGACACATTTGTTAAAATCCTTTAGTGCGCTGGATAATATTGCTATGCCTCTTCGTATTTGCGGTGAAAATAAAAAAAATGCCCGCAAAAAAGCCTATGCCCTGCTGGAAAAAATAAACTTAACTGAGCGCGCAAAGCACCTACCAAACGCGCTATCAGGCGGAGAGCGCGGGCGCATTGCTATTGCTAGGGCACTTATTCATAAACCAGAAATTCTCTTAGCAGACGAACCCACAGGAAACTTGGATACCAAAACAGCAACACAAATTTTCAACCATCTCTTAACAGAGACAAAAGCTGCTTATATTACACTCATTATCACCACACACGATGAAAAACGCGCTGAGCAGGCAGAGCGTATTATTGCTTTATAACGACCTAATTTAGCGAACAACATAAACCGTCTGCTGGAACACTTAGTTAGGTAATTTTATTATGATGAATAGTTTTTTTTACTTAATTTTAATAATTTAATTACACTCTAACCCTAATTATTATTGCTTGTCCTTTATTTATAAACTCTATTTTATTCTAAAGGTTTATTGTGTTTGAAATTTTTAATACTATTAGGGATATTTAATACTATTAGGGATATTTAATACTATTAGGGATATTTAATACTGCTTTATACCAGAGAAAACCTACGCAAAATAATATAACACATAATACTAATACATATTTTAATTCCCGACCATACAAACTTAGACAATTCATTAGAAAATTAAAACCTTCTCTGTAATAGCCACGACCATAACCGCAATAGCCGCGGCTATTATTTTCTGATAATGCAGATAGTAATACCAACAATATAACTGACCCTGTCATTGTCACTGTACCAACCTTTTTATGGAATTTCATTTATACCCCTTCTTTATACACTACAAATATTGAATATTGAACTATTTCATTATCAGAGTATTTGAGCCTATCTAAAACCCTAAAAAGTGCAATGGCTTTTTGTGGTGTTGATATATTGTTTTCTGCCCAATAATGAGTGTATTGAATACAGGCAGGGTCAGGAAAATCTTCTTTATTATTAGATATATATTTATAGGCAATGTTTTCATGTTTTTGGGATATTTTTCCAAAAATATACAAGGATTTTCTTTTGCAGAAGTATTATTTTGCATATTTTCTCTCCAACTCCCTTATAAAAAATAACAGAAAGATGGATGGTAAACATCTAACTATTAGCAGATTTCCTATGATACCGCAAAAAGCAGATAAAGGTAATAAAGCTCTGCCATACCTCAGCTCTTTCTCTATTTCTGTTACTAAAATTATAGCCTATCAATTTTTTGATTTCTGTAATAAATATATTACTGCTAATTGCCATACTTTTATTGGTTGCATTTAATTCACACTGATTTTTTATTCCTTTTTTTACTGAATACCAAGCTCATTAAATAAACGCGCATCAGAATCAACAGGTGCATTGCCTGTTGTCAGTAATTGCTCGCCATAAAACAGGGAGTTAGCACCAGCAAAAAAACACAGTGCCTGCATAGCACTTGTCATATTAAGACGACCAGCAGATAGGCGAATAACAGAGCGCGGCATCATAATTCTAGCAACGGCAATAACGCGTACAAACTCAATATCACTAATTGGTTTTGCATCAGCAAGTGGTGTGCCATCAATTGGAATAAGCGCGTTAATGGGCACACTTTCCGGATGCTCCTCCAAATTAGCAAGTGATTTGAGCATAGATATTCTATCTGCACGTGTCTCACCCATCCCTAAAATAGCGCCACTGCAAACACGAATACCTGCTGTTCTAAGAGCTTGCAAAGTTTTTATCCTATCCTCGAAACTACGCGTAGTAATTACCTGGTTATAATATTCTTTAGAAGTATCAATGTTATGATTATAGTAATCAAGCCCAGCAGTTTTTAATTTCCTAGCTTGTTTATTACTGAGCATGCCAAGTGTTACGCAAGTCTCCATATCAAGCGCTTTAACAGCCTTTATCATAACAATTACTTTATCTAGATTTTTATCTGTAGGGTTACGCCAGGCAGCACCCATGCAAAAACGCGTTGCCCCACTTTTTTTTGCACTTTTAGCCTGCGTTATAACCTCAGCTAAGGGCATTAGTGTTTCTCGCTTTAACTGCGTATCATAGCGTGCGCTTTGAGCGCAATAAGAGCAATCTTCTGGACATGCACCTGTTTTGACACTTAAGAGTGCACTACGCTGAATTTTATTAGCATTAAAAAATTCTCTGTGTACTCTGTGCGCTTTAAATAATAAATCATTAAATGCTAAGGCAAATAATGCTTCTATTTCGCTCTTCTTCCAATGATGTTTTATGTACGTCATATTTTCATTTTAAAAAATAATTATTTTAATGTATTAAATAACATAAAATTTTATACATTTGCAAATATTTTATTATAGTGTTTTTGTTTTGTATTTTGCCCTATAGCTTAAATAATACGTGGTAATAAGCAACAAAATAGAAATGACGAGTAACAAAGTCGCTGCTGCTAAAATAGTTGGGCTAATCTCTTCTCTTAACCCAGAAAACATTTGCTTAGGGATGGTGCGCTGCTCAGCTGTTGCCATAAAAAGTACAATTACCACTTCATCAAAAGAAGTAACAAAGGCAAATAATGCACCCGAGATAACGCCCGGACGTATGATGGGAAGTGTAATACTGAAAAAACTGTAAACAGCATTAGCGCCTAATGAGCGTGCTGCTTTTAATAGGGTTCTGTCAAAACCAACTAGAGTTGCACTCACAGTAATAACAACAAATGGCACACCTAGCATAGTGTGTGCGATAATAATGGCAAAATCTGATTCTACAATATCAATATAAACATAAAAAAAATACATGCCCGTAGCGATAACCACAACAGGTATAATTATTGGAGAGAGAATTATTGCATTGATGCCAGATTTAAAAGGCATATACTTAGATGACAAGCCCAATGCTGCTAGTGTGCCCAAAATGCTAGCAAATATCATTGCGCTAAATGCAAAATAAAAACTATTCCTAATTGCTAATTGCCAATTATCATCGGCAAAAAAGGTTGTATACCATTTAAGTGAATAAGCATCTCTTTCTAAATTTAACATTCCCTGTGTAAAACTAAAAAATGGTTCAGCATTAAATGAGAGCGGCACAATTACAATAACTGGAAATATCAAAAAGAAAAGCACAGAAATGACTAGTAATAAAAAACAATAATCCCAAATTTTTTGCACTAGAATATATTTAGACATCAGCTAAAATTTTAGTTTATCAAACCCAATCCATTTATCGTAAATCACGTACAGTACAAGCACTAAAATCAAAAGAATGGTACTCAGTGCTGCCCCAAGTTGCCAATTATTTGTCTCACGCATATGTAATACCACTAAATTGCTCATAAGTTGCCCATCAATTCCACCTAGTAAAGCAGGCGTTATATAATAACCAAGAGAAATTACAAATACCAATAGCGCCCCTGCCATAACACCTGGTAGGCTCAATGGGAAATAAATATATATAAAAGACCGAATGCTATTTGCACCAAGCGATTTAGAAGCATGTAAATAAGATTTATCAATGCCCTTCATCACGCTATAAAGGGGCAAAATCATAAATGGCATAAGAATATGTACCATTGCCAGGATAGTAGCAAACTGATTGTAGAGTATGTCAAGCGGTTTAGAAATTAAATTAAAATAAAGCAAAGTTTTATTTACAATACCATCAGTTTGTAAAATAGCAATCCACGCAGTTGTACGCACTAAAAAAGATGTCCAAAAAGGTAGTAAAACAAGCATAAGTAGTATGTTTGCATGATGCCCATGTACAGAGGCAATATAATAAGCAACGGGATAACCAAATGCAAAACAAATCAGCGTGATAAGCAGTGCAATCCAAAGTGTTTTTGTTAAAATAGGAATATACACCCTTGATGACCCAGGGCGTTTGATAAAATCACCTGCTAGTCCGACATTGTAATCTAGGGCATTAGCATAATAATTGAGTGTGAAAACAGAACCTGAATTTTTGATACCTGCCCAAATATCAGGGCTCAGCCATATTGCATCTAAATTGCCAAGTAGTTTTTTAAAATCTTCTTGTTTACTAAATTGAAGTGTTTTTAAAGCGCGTGCAGTGCGTTTAATTACTGCGCCACTATGCGGTAAAATATGATTAATTTGCTCAGCCAATTTACCTGATAGACGCACCTCAGATAAAATTTTTAACTCAAGAGCAAAAATTTTATAAGTCTTATCTTCTGGTAAACCGCTCCCATCGTAATTCCAATTTTCAAGTGATGACAAAGTTTTAGGCAATAATTCAGAAACTACTGGATTATAAAAGCTTTTGTAAAGTATATAAGCAATAGGAGCTAAAAAAAATACAAAAAGCGACACTAGCAAAGGCATTACCAATAACACTGCCTTAATACGCCTCTTGTGATGATGAATTGATTGCACGATAGTTGTCATTAATTCATCAAGGTTAAACTAAAATAAATTTCAATTAAAACCTTTTATCTTTTTAATAGCCACGCTGAAAATCTCTCATTTAAACTAGTTACATTATCTGCCCAAAAAACACTATCAACCTTTAAGCCTTTATCTAAATGCGCCGTTGGTAGCTGTGCTTTAACTGCATCAGAGATATAATCTTGTGATGATTTTCTTGTTGGGCCATAAGCCATTAACTGCATAGTAGACAATGGTTTTGTTTCTGTTGTAAACGTAATAAAACGCAGCGCATTTTCTAAATTTTTACTGCCTTTAGGAATTACCCAGCCATCTAGATCATACATTTGCCCTTGCCATACAATAGTAAAATCTGAACCATTGTCTTTAATGGCGCGATAAATACGCCCGTTTGCAGATTGTGACATTACAACGCTACCATCGTTTAAAAGCTGCGGCGGCTGTGACCAAGAATCAAACCAAATAATATCTTTTTTAATGCTATCTAATTTTTTAAATGCTCTTTTAACACCAGATTCAGTCGCTAATATTTCATAAACTTTAGATTTATCAACACCATCTGCAATTAATGCCCATTCTAAATTAATTTCTGCTCTTTTTTTGAGTGCCCTCTTACCTGGTATTTTTTCAATATCAAAAAAATCTTTAATATTCATTGGTTTAATGACTAAGTCATTTCTATATGCAAAAATAACAGACCAAACAATACTACCAACAGCGCATTCGTTTATAAATGCTTCTGGTAAAAAATCATCTTGTGCGCTGAGATTATTATCCCCCGGTTTTAAAATATCTCGTGGAATAATTTCTAATAAACCCTCAGAGCACGCACGCTCTAAATGAAGATATTCCATATCAACAACATCCCAGAACACATGCCCTGATTCAACTTGTGCCTTTAATTCTGCAAGACCACCTGTATAATCTTCAAATAATACCTGAATATCTGTTTCTTTGACAAATGGCTCAATCATATGTTTTTTTTGCGTTGCACCATAACTGCCACCAAAAGAAACAACAGTAATACTATCTTTGCTGTCTATTGATTTTCTATTTGGGTCAACACTTCCTTTAAAAACAAAAAAAACAACTACAGCAATAATTATTGCTACAACTGATACTATAACTATTTTACTAATATTCATCGCATCCTCCTTTTAATTTAGCACTTATTTCCATGACTTTAATAATTAGAAATATTTTTCACATTATGCGCTCAATGCAATACAATATTCAAACGAAAATCCAAGTGTTATTTCATCTCCAATTGATAAATACTCCCTTTGATTATAATGATGTTTAATCACTAGCATATAATCAGATAAAAATTCAGTATAAATTCTTAGGTGATCACCAATAAAAATAATACGCTTAATAGTTACTTTGATAATGTTATCATTTTCTGCGTGACTGTTTTTGTCATTTAAAATGAGCAAATTTTCTGGACGAATAAATAATTCAACGCGCTTACCTTGTGGATAATAATTTGGTGCAAAAGCAAACAAAGATATTTCCTCACCCACTTTGGCTAAAACTCGGGTGTTAAGTTGCGTTTCAACCACCGCGCTGATTTGGTTATTCTCACCAATAAAATTAGCAACAAATTTATTTTTAGGCTGATTGTAAATTGTTTTTGTGTCAGCAAGTTGCTGCACAACTCCCTCATTAAATACTAAAACTCTATCCGACATTGTCAATGCTTCGCTCTGGTCGTGTGTTACATAAATTGCGGTAAAACCAAGTAATTGATGCAATTTTTTAATTTCATATTGCATTTGCCCGCGCAAATTTTTATCAAGTGCACCAAGCGGTTCATCCATTAAAACTAAATCAGGTTTATAAATAAGTGCCCTAGCCAAGGCAACACGTTGTTGTTGTCCGCCTGAAAGTTGTGCAGGATAACGGTGTGCAAATTTTTCTAGGCGTACTAATGCTAAAAATTCATCCACCCTATTTTGAGCTTCCAAGCGATTTAAAACACGAAATTTAAGCGGATAAGCTAAATTCTGGGCAATTGTCATGTGCGGAAATAAGGCGTAATTTTGGAATACCATACCAATATTACGCTTATGTGATGGTGTATTTTGTATTGGCCTACCACTAACAAGTATAGCACCACCTGTTAGGTCATCAAAACCCGATAACATCATAAGACATGTTGACTTACCAGAACCAGAGGGCCCCAGCATCGTTAAAAATTCTCCTCTAAAAATTTCTAAATTTAAGTCTTTAACAACGAATGTCCTGCCATCGTAACTTTTTTTAACGTGATCAAACTTGATAAAAATATCATCTGTCATAATCAAAAGGCTACTAATATTTTACAAATAATACAGCAAAGCAAAATATCAATAAAATGCCATATTAGCCTAAAACTCTAATATACACTAAAAAATTGAAACGCAGACTATGACTAAACACTATAATACATATCAAACTCAATAGGGTGAGGTGAAGCAAGCAGTGCGGTTACCTCTTCAGTTTTAAGGTCAATATAATCATCAATCATTGTCTCAGTAAATACATTACCTTTTAATAAAAATGCACGGTCCTCATCCAACTCATTTAATGCCTGCTTTAAAGTAGAGCATACCTTTGGCAAACTTTTTTTCTCTTTCTCAGATAAATTATAAAGGTTAATATCCATTGCCTCGCCTGGATGTATTTTATTTTGAATCCCATCTAATCCTGCCATTAACATTGCTGCAAATGCCAGATATGGATTAGCAGATGGATCAGGAAAACGTACCTCAACACGGCGTGCTTTTGCACTAGAAACAAATGGAATACGAATGGCAGCAGAGCGATTTTTAGCAGAGTAAGACAGCATTTCTGGCGCTTCAAAACCTGGCACTAAACGTTTATACGAATTTGTAGAGGGATTAGTGAAAGCATTGAGTACACGCGCGTGTTTGATAATGCCGCCAATATAATAAAGTGCCATCTTTGATAAATTCGCATAATCGTTGCCATCAAATAAATTCTTACCATTTTTACTAAGAGATTGATGCACGTGCATACCATTGCCATTATCAACTGCAATTGGCTTAGGCATAAAAGTGGCGGTTTTACCATACAAATGCGCCACATTATGCACACAGTATTTTAAAATTTGTGTCTCATCACATTTTCTAACAAGTGTATTAAATAAAGCACCAATCTCACATTGCCCAGCCGTGCCTACCTCGTGGTGGTGCACTTCAGTTGTAACACCCATTTCTTCTATTGCAAGCGACATCGCACCCCTTAAATCATGCAAAGAATCAACAGGTGGCACTGGAAAATAACCTTTTTTAATACGCGGTCTATGGCCCTTGTTACCGCCTTCAAAATCACTCATAGACTCCCAATCTGCTTCACTTGAATGAATTTCATAAAATGCTTTACCTAAGCCAAAACCCGTATCCCACTTTACACTATCAAATACAAAAAATTCTGGCTCATTACCAAAATAAGCAATATCAGCGATACCAATATCTTTCATATAAGATTCGGCTTTTTTTGCAATGAAGCGCGGGTCTTTTTCATAACCCTCCATTGTTTCAGTTTCAATAATATCACAACGAAGAATAAGCGTCGTTTCTTCAGAAAATGGATCCATTATCGCTGTTGCGGTATCTGGTTTTAACATCATATCTGATTCATCAATGCTCTTCCAGCCCTCAATGGAAGAGCCGTCAAACATTTGCCCTTCTTTTAGTTTAATTGTATTAATTGCATGACTCGGCACGCTTATATGTTGTTCTTTACCTTTGGTATCAGTAAAACGAAAATCAACAAACCGCACTTCATTATCTTTAATCATTTGCATCACATTTTTTGCAGACATGCCTTCCCCTTATTAAAAAAACAAACTATTGACATGCATTAAAAATACATGCCATAGCAAAAGCACGCTATTCTACCTTATTTCTGAACCCAAAGCATAATATTGCCATCACTTTCTTCAATTTTGAGTAACTTGTGATTATTAATTCTACACCAAGTAGGAATATCGTGCATCACACCCTGATCAGTCGCTATTACTTTAATCACTTCACTGCAATTAATCTTTATAATAGCTTCGGCTAACTCAATCACAGGTAACGGACATAATAATCTTCTCACATCTAAAATCTGTATTTTTTTAATTAAATTTATCATTCTAACCAATCTTTAGCAATTAAAAATTCTTCGTATAAGCGCATCTCAGCACTATTTGGTTTAGGCTTATATTGATATTGCCAACTTACCTTAGGTGGTAGGGATGCTAAAATAGATTCGCTACGTCCACCTGTTTGTAGCCCAAAAAGCGTACCTCTATCATAAACTAAATTAAACTCTACATAACGACCGCGACGATAATGTTGCCAACGAATATTCTCTTCGCTATAAGAAATATCTTTACGTCTCTTTATAATTGGCAAATAAGCATCAAGAAAAGCATCACCAACAACCTTAGTAAATGCAAAACAGTGTTCAAAACCACCTGCATTTAAATCATCAAAAAATAAACCTCCAATACCCCTGGGCTCGTTTCTATGTTTTAAATAAAAATAATTATCGCACCATTTCTTATAGCGAGGATAAATATCTAAACCAAATGGCGTACACGCTACTTTAGCACTTTTATGCCAGTGCACAGCATCTTCTTTGAAACCGTAATACGGTGTTAAATCAAAACTGCCACCAAACCACCAAACGGGTACTCTATCTTTTTTGCTCGCCACAAAAAATCTTACATTCATGTGCACAGTTGGTGCAAAAGGGTTTAAGGGATGTAGCACCAGTGACAAGCCAGTGGCATTAAAAAAACATCCACTTAATTCAGGGCGGTTTGCACTGGCAGATGCTGGCATATGTGCACCACTTATTTTAGAAAAATTAACAGCTGCTTTTTCAAACACAGCGCCATTTGTCATCACTCTAGTAATACCATTGCCAATATTATTTTCTTTTTTTTGCCAATGGTCAGTTTGAAATTTTTCCCTACTATCTAATTGTTCTAGTACACTACAAATACGCTTTTGTAAATCAAGTAAATATGTTTCTACTCTTTTAATCATCTGATTATTTTATCTGTCAAAATATTTTTAATACTTGATGCTCGAGCCTTATTTTGATATACAGGTGCGAGAATATAGTCTAACTGCCTATTAAAATAAACACTTAATTTTACTATGGTTTTAGCACATCTAAGTCCGTGAATATTTGCACTGCTAGAAAGCAAGGCACTTTTAGTGCCAATACACAGTGCTTTTACTAAAGGATGCGATGTTATGCGCACTGCAACTGTATCAAAACAACCACGTATATAAACTGGCACTCCACTATTTGCAGGTAATAAATAAGTTGTCGGTGTGTTTGTTTTAGTTATTTTTTCTAAATAATACTCATCCAACTTAAAACTAATATAACTTCTTATATAACAAATATCTGAGGATAAAAGTAATAATCCTTTATCTATCTCGCGGTTTTTAAGTACTAATATCTTCTCTGCTGCCTGAGGGTATTTAGGTAAACACGCTAATCCATAAATAGTATCACTAGGATGGGCAATCACGCCGCCTTTTTTTAAACATATAACTGCTTGCTGAGTACGAAACCTGGAATAACGAGCCACCACAAAAAACTTACAAAAAAATAATCTTTTATTATTTATTTATACTTCTTGTGCTTACAGTGCCAATTGTACCCACGCATAAGACTGTTGAGGTTTCTGTTGAAACTGTGCTTAGTGAAGCTGCTGAACCAGTTGAACTCAGTTTATTACCTGAACCTCGCACTTTTTTGAGATCTACATCACTGTCATCATGGTTAATTGCCATATAAACAATATCACCAGTATTTGTTACTACCTGCACCTTAGCATCACCAAGATGATAACCTAACTTTTGGGCATATTCTCCTGGTGCATTTCTTAAATTACGACGAAAATTTTTATCATAAAGTTTAGTAAAGTTATTTTTCATTTCTATCTCCAAATTTAACTAAAGTATTATTTTCTCACATAAGCTAAAAGCAGATTAATACGGATCAGGACCAGGGCCAGGAGGAGGTTCAGGTCTGCTTGTACTCACACTGCCAAGTGTTCCAAATGAGCTTACCGTTGAGCTTTCTGTTGAAATTGAGCTTATTGAACCTGCTGAACCAAGTGAACTCTTTTTATTCCCTGCACCTCGCATTTTTTTAAGATCTATACCAGTATCATCATCGTAGTTAATTGCCATATAAACAACATCACCAGTATTTGTTACTACCTGCACTTTAGCATCACCGAGATGATAACCTAACTTTTGGGCATATTCTCCTGGTGCATTTCTTAAATTACGACGAAAATTTTTATCATAAAGTTTAGTAAAGTTATTTTTCATTTCTATCTCTAAATTCAATATTTAAGACACGAACTGTATTTACCTATTACCATAACCACTTTATCACGCCCAGTATTATATCTCATTCATACAATAAAGATATCTTATAAACACTGTTTATTATAAAGTTATTGACACTGAAGGCCTTTATCTCATCAATAAAATACGCTAAACTTACTGCTTATAGCAATTTACCATTTAGAAAGCACCTCAGGAGTACAAGCATCAAATACCACAATAAAGGAATGAATATAATGCTATAAGAAAAAACTACATTAAGCTCAGAATAATTATATACCTCAGAACACAGATAACCCATAAATAACAACGCCTCTTCTTCCAAATATCTTAAAAAATTCTTCTAGGCACTTTTTATCACTAGGCGAAAAGTGACTGGATGTTGATGTCTTAGTGTTTCGCTCGGGGGTGGCATTTGTCATAAACTTTTGCTAATTCTAGGTAATCTAGATGTGTATAGCATTGCGTAGATTTAATGCTTTTATGTCCCAAAAAATTTTGTACACTCACTAAATCATGGCTAGATTGCAAAAAATGTGTAGCTGAAGAATGGCGCAGCATATGTGGGTGCAGATATATATCAATACCACTTTTAAGTGCACATTCTTTAATAATATTCTCTACCATGCGCGCGCTTATCCTTTTTCCTATACGATTTAAAAAAAGTGCTTGCTTACTTAAATTTTGAAGATTATGATAAACCGAAGCGTGCAAATAACGCTGGATATACTGAATTGTTTCTTTACCAACCGGTACATAACGCTCAAAACCGCCCTTAGCTAACACACGCACAAAACCCTCATTTCTATCAATATCACTTAAGTTTAAACCAACCAGTTCGCTCAGCCTAAGTCCTGCACTATAAAATACAGAAATCATCGCAATGTTTCTTAAATCCAGTATACCATTTGCACGCATTCTGAGCATACACTCAATTTGTTCATAGGTAAGTGTCTTAGGCACAAGTTTTTCTGTTTTTCCTACTTTAATGCGTGTTATATGACATTTACTCGCTATGGGTGATTTTTTATCAAGATAAGCAAAAAAAGCACTCAAAGTTGATAAATAACGTTTAATTGTGCGCACAGAAAAGTTTTTCATTCGCAGTGTTTTTATAAATAAATTAATATTTTTTTCATCAAGATTTTGCCAAGACTTAATAGCGTAGTTTTGACAAAAAGACTGCCATGCCTTTAAATCTTGCGCGTATGCTTTAGAAGTATTGAGCGCATATTTATTTTCCGCCAATAGTTCCTTTATAAACATGGTAATTTGCTCTTTCATTGTGGCTATTTTTTAAAATAATTTTAAATTATAGTATTTTAGAAAACTTATTGCATGTTCATAAAATAAACTTTTAAGTAACAGTCTCTCTATAATCATACCAAAAAAAAATATGAAATTGTTTATTTTTAAGACTTGAAAAAATCCAATGCAAACCATAATTAGTTGTTTCTAATAAAACTAACTAAAAAAGATATGAGCAACAAACAAACCCATGTTTTTAAAACTGAAGTGAGTCAATTACTAGATTTAATGATTCACGCATTATATTCTAATCAAGAAATTTTTTTAAGAGAATTAATATCTAATGCTTCTGATGCTATTGATAGACTACGTTTTGAAGCACTTTCTAACAAAAAATTAACCAGTAAAGCAACAATGGGTGAAATCTATATTGATGTTAATGAAAGCAAAAAAACCATTACTATTAAAGATAATGGTATCGGCATGAGCCAAAAAGAACTTATTGAAAATATCGGCACTATCGCTAATTCAGGCACGAAAAAATTCCTGCAAAACCTTGATAAGAACAAAGCACAGGATAGCAACCTAATTGGTCAATTTGGGGTGGGCTTTTATTCCTCTTTTATTGTCGCGAAAGAAGTGGTGGTTGAAAGTTTAAAAGCAGGAGATGATAAAGAAAATGGTGTGCGTTGGTACTCTGAGGGCAAAGGAGAATATAGCATTGAAAACATTGCGCTTGGAACTCACGGTACTAGCGTTACTCTCCACTTAAAAGGGGATGCAAAAGAGTTTCTGCAAGGCTATCGTTTAAAGGGCATCATTCATAAATATTCAGAACATATCACTGTGCCTATCAAAATGTTAGCCGATAAAATGCCCGCTACTGAAGATAAAGATGACAAAGAAAATAAAGCTAAAAAGAAGAAAAAAGATGACATCATAGAATATGAAACAGTGAATAAGGCTAAAGCATTTTGGACCGAAGATAAAAAAACACTCAAAGCAGATGAATATAACGAATTTTATCGACAACTCACTTTTGATATGTCTGAACCATTGTTATATTTACACAACAAAGTTGAAGGTAAATTAGAATATATTTCACTCCTTTATATTCCTAAAAAAGCACCTTATGATATGTGGGAGCCAAAGCGCAAAGGCGGTATCAAACTTTATGTAAAACGTGTTTTTATTACCGAAGATAACGAAAAACTAATGCCACTTTATCTTAGGTTTATAAAAGGTGTGATTGACACGAACGACCTGCCGCTTAATATCTCACGAGAAATTCTGCAAAATAATAAAGTCATTGATAAAATTCGCCAAGCTTGTGTGAAACGTGTTTTATTGGCGCTGATGAAAATAGCGAAAAATAAACCTGAAATGTATAGCGAGTTTTGGCATGCCTTTGGTATGGTAATGAAAGAAGGTGTGGTAGAAGACTTTAATAACCGAGAAACCATTGCTGAATTATTACGTTTTTCCAGCAGTAAAGATTCCCTAACAGAACAAACAGTTTCTCTAAAAGAATATGTTTCGCGTATGGGTAAAGAACAAAAGGCAATTTATTACATCACCTCTGACAATTTTACTGCTGCCAAAAACTCGCCACATCTGGAAATTTTTAAACGCAAAAATATTGAAGTATTACTACTGAGTGATCGCGTTGATGAATGGCTGGTAAATAATTTTAATGAATACGAAGGAAAACGCCTAAAGTCAATAGCTAAAGGAGATTTAGAAGGTATTGATTCAATAGATAAAAAAGAAAAGGAGAAGGCTTCTAAAGATTTTGAAAAAACCATTAAAGCAATTGAAACTTTACTCAAAGAACAGGTCAAAAGCGTAAAAATTAGTCATCGCTTAGAAGAATCACCTTCTTGCTTGGTTGCTGATGAGACCGACATGGGCGCTAATATGGAGCGTATCTTAAAATCACTTGGCCAAGAAGTTCCTGATACAAAACCAATTTTGGAACTTAATCCTAAACACCCTTTAGTAAAAAAATTAAAAGTGAATATGGATGAAGATTTAGTGCATGTGCTTTTTGATCAGGCAGTGCTCAGCGAAGGGGGGCAAGTACGAAATCCAAGTGCTTTTGTCAAACGCTTAAATAAACTTTTACTTGCTTAATCTTGTTTGATTACCCGTCTGGAGCGTCTAAATAATAACCGCCACCAATAAATAAATTCTTGCTGGGCACTTTCAGAATATAAGTCATCTTGGGTGATTTTTTGCTAGAGTTCGGCCTGTACCACCAATATTTCACCCAGCCTGACCCTACTTCATTTGCAAGTTTAACAAACTCAAAATTAATATAGGTGCCATGTCCGTCATGCATTAAACTTAAATCCTTGCCGATTAACTCAGGGTGAAAAGGATGTGCTAATATCGTAATACGCTTAAGTGATCCAGCAAATAAATAAACACTATCTGTTACAAAACGCGAACTAGCACTATTGATTGCATAAAGCACTTTTTCCTCTCCCTCAGTCAATACAGCTACTACTGCTTCCTCAACTAATTTTTTAACGCCCTTTTCTTGGCTATTAAGTGCAATAGCCGGGGGAGTGAATAAAAATAACATTAGGGATGAAAGTATAATTTTTTTTAATGTTGGCATAATAAAACTCCTTTATTTTTATAACATTTTTAACTCTTTTAAGCAGTAATTTTAAGATAGATGGAAAGAATATACAATATTGATTTTAAAAAATGGTTGTAATGCACAATTTTTTAATCGCTTAAAATCCAGTATCTTAAAACAACCTTAAAACCTAAAATAAATAGAAATCTGACTTGAAAATAGAAATAAATACCCTATATCATAACTCTGCTAGAATTAACACTATGGAGATACATGTATGGCTAAAATAATTGGTATTGACTTGGGTACAACAAATTCTTGTGTTGCAATTATGGAAGGCGGACGTGCAAAAGTTATTGAAAATAGCGAGGGTGATAGGACAACACCTTCTGTCGTTGCTTATCCTAAGGATTCAAATGAAGTGCTCGTTGGTCAAGCGGCAAAACGGCAAGCAGTCACAAATCCAGAAAATACGCTCTATGCCATTAAGCGTTTAATTGGCCGTCGTTTTGAAGAGAAAGCGGTGCAAAAAGACATTGATCTGGTACCTTATAAGATTGTAAAAGCAGATAACGGTGATGCCTGGGTAGAAGTTAAAAACAAAAAAATGGCAGCACCTGAGATTGCAGCGCGCGTGCTTACTAAAATGAAAAAAACTGCCGAAGATTACCTTGGTGAAAAAGTGGAGGAGGCAGTTATTACTGTGCCTGCGTATTTTAATGATTCACAAAGACAAGCGACTAAGGATGCGGGTGAAATTGCGGGGCTTGAGGTTAAACGTATTATCAATGAACCAACTGCTGCGGTTTTGATTTATGGTATTGATAAAAATAAAGGTGATAAAAAAATTGCGGTTTATGACTTAGGTGGTGGCACTTTTGATATTTCTATCATTGAAATGGAAGATATTGATGGTGAAAAACAGTTTGAAGTATTAGCGACAAATGGCGATACTTTCTTAGGCGGTGAGGATTTTGATCATCGCATTATCAATTATTTAATTCTTGAATTTAAAAAATCTAACAGTATTGATTTAACGAATGACTCGATTGCACTTCAGCGTCTTAAAGAAGCGTCAGAAAAAGTAAAAATTGAGTTGTCTTCTTCTGAGCAATCAGAAGTGAGTCTGCCTTATATAACTGCTGATGCGAGTGGCCCAAAGCATCTTAATGTTAAAATAATGCGCGCTAAATTAGAATCTTTGGTTAGCGATTTGATTGAAAAATCTATTGAGCCCTGCCACACTGCCCTAGCAGATGCTTCGCTCTCAGCGAGTGATATTGATGAAGTAATTTTAGTTGGCGGTCAAACTCGGATGCCTAAAGTACAGGAAGCAGTGAAAAATTTCTTTGGTAAAGAGCCAAGAAAAGATGTCAATCCTGATGAAGCAGTAGCGATGGGCGCTGCGATTCAAGGTGGCGTGCTTTCAGGCAGTGTTAATGATGTTTTGCTCTTAGATGTTACTCCACTCTCACTCGGCATTGAAACAATGGGTGGCATCATGACGAAACTCATTAAAAAAAATACTACTATTCCGACGAATGCTTCGCAGATTTTCTCAACAGCTGCCGATAATCAAACAGCAGTTACTGTGCACGTGTTACAAGGTGAGAGAGAAATAGCAAATACGAATAAATCACTGGGTCAATTCAACTTAGAAGGCATTGCGCCTGCTCCTAAAGGTCAGCCGCAAATTGAAGTAACTTTTGATATTGATGCTGATGGTATTTTGCATGTCTCTGCTAAAGATAAAAACACAGGCAAAGAACAATCTGTTACCATTAAAGCCTCAAGTGGTCTCTCTAATGAAGAAGTAGAAAAAATGATTAAAAATGCTGAGGTACACGCAGAAGAAGATAAAAAATTCCAAGCATTAGCCAGTGCACGAAATGGCGCTGAAGCAGTCATTCATACTACTAAAGATGCTATAACTAAATTAGGATCAAACCTATCTGATAATGAAAAAGCACCAATTGAGTCAGCTATCAAAGAATTAGAAGAAATGATGAAAAATGATGATAAAGTAGCCATTGAAACAAAGACAAATGCACTCAGTGAAAAAGCGCAGGTATTAATGCAAAAGGCACAACCTGCACAAGCAGATGATACAAAATCTGAAAGCGGAAAAAATGATGATGTAGTTGACGCAGATTTTGAAGAAGTTAAAGAAAATAAAAAAGGCTAATTTTATGATGTTTTAGAAAGGTTAAGTTAAATTAATGCTTAATGTTCCTTTCGTTTATTCTAAAATTATTTAGTAAAAGATTACATTGATGTCCGAAAGAGATTATTACGAAGTGCTCGGCGTATCACAAGATGCAACGAGTGCGCAAATTAAAAAATCTTATAAACGTCTAGCAATGAAATATCATCCCGATAAAAATAAGGATGATAGAAAGGCATCTGAGCGAAAATTTAAAGAAGCTAAAAAAGCTTACGAAGTTCTCTCTGATACACAAAAAAGACAAATATATGATCAATTTGGACACGACGGTGTTAATCAAAATGCTGGCTTTGGTCAGAGTGGCTTTAGCACAACTGATTTTGGTGATATATTTAGTGAATTTTTTGGCGGAGGCAACCAAAGCCGTCAACATACGAATCGTGGTTCAGATTTACAATATAATCTTGAAATTGATTTGAAACAAGCGGTAGAGGGTGCAGTGGTTAAAATTCGCATTCCGAAACACGAAAAATGTGATAAATGTGCGGGTAGTGGCGTAGCATCTGATGGCAAAATAAATACCTGTCCAACCTGTCATGGCAGTGGTCAAGTACAAAGCCAGCAAGGCTTTTTTACTGTGCAACGAACTTGTCATCATTGTCATGGCAACGGTAAAATTATTGAAAGGCCTTGTGCTACTTGTCATGGTGAGGGTGTAATTAAAAAGCAAAAAACGCTTTCTGTCAAAATTCCTGCTGGCATCAATCATGGCAACCGCATCCGTCTAAATTCAGAAGGTGAAGCAGCTAGATTGGGCGGTGTTAGCGGTGATTTGTATGTACAAATACATATTAAGCCACATCATATCTTCCAAAGAGATGACAATCACTTATACTGCGAAGTCCCTATTCCCTTTACGATAGCAACCTTGGGTGGCATTATTGAAGTACCTACCTTAACAAATAAAGTAAAACTTAAAATTCCTGCTGGCACGCAAACTAGTAAGCTTTTCCGCTTAAAGGCTAAAGGTGTGCCCTCACTAAGAGGGGGGGCGACAGGGGATTTACTATGTAGTATAAAAGTAGAAACACCTGTGAATCTAAATTTGCACCAAAAAGATTTATTGAAAAAATTTGCCGAATCTTGTAGTAATAATAAAAAAACACATCCTGAATCTCGCTCTTTTTTTGATACGATGCGTTCTTTTTTTGAAAAGAAATAATGTGCTTTTTAAAAACAACTAATCTAACTTATTTTTAAATTGTTGTATGGCTGTGCGATTTTAATTTATAGACAAACTTACGGTTTAAAATCGTTTGTATTGTAATTAAAATTATACACATTCTTTTAAAAAAATCTTGATATAGATATACCTTGCCTTTACATGTTGATTGAACTCATCTATGAAAATTAAACAAATTAAAGGCAGGGAAGTCTTAGACTCCAGAGGTTATCCTACTGTTGAAGCAGAAGTTATGTTAATAAATGGCATTGTTGGTCGAGCTATAGTGCCTTCGGGTGCTTCTACTGGTATGAGAGAAATGCTTGAATTAAGGGATGGAGATAGTCATCGCTACCTAGGCAAAGGGGTATTAAAAGCAGTTGATGCGGTAAATAACATAATTAACCAAAAACTAACTGGCAAAGAAATTGATGATCAAATGCAACTGGATACACTACTAATTCATTTAGATGGCACGGATAAAAAATCTAAACTCGGTGCTAATGCTATATTAGCAGTATCACTTGCTATTGCTAAAACGCGCGCGCGCCTTGAACAAAAACCCCTCTATATGAGTATTTCTGATAACGATAATTACATACTTCCTGTTCCCATGATGAATATTATAAACGGCGGTGAACATGCAAATAATAATATTGATCTGCAAGAATTTATGATTATGCCAGTAGGTGCGCCAACTTTCAAAGAAGCACTTCGCTATGGTGTGGAAATATTTCATCATTTAAAAAATATTTTGACAAAAAAAGGTTTTAGTACTGCGGTTGGAGACGAAGGTGGTTTTGCGCCCAATCTTAAAAATAATGAACAAGCACTCTCTATGATTATGCAAGCAATTGAGCAAGCTGGTTACCGAGCAGGAGAGGATATTTTTATTAGTATCGATGTTGCTAGTTCTGAACTTTACCGGGATGGCTATTACTTTCTAGCCTCTGAAAAACAAAATCTTACTACTAATGAAATGATAAGTTATTTATCAGATTGGATTAAACGCTATCCGCTTATTTCTATTGAAGATGCGCTTTATGAAAATGATTGGAGTGGCTGGCAACTGCTCACAAAGTGTTTAGGGAAAAAAGTGCAATTAGTTGGCGATGACCTATTGACGACAAATAGTAAAATACTGAAACAATGTATTGACAAAAATATTGCGAATTCTATCTTAATTAAGCCCAATCAGATTGGCACACTTACTGAAACTTTAAATGCTATACACGTCGCTAAAAACGCAAATTATACTACTATAATATCACATCGCTCGGGTGAAACTGAAGATACAACAATTGCTGATTTAGCAGTAGCAACTGCCTGCGGTCAGATTAAAACAGGTTCGCTCTCCAGATCTGATCGTCTTGCAAAATATAATCAATTACTACGCATTGAAGAATCGCTAGGTGAAAATGCCGTATATGCTGGTACTTCGGCTTTTAAAATACTTACGCTAAATGCGTACTCATAATTTTTTATTTTTAATCCCATATTCCATTGAACGACATATCTATTATTTGGTTATCAATAATTTTAGCACTATTTATTTTAATATCTGCATTTTTCTCAGGCACTGAAACCTCGATGATAGCTATTAATCGCTATCGTTTAAAAAACTTTGCAAAAAGTAATAAACGTGCGATGCGTGCACTACAGTTATTAGAAAATACCGATGAACTCATTGCTACTATTTTACTCGGCAATAATTTTGTAAATATTTTTGCCTCAGCAATTACAACGATCATTACCATTAAAATTTGGGGTGAGGGTAGCGTAGTAATCGCGTCTTTAATACTCACGATGATTATCTTAATTTTTGCAGAAACTGCGCCTAAAACCTTTGCTGCAAAAAACCCAGAGAAAATTGCCCTAGCTAATAGTGGTGTTATTAAATGGTTAATTAAAATCTTTAAACCAATTGTTTATGTTATTAATTTACTATCTAATTTTTTTCTACGCATAATTGGAATTTCAAACAATAAAACAAAATATATTATGAGTGCCGAAGAACTCAAACTTGCGGTGGATGATACAAAATATGTAATTGCAGATAATTACAAACAAATGCTGCTTAATATTTTAGATCTGGAACAAGTAACTGTTGAAGATATTATGATTCCTAAAAATGAATTAATTGGCTTTGATATAAAAAATGAAGATGAGATAATACAACAATTAAAACATACTCAGCATACGCGACTGCTAGTTTTTGATACTTCAGAAAATAATGTTCTTGGTATTTTACATATGCGTGATGTTGCTAATTTATACGCCAAGAATAAATTTGACTTAGAATCCCTAAAAAATCTGATTAAACCGCCCTATTTTATTCCCGAAGGCACAAAGCTTAGCAAGCAACTTGGTGTATTTCAAAATACAGAAAATCGGCTGGGTTTAGTTATAAATGAATATGGAGAATTGCGTGGCATGGTAGTTCTAGAAGACATTTTGGAAGAAATTGTCGGCGATTTTACTTCAAATCAAAATGAAAGTTTTGCAGAAATAATTCCACAAAAAGATGGTAGCTATTTAATAAATGCTAAAATCAGTATCCATGAAATTAATCAAACCTTATCTCTTAATTTAAGTAGCCAAAGTGCTAAAACACTCAATGGTTTATTAATTGAAAAATTGCAAGATATCCCTAAACATAATATGTGTATTCAAATTGATAATACGCGCTTTGAAATTATGCAAGTATCCGATAATTCTATTAAGTTTGTTAAAATATGTAAAGTTAAATTAATATCTTAATACCATAAAAATACTGATATCAAGTACGGCATGGAAGAATTTTAGTGTCAACACAGATAGCTTATAAAATATTATAAAACAGTCATACTAAACCCTAAATATTAATATATCATTTACAAGCATCGGGTTATAATTTTTTTGAATTAAATTTAAGACAGGAGAGAAGTAATGGATAATAATGTTAAAAGCTTTAGAAATATTGCCGAAACTTTATTTGATAGAAAATTTCGCGAGAGATTAAGAAAAAATCCAAATAAACATGCTAAAGATTTTGGTTATCAGTCTCCACATAGCAATATTAATTTTGTCGTCAAAACAAATACTAAGAATGTAGTTTATCTAGCCATGTTTGATGCAAGCTCTTTAAAGGTAGAAGATATACGTAAATTGCAAGCAGGTATGTATCATAACGCTAGTATGGCTTCTATTATGAGTGTTTCTCAAGTTGTAAACCGTCCGGTAGAGCCGTATTGTTTTGCTACATCAAGAACCTAGAAATAGGGTAAAAATATCTCAAAGTACAAAGCACTTTAGTTATTTTCTTTGACGCTATTTGTAAATTCATCAAAGCGTCTGAAGTCTCTTTTTAAGTCAACAAACTGACGCCAAGGAATGGCTAGGATTCTAGTGTCTTCAAGTGCACTGACCTGATAGTTATGACTTGAGTCATAAGTTTTAATATCTGCACCAAAAAAATCTTGTGCCTCTAAAATATACTTCTTATCTTTATTTTTGCATAATACACGACCTGATACAATAAGCGAAAAATGGGTTATAATCTCACCTGTTTCACAAATGATATCACCTTTATTAAAACACATGTAATGCATAGATTCTTCGCACGTAGAAGATATTTGTACAAGTGTGCGTGGGAAAAAATAATCCATTACCCAATTAAGTGCTACTCTAAGTTTAGTGATATTTCCAGGAAGTTTTGTCATATAAATACCACGCCATATACTCCAAGCTAGCATACCAGATATATGTATGCCATAAATTTCTGCAACACCTTGATAAGCCCCCAGAGATGCCATTAAACCAAGTGGTTTAAAATTAAAATTTTTCTTAGGCTGATTGGATAAATGTGCAAGCAAATTGTGCGCCAATATCTTTGCTTCACTAACAGCAAATTGTGCTGTTGCTGGCGCATATATTTTATTTTTATCGCGATTAAATAGTGGTATTAATGCTACATCACCAAGTGCCCAAATGTGTGGATTTTCTTCAAGCTGCATATAGCTATTCACTGGAATTTTACCTTGTTTTAATGCAAAAGATTTGCGTATAAACTCAACAGGACTACTACCAATAGTTGTAATGATGGTACGCGTATCAATACGCGTATTATCATCTGTTTCCAAATATGATGCACTAGCGCGCTTTACACCAATATTAACTCGGATATCTATCTGACGTTTAGCCAATTTTTTATGTGCGTATCGTGCGAGTGATTCTGGCAATTCTGTCAAAATACGCTTTGCTTTTTGCAACAAAATAAAACGTATTTCATTTAAGATAATATTTGGATAATACTTTATTATTCTCAATATCATATCTTGCAATTCACCAATCGTTTCAACACCAGAAAACCCCCCACCTGCCACAACAAAAGTTAAAGCACTCCTCCTCACCGCACTATCTAGAGTAACATCTGCAAGTTCTAAACATTTTAAGATATGATTTCTTAGCAAAAAAGCATCGCTTAAATTTTTCATCATAAAAGTATGTTCTGTAAAACCAACAAGATTTACATTACTTTTTTGCCCACACGCTAAAATAAGTTCGTCATAATGGACACGAATCAATTTTTTATAGCGACCTTGTAGAAGCTCTACCCTACTATGTTCGCTATTAATTCTTATAACACTCGCCAGACGATGTTTCACATTAGGAAGCAAAACACGAAGTGGGGTAACTGCATCATGCGGGTTAATAATGCCTGAGCTAACTTCAGGCAAAAGCGGCTGAAAAACAAAATAATTATGATCGCTAATAAGTTCAATATCAATATTATTCTGCGTGTTTTTTTTAAGGTTTCTAAGTAAATTTTTAGTAAAAAAAACACCTGCAAATCCACCGCCAATAATAAGAATTTTTTTATTACTAGCCACACTATTTTTATAATTTTTTGACATATTCTAAAATACTTTCTTTGACAACAACAGGTACGAATTTACCAATCTCGCCACCAAGTAGCGCGATTTCTCTTACCAAATTTGAGGAAATATTAGCATATTTTTCTGCTGAAGTCATAAATAAAGTTTCAATGTCTGGATCTAGATGTTTATTCATACCCGATAATTGAAATTCATATTCAAAATCAGAAACCGCCCTTAATCCCCTTAAAATAATACGTGCATTCTCTTTATGTGCAAATTCAACAAGCAGCCTATCAAAAATTAAAACTTCAACGTTATGCAAATGTTTCACCACCTCTTTTGATAACATAAGACGCATTTCAATGGGTAAAAAAGAAGGTTTTTTTTGATTTTGCGTGATACCGACAACTACTTGATTAAATAACCTACTCGCGCGAGAAATTAAATCAAGATGTCCATTTGTAATTGGATCAAAAGAACCAGGATAAATAATAGTATTTTTTTTCATAGTGCTTCAACCAACAATAAAGCATAAAAAACCTTGCCAGCACGACTTTGTTTGATAAGGCGAGCACACACAGGTAATTTTTCTACAACAATCGGCTCAAAATGTTCAATATATATTTTTGTGCCCGCCCGTATAAAAACCATATCACCTAATAATTCCAATGTAGTACGGATTAAATTTAGCTTAAAAGGTGGATCCAAAAAAACATAATCAAAGTGATACGGCGGTTGTTTTTTTAAATAATGATGCACATCTTCGCGCACAACAGTAGCAGGCATTGCCTGCGATAATTGTGCTTTACTTTGTCGTAATTGCTTACAAGCTAGTGCATTAATTTCTACTAAAGTTGCGGACTTTGCTCTCCTTGAAAGCGCTTCAAACGACAAAATACCGCTACCAGCAAATAAATCAAGTACCGTTTTATTGATAATGTCTGATCCTATCCAGTTAAATAATGTCTCTCTCACTCTATCAGGTGTTGGGCGCAGGTGCACTGAGTTAACAATGGACAAACGACGACTGCGCCACCTTCCAGAGATAATGCGCACACTATGGCGATTCACTAATATTTGCGTGAGCTATTTCATACACCAGCCAATCTCCTCTAACGGTTCAAACAAAATTTTACCACGCCAGCCTTGTAGTAAATTTGTCTCATTGCCTTTTATAAATGCTATCATAGATTGACGAGTAGCCAATACATTAGTAGAAATCTGATAGCGAGATGCGGTTTTATGTATTAAATTTTTGAGCTTCATGTATTGGTTTTTTTCATCTTGATTTAATTTTACAACATTTAATGTAAGCGAGTTCTGAAGTTTAAATTGATACGTTTTTTTAAATTCTTCAAACGCATTTTCTTTTGCATGCGACAATTTTGCTTTACCGCAAGCATAGGCTAATAAATTACTGTCTTTGATAAACCATTTTCTAGGTATATTACGTCTTCTTGCTTCTAATTCTCGCCAAGCTGCTAAATAAAATGCTGCCAAATAATAAGATTTAGATAAAGTATGAATATTTGTTAGATATTGCCACCTCATCTCAGGTAGAATGGGATTTGCAATTTTTTTCATCATCGCATATATTTCTTCATCAAACCAAGCAGATTTTTTTTCCTGTACTAATTTAGCACTTAATACATTATACATTTCCAGCAAGTAACTCACATCTGTGAATGCATAATGTTTTGCTGCAATTGGTAGTGGCCTTATTTGCCAATCAAAACGCGTATAAGTTTTATCGATACATTTGGCAAATAATTTTTGCACAAGCGTCTTATACGAAACTTGAATACCATAACCAAGTAAAGAGGTAGCAATTTGCGTATCAAAAACATGCTTAGGAAAACGTTTACTTAAACGCTCTAAAATAGCAATATCTTGATTTGCAGCGTGTGTAACCCATAACACTTTGTGGGTATAAAGTATTTCAAATAAAATACTTAAATCAGCAATCTTAATAGCATCAATCAAATAACAATGTTTACTAGTTGAAATTTGCAATAAACATAATTTTGGATAATAGCAATTATAACTAGCAAATTCAGTGTCAATGCCTACAATAAATTTATTTTCAAGCATAGACTCGCTTTTGAGTTTCTGGGTAAATATTTTTAAAGAATGCTGGGTTTCTATTACATCAAAGACCATAAATATATTAAGATAATTTGTGTAAATATATTGTTTTTTATAAAAATAATGTCAAAGCATTATAACAAAAATACCTTGATACATAATTGCAGATAAATAACAATTTGCTCTTTGATATATAATGTGCATATTTTGTATGTAATAAGAGCAATCTCAAAAAACATATATCTAGCTTAGCAAAATCAGCAAAAATAAAGATAACTGATGTTAAATAAAATTAGCATAAATGCCATACCGCCAAACTGGTTTTGGTTTGTTTGTTTTTCAATTTCCATTATGGGCATGTTCTATCTTGGATTCAATCCAAAGGACATTACAAAATGGTGGTCAACACTATTTATTTATAATTTAGTAATGGGTGCTCTAGCGCTTATGTTTATTTACCGCAATATTCGTAATTTAGCTAAACAGGCAAGTTATGGCACACTAGGATCAAAGCTTACCTGGTCTTTTGTCAAAATAATACCTCTGCTTAGTATTGTGCCCCTTTTATCATTTTATGCATTTTCATTCAAATCTCTACAAAATAGTATCCAAAATATTGAAAACTTTGCCATCGAAATTCAGGAAAAAGCGCTTAGTGATAGAACAAAACTTGCTAAGAATGTTGAATTATTAAGATTAGAGAAATATCGTGATAGGACAAATTCTATTCTCAATATTATTTTACAAAATAATAACTATAAACCAAATACAAATGACTACAAAAATAGAATGCAAGCTATAGCGAACGAATTAGTTTTGCGTGAGTTAGCTTGTCAAATTGTAATTACAAACAATGAGGATAAAATGCTTACCTACACTGCTAAAAATACTGCGTGTCCGCCTATCCTTGAAAAACCTCTATATCAAGAGAAAAATTTACAAATTTATGAAAAAGCAAATGTTGAATTTAAAAATCATATTATTGAAGTCAATATGTCTAGCCTCTATCTAGGTGAAAAGAATAATGCGCCTTTTAATGTATTAGTGCGTTACATTGTAGATGATAGCAACAGTCATTTTTTGCAACAATTGAATCAATTAAAAAATACGCAATTAAGCATACAAATTAACTTAGCACCGCTTAGACGTGCATTTCTTATTGATATGAGCAGTACAATGTTACTCATTGTTTTAAGTATTTTAGTTATCGTCTCCAAAATGATTAGTACACTTATGCTACCGCTTAATAAGCTTTCAAAGGCAACTAAGGAAGTATCAAAAGGAAATTATGATGTTTTTATCCGTCATACCAGAGACGATGATGCACGCATTTTAATTGACTTATTTAACCATATGGCTAAAGATATTAAAACCTCCCAGCACCGCCTTGCTACGCAAAAAATATATTTAGAAACTATTTTGAAGTACTCTTATGGGGTTATCGCACTTGATGAGCATTATTTGATTAAAATGCTAAATCCAGAAGTAAGTAAGATATTGCGTATTAGCAATATTCAAAAATTTACAGGTAAGCCTTATCTTGATATGATGCGCAAACACTGCGAATTGAAGCCACTTTTTGAAATGATAAGTGCACATTTTGATCTCGGTAAAAATGAATGGAATGCAACCATTGAAGTCCCAATATATCTTCATTCTATTTTACTTTCATGTCAAGGTGCAAGATTAGAAGATGAAGGTGAGATACTGGGTTATGTTATTATTCTTAAAGATATTACTGAATTACGCCATGCACAAAATAAAGCTGCTTGGGCTGGTGTAGCAATGAAAATGGCACACGAAGTTAAAAATCCACTCACGCCTATTTTGCTTTCTGCTAAACGCCTAAGAAATAAATTTTTATCAAAACTACAAGCAAAAGATGCTGCTATTATTGATAAAACAACACGCACCATTGTGCAACAAGTGCAATCTATAGATGCAATGATATCAGCCTTTACTGAATACACTAAAGCACCCGTAATGGAGAAACAATTGCAATCTTTAAACAATCTTATCTCCCAGGTCGTAACACTATATGAAGAACAAAATAATATTGAAATTAAGCTTAATTTAGATACAAATTTGCCTAATTTATTGCTGGATACAAACAGTATGCAAAGAGTGTTTATTAATTTAATTAAAAATTCTATTGAGGCAGTTCATTACAAAAACAACATAAAAATTCACATTGGCTCACACACTACCCCAAGTAAGCGCATGGTAAAATTGACAGTTATTGATAATGGAGGCGGTTTTCCAGATGCTGTCAAAGATAAAATATTTGAACCTTACGTTACTACAAAAAGTAAAGAGGGTGGTGGTTTAGGAATGGCGATTGTTAAAAGTATTTTGGCAGAACATGATGCAAAAATTAGTATCTCTAACTTAACAGAAAACAATAAAATAGTTGGTGCATGCATTGAAATCATATTTAAAACACCAACATAACTGAAAAATTATTTTTCCTTAAAAAAATACATCACTCAGAAAAAATAGTGAATAAACAAATTATCGGCAAAATTTTAATCGTTGACGATGAAAGAGTGAATGCAGAGGTCATGCAAGATACGCTTGAAGATGTCAACTATGAAGTCAGTTTAGCTTTTAGTGCAAGCGAGGCAAAAATACAAGTTGCTAAAAAAAAATTTGATTTAATTCTGATGGATATTTGGATGCCAGGTATTGATGGTTTAACGTTATTAAAACATTGGCGTCATGAGGGTTTTAGCACCCCTGTTGTCATTATGTCAGGACACGGTGATATAAAAACTGCAGTTGATGCTATTAAACTTGGTGCTATTGATTACTTATCTAAGCCATTTGATAATCTATTGCCAACCATTAGAAATATTTTTAGCAGACTTAAACAATTTGATTACGGTATTTATCAAACGAATTATTTTCAAATGCCTCTCAAGGAAGCAAGAAATGCTTTTGAAAAATTTTATTTTCTACACCACCTAAAAACAAATAACTACAACATCTCTAAAGTTGCAATAGTAGCACAATTAGAACGAACTACGTTATATCGAAAATTAAAAGATTTAGATATTGAGAAAAAATGAAAATTTTAATTTTAGGTGCTGGTCAAGTTGGCTCCACACTAGCTAAAAATCTCGCACGTGATAATGAAAATGACATTACTATCATTGATACAAATCAGAATCAATTAAATGATATTGAACGTTATTTAGATATTAAAACCATAGTAGGTGATGCCTCTTATGCCAGCATTTTAGAGTCTGCTGACATTGTTAACATGGATTTAATTATTGCAGTTACTGCCTCTGATGAAAAAAATATGATTGCCTGTCAAACGGCACATACACTTTATAATGTGGGGAAAAAAATTGCACGTATTCGCACTTCTGAGTATTTACATCACAAGAAATTATTTTCTAAAAATGCCATTCCCATTGATTTTATTATTACCCCAGAATATTTGGTTACACATTTTATTATCCGTATGATTGAAGAGCCAGGTGCCTCGCAAGTATTAGAATTTGAAAATGGCTTGGTACAGTTAGTAGAGGCCCGTGCTTTTGCTAACACACCAATTGTTAATCGCCCTATTAAAGAACTGCACGAACATTTACCTAAAACGCAAATGCGCATTGTTTATTTATTTCGTAATAACAAGGCAATTACTGCTGAAGGTAGCACTATTATTGAAGATGGCGACGAAGTATATTTTCTTACTAAGAAAAAAAGTATTACCAAAGTGCTCAAAGAGTTTCGCCGCCTAGATAAACCTTATCGGCGTATTATGATTGCAGGAGGTGGAATTGTTGGACTTAATCTAGCAAAAGCGCTAGAAGATAAATACCATATTCACATTATTGAATTAAATGAAAAACGCATTGAAAAAATTGCCGACAGACTAAATCATGCTGTAGTTTTACACGGTAATGCTTCGGATGAAATTTTGCTCAAAGAAGAAGGTATTGAGCACACAGATTTATTTTTAGCACTTACCAATTCAGATGAAACCAATGTTATCGTCTCTATTTTAGCAAAACAGCTCGGCGCACATAAAACTGTTGCTTTAGTTAAACGTTCTATTTATGATACCTTAGCACGGCAAAGTGCAGATATTGACATGGTTATTTCACCAGATCAAATTACGGCTGGTGGTATTTTATCCTATATCCGTAAGGGCGATACTATGATAGTATATTCTCTCAGACAAGGTAATTCTGAAGCATTAGAAATTATTGCTCATGGTTCGCAAAAAAACTCGCAAGTAATTGGGCGATATATTGCTGATATCAATTTGCCAGAAGGTGTAGTAATTGGTTGTGTAATTCGTAATAATAAAGTAATTATGGGTTCTAGTAGCGTAATAATTGAAGATGGTGACCATGTTTTAATTGCACTCACTGATACAAGTAAAATTCATGAAGTAGAAAAATTATTTAAAAAATAACCCATCTCAGTAATTTGGTGCAACCATTAAAAGTTTATTAAAAATGTATTTAGATCTTGTTCTAAAAACTATTGGCTTATTGCTCATGATATTTAGTCTCAATATTGTCCCTGCAATTGTCATTGACATTATTTATAATGAACAGCAACTCAGTACTTTTCTTTTGAGCTTTGTAGTAACTTTATTTTCAGGTCTTATTATCTGGTTTCCATTTCGTCATATTAATCAGAATTTTAGAATTAGAGAAGCGGTGTTGCTTGTCGTTGGTTTTTGGTTGATTTTAAGTTTATTTGCTTCTTTACCATTTATTATTAGCACAGCAATTTCACTTTCTTTTACCGAAGGTTTTTTTGAAGCAATGTCTGGCTTAACCACAACAGGTGCTACTGTTATTACGAATTTAGATGATTTACCTAAAAGTATTTTGTATTATCGTCAACAATTACAATGGCTAGGCGGTATGGGCATTATTGTATTAGCGGTTTCAATACTGCCCATGCTAGGTGTAGGCGGTATGGGTTTATATCGTGCTGAGACTTCGGGAATTTCTCAAGAAAAACTAACGCCTAAACTCACACAAACTGCTAGTATTTTATGGCGTATTTACACCATATTAACACTAGCATGTGCATTTGCTTATTATGTTAGTGGTATGGGTTTTTTTGATGCCATCACACATAGTTTTAGCACCATTGCTATCGGTGGATTTTCTACACATAATGAAAATTTAGGTTATTTTAATTCTAGTGCTATTGAATTAGTTGCTATTATTTTTATGCTCATTGCAGGTATAAATTTTTCTTTACATTTTCTGGTTTATCAAAAACGAAATTTTTGGCTTTATCTGAGAGATTCAGAATTTAAAGCCTATATTGTTATTTTAACTTTGCTCATTATTACTGTATTATTAGTACTCTGGACAAACACATATTATGACAGTTTTAGTGCAAACTTAAGAAATACTATTTTTCATGCTGTTTCTATTATGACCACGACAGGGTTTGTTACTCAAAATTTCCATAACTGGCCAATTGGGGTTCCGATTGTACTTATTCTTGCAAGTTTTATCGGTGCTTGTATTGGTTCAACAGGCGGGGGTATTAAGGTGGTGCGTATTCTTTTAATGTTTAAACTGGGTATGAGAGAAATTAAAAAACTCATTCATCCGAGTGCAAAGATTAATATTAAACTCAACAAAAAAAGTGTGTCAGATAAAATTTTGATTTCTGTTTGGGGATTCTTTGCGCTCTATGTGATGTCCTTTGTTACAATTATTGTCCTATTATTACTTACTGGAGTAGATGGACTAACCGCTTTTTCTGCTGTCACGGCTACTATTAATAATTTAGGGCCGGGTCTAGGTGAGGTAACTTTTCATTATAAAGACATCAATAATGTCGCTAAATGGATTTTAAGTTTAACTATGTTGCTTGGTCGCCTAGAAATACTAACGCTTATCGCTTTACTACACAAAACATTCTGGCGTTATTAAAAATAACAAAAAACATCAAATAAAAAACATAAAAAGCTGTATTGCTTGGTAAAATGAAAGAGGGTATTTGCTTAATTTTTAGCATTTTTTAAGATCAATGCTTCTCCTATAAATATATTTCACCCAAAATAATGCTATATAAAACATGCCTTAAAGAATCTGAAGTAACCAGCGAAAAAAACTATCTTAATCGTCGCTACTTTCTCGCTACTTTAGCCGGAGGTGTAGCACTTAGTATATTGCCATTTAAACTGCACCCAGAAGGTAAAGAAAGTGGTGTTTTTGCTGACCAGATTAAAAAAACTGATTATGGAGAAAACTTAAAACCACATACCTATAGACAAATTACGAATTACAATAACTTTTATGAATTTGGCTTAGATAAAAGGGATCCAGCAAAATATGCACACGCCCTCAAAGTAAAACCTTGGCATATTAGAGTTGGCGGTGAATGCGAAAAAACAGGTATGTTTGATTTAGAAGATTTTATTAAACCATATCAATTAGAAGAGCGTATTTATCGCTTTCGTTGCGTAGAAGCATGGTCAATGGTAATTCCTTGGATAGGTGTGCCTTTAGCCAAAATTATCAAAACCTTTAAACCAACTTCTCAAGCAAAATATGTGCGCTTTACGACACTGCTTGATAAAAAACAAATGCGCGGACAAAGAGGATTAGCACTTGACTGGCCCTACCAGGAAGGACTGACAATTGCAGAAGCAGCACATCCGCTCACTTTATTTGTGGTTGGTCTTTATGGCAAAATTTTGCCCAATCAAAATGGTGCGCCACTACGTTTAATTGTGCCATGGAAATACGGTTTTAAAGGTATAAAATCAATTGTAGCAATGGATTTTTTGAAAACGCAACCGCAAACTAGCTGGGCAATGCAGGCACCGAACGAATATGGTTTTTATGCCAACGTTAATCCAAATGTTGACCATCCACGCTGGTCGCAAAAGCGTGAGCGCATTATTGGCGCAGGAAGTTTCTTTTCACCACAAAAACGCAAAACAGAAATGTTTAATGGCTATACAGAAGAAGTAGCACATTTATATGGTGATCTCGATTTAAAACGTTATTTCTAATTTTAGTTTTTATTTAGGCTAAATATTTTTCAAATTAATTCTTCCTATTTGTTAGTATTTCTTAAATGCGCATCATTAAAGTTTTTGCTTTTTTATTGTTTTTAAGTCCATTTTTACTTTTATTATTTGATATATTAAATGAGAATTTAATTGATCCAATTGAAGAAATTACTAATCCAACAGGTAAGTGGGCTCTAAAATTTTTACTTATCACGCTTTCTATTACACCTGTTGTTCATTTTACAAAACAAAGATGGCTAATGAGACTTAGGCGCATGCTAGGAGTATTTACTTTTTTTTATGCCTGCCTGCATTTAAGTATTTATCTTATTGATCAAACTTTTGATGCTATACTAATTTTCGAAGATGTAGTTAAGCGCACTTATATTACAATTGGCTTTAGTGCTTTTTTACTCATGGTGCCACTTGCAATTACCTCAACAAATGGCTGGATAAAAAGGCTTGGTAGACGCTGGAAAAAATTGCATCGCTTTGTTTATATTATCGCTCCGCTTGGTGTCATACATTTTTATTGGCAATCTAAATCTGATATGGTAGTGGAACCATTTATTTATGCAAGTGTTCTAGTATTATTGCTGGTTTTTCGTCTATGGCGTCATTATCGCTAAACAGCAAAACTATCCTAACAAAAAATAAAATTCCACGATGTAAACTTAAGCATTGGTATAATGAGCACATAAAATTTATTTTCTGGAAATAATCTATGATAGAACGCACTCTTTCTATTATTAAACCTGATGCAGTGGCAAAGAATGTTATTGGCGCAATTTATCAACGTTTTGAAAATGCAGCTCTTAAAATTGTTGCAGCAAAAATGCTACATTTAGATAAACATAAGGCAGAAGGTTTTTATGCAGTGCATCAAAAAAAAATATTCTTCGCCAGTTTAATTACATTTATGACTTCTGGTCCGATTATGTTACAAGTTCTAGAAGGTGAAAATGCGGTTGCAAAGCACAGAAAAATTATGGGTGTAACTAATCCTAAGGAAGCAGAAACGGGCACGATTCGTGCTGATTTTGCAACAAATGTTGAAAAAAATGCAGTGCACGGTTCGGATAGTTTAGAAAATGCTAAAATTGAGATTGATTATTTTTTTAATCAATCTGACATTTTTCCCAGAATGTATTAATAAAAAATAACTATCTAGGCAAAAGAAAAAATGGCCACATAAAAAAATTATGCATGCTACGACAAGTCAACTCAATTTATTTGGGTTGACTAAAACTGAACTGAGCAATCTTTTCCTAAGCTTAGATGAGGCACCTTATCGTGGTGGACAACTGATGAAGTGGCTATTCCATCATCACGTTTTTCATTTTAGATTAATGGCTAATTTTTCTAAAACTTTGCAACAGCAACTATTTAAAATAGCAACACTAACACTACCCGATGTTGTCGATGAATATCATAGTCAGGATGGTAGTATAAAATGGGCACTTAAGTTAGTGGATGGAAATGTTATTGAAAGTGTTTATATTCCTGAAAAAAATAGAGGAACGCTATGTATTTCCTCACAGGCAGGCTGCGCCTTAAACTGCACATTTTGCGCCACAGGCAAGCAAGGTTTTAATCGTAATTTATCTAGCTCTGAAATAATTGCACAAGTTGTTATTGCTAAGTGCTATTTAGCAAAACATAAGAAAACTATCACTAATGTTACATTTATGGGAATGGGCGAGCCTTTGCTTAACGAAAAAGCAGTTTATGCGAGCGCTGATATTTTATTAGATGATTTTGGTTTTGGTTTATCTAGGAGGCGCCTTACCATTAGCACCGCAGGTATTGTGCCAGCAATTTATCGTTTATCAGATACTTTGTCTGTGAATTTAGCAGTTTCGCTACACGCTACTGACAATGATTTACGCGATGAATTAGTGCCTATTAATAAAAAATATCCTATTTGTGAATTATTAAGAGCATGCCAATATTATGTGCAATCAGGCACACAGAAACGCCACATTTTATTTGAATATATAATGTTAAAAAACCTAAACGACGCACCTAGTCAAGCATATGATTTAGCCAAACTTATTAAACATATACCTGCTAAAGTTAATCTTATTCCCTTTAATACTTTTAAAAACACAGCCTATGAAACATCGCCTGCGCGTACTGTTGATCACTTCTGTCATATTTTATATAGCAAAGGTATTCGCACGACACAAAGACGCACACGTGGTGGCGATATTAGTGCTGCTTGCGGACAGCTATCAGGAAAAATAACTGATAAAACAAACCGTTTGCTCAAACAAAAAATATAAAAAATATCCACTTATTTCTTATGAAATCATGCTACATAGTAAAGCGCAGAATAAGTAAACAAATTTTTGTTGGTAATGTTGCCATTGGTGGTGGTGCACCAATTGCGGTGCAAAGTATGACAAATACGCCCACCGAAAACATCAAAGCAACACAAGCGCAAATCAATGCTATTGCGCGCTCTGGTGCAGATATAGTGCGTGTCTCAATACCAACTATGGATGCTGCAGATGCGTTTGGTGAAATTAAAAAAAATACACAAATACCACTTATTGCTGATATTCATTTTGATTATAAAATTGCACTTAAAGTCGCTGATTTGGGTGCAGATTGCCTAAGAATAAATCCAGGTAATATTGGCAGTAACAAGCGCGTAGAAGAAGTGATTCGGGCGGCGCGCTATCATCATATTCCAATTCGTATCGGTGTTAATGCAGGTTCTCTTGAAAAAAATTTAGTAAAAAAATATGGCGAACCAACGCCTGAAGCAATGGTGGAATCTGCCCTGCGTCATATTGATATACTGAATAAGTTAAATTTTGATTATTATAAACTTAGCCTAAAAGCCTCAGAGGTGTTTATGACAATCGCAGCATATCGTATACTGGCACGAGAGACTAATAATCCACTGCATCTTGGCATTACTGAGGCGGGCGGACTAAGAGGTGGCACCGTAAAATCAGCAATTGGCTTAGGAATACTGCTAGCAGAAGGTATTGGTGATACCATTCGCGTCTCACTTGCAGCTAATCCAATAGAAGAGGTTAAAGTAGGCTTTGACATTCTTAAAAGTTTGCACCTAAGAAATAAGGGTGTTAACTTAATCGCCTGTCCGAGTTGTGCGCGACAAAATTTTGATGTTATCAAAGTGGTAAACGAATTAGAGACGCGCCTAGATGATATTACAGCACCAATTGATGTTGCAATAATTGGTTGTGTTGTCAATGGGCCTGGTGAGGCAAAAGAAGTAAATATTGGCTTAATAGGCGGTCGCCCTAATCTTCTTTATATAAATGGCAAACCTAAAGTAAAAATTACAAACGATAATTTAGTTCATGCACTAGAAACTTATATTCGTGGCGAACTTAAGCAAAAAATTCCACTTACTACCAATTAATTACTGCTCGTTATATCATAATTTTCTATACTAGCTAAATTTTTTCATTTATCAAATTCTTATGTCCATCATCAATCTTGTTAAACATGGAAAAATAGAAGTAATAAAAGTTGCGCAACTTCGCTATCGTTTCATTGAGCCACCAATTATACAACTATCCCCTCGACGCACTGGAAGCACGCTTTTATTTAATGCGCTTATAGTTTGCTTTCCAAAAAAGCAAACTATAAAATGTCACTGTTTGACAAAATATGATTATTTTACTTATAAACACTCCCCAAAAATCATGTCAATGCGTAACCCGCTAGACTCTATTTGTTCATTGGCACAAATCTATAAACAAATTTTCTCTGATGAAATAAAATTAAGAAAAGCACTTCGTAACTACAAAAAGGTTGTAAATAATATTATTAAAAATAAGGCAAATATTAAAATTCTAAAATACGAGCGTTTTATCTTTAATTTTGATTATTTATTCTCTAAGCTTGAAATTTTTTTGAATCAACCAATAGCGGAAAATTTAAAGCAAAAATTTATAAAGGAATATACAATTGACAAGGCTTTAATGAAAGCTCAAAAGTTAGGCAATTCTTTTGCTAAGTATGACCCAGTAAACCACTTTCATGGAAAACATATTTCCAAGTATCGTGGAGCTAATGGCTATTATAAAAAAATGATGACACAAGAGCAAATTAGTTTAGTGTACTCTGAACTTAAAGAAATATTTGCACTGTTTGAATATCAAAAACCGCTGTAAATAAAAAATAGTTAATGAAAATTCTAGGGATTGACCCAGGCTTAAATAACACTGGTTTTGGTGTTATAGAAGCAAAAAAATTGAAATTTCACTATAAAGCAAGTGGTTGTATTAAAACAAGTGGCACACTTACCGACAAGATTACGACAATTTTTAGAGAAACACACAATCTTGCTACAAAACATATGCCAGATGCGATAGTAATTGAGCGCATCTTTATGCGCCCAGATCGCCCAAATCCAGAATCTGCAATTAAACTTGGACAAGCAAGAGGTGCAATTATTAGTGCAGTGGGGATAATCAATATTCCTATTTTTGAATACACAGCTAATCAAATTAAAAAAACCATTGTGGGCAAAGGACATGCACAAAAAACACAAATTATTTTTATGATAATACACTTATTAAAATTAAAAACCACGCCACCTTCTGATGCTGCTGATGCACTTGCAGGAGCACTTTGTCATGCCTATCATATATTATAAATAAATTAAAGACCAGCTGTTAGACTAAAAATATTTAATTTTTATATTCTTATCTTTTATTGTGTTTTTATATCCATAAAATTACGTTAGGCTAGAATTATATTGATCGCTAAAATAAAGGCGCATATTTCCAAAAATATCAGAAGAATTAGTAATATTTATTAATTTTTTTCGCAGATGTTCATAGTCATTCTGCTGGTTCAAAACTTGTGTGTAAAAATAAAAATCAATATGGATTCTACCTTTGAGATAATGCAGTTGAATATGCTCTAAATTCTTTAAGTAGCCATTATCATTTAATAATTGGTAAATTCTCTCTATCACCACCTTTCGCCTAGGCAGGTGTGTGTAAAAATCTTCTACTTCATCATCCTCTGGGTCAATGTGCACAATAATATCTACAGGGTTAGTAAAACTTTGCTTGAGAGTATTTTCCACATCTGTGGCAATAATGTGCCCTTCGCTTACGCTTAAAAAAGGACTGACTTCAATATGTACATCAATAATTGTGCGCCTGCCACTTAAACGCGTTCTCAGCGAGTGGATGTTTTTAACACCATCAATTTTTAAAATATACACACGCAAGTTTTCAAGGGTTTTTTTATCCAACGCAGTATCTAGTAATTCCCGCACACAAGGTAATCCTAGTTTATAAGCGATATAAAGGATCATTGTGCCAACAATCAGTGCAGCAATTGCATCTAAATAAAAATATCCTGCAAGTGTACCTACAACACCAACAAATACTATAACAGAAGAAAATGCATCTGAGCGATGATGCCAAGCGTTTGCTTTTAACATATCAGAGCCCACTTTTTTTGCATTTACTGCACTATACCAATACAATAACTCCTTAGATAGAATAGAAGTAACAATGACGCTAAGCAACACAATGTTATGCTTGAGTGGCTGCGTTTTGACAAATAGATAACTAACACTGTCAATCACAACACCTAGGCCAACAAGAGAAAGCAAAATTGCGAGTGCTAAGGTTGCTAAGGTTTCAAAACGCTCGTGTCCGTAGGGATGCTCTTCATCTGGTGCATCACTAGCATGTGCAGATGCAAACCAAACCAAACCATCTGATAATAAATCTGAGAGTGAATGAATCCCATCTACGAGCAACGCCTGTGAATGGGAAAAATACCCTGTAAATATTTTTAAAACTGAGAGAATTAAATTGACACTAGCGCCAACCATGCTAACGCGCTTACCAATCTTTTTACGCTGATGCGTATAATACATGATAATAGAAATCTAAATAAAACTGGATTTTATACTATTTAAGAATATACTCAAAAAAATAGATACAACTATGCTAGAAGCAAAAAGCATTGTAAAATTTAAAAGAAAATATATTTTAATACAATGTTTACAAATTTTCTTTGCCATCAAAACTTAGCTTATTTTTCTACTGCTTTTGCCGTAATATTTATTTTATTTTTAACAGATGTACAAACTAAAGAAAATAATATTTCTTATAAAGTCGTTATCTCAGAACTTAACCATCCTTGGTCAGTTGCATGGTTGGATGACAAACTCCTTATAATTACTAAACGTAATGGCAATTTTATTTTAGTTGAAAATAATAAAAAAATTACGCTAGGACTACCCGTTACTGATATTTTTTGCACATGAGCAAGGTGGCTTGTTTGATTATTGTCCTGCATCCAAATTTTTCTGAAAATGGCTGGATTTATTTAAGTTATAGTGCCTACGATGAAGAGGAAAATAAGGGTTCAACCACAGCACTTGCACGTCTTAAAATTAAAAAAATGTATTAAAAAATTGGCAAATCCTCTACCTTGCAAATGCTTATAAGCACACCGCACATCATTTTGGTGGACGTATTGCATTTGATAATCAAGATTATTTATACTTGAGTATAGGCGATCGCAGTAAACGTCATTTAGCATAAAATACTAACATGGACTCAGGCAAAATTTTGCGCCTGAGAGATGATGGCTTAATTCCTAAAGATAACCCATTTGATAATGCTGTATTTTCCTATGGACACCGCAATCCGCAAGGGCCTATTTGAATAAATAATATGCTTATTGCTCGTGAGCATGAGCCACAAGGCGGTGATGAGTTAAATCTCATTGAACACGGGAAAAATTATAGCTGGCCCGTGATTACTTATGGCAGGGAATGTATAACATCACTTAAAATTGGTGAAGGTAGTCATAAAAAAGCCATGATGCAACCACTTTATTATTGGATACCATCTGTTGCACCATCTGGCTGGGCATATTATAAAAGAGGTACTTTTAGAAATTGGCAGGGTGATTTACTTATTGGTTCACTGAAATTTAGAGAATTAGTACGCCTTAAAATGAATAGTAATATGCCTATTTTTGAAGAGCGTTTACTAACTGATATTACTGGACGTAATTCGTGATGTGCGTATTTACAAGGGCTTTATTTACTCACTGACGATGCAGATGGTAAACTCATTAAGCTATTATCTAATGAATAGCCGTTAATAAAAAAATGTATTTAAATGTGAATGACAAAACATAAAGTTGACAAAATAAATTTTTAGCATTGCAGAATTTTTAGCGTAAAATGGCGATTTTATTTTTTAGGAAAAAAAACGATGAGTATTGAAAAGCGAGTAAAAGCAGTGGTAATTGAACAATTAGATTTAAAAGGTGATATTGATGACAATGCTGCTTTTATTGATGACCTAGGTGCTGATTCTTTAGATACTGTTGAGCTTGTGATGTCTTTAGAAGAGGAATTTAACTGCGAAATTCCAGATGCTGAAGCTGAAAAAATAACTACTATTCAGCAAGCTATTGATTATATAAAAGCGCATACTTAAGCCAAAAAGTCTATTAAAAAACATATCAATATAAAATAGATGTGCCTGGAAAAAATATAATTCAATGAAAAAACGCAAAGTAGTGATAACTGGGCTGGGAATGGTTAGTCCAGTTGGTCTTGACGTAAAAGAATCTTGGGAAAATATATTAAATGGTGTCTCTGGCATTGAAACACTCACACATCTTGATACAAGCAAACATTCTGTGCATTTCGGCGGCTCTGTTAAAAATTTTGACATAAACGCATACTTATCTAAAAAAGAATCTAAAAAAATGGATATTTTTATCCATTATGGTATGGTGGCCAGTATGCAGGCAATCCATGATTCTGGCATTGAAGTTAACACAAATAATGCACATCGTATTGGCGTTGCAGTTGGTGCTGGCATTGGCGGTTTAACAAACATTGAAAAAACAACACTAAACTGTGCAAAAAAAGGCCCAAAACGTATTTCTCCATTTTTTGTCCCTGCTAGTATTATTAATATGCTCTCTGGCAATATTTCTATTAAACATGGTTATCAAGGTCCCAATTTTTCAGTTGTTAGTGCTTGTAGCACAAGTACGCATAATATTGGCGAAGCAGCACGTATTATTGAATACAACGATGCAGACGTGATGATTGCTGGTGGCGCTGAGATGTCCACAACTACTTGCGGTTTAGGTGGTTTTGCTGCTGCCAAAACACTTTCTAGGCGCAATGATAATCCTAAAACTGCTTCTCGTCCTTGGGATAGAGACAGAGATGGCTTTGTATTATCTGATGGTGCAGGTGTGGTGGTGCTTGAAGAATACGAACACGCTAAAATGCGCTCAGCAAATATTTATGCTGAACTGACAGGTTATGGTATGAGTAGCGATGCCTATCATATAACCTCTCCTCGCCCAAGTGGTAGGGGTGCAGCACGTTGCATGCAAAATGCGTTAACAAATGCTTCACTTAATGTAAAAGATATTAGCTATATCAATGCCCATGGCACCTCAACACTAGTAGGAGACAAGGCAGAAACTGATGCAATAAAATTACTTTTTGCCGATGATGCCTATCAATTAGCTATTAGCTCAACAAAATCAATGACAGGACATTTACTTGGTGCAGCAGGTGGTATTGAAGCAATTTTTAGCGCACTTAGTATTAAAAATCAAGTTGTGCCTCCCACCATTAATATTTTTAATCAAGATCCCGAGTGTGACTTAGATTACGTTGCAAATACTGCTAGAGACATGCCGATTAAACATATATTCTCAAACTCGTTCGGTTTTGGTGGCACAAATGCTACTATTGTTTTATCCAAAATTTAATGTCTGTTCACCATGATCTCTTTTTTTGCTTGGGACATCGCTACTATCTTGTCATTATTACTTTTCCTTGCGATTATTATTGTCATAATTGATAAATTATTGCACAAAAAAAATCTAATATTAGTAAATGATACGCGAAATTCTAAACAGAGGATGCATTGGTTTACGCGTAGTATTTATTTCTTATTATTTTTAAAAACACACAAACACGAAAAAATTAACCACAGAGCAAAGCCTGTGCAATGGTCTATTTCTTTTTATCCAGTGATTTTGCTTGTACTTGTGCTTAGGAGTTTTCTAGCTGAACCGTTTCAAATTCCTTCTAATTCTATGATGCCTACTTTACTCACTGGCGATTTTATTTTAGTAAATAAATTTATTTATGGTATTCGTCTTCCCATTACAAACACGAAAATTTTTGATATTGACAAACCTAAACGCGGTGATGTACTCGTATTTCGCTATCCAAATTACGAAGAGAATCCTGAAAAAAAAGGAATTAATTATATTAAACGCGTGATTGCCTTGCCTGGTGATGAAATTATTTATTACCAAGATCATCTTTGGATAAATAGTGAAAAAATTGCAAGAATACCGCTTGGAATTTATAAAGGGGTTGAATCTGGTGTGGCTATGACTGGCTTTAAGCATTACACAGAAAAAATATCAGCACATAAAAGTTACGATATTTTGCTTGCAGCAAATGAAACGAGCAAGTGGGAGAAAAAGCGTGTGCCTAAAGGATATTATTTTGTTATGGGAGACAATCGCGCACGTAGTGCAGACAGCCGCTTTTTTGGTTTTGTGCCCGAATCTTTTATTATTGGCAAAGCCTTTTTAATTTGGATGCACTGGGATAAATCATTAAAATTTTCTCGGTTGGGCTATTTTAATTAATACCCACGATTAATTTTTTATCAACACAAAATAAATTTTTGCCCATCAAATTTTGCAATGAAAAAAATAATCTAAAAAAATAATTATTTACTTGAAATATGCATTGCTTTTAAAATATTAATTGCCTCGTGCACAAAGTAATTCATTTTCAGTCTTTCAACTGTTTTTTCATCACGTTCTTTCTTCTGCTGTGCTTGCTTGTCTAAAATCGTTTGCGTACCAAGAACTGGCATAATAGAAATTTCCAATGTGCCATTAATATCGCTAATAGTATTAGTTGCTAAATCAGTGAGGTGTCCTTTTAAATCTTTTTCGAAAGTGGCGAGATTATTTTTTTTATCTTTTACTTTTAATTCAAACTTATCTAAAACAATATCAGGAACAATGCCTTTAGCTTGAATCACTCTATCATTGGGTGAATAATAACGCGCAGTTGTGATCTTTAATCCATAGCCATTAGGAAGTGAAATAATTGTTTGCACCGAACCTTTGCCAAAAGATTTTTCGCCAATAACAATCGCACGTTTATAATCTTGAAGTGCTGCTACTAAAATTTCAGCTGCCGAAGCAGTGCCTCTATTAATCAAAGCAATGATTGGAATATTTTTTAATATATCCCCTGGCTTTGCATAAAATTTGCTTTTAGCACTTGCTCTGCGTCCTTTAGTAGATACAATGACGCCACTATCATCTAAAAATAAATCTGAGATTTGCACAGCACTACTAAGTAATCCTCCCGGATTATTACGTAAATCCAGCACCACACCCGCTAATGCCTTATCATTATTCTGCGAAACCAAACGTAACAAGGTTTTTTTAATAAGCTCTTCGCTAGGCGCCTGAAAATGAGAAATTCTAATGTAACCAATATTTTCTTCTAATAAATATCCGCTAACAGAAGTAACGGTGATTATATCCCTTATAACATTTACTTCAAATGGATCTTGATTTTCTCTAAGAACAGTAATTCTAACACTTGTATTTGGCACTCCCCTCATCATAGCAACTGCTTCTGATAAATCTAAGCCACGCACAGATATGTTATCAATTTTAATAATCAAATCCCCTGCTTGAATGCCAGCACGATAAGCAGGTGTATCATCAATAGGAGAAATAACTTCCACCAAACCATCTTTCATATTAATCACAATACCTAAACCGCCAAACTTACCCGAGCTATTTTCCAGTATATCGGTTCTTTCTTTGGGTTCTAAATATGCTGAATGGGGATCCAACTCATTAATCATCCCTTTAATCGCTTTTTTAAAAAGTTCTTCATCCGATATTTCATCCACATAAGTACGTTTAATACTAAGAAAAATACGATTAAATTCATCTAACTCTGAGAAAAAATCGTTTAAAATTTCTTGTCTATTTTTTAAATTCTCATGTGTGTCCTCCTGGGCATTGAGCGAGGACACAAATAACATAACACATGCTAAAAAGAAGTAAAAAACTTTTAAATAAAAATGAGTAGCCATAGCAAAAAAATACGAAAAAACAACACAAAGCAAATAATTAAACCACAATTAAAATCAGTCTAAATTAAGCCATGCTTATTATACAGTGAATATTTAAAATGTTATTATAAATAACATAACTGCTTTCATTTTATAAAAACTTAATTTATACAAATGCTCTATAATTAAATACAAAAATAAAAATACGCTAGTATAATGTCAGCATCTTATAAGTCTTTTTATTGTTGATTTAATATTACTTTTAATTATTCACCCTTTGAATATAGCTGGTAAATGTATATCACTGTTAAGAAAAAAATTATTGTTGGCACACTGTTGTCTATTCTACTCTTCACGTCGCAGCTGAGCGCTGCTGATGTCCAAAGAGAATTAGAGGATGGTATTTCACCAGTGGCACTCGTGCAAAACACACTCATTAAACTTAATCGGATTAATAACACTTATCATCCCAGAGATATTTATTATTTAATTTATTATGATCTAGTACCACTTTTTGACATTCAATATATTACTAGAAAAATTACCTACGCCATACCTTATAAACTGGAACCAGAAGATATTCAGTACTTAGAAAATAAACTTGAACAAAATTTAACAGATATTCTATTTGAACAGCTCAGCAAGCAGCGTCTTACATTCTTTTTATCTGCAATTAAACCGCTTGGACCTGAGTATTTCAAAGTAAGCCTTAAAATAAGTTATAATGCACTTAATTACATTGATTTAATCATACACCGCTCCGATGAGCAAAAATGGCAAATTGTTGATGTGTTGCTAGGTGGGCATAGCTTGACTGCCTACTATCAAAAAATAATTGCTAACAAAATTAGACGCTATGGTATCAACTATTAGTATTACTTTTGCGAGAATTTAATGATGAGTTCTCCTTCTTTTGATGTTAATGCAAGTGATTGGATGTATCGTGATGAGGATATTGATAAAGCGGCGCACATCTTAAAAGCAATGTCTCACCCTTTAAGGCTTAAAATACTTTGTGTGATTAAAGATGGTGAATTATCAGTACTGGAAGTTGTTGACTTAGTCCAATCTTCGCAAAGCAATGTGTCGCAGCATATTGATATTCTGCGTTCTAAAAATATTTTAGAATCTCGGCGTGAGGGCAACAGAATATTGTGTAAAATTACCGATATTAACATTCTTAAACTCATCGCACATATGCAAAATATCTTTTGCAAACCCGATAAAAAATAAGAAATTTACCACGCTAAAATTTTTAGATTAGGGTTTTTTAGCTTAAAATTCAAACTAATTTTTGAAGAATTTTTTGCACAAATATTTTTTGATTAAAGCGTCCGTAGCTCAGCTGGATAGAGTATTGGCCTCCGAAGCCAAGAGTCGGGTGTTCAAATCACCTCGGACGCACCAAATACAAACTCCCCTCTGTCAACACAAAATTTTTTAATTAAATTTCCCATCTAAAATCCAGCAATGCTGTGTTTTGAAATTATCGCTCCCATGACAGCAGTTGAAGTGCTTAATGGATAGATACCTAAAAGCTATTTACACGAATATTCATTAACAAACCATTACCTATTCCTGGTATTTTTTAGATAAGACTTTTAAAAAGCATTTAGTAAAAGCACTAAATTATATAATGAGCTCCAATTTAATATTTTATGAATGAATAATTAAAGAAATCTATGAGACTATTTGAAAAATAAATCTCTTTAAAAGCATTAGCACTGAGCTTGAAAATAGAATGACACGTGCGGACATAGATATATCTATCCAAGTTAGGTATCGATACAAAGAGCATAACAAGAAGCTAGGGTAGCAAACGTGCATATATCAAAAAACAGCTTGCTAAAATGCTTTACTCCTTTTTGAAGAATTCTATAGAACTAGAAGTGTTTAATAACCAAAAGAGCAGTGCTAGTGATAAAGAAAATATCTAAATGCTTCAAGGCAAGTATGGGTTTTAAAATAAAGGATATATTTTAAGTATTATTACTTGCTGTATATTTTTTTAAAACTAGTAAATAACGCTTTTATGCTTCTTTTATAGTAAAAAATAATAGCCTTATAAACTAAAATTAAGTGATTTGTCAAATGCTTTTTAAAAGTCTTATCTAAAAAATACCAAAAATAGGTAACGGCTTGATTCATTAGCATACTACTTGACTCCCAGAAGAGCACTCTACACTGGAGAACAGGTAGTGAGTTCTTTCCTGTACACTAAATTTAGCTAGAGAGGATATTATCTTATTAAAATTAAATTGCATGATCCCCATTGACAATGTGCAAAGAGCTAATAAGTACCACACCAGCAAGGATTAACACAATCTGCTGCAACGCAGTTTTTACATCCGTTTTTTTATGTAATGTGGGAATTAAATCTGCAACTGCAATATAAATAAAACTAGATGCTGCTAAGGCTAGAAAAAATGGCAAAATACTATGTAAACCCTCCAGACTATAATAAGCAAGCACGCCACCGATGACAGTTGTAAGACTAGTAAGCACATTATAAGACAAAGCCCTAGCTCTACTATATCCACTTTGCAGAAGAATAGCAAAATCACCAACTTCCTGTGGAATCTCATGTGCTGCCACTGCTATACTAGTGGCAATGCCTAATTTGACATCGGTTAAAAAAGCGGCGGCAATTAATATACCATCAACAAAGTTGTGGATACCATCGCCTATAATAATCAGCTTACCAGCAGACTTATAACCACCATAATCTATACTTCCTTTATCAAAATCTGTCTCGTAAGAGCTAGAATGATAATGTCGCCAAATCAATAGTTTTTCAAGTATAAAAAAACCAAAAATACCTGCTAAAATAGTACCGGAGAGATATTGAAATTGCTCAGGTTTAAGCTCCTCAAAAGCATGAGGAATCAAACCCCAAAATGCCACTGCCAATAATGCCCCAATAGCAAAACTAATACCGTGTGGCAGGATTTTATCTCTTAAATCTTTAGCTAAGAATAAAAAAATACCGGCAAACAAAACGCTTAGCACGCCACCTATGGCGGTAAAAATAACAATTAATAGTAACAAGTCCAAAATTAATCTAAATAATAAGGGCAGAACAAAATTCAAATAAAGTGTAACATCAAAGTTTCAAAGTGGGACGCTTTCCTGTTTACCAGGTGCGAGTAGCTACTATTTTACCTTTTTAAAAAACTAAAAGGTAATATTTTACAAAGTAAAATATGAAGGAATGCAAATAAAAAATTCTTTGTCCTTGATATAATTTATTAAAATAAAGTCAATCAAATTTTAGAAGACCTTTGATTCTATAGTGTTAATATTGATTAATATTTTCTGTTGCCTTGAATAAAGCCTGTGCTTTTTGCATCGTCTCCTGCCATTCTGAATGTGGCTTAGAATCATAAACTATACCAGCACCCGCTTGTATTGCAAGCCGTTTATTTTTAATCACTGCAGTGCGAATAGCAATGGCTAAATCCATATCATTATGCCAAGATAAATAACCGATAGCGCCTGCATAAATATTGCGTTTGATGGGTTCTAATTCAGCAATAATTTCCATTGCCCGTACTTTAGGAGCACCACTTAAAGTGCCTGCTGGAAATGTTGCTCTCAAAACGTCCATAAGCGATACATCATCTCTTAAATCACAGCACACATTGGAGACAATATGCATCACATGAGAATATTTTTCAATTGCCATTTGCTCATTTACCACAACGCTACCAACTTTTGCAATACGTCCTAAATCATTGCGTCCTAAATCAATTAACATCAAATGTTCGGCTAATTCTTTTTTATCAGAAAGTAAATCTTTTTCCAGTACTTTATCTTCAGCCGTATCCACGCCACGTTTTCTTGTTCCAGCAAGTGGGCGAACTGTTGCACTGCCCTTTTCAACACGCACCAAAATTTCTGGTGATGAGCCAATAATATGGAAATCATCTAAATGCAAAAAATACATATAAGGAGAAGGGTTCAATCTTCTTAATGCACGATATAAATTAATAGGCGGTGCACTAAATTTTCTGCTAAGACGCTGCGATAACACAACTTGCATTACGTCACCTTGTGTAATATATTTTTTAATTTTTATTACTGCTTTTTTAAAGTCTTCTTCGCCAAAACTGGATTCAAATAATAAATCGCTATTCTCTTTATGATGGGCAATATAATATGAATTTTCTCTAAGTTTGCGAATAGTTTTATCAAGATGCTTTGATGCGTTTTGATAAGATGCGGTATGTGGATTAATATGTGTAATTAAAAAAGCACGATGTTTTAGGTTATCAAAAATTACTAAATCAGCAGAAACCATAAGCAAAATATCAGGCACGCCTAATTCATCTTTATTATCATAACCAATTAATTTAGGCTCAATATAACGAATAGTTTCATACCCAAAATAACCAACCAAACCGCCATTAAAGTTTGGCATATTAGTATTTATACGTGGAACTTTATATTTGTCTTTAAATGCCTCTATCCATTTAAGTGGATCGGCGACAGTTGTTGTTTCAATCAATTTATCTGCAGAGGAATATAGACAAATCTCGTTAGCAAAAACTTTTACCACCTTTTCTGCCGATAAACCAATAATAGAATAACGTCCCCATTCTTCATCAGATTCAACTGATTCAAACAAATAAGAATATGGTGTATATGCTAACTTTAAATAGACACTAAGCGGTGTTTCTGTATCTGCGACAATCTCACGACAAATCGGCACATAATTAAAACCTTGCTTTGCTAACGCTTCTAGGTCCTGTTCATCACCATGCATATTTTACATAAAAAAATATTAATAAATAAACCATCTACGTGCATAGAATATGAAAATCAACTGAAAAAATACTAACTAACGCCTACAATCAATCGTGTTAAATAAAAAACATCTTTATATGCGCTAAGACGACTAGCTGGCGCCCACTTGATTTAATTCATCGGCTAACTGTGCTTTTTTGCCTATAATACCCATGCTTTTATCTAAACGACGCTTTTTACGCGATTCATGTGCAAGAAATCCACTACCTGCTGGAATAAGGCGGCCAACAATAACGTTTTCTTTTAAGCCATGTAAGTCATCGCATCTGCCTGTAATTGCTGCTTCAGTTAATACGCGCGTTGTTTCTTGAAAGGAAGCAGCAGAAATAAAGGATTCAGTCGCAAGAGATGCTTTAGTAATTCCCATAAGCAGACGTTTATATTGAATAGGCTTTTTATTACTTTCTTCTAATACCCCATTTTCAAGGCGCACGCGCACATACTCTGTAATTTCTCCTTTTACAAATGAAGAATCACCTGTATCAGTTATTTCTACTTTTCTTAACATCTGTTTAATAATCACTTCAATATGCTTATTGCTAATTCTCACACCTTGTAAACGATAAACATCTTGCACTTCTTTGACTAAATAATGTGCCAATGCTTCAACGCCCAATAGGCGCAAAATATCGTGTGCATTGCTTGGGCCATCAGAAATAATATCACCCCTGACAACACGCTCACCTTCAAAAACATTAATTTGACGCCATTTATGAATCATAGTCTCAATCTTATTACCGTCATTATCTGTAATTATTAAACGCACTTTACTTTTTGTTTCCTTACCAAGATTCACCACACCGCTAACCTCAGCAAGAATAGCATGGTCTTTAGCTTTTCTTGCCTCAAATAAATCAGCAACGCGTGGAAGACCGCCAGTAATATCAGTATTACGAGAACTCTCTCGTGGAATTTTAGCCAGTATGTCGCCTGCGTGAATCACTTGTTTTTCCTTTAAGTTAATTTTTGCTCTTTCAGGCAAATAATGATGCGAAAGTACCTCCTCTGTTTTTTTTCTATTTTTCTTATTAATTGACATAAGTTTTAACAAAGGCTTGATGCCTTTACCTGAAGGACTTCTTTCTCCCTCTGGAATCACTTCAAAATAAGAAAGACCTGTAAGTGAGTCAGTGTTTTTTGCGATGGTTATACCCTCAATAAAATCCTCAAAAATAATAATGCCAGAATAATCAGAAATAATAGGATGTGTGTGTGGATCCCAATTTACAATTTTATCTCTAGCATTAACTTTATCACCATCTTTTACGTGAATAAGTGCACCGTAAGGTAATTTATAACGCTCTTTTTCTCTAGCTTTTTTATCTTTAATAACAATTTCACCAGAACGAGAGGTGACCACTAATTGTTCATTAACATTAATGACATACCTAATATTTTCAAAATGAACCACACCATCTGCGTTGACAACAACACTATTGACAATAGAGGTTGCCTGAGCAGTACCACCAATGTGAAAAGTACGCATCGTTAATTGTGTGCCGGGTTCACCGATAGACTGTGCAGCAATTACACCAACTGCTTCACCTCTATTAACTAAATCACCGCGTGCCATATCACTGCCGTAACAATATGCACAAACACCATAATTTGTCTCACAAGTAATAGTAGAACGAACCTTAGCTGATTCAACACCATGTGCCTGCATCAGTGCAGTATGTGTTTCATTTACCAATATATTTTTTTCAAGCAATATCTTGCTATTTTCATCCAATACCTCTTCACAAAGAACACGCCCTAAAATACTATCTGCAAGTGTCTGCACGATATTACCGCCCTCAATTACTGCTTTCATAGTAAGGCCATGATTTGTTTTACAATCCTCTTCAATAACAACCACATCTTGTGCTACGTCAACCAAACGACGCGTCAAATAACCAGAATTTGCTGTTTTAAGCGCTGTATCTGCCAAGCCTTTGCGTGCACCATGCGTTGAAATAAAATATTGCAAAATATTAAGTCCTTCACGAAAATTTGCGGTAATAGGCGTTTCTATAATAGAACCATCAGGTTTTGCCATCAGACCACGCATACCGCCTAATTGACGAATTTGTGCAGGTGAACCACGCGCACCTGAATCTGCCATCATATAAATGGAATTAAAGGATGGTTTTTTCTCTTTTTTTCTTTTAGAAACATATACCTCTTCAAAACCCACTTTATCCATCATTGACTGTGCAACCTCTTCAGAGGTACGCGACCAAATATCAATGACTTTATTATAACGCTCACCATCAGTAACAACACCCGATGCAAACTGATTTTGCACCTCTTTGATTTGTTCTTCAGCAGCAGAAATTAATGCAGATTTTTCTTTAGGAATAATCATATCATCTGCACAAAATGAAATACCAGATTTCGTTGAAAACTCAAAACCCATATACATCATCTTATCAGCAAATACAACCGTATCTTTGAGTGGTAACTGATGATAACAAGTATAAATTAATTTAGATACTGCTTTTTTACTGAGCGGCTTATTGATAAGTTCATAATCAATACCATGTGGCAGGATAGTAGAAAAAATAGCGCGCCCTACCGTTGTATCAACAATATGAGTATTATATATCTCATAAATATTTTTATCATTTAACCTATAATTGTTAACCCTCAGCTTGACACTAGCATGTAAAGATACTGAATTTGTATCATAAGCATTATATACCTCAGTAGCACTGACAAACACCATACCTTCACCTTTTTGAAAATATTTACGACGCGTCATATAATAAAGGCCTAAAACAACATCTTGGGATGGAATGATGATTGGATCGCCATTTGCCAGGGACAACACATTATTAGAAGCAAGCATCAGCGTTCTAGCCTCTAATTGCGCTTCTTCTGAAAGCGGAATGTGCACTGCCATTTGATCGCCATCAAAATCTGCATTAAACGCCGTACAAACAAGCGGGTGCAGTTGAATTGCCTTACCTTCCACAAGCAAAGGTTCAAAGGCTTGTATACCTAAACGATGCAGTGTTGGCGCACGATTAAGTAGTATAGGATGTTGATAAACTACATTTTCCAAAATATCCCATACTTCTGCACTCTCACTCTCCACTATTTTTTTAGCTGCTTTAATAGACGAAGCTAATCCTTGTTCTTGTAACTTATGAAAAACAAATGGCTTAAATAATTCCAATGCCATCTTCTTTGGCAAACCACACTGATGTAGCTTCAAATAAGGCCCAACTACAATAACTGAACGCCCAGAGTAGTCAACGCGCTTACCTAATAAGTTCTGCCGAAAACGCCCCTGTTTTCCTTTAATCATATCCGAAATAGATTTAAGTGGTCTATGATTATTTCCGACTACAGCACGACCGCGACGACCATTATCAATAAGTGAATCAACCGCTTCTTGTAGCATTCTTTTCTCATTACGCACAATAATATCAGGGGCACCTAATTCTAGTAATCTTGCTAAACGAGCGTTACGATTAATGACTCTTCGGTATAAATCGTTTAAATCACTCGTGGCAAAGCGTCCACCATCTAATGGCACAAGTGGCCTTAAATCAGGCGGCAACACTGGCAAAACATTTAAAATCATCCACTCAGGTTTATTACCAGAATGAATCAATGACTCAATGAGTTTCAAACGTTTACTAATTTTTTTAAGTTTTGTTTCTGATTTTGTTTGTTCATTTTCCTCTCTGAGTTTTTCTGATTCCGCCTTTAAATTCATTTCTCGTAAAATTTGCTCCAATGCTTCAGCGCCCATTTTTGCCTCAAAGGCATCATCACCGTAATTATCTAGGGCATTAAAATACATCTCCTCAGTCAAAAGTTGCTTATAAGATAAATCACTGCTGCCAATATCAGTAACTAAAAATGCTTCAAAATATAACACGCGCTCAATATCTTTGAGCGCCATATCTAACAATAATCCTAAACGAGAAGGCAGAGATTTTAAATACCAAATATGCGCCACAGGTGCAGCAAGTTCTATATGTCCCATACGTTCACGACGCACTTTAGAATAAGTTACTTCAACGCCACATTTTTCACACATAACATTGCGAAACTTCATACGTTTATATTTGCCGCATAAACACTCAAAATCTTTAGTAGGCCCAAAAATTTTAGCGCAAAATAACCCTTCTCGTTCAGGCTTGAAAGTTCGATAATTAATAGTTTCTGATTTTTTCACTTCACCAAAAGACCATGAGCGAATTTTATCGGGCGAGGCAAGTCCAACGCGAATTGCGTCAAAATTTTTATCTTTATTTTGTTGCTTATGAATTTTTAATAAATCTTTCAATTAACTTCTCCTTTTATGCTTAAATTAGTATTGATCTAATTCAATATCAATAGCTAAAGCTCTTACCTCTTTAATAAGCACATTAAATGATTCAGGTGTAAGTGCTTCAATTTCGTTATTACCATCAACAATATTTTTATACATCCTTGCACGGCCTGAAACATCATCTGATTTAACCGTGAGCATTTCCCGAAGTGTGTAAGCAGCACCGTATGCCTCTAGTGCCCAAACTTCCATTTCACCAAAACGTTGACCACCAAACTGCGCTTTACCACTGAGCGGCTGTTGTGTTACTAAACTATAAGGGCCAGTGGAACGAGCATGCATCTTGTCATCTACTAAATGATTGAGTTTTAAAATATACATGTAACCAACAGTAACTTTTCTATCAAAAGACTCGCCTGTTCTGCCATCATATAATCGTTCCTGCCCACTTTCAGGCAAATCAGCCAATTTAAGAAGCGATTTAATATCTTTCTCAGCTATACCATCAAAAACAGGAGTTGCCATCGGCACACCAGCGTGCAAATTATTTGCTAGTGTAATAATCTCTGCATCACTCAATTCAGTTAAAGTTTCTTTTTTTCCGTAATGATTATAAACTTTATGCAAGAATGCACGTATCTCACTAATCATATCGGTGCGCTTCTCATCAAGAATTTTTGCAATTTTACGCCCTAAACCTTTAGCTGCATAACCTAAGTGCGCCTCTAAGACTTGCCCGACATTCATCCGAGACGGCACACCAAGCGGATTTAACACTACATCTACGGTTGAACCATCGGCAAGATAAGGCATATCTTCAATCGGAGAAATACGCGAAATAACGCCTTTATTCCCGTGCCGACCTGCCATTTTATCACCAACTTGAACTGCTTTGCGGCTTGCAACATATACTTTAACCATTTTCATAGCGCCTGGTGGTAATTCAGCGCCTTCGTTAATTTTTTTATTTTCATTGTCAAAAAATTCACCAAACTCTTTTTCTTTGATTTTTATTTGTTTTAATAAATAGCTTACTTCTCTGTTAATCTCCTCATCTTCAACTTTGAGTTTAGCAAAAAGGACAACCTCTAATAAGCTAAGTTTTTCACGACTAAGGTTTTCACCTCTATTACAATTTTCCACAGATTTTTTAAGTACCTGATTCTTTAATTTATTACGCACACGGCGATAAATATCCCTGCGAATTATAGCAAGCTCATCATCCAAATCTTTACGAATTTTCTTTAATCTATCAACATCAATACTTTTTGCTCTCTGGTCTTTTTCAACACCATCTCGAGTAAAAATTTGCACGTCAATCACTACGCCTGATTTGCTTGCACCCATCCGTAGCGATGTATCTTTGACATTACTTGCTTTCTCGCCAAAAATAGCACGCAATAATTTTTCTTCTGGACTAAGAACTGACTCAGTTTTAGGTGTTACCTTGCCCACCAAAATATCACCGCCTTTAGCACGCGCACCAACATAAACAATTCCGCATTCATCTAATTTAGACAATGCTGATTCACTCACATTAGGCAAATCAACTGTAATTTCTTCAGGACCAAGTTTCGTATCTCGTGCATACACAGTTAACTCTTCAATGTGAATGCTTGTATATCTATCGTCATGAATGACACTCTCAGAAATCAAAATAGAATCCTCAAAGTTATATCCATGCCAAGGCATAAATGCCACTTTCATATTTTGCCCAAGTGCTAGCTCTCCTAAGTCAGTGGAAGGTCCATCGGCAATTACATCATCTTTTTTAATCTTATCACCGGGAGAAACCAACATTTTTTGGTTGATACAAGTGTTTTGGTTAGAACGGCTATATTTAGTTAGATTATAAATATCAACGCCCAAATTACCAGCTAAATCTTTTTCATGCGTTGTACGAATAACGATACGACTAGCATCAACTTGTTCAACAACACCAGCATTTTTAGCAGTAACACACACCCTAGAATCACTGGCAACCACACGCTCTATTCCTGTTCCAACTAGTGGCTTTTCTGCAGTTAAGAGAGGCACAGCCTGCCGCTGCATATTAGAACCCATCAAGGCTCTATTCGCATCATCATGTTCTAAAAACGGAATAAGCGCAGCAGCGACTGATACAATTTGCTTTGAAGCAACGTCAATGAGTGTTACCTCAGCACTATCAACGAGCACAAATTCATTACTGCGACGACAGGAAACTAAATTATCCAGCAAATAACCTTTCTCATCTACTTGGGCATTTGCCTGAGCAATAGTATGTCCTATCTCATCAATTGCCGAAACATAAACTATTTTATTCGTGACTCTACCTTTTTTAACCACAATATATGGTGTTTCTAAAAAACCATAATCATTAATACTAGCATAAACAGCAAGCGTATTAATAAGTCCAATATTTGGGCCTTCAGGCGTTTCAACAGGACACAAGCGACCATAATGTGAAGGATGCACATCACGCACTTCAAAGCCTGCCCTGTCTCGCGTTAATCCACCTGGGCCAAGCGCTGATATGCGTCTTTTATGGGTAATACCTGAGAGCGGATTAACTTGATCCATGAATTGCGATAATTGACTAGAACCAAAAAATTCTTTAATGGCGGAAGAAATTGGTTTAGAGTTAATTAAATCTTGTGGCATCAACTCATCTGTCTCTGCTAAATTTAAACGTTCCTTAACTGCTCTTTCAACACGTACCAAACCGATTCTAAATTGATTTTCAACCATTTCACCAATGGTGCGTACACGGCGATTAGCAAGTGTATCCACATCATCAACGCTACCATTGCCATTTTTAATATCAATAAGTTTTTTGATAACATTTAGAATATCATCTTTTGTTAATACATGTACACCTGCTTCAACATTATAATCTAGGCGACGATTAATTTTCATACGCCCTACTTTAGATAAATCATAGCGTGTATCATTAAAAAATAAATTTTCAAATAGTGTATCTACTGCTTCTGATGTTGCTGGTTCACCTGGGCGCATCACATGATAAATTCTCATCCTCGCAAGTTCCACTCCAATTCTGCCATCAGGATACTTATCATCAATACGCAAAGTATCAGCAATATAGGCACCGCTCTTTGCTTCATTGATATATAAAATTTTAATTTCTTTGATATTTTGTGATTTTAAAGTTTCTAATACTTCCTCAGTGATTATGGCATTACAAGGTTCATACAGTTCACCAGTTGATTTATCTACAATATCACTTGCAATTATTTTTGACAGTAAATAATCATAATCCACACTAAATTTTGTGATTTTATTTTCCTTAAGTATTTTGATATGCCGGGCCGTGATACGCCCTCCCTTTTTAATCAGTAGCGATTTTCCTAATTTAATATCAAACTCAGAGACACCCCCCTCTAACTGACTAGGTAACAAATAAATATCAATATTTTTTGCTTTTAATCTAACCTTAGTCTGCGTAAAAAAAGTATGCAGAATATCTTCTGCACTTAGTTCCATTGCACAAAGTAGTGTAGTAACAGGCAACTTGCGGCGGCGATCAATGCGAACATACAAATGGTCATGATGATCAAATTCAAAATCTAACCAAGAACCGCGATACGGAATCACACGCGAAGAAAATAACACCTTGCCAGAAGAATGCGTTTTGCCTTTATCATGTTCAAAAATAACACCAGGAGAACGATGAAGTTGCGACACCACAACACGCTCAGTGCCATTAACCACAAAGGTTCCTTGATTGGTCATAAGAGGTAAATTACCGAGATAAACTTTTTGTTCTATAATATTCTTAACACGACGTTTTTTCTTAAGCGTAGAAAATTTCTTGTCAAATAACACTAAATGTAACAGTACATGAATAGAAGCTGCGTAAGTAATACCTCTTAATTTGCACTCTTCAACATCAAATTTTGAATCCAATAACTCATAACTAACATATTTTAATTCTGCATAACCATTAATTGCAGTGATTGGAAAGGCCGATTTAAACACTGCTTGTAAACCGCAATCCAAGCGACTATCTTGTATGCCCGCTTGTAGAAATTTATCAAAAGAATCAAGCTGTATCGCAAGTAAATTTGGCTCCTTTAGTATAGATATTCTGGTGCCAAAATTATTACGAACGCGCTTTTTTTCAGTAAATGAATAAGCCATATTTACCTCTTAAATTTGTATAATTCAAATGCAGAACTTAAAACCAAAAATTCTGAATGCAAAGTAAAAGCTAAATTACTTTAGCTCAACGCTGGCACCAGCTTCTTCAAGTATCTTTTTCGTTTTTTCAGCTTCTTCTTTGTTCAACGCTTCTTTAACGGTAGAGGGTGCGCTTTCAACTAAATCTTTAGCCTCTTTAAGTCCAAGCGAAGTAATTCCTCTAATGGCTTTAATTACGCCAACTTTTTTATCACCAAAGCTACTTAATACCACATCAAACTCATTTTTAGCTTCTACATTATCAGTAGTATCATCAGCACTAGTAACCATAGCTGGCGCTGCTACTTGGGCAGCTGATACACCAAATTTTTTCTCCATAGCAGCAACTAAATCTACCGCCTCCATTACAGACATTTCTGCAATTGCATCTAAAATTTTATCTTTGGTTAATACCATTATATTGCTCCTTTATTGATTATTATTAAAATTACTGTTGTTTTTGATCACGAATCATTGATACAATGCGTGTCAGCTTGATAGGCAGAGCGTTGAGTATTTTTGCTAATTTTTCAACGGGTGCAAGTATGAGCGCCATCAGCGCGCTAATGGCCTCATCTTTAGTTAGCAATTTTGATATTTTATTAAGTTCACTTGCTTCTATGAATTCTCCAGCAACGCCCAGACCACGCACTACCAACTGATCATTATCCTTGGCAAAATCACGAAACACCTTAGCAACCGAACCTGGTGCATCTTTAGCAAAACCAATGATAACTGCACCCGATAATAACTTCGTAACACATGCACAGTTTGTGTCTACAAAAGCCCGCTTTGCAAGCGTATTTTTCACTACCCTAATAGAAACTTCCAAACCCCTGGCTAATTGTCGCAACTCTGTCATTTGTGCTACTGTTAATCCACTATACTCAGCAACACCAATTGCAATAGAATCTTTTGCAACGCTATTTACCTCGTTTACAATCACTTTTTTAGATTCAAGAGTAAGAGCCATTATTTTATCCTAATATTTATTTTATACACAAGAGTTAGCTAACATAACTTCACTATGGAGTATGTCAGCTACTACAATAAAAATTCAATACTACACCATCCTATACATAGGCTAATTTTTGAAAAATAATTAAAATAAACCCATCCATGGTAACGACATGACCTAAAAATTCCCGCACTAAATAAACCATCAAACAAATTCATTGAAATATAGTAAATTGAAATTATAATTTATACTAAATTTTACCGACTACTAATATTTGTTGTTGCTAAATCAACATTAATACCAACGCCCATAGTCGTTGAAAGCGATATTTTTTTAAAATAAACACCTTTAACACCACTAGGTTTAACTTTTTTTAAATCTTCTAATAAAGCATTTATATTTTCTGCCAGCATATTTGAGTCCATTTTCACATTGCCAATACTAGCATGAATAACACCACCTTTATCCGCACGATAACGCACTTGACCTGATTTAGCCTTTTTAACAGCACTAGCTACATCTATTGTTACCGTACCTACCTTAGGATTAGGCATTAATCCTCTAGGCCCAAGCAACCGACCTAAACGTCCAACAACGCCCATAGCATCTGGTGACGCAATTACTACATCATAATTTAGATCACCATTTTGCATAGACTGCATTAAATCATCCATACCCACAATATCGGCACCAGCCTGGCGTGCTTTTTCAACATTATCACCGCTTGTAAACACAGCAACACGCACACTCCTAAAAACACCATGAGGTAACACCACAGCACCTCTTACAACTTGATCAGATTTTCTAGTATCAATGCCCAAATTAATATTCACATCTACAGATTCAACAAATTTCGCTAGTGCACATTTTTTAGCTAAATCCAGGGCATCACGAAGCACATAAGCTTTGCCTGCCTGCACTTTTTTTATACGTATTTTTCGGTTTTTAGATAATTCTATCATCCTTATTCCTCTACTACGAGACCCATACTACGAGCCGTACCTGCAATAATATTAACCGCAGCATCCATATCATTCGCATTCAAATCTTTCATTTTAATCTGTGCAATTTCCTCTAGCTGGGTTCTAAGAATCTGCCCAACTTTTTCCACATTAGGTGTGCTACTACCCTTAGCAACACCAGATAACTTACGTAACAAAACTGCAGCGGGCGGTGTTTTAGTTACAAAAGTAAAACTACGATCAGAATACACCGTGATAATAACTGGAATGGGTGTGCCTTTATCTATATTCGTGGTTTGTGCATTAAACTGTTTGCAAAACTCCATAATGTTAACTCCATGCTGCCCAAGTGCTGGACCAACTGGGGGTGATGGATTAGCTTCGCCCGCCTTAACTTGCAATTTAATACAAGACTTAATTTTTTTTGCCACTCACAACTCCTTGTAATTAGTATTCAAATAAACTAAAACATTCTAAATATATTAATTTTTCTCTACCTGATTAAAATCTAGAGTAACGGGTGTTATTCTGCCAAAAATAAGCACCGAAACCTGCATCGTATTCTTTTCATAATTAACATGTTCAACTGTGCCATTAAACTCATTAAATGGACCTGCAACAATAAGTACCTCTTCACCTGCCTGATAAGTTACTTTTGGTTTTGGTTTATCAACGCCCTCTTTAATTTTAGCTAAAATACCATCCATTTCTTTGGGAGGGATAGGCATCGGCTTTGAATTTTCACTGCCAATAAAACCAACAACATTAGTAACATTTTTCACTAATAACCAAGTTTGCTCTGTAAACTCCATATTAATAAACATATAACCAGGGAAAAATTTGCGCTCTGTATTTTTTTTCTGACCATCTTTTAACTCAATAACATTTTCAGTCGGTATCAATATTTCAGCAAATAAATCTAACAAATTTTCGCGCTTAATTACTTCCTCAATCGCTAATTTTACTTTCGTTTCATAACCACCACGAGCATAAATAACATACCATTTTTTTGACATTAATTTTCCTAAATCAAAAATTGCACAGCCCAAAGAAGCACACTATCTACCAGCCATAAAAAAAGACCAATTATAATAACCGAAATCATAACAGTTACTGTCATCTTAATCACTTCTGATCTACCTGGCCAAACAACTTTTTTAAGCTCAATTCTAGTATCTCTTAAAAACAAACGAATCTGCTTGCCATAACTAGATTGCAAAACCAAAGCAACAGACGCTGCAATACCGACTAGCAATAACAATACCCTGATAAATAAAGCCATTTGATTAAGTAAGTAAAATGAAGCAATACTGAATACAAATAATATGATACTAACTCCAAACCAAATAGTATTTGCCATATTTTTTTCTGTGCTAATCACAATGATATTCAAGTTATTTGAATTATTTAATGGCAGGCAAGGAGGGTCTCGAACCCCCAACCAACGGTTTTGGAGACCGCCACTCTACCAATTGAGCTACTTGCCTAGAGCCTGAAGCAAAACTAGTCATAAATAGAATATAACCAACTTTATTTTGTCGCACAGTTAAATTACTCAAAAATCTTAGCAACCACACCAGCACCAACAGTTCTGCCGCCTTCACGAATAGCAAACCTTAATCCTTCTGTCATAGCAATGGGTGCAAGAAGTTCAACATTCATTTTAATATTATCCCCGGGCATTACCATTTCAACTTTTTTTGGTAATTGACAAGCACCAGTTACGTCTGTGGTGCGAAAATAAAATTGTGGGCGATAATTGCTAAAAAATGGGGTATGTCTGCCACCTTCTTCTTTGCTTAGAACATACACTTCTGCCTCAAACTTGGTGTGTGGAGTAATAGTATTTGGTTTTGCTAGTACTTGTCCACGCTCTACTTCATCGCGTTTTGTACCCCTTAGAAGCACACCAACATTATCGCCTGCTTCGCCTTTGTCTAGGAGTTTACGAAACATCTCAACGCCAGTGCAGATAGTTTTTTGCGTTTCTTTGATACCGACAATTTCAATTTCATCATTGATATTAACCACACCGCGTTCAATACGCCCTGTTACCACAGTACCACGCCCCGAAATTGAGAATACGTCCTCAATAGGCATTAAGAAAGCTTTATCAGTATCTCGTTTTGGCTCTGGAATGTAACTATCTAGTGCTTCAACCAATTTGTTGATAGAAGGAATACCGATATCTGAATCGTCGCCCTCTAGGGCTTTGAGTGCTGAACCATAAATAACGGGCGTGTCGTTGCCAGGAAATTCGTATTCATTTAACAATTCACGCACTTCCATTTCGACTAGTTCAAGCAATTCAGGATCATCTACTTGGTCTGCTTTATTCATATACACTACGATATAAGGCACACCAACTTGGCGCGAAAGCAAAATATGTTCTCTGGTTTGTGGCATTGGTCCATCAGCTGCTGAGACAACTAAAATCGCCCCATCCATTTGTGCAGCACCTGTAATCATATTTTTGACATAATCTGCATGACCTGGGCAATCCACATGTGCATAATGTTTCTTCTCTGATTCGTATTCCACATGAGCTGTTGCAATGGTAATGCCTCTTTCTCTTTCTTCAGGTGCATTATCAATATCTGCATATTGTTTAAATTCACCACCCCTGGCATCTGCCATTACTTTAGTTAATGCTGCAGTAAGTGTAGTTTTTCCGTGATCTACGTGTCCTATTGTGCCAACATTGACATGGGGTTTGTTTCTTGTGAATTTTTCTTTTGCCATGGTTTTCTCTTGTGAATATATCGTTAATAACCGGAGCTCACCACCGGACTTGAACCGGCGACCTCTTCCTTACCAAGGAAGTGCTCTACCAACTGAGCTAGGTGAGCACAACCCAAACCTGCTTGGAGCGGGTGATGGGAGTCGAACCCACCTCTTTGGCTTGGAAGGCCAAGGTAATACCGATATACGACACCCGCACAATACCTTTTCAATAAAAACTTCTTATTGGTGGAGGGGGAAGGATTTGAACCTTCGAAGGCAGTGCCGACAGATTTACAGTCTGTTCCCTTTGACCACTCGGGAACCCCTCCAAAAAAATAGCAAGTAATTATATCAGTAAACACTAAATATAACAAGCACGCTTATTATTCATTTTGGAAAATTAAATGTTGCTAAAAAAATAAAATATCTTTTCAAATGCTAAAAAAGGAATTTATGCATTTAATGCCACAAATGTTATTTAGCTCTTATCCTAAAACGCTGGTTTAATTCTGTTTTTGATGGTTGCCTGTCAGGCTTTTTCATTTTTTGCTTTGGTCTATATTGCGCTATGGTTTTAACTGTTTTTGCAAAGTCTTCTAGTTTCATAAGCTTTACTTGATATGGTTATTGGTTAATTTGTAATATTTTTCAACTAATAAGTGCCTTAATAAGTTAGTCTCTTGCCTTGTGAGTATTTAATCAGTGATGACATTCCATCCATTGTATCAATAGAGCAATTACCCTCCTCGTTAAGCCTGAAAGTAAACTCATTGATATAGCGGCTCAGGTGTTTATATGAGAAGTTATAATATATTCCGTTATAGCCCCTCTTTAAGACTGCCCATACGCTTTCTATATTGGTATGTGCCATCCGTTTACATACTCTTTAGCGCTGTGTTAGCTTCTACTCTATCGTAGTTAGTGCCTTTATAGCCTTTTAATTCATCAGTGCATAGTAAAGTATCTGGTGCTACATTATCTGATAAAACACCTTGCAAGGTTTTGCTCTTAGTGTCTGATATAACCTGTGCCTTTACCCCGCCTTGCCTTTGTTTCATACCAAATACTATGGCTTTATTTGCACCACCTTGAGAGTGCTGTGTTTTCTTATTTATGTGTTTGTTGGCTTCCTTGCTGCTAATATAAGTCTCATCTACTTCAACGACACCCTCAAGTGTAATATTTATTCCTGTGCAAGCCTCTCTGATGCGATGTAACATAAACCACGCACTACGTTGCTGTATGCTAATCTCTTTTGATAATTGCAGACTACTAATGCCTTTGCGGCTAGTTTGTGTTAAATAGATAGCGTAAAGCCATTTACGTAGCGGTAAGCGTGAAGTTTCAAATATAGTGCCTATTCTAACAGTAAAATCTTTTAGGCAGTTTTTACATCTATGTCCGTGTCTTTTCGGGCGTGGTGTTGAATTAGTCGCCTTGCAATGTGGGCATACTGGCTTCTCACCCCATATTTGTTTTTCAACGAATGCAACCGCTGATGCTTCATCTGGGAATTTATTCATACATTCAAATGTATTTATTGTTTTTGCTACTTGTTTCATTTAAAATCTTACTAAGATAATTATAAGTATAGTTTTATACTATATGCCACAGTTTATCAAGTAATTCTTATGTTTTATGTTTACTTCTGTCTCTATAAATTAGATATTTGACTATAAAAGATCTAACCCTTTTTGTGATATCTACTTTACCTCTATTTTTCTTACATAATAATATATTAGTAAGCATTCTAACATGTCATAAAATGCAGAAAAATTGAAATCTCTTAAATATTAGAATTAAAAATATTATTTAGGCTTTTTAAAAAATAAAGGTCAATGGCATTAACGCATAGTTACTAATTCTTCAGCACTTGTTGGATGAATAGCAACCGTATTGTCAAAATCTGCCTTAGTCGCCCCCATATTAATAGCAACTGCAAAACCTTGTAACATTTCATCCGCCCCATCTCCAATAATATGACAACCAACAATACGCTCATCTACGCCAACGCAAACTAATTTCATTGCTGTAGTAGTTTTTTTTGCCAGTAGTGCATTTGCCATCGGTGTAAATACACTGGTATAAATTTTTACTTTTTCTTTTGTATGACGATATTTTATGCGTGCCTCCTTTTCACTCAAACCAATTGTCGCAATTGCTGGATGACTAAAAACAACACTAGGAATATTTTGATAATTTAATTTTTGTACTGGAGTTTGCTTAAACAATCTGTCACACAGACGACGCGCTTGTGCGATAGCAACTGGTGTAAGTGGCATTTTAGCAGCTACATCACCTAAAGCATAAATATGATTAATATTTGTTTTTTCATAGTCATCAGCAATAATAAAACCACGCTTATCAGTCATTACACCCGCTCTTTTTAAAGCTAAATTTTTTGTCATCGCTTTGCGTCCAACCGCCCAAATAATAGTATCAAACCCACTAAACTCACCTTTATTTGTCATGATTTTTTTATCTTGTGTGATTTGCATAACTCTGGTTTGTGTGTGTATTTTAATGCCACGAGAAAGCATATCTTCACTCAATGTACGCGCGAGTATTTCATCAAAATCTTCCAAAATACTATTCGCTAGTTCAAATAACATAACTTTGCTTTTTAGCAAAGATAGCACGCCCGCTAACTCAACACCAATATAACCACCACCAATAATTGCAACTTGCTTAGGGGATTCTTCTAGCTGAAAAAATGTATCTGAGCTTATGCCATACTCACTGCCGGAAACATCAGGAATAATTGGCTCGCTACCAGATGATATAACAATATAATCAGCACTATACGTTGCGCCACCTACTGCTAAAGTTTGTGCATCTACAAAGTGGGCGAAACCCGTAATATAGCTAATTCCCAAATTATGCAAGTGTTTGTCGTAGTAAGTATTGATACTTTGCACATAACGCTCTCTAGCCTGTTTGAGCGTCTGCCAATCAAATTTTTTATTAAGAACATAAAAACCAAAACCTGAGACATTTTCAAGATTTACCGCGCTATTTGCCGCAAGCCACATAATTTTTTTGGGAACACAACCAGCATTAACACAAGTGCCTCCAATTTTTTTATGTTCTATAACCGCACATTTTTTGCCGTATTGAGATGCTCTTTCAACCGCAGATAAGCCGCCACTGCCCGCGCCAATTGCAATCATATCAAAATGTTGTGTTTTCATTTATTCTGCTTTTAAACTTGCTGTAATAAAATTATCTAAATCTCCATCTAATACAGCCTGTGTATTATTTACTTCAAAACCTGTGCGCAAATCTTTAATACGTGACTGATCAAGCACATAAGAACGAATTTGTTGTCCCCAGCCAATATCTGCTTTGCTCTCTTCTAGATTCTTTTGTTCACGATTTCGCTTTTGCATTTCTAATTCGTAAAGCTTAGAACGTAGCTGACGCATTGCTTGTTCTTTATTATTGTGTTGCGAGCGGCCGTCTTGACATTGAACAACAACATTTGTTAAAAGATGCGTAACACGCACCGCTGATTCTGTTTTATTCACATGCTGACCACCAGCACCGCTTGCACGATAAGTGTCAATTCTTAAATCTTGAGGATTAATATCTATACTAATATCATCGTCAATTTCTGGAGAAACAAAAACTGATGCAAATGAAGTATGACGTTTACTATTTGCATTAAATGGTGATTTTCTTACCAAACGATGCACACCTGTCTCTGAACGTAACCAGCCAAAAGCATAACTTCCTTTAATATGAATGGTTGCAGATTTAATACCAGCAACTTCACCCGGAGAAACTTCGGTTAGAGTGGTTCTAAATCGATGTCTTTCTGACCATCTTAAATACATTCTAAGTAACATCTCTGCCCAATCTTGTGCTTCTGTGCCACCTGATCCTGACTGAATGCCTAAATAAGCATGGTGGTTATCAAGTTTACCATCAAACATTTTTTCAAACTCTAACTTTTCAACCTTCTCTTTAATAACTTCTAGTTCACTGATGAGTACTGATATAGTTGCTTCGTCACTTTCTGATTCTGCAAGCATCAAAAGTTCTTCGCTATCAGCAAGTGTGTCCGTAACATACTTAAAAGTTTTGATAAATGCTGCTAACTGCGATTTTTGCTGACTAAGAGCTTGTGCACGTTTCGGCTTAGACCAAATATTTGGATTTTCTAACGCACGCGTTACTTCTTCTAACATATCACATTTTGCATCAATGGCTAAATAAGATCTGAGTAAAGCGCTACGATTTCTTAAATCGCTAATTTTTTGATAAACAAGTGCAAGTTCCACAAACTAGATTAAAATTTAAGCACAACAAAGATAAAAAAAGAAAATATAACACAGCAGATAATTATAACAAACAACACACTAAAGACTATTAATCTCGCTCTGGGTTGAATACTATTTTCTAAGTCCTAAGCGTGCGATGAGATTTGTATAACGACTTGCGTCTTTTTGTTTTAGATGAGCCAATAATTTTTTGCGCCGACTAACCATTCTAAGCAAGCCACGCCTTGAGTGATGATCTTTTTTATGTAGTTTAAAATGCTCGGCTAAATCCCCTATACGCCGAGTAAGTAATGCAACCTGCACATCAGTAGAACCTGTATCATTACCTGTGGTTTTAAATTCGTTGATAATTTTTGCTTTGGTATGCGTAAGTAAAGACATTGGCTTTTAAATCTTCTAATAATTTTCTATCTCTAAACAATCTTAATTTTCAACAAGTATTTTTAATTTTTATACCATAAACTACACTTGCTTAACTCAATAAAAATAGGAATTATACGCTATTTTGATGAAACTAAAAAAATTAATACGCGCAGTTTTTATAAATTTTTCTTCTGTTCTAGGTTTTTAATGCGACGTAGCTGTAAGCTTTTACTGAGATGTAATAAATATTTTTCTTCATCAGGTGTTTTTTTATTTTTTTGCTTTAGTTTATTAATTTTTGACTCAAGATGATTTTTGGCTAAAGTTTCAATACGCTCAAAAAAAGCCACTTCACCCTCTTTTTCATTATTAATTACGGGTGTTTGCTCTGTTAGATTTTCTAATATAGAAAAAATAGTATTACTTCTAAATGGTGCAATTAAGGCTTCCATCTTTAAATTTTGTGTTTTCTCAAGGCTGGCATTTTTTCTAATATAGTCAATAATTTTAGACAAAATATAGCCATTATTAAAGTACTTAATTTCTGCTAACTCACTCTCTGATAGTGCATGGGCAATATTTGGATAATGGAGAACTAGGGAAATTGCATCTGCCATTGTAGGGAATAAAATATTTTTTTGCTTGTTTTCGGGCTGACTAATTTTTTTTTGGTTTGATATGTGCGTTGCTTTATCCGTTATGCGCAACTTTTTACGTGTTTGTGCTACTTGTTGCATTTCCTTATTTTTTGCTTGAAAAAGCATTTTAATTTGTGCAATATCACGCGAGGATATCTCAGAAAGTTTGAGTAATAATTCCTCTTGATAAAGTGGATAACAAATTTTTGAAATGTGTGCAAATGCGTTTTCTAAAAATGCAGTTTTACCTTCAATGCTATTAAAATCAACTTGTGCTTGTAAATGGCTCAGTAAATATTTAGATAACGCCATAGCATCTGCTAATTTTGTTAAAAACGCCTCCTTGCCTCTTTTGCGCACAAAGGTGTCTGGATCCTCATTTTTTGGCAAAAATAAAAATTTAATATACACACCTGACTTTATAACAGGTAATGCTTCCTCTAAAGCACGCCAAGCTGCTTTTTTCCCTGCCGCGTCGCCGTCAAAAGAAAAAATAATATTTTTACTCACGCGCACAAGTTTTTCAATATGTGTCGTTGAAGTTGCTGTGCCAAGCGTTGCCACCACGTTAGTGATGCCATGTTCGTGCAAACTAACCACATCCATATACCCTTCAACCACCACTATAAAATCAATACTACGTGTATATTTGCGACAGTGATACAGTCCATATAACTCAACGCCCTTAGTAAAAATAGGGGTTTCTGGCGAATTTAAATATTTGGGTGTATTTTTTTCCAAAAGAGCACGGCCCCCAAAACCAATCACCTCGCCTCTATCGCTATGAATAGGAAACATTAATCTATTTTTAAAACGCATATAATAATCACTTTTTACTTCTGTTTCACCAAGCACACCTAAAGTAACTAAAGATTCTATATCATCTTTAAAAGTATTTTGTAGTGCTTTATTAAATGGTGCAAAACCAAGCCCAAAACGTTTAGCAATTGCACCACTAACACCGCGTGATTTTATATAATTAATAACCTTTTTCTTAAGTGGGTGAGTCTGTAATTCTTGCTGATAATAATGACAAAGTTTTATCATAATATTTTTATAATACGTATTTTTTGTATGTATATTTTGCTTTTGATGATTATGCTCATAAACAACATCCACCCCCATCTCCTTTGCAAGTAATACCACTGCCTCAAAAAAATCTAGGTGTTCATACTGTTTGATAAATTCAAACACGTTGCCCTTAGCAGAACAACCAAAACAATGATACATCTGTTTTTCTTCATTTACAGTAAAAGAAGGTGTTTTTTCTTCGTGAAATGGACAACATGCTCTATGATTACGTCCTGCTTTTTTTAATAAAACACGGCTGTTAATAATCTCAACGATATTAACTTTAGCTTGTAAATCCCCAATAAAACTATTGCTGATTAGGGGCATTTCTTATCTTTAACATTATTACATGCCATTTATTAAGGTTTACTTATCTAATGTAAACAAGTTGCAATTTCACTCATACCGATAATATCTTTTACGCCTCAAGCATGATTTTAGTGAATTTTTTACTTCTAATTAACACAAAAATTTAGTAGCACAGCACAAAATCGCACCTGCAGGTAGTAAAAATAGAGCAAGAAATAGCGACGCTTTTTGCTGTCTAAGTGCATGTAATTGTTATGTGACTTACTAGTCACTATCTCTTCCATCTCTTTTATTTATATACTCTTTTGTTTCTCTTGGAATAATATCACTGTAAAGAGCATCTATTTCTTTTTCTTTCGTCATTAACTCGTATGCAATTATGTTTAGTATCTCAAAAAGCTTTAATGCAACATCGATGTTATCATCTAAGTTTATTTAACCATGATGAACTATGCTATTGCCTACAACTCGCATTAAATCAAGGGCTTTTTTGAATATTTGGGCTTAATCCTTTCGCAACCAGTTCTTTAACATCATTATTTATATCCTCTCCCTCCTTACCAACTTGTACAAATAATTTCTGGAGTGCAAGTCTTAACAACACTGTTGCACCCTTTGGAGAATTAACAAAAATAAGGGCTGCTTTATTGTAAAAAGACTTTATATCGTCAATTAAGTTATCATTTAGTGGACTAATTAGGGAATTGCGAGGGGAGACTAACTTTGTATCTACCCATACCGAGAAATCATTACAAGATTGGCATGCTACAATTGACCAATTAGACAAAATAGATGGATTAATATAATCAGAAAGTTTGACTTTGTCTTATTTAGAAAGTTTGCGATAATTTCTTGCTGATAACTATTGATATTGACTTGATAATTCAAATAGATTTGCTGGTATATGTTCAATACATTTTTGCCTAGCTGATAGCTACTAAACTATGTTTGCTGAGAGATAACATGGCAATAAGGGCACAAAAATTTGCAACTTCCATATTTAGTTTGATTACTCAAATATATTCCTCTATGTTTCTATTTATATACTAACAGGACGAGTCAAGCGCCACCCAAAATCATAGTTTAGCAGAAAAATTTAATTTTTTAGACAAATTATTATACAAAATAAGAAACTCTCTAGGCTATTTATACGGTGAACTCTCTCCTTCTGGACGCGTTTTAAAACGTTTGTGTATCCATAAATACTGACTAGGTATTTGGCGTATTTTTGCTTCTAATAATGCGCTCGTGCGTTTGGTATCTTTCGTTATATCACCTGAAGGATAATGCGAGAGATGTTTTGAAAATTCTAAAACATAAGTATTATCCTGCCAAAAAAATGCCATAGGCAATACTGTAGCTTTTGTGATTTTACTGAGTTTGCTGGTCGTACTGATCATTGCGGTTTTAATGCCAAAAAATGGTACAAATACGCTATTTTTTGTGCCTAAATCTTGATCAGGCGCATACCAAATAGATAACCCAGATTTAAGCATTTTAATCACTGATTTAACATTTTTAGCCACAATAGTTTTAACACCATGTCTGGTAAAATGATAGTTCATTGCATCATTAAAAAGTGCATTATTTTGTGGACGATAAATACCTGCTATTTTTTTTCCAACCATGTGCTGCTGCTCAGATAATGCGCGTGCACCACACATAAGAGCTGTGAAATGTCCTGTTAAAAAAATAATAGGCTGATTAATTTTAAGTGCTGCTTGTAAATGTTTATTACCGCGCACAACATAGCGTTTTTCAAAACGTTTACTGGACATATAAAAACTATTTGCAGTTGCAATTATTCCCATTGCTAGCGAGGTAAAACTGCTTTTTACTAATTTTGACTGCTTAATTTTAGTTTTATCTGGAAAACAAAGTGCCACATTAATATTGGCTGTGCGACGGCGCTTATGCCAAAATAGATATAATATTTTGCCAAGCAAATGTGCAACGAGCGTTTGCCCGCTAACATTAATATAACTTAAACACCACATAAAAAATAACGCTAGCCAAGTAAAATAAAATTTAGGACGCAGAAACTGATAATGCATATCAAGCAAAAAAATAAACTGGTTGGTAAAAATAAATATTTATTCATTTTTTCTAGTATTTTTTAGAAAAATGAAGGAAACTAAAAAGTATCAAAACAAGATTACAAGACATTATTTTACAAGAATATGTTCAATCATAAAATATATTGAAATTAACAAATCTTTATAAATCATTTATGCAGAGAAATTTATTTAAACTTTAAAATATTATTCATCGCCTCTTTAAAAACAGGAGCGGCAACATTTGAACCTTCAACATATTTGCCTTTAGGTTCATTTATATAAATTGCCATAATATATTTGGGATTATAGGCAGGGACGAAACCAACAAAAAAAGTGCCATGACGATTTTTATCATAACCTGTGCCATCTTCATTTAATAAACGCGTCGTGCCTGTTTTACCTGCTACATGATAATTTTTAATTTGTGCTGCATAGCCAGAGCCTTCTTTGCTAACGGTAGCATCTAGCATTTTTACAATTTTCTCGGTTGCCCCTTTACTAAATATTTGTTTTGCTTGGCTAGGAGTATAAGCTTGCCAAACGAGTTTGAGCGGTAGGATAGTACCGCTATTTGCAAATATTAAATAAGCATGTGCTAGTTGTACGAGCGTCCCCTCCATCGGGCCATAACCAAAAGTAATAGCTTGTTTATCTAAATCATGCCATAATGTGTGAGGTTTTAAGGTGCCGCTATGTTCAACTTTGGGCATAATACCAAGCGTTTTACCAAAACCTAAATCAGAAAACATTTGCCATAATTCTTCTTTACTAAGACGCGCACCAATATTTAAAATGCCAAGATTATGTGATTTTTTTAAAATTTGCTCAGTTGACAAATATTCATATTTATTATCAGGCTTATAGCGTCCAATTGGTTTTGATACATCAAACATTTCCTCCGCTTCAATACGCATTTTATCCAGTGCTAAAAGCGCAATAAATGGCTTTACCGTTGAACCTATACTTATTTTATTTGATAAGGCGTGATTACGATAATGCTTAGCATTATACTCCTTGCGATTATTAGGATTAGCACTTGGATAATTAGCAAGAGCTAAAATTTCACCGTTGGATGCTAGCACAACTGCTGCGCCGTAAGTTGCTTTGTATTTATCAACTGCGTTTTTGAGTGCTGAATAAGCAAAAAATTGAATATTTGCATCAATGGTGAGTTTGAGCGTTTTACCTTGCTTTGCTTTGGTTATAATTTTAATATCAGCATAAGGTTCTTTATCACCTGCAAATGCCATAAGTTTTACGCCATTTTTACCCATCAGAAATTGGTTATAAACGCGTTCTAAACCTTCAACTCCTTTTTTTTGATGATTGATTAAACCAAGTAACGGCGCAGTCGCATCTGCTTCAGGATAATAACGTTTAGAGGTTGGCTCTAATAAAATTGCTCCACCAATAAATTTTGCACTTATCTGGCCATTTTTGTTTTGTATCGGATGTTTCTGATTTCTAAATTTTTTAATATTTTCTAAAATGGAGTCGTTTAGCACTAGATTTTCTTTAATTCTTAAATATTTACGACTTGGGCTGTTCTGTGCTGCCTGGGCCAAAAATTGCGCGTCAATACCTAAATTTTTTGCAACTTTATCATAAAGTTGTTTGTTTAATAATGTTGGGTCAATGATGATATTACTGAGCGGCACAGTAAGTGCTAAAATTTTACCATTTCTATCAATAATTTTTCCGCGATATCCTCTGAGTAAAACTGATTTAACCGATTGATTGATACCCTTTTCACGTAAAGTACTCGTGTTATCTACCTTGCGAAAGTGTAGTGTAGTAATCTCATAAGCAACTAGTAATAATAATAAAGCGAGTAAAATTTGAACAAATAATTTTCTAAAAGTGCGGTGCACAATGCTCATAACTTTAACGTGTGTTTTGGCAGAAACATTTTTAAATGTTGCTGGGCGTATTTCTCTATCTCAAGCAAGCTATATTCTTTACCATACTGACTCAAATAGGTTTCATTGATAGAGATTAAGCGATCGTAATCTTGATATAAAATCTGCAATTTTTTGAAGTAAATATGTTGCTCGTGATAATAAAATACGATATACATAGATAAAACAACAATCACGCCTACAAGCAAAAAATTTATAATTTTACTCATGAAGATTATTGTCTATACTTCTTAAATAAGCGGGAATTTTTAACATGTCACGCGTTTGGTCTAAATAACTAGGTATAGTTTTTTTAACCTCAATGAAATCATTTGCAGTATTTGGTTTTATATTAGTATTTATGCGATAAGAAGGCACAGAAGAATTAGTACATAAAGTATCATCTAAATCCTCTAATCCTGTTGCAATGATACTAACTTTAATAGTATCTCCCATTTTTTTATTATCCACATAGCCAATTTTAATATCCGCATTGTCATGTGCATATTCTTTAACAATATTGCTAATACCGGTAATTTCACCTATTCCAATTTTATTGCCCATCACATTAACAAGCATGCCTTTGGCATGACCTAGATTAACCTCCTCAACGAGTGGATTGCTTAGTGCTCGGTTAATTGCCTTGGTAGCGCGATCATCTCCTTTAGCAGTACCAAAACCAATCATTGCTTTACCGGGCATAGACATCACTGTTTTAATATCAGCAAAGTCTATGTTAATCTCACCTGATTCTGTTGTAATTTCAGTAACTGAATGCACTGAATTTGCTAGCACATCGTCTGAGCATGCAAGCGCCTCTTTAAAATCCATCATAGTAGATGAAATATCCACTAATCTATCATTAGGTAAGATGATTAAAGAATCTACACGATTAATTAATTGTGCAATGCCCTCTTCAGCGATACGTATTCTTTTTTTGCCTTCATATGTAAATGGTTTCGTAACAACAGCAATCGTTAAAATATCTAAATTTCTAGCAATATCAGCCACAACAGGCGCTGAACCCGTACCTGTGCCACCACCCATACCAGCAGTAATAAACAAAATATCTGCACCTGAAATAGATTGTCTAATTTCTGCTTCACTCTCCAGTGCAGCTTCTCTACCAATACTATGACGCATACCTGCACCTAAGCCTTGTGTTGTTTTCTCTAACCCCAAACGAATTTTAACACCAACATTAATATTTTCTAAAGCTTGAGTGTCAGTATTAGCACAAATATAGTCAATGCTGTCACTATATTTTTTTGCCATATGTTTAACTGCATTGCCACCGCCACCCCCTAAACCAATCACTTTGATTATAGCTTGTTGTTTTGATTTTTTTTCATCTTCCACATGAAATTTAATCATTGCTTTATCATCATTTTCTAAATCTTGCATTTCTCTTTCTATATTAAAATTTATCATCATTTTCTCCTCCACGTTTTTTTATTTTTCACTTCTTCCTTCATTAATTTTCTTTTTTTAAAAACTACTGTTTTTCTGCTACTCTTAATACCGCACTTCTAGCACGTCTATTCTGCACTAATTCTTCTTTTGAGACAAAATGTCTAGCAATTTTTTTAAGAGGTATATTATTTTCGTCTAAGGTGGTATTTTTATAAGCTACAGTTATTAATCCTTTTGGTGTTATGTTTTTGCGACTATATTGACTTATAAATTGTTTGACGATTCTGTCTTCTAAAGAATGGAAACTAATCACCGCAAGACGACCATGAGATGCTAAACAATCGATCACATCTGCAAGTAGAGTTTGCAATGCGCTTAACTCCTGATTAATAAAAATTCTAAATGCTTGAAACGAGCGCGTAGCAGGATGGATTTTTTGCTTGCCCTTATGTGCAACATACACTGTGCGCATAATAACATCCGCTAATTGTGTAGTTGTCAAAACGGTGTGGTTTTTTTGTTCTAATTTAATTGCTCGCGCAATTTTACGACTCTTTCTCTCTTCGCCAAATTGATACAGCACCTCAGCAATTTTTTCTACTGATGCTGATTTCAACCAACTTGCCAGCGTTTTTTTTTGCCTCCTATCCATTCTCATATCAAGCGGACCGCTCGTTCTAAAGCTAAACCCGCGCATACCATTATCTAATTGCGATGATGAAATTCCTAAATCCAGTAAGATACCATCTATTTTTCCAATTAAATTCCTGGTGGATACTATATTTCTTAATTTTGAAAAATTACTATGTATTACTTCTAATCTATCATCCTTACAGCACTGATGTGCATAATCTAGTGCTTCTTTATCTCTATCAATTGCAATGAGCTTGCCCTGCTTCCCCAACGCCGCTAAAATTTGGCGACTATGCCCTCCTCTGCCAAAAGTTGCGTCAATATAATAACCATCTTTTTTAACATTCAGTCCAATCATAACTTCATTTACCATGACAGGTTTATGATTATCAACCATTATCATATTGATAGTGTTGACATTTCTTCTGGTATATCCACCTGAGTGCTTGACCCGTCTAGTTCTTTCAAATGCTCATACCAAAGCACTTCATCCCATATTTCTAAATTATTACCTTGACCGCTTATCAAAACACGTTTATTAGGCACATAGTTTCTCAGTGCGCTTGGTATTAAAATACGCTGATTATTATCTACTTCACAATCCAATGCATGCCCGAGCATTTTTCTCTTCAAGCGTTTGGTGTGTATATTAAAAGAAGGAAGCTTGCTTACTTTTTCTTCTACCTCCTGCCAATACACAAGCGGATAAAGCAATAAGCACATATCATCTAAATGAACAGTAAGTACTAACTTCCCTGAACACAACTCGTCAATCTGCCTATATTGGCGCACTGGTAATTTCATTCTGCCTTTACTGTCAATAGTTAAATGATGAAATCCTCTAAACATTTTGCGTCCTAATTATTCTAACCTAATTTTTCTATTACCAATTTTCTTGGAATTATATCCCATTTTTTACCACTTTATACCACATTTATTATAAAAAAGATAGTTTTGTATATTATTATAAAAAGATGTTCTAATCATAAGGACAATACGATACTTTTGCATTATAATGACAAGGAAAACAAATTTTTACTGATGGAATACCGCTTAATCCAACCAAGTAACATCAACCGTGCGCTAGAGAAAGCTAAGCAATATCGCGCACTGCTTGAGCCAGAATTGGCAATTAGTATTTGTTTAGATATTTTTGCTGTTGCTGAAAATCATCAAGCATCTTTAATTATTTATATTCTTGCACTTACCGATACACTTTCTGATAATAATTCAAAAACTGAAAATCCAGATAAAAAAATTCTTGAGGTTATTGCAAAATTAGATTTAGAATATCAACGAAAATACTATACTGGTATTTTTTACGAACGCAAAGCACGCTCATTAATGCAACGCTTGATGTCAAAATCATTTGCTTATAATGTATTTTTACAGGCAATGGGTTATTACAAAGATGCTGAAAAAATAAGCACAGAAGATGACGATGATGCAATTTTGCGTTACAATAGTTGCCTGCGCACAATTGAAAATGAACACCTTGAGCCGCGTCAAGATTTAGACGATGCTAATTGGCAATCAGAATCTTAGAATGAATCAAATTATTCAAAAAAGATTAATGGCGCTTGCAGGTATTATTTGGTTTAGCTACCTTATTTTGCATATGCTTATTAATTTGAATTTTTTGTCAGGTGCAGAGAGTTTTAACAGTTTTTATACTTGGTTTAACGAATCAGTTATTTTGCGCAGTACCATCATTTTTTTACTTGCCTCTAGTCTTATTTTTCATGTTTATATCGCTGTAATACGCCAATTAGATAGTAATAAAAAACGCACAATAGCCTATCAAAAATCTTATCCAAAAGTAATCCCTCGCTTTATTGCTTGGAGTGGCGCTGGTATTTTGCTCTCTTTTATCATTTTTCACTTTACACAAGTCCAACTCATAAAGGATTATAATTTTTACGAAGAAATGAGTGCAATATTTCAAAATCCACTGATGCTTGTAATTTATGGTTTTGGCTTTCTTGCACTCGCAGCACATCTGCATCACTCGCTCACAAATGTGATGCAAACACTTGGTATCACACACCGTGAATATCATCTAATAGTTGGATTTATTATATTAATCCTAATTGCTGGTTTTTTAACTATCCCAATTAGCATTCACCTATAAATAATGTTAGAACATAGAGCAACATTTGAACCAACAGGACCGCTACAAACGCGCTGGCAAAAACACTTATTTGATTTAAGTCTCATTGCACCGCAAAATAGAAAACAATATAAAATAATCGTGGTTGGCACAGGTTTAGCGGGTGCTTCTCTCTCAGCGACTTTGGGTGAGATGGGTTATCAGGTGGCTACTTTTTGTTTTCAAGATAGCCCAAGGCGTGCACATTCTATTGCTGCACAAGGCGGTATTAATGCCGCTAAAAACTATAAAAATGATGGCGATAGTATTTGGCGTCTTTTTTACGATACCATTAAAGGCGGTGATTTCCGTGCACGCGAATCTAATGTTTATCGTCTAGCGCAATTAAGCGTTAATATCATTGATCAAGCAGTTGCACAAGGTGTGCCTTTTGCTAGAGAATACAGTGGTTACTTAGAAAATCGCTCTTTCGGCGGGGCACAGGTTTCACGCACTTTTTATGCACGCGGACAAACAGGGCAGCAACTACTCCTTGGTGCTTATCAAGCGATGAGTCGGCAAATTGCAAACGGCACTGTAACGCACTATGCACGCAGTGAAATGCTAGAGCTTATTAAAATAGACGGCAAGGCTAGAGGTATCGTTGTCCGTGACCTAGTAAATGGTGACATAAAAGCGCATACTGCACACTGTGTTGTGTTGTGCACAGGCGGTTATGGTAATGCTTTTTATTTATCAACCAATGCTAAGGGTTGTAATACATCAGCAATTTGGCGTGTTTATAAACATGGAGCTTATTTTGCTAACCCAAGCTTTGTTCAAATTCATCCAACTTGTATTCCTCAAAGCGGTGAAGCGCAGTCTAAACTTACTTTAATGAGTGAATCACTACGTAATGATGGTCGCGTTTGGGCGCCTAAAAATATTGAAGATTGCCATAAAAATCCAAACGATATTGCAAGTGAAAACCGCGATTATTTCCTAGAGAGAATGTATCCCTCATTTGCTAACTTAGTGCCAAGGGATATTGCCTCGCGTGCAGTTAAACACATTTGTGATGAAGGACGCGGCGTAGGTGTTGAAATACACGGTCAAAGGCGTGGTGTTTACTTAGATTTTTCGTTGGCAGTAGAAAAATTAGGTAAAGATACTGTCCATGAAAAATACGGTAATTTATTTGAAATGTATGAGCGTATTACAGGCGATAATCCATATCAAATGCCAATGCGTATTTATCCTGCTGTTCATTACACAATGGGCGGTTTATGGGTGGATTACAATCTGATGACAAGCATTGATGGATTATTTGCAGGTGGCGAAGCAAATTTTTCTGATCACGGTGCAAATCGACTTGGTGCTTCAGCATTGATGCAAGGCTTGGCTGATGGCTATTTTATTTTGCCACAAACTATTCCAAGCTATCTATCTCGGCAAAAGTTTGTAGAAATTGACAAAACCATTGTTGCACAAACCATTGCAACAGTTGAAGAGTCTATTAACCGATTAAAATCAGCACCTGATGCTAAATACTCACCTGAATATTTTCATCAAAAATTGGGCAAAATTCTTTGGGAAGCGTGCGGCATGTCAAGAAAAGCGCAGCAATTAAAAACGGCAATGAGTAAAATTGACAAACTAAAAAATGAATTTTGGCAACATGTTAAAATTACTGGACAGGATAAAGGAGTTAACCAAACCTTAGAACGAGCAGGACGCGTTGCTGATTTTATTGAGTTAGGGTATTTAATGTGTGAAGATGCGCTTTCCAGAGAAGAATCTTGTGGCTGTCATGCACGGGTTGAGCATTTAAACAAAGGTGGTGAGGCAAAAAGAAATGATGAAGATTTTTCTTATGTTAGTGCTTGGGCATATGAAAAAACACAAAATAAACTCTACAAAGAGTTCTTATCATTTGAATTTATTCAACCAAGTATTAGAAACTACAAATGAATTTTAGCTTACACATTTGGCGGCAAAAAAATCAGCACAGCAAAGGTGCGTTCAAAACCTATGAGGTTGAAGGTGTTAGTAATGATACTTCATTTTTAGAAATGCTAGACCAGCTCAACGAAAAACTTATTAGCCAGAATAAAGATTGTGTGACGTTTGATTATGATTGTCGCGAGGGGATTTGTGGCTCATGTGGCCTTGTAATTAATGGCTATGCGCACGGTAAACAAACAAAAACAACAGCCTGTCAACTTTATATGCGTGAATATAAAAATGAACGTGAATTGTGGATTGAACCTTGGCGTGCTAATGCAATGCCTGTAATCAAAGATTTAATGGTAGACAGAAGAGCGTTTGATGAAATTATTAAAGCAGGTGGTTTTATATCAGTTAATACAGGTTCAGCACCAGAGGCAAATAGTATTCTTGTGGCTAAAGATGCTGCTGACAAAGCATTCAATGCAGCAACTTGTATTGGCTGTGCTGCTTGTGTTGCAGTCTGTCCTAACACTTCGGCTTCGCTTTTTGTTGCGGCTAAAATAAACCACCTAGATTTATTAGCACAAGGCAAGGGAGAAAGTAAAAGACGCGCAAAAAATATGATTAGTGCAATGCTTGCGCAAGGTTTTGGTGTTTGTTCTAATCACAGGCATTGCGAAGCAGTTTGTCCAAAAGATATTTCTACATACAACATCACAAGAATGAACCACATCTTAAGCCACGCTTAAAAAATATCGCCACCTCTTATAAAAGCGCGTAAAAAATTCATCCTGAGAAATGTTTTTTCTAAAATTATCTGCGTATTCTTGCTCTTATTGACTAAGTTCGCCAACATTAACTGTGCCTATACTAGAAACTGTTGTAAGAGCAGTGCCAACAGAGCTAACACTGGATGCTTTAAGACGGCCGGCATTTAACTCAGTGAGTACTTCGCTAGAAATTCCCGCACCAGGCATCGTAAAATAAATCGTGTCTTTGGTATTCATAATGACAACACAATTGACTTCTTCAGATAAAGAAAGTAATGCATGTGGATTTTTTTTGAGACGAGTACGAAATTCTTTATCGTAAAGTTTTTTTCCAAAATCTCTTATATCGTAAACCATTCTAATTATCCCAAAATATTGCTTCTATTGCATCAAAGAATTATAAAACCAGTTTCTGATTTTAACAGATATAGGGAAATAAACAATTAAATCTTTACTGCTAAAGCAACAAAAGTAGACATTATAAGGGGTTTTACAGTATCTAAAATAGCGATTTTGTTTACTTGATTATAAGAAATACTAAGACCCAAGTGCAATGCTAAGTGTTTGTATCATTTGAGGATGTTTGGTAGTTTTTTGGTGTTTTGCTAATAAGCTAGATACGTCTTGATGTGTGAATTCAAAAAACTGTGTCTTATTTTGAATTTTACCGTAATCAATACTAATATTTTCTGCCGTTAATAATGCAATTTTTTTTGCTACGCCACGCGCATAATTACCTATTTTGCCACTACTTTCTACTACGCGATGACATGGTACAATAGGAGAATAAGGATTAGTGCGCATTGCTGAACCGACTGCGCGCGTTGCTTTTGGCTTTCCTATGGCGCACGCAATTGCGCCATAAGTTGTTACTTTACCGCGTGGTACTTCCAGTAAATAAAGGTAACATTGTGCTTGAAAAGATGTTATTTGTGCTTCTTTAAACAGAGAGTCTATTAATTTTTTATCATATCCTTGCGCGCTTAAAATTAAATCACACACTTCTCTAACCGCGCCATGTCCGCCTTTTGCTTTGGTTATGTAATGTGCACGCTCCTTAATAAAATGATGTGCATTAGCAACTGCAACTGAAAATTTAACCCGTTTCATCACGGGTAAATCAAGTAAATCATCACCAACATACGCCACTGAATCATTTTTAAGACGTAAAGTAGTTAATAGCTCTGCAAGCGCTACTTCTTTCCTATGATAGCCTTGATAACAGTGTTCAATGCCCAAACCTTTCATGCGCTGACTAACGGAATTTGTATTTTTAGCACTAATAACCGCAACTTCAATACCAAATTTTTTTAAAGTAGTAATACCATAACCATCCAGCGTAGAAAAACGTCTAAGCTCTCCACCCTTATCATCAAAATATAGACCACCATCAGTCAAGACGCCATCAACATCTAATACCAATAATTTAATATTTTTTACTTTTGCTAATAATGATTTTGCTACAGCCATAATATTTTTAAACAATTTTTGCCCAGTTGAATGCTAAACCTGGATCTGTTTTACGCGTTGGTGCAATATCATAATGTCCAACAATATCAGTGATGGGATAATGTTTTTTTAATTGCTTAATAACACCACGCAGTTGTTGGTATTGTCCTTCTTCGTAGGGTATATTATCGCTACCTTCTAATTCAATGCCTATAGCAAAATCGTTACAATCTTCCTTGTCCTTATAAAATGATTTTCCAGCATGCCATGCACGTTTATCAAAAGGAACAAATTGCACTAATACGCTGTTTCTCTTAATGAGCAAATGCGCTGATACTCTGAGATGTGCAATAGTTTTAAAATAAGGATGTGCTACTGAAACTAATTTATTTAAAAAAAACTGCTCAATAAAAAAACCGCCATATTCGCCAGGAGGTAAGCTGATATTATGAAGTACAATCAGACTAATACAAGCTAATTTTGGACGCTCATCAAAATTTGGCGATGGTAAATATTTTATATCTGTTAACTTGTGATTAGTGATTATCATATTTAATATTTTAATGGTATAAATACTAGGGAAGCCAGTTTAAATATCTTAAATGCTCCTTTGATAATACGCCACAATCTAAAATGATATCTAGCTTGTCTTCACAATTTTGCCCTAACTCAAGTACATCAATACCCTCAACGCATTTTAATATTAGCACTATCATCATCAACCATCAACAATATATAACGATTGATGCCCCTCTAAAAAGAATCCTTGCTATATGTGTCAGCAAAAACAAACTAAGTATAAACAGCAAGTACTAACCATATTCGTAAAATAGACATTATAATAAGCTAAAACACATATTTTATTATATTTAGCTAATAAGATGAGTTATTTAAAAGAATTAAAATTCAATCAAGAAGGGCTTATTCCTGTTATCACACAAGATGAAAGAAGTGGGCAAATACTGATGTTTGCTTGGATGAACAAGGAAGCACTTGAACTTAGTATTAAAAAAAAACAGGTGGTCTATTACTCCAGATCGCGTCAAAATTTATGGCATAAAGGGGAGCAGTCTGGTTATAGACAAACTATTAAACGCCTGCTTACTGACTGCGATGGTGATGTAATTTTGCTACAAGTTAAACAAATAGGTGGCATCAGTTGTCATACAGGTCGTAAATCGTGTTTTTTTCGTGCATTAACACACAATAAAACATGGCAAACTACCTTAGACGTTATCAAAAACCCAGAAGAAATTTATGAATAACCACCAACAAATAGGTGATATTTTTATGCAATTAGAGCGTGTGCTTATGATGAGAAAGACTAATACTAATAATAAATCTTATGTTGCAAATTTATATAAATTAGGAGACGATAGTATTTTAAAAAAAATTGGCGAAGAAGCCTCTGAAGTCATTATTGCCACTAAGAATAATAAGCGCATTGAGCTTATTTATGAAATAGCAGATTTATGGTTTCATACTTTGGTTTTACTCTGTCATAAAAATATCAGCACACATGAAGTAGCAGATGAGTTAAGCAAACGTTTTGGCATTTCTGGCTTCACAGAAAAAAAAAACCGCAGTCTGCACTCCTCTACTGCTCATAAAAAAATAAAATTAAAAATTAAAAAAGAAACAAAAATATAAGAAAATATATAAGGAGAAAGATAATGCCAGGTATGTGGGAATTACTGATTGTACTAGCTATTGTGTTACTAATTTTTGGCGGCAAACGTTTGAAAAACTTAGGTGGAGATTTAGGTTCAGCTATTAGAGGTTTTAAAAAATCTATGAGCGATGAAAAATACTCTAAAAATACGTCCGATGAAATATTAGATGCTAAGATTGTTGAAGAAGAAAAAGAAGCGAAAAAATAATATTTTTAGAGATTTTATATTGAAAAAAAATGTTTGATATTGGCTTTTTGGAAATCACACTCATTGGTGTAATCGGTTTACTTATTGTCGGACCTGATCGTTTGCTGAAATTAGCACAAAAAGCGGGTTATTATATGCGCCGAATGCGTCATTTTATGAATCACATGCAAAATGAGTTTCAAGATGAATTGGAACCTGAATCACTCAAAAAACACTTGGCTTTAGAGGATGAAAATAAAAAAATTATTGAGATAGTAAAAGAGGTTGGAGATATTAAAGAAAGCGTAGAAACGGATAAAAAATAACTCTCGCAAAAATATTTTAAAAAATTAGTGATGAACAAAAAAACTGGGGATGAGATAGACGTAAAAAAAATGTCTATCGTAGAACATCTGGTGGAACTTAGAAACACGCTGGCACATTCTACGTTGGCAATTTTAATTATTTTTTTGTGTTTACTTCCTTTTGCAAACGAAGTTTATGAGCTCATTGCACTACCTATCATAGCAGTGATGCCAAGCGAAGCAAATATTATTGCAATTGGCGTAATATCACCCTTTTTAACACCACTTAAAATGATACTTATTTTCTCAGTGTATATTGCTATGCCTTATTTACTTTATAAAATATGGGCTTATGTTGCACCTGCGTTATACAAGCGCGAAAAACAACTTATCATACCGCTGGTGGTTTCTAGCACTATATTATTTTATGCAGGGTTAGCATTTTCTTATTTTGTGGTATTTCCCATTGTTTTTGATTTTTTAGTCAGTGTGGGTCCTAGCATCGTTGCTGTCTCACCTGATATTCAGTATTATTTAGATTTTGTTTTAAAATTATCTTTTGCTTTTGGTGTTGCTTTTGAAGTGCCTGTTGCTACGATGTTGTTATTAATAACTGGAGCAACTAATGTGCAAAAATTAAAACACAACCGACCTTATATTATCATAGGTGCTTTTGCCATTGGCATGTTACTGACCCCGCCTGATATTATTTCGCAAATACTTATCGCTATACCAATGTGGATATTATTTGAGCTGGGATTAGTATTTTTTGAATTATTTTACAAAAAGCGTCAAAAACAAAAAAAAGACACAGACGAAAATTTAGACGAAGAAATGGAAAAAATTGAGGCAGAGTTTGACGAGTTAAAATAAATTAAAATAAATCAAGAATATACAATTTTTAAAAAATACTCGCTTATTTCTTTTTATAAACTTCCTTTCAATCATAAACATAATTTTTAAACAATATAAAATGGCGCGGTTTAGCAACCATCAATACTAAAAAAATAAATGTCTAAAAAGAGCACAGAAACAGTACGTATCTTAGCCGAAGCATTGCCTTATATCCAAAAATTTCAAAATAAAACTATTGTTATCAAATATGGCGGTAATGCAATGGTTGATAAAACACTAAAACGTAGCTTTGCGCGTGATATTGTACTTATGAAATCCGTAGGAATGAATCCAATTATAGTCCATGGCGGAGGTCCACAAATTGGTGATATTTTAAAAAAAATTGGTAAAAAAAGTAATTTTATTGATGGTATGCGCGTCACTGATAGCGAAACAATGGATGTCGTAGAAATGGTACTTGGTGGCCTGGTAAATAAAGAAATTGTTAACCTTATTCATCAACATGGCGGCCATTCTATTGGCCTTACAGGAAAAGACGGTGCTCTAATTACTGCTAAAAAATTAACAAAAAATATCACACCTACTTCAGAAATTATTGATTTAGGGCATGTTGGTTCTGTGGATAAAATTGATACTTCTATTATTTTATTATTATTAAAAGGTGATTTTATTCCTGTCGTTGCACCTATCGGTGTTGGCACAGATGGCTTCTCTTATAATATCAATGCAGATTTAGTAGCAGGCAGTCTTGCACAAGCACTCGGTGCAGAAAAACTAATTTTACTCACTAATACGTGTGGTGTTCTTGATAAATCCGGTAAACTGCTCACAGGATTAAATGCGAAAAAAATAAATACGCTTATTAAAAATAAAACTATTCACAGTGGCATGCTGCCCAAAATTAAATGCGCAATGTCAGCAGTGGCTCATGGCATTAAACAGGCACATATTATTGATGGACAGAAACCGCACGCAGTTTTGCTAGAAATTTTCACAGACAAAGGCATTGGCACTTTAATTACAAGTGCTTAGAAATATAGCATATTAATGCAAAAATCACATCATAACACCATTGAATATCTAAATTGTAAAATACGCTCGCAGCAAAAATTTGCAGGTGAGCAATTTATCTTAAGCCTGGAAGCACCAAGTATTGCAAAACGTGCTAAAGCTGGGCAATTTGTGCATTTAAGTTGTGATGCCTCTTTACCTCTTAGACGACCTATGTCAATTATGTTGGCTGACGGCAAAAAAGGTAATATTGACTTGCTTTATAAAATTGTTGGTTCAGGCACGAAAAAATTGAGTGAGCAAAAAGCGGGAGATTATTTATCAGTACTAGGACCCATTGGGAATGGCTTTCGCAATAACACAGAAAAAAAAAGACCGTTGCTTATAGGCGGTGGTTTAGGCATTCCTCCTGTAGTTTGTTTAGCACAGCAAATAAGACATAATGTAGGTCTTAAACCTTTTGTTATTCTTGGCTCAGAAATTCCATTTCCATTTATAACTGTTAAAAGTAAGCTAAATAACCCTCACCTAAAAGCAAGCTGTGCTATGAAATTACTTGAAAATTGGGGTATTGCATCATCTCTAACAAGTTGTGAAAATTATCCATGTGTTTTTCAAGGTTATACAACAGAATTAGCAGAAGCTTATCTCAAAAATTTAACAAAAGAAGAATTAGCAGAAGTGGAAATTTATGCCTGCGGGCCTCAGATAATGTTAAAAGCAGTGGCAAGATTAGCTAGATTTTATGACTTAGAAGCACAAATATCCTTAGAAGAATATATGGCATGTGCTACCGGTGGTTGTGCGGGTTGTGCAATTGAAGTTAAAAATCCCCTGGAGAAAACTAATATAAATGAAAAAAGCTTAAATCAAAAAAATGCATACATAATGATGCAGCGTGTTTGTGTAGATGGCCCAGTTTTTTTTGCAAAACATATTTTCTAATGTCAATTAAAAAAAATATTGCGCATATCAGAAATGAAATCAAGACAGTTTCACCTGATAAAAATGTTACACTTATTGCTGTTAGTAAAACACAAGCCATTGCAAAATTAAAACAAGCAATTAGCGCAGGGCAAAAGCATTTTGCTGAAAATTATCTGCAAGAAGCATTGATTAAAATAAATGCGCTCAAAGCCTATCATTTAATTTGGCATTTTATTGGTGATATTCAAGCAAATAAAACCAAAGAAATTGCTAGTAATTTTGCTTGGGTGCAGAGCGTTTCGCGCCTAAAAATTGCTAAAAAATTAAATACAGCACGTCCTAAAAATATGATAAAACTTAATATTTGTCTGCAAATTAATATTGATAATTCGCCCACAAAATCAGGAATTTTAGCATCTGGAATTGATGATTTTATCTTTGAAATAAAAAAATTGGAACGTCTTAAATTGCGTGGTTTTATGTGTATTCCTGATATTAAAAATAGCAAAGAATCATTTGAAAAAATGGCAAAAATTAAAAAAAATTATCCTGCACTTGACACACTTTCAATGGGAATGTCAGCAGATATGATAATGGCAATTAAAGCAGGTAGCACCATGATGCGCATCGGTAGCGATATTTTTGGCATGCGTCTTTAATGCTAAAATCTGCAAACACTTAAAATCTAAGTGGATAATTATTGTAAAAGCAAATAATCTTTAAAAGGCAGCAAATTGAGATGCGTCAAACTAACAGTGCTTTGTAGTGCCAAGAAATAAAAGTGTAAAAAATGCAATAATTGATAAAGCAATAAGTTATGGTATGAAATTAAGTGATAATGCAGATACTAATATCGCTAACTGGAACAGATTGACAAGCAAGAATTTCATTTTGACCAAGTGGCACAAGCGATTCATTGTGACGTACTTCACCATGCGTTAGTTTTAAAATACAATGTCCGCAGTTTCCTTGACGGCAACTATGATTAATGACAATATTTTCTTTTTCTAATTCGCTAAGTAGCGATGCTTCGCCCTCAATATAAAGTGTCTTTTTATTTTTATATGCATCTGTAAATACAACTGTAAACATCAGAGTAAGGAACTAAAGTTTAAAATCATTAAAATCATCTCTTTTGATTGATTTATCAATAGCACTTACTAGATACGAAGTTATTTCAGTTTCTTGTGGAGCAACTTGTACATTATCTGAATCTAGCCAATGATTAATCCATGGTAGGGGATTAGTGCATCTTTTAAAGATTGGTTCTAAGTTCAGTGCTGACATTCTGATATTGGTAATATACTCCAAATATTGTTTAAGAATCTCTGCATTTAAGCCAATCATTGAACCATCTTTAAATAAATAGTCCGCCCAACTCTTTTCTTGATTACATGCTTGTACAAACATCTCTCTGACCTCATTTTTATAATCTTTTGCAATAGATGCCATATCCGTATCATCTTTATTAGTTCTCATTAAATTAAGCATGTGTTGCGTGCCTGATAGGTGTAGTGCTTCGTCTCTAGCAATAAGTTTGATAATTTTCGCATTGCCTTCCATAATCTTGCGTTCAGCGAATGCAAATGAGCAGGCAAAACTCACATAAAAGCGAATGGCTTCTAAAATATTAACTGACATTAAGGTTAAATAGAGCTTTACCTTGAGGCTATATAAATTAATATCTATTATCTTCCCTTGAAAAGAGTACTTGCCTTCACCATGTAATAAATAAGCCTGAGTATATAAGATTAAATCATTGTAATGTTTAGATACACTTTCAGCCCGTTCTACAATATGCTCTGTTTTAGTGATGTCATCAAATATTACACCTGGCTCATTAATGATGCCACGAATAATATGCGTATAACTACGTGAGTGAACAGTTTCTGAAAAAGACCAAGTTTCAATCCAATTTTCTAATTCTGGCAGTGAGACAATAGGCAGAAATGCAATACTAGGTGAACGACCTTGCACGCTATCTAATAAGATTTGATACTGCAGATTGCTAATAAAAATATGTTTTTCGTGCGACAGTAATTTTGAAAAATCAATACGGTCTTTGCTAATATCAATTTCTTCTGGTCGCCAAAAGAAAGAAAGCTGTTTCTCAGTCAAATTTTCAAAAATATTAAATTTCTGTTTATCAAAACGGGCAATATTGACAGACTCACCAAAAAACATTGGCTGTATGAGTGTATTGATACTTTCCTTATTAAAGATATTGTATGACATATGCTAAGTTATAATGATTTTATTTATAGCAAGTGCTAAATTAATATCTTTTTCAGTGATAACATCACCTGCTTCGTGCGTAGTCAAATAAATATTAACTGTTTTATAACTATTATCCCAATTCGGATGATGATTGTGTTTTTCAGCTAAAAATCCAACACGCATCATAAATGCAAACGCTTGTGTAAAATCTGCAAAAATAAACTGACGATATAATTTATTTTCCACTAACTGCCAATCTTTAGGTGATTCCATTTTCTATATCCTTATATCTTTGTTAATTTTGGGCCAGGTACTTATCCTTATATATAAAAGGACTGTAAGCTTTTTTCGTGTTAAATATCTAGTTAATATGGCTCTGGTCAATATTCTATGGGAAATTATATATAATTTTCCATATTGTAAATTGAGTTATTTCGAATTTTACAACAACTAAATCTTGAAACAAAAACCTACTCAGTATTACCTCACAAATCATAACTTACAAACACCATCAATACATTCATCGGCTTTATTCCTACTGACGCTTTCATCATCAGCACCATCACGTGTAATATGATAATACAGTGTTTTAATGCCGTATTTGTAAGCCTTTAATACATCAGTTAATAATAACTTTATAGGCACCATGCCTGCAAAGTGTGAGGGGTCATAATGTGTATTTGTAGAAATAGATTGGTCAATAAACTTTTGCATAATGGCACATAATCTTAAAATTCCTTCGTTATCAGTAATTTCCCATAGTAGTTCGTATTTATCTTTTAGTATTTGATAATCAGGCACGATTTGTTTAAGAATACCATCTTTACTTTGTTTAATAGAGACAAAACCTCTTGGTGGTTCAATGCCGTTAGTGGAATTACTGATTTGGCTTGAAGTCTCACATGGCATTAGTGCTGTGAGTGTTGAATTACGCATACCAAACTTCTTAATGTCTGTGCGCAATCCTTCCCAGTCTAGACGTAAGTCATAAAGAGCAAATTCATCAATGTCTTTTTTATAAGTATCAATTGGTAAGATTCCTTTTGAATAGTTTGTATCATCAAAAAAGGTACACGCACCAAACTCTTTTGCTAATTTCACAGAAGCCTTGATAGCATAGTATTGAAGAGCTTCAAAAGTTTGGTGCACTAATTGATTAGCACTGCCATCAGAGAATTTAACATTATTTTTTGCCAGATAATAGGCAAAGTTTGTCACACCAATTCCTAAAGTCCTCCTACCTTGACTTGCTTTCTTTGCAGCGGGGATTGGATAATTTTGATAATCCAGTAAGGCATCAAGAGCACGCACTAGAATTTCTGTCGTTGATTGCAATTCATCTAAACTTGTCATCGCACCTAAATTAACTGCTGAGAGTGTGCAAAGTGCGATTTCACCATTTGTATCTTCTATAGAATAAAGTGGTTTAGTAGGCAGAGTAATCTCCATACATAAATTACTCTGACGAACAGGTGCACGTTTTGCATCAAAGGCACTATGTGTATTGCAGTGGTCTACATTTTGCAAATAAATTCTGCCAGTATTTGCACGCTCTTGCATAAACTTAGCAAATAAATCACGTGCATTTAGTGTTCTTTTGCGTAATGTCTTATCAGCTTCATAGCGTAAATAAAGTTCCTCAAAACGCACTACATCTGTAAAGAAGGTTTCGTATAAATCAGCTACTTCGTTTGGACTAAAAAGTGTGATACTAGCATCATCTAAAAATCTCTGATACATTAATTGATTAAATTGCACTCCATAGTCAAGATGACGAATACGATTTTCCTCAGTGCCTGTATTATTTTTTAATACTAATAAATCTTCAACTTCTAAATGCCAAATAGGATAGAATAACGTTGCAGCACCTCCACGCACACCACCTTGAGAACAACTCTTAACTGCACTATGAAAATGTTTATAAAATGGAATACAGCCTGTATGAGTCGCCTCACCACCCCTAATAGGGCTACCAAGTGCACGAATACGCCCACCATTGATACCAATACCAGCACGCTGTGAAACATATTTAACAATCGCTCCAGCAGCAGCATTGATAGAATCTAGATCATCATCAGCTTCAATAAGCACACAAGAAGAAAACTGCCTTGTCTTTGTACGCACACCAGACATAATTGGTGTTGGCAGGGATATTTTAAAAGTGGAAGAGGCATCATAGAATTGTTTCACAAGGCTAAGACGCGTTAGTTTATTATATGAATGGAATAAACACATACCAACTAGTAAATACAAGAATTGGGCACTTTCAAAAATATCACCCGTTGTTCTATTTTGTACTAAATATTTACCTTCTAGTTGTTTAACAGCTGCATAGCTAAATTGCATATCTCTTGTATGGTCAAGATAAGAATTCAGTATGTTAATTTCATCTTCGCTGTAATGCTTTAAAATATCATCATCATAAACACCAAGTTCAATACATGTTTTAATTTGTGTCAATAAATGTGGTGGTTCAAATTGTTTAAAGGCTTTTTTACGCAAGTGAAAAACAGTTAAACGTGCGGCTAAGTATTGATAATCAGGCACATCAGTTGAGATTAAATCAGCAGCTGATTTAATAATTGTCTCATGGATGTCTTCGGTTTTAATACCGTGAAAAAAGGCAAGCTGGGAATTAATCTCAACTTGAGATACAGAAACATTAACTAAGCCATCGGCCGCCCATGTTACTACTCTGTGGATTTTTTCCATATCAAGTGATTCTGCTCTACCATCTCGCTTAATGACTTGTATGGTGTTTGTTGTATCTTGTTTTATAGATTGTTGCACAAGTCGTCTCTTATCGTATTATGGCGCATCATTTAAAACAAAACAGCATTACAAATATCAAGCCGACCTCATCGGTGGTGTTTTTTATAGATAAGATCCTTAAAAAGCATTTGACAAACCACTTAATTTTAGTTTATAACGCCTATTACTCTTTACTATAAAAGCGTTATTTAGCAGTTTTAAAAGAATATATGGGCAAGTATATATAACACTTAAAATATATCCTATATTTTAAAACCCATACCTACCCTGAAGCATCCAGATATTTTCTTTATCACTAGCACTGCTCTTTTGCTTATTAAACACTTCTAGTTCTATAGATTCTGCAAGAGGAATAAAGCCAATACCAATCTTATTAGTGCGACTATCATCATCGCTTCTATTAAACTCACTATAAGGCTTAAACAAACCAGCAATACCGGTGAGACGTAGATTATAACCTATTCTAAAGGCAATGCTATCTGGTTTATAACTTAAGCTACCACTGGTATTATCACTATCCTCTTTAGCCTTAGTTTCTTTTAGTAAGTTTTCACTTGACCAAGTATCTTTATCAATACTCTTACCCCACATAGGACGTAGGGAGAGTTGTAAACCTCTTTGACCATTATTACTCGCATGACTTAGGTTTAAGCTGATGTTATATTCTTCTTGTCCTTCGTTACTATGTGCAACTAAGCTCTTAGCAAAGAGTTCTACTTTTGTGCCGTTATCGCCACTATATTTTACACCAACAGCAAGCTCTATACCTCTGCCAATACTATCATCGCTTAGTATTTTTTGTCTATCACCGCCGTCCACGCGTGCACCAATTTCAAGGTGTTGTGAAAATTTACCACGAGCAAGTAGTTTCTCAGAAGCTATATCTAGTGCTAGACGCAAGCGCCAGTTCTTGGAATCAAGTTCTGCTATATCTTCGTCTCCATCTACTTGAGCACTAGAATAATTGAAGTCACTCTTAAAGGTTATAAGTGCTGCATCTGTTGATTTACGCTTGAGCGCATTATCTATACCTAGTGCTAGTGCATTTGTTTCTAAATCACTGCTACCTATTCTATCATTACCGCTTAGCTTAACATCACCACTGCCAAGAGCAAACATAGCCCAAAGGTTAACACCATCTCCTTTATTCCATTGTATATACGGGCTGATATTCTTAGTATCAATATCTAGGGTAGATTTATCATCCTCACCTTTTAGTTTATAGTCAATCTCACTATCTATAATAGATAACATCACACCTTTTAGACTACTGCTATTTTTATAATCTAAACCTAAATGGATAGCATTGTAATCACCATCATAAGAGCCACCATCTTTTAGCTTAGCAGAGAAGCCACCAACATCGCCTTCTCCCCACAGGGCAAAGTTAGTATCAGCACTACTACTATCAGTGTAGGCAAAACTACTTTTAGCTAAAACACTCTTCCAAGAAGGATTACAAGCTACATCTGCACCATCTTGCATAGTAGAAAATCCACACAGAGAATCAATAATATCAAGTCCTGGCATATCATTTTCTACTGCCCTAGCAATATTTTCTTTTGTGATGTGCATTTTGTTGCCATTGATAGTTGCTAAAATCTCAGCTTCACCTTTGTTATTACTGGCTTTTTTCATTCTTGAGGTGATAATATCTGCACTTTTTGCTGTGATAACCTCAACGAAATGGGCAATAGAAGTTGCTTGTAAATCCCTCTCTTGTTCGCTGATAGCTAAGTTTAGAGTTACCATTACTTCATTTGATTCTGCGCCATCTCCAGCAATATTTGTAGCAAGAATTTTGAAGGTATAGGTTACTCCACTTTTTAAGCCCATAACGGTGTATTCTGTTGTCCCTGCATTACTTCCCACGATAGACTCAAAATTACTAAATGCACCATTTGCTTCTTTACGAGCAAGTTTATAACCAGTTATAGGAGCACCGCCATCATCTGGTGTATTCCAAGAAAGGATTACTCCGCTGTCTCTTGGAGCTGCGTTCAAGGTCGGTGCAACAGGTGGGGTTGCTACCACCACAACCGCAGTTTCTGCGCTGATTATAGATTTTCTGCTACTACCAAGACTGTCGGCATAAAGGACTCTAACTGATATTTTCTTGCCGATATCATCCTCCACCAGCGTGTAGGTCGCGCTGTTTGCGCCGCTTATTACCTCCGGCTGTGATGCTTCTTCTGCTCTTGTCCATTCCCAGCTGATGTTCGTAACACCACCATCCGGGTCGCTCACTTCGGCTCTCAAGGTCTCGCCAACCCTAGCAGTGCCAGTAATTTCAACACTTCCGGGTTGATCTACCACCGCCGCCACCACAACCGCAGTTTCTGCGCTGTCTATAGATTTTCTGCTACCACCAAGACTGTCGGCATAAAGGACTCCAACTGATATTTTCTTGCCGATATCATCCTCCACCAGCGTGTAGGTCGCGCTGTTTGCGCCGCTTATTACCTCCGGCTGTGATGCTTCTTCTGCTCTTGTCCATTCCCAGCTGATGTTCGTAACACCACCATCCGGGTCGCTCACTTCGGCTCTCAAGGTCTCGCCAACCCTAGCAGTGCCAGTAATTTCAACACTTCCGGGTTGATCTACCACCTGTACGGCGACGGCTGGGCTACTGGTGACTTCTTTATCGCCACCATGATCGTCGGTATAGCGAGCAACCACCCGCAGGGTCTTACTGGCATCAGCTGTCATTGGTGTGTATCTCTCGTTGGTTGCACTCATGATGTTAGTGTAGGCGCTATCAGCAGTCTGTGCGTATACCGTGTTTATCCCAAAAATAAGGGGGAAGCAAAACCCCATCGCTAGTAGTAGCACAGGTACAAAAACGAATTTGGTGAGAATTTTATTCATATATTTAGCACATAAAAAGATAACATTAAAAAATTCATAAGTTAACCACAAATAACTGCCATAGAACCACAGATATTTGCTTAATTATACATAAGTGGGGTTAATAGATAAGTAAGAATGAAAAATATTTCACACTCTAAAAACCCATACTTGCCTTGAAGCATTTAGATATTTTCTTTATCACTAGCACTGCTCTTTTGCTTATTAAACACTTCTAGTTCTATAGAATTCTTCAAAAAGGAGTAAAGCATTTTAGCAAGCTGTTTTTTGATATATGCACGTTTGCTACCCTAGCTTCTTGTTATGCTCTTTGTATCGATACCTAACTTGGATAGATATATCTATGTCCGCACGTGTCATTCTATTTTCAAGCTCAGTGCTAATGCTTTTAAAGAGATTTATTTTTCAAATAGTCTCATAGATTTCTTTAATTATTCATTCATAAAATATTAAATTGGAGCTCATTATATAATTTAGTGCTTTTACTAAATGCTTTTTAAAAGTCTTATCTAAAAAATACCAGGAATAGGTAATGGTTTGCATGAATATAGTGATATTCTAAACTAATACAAACATCAATATCATTTTATTTGAGGATTACGCCTTGATTTGTATCAATATAACTTAGCACACTATGCGTAATATACCCAATACTAGATTCAATAAACTGTTCAAATAAAGTTTTAGCAGGCTCATATAAGATGCGTGTTTTAACGCCGATAACCTCATTTGCAACATAATGCACATCGCCAATACCATCAATTAACCCTAAAGATTTGCTTTTCTTTGCTAGCCAAACCAAGCCTGAAAATAATTCTGCTTCATTAACTAGCTTAGATTCTCTCCCAATTTTGACATCACTGATAAATAACGTATGACTTTTTTCTAAAATTTCGCGCTGAATATGTGCAATAGCTCTTTCATCCTCAGGACTAAATATATCTAGTAGTGCTTTATGCTCACCCGCAGTATATAAGCGACGTGTAATGCCTAATTTTTTAATCGCATCTACTGCGCCAAAACTTGAGATAACTACGCCAATTGAGCCAATAATTGAAGCAGGATTAGCATAAATTTTATGCGCTGAAGAAGCAATTAAATAACAGGCAGATGTGCATATATCCTCAATTACCACATAAAGTTTTTTATCATGAAATTTCATAAGACGTTTAATGGCACTATAAATCTGATGTGCTTGCACGGGTGATCCACCAGGCGAATTAAGACGCAAAATAACTGCAACTGCATTTACTTCACTAAAAGCGCTTTCTAGTAAATACACTACCTCATCAATGTTAATATTCTCTTCACTGCCAACCTGGCCGCTAAGTGCTACCTCAGCAATAAAAGGTTTTTCTTTCTTGAGTGCAGTCTCAACAATACCTGACTCTCTAAGTGCTAAATAAGTAGTAAAAGCCAAATATAACATAACAATAATGACTAAAAAAATGCGAAATCGCAAACGAGAACGATTTTGTTTTACTAATTCTTGAGCAATTTGCGCTAATTGCTCGCTAGCTTGTTTTTCTATTTTTTCTTCCCCCATCGTTATTTATCCTCTAAAATCATCTGCTATGTCTAAATGTTATGTCTCATTGCTATGGCTCATTTATTAAATGTTCATCATTTAAGTTGTGAACGCGGTTATCAAAGGCTTTTTACACATCTAAATTTTTCTTTAAAATCAGGGGATATTTTACGCATAAATGGGGCAAATGGTGTAGGTAAAACTTCTTTACTTAGAATTATTGCTGGACTTAGTAATATTAAAAATGGAGTTGTGCGATTGCTTGATTTTAAATTTGCAAGTCGAATGTATTTTAAAAATACTTTATATTTAGGACATAATGCTACTATTCATACGGATTTAACCGCGCTAGAAAATTTAATTTTTTTAGTTAGTTTAAAACAAAAATGTGATAAAAAATCAGCACAATATGCACTTGATAAATTTGGCCTTAAATATTATCACAACACACTTTGTTATGAACTATCTGCAGGAGAGAAAAGGCGAGTTTTGCTAGCAAGTTTAATATTAGTGCATACACCGCTTTGGTTATTAGATGAACCATTTTCCTCTTTAGATACACAAGGTGTTGAACTTATTGAAACCCTCATAGGCAAACACAGTAAAAAAGGCGGTTGTTCCATCTTCACCACGCATCAAAAAACCAACTTAAATTCTACGCAAACATTGATGCTATAAATGTTTATATAATGATATTAATGTGAATATTTACATACTCATTCTAAAGCGAGAATTTCGTATCGCACTCAAAAATCCAAGCCATATATTAAATCCACTACTTTTTTTTATCATTGCAGTGTCACTTTTTCCGCTAGCAATTAGCCCAGAAGCAAAGGATTTAGCCCGTATTGCACCTGGAATTATTTGGATTTGCGTCATGTTATCTATGCTTCTATCGCTAAATACGATGTTTTATTATGACTATGAAAACGGTATGTTAGAACAAATGCTAACTTCTAAACATCCACTACTTTTAATCACCGTCTCTAAAATTAGCGTGCATTGGTTACTTACAGGTATGCCAATGATAATCGCCTCACAACTGCTTGCTACTATGTTTTTCTTAGATAGTAATAGTGTGCAAACGCTTATAATAACACTCCTATTAGGCACACCAAGTTTAAGTTTAATTGGAGCAATTGGTGCAGCACTCACTGTGCACCTCAAAAATTCAGGCATGCTACTTTCACTGATGATTTTACCACTTTATATACCACTACTTATTTTCGCCGTAAGCGCAGTAAGTTATAGCAGTAATGGGCTTGAAATTGCTGGGCAACTTTATTTTTTAGCATTTATTTTAGTACTTAGCCTCATCATTACGCCTGTACTCACTAGTTTTGCACTAAAAATTACCTTAGAATAATTTTAATAAATTTTAATCTGATTTAAACATTTTAATTTTTTAATTATTTTCTTTTCAGTTATATCAAAGAGCTTCTCCCATCTTAATTGTCATACCAGTATATATTTTTTTAAAATGCACCTTAGCTTTATCAGATAATAATAAAATAACTGTTGAACCCATATTAAATCGTCCAATCTCCTCACCCTTTTGAAAAAAAATATTACTATTTTCATAATACCAATGTTTTATCTTTTTACGATAAGGTGGTGTAATTTTCCCGTGCCAAATCATCTCAACTGAGCCAACAAAAATAGCGCCAACAAGCACTAAAATAATTTCGCCAAATGCACCATCAAAATAACAAACAACACGCTCATTTTTGGTAAATAAAGCAGGAATGAGTTTTGTGCTAGTTTGGTTAACTGAAAATAAACTGCCTGGCAAGTAAGTCATTTTGCTTAATTTTGCGTCACATGGCATATGACAGCGATGATAATTTTTAGGTGCTAAATATATTGTCATGAAATAACCTTGGCTAAAATATGGTGCTTTTATTTTGTCTCCAATAAGATTAGAAACTTGATATGTATCTGATTTTGCAGAAATAATAGAATCAGAGGTAATTCTTCCTATCTGTACAATTATGCCATCAACAGGCGAAACAAGTGCTTTTTTAGCAATTACCCTCAAGTTTGGTTTGAGTGCACGCGTAAAAAAATCGTTAAAATTATGATAAGCCTCTGGGGTTTCTTTTTCTGCCTCAGATAAATTTACTTGGTAATAGCGCACAAAAAATTTAATGACATATTTTGTAAGAAAGCCAAAATTTTTTCTCGCTAGTATATGTATTAAGTGCGATAATAAATGCTTAGGTAATAAATATTGCCAAATAATGCGTATCATTGCTGATTATATTGTTCTTAGGTTAATTTCTCTTGGGATAATTTCTCCCTCAAAAAATGCACTGCTTCATCTAGAGATAATATAATTTTTTTACGCCCACGCCGTGCTTGATACTCAACCTTATTTTCATCCAGTAAACTATCACTAATAACAATACGGTGCGTGATACCTAATAATTCAGAGTCAGCAAACATAATACCTGCACGTTCTTTTCTATTATCAAGCAACACCTCAATATTTTTTATTAAAAACATTTTATATAACGCATTTGCTTTTTTTGCTACACGATGCGACTTATGGTAATTAATAGGCACAATAATCACTTCAAATGGCGCAATTTCTGCGGGAAAAATAATCCCTGCTTCGTCATGATGTTGTTCAATTGCCCCAGCAACCAAGCGGCCAACACCAATACCATAGCAACCCATTAAAAGCGTTGTAGCTTTGCCTGCCTCACTCATAACACGAGCACCAAGTTTATCAGAATATTTTTTACCAAGCTGAAAAATATGCCCAACTTCAATCCCGCGTTTAATCACTAATTTCCCCTTACCATCAGGGCTGTCATCACCCTCACAAACTTTGCGTAAATCAGCATATACGTAATACGGCACATCGCGCTCCCAATTAACACCGATATAATGTTTATCATCTATATTCGCACCGCAAACAAAATTAGATAAACCCGCAGCAGCATAATCAACAATAATTGGAATCTTTAAATTTACAACGCCAATTGAACCAAAATTACAGCCAAGTTCTACAAATACTTCTTCATTTGTCGCCATTTTTAGTGGCGATGCAACGTTTTTAACTTTACTAGCTTTTAGCTCATTTAACTCATGATCTCCTCTCAATACTAAGGCTATAAGTCCATCTTTTTCACTATGCACGATAAGTGTTTTTGTAATTTTAGTAAGTTCTAAACTCAAAAAATTTGCAACTTCAAGTGCTGTTTTTTGACGAGCTGTTGCTACCAAAGTTAAAGCCATTTTTAACACGTTTGCTTTGACATCTTTTTTAGGAAGTGATTTTGCATACTGTATATTAGCAGCATAATCTGATGTATCTGAAAATACAATTTCATCTTCGCCTGCATCAGCCAGAATATGAAACTCGTGCGAATTATCGCCGCCAATGCTCCCAGAATCTGCCAGTACGGCACGATAATTAAGCCCTAGTCTTTGAAAGATATGGCAATAGGTCTCATACATTATTTGATAAGTTTCCCGCAAAGAATTTTCATTTAAATGAAAAGAATAAGCATCTTTCATAATAAATTCGCGCGCACGCATTACACCAAAACGTGGGCGAATTTCATCACGAAACTTGGTTTGAATTTGATATAAATTTATTGGTAATTGTTTATAACTTTTAATATACTGGCTAGCCAGGTATGTAATCACCTCTTCATGTGTTGGCGCTAAACAAAAATCATTTTCGTGCCTGTCAGAAAAACGCAATAATTCCTTACCATATTTTGATAAACGACCTGTCTTTTGCCATAATTCTGCAGGCTGAACCATTGGCATAAGCAACTCTTGTGCACCAGATTTATCCATTTCATCACGAATAATAGCTTCAATTTTTTTGATAATTCTAAGGCCAAGTGGCAACCAGGTATATAAACCAGAAGCTAATCTTGAAACTAAGCCCGCACGTATCATCAGTTTATGAGAAACAATTTGTGCGTCATTTGGTGCTTCTTTCTGGGTGGGTATAAGCAGTTGAGAGGTTTTCATTGATATGATAAAAAATTAATATTAACAAATAAATAACTTGAATTAGCCCATTTTACACGCAAGTTAGCAAGATTTTATCTGCTCTTAATTGAAGTTTGTGATGCTTAAAACACTAAGATATATTGTTTACATATTTACCAATATAAAATTTCTATATAATCTAGCTCTTTTTAATAAAAAGATTAAGTGTGCCTAAATTAAATGCTCTGCAATTATTTTTAGTTTATATTATTCCTGTGCTGTTTGCCATCACTTTGCATGAAGTTGCACACGGCTGGGTGGCTTCTAAATTAGGAGATCATAGTGCCAAAATGATGGGGCGAATCACACTTAATCCTATCAAACATCTTGACTTAGTCGGCACCGTATTACTACCTGGGGTATTACTACTTACCACAGATTTCATTTTTGGCTGGGCAAAACCTGTACCCATAAATACAAGTGCGCTAAGACGACCAAAAACTGATATGGCTTGGGTAGCGCTTGCGGGGCCTGGTGCTAATTTCATTATGGCAATTTTCTGGGCAGCCCTTGCACACATGGCATATCAATTACAAATAGAATATTTGTTGCTTGTTGGCATTGCAGGTATACAAATTAACCTTATACTAGCACTGATTAATTTAATACCCATACCGCCACTGGATGGCTCACGCGTAGTGAGCGCATTTTTGCCAGCTTCATACGAATTTAGATATGCTAAATTAGAACCCTATGGTTTTATTATTCTCATTGTGCTTTTACTACTTGGCATGTTAGAAAAAATATTGCGGCCACCAATGATATTTTTAATACATTTACTTGGTTTTTAAAAAACTATAAAGATAAAAGAAATACTTTATTTTACATAAAATGCCTGTTACAACAAGCATGCCTCAATAATGAGACATCAAGCTTTTATCTTTGTTAAGGTGTTAATTTTTTCTGTAGCAAAGCGCTGACTTGCTTTGGATTAGCCTTACCTTGCATCTCTTTTAGCACTTTCCCAACAAAAAAACCAAGCAAGCGCATATTGCCATTTTGATAATCACTTACCTGCTTGGAATATATTGTGATAACTTCATCAATCACTTTTACAATAGCGTTTGTATCAGTAATTTGTGTTAATCCTTTTTGTCTGATAACTACATTAACATCTGCACCTTGCCACAAATCAATAAAAATGCTTTTAGCAATTTTACCGGAAATTGTGCCATCTGCAATACGCATTACTAGCCGTGCTAAATTTTCTGGAGAAATTGGTGCGTTACTGATAGTTTGACGATGTTTATTAAGTAGCGCCATGAGCTCAACTGTAATCCAGTTTGCAAGTAATTTAACATGGGAATACTTAGTTACTTTAAGTGCCTCTTCAAAATAATCAGCCAATGCTTTTTGCCCACTTAAGATATTGGCATCATAGGCGCTTAGTTTTAAATCACGCATAAAACGCATCTTCTTAGTATCGGGCAGTTCTACTAATTTCTCCTTAAGATGGGCTAATAAATCATCATTTATCTCAAGCGGTAATAAATCTGGATCTGGAAAATAACGATAATCATTAGATTCTTCTTTTGAACGCATGGTACGTGTTTCATTTTTTGTAGCATCATAAAGGCGTGTTTCTTGAATAATACGCCCGCCTTTTTCTAAAATATTTTTTTGTCTGGTAATCTCATAATTAAGCGCTTTTTCTAAAAAACGAAAGGAATTAATATTTTTAATTTCAGCGCGTATACCGAGTTTTTTTTCGCCTTGAGGACGCAGAGAAATATTTGCATCACAACGAAAAGACCCTTCCTGCATATTACCATCACTAATGCCCAAATACTCAACTAAGCTGTGAATTTTCTTAGCATAAAGCACCGCTTCTTGGCTGCTACGCATATCAGGGTCAGAAACAATTTCAAGCAGTGGTGTGCCCGCTCTATTTAAATCAATGGCGCTTGCTGAATCAAATATATCATGTAATGATTTACCTGCGTCTTCTTCTAAGTGTGCACGCCTAATACCAATACGTTTTATCTTATTTTCTAAAATTTGAATATCTAAAAATCCCGTTCCTACAATTGGTTTTTCAAACTGAGAAATTTGATAGCCTTTTGGTAAATCAGGATAAAAATAATTCTTGCGCGCAAAAATACTATGCTTATTAATATGAGCACCTATGGCTAAACCAAATTTAAGTGCCATCTCCACCGCTTTTTCATTAAGCACAGGTAGCGTGCCTGGCATCGCTAAATCAAGTGCACATGCCTGTGAATTTGCCTGTGCACCAAAACGTGTTGAAGCATTTGAAAAAATTTTTGAATTAGTTGCTAGTTGTGTGTGAATCTCTAATCCTATAACAACTTCCCATATTATAATAAATCACTCCCTATTTTTTATACATGCATTTACTTAAACATTTAAATTTGGAGTTTGACGATGAAAATCACTATGTATTTGAAATTGATGTGCAATATTGAGCAAATATGCCTCACTCCAATGCGAGCCAATTAAATGTAATCCTACGGGCAACCCCTTGCTAAAACCTGCTGGAATACTCATTGCAGGTAAGCCTGCTAAATTAGCAGAAATTGTATAAATATCAGATAAATACATTTCAATAGGATTGTGCACTGAACCGATATCAAAAGCAGTAGTTGGCGTAGTGGGACCCATAATCACATCCACTGCACTGAGTGCTTTTTTGAGATCATCAGCAATAAGGCGACGCATTTTCTGTGCTTTTAAATAATAAGCATCGTAATAACCCGCTGAAAGCGCATAAGTACCAATTAAAATACGCCTCTTTACCTCGCTACCAAAACCTTCAGTACGAGAACGTATATATAAATCTTCTAAATTTTTAGGTGTATCTGCACGATAACCATAACGTACACCATCATAACGTGATAAATTAGAAGAGCATTCACATGGTGCAATAATATAATAAGTTGGCACAGCATATTTAACATAAGGTAGATTAATTTCATGAATTTGTGCGCCTAATTTTTCATACTGAGCTAGTGCTGTTTCAATTATGCGTGCGACATCAGAATCTAGGTCCTCTGAAAAAAATTCTAGCGGCACGCCAATTTTAAGCCCTAGTAAACTGTGCTCTAAATCAAGTGTATAATCGGGTACTGCCTTATCAACACTTGTAGAATCTTTATCATCAAAACCTGACATCACATTTAAAAGTAAGGCAACATCTTTAGCACTTCTTGCCATTGGCCCTGCTTGGTCTAAACTTGAGGCAAAAGCAATCATCCCATAACGAGAAATACGTCCATAAGTTGGTTTTAAACCGGTAATACCACAAAAAGCACTTGGCTGACGAATACTGCCTCCTGTATCCGTGCCCGTAGCAATAGGCGCTAATCCAGCAGCCAAGGCAGCTGCTGAACCGCCTGATGAACCGCCTGGCACTTTATTTTTATCCCAAGGATTTTTGACAACACCATAATATGATGTTTCGTTTGACGCACCCATTGCAAACTCATCCATATTAGTTTTACCAAGCATTACCATATTTGCTGCATTTAATTTTTTTCCAACGGTCGCATCGTAAGGTGCAATAAAATTATCAAGCATTTTTGAGCCTGCTGAAGTTTTGATATCCTTTGTGCAAAAAATATCTTTATGTGCATACGGAATACCTGTGAGCAAATGCGCCCTGCCCCTGGCAATTTTTTTATCCGCTAATTTTGCATCAGAAATTGCTTTGCTACGGTTAGTAGTAATAAACGCATTGAGCGTAGATTTTTCTATACGATCCAGATAATACTCAGTCAGCTCAACACTAGAAAATTCTTTTTTCTTAAGTCCCAAAATCAGATCGTCTAAATTTTTTTTGTGCATTATTCCATAACACTAGGCACTAAATAGAGTTTTTGTGCTTGCTCAGGCGCAATTGCACTAAATGCTGCGCATTGTGATTCTGATACAGCTGATGCTTTATCAACACGCAGTCTTTGCGCCATATCAAGTGGGTGTGACATTGGCACAATTGATTTTGTATCAACTGTATTTAGCTGACCAATAAATCCTAAAATATCATTAATTTGCCGGGTAGTTTCACTTAGCAAATCATCACTGACTTGAAGGCGCGCTAAATAAGCAAGGTGCGCTAACTCTTTTTTTGTTATAGACATAGGGCGTATACTCAACTAAAAAATATTATTACCGAGATAGAGTAAAATTAATCATCTGTCGCACATTATTATCTACTTTATCTGCATAATTTTAATTCCCGCTACCGTTAAATTTATATTTTCTGTTGATTAATATTGCTTAAAGTATTCATTTTGTTATTATCCTAAATTATTTCTGTGCACTTAAAAAAAATACCAGTAAATAAAATCCAAAAATTATATACCACAACGGTAATGCATTGACCATATATTAGTTAATATAATCTTTAATAAGCTCATCTAATAAAAATTTATCATAATCACAACTAATAAACGCCACGCCTATTTTTTTAAGTAAAACTAAATTAATGGTATTATTTTTAACTTTTTTATCGCGTGACATTGCTAATAAAAAAGCACGTTTATTTATTTTTTTATCAACTGTTGTAGGCAGATGTGCGCGTTTTAAGATAACTTTTATGCGCTCGGTTTCATCGCTTGTTAACAATCCTAATCTAGTTGAAAAATCTGCTATCATCATTATACCAATTGCAACTGCCTCACCGTGTAAATAAACACCGTAACCCAAAGCATTTTCAAGCGCATGGCCAAAAGTATGCCCTAAATTAAGCAAAGCACGCTTACCTGCTTCTAGTTCATCTTGTGCAACAATTTTCGCTTTATTTTGACACGAACGATAAATCACCTCAGCTAATAGCTTTTTATCGCGTTTTAATAAAGTATCCATATTGATTTCTAAAAAATTCAAAAAAGATGCATCGTCTAACAAAGCATATTTAATCACCTCTGCCATTCCTGCACTAAATTGCCTATCATCTAAGGTGTCTAAAGTGTCAATATCAATAATGACACATTTTGGCTGATAAAATGCGCCAATCATATTTTTTCCTAAGGTGTGATTAACGCCTGTTTTACCACCAACTGAAGCATCCACTTGTGCAAGGAGTGTGGTTGGTATTTGTATGAAACGAATACCCCTTTGGTAACAAGCTGCCGCGAAGCCTGATAAATCACCAACAACACCGCCACCTAAAGCAACTAAAGTAGCACTGCGGTTAAATTTTAATTTGAGTAATTTATCCCAAATTTTATTGACTTCTGCAAGTGTTTTATATACCTCACCATCAGGCAGAATGTAATGATATGTTTCGTAGTCAGAGAGTAAAATTTGAACTTTTTCTAAATATAAAGGTGCTAAAATTTTGTTACTAATGATGAGTACTTGCTCGCCTAAAATAAATTTAGATAATATCTTTTTTTCAGACAATAACTGCTCACCAATAAAAATAGGATAAGACTCATGGCTTAGGTCAAGATTGAGTATTTTCATCATTGCCAATTTTTAGGCAAATCTCCTATTTTCACCACCTCCTGAAACATTTTCCACACAACGAGCGCATAATTTTGGATGCTGAATATTATCACCCACATCCTCTCTATGATGCCAGCAACGAACGCATTTTTCATCCCTAGATTTGCTAACTTTAAAACTAATATTTTCATCAATTCTAACGCAATCACTAGGTTTATCTTTCAAATGGTGCAACTTTGTACCAGAGACAATAAACACAAATCGTAATTCATCGCCTAATATCTGCAATGATTCATACCAATTTTCATTACAATAAAAATCAATATTAACCTCTAAAGAGGAGCCAATTATTTTATCGCGGCGTAAATTTTCTATTTCTTGGCGGATACGTGGATTTATTGCTCCACGAATTTTTTGAAATAGGTTATTAGTCAAATAATCTGAAAAATTCGCTATTTCTTCATAATAATATTTTTCTAAAAAAATACTATTTTTACTAGACTTTAATTTATTCTTTAATTCTTGCCAAACCTCTTCAGCAGTAAATGACAAAATGGGACTTATCCAGCGCACCATTATCTGAGCAAGATGATACAATGCAGTTTGTGCTGAACGCCGTGCTCTTGATTTTTTCTTGCAAGTATATTGCCTATCTTTAATAATATCTAAATAAAAACCGCCCAAATCATAAGTGCAAAAAATCATAATATTTCTAATCACAACATGAAATTCATAATTGTCATAGTAGTCTTGATTTTGCCCTTGGATAGCATAAGCCTTCGCTACAATCCATCTATCTAAATCCAACATTTCTCCCACCGATAATAAATCAGAAGGTAAAAAATCACTTATATTTGCCAGCATAAAGCGTAAAGTATTACGAATACGGCGATAACTGTCACTAGTGTTTTTCAAAATTTCATTAGAAATATTCATTTCGTTACTGTAATCGCTACTCGCAACCCATAATCTCAAAACATCCGCACCAAACTCATTAACTACTTTTTGCGGTGAAATTACATTGCCTAGGGATTTAGACATCTTTCTACCAAACTCATCCACGGTAAAGCCATGCGTTAGCACTTTCTTATATGGCGCAATACCGTTGATAGCAATCGCTGATAATAAACTAGATTGAAACCAGCCACGATACTGGTCTGATCCTTCCAAATACAAATCAGCTACCGCTTTTAATTTGCCATCTCCTCTAAGCACAGCAAAATGGCTTACGCCCGAATCAAACCAAACATCTAGCGTTTCAGTAATTTTTTCATAGTCTTGTGTTTCATCACCAAGTAATTCTGCTGATGTTAATTCAAACCACGCTTCAATGCCTGCCACTTCAATACGCTTAGCAGCTTCTTCCATTAATTTTTTAGTGTCTGGATGTAATTCTTTAGTTTGTTTGTGAACAAATAAAGCAATCGGCACTCCCCAAAAGCGTTGACGAGAAATACACCAATCAGGACGATTTTCCATCATTAATGCAATACGCTTTCTCCCCCAATTAGGTAGCCAGTCTACCTCTTTAATAGCCTCTAATGCTAATTTTCTAAGTCCTTTGTTAGACATAGAAATAAACCATTGTGGCGTAGCACGAAAAATAACAGGAGTTTTATGTCGCCAACAATGTGGGTAACTATGGTTTAAATTGTGGTGATGCAATAAAGTATTTTTCTCTTGCAAAGCATCAATCACCACTTCGTTAGCCTTAAAGACAAATTGCCCGCCTACTAAAGGTATATCTGCCAAAAATACGCCCTGGTTATCCAGTAAAGTGGTTATAGGTAAATGATATTTAATACCTAGCACATAATCCTCTAACCCATGTGCAGGAGCGATATGCACAGCTCCTGTGCCCACATCAAAACTAACATGGTCACTAAAAATAATTGGCACTTTTTTATCATAAAAAGGGTGCTTTAACAATAGCCCTTCTAGTGCGCTTACTTCTATTTCAAAGAAGCTATAAGATGAAAACCAATCTTTGTCATTCGTTATCATTCTTTGATAACAATCTTTGGCAAAAATATAATACTCTTCTCTATCTTTGTTTGGAATTAATATATATTTTAATTTAGGATTTAACGCCACTGCTTCATTTGCAGGCAAAGTCCAAGGTGTAGTTGTCCAAATTATTACAAAAACAGGTTTTTCTCCACCAAATACACCTCTATCCCTTTCAAATTTAAAAGCATTCTTATCAAGCTCGCCAACCAGTTTAAACTTCACATAAACTGCAGGAGATTTTTTATCTTGATATTCCACTTCTGCCTCTGCAAGTGCTGAAGAACAATCACAACACCAATGCACTGGTTTTGCCCCTTGAGTCAGATGTCCATTATCAACAATCTTAGCTAAAGCGCGGACAGTATCTGCCTCATACTTACTATCTTTAGTAAGATAAGGATTATCCCAATCCGCTAAAATACCTAAACGTTTAAAATTCTGTTTTTGCTTGTTGATTTGTTCATCAGCATAATTTCTACACGCTAGACGAAAATCTTTAGCATTAATTTTTTGCCCAACTTTGCCTTTTTTTTTCTCAACATTGAGCTCAATTGGCAAACCATGGCAATCCCATCCTGGGACAAAAGGTGCATCTAAACCTGATAATTGTTTGCATTTAATGATGATATCTTTTAGAATTTTATTCACCGCATGGCCAATATGGATATCACCATTTGCATAAGGTGGCCCATCATGCAAAATAAATTTTTCCCTGCCTTTACTGTAATTTCTAATTTGTTGGTATAATCCTTCTTGTTGCCACTTATCTAATAATTTTGGCTCACGATACACTAAATTTGCTTTCATCGGAAAATCAGTATGTGGTAAATTTAAACTATCTTTATAATCGTGTATCATCAAAAAATCAATAATAAATAAAAAATACTGCCAAAATATTTTGCATTATACCGTGAGATGTTTAACTAGAAAAATATTAAGGAAAGGGAATATTTTAAATGAAGAAAAATATTTGAAACATTTCTAAAAAAGAATACGCTTATTTTTTAAAACAAGGTAATAATCACAAAAAATAAAAAAACCGAGTGTTTGTAAATAAATTCCTCAAAAATTTTAAATAATCTAAAACAGCCTTAGCAGAGAAAACCTAAATCACACACTAGATTTTTTTAAATTTTAAACTAGATATAAATTCTTCCTTTCTTATAAAAAAACGGGCAAGCCTAGAAAAAATCCTAGACATCGCCCGTAAAATTGTCAAAAAATAATTTTAAAAATAGCGTGCTGGTCCCGCACCTTTGGCAAAAATATATTGCTCCTGAGCTAAAATTCCTTGTCTTTTTGCTTTACTTGCCAATTTAATGGCTTCCCCTGTTTTTCCTGCCTTGGCTAATGCACTCGCTTTTTTGAGCATTTTACTTGCATCACGCCACTCAAAGCCTAACCTATTAGCTTTCTTATTTTCTGCTTTTGCTGCACTAATTGCCACAAATGCTTCTTTATTCACAACGTTGTTCCAATTATATGAACTATCATAAAATTGCATCTTAGCAGAAACATTTAAACTAAAAGCAAACGCAAGCATCACAACTAAAAATGAATTTTTATTCATGCCTATTTCTCCTTGATATCTAACAAAAATTACTCACGATAAGCCGTGCCACTATAATTCATACCATGACTCATAGCAGTCAAAAAATACTCAAGATTTCTATACTCTTCACCTTGTGATTTAAATGGTTTCGCACGGACCTGCTTATTGCAACCACCAAAACGCCGATGCAACGTGCCAAAACCATCTCCTCCTGATCTAGCCCATTTACCACGCCATACTGGAAAATGCGTCACTTGTCCAAGTGCAGGACTCAATACATTACCTCTAATACGCTTACCCGCTGCTGTAATATGACAATCTGCACACGATAAATTGAGTTGACCACGTTTAGCATAATAAAAGTTTTTACCCATTTCATAAGCTGCCTGTGCTTTAGGGTTATTAGGCACTACCACGTTAATTTTCTGACCATTAGCTTTCGTAGTTAGATAAGCAGAAACATACGCCATTTTTCCTTTACCCCAACCCCACTTTGCTTCATTATTTTTAATAAGGCAATCTTGAATGGCTAGCTCTAAAGTTACAACTTTGCCTGCTTTACTATCCCAGCGTGGATAACTTGGCCTTACTTTGGCATCATTATTTCCAAAACAACTAGCAAATGTTTTGCCGTTTTCAAACCTTTTTTTCCACAACTCTTCACCCTTATCAACAAAATCCTCAAATGGCGGTAACTCCATAATTGATTCAAACTGGAAGCGTTTATCAGAATCCACAGCATAAGGTCCGTCCTGAAAACCCTGGAATGAAAGATTTGGGAAAGTTTTCAAAAAATAATTTTGAAAATCTCTTTTATCAGATTGCATACTAGCCACAACCAAACCCGCACTAACAATTAAACCAACACCAAATAAACTCATCATCATCTTTTTCATGTTTTTATTCTCCTAAATAAGTATTAGATTTCTCTGATTTAAAACTATTTAGATCTAACACTTTGGCTATCAGTATTGCCCTGATTATCTTTGTAAGATAAACTAATTTCATCGCCCTTTTTACCTGGCACTTTGAACTGAAAATAAGGATTTTTAGATACAGCACTACCCACTACACTATCAACAACTGTATTGCCATTAATTTTGACTATCAAACTAGTAATATAGTGTGCTGGATAAGGCTCCCCCGTTTTCTTGTTTTTGCGCAAGCCAGTTTCCATAGGGTGTTTGATAAGCGCCTTAACAGCGACAACGCCGTTTCTTGCTTTTGGCTTTAATTTAATACTAGACATTTTCTTTCATTCCTCCATAAATAATGACAATAAAATTAGCCGCCACAACCGCCAACAGTAACTTTCACTTCTTTACTCACAGCATAAGATTTGCCGTTCGCAACCACCAAAGCAACTATCTCAGAGCTTTTAGCCATTTTCACCCGCGTTGAAGCAAAACCAAGCGAATTATTTGAAAATTTGAAAACAGAAGCAAGTGGTGTTACATTATTTTTAACATAAATTGCAATTTCACTCACGCCTTTCATTTTAGAAGCATCCACTGTAAGTGGCACAACTGCACCATTTTCAGCAATTTTCGGTGTTTTAAATTTAAAGTTACCAGGGCTAGCACTTGCAATCTTACTAGCAATTACATCATTTGCTGCCTTAAAATTATCACTCACTGCAAACAAGACACTCGGCGTTAACAAACCACCTGTAACAGCACCAAGTGCTACACCACTTGCCAAAGCATTTTTAAGAAATAATCTTCTATCCATTTTCCCCTCCTTTCAAATGTTATAATGTGTAAACATAATCAGTTATCTGATCAACTTCTTTATCCGTTAAAATTTCGTGTTTACCAAATGGTGGCATCAAGCTATTAGGATTCTTAATGGTAGCATCATAAATCTGGATTCTAAGAGCTGATTTATCTGGGAAACGTGCCTTCATCGCAACAAGCGGCGGTGCTGCATTACCAGGTAAATCACCACCAGAAATTGCATGACAAGCGATGCAATTACCTTTCTTCCTATCAAAAGCAACTTTCTTACCATCGGCCACAGAATCAGCATAAACTGTTGCAGACAATAAACCAAACACCAACAAAATAGAGGTGAAAAAGACACCTTTTCTCATATCATATCTCCTATTATCAAAACGCTTATTCGCTGTACCTACAAACTCCAAACATTCTATCATAATACACGAAAAAATAAAACAAATTATATACTACCATAATAATACAATATTTTCTAACGTCTATAGTATATTTTTCATCAGCAATATTTAAAATAAAAATTTACAATATTTAATTACAACTATCTCTTACTGCTTGTGAATTGAGATAACAGAAATATTTTAAAAATAAAAATGGTGGGCCTAGTAGGATTTGAACCTACGACAAACCGATTATGAGTCGACTGCTCTAACCAACTGAGCTATAGGCCCTTTTACAAAAAACAGGAAAGGTTAGTTTTACTCTAAAAAACTACTCAATTTATGCGCTCTTGAGGGGTGTCTTAGTTTGTGTAATGCCTTAGCTTCAATTTGACGAATACGCTCCCTAGTTACATCAAACTGACGACCTACTTCTTCTAAAGTATTATCATTATTCATACCAATACCAAAACGCATTTTTAATACTTTAGCCTCTCTCGCTGTTAAGCTAGAGAGCAAGTCATCGGTCATTTCTTTTAGACTTTCTTTGGTAGCAACATCAACAGGCGATGCTAGATTGATATCTTCTAAAAAATCACCAATATTAGAATCTTCATCATCACCCACTGGTGTTTCCATAGAAAGCGGCTCCTTAGCAATTTTTAGGATACGACGCACTTTATATTCGGGTAATTCCATTTCTTTAGCTAACTCCTCAGGCGTAGCATCACGACCATATCTTTGCAGTAATATACGCGAAATACGATTAAGTTTATTAATGGTTTCAATCATGTGCACAGGAATACGAATAGTGCGCGCTTGGTCAGCGATAGAGCGGGTAATCGCCTGGCGAATCCACCAAGTCGCATAAGTAGAAAACTTATAACCACGACGATATTCAAATTTATCCACCGCTTTCATCAAACCTACATTGCCTTCTTGGATTAAATCTAAAAACTGCAAACCGCGATTAGCATATTTTTTAGCGATAGAAATAACTAAACGCAGATTTGCTTCGGTCATTTCTCGTTTATATTTTTTAGCATAACGATCACCTTTTTTCATCACTTTATTAAGCGCTTTAAAATCTGCGGTAGAAATTTGTGTTTCTTTTTCTTTTTCTATAAGAAATTTTTGAGCAAAATAAATAATCTGCTGCACTTTTTTGGATGCTAACTGGCGCGCTATATTCTCTGGCAGGTGGCTATTTTTTAGCCAATCAAAATTAGTTTCATTTTCGCTAAATAATTCAAAAAACAATTTTCTGGGCATTCCTGATTCAATGCAAGCATTTAAAATTTTCTTTTCTTTTGCTTTAACCATGTCAAATTGCTTGCTAACCTCGGCTATCATCACATTAACTAGTTTAGGAGATAGTCTTAATTCTGAAAGCGTCTTAGAAAGTTTTGTTAGCGAATTTCTAGTTTTATCATGTGCATAGCCATATTTTCCCCGCATCTCTAAATATTTTTTTTGATAAAATTTAATCTTTTCAACTTTCTCACAGACAATATCAGAATCTGGCCCCATATACTCTTGTTCTAAGTCATGCTCCGGTGCTAAACCTCCATTAGCTATATCTGCATCAGCATTAGCTTTAGCCTTAACTTTATTTGCATTCCTATTTTCATATAAAACATCATCGCCCCTGTAACCAACAACTACATCAGTCATTTTGCACTTACCTTCCTCTAAACGCTGATAAGCTTTAAAAAATTTCACTACAATATTGGGATATTGGGTAATGCCTTGCATTACTTGAAAAATACCTTGTTCAATTTTTTTAGCAATACGCGTTTCATCATCTTGCTCCAACAGTCCTACCACACCCATCTCACGCATATACATACGCACTGGATCTGTAGTACGCCCAAATTCTGAATCCAAAGCTGCTAAAGCTGCTAAAGCTGCTTCTGTGCTGTTGCTTTGTGCTTTAGCGCCAGTTTTTATCATTAATGTATCTGCATCTGGAATGGAGTCGGATACAGGAATATCTAGCTCCTCAAGAATAGCGATAATCGGCTCTATTTGCTCCTCAGTGAGTAAGTCATTCGGCAATATATCATTAAGCTCTTTATAAAGCAGGTAACCCTGATTTTTACCGAGCATAATAATATTTTGCATCGCCTGTCTGTATTCTTTAGAAAAAGATTTCATAGTAAGATCAAGTTAGTAAGAGGGTTATTATACCTTATCACAGCATTAATACATCAAAAAAATTTAAGTGAGTGAGAAGGAATTTTTACATAATTCAAGTGTATTAGATAATAATTAGAAATAATATATTTTTTAGGAAAAATAGAGCAAATGATGATTATATTTAGCAAATTTTTGTATCTTATTACAATTAATATATGTTTGTAATTGCCTTGCTTTTTAAACTCAGGCTGTCAAAAAATTAATTTTTCCATATTGAGAGAGTGTTTTTAAAAAGTATTTTAAAATGTTGATATTATTTAAAAGAACAACCCAAAAAAATACTAGTCTTAAGTTTATTTTAGATCAATGTAAAAATTATCTCAATGCAAAATTAAAATTGTAGCTAATAGCTAAAAATTGAGCTCACTGATTCTTCAGATTGAATGCGTTTGATTACTTCTGCCAAAGTCGGTGCTATAGAAAGTTGTCTAATTTTTGTTGCATTTTGTGCTCGTATTGTAAGCGGAATAGAATTCGTTACTACCAGCTCACTAAGTACAGAATTCTCAATATGAGAAACAGCATTATCTGATAAAACTGCGTGCGCCACATAAGCCACCACTTCTTTTGCTCCACCATCTTTTAATGCTTGCGCTGCTTGACATAGTGTGTTTGCTGTATCTACCATATCATCAATTAAAATACAAACACGTCCCCTAATTTGACCAATAACATTCATGATTTTAATTTTATTCGGCGCAGGACGACGTTTATCAATAATTGCTAAATCTGCATCATCTAACTGCTTTGCAATAGCGCGTGCGCGCACAACACCGCCAACATCTGGCGATACTACAACAATATTTTGATAATTGTGTTTGATAATATCATCTGTCAACACAGCTGAAGAATACACATTATCAACAGGAATATCAAAAAACCCTTGAATTTGATCTGCATGTAAATCTACAGTAACTACATGATCAATGCCCGCACTACTAATCATTTTAGCAACCAGTTTTGCTGTAATAGGCACGCGTGAAAGCCGCATTCTCCTATCTTGACGAGAATAGCCAAAATAAGGAATTAGCGCAATAATTTTTTTAGCAGAAGCACGATTGAGTGCATCAGCAATAATAAGTAACTCCATTAAATTATCAGCAGGAGAAGGTGGACAAGTGGATTGAACCACAAAAATAGTCGAACCTCTCACATTTTCTAAGATTTCAACTTGAAATTCACCGTCTTTAAAACGACCAACTAGCGCCTTGCCTGCTTTAAGTCTTAATACATCAGTAATTTCTTGTGCTAATTCAGGATTAGAATTACCGCTAAATATTTTAACTTTACTAAAAGATGTTTGCATGATAGTGCATTTTAATCATATTTACATTCAAGATATTAAACAAAACTACTATTAGTGCTTATTTATTTGTTCAACACACTTGTTTTTAATATTAAGATTTCTAATTTCACAATTACTAGTATTTTTAAATTTTAATGTTTGGCTGGGACGGGAGGATTCGAACCTCCGTATGACGGGATCAAAACCCGTTGCCTTACCGCTTGGCGACATCCCATTTCAAACTACAAGTGGCGAAATATTGATACCTCGCGCCACAAATTTATGCCACTTACCAGGGCAAATTTCTAATGCATTTAATGCGTCTTTTTCCTTTTCAAACATCACAAATACAGTAGAACCACTGCCCGACATTCTTGGCTTATCTAACTGCATATCCAGCAAAGCTAAAAAAGCAAATATTTCGCGCAATTCAGGTAATAATTTAAATGCAGGATTTAAACAATCATTGTCCATTTTACCAAGCGCACAAAAAGAAATTATTTTGCTTAGTTTCTTATGGCTTGTCAACGCAGAATGTGAGAAAATTTTTTTGCTACTAATAGCCTTGTTTGGATAAATCACTAAAAACCAATAAAGTGGCAAAACAATCGGCGTGAGTAAATCACCAATTCCCTCAGCCCAAGCGCTATACCCTTCAATAAAAACACGCACATCAGCGCCAAGCTCTCTGCTAAGTTCTGCTAATTGCAAACGTGACAATCCAGTTTTCCACAAATAATTAAGTGCAACCAAAGTGGTCGCACAATCAGAGCTACCGCCACCTAGACCAGAACCAATAGGAATTTTTTTACACACACGCACGCGCATGCCTAAAGAAGTATTAGTATTTTTTTTAAGTAAGTATGCTGCTTTAATAATGAGATCATCAGCCATATTAACAGTCTCATTACCTGCTGTGCGTAAAATTTTACCATCTTTTGTTACTTCAAAAAATAATGAATCACAATAGTCAATAAGCTGAAAAATCGTTTGCAAATTATGATAACCATCAGCACGTCTTGAAATGATGTGTAAAAATAAATTTACTTTTGCAGGCGCTAACCAAGTTTTGGACAAAATAAAATATACCTATTTACTTGATAAAAAAATGATTATTGCTTCATTTTAAGACTTATCTTAAATATTAATAAAGTGCGTGCGATAATGCTTTAATTCATCAATAGAATCATAAATATCGGATAATGCTAAATGCGCTGGTTTTTTTTGAAAATCTTTTTTAGCCCTAGGCTTCCAACGTTTAACTAATTCCTTAATTGTGCTCACATCAATATGGCGATAATGAAAAAATTGCGCGAGATTAGGCATATAACGCATCAAAAATTGCCGATCTAAACAAATACTATTACCGCACATAGGCGAGGTATTAGGTGGTACAAATTGACACACAAAATCCAGTGTTTTCTCCTGTGCTTCTTGGGCGTCAACTGAACTATTTTGAACACGCTCTACCAAGCCAGAATGCGTATGTTGCCTGGTATTCCAATCATCCATTTTATCAAGCACTTCACTACTTTGATAAATAGCAAAACAAGGGCCCTCGGCTAAAATATTTAAATCTTTATCTGTCGCAATTGTAGCGATTTCAATAATATAATTTTCTTCTGGATAAAGCCCTGTCATCTCTAAATCAATCCAAATTAGATTTTTGGCATTTTTCTTATTAACAAACTCTTTTTTATCAAAATTTTTACTATTATTATTTTTCATATTTTTATATTTTAACTATGTTCTTCTTATATTTTACTTTCATCAATAAAATGATTAAGTTTTTGCTGCGCCTTGCCACTTTCCAAAACCGATATTGCCTGTAAAATGCCTTCACTTAAACTTGTTGCTCTACCTGCAACATAAATTGCAGCGCCTGCATTTAAAGCAATTATATCCTTAGCTGCGCCTACTTTACCAGAAAAAGCATTTCGTATTAGTAGCAAACTTTCATCTGCGCTATTTACTTTTATCTCATCTAAAGATGGGTGCTTTAAATTAAAATCCTCAGGTTTAATCATGTGGTAGTAAATATGATTATTCTTTAGCTCAGCAATATGCGTTGGTGCTACGATACTCATTTCGTCTAAACCATCCTCAGAATGCACAACAAACACGTGACGCGCTCCTAAAGCCTTTAATGTCTCACAAATTGGTGTTAATAATTTCTTATGATAAACACCAAGCACTTGATTTGGTGCGCCCGCAGGATTAGTGAGAGGTCCTAAAATATTAAAAATACTGCGCACGCCTAACTCACGCCGAACACTTGCTGCATATTTCATCGCCCCATGATAATTAGGTGCGAACATAAACCCCACGCCAATTTTTTCAATACTCCTTACAACATCTCTCGCATATAGCTTTAAATTCGCACCTGCTACCTCTAATACATCAGCACTCCCGGATTTACTTGAAACTGAGCGATTACCATGCTTTGCAACTACTGCACCTGCACTTGCTGCAACAAAAGCACTTGCAGTTGAAACATTAAAAATACTCGCGCCATCACCGCCTGTACCACAAGTATCTATTAAATATTTTTTGCTTTTTAATTGAACCATGGTAGCAAGCATGCGCATTACTTTCACTGCACCTATAATCTCTGATACTACCTCACCTTTAGTTGCAAGTCCTACTAGAAATCCGCCAAGCTGCGAAGATAGAACTTCGCCGTGCATTACCGCCTGCATTACATCTGACATCTCATTTTCTGATAAATCTTCATGATTTATCACTTTTTTAATGGCTTGCGTAATATTCATTCTTATAATACTTATTATCTGATATTTTAAAAAATACCTTATTAATTAAATATTTATTTTATGGAAGTATACGACCTAAGTTCTTCAATATCTTTAATTTCTCTTGGCAATTTTTCGCTAAGTATTTCTGCTTTGTCTTTTCTAACAAGCACATCATCTTCAATACGAATAGCAATATTCCACCACTTTTTTGCAATATTCTTGTGGGGGCGAATATAAATTCCAGGCTCAACAGTAGTAACCATATTTTCTTTAAAAGCGCGCATTTTACCAGCAATTTTATAAGCACCAACGTCATGAACATCAAGCCCAAGGAAGTGCCCTGTTGCGTGCATAAAAAATTGTTCTAAATTATTATCTGCAGTATTTTTTTTAAGAAGCAATAAATCTTGCAAACCTTCGCTTATGACCTGAGTTGCTGCTTTGTGCATGTTACCAATAGGCTTACCTACTTCAATTGCCTTAATTGCTGCCTTCTGCGCTGCTAACACAATGCTATAAATTGCTTTTTGTTCAGAACTAAAACGCATATTAATTGGAAAAGTACGCGTAATATCCGCAACATAACCAGAAACTTCAGCACCAGCATCAATGAGAAGTAAATCACCTCTTTTAAGTTTGGCATTATTTTTAATATAGTGTAGTGTCAGTGCATTTTTACCGCTCGCTACAATCGCAGGATAAGCATGCAAAGCATTATGGTAGCGAAATGTGTTATCAAAAATACTAGCAATTTCATATTCAAATAATCCTTCCCTAGTTTTTTGTATCGCCTCTATGTGCGCGCGAACGCTTATTTCAATTGCTTTTCGCATAAAATTAGTTTCAAAACTATCTTTAATCAAACGCATCTCATGCAAATGTGGATGTAAAGAGCTATAACAAGTCGGCGCAATCAAGCCATGACGATTATGACTAATTTTCTTAACTGACTGAATAATAATTTTATCTATCTCTTGCTCAGCGCCAAAATCATAGCCAATATTCTCTATACCAATCAATAATTCCACGAGCTTAACACCAAATTCATCTAAGCTATAAGACATATCTGCACCCAATTCTTTTACTGCACCTTTTGTACCAAGGTATCCACCATCCCAAATTAGGCTTTCCTTATCCCGCTCATGCACAAAAAGAATAAAATGATGTGCACATAAAAACAACACTGCGCCCGGTTCATCAAAACCTGTCAAATACAAAAAATCGCTGTGTGCGCGAAATGGGTAATAAACATCGTTACTACGAATTTTTTCGCTATTAGTTGCTAAAATAATCGCACTGTTTTGGGGCATTTTTTTTATTAAAGTTTGACGTCTATGCTTATAAACATTTGCTAGACTTACTTTACTATTTTGTGTCATTTTCTGTTGATTTTCACTATTTTTTCTCAGGTTAGTTTTTTTAGTAATAATCTGATTTACCACCTGATTTTGAAATAAGCTCAGTTTTTTCAATAACCATAGTTTTATCTAAGGCTTTACACATATCATAAAGCGTAAGTGCGCTTACTGAAACAGCAGTAAGTGCTTCCATCTCCACACCTGTTTTATCATTCGTCCTGCAAGTAGCAGTAATATCAACACCCAGCTTTTCATAATTAATGCACAAATCAATTGCCACTGAAGTAAGCGCAAGCGGGTGGCACATTGGAATTAAATCTGAGGTTTTTTTAGCTGCCATAATACCAGCAACACGCGCAACAGCAAACACATTACCTTTCTTATTATCTCCAGATTTAATACTCTCTAAAACACTTGCTTTCATTTGAATAAAACTCCTTGCAACTGCCACACGTCTAGTGATATTTTTACCAGAAACATCAACCATTTTTACGCTACCACTTTCATCTAAATGCGTAAATTTCACGACCTTCCCCATTGACTAAATGGTAAATAAACTACCATATCTCCTTTGCTCACTGTGCTATCTTCCAAGACACAAACTAAACCATCTGCCCAAGTTGTTGAGCTCAAAACGCCTGAGCTTTGATTATCATAGAGCGACGCCTTGTGGTCGCGCACGCGCACGCGCACATATTCACGCCGAGTGTTTTTTTGCTGCCAATTAAAATCTGCTTTGACCAAATAGCTTTGTAACTGATAATTTTTCTGCCCTGCACACTGCATTAAAAATGGACGCACAAATAAATTAAATACCACAAAAACAGAAACAGGATTACCCGGAAGTCCTAAAAAAAAGGTTTGATTAATACATCCAAAAACAAAAGGTTTACCTGGCTTCATACGCACACGCCACATAGTAATCTCACCAAGTTCATTAAGGGCTGTTCTCACATAATCTTCTTCACCAACAGAAACGCCACCTGTGCTGATAATGATATCCGCCTTTTCTGCTGCTTTTTTTAGTGTATCTTTAGTCTTTTCAAGCGTATCGCCCACCACAGCAAAATCTAAGACATCTACTGCCATATCAGAAAGCAGTCCAAGTAAAGTATAACGATTAGTATTATAAATTTGCCCTAAGTTAAGCGCCGTGCCTGGTTCAGTAATTTCACTTCCTGTTGTTAAAATAACCACTTTAAGTGGCACATAAACGCACACTTCATGCATACCAACAGAAGCTAGCAAACCAATCTCTTGCGCACGCAAACACCTGCCTTTTGTTAAGATGGTTGCACCGATTTTAACATCTTCACCTTGTTTTCTAATACATACGCCTGCTTGAGGCTTTGTTAGAATTTGCACCAAGCCATCTTTTTCAATGCAATCTTCTTGCATGACTACTGAGTCTGCGCCCTTAGGAATAAAAGCACCCGTAAAAATACGCATAGCACTACGCTTTGTGAGCTGATTACCAACTTCCCCTGCAACAATACGTCCACTTATTTTAAATAGCTGATTTTCATATTGCACTTGATTTTCAAAATCTTTGCTATTTAAAGCGTAGCCATCCACTGCTGAATTATTATAAGGCGGAATATTTACACTTGAAACAACATCTTTTGCTAACACACGCCCAAGCACATTTTTTAATTTAATATACTCTGTGTTATTATTAAGTGCACCATAAGAAAGTAATAACTGCATTACTTCTTCAACAGAGTGTAATGATTCTTCAGTATGAGAAAAATTACTCATAATTTCTGTTAAATTTTAAAATTAAAAACATCAGAATAAAAAATATCTTAAAAGTTTATTGTAACAAAGTGTCAAGCGCATTTTGCACAGGCAAAAGAATATGCGCTAATTTTTTACGAATAGTTGAACCCATAAGTCCATAGCGAGCAATAGATTGAATAACCAAGTGCTCACTTATACCTGCAAGAAAAAGACGCGCACGCACTTTTTCCAGATAAACATTTGGCGAAAGCTCTGACATAGCAGTATCAATTTGTGCCTCTATTTTTGATAATGTATCCATTTTTCGTATTAGTGTATGTGCACAATATTTGCCAAGTGCCTCTAATAAACGATAGAGCACATACTCTTGATTTATTTTTTTAAGCACAACACCACAAACATTTAAAAATATTTGTCCTTCAGGACTATTAATTTTTTCTAAATACAATATGCCTTGCTCTTGAGACTTTAAATGTGCTATATCTGTTTTTGGAAGCTGATACGCTAAACGTTCTAAAAAACCTATTAAAAAAACAGGTTTGCGCTGTCCTTGTCGCCATAATTTTATTTTAGCTTCTTCACTAATAAGGCTATTTTGCAAAAGTAAATTAACACTATCCATGAGCTCCACTGTATTTTGAATAAACGGCAAAAAATCAAGTAAATAACGCGCAATTTCTTTGCCAATATCATGTGCTACTACTTCTTTTCTACTCAGTAAATAACGCGCAATTTCTGCTTGCTTATCGGTGTTAAATGCACACCACCAAACCAAAGGCAAAATATCATAAGATAATTTTTTAGCGTTTGCAACCGCAATAACCGCTTCAATGTTGCCTAATTTCAAAAGAGATGCTAGATTTTGTAGCGACACATCGCCCATACGCGACCAACGCTTCAAATAGGCAGGATAACCGCCCATTGTACCAAGTACTTTAGAAACCAGTAAATCATGTACTGCTTCTAAATATTTACGCTCATCACCACTTGGATTAAGGCACACCTTTTTTTCTTCACCCGGCGCAGTTAACCCAAAAACACTCATTTTATATTCATCAATACGAATGGCACACGACAAAGTCATTAAAGCATTTAAACGCAGAGTATCTTCAGGAGTGAGCACAAACAAATTACTTGAATAAGAAAATAATAAATCATACCAGACAATACTAAAAAACACATCAAAATCTAAAAACTAAAAATAAATATAACAACAAAACATCACACACAAAATTAATAAAATATACCATCTATAAAAATTCCTAATACTACATCCTTATTTCTCTTATTAATTTTTTGCTAGGTTTATGATAAAATTGCCACATTTTTAGTGTCTGATTCATTTTGAAAAAATTACGCAATTACTTTATTTCTGGTTTACTGGTTTGGTTGCCGCTCGGTCTAACTATACTGCTGGTTAATTTTTTTATTAACATGACAGACAACTTAATACCACAAGCTTACAAACCATCGCAATTACTAGGTATTAATATACCAGGCTCTGGTATTTTACTCATCATCATTGTAATTTTTTTAACTGGTGTTTTGGTTACTAATTTTATCGGAAAAAGGTTGTTTGAGGTTTGGGAACGTCTTCTAAATAAAATTCCTGGCTTTAGAAATATTTACAATGCCATCAAGCAAATATCAGATACTGTTCTTACTTCTTCAAGCGATAGTTTTAAAAAAGTTTTGCTAATAGAATATCCTAGAAAAGGTTTGTGGACAGTTGCTTTTCAAACAGGCAATTATCATGGTGAGGCGGAAAAAATTATTGGGCAGAAAATTATCAATGTTTATGTACCAACAACACCAAACCCAACTTCTGGTTTTTTTATTATGCTACCCAAAGAAGATGTTTCCGAACTGAATATGAGTGTTGATGATGCACTCAAACTTATTATTTCTGGCGGCATTGTAACACCTAAAGAATCTCAAGAAATAAGCACAAAACCTAGAAAAAAGAAAATTATAAAAAAAATCACAAAAATTCTTAAAAAGAAGAATCTTAAATAAAATCAAATACACAGATGAGAACGCACAACTGCGGAGAATTAACAAAAAAACACATTAATCAATCTGTTACTCTAGCAGGCTGGGTCAATCGTCGCCGAGATCATGGAGGTGTTATTTTTCTAGATATGCGTGACTTTAGCGGTATTGTGCAAATTGTCGTAAATCCAGATAATGCACGCGCATTCAAATGTGCTGAACGTGTACGCTATGAGTTTGTGTTGCAATTAACAGGCGTAGTCAAAGAGAGAGAGAAAAAACTTATCAACCCTAAACTTGCAACAGGTGCCCTGGAAATATTAGTAAACCATATTGATGTTTTAAATACCGCCAAACCAATGCCATTTCAACTGGATGCTAAAGAGATTTCTGAAGAGGTGCGCCTAAGATACCGCTACCTAGACTTACGCCGCACCGTAATGCAAAAAAATTTACGTCTGCGTTCTAAAATTACACATCTAATACGCTATTTTATGGATATGTATAATTTTATTGACATTGAAACACCATTTTTAACCAAAGCAACCCCTGAAGGCGCAAGAGATTATCTAGTACCCTCACGTACGCATGCAGGGAATTTCTTTGCGCTTCCACAATCACCACAAATCTTTAAACAACTTTTAATGATGTCTGGTTTTGAAAAATATTATCAAATTGTTAAGTGTTTTAGAGATGAAGATTTACGTGCCGATAGACAACCTGAATTTACACAGCTAGATATAGAAATGTCTTTTATTACCGAAAAAGATATTATGTCGCTCACAGAGAAAATGCTGCGTATGTTGTTTAAAAAAACAAAGAATGTTAATTTACCAAAAGTTTTTAAACGCCTTAGTTATGACACAGCAATGCGCGACTATGGCACAGATAAACCTGATTTGCGTATCGCGCTTAAATTTATTGAAATAAGTGATTTAATGAAAACAGCTGATTTTAAAGTTTTTGCAAAACCAGCAAATGATAAATACTCTCGCGTAGTGGCACTTAATATTACAGGCGGAGCACAATTTTCACGCAAACAAATTGATAATTATACAAACTATGTGAGCACTTATGGTGCAAAAGGGCTTGCCTATATCAAACTAACAGATAAAGGTCTACAGTCACCCATTTTAAAATTTTTAAAAAATGATATTATCAGTAAAATAGTCAAACGCTCAGAAGCAGCAACTGGAGATATTATTTTTTTTGGAGCGGATAAAATTAAAATTGTAAATGAAGCACTTGGTAATTTACGTACTAAAATTGCTAGGGATTTAAATTTATATCAAAACAATTGGGCGCCAGTTTGGATTATTGATTTTCCAATGTTTGAAAAAAATGATACAAAGAAAAATCCTAGCACAGCAAATGACAAAGCAAAAAACACCTCATCCAATCTATCGGCTCTACACCATCCATTTACCGCACCAAATATTGCAACAGATGCCTTTGAAGAACTTAGCAAAAAAAATCCGCTAACAATTCTCTCTAAAGCATATGATCTAGTAATTAACGGTTATGAAATAGGTGGTGGTTCACTTCGTATTCATAAAAGTAAGATACAAAATCTAGTTTTTAAATTACTTGGTATTGATAGCAAAGAAGCAGAAAATAAATTTGGTTTTTTACTAGACGCACTAAAATATGGCGCACCGCCACATGGTGGTATTGCTCTTGGTATTGATAGACTCGTTATGCTCATAAGTAATACACCCTCTATTCGTGAAGTAATTGCTTTTCCTAAAACACAAACTGCCACTTGTCTACTCACAGGTGCACCAAGCGAGATGAAAAGCGAACAATTAAAAGAGTTAGGTATTAAAACAGACACAGCCAATTTATAACATATATTTTATTGACTGATTTAAAATATAACTATGGGTTGTTAGCTCAGTTGGTAGAGCATCGGATTCTTAATCCGTTGGTCCAGGGTTCGAAACCCTGACAACCCACTCATATAACTAATAAAGAGTAAGTCTAAAAGAAGCTAGTAGCTTTTTTAAACTTTAGTTAAAAATAAAAAAATATTTCACACTCTAAAACCCATACCTACCCTGAAGCATCCAGATATTTTCTTTATCACTAGCACTGCTCTTTTGCTTATTAAACAATTCTAGTTCTATAGATTCTGCAAGAGGAATAAAGCCAATACCAATCTTATTAGTGCGACTATCATCACTTCTATTAAACTCACTATAAGGCTTAAACAAACCAGCAATACCGGTGAGACGTAGGTTATAACCTATTCTAAAGGCAATGCTATCTGGTTTATAACTTAAGCTACCACTGGTATTATCACTATCCTCTTTAGCATTAGTTTCTTTTAGTAAGTTTTCACTTGACCAAGTATCTTTATCAATACTCTTACCCCACATAGGACGTAGGGAGAGTTGTAAACCTCTTTGACCATTATTACTCGCATGACTTAGGTTTAAGCTGATGTTATATTCTTCTTGTCCTTCGTTACTATGTGCAATTAAGTTCTTAGCAAAGAGTTCTACTTTTGTGCCATTATTGCCACTATATTTTGCACCAATAGTAAGTTCTACACCGCTACCAATACTATCATCGCTTAGTGTTTCTTGTCTATCACCGCCGTCCACGCGTGCACCAATTTCAAGGTGTTGTGATAATTTACCACGAGCAAGTAGTTTCTCAAAAGCTATATCTAGTGCTAGACGCAAGCGCCAGTTCTTGGAATCAAGTTCTGCTATATCTTCGTCTCCATCTACTTGAGCACTAGAATAATTGAAGTCACTCTTAAAGGTTATAAGTGCTGCATCTGTTGATTTACGCTTGAGCGTATTATCTATACCTAATGCTAGTGCATTTGTTTCTAAATCACTGCTACCTATTCTATCATTACCGCTTAGCTTAACATCACCACTGCCAAGAGCAAACATAGCCCAAAGGTTAACACCATCTCCTTTATTCCATTGTATATACGGGCTGATATTCTTAGTATCAATATCTAGGGTGGATTTATCATCCTCACCTTTTAGTTTATAGTCAATCTCACTATCTATAATAGATAACATCACACCTTTTAGACTACTGCTATTTTTATAATCTAAACCTAAATGGATAGCATTGTAATCACCATCATAAGAGCCACCATCTTTTAGCTTAGCAGAGAAGCCACCAACATCGCCTTCTCCCCACAGGGCAAAGTTAGTATCAGCACTACTACTATCAGTGTAGGCAAAACTACTTTTAGCTAAAACACTCTTCCAAGAAGGATTACAAGCTACATCTGCACCATCTTGCATAGTAGAAAAGCCACACAGAGAATCAATAATATCAAGTCCTGGCATATCATTTTCTACTGCCCTAGCAATATTTTCTTTTGTGATGTGCATTTTGTTGCCATTGATAGTTGCTAAAATCTCAGCTTCACCTTTGTTATTACTGGCTTTTTTCATTCTTGAGGTGATAATATCTGCACTTTTTGCTGTGATAACCTCAACGAAATGGGCAATAGAAGTTGCTTGTAAATCCCTCTCTTGTTCGCTGATAGCTAAGTTTAGAGTTACCATTACTTCATTTAGCATTACAGTAGGAGTGCCACTGGTGATTCTGCGCCATCTCCAGCAATATTTGTAGCAAGAATTTTGAAGGTATAGGTTACTCCACTTTTTAAGCCCATAACGGTGTATTCTGTTGTCCCTGCATTACTTCCCACGATAGACTCAAAATTACTAAATGCACCATTTGCTTCTTTACGAGCAAGTTTATAACCAGTTATAGGAGCACCGCCATCATCTGGTGTATTCCAAGAAAGGATTACTCCGCTATCTCTTGGAGCTGCGTCCAAGGTTGGTGCAACAGGTGGGGTTGCTACCTCAGGTGTTACTGGCGCAGTAGTGCTAACACCAGTTGCTTCTGGCTGCCTGGTAGCAGCGAGTAGCTGTGTTTCGCTTGCAGCTGCTGTAGCAGTATTATAGGTTCCAATAAGCATATTAAGTGCTTGAGTAGTTTGGGCTATTATTTCAAAGTTAACCACTACACTGCCTGCGCTAATACTAAGGACGCGCACATCATCAATATTAATGCCTAGTAAATCTGCCATACCTTGTCTGAATAACATCTTATCAAACTGGGCAGTGGTGATACCTTCTATAGTCATATCAGATTTAAAGCGTGGACTTGCTAGGCTCTCCTCTTGTGCCATAATTGCTTCTCCGCTAGAAGGAATGCTTATAGCAGGACCCATGACATTATTACTTATAATAACACTGTCTGCCTTAAGGGTAAGCTCTACTGAACCAACTGAGGTTGGAGTGTAGGTAATGGTGTAGGTTGTAGCACTACCAGTTATGTTATCCACACTAGCATTAGTTGTCTCAAAATCATCTCGCGTCAAACCATTAACTGCAGTGCTAAAGGTCATTTTAACGCTAGCACTATTACCAACTGTTGATTCTCCAAGTTCTGGGAATGTTACTGTGAATGGCATTACTACAACCTCTACCGTATCACTACCAATACCGCTATCACTATCGGTTACTGTGAGTGTAAATACTAGGGTAGTCTCTGCGTCAACATCCGGTGCAGTAAAGGTTGCAATAGCAGTATCTTCGCTACTTAAAGTTACAGTTGTGCCACTGATTTGTGCCCAGTTATAACTAAGAGCTGTGCTAGCTGCATCATCTTCACTATCACTACTAGCACTGCCATCTAATGTTACTTCTGCGCCAGAGATTGTAGATTGATTATCTCCAGCATTAGCAGTTGGTTCTGTGTTAGGTATTGGCTGCACAGTAATAGTTACTTCAGCATTACTACTTGCACCATCACTATCGGTTACTGTGAGTGTAAATATTAGGGCAGTCTCTGCGTCAACATCTAGTGCAGTAAAGGTTGCAGTAATAGTATTTGTGCTACTTAAGGTTACAGTTGCGCCACTGGTTTGTACCCAGTTATAACTAAGATCTGTGCTAGCTGCATCATCTTCACTATCACTACTAGCACTGCCATCTAGTGTTACTTCTGCGCCAGAGATTGTAGATTGATTATCTCCAGCATTAGCAGTTGGTTCTGTGTTAGTAGGTAATGGCACAATAGGTATTGGCTGCACATTAATAGTTACTTCAGCATTACTACTTGCACCATCACTATCGGTTACTGTGAGTGTAAATACTAGGGCAGTCTCTGCGTCAACATCTGGTGCAGTAAAGGTTGCAGTAATAGTATTTGTGCTACTTAAGGTTACATTTGTGCCACTGGTTTGTGCCCAGTTATAACTAAGAGCTGTGCTAGCTGCATCATCTTCACTATCACTACTAGCACTGCCATCTAGCGTTACTTCTGCGCCAGGGATTGTAGATTGATTATCTCCAGCATTAGCAGTTGGTTCTGTGTTAGGTAATGGCTGCACAGTAATAGTTACTTCATCATTACTACTTGCACCATCACTATCGGTTACTGTGAGTGTAAATATTAGGGTAGTCTCTGCGTCAACATCCGGTGCAGTAAAGGTTGCAATAGCAGTATCTTCGCTACTTAAGGTTACATTTGTGCCACTGGTTTGTACCCAGTTATAACTAAGAGCTGTGCTAGCTGCATCATCTTCACTATCACTACTAGCACTGCCATTTAGTGTTACTTCTGTGCCAGAGATTGTAGATTGATTATCTCCAGCATTAGCAGTTGGTTCTGTGTTAAGTGGTGCCATTGGCACAGCAGATGCTTCATTTGACTCTGCGCCATCTCCAACACTATTTATAGCAAGGATTTTGAAGGTATAGGTTACTCCACCAGTTAATCCTATGGCAGTGTATGTTTGTGTCTCTGCGCTACTTCCTAAAATATCTTTGAAAATAGTGAAATTACTATTACCTGTTTTACTAGCAATTTGATAACCAGTTATGGGGGAGTCGCCATCATCATCTGGAACATTCCAAGAAAGGCTTACTTCTCCATTACCTGGAGTTGCACTGAGATTCCTTGGTGCACTTGGTGTGGTAGGACCTACTATGATAACTTGTGTAGCAGTTGCACTATTAGCAGCAATATCTGTTGCAGTAAAGATGATGTTATAAGTGCCTAATACTCCTGTATTTAGTGTATCACCTAATATCTCAAGTGTGCCTCTCTCATTGATTGTTGCTGTTGGTATATAACTTGTATCTCTAGCTATATTTAGCATAGGGTTAGCTATAGCAATAATTGGTAAGGTAGTATCCACCGTAATCTCACTTAAGAAGAATACAATAGTAGATGTGACACCACTTGTAATTTGGCGAACTTGCACTTGATTGGCACTGTAAACACCTTCCGCTAACACAAAACTGCTTGCTCCAGAGCTAATTGCACCGCCTTGTGTGAAGCTCGCGCCACTACTTGTAGAATACTGCCAAGTAGCACCGTCTTCTAAATTGCTAACAACAATCTGGCCATTATTAGTAATGCCATCATTATCTACGCCTGTGTCTTCAAAGAGTGCAATGGTTGGCAGGGCATTATCTGCTGTTATTACATCTATCACAAATTCTAAAGCAACACTAACACCTCTATCATCTGTTACGGTGTATATTACATTACTAGTGCCAGCAAGAGTTGGAGTGCCACTTAGGATGCGACTATCTGCATCAAAACTCAAACCATTTGGTAAGCTCTCTAAAGTGTAAGTTAGTGGGCTACGACCACCAGTTGCTATTGGTAAGGTTAGAGAAGTAATTTCTTCGCCTACAGTGTAGGTCTGGATACCAATGATATCTGAAAAGCTTAAAGCTGGGTTTACGGTAATAAGTACTGTATCACGATCGCCACTACCAGCAGTGCTAGTTACTGAGAGTTCAAATATCAGTCTATCCGTATCAACAACATCTGGTGCAATAAAGGTTGCAATAGCAGTATCTGCACCACTTAGGGTTACAGTTGCGCCATGAGTTTGTATCCAGCCATAATGCTCAATATCGCCATCTTCATTACCACTACTAGCTGAGCTGTTCAATGTTACACTCTCACCTGAATATACATTCTGGTTGAAGCCAGCATTAGCAATTGGTTCTTCAGCTGGGCGAGAAATAATAAAAGTATACTCTTTTGTTGCTATGCCATCCTCAGCAGTAACGATATAGGTAACGGTAGTTGTGCCTACACCTACATTAACTGTATCAACGCCACTAGATATTATATTACCATCACGAGTGATTACTGCTCGTGGGTGATTTGCTGCTATCCTAATTTCCACATTGCGATTGAGGATTCCTACATCTGCGCTATAACTTAGTGTAGAAGATGCAAAACTAGGGGGGCTTATAAATAGAGCAGATGGAATAGTTAACTCACTTAAATCTGCATCTGATGACGCGCGGTTGACGTTTAGGGTATAGGTTCGCGAGGCACCATTAGAAGCAGTAACAAGGATATGAATTATATTATTACCTACATCTAGCATAGCCTCTTCGCTCCTAGTACCGCTTTGGACTAATATGCCATCTACGCTAACCGTTGCACTTGCAGCACGAGTAGTAGGTATTACAAATACTTCATCACCTCGTATATTTGCACTATATTCTGTAGTACTGGATGTAAATAGTGGATCTAGTGAGATAGTCTCTCTGGCTTCATTTTCAAGCATTAAATCGCTAAGATAGTTATCAGCACTTTGCACAACGCGGTTAATATTAATAGTGTAGGTTTTAGTCTCTGATACTCTATCTCCTGGCGTAACTATGATTTCTACTACATTTGCACCTTCTGCCAAATTAACGCTATCACCAGAGGGGGCATCATTAACCATTACATTATAAACTGCAGATCCTGATCTTTCACTTCCACCACTTGCAGGAGGTACAAATACCCCACCCCTATCATTTACAATTGCTCTAACATCTATGCTTGTGGCACTACTGAGTACATTTGCGTTGTAAGTTAAGGTAGAAGATGCAAAGGCAGGAGTTAAAGCAACAGCATTAGAAGCAGTATCAGAGAGGCTTAATTCTCTTAGTGTTGCATCATTACCATTAATCAAGACGCCCGATTGTTTATTTGCTTCGGGAATAGTAACCACAATGCTTGGGTCACTACTAACCGGTGTTAACTCAAAGAGGATAGTCTTTCCTATACCCGGTATTATATTCCTAAACTCAATAGTAGCACATTGGCGCTCATTACCTGTGCTAAAGTCTAATAACACATCTCCCAGATCAACATAATCAACACCGGCAATAGCAGTGCTTCCTTCTGTGATGGACGATTTGAGAGTGAAGTTTGCTGGCGTGCCACCACTAGATGGCTCGTAAATAGTGGTGCAATAGGTAACACTACCCATTTCCTTGTTGCTAGTGAGGTTAGAGAATTCATAGCCCACGCTTACCTGTGTTAGAACTGCTGGCACAGCAGATGCTTCATTTGACTCTGCGCCATCTCCAACACTATTTATGGCAAGGATTTTGAAGGTATAGGTTACTCCACCAGTTAATCCTATAGCAGTGTATGTTTGTGTCTCTGCGTTACTTCCTAAAATATCTTTGAAAATAGTAAAACCATCATCATCTGTTTTACTAGCAATTTGATAACCAGTTATGGGGGAGTCGCCATCATCATCTGGAACATTCCAAGAAAGGCTTACTTCTCCATTACCCGGGGTTGCACTTAGATCCCTTGGTGCACTTGGTGTGGTAGGACCTACTATGATAACTTGTGTGGCAGTTGCACTATTAGCAGCAATATCTGTTGCAGTAAAGGTGATGTTATAAGTGCCTAATACTCCTGTATTTAGTGTATCACCTGATATCTCAAGTGTGCCTCTCTCATTGATTGTTGCTGTTGGTATATAACTTGTATCTCTAGCTATATTTAGCATAGGGTTAGCTATAGCAATAATTGGTAAGGTAGTATCCACCGTAATCTCACTTAAGGATGCAATAGTAGATGTGACACCACTTGTAATTTGGCGAACTTGCACTTGATTGGCACTGTAAACACCTTCCGCTAACACAAAACTGCTTGCTCCAGAGCTAATTGCACCGCCTTGTGTGAAGCTCGCGCCACTATTTGTAGAATACTGCCAAGTAGCACTGTCTTCTAAATTGCTAACAGTAATCTGGCCATTATTAGTAATGCCATCATCATCTACGCCTGTGTCTTCAAAGAGTGCAATAATTGGGGTCTCTGTGGGTGGAATTATCGCAGTAACACTCGTAGACGCGATGAGATTACCCGCGTTACCAGTTACTCTGTCGCCATTAAAGGTGATAGTAACCGTACCTGGTGCTACTGGCGTAAAGGTAAGTTCATAGTTGCTATTACTTTGTATTATTCTTACACTTAACTCTCTGGCATTAACTGCTGTAAAGTCAGATGCCACTATCTCATCTTCAAAGATTCCAGGTGATCCTACTTCAAATCTGACTGTCGCTGGCATATTCACAGTTAGTGCAGAAAGAGTGTTGAAACTAGCGAGTGGTGGGTTTAAAACAAATTGAATAGCAGCGTTAGCAACAGCGGGGTCAAAAGTATTATTAGCATCAGCAGCAGCTACCATTTCGCCAATATCGTAAGTCACAACCGCTCCGTCCGTAACCTCTGATGCAACTACTATATAAGTCGCAGTATAATCATTACCAGTACCTTTCACTACCGTAGCAGTCTGTCCAGAGATGGTCACGATTGGGTCTGTTTCTAGTGCCTGATTAACGCTAAAGGTTAAAGTCAAGAGGGCACCCTCTGTGATGGAACTACCACCTTCCCGCGGGTTATCGCTTATGATGCTAGGTTCTGTTGTAAAGGCAAGATTAACTGATTGGCGAGAAATAATAAAAGTATACTCTTTTGTTGCTATGCCATCCTCAGCAGTAACGATATAGATAATGGTAGTTGTGCCTACATCTACATTAACTGTATCAACGCCACTAGATATTACATTATCACCACGAGTGATTACTGCTCGTGGGTGATTTGCCGTTATTCTAATATCCACATTGCGATCATTGCTTACTATATTTGCACTGTAACTTAGTGTAGAAGATGCAAAATCAGGGGGGCTTATAGATAGAGCAGATGGAATAGTTAACTCACTTAAATTTGCATCTGATGACGCACGGTTAATATTAATAGTGTAGGTTTTAGTCTCTGATACTCTATCTCCTGGCGTAACTATGATTTCTACTACATTTACACCTTCTATCAAATTAACGCTATCACCAGAGGGGGCATCATTAACCATTACATTATAAATTGCAGGGTTTGATCTTTCACCTCCACCACTTGCAGGAGGTACAAATACCCCGCCCCTATCATTTACAACTGCTCTAACATCTACGTTTAAGACACTACTAAGCACATTTGCGTTGTAAACTAGGGTAGAAGATGCAAAAGTAGGACTTAAAGCAACAGCATTAGAAGCAGTATCAGAGAGACTTAATTCTCTTAGTGTTGCATCATCACCGTGAATTATGACGCCCGATTGTTTATTTGCTTCGGGAATAGTAACCACAATGCTTGGGTCACTACTAACCGGTGTTAACTCAAAGAGGATAGTCTTTCCTATACCCGGTATTATATTCCTAAAATCAATAGCAATACATTGGCGCTCATTACCTGTGCTAAAGTCTAATAACACATCTCCCTCATCAACATAATCAACACCGGCAATAGCAGTGCTTCCTTCTGTGATGGACGATTTAAGAGTGAAGTTTGCTGGCGTGCCACCACTAGATGGCTCGTAAATAATGGCACAATAGGTAACACTACCCATATCCTTGTTGCTAGCGTAGCTAAAGAATTCATAACCCACGCTTACCTGTGTTAGAACTGCTGGCACAGCAGATGCTTCATTTGACTCTGCGCCATCTCCAACACTATTTATGGCAAGGATTTTGAAGGTATAGGTTACTCCACCAGTTAATCCTATAGCAGTGTATGTTTGTGTCTCTGCGCTACTTCCTAAAATTTCTTTGAAAGTAGTGAAATCATATTACCTGTTTTACTAGCAATTTGATAACCAGTTATGGGGGAGTCGCCATCATCATCTGGAACATTCCAAGAAAGGCTTACTTCTCCATTACCTGGAGTTGCACTGAGATCCCTTGGTGCACTTGGTGTGGTAGGACCTACTATGATAACTTGTGTGGCAGTTGCACTATTAGCAGCAATATCTGTTGCAGTAAAGATGATGTTATAAGTGCCTAATACTCCTGTATTTAGTGTATCACCTGATATCTCAAGTATGCCTCTCTCATTGATTGTTGCTGTTGGTATATAACTTGTATCTCTAGCTATATTTAGCGTAGGGTTAGCTATAGCAATAATTGGTAAGGTAGTATCCAGTGTAATCTCACTTAAGAAGGATGCAATAGTAGATGTAACACCACTTACAATCTGGCGAACTTGCACTTGATTGGCACTGTAAACACCTTCTGCTAACACAAAACTACTTACTCCAGAGCTAATTGCACCGCCTTGTGTAAAGCTCTCGCCACTACTTGTAGAATACTGCCAAGTAGCACCGTCTTCTAAATTGCTAACAAAAATCACGCCATTATTAGTAATGCCGTCATTATCTACGCCTGTGTCTTCAAAGAGTGCAATGGTTGGTGCATTAGGTGCATCTGGGAGTGTCACTACTGCGGTTGGGTCACTAGTGACACTCTTACCGCCACCATGAATATCATCATCATAATTAACTATAACTTGCACTGTGCTATCAACATCCTCATTTGTTAAAACATAAATTGTCGCAGTTGCACCGTCAATATTACCTCCATCTCTTAGCCATTGGTAGGTGACATTGCTAACAGAGCCGTCTGGATCAGTTAGCTGCGCAGTTAAGGCCATGCCAACCTGGACTGTGCCAGTGATAGTAACAATTCCATCCTCATCTAGGTTAGTAACTGTGACACTAACCTCTAAAGTAGATGATGCTGGTGTAATAGCATTATCATCAGTTGCTATAAGAGTAACTTCGTAGATATTATTTGCGCCAATATCTGCTGGATTCTCAAAATCAGGAGAGCTGTTAAAAGTCAATACACCACTGTTATCTATAGTGAACGACGCCATATCTGTGCCACTGAGAGACCAAGTAATAGCATTGCCTTCAATATCATCTGCACTATAGGTTGCTACTGGGGTATCACTATTTTCAATATAATTTAGAGCTGTACTGCCTGTGATGGTTGGCGGGGTATTTGCTGTTATATCTATCACAAATTCTAAAGTAGCAGTGGCGTCTGCACTACCTGTTACGGTGTATATTACATTACTAGTGCCAACAAGAGTTGGAGTGCCACTTAGGATGCGACTATCTGCATCAAAACTAAAACCATTTGGTAAGCCCTCTAAAGTATAAGTTAGTGGGCTACGACCACCAGTTGCTATTGGTAAGGTTAGAGAAGCATCTTCACCTACAGTATAGGTCTGGTCATTAATAGTATCCGAAAATACTAAAATTGGGAGCACATTAATAGTTACTTCAGCATTACTACTTGCACCATCACTATCGGTTACTGTGAGTGTAAATACTAGGGTAGTCTCTGCGTCAACATCTGGTGCAGTAAAGGTTGCAGTAGCAGTATCTGTGCTACTTAAGGTTACATTTGTGCCACTGGTTTGTGCCCAGTTATAACTAAGAGCTGTGCTAGCTGCATCATCTTCACTATCACTACTAGCACTGCCATCTAGTGTTACTTCTGCGCCAGAGATTGTAGATTGATTATCTCCAGCATTAGCAGTTGGTTCTAGGTGTTTTGAGCCACTGGCGCAATAAATACTTTGTTTGACTCTGCGCCATCTCCAACACTATTTATGGCAAGGATTTTGAAGGTATAGGTTACTCCATTGGTTAAGCCCATAGGCAGTGTATGTTTGTGTCTCTGCGCTACTTCCTAAAATTTCTTTGAAAGTAGTGAAATCAGTATTACCTGTTTTACTAGCAATTTGATAACCAGTTATGGGGGAGTCGCCATCATCATCTGGAACATTCCAAGAAAGGCTTACTTCTCCATTACCTGGAGTTGCACTTAGATCCCTTGGTGCACTTGGTGTAGTAGGACCTACTATGATAACTTGTGTGGCAGTTGCACTATTAGCAGCAATATCTGTTGCAGTAAAGGTGATGTTATAAGTGCCTAATACTCCTGTATTTAGTGTATCACCTGATATCTCAAGTGTGCCTCTCTCATTGATTGTTGCTGTTGGTATATAACTTGTATCTCTGGCTATATTTAGCGTAGGGTTAGCTATAGCAATAATTGGTAAGGTAGTATCCAGTGTAATCTCACTTAAGAATGCAATAGTAGATGTGACACCACTTGTAATTTGGCGAACTTGCACTTGATTGGCACTGTAAACACCTTCTGCTAACACAAAACTGCTTGCTCCAGAGCTAATTGCACCGCCTTGTGTGAAGCTCTCGCCACTATTTGTAGAATACTGCCAAGTAGCACCGTCTTCTAAATTGCTAACAACAATCTGGCCATTATTAGTAATGCCATCATCATCTACGCCTGTGTCTTCAAAGAGTGCAATGGTTGGTGTATTAGGTGCATCTGGGAGTGTTACTGCTAGGGTTGGGTCACTAGTGACACTCTTACCGCCACCATGAATATCATCATCGTAATTAACTATAACTTGCACTGTGCTATCAACATCCTCATTTGTTAAAACATAAATTGTCGCAGTTGCACCGTCAATATTACTTCCATCTCTTAGCCATTGGTAGGTGACATTGCTAACAGAGCCATCTGGATCAGTTAGCTGCGCAGTTAAGGCCATGCCAACCTGGGCTGTGCCAGTGATAGTAACGCTGCCATCCTCATCTAGGTTAGTAACTGTGATACTAACCTCTAAAGTAGATGATGCTGGTGTAATAGCATTATCATCAGTTGCTATAAGGGTAACTTCGTAGATATTATTTGCGTCAATATCTGCTGGATTCTCAAAATCAGGAGAGCTGTTAAAAGTCAATACACCACTGTTATCTATAGTAAACGACGCCATATCCACGCCACTGAGAGACCAAGTAATAGCATTGCCTTCAATATCATCTGCACTATAGGTTGTTACTGGGGTATCACTATTTTCAATATAATTTAGAGCTGTAGTGCCTGTGATGGTTGGCGGGGTATTTGCTGTTATATCTATCACAAATCCTAAAGTAGCAGTAACACCTGCTACTATCTGTTACGGTGTATATTACATTACTAGTGCCAACAAGAGTTGGAGTGCCACTTAGGATGCGACTATCTGCATCAAAACTAAAACCATTTGGTAAGCCCTCTAAAGTATAAGTTAGTGGGCTACGACCACCAGTTGCTATTGGTAAGGTTAGAGAAGCATCTTCACCTACAGTATAGGTCTGGTCATTAATAGTACCCGAAAATACTAAAATTGGGAGCACATTAATAGTTACTTCAGCATTACTACTTGCACCATCACTATCGGTTACTGTGAGTGTAAATACTAGGGTAGTCTCTGCGTCAACATCTGGTGCAGTAAAGGTTGCAGTAATAGTATTTGTGCTACTTAAAGTTACAGTTGTGCCACTGATTTGTGCCCAGTTATAATTAAGAGCTATGCCAGCTATATCATCTTCACTATCACTACTAGCACTACCATCTAGCGTTACTTCTACGCCAGAGGTTATAGATTGATTACTTCCAGCATTAGCAGTTGGTTCTATGTTTTGAGCCACTGGCGCAATAAATACTTTGTTTGACTCTGCGCCATCTCCAACACTATTTATGGCAAGGATTTTGAAGGTATAGGTTACTCCATTGGTTAAGCCCATAGCAGTGTATGTTTGTGTCTCTGCGCTACTTCCTAAAATTTCTTTGAAAGTAGTGAAATCAGTATTACCTGTTTTACTAGCAATTTGATAACCAATTATAGAGGAGCCGCCATCATCATCTGGAACATTCCAAGAAAGGCTTATTTCTCCATTACCTGGAGTTGCACTTAGATCCCTTGGTGCACTTGGTGTAGTAGGACCTACTATGATAACTTGTGTGGCAGTTGCACTATTAGCAGCAATATCTGTTGCAGTAAAGGTGATGTTATAAGTGCCTAATACTCCTGTATTTAGTGTATCACCTGATATCTCAAGTGTGCCTCTCTCATTGATTGTTGCTGTTGGTATATAACTTGTATCTCTGGCTATATTTAGCGTAGGGTTAGCTATAGCAATAATTGGTAAGGTAGTATCCAGTGTAATCTCACTTAAGAATGCAATAGTAGATGTGACACCACTTGTAATTTGGCGAACTTGCACTTGATTGGCACTGTAAACACCTTCTGCTAACACAAAACTGCTTGCTCCAGAGCTAATTGCACCGCCTTGTGTGAAGCTCGTGCCACCATTTGTAGAATACTGCCAAGTAGCACTGTCTTCTAAATTGCTAACAACAATCTGGCCATTATTAGTAATGCCATCATCATCTACGCCTGTGTCTTCAAAGAGTGCAATGGTTGGAGTATTAGATGTATCTGGCAGTATTACTGCTAGGGTTGGGTCACTAGTGACACTCTTACCGCCACCATGAATATCATCATCGTAATTAACTATAACTTGCACTGTGCTATCAACATCCTCATTTGTTAAAACATAAATTGTCGCAGTTGCACCGTCAATATTACTTCCATCTCTTAGCCATTGGTAGGCGGTATTGCTAACAGAGCCGTCTGGATCAGTTAGCACAGCAGTTAAGGCCATGCCAACCTGGGCTGTGCCAGTGATAGTAACGCTGCCATCCTCATCTAGGTTAGTAACTGTGATACTAACCTCTAAAGTAGATGATGCTGGTGTAATAGCATTATCATCGGTTGCTATAAGGGTAACTTCGTAGATATTATTTGCGTCAATATCTGCTGGATTCTCAAAATCAGGAGAGCTATTAAAAGTCAACACACCACTGTTATCTATAGTAAACGACGCCATATCTGTGCCACTGAGAGACCAAGTAATAGCATTGCCTTCAACATCATCTGCACTATAGGTTATTACCGGGGTATCACTATTTTCAATATAATTTAGAGTTGAAGTGCCTGTGATGGTTGGCGGGGTATTACTTGCTGTTGTTATATCTATCACAAATCCTAAAGTAGCAGTGGCATCTGCGCTATCTGTTACGGTGTATATTACATTACTAGCGTCAACAAGAGTTGGAGTGCCACTTAGGATGCGACTATCTGCATCAAAACTAAAACCATTTGGTAAGCCCTCTAAAGTATAAGTTAGTGGGCTACGACCACCAGTTGCTATTGGTAAGGTTAGAGAAGTAGCTTCGCCTACAGTATAGGTCTGGTCATTAATAGTACCCGAAAATACTAAAATTGGGAGCACATTAATAGTTACTTCAGCACTACTGCCTGCACCAGCAGTATCAGTTACTGTGAGTGTAAATACTAGGGTAGTCTCTGCGTCAACATCTGGTGCAGTAAAGGTTGCAGTAATAGTATTTGTGCTACTTAAAGTTACAGTTGTGCCACTGATTTGTGCCCAGTTATAATTAAGAGCTATGCCAGCTATATCATCTTCACTATCACTACTAGCACTGCCATCTAGCGTTACTTCTACGCCAGAGGTTATAGATTGATTATCTCCAGCATTAGCAGTTGGTTCTACGTTAGGTGCTACTGGCGTAGCAAATACTTCGTTTGACTCTTCGCCACCTCCAGCAGAGTTAACAGCACGCACTTGGAATGCATAATTTATGCCATTTCTTAGCCCTGTAGCAGTGTATGAACCTGCAGAAGCGATATTTAACCATTTAGTAAATAGTGTAGTTTCTCTTTCTCTAAATTCGTAGCCAGTAATATTAGCGCCGCCATTATCTATTGGCGCACTCCAAGAAAGGGTTACTACTTCATTACCTGGGATTGCCCTTAAATCTGTTGGTGCATTCGGTGTGGTTACCTCAGTAATATCATCATCTAGTCTAATAGCTCTACCGGCAATTTGAATGCTCACTTCTTTGGTATTATTCGTGCCAAATTCATCCGTTGCTGTTGAAGCAACTCTAATATTAAATACACCGGTTTGAGCATTGTTAATACTTAGTATATTATCCGTAAGAGTGAACTCATCATTATCGCTAGCTCCTTGGACTAATTCATACACTGGGTTTTGGTTATTTAAAGGAGGGTTTTGTGCAGAAAGTGTCAACACCCTAAGATTATCAGCTGCGTTATAAGAAGTAGTTGGTGTTGGCACAATATACCAAGCGCCTAGATTTTGGTTAAAGTTATCGGTATTATCAAACATATTCCTTATATGGGCTACATTTGAGACATCCCAGTTACTGATATCACTATTAAAGGAAAGCGCACCAGAAAACAGGGAGTCCATATTAATTACACGCCCAACATTCCAGTTGCTGATGTCGCCATTAAAGGTTATAGCGGCATTAAACATAAAAGCCATATCAGTTACATTGGAGACATTCCATCCATTAAGGTCTTGGTTAAATTCAGTAGCAAGAGCAAACATATTTCTCATATTAGTTACAAGGGAAAGATCTGGTGCATCTACTGCAGTAATCTGCATATGTCTAGCGCCATGAAATGCCCCCTGCATACTAGTCCATTTTGCATCTCCCCATTGCCTTATCTCCCTTAAATGACCTCTGTCAACACTATTATTTAAGTAAAAGCGTGTTAATCCACTTTGTGCTTCTCCTTTGGATACGGTTATGCTATAGTCACCGGCAGCGGTATAAACGTGTAAAATAGCGCCATCAGCAGTTTCAGAATTACCATCCCCCCAGTCAATGGTATACTCACCAGTGCCAGGGAATGTTATTTCTAAATCATCATCAGCCATTCGCCAAGTAGTAACAAAGGTAGAAAAGTCAGCCATTGGTATAACGGATGCTTGGTTTGACTCTGCGCCACCTCCAGCAGAGTTAAAAGCACGCACTTGGAATACATAATTTGTGCCATTTGTTAAATCTCTAACAATGTGTGAGCCTGCAGAAATAGTATCTATCCAATTATCAATAAAAGATGATGCAGAGGCTTCTCTTTGTCTGTATTGATAGCGCGTGATTACTGCACCGCCATTATCTGTTGGCGCACTCCAAGAAAGGGTTACTGTTCCATGACCTGGGATTGCCCTTAAGTCTGTTGGTGCATTCGGTGTGGTTACCTCAGTAATATCATCATCTAGTCTAATAGCTCTACCGGCAATTTGAATACTCACTTCTTTGACGTTATTCGTGCCAAATTCATCCGTTGCCGTTGAAGCAACTCTAATATTAAATACACCGGTTTGAGCATTGTTAATACTTAGTATATTATCCGTAAGAGTGAACTCATCATTATCGCTAGCTCCTTGGACTAATTCATACACTGGGTTTTGGTTATTTAAAGGAGGGTTTTGTGCAGAAAGTGTCAACACCCTAAGATTATCAGCTGCGTTATAAGAAGTAGTTGGTGTTGGCACAATATACCAAGCGCCTAGATTTTGGTTAAAGTTATCGGCATTACCAAATATATTAGTCATCCTGCTTACAGCACTAACATCCCAGTTACTGATATCTCTATCAAAGACAGACGCACCAGAAAATAAATAATCCATATAAATTACACGCCCAACATTCCAGTTACTAATGTCGTTATTAAAAGAAGTGGCTCTATTGAACATAGAGCCCATATCAGTTACACGCTCAACATTCCAGCTGCTAATATTGCCATTAAAGGAAGTAGCTTCACTAAACATATTACTCATATCAGTTACACGCTTAACATTCCAGTTGCTAATATTGCCATTAAAGGAAGTAGCTTCATTGAATATATTTCTCATAGTGGTTACATTTGAGACATCCCAGTTGCTGATGTTGCCATTAAAATCTCTAGCAGCATTAAACATAAAAGCCATATCAGTTACATTTGAGACATTCCATCCATTCAGGTTTTGGTTAAATTTAACAGCAAAAATAAACATATTTCTCATAGTGGTTACATTTGAGACATCCCAGTTGCTGATGTCGCTATTAAAAGCTGTAGCATTAGCAAACATACTTCTCACACTAAATACATTAGAAAGATTTGGTGCGTCCGTTGCAGTAATTTGCATATTTTCAGCACCAAAAAATGCACTCTCCATACTCTCCCACTCTGTACTTCCCCATTGCTTCACATCTATTAAATGACCTCTATCAAGGCTATAATTTAAGAAAAAACGTGTTAATCCACCTTGTTCTTCTCCTTTGGATACGGTTATGCTATAGTCACCAGCAGCGGTATAAGTATGTAAAGTAACGCCATTAGCAGTTTCAAAATTACCATCTCCCCAGTCAATGGTATACTCACCAGTGCCAGGGAATATTATTTCTAAATCATTATCAGGCATTCGCCAAGTAGTGATAAAGGCAGTAGTTTCTGGTGCAACCACGGTAACAGTTACCGCACTGGTATCGCTTAAGCCACTTGTATTAGTTACCGTTAGTGTAAATACTAAATCTGTTTCAATCTCAGGTGCGATGAATCTTGGAGCGCTGGTATTAGCATTAATTAGCATTACCTCAGGCCCGATTGTTTGTATCCAGCTATAGCTGAGATTTTCACCATCTGCATCATGGCTACCGCTACCATCTAGTGTTAATACTGTGTTTTCAAGCACATTCCTAACAGCGCCTGCATCTGCTATTGGTGGTATACCATTTGCTATAACAGAGATTTCGCTTGATACTGCACCATTTCCCACTAAGTTAACGGCACGCACTTGGAAAAAATACTCTGTTTCGCCTACTAAATTTGTTATGGTATGTGAGGACATAGAGACAATATCTATCCAATTATCAGTAAAAGATGATGCAGAGGCTTCTCTTTGTCTGTATTGATAGCGTATGATTGTTGCACCGCCATTATCAATTGGTTCATTCCACATAAGTGTTATCTCCCTCTCGCCCGGAATTGCCCTTAAATCTGTTGGTGCATTCGGTGTGGTTACCTCAGTAATATCATCATCTAGTCTAATAGCTCTACCGGCAATTTGAATACTCACTTCTTTGACGTTATTCGTGCCAAATTCATCCGTTGCTGTTGAAGCAACTCTAATATTAAATACACCGGTTTGAGCATTGTTAATACTTAGTATATTATCCGTAAGAGTGAACTCATCATTATCGCTAGCTCCTTGGACTAATTCATACACTGGGTTTTGGTTATTTAAAGGAGGGTTTTGTGCAGAAAGTGTCAACACCCTAAGATTATCAGCTGCGTTATAAGAAGTAGTTGGTGTTGGCACAATATACCAAGCGCCTAGATTTTGGTTAAAGTTATCGGTATTATCAAACATATTCCTTATATGGGCTACATTTGAGACATCCCAGTTACTGATATCACTATTAAAGGAAAGCGCACCAGAAAACAGGGAGTCCATATTAATTACACGCCCAACATTCCAGTTGCTGATATCACTATTAAAGGAGGTGGCTTGACTGAACATACTGTTCATATTAGTTACACGCTCAACATTCCAACTGCTAATATCACCATTAAAGGAGTTAGCACTCCCGAACATGTTACTCATAGTGGTTACACGCTCAACATTCCAGTTGCTAATATTGCCATTAAAGGAAGTAGCTTCACTAAATATACTACTCATATCAGTTACACGCTCAACATTCCAGTTGCTAATATTGCCATTAAAGGAAGTAGCTTCACTAAATATACTACTCATATCAGTTACACGCTCAACATTCCAGTTGCTGATGTCGCTATTAAAAGCACTGGCTTCCCTAAACATAGAGCTCATATTAGTTACAAGAGAAAGATCTGGTACATCTACTGCAGTAATTTGCATATGTCTAGCGCCATGAAATGCCCCCTGCATACTAGTCCATTTTGCATCTCCCCATTGCCTTATCTCCCTTAAATGACCTCTGTCAACACTATTATTTAAGTAAAAGCGTGTTAATCCACTTTGTGCTTCTCCTTTAGATACGGTTATAATATAAGTACCAGCAACACTATACCTGTGGGCGATATGGCCAGTAGCAAGAAAGCGAGTGTTGTCTCCCCAATCAATGGTATATTCACCAGTGCCAGGAAATGTTATACCTAAATCATCATTAGGAATTTGCCAAGTGGTAATAAAGGTAGTAAAATCCTGCGTGTATGATGTTGGTGTCACAGATATTTCATTAGATTCTCTACCATCTCCAGCACTGTTCACAGCGAGGATTTTGAAAGTATATGTTGCCTCGTTCATTAAATCCCCAACGATATGCATTTGTGTTGTTGCATTGCTTTCTTCTATATCTGCAAAAGCACTAAAAGCTCCAGCACCTTGTTTTTGTGCAATTTTATAACTAGCTATGGGGGATCCTCCATCATCTGCTGGTGGGCTCCAGCTAAGTGTTACTTTGCTATTGGCTATTATTGCTACCATTAAAGTTGGTGCATTCGGTGTGGTTACCTCAGTAATATCATCATCTAGTCTAATAGTTCTACCGGCAATTTGAATACTCACTTCTTTGACGTTATTCGTGCCAAATTCATCCGTTGCTGTTGAAGCAATTCTAATATTAAATACACCGGTTTGAGCATTGTTAATACTTAGTATATTATCCGTAAGAGTGAACTCATCATTATCGCTAGCTCCTTGGACTAATTCATACACTGGGTTTTGGTTATTTAAAGGAGGGTTTTGTGCAGAAAGTGTCAACACCCTAAGATTATCAGCTGCGTTATAAGAAGTAGTTGGTGTTGGCACAATATACCAAGCGCCTAGATTTTGGTTAAAGTTATCAGCATTACCAAATATATTAGCCATCCTGCTTACAGCACTAACATCCCAATTACTGATATCTCTATCAAAGATAGACGCACCAAAAAACAAATAATCCATATAGGTTACACGCCCAACCTTCCAATTACTGATGTCACTATTAAAAGAGGTGGCTTGACTGAACATACTATTCATATTAGTTACACGCTCAACATTCCAGTTGCTAATATCACCATTAAAGGAGCTAGCACTCCCGAACATGTTACTCATAGCGGTTACATGCTCAACATTCCAGTCGCTGATGTTGCCATTAAAATCTCTAGCAGCAGTAAACATAAAAGCCATATCAGTTACATTTGAGACATTCCATCCATTCAGGTTTTGGTTGAATTTAGCAGCAAAAATAAACATATTTCTCATATTAGTTACATTTGAGACATTCCAATTACTGATGTCACTATTAAAAGCACTGGCTTCCCGGAACATAGAGCTCATATTAGTTACAAGAGAAAGATCTGGTACATCTACTGCAGTAATCTGCATATGTCTAGCGCCATGAAATGCCCCCTGCATACTAGTCCATTTTGCATCTCCCCATTGCCTTATCTCCCTTAAATGACCTCTGTCAACACTATTATTTAAGTAAAAGCGTGTTAATCCACTTTGTGCTTCTCCTTTGGATACGGTTATGCTATAGTCACCGGCAGCGGTATAAACGTGTAAAATAGCGCCATCAGCAGTTTCAGAATTACCATCCCCCCAGTCAATGGTATACTCACCAGTGCCAGGGAATGTTATTTCTAAATCATCATCAGGCATTCGCCAAGTAGTGATAAAGGCGGTAGTTTCTGGTGCAACCACGGTAACAGTTACCGCACTGGTATCGCTTAAGCCACTTGTATTAGTTACCGTTAGTGTAAATACTAAATCAGTATCTAGCGTAACATAGGGTGCGATGAAAGTCGGTTCAGCAGTATTATCACCACTTAGGGCTACAATCGGCGTGCCACTCGTTTGCATCCAGGAAAAAATCAAATCTGTATTACTGTCTTCATTATCGCTGCTACCTGTGCCATCTAATATTACCATATCACCCAGAGCTACTAATTGACTATCACTTGTTGCTTCTGCTACTGGTGGTGGTGTCTCAACAGCAATAACTGTAATCTCCAAAAAACCAATAGTTGGAGTAGTGTTTGCCTGAAAAATACCCACGAGAATCACATCGCCTACTTCAGCATTTTCTGATGTAGTTACTCTAAGATGATAAGTGTAGGGGGGAGAGTCAGAACTAGAAAAATTATTTAAACGTCTATTTAAAAAGCTGTAATCAACATTAAATTCACCATTTGCAAGTCCTGCATGTGAGGAACCATAACAAAAACGTGCAAAACAGTTTCGGCTACCATCTGGCATTTCTTCACCATCAAGAGCAAAAAGATAAAGGGAATCGCCCTCAGCAGCAGTAGAGATCCCAGCATGTGCAAGCTGAACATCTTGCTCGCTACTTGTTAATTCATATATGTTTGTCGTGCCTACTTTAATTGTGGTTGAGCCAGTAAGGGTAAACACTACATTATTGCCATCGTTAGTGTAATTAATTGTTACACTTCCTTGTTCAGTAGTGGATTGAGCAAACGCAGCACTTGTAAAACCAAGTATGCTAAGAGTAAATAGAATAAATAAAGTAGCGGCAAAAAAAAATTTGCCCAAGTGATAAGATTTTGGACTAATGTGGGCAAATATATCAGTAATCATACTAAGCAACTCACAGAATAATCAAAGAACCCACTTAAAACATAGGCGATTTCACCCATTATACATAAAAACATATACCTTACTACAAAGTACTTATGAAGGGTATTCTAAGGCATTAATAAATTTTATATCACTAATTTACCTTTAAAAGATATGCAATGCTACCTGACTTTAAAGCTATTTTTGTATAGGAAATAATGGTCCGCAAGGATAAATTGCACCCAAAATGCGTGCGTTGCGTGCACCTGTTGTGTTTGGTAAATTGCTGGTTTTGTGCTTTAGTGTCTGTTTGGCAAAAAATGCAAAAGCACAAGCCTCCACATCATCTGGCGGAATACCAATTTTACTTGTTGTAGCAATAAGTCTATTTTTTGATTTTTGTTTGAGAAGCACTTTTATGCGCGTAACCAATTTAGTATTATGCACACCGCCACCACAGAGATAAACAGGCAGGTCTGAGGGTAAAAAATTGCTACTAGTTCTTGCACTTAATTCAAGCAGTGTTGCCTGAATATTTTCTGGAGATTCACACACCAAATGTTTACGTAAATAATGATTTAACCAAGTTAGATTAAAATATTCAAAACCTGTACTTTTAGGTGGTTCCTTTTTAAAATAAGTATCGTTTAGTAAAATATCAAGCAATGTCTTATTTACTCTTCCCAGTGCTGCCCAACTACCATTTTTATCAAAGTCTAAGCCCTTATGGTTTTTAATCCAAGCATCTAATAATGTATTAGCAGGGCCTGCATCAAAACCTATTAATATGTTATTTTTCTTTATAGTAACATTAGCAATACCACCTAGGTTAATGATAATTCCATCTTGAGTAGCTAAAAGATGCTGGTGGTAATAGGGTGTAAGTGGCGCGCCTTCACCACCTGCAGCAATATCACTCATACGAAAGTTAGAAACAACTGTAATGCGCGTTTTCTCACAAATGATTGCTGGATGAGCAATTTGTAAACTATAGCGTTTGGGTGCATGATAAATGGTCTGCCCGTGAGAGCCAATAGCGATAATATTTTTTTTTTGCACAGCTGATTTTTTAATAAGCGCATTGGCTGTTTCAGCAAATAATACACCCAAAGCTGTATCTAAGGCACCGAATTCATAAAGGCTGTGCGGGTGAGTAATTAAATGCTTTATATCGCTTTTTATTTTTTTATCGTAAGCCTTATAATAACGCGCTACTAAAGTATTATGTTTATCAATAAGTGCTGCATCTATACCATCAAAACTTGTGCCTGCCATTAGACCTAAATAATACGGTGATTGCACTAAAATTTCCTAAAATAAAAAATAGCATCTAGTGCTAGTTGTATTAATACTTTCTACCATGACAATGTTTAAATTTCTTACCTGAACCGCAATCACAAATTTCATTACGTCCAATCTTATGGCGTGGACGTACAAATGGTTTATGTTTGGTTCTTTGGCTGGTTTTTTGGTTAATTTGCTGATTTTTTGCTCCAGAGTCCAAGCTATCAACCTGTGCATGCTCATAAGTTATTCCTCTCATATCAGCTGTTTGTACCTGTGCGACCTCAGTTTGTTTATCACTGATGTGCACGCTAAATAAAATTTTTACCACTTCAACGTTAATATTATGCAGTAAGTCTTTAAACATTGTAAAAGAATCACTCTTATATTCTTGCACAGGATTTTTTTGTGCATATCCTCTTAAACCAATACTTTGACGCAAATAATCCATTGCTCCTAGATGCTCTTTCCAAAAATGATCAAGTGTTTGTAGCATAACAGCCTTTCCAAAGCTGTGTATAGCATCACTGCCGACTACACGCTCTTTTTCGGCAAAAAGATGTGTTGAGGTTGCTAGAATATGCTCTAGTAATGCATCTGCTGTCATTCCTTTAACTAGCAGGCTTTCTATTTCTATATCTAAAGAGAAATCTGATTTTAGTATTTGGCGGAGTCCCTTTGCATCCCAATTATTCTCAGGCATATCGGTATTAATATATCCATAAAAAATATCGCTCAATACTGCTTTAGATATAGCGGTTAAATTATCTTTCAAATTGGTTTGACCAAGCAATTCATTTCGTCTTTGATAAATAATACTGCGCTGCTCATTAGCAACATCATCATATTCTAGGAGTTGTTTGCGTGCATCAAAATTATGCCCTTCTACCTTTTTCTGTGCATTTTCAATAGCACGATTAACCATAGTATGTTCTATTGCCTCGCCTTTTTCCATACCAAGTTTAGACATCAAGGATGCCACGCGTTCTGAGGCAAAAATACGCATCAAATTATCTTCTAGTGATAAATAAAAACGTGTTGAACCTATATCACCTTGGCGTGCTGCACGACCGCGCAATTGGTTATCAACGCGCCTTGATTCACTACGTTCTGTGCCGATAATATGCAGTCCGCCAGCAGCTAATACCTTATCGTGATGCACTTGCCATTTTGCTTGTTCTTCCTCGCTCATCTCTTGTATAATTTTCCCTCCGAGCACAATATCAGTACCGCGTCCTGCCATATTGGTTGCAATAGTAACCGCACTCAAACATCCCGCATTTGCAACAATTTGCGCTTCTCTTTCATGTTGTTTTGCATTTAATACTTCGTGATTAATACGCGTTTTAGTGAGTATTTTTGAAATAAGCTCTGAGCTTTCAATACTGCCTGTGCCAACTAGTACGGGCTGCTCTCTTACCACACAATCTTTAATATCTAAAATAATGGCGTCGTATTTTTCGACAGCAGTAAGATAAATCATATCAGACATATCTTTTCTTTTAGAAACTTTATTCGGTGGAATAACCACCACTTCTAAACTATAAATACTTTGCAATTCATGGGCTTCTGTTTCTGCGGTACCTGTCATTCCTGCTAATTTAGCATAGAGGCGAAAATAATTTTGAAAAGTAATGGATGCCAGGGTTTGATTTTCTTTTTTAATGCTGACTTTTTCTTTTGCTTCTACTGCTTGATGTAACCCCTCTGACCAACGACGTCCAAGCATTTTTCTACCAGTAAATTCATCAATAATAGTAATTTCATCATCTTGAACAATATAATCAACATTTTTTTGATACAAGACATGCGCCTTAAGTGCTGCATTTAGATGCTGCATGAGTAGAATATGATTTGCATCGTAAAGGCTTGCACCCTCGGGAAGTAGCTTTGCCTTTTTGAGCAAAGATTCTGCTTTGCTATGACCGCGCTCGGTAAGTAATACTTGCTTATTCTTTTCTTCTAGAGTGTAATCACCTTCTACCTCCACAACAATATCACTCCCTTTGCCCGATTCTTTTTGCTGACTAAATTCAGTAATAAAATGGTTAATATTTTGATAAACATCAGAATAATCATCAGAGGGACCCGAAATGATAAGCGGTGTTCTTGCTTCATCAATTAAAATAGAATCTACTTCATCAACGATAGCAAAATTCAGTTTTCTCTGTACTTGATGTGCATGAGAAAACGCCATATTATCTCTGAGATAATCAAAGCCTAACTCATTATTCGTGGCATAAACAATATCAGCTCTATAAGCATTTTCTCTGTCCTCTGGCGACATATCTGAGCAAACCACGCCCACAGATAAATCCAGAAACTCAAAAACTCTGCCCATCCACTGAGCATCTCGCTTAGCTAGATAATCATTAACTGTTACGATATGGACACTCTCACCACTTAATGCATTTAGATAAGCAGGCAACGTTGCAACAAGAGTTTTACCTTCTCCTGTTGCCATTTCAGCAATTTTCCCCTGATGAAGCACAATACCACCTAGTAGTTGCACATCGTAGTGGCGAAGTGCTAATACGCGTATACTTGCTTCTCTTATCAGTGCAAAAGATTCAGGCAAAATAGTATCTAAAGATGCGCCTTGCATTAAGGTATTTTTTAAGGTAGCTGTTTTTTCTTTAAGCGCTTTATCGCTTAAATTTTTAAACACAGTTTCGTAATTATTTATTTGCTCAAGAGTTTTTTGTAATGCTTTTAATAAACGTTCATTACGAGAACCAATCACAGTGGTAAAAATTTTGCTTATAATACCCATCTGTCTAAATGTATCTATCCTTGTGCATTTTTAATTGCAAATACTTATTTTTATAACAATGGAACCTACAACAATTAACTATTTTACAGATTCTAAATCATCTTACTGCTGTGCATTAAAGTCGATGATGCAAAAAGCAGAGCAAATATCTGGTATAAATGATACGCTCAAAGATATATTACCTGCACCTTTTAAAAAAAAAATATGGTTAGCACGCCTTGAAAATGAGTGCGCCATTTTTATTTGCCAAGCACCAAGTATCGCCTTTCGCGCAAACCAACAACAAGCTCTGATTTTAGATGCTTTGATAAGAGTTGCCCCTGGCAAACATGTCACACGCATTAAAATAAAACTGGGCAAATAGTTTTGTATATTGAGACCTTTGCACAACCCCACTAAAAACCCTATCTAGTAAAATAAAACACTATCTAACTAGCCACAAAAAACTTCAAATGTCTTGGATAACAAACCCAACAACAACCACTGGCAGATACACTTGTTATTCAACATAATCCTTATCTGAATAAATGATATCCATAACATTATTAACTGGCAATAAGTAGAATAGACTTTATCAAAACTACATAACTTAAGTGATAAAGCCTTTGTAATAGTCTAATCAAATTATACACCGTGCTTATAGAAATAAACCGGTTAACCAAGCAACAAAAGAAACAGAATAAACAATGCTCAAAGATCTGTTATGTTGTTGAGCAAACCTTTGGATTATTAAAACAACATCACAGCTTAGTTAGGGCGAGATACTTAGGGTTAAAGAGAAACAAAACCCGAATACAACTGATTGCCATTAGTCATAATTTTAAAACAGGTATGATGATTTTTAAACAAATGCAACAACATAAGGGTTATTGTATTCAAAATACCTAGAAGGGATAAGAAATAATGTGAAGAAGTAAAATAAACAAGCAGGTTTAGGAGAATATAGAACTTTTTGGGAATACTTTAAGAAAAATCAAAAACAGGAATTGAGGTGAAAAGTGGTGAGTTGTGTAAGGGCCTCTGATTATTTTGACGTCAAAAAAAAATTATCAATTAACAAAAAAATAGTTTGATAAAACAGTTTTGGGCGCTGTTAAACATAAAATAATAAATACTAATAACCCTTAACACATTACATTTTTTACAAAGTGTAAAATAAAATATGCTATAATTGCCCCTTTATTCATTTTTTATGTCTGAATATCAGATAGATTTTAAGAGACGGCGTTTTCTGACCGTTGCCACAAGCGTTGTAGGTTTGGCTGGTGCTGCTTTTTCTGTTGTGCCTTTTATAGCTATGCTAGGACCTAGTGAGCAGGTAAAAGCAGAAGGCGGGCCTGTTGAGGTGGATATATCAAGATTAGAAATTGGGCAATTGATACGTATGTTGTGGCGTAAGAAACCTGTTTGGATTTTTCGCAGAGACAAAGAAGGGATTAAAAATTTAACAACGCTTGAAAGTCAATTGGCTGACCCAAAAAGTAATGTTAGCTCACAACAACCAAGTTATACCAAAAATGTAACGCGTTCTATTAGACCTGAAATAGGCGTTATAATTGGTATTTGCACGCATTTAGGTTGCTCACCAACTTATCGTCCAGAAGTTGCACCAGCTGATTTAGGCAAAAAGTGGAAGGGTGGTTTCTATTGTCCATGTCATGGCTCAAGATTTGATTTAGCAGGTCGCGTTTATAAAGGTGTACCTGCGCCGACCAATTTAGTTATACCACCTTATAGCTTTCTCTCTGATAACCTCATCCGCATTGGTAGTAACTTAAGCGCGTAGAGAAAAGATTATGAATAATCAAAGTTGGATTGATAAACGATTTCCACTGACTAAAGTTTGGAATGAACATCTAGCAGAATACTACGCACCGAGGAATTTTAATTTTTGGTATTTTTTTGGTTCGCTTGCAATACTAATGCTTGTTATTCAAATCGTATCTGGAATTTTTTTAGCCATGCACTATAAACCAGACGCAGAAGAGGCTTTTGCTTCTATTGAATATATTATGCGTGATGTCAATTGGGGTTGGTTTATGCGCTATGTTCATTCTACTGGTTCTTCGGCTTTTTTCTTGATTATTTATTTACATATGTATCGTGGCTTATTGTATGGTTCGCATAAATCACCTAGGGAGCTGACTTGGATTTTTGGTATGATTATTTATATCGTCCTAATGGCAGAGGCATTTATGGGCTACGTTCTGCCTTGGGGGCAAATGTCTTACTGGGGTGCTGCTGTTATTATTAATTTGTTTGCTTCTATTCCCTTTATTGGCGAAGATTTACTACTGTTTATCCTAGGAGATTATGCACTAGGAGACGCCACACTTAATCGTTTTTTTGCTCTACATGTTGTCGCACTACCACTACTACTAGTGTTGCTGGTTTTTCTACATATTGTTGCCTTGCACCAGGTTGGCTCCAATAATCCAGATGGTATTGAAATTAAGGCAAATAAAGATAACCGCGGTATTCCAAAAGATGGTATTCCATTTCATCCTTATTACAGTGTAAAAGACATTGTGGGTGTTGTTGTTTTTCTTATTTTATTCTCGGCTGTCGTATTCTTTGCACCCACTTTATACGGCTATTTTTTAGAATATACTAATTTTGTGGAAGCAAATCCATTACAAACACCCGAACACATCGCACCACTCTGGTATCTTACACCCTTTTACTCAGTATTAAGGGCAGTGCCACCAATATTTAATTCTCAATTTCCTGGTGTGTTTGCTATGTTTTCCTCACTTTTGATTTTATTTGCACTGCCTTGGCTAGACAGAAGTCCTGTTAAATCTATTCGTTATCGAGGCCTAATTTTTAAAATTGCGCTTATGATTTTTGTCATTAGCTTTGTATTTTTAGGTTATTTAGGTATGCGTCCTGTTACAGCACTCTATCAATTATTGGCACAAATTTTTACTGTTTTATATTTTGCATTTTTTATTTTAATGCCTTGGTTTACTTCTGAAAAATTTAGTAAACCAAAATCTGTTCCAGAACGTTTGACAAAATGATAATGCGTTTAAAAAAGATATTTTTTAGTATTTTTTTGATAATTTTTTTAACACATAGCTTAGCATCAGTTGATGTGGCGCTCTCTCGCGTAGATATTAATACAAATAATCAAACTTCACTAAAAAATGGTGCAAAATTATTTATGGATTATTGTAGTGGCTGTCATTCATTAAAATATATGCGTTACAGTCGTTTGGCGAAAGATTTACATATTGACAAAAACATCCTAACAAGAGATTTTATTTTTACTGGTCAAAAACCTGGCGATACTATTAAAGTTGCTATGCCCAAAAAAACATCAGAAAAATGGTTTGGCATTACTCCGCCTGATTTATCGCTTACAGCAAGAAGCAAGGGTGTTGATTGGATTTACAGTTATCTAAATAATTTCTATCCTGATACTTCGCGCCCTTTTGGCGTGAATAATCGTGTGCTTAAAAATGCTGCTATGCCAGATGTTTTGGTGCAAATAAAAAATAAATTAACGCCTGATGCATTTGAGGATGCAACAAGAGATATTACTAATTTTCTAAACTATGTAAGCGAACCAGCACAGCTTAAACGTTATGACATTGGTTTTAAAGTAATTGCTTTTTTATTTGTGTTACTTATCCTTTCCTATCTGCTTAAAAAAGAATATTGGAAGGATGTAAAATATGGAAAATGGCGTATTAAAAAATAACAAACTATAGTATGAAAAATTGACATTACTCAGTTATGCGTGGATAAGTTCTCACGTCATTTATTATTGCGGTTTTAAAACTAAGAAATATTATGTTATCTAAACTAAATACAACAACACTCTATTCCTCTCCGACTGGTATTATCTGCCACTGTGTGCGCTTTATTATGTCAGAGAAGGATATTCAGGCAAATAAGCATCATGTGGGCATTAATGAATTACCAGAAGAAATTCTTGACCTCAATCCGCATCAAATGCTACCTACTTTATTTGATAGAGAAATGGTGCTCTATGATTTTTCAGTAATTGCTGAATATTTAGACGAACGTTTTCCGTTTCCACCACTAATGCCAGTTGACCCAATTGAGCGTGCTCAGAAACGTTTGCTACTATTTCGTTTTACGCGTTGTAAAAATTCGCTATTTGACTTAGCAGAAAGAATTTTAAACTCAAACAATAAAAAAGATGGGATGCTTGCTAGAAAAACACTGACGAATTATTTACTTGATTTGGTGCCATTATTTGCTTATCAGCCCTACTTTAAGAGTGATACGCTAACAATTCTAGATATTTGCATGTCAGCACTGCTTTGGCGATTGGATAAAATGAATGTTGAACTTCCTGACAGTGCAAGATCTATTAATAATTATGCACAGCGCTTATTTAATAGAAAAAGTTTCAAACGTAGTTTGTCTAATTTAGAAAAGGAATTCCGCGCATGAATGACTTAAGACCTTATTTAATCCGTGCACTATATAAATGGATTGAGGATAATAAACTAACGCCACACATTGCCATTGATAATACGAAAAGAGATATTGTACTACCTAAATTTTATGCCAAGCAAGACAGCGTAGTGTTTAACATTAGCAAACCAGTGGCTGAACACTTGATAATTGGAGATAAATACATTGAATTTAGTGGCGTATTTTACGATGAACCACACCGCATTAGAATGCCTATCTCCGCCATCAATGGAATTTATGCACACGAAAATAATCAAGGTATGTGGTTTAATCATAAGAGCATACCCAGTAAATCAAAAAATAAACGCAATCCACATTTAACGCTTTCTGAATAACTCATATTTTTTAAAATCAACTTTTGCCCAGTGTGTTAAAAAATAATCGGGTTAAGTGGTGGTGAGCTTCACTGATTTTTTTCAAACTCATTTTTTTTCTGATTTCTGTTATCTTTTTTTCTAAAAAGAAGCATTGCGTCGCCGTAGCTGAAAAAACGATACTTTTGAGAGATGGCATGCTGATAAATGTGTTTGATATTATCATATCCTGCAAAAGCACTAACTAATATCAGCAAACTAGATTTAGGTAAATGAAAATTGCTAATCATGGCATCAACTATTTTAAAATCAAAGCCAGGATAAATAAAAATATCCGTTTCCTGTGTGTACGCATTTAATTCTGGTGAACGAAAGATATATTTATTCGTTAAACAGGCAGACTCTAAAGCACGCACGACCGTTGTGCCAACCGCAACTATACGTCCGCCATTTAATTTAGCTTTGTTAATTTTGGCTACTGCGCTTTGATTGATTGCAAAATATTCGCTGTGCATTTTGTGTTGTTCCACATGCTCAAGACGAATAGGAGTAAATGTGCCTGAGCCAATATGCAGGGTAATAAATGTATGGTCAATATATTTTTTTTTAAGCGATTTTAATAACATTTTGTCAAAATGTAGCCCTGCTGTCGGTGCAGCTATGGCACCTAATTTTTTAGCAAAAACACTTTGATAACGTTCTATATCTAATTTTTCATCACAACGATTAAGATAGGGCGGTATGGGAATATGGCCAAACTTCACAAGTGCATTAAAAGTTGTTATACCAATAAACTTTAAGCGATATAAATTATTTTCTCTAGCTATAATTTGTATGCGCATGGTGCCTGATAAAATAAGCTGAGAATTTATTTTTAAGGTGCGATTTGCTCGCATCATCGCTAAAGCGTATTCATTATCAAAAATACGCTCTATTAATATTTCAACTTGAGTGCCCGTTTCTTTCTTAGCATACAGACGGGCAGGCATTACTTTAGTATCGTTAAGCACTAATAAATCGCCAGGCTTAAGATAATTGCCAAGTTTATAAAATATGCTGTCAATTACTTTATTTTTAGCAACTAGCAGACGACTGTGAGTGCGGTTTTTATTAGGGTAGCGCGCAATTAATGCACTAGGAAGTTTAAAATCAAAATCAGAAAGCTTCACTTGCTAAAAATAAAATTTATGGCAACACTAGCAATAAATTTTTATATTGTGCTAAATATTTAAGTAATGCATAATGTGCGTTAATCACTGACTTTGAGGTGATAGTAGCACCTGTTAGCTGATCAAAATATTTACCATCTCGTTTAACGCCCCAAAGTTTCTCCTGAGGTTTTTGAAGAGAAGTGTGGTTGAGATTTAATATCCAACGTGATTTTTTTAAATCTATCCCATCGCCTAAACCTGGTGTTTCTTGATGCGTAATCACTCTAGCACCAAGCAGTGTCATACTTGGTGAGATCGCACTAATAAGCACAATATTTCCGTTATAACCATTTGGGTAAAGATGTTTAATTAAATAAGCAATTACTTCGCCAAAGTGCCTTGCAGGATAAATATCAATCGTTTGTGTTACGCCATGCAAAAAAACCCGCTGACTGATACGCTCTTTTATCAAATCATTATCATAGTTCGGTGCTAATTCGTGCAAACGTTTTAATAAAACCTCAGTGACATTTTGGGCAATTCTTTTCTCAGTATTTTGATAAGTCAACTGTACGAGAAAAATACTAATCGCCATAAAGATTAATAGTGATAAACCAGATTTAAAAATAATATTCATCTTTTGCCAAATATTTTAGGTTTTGTATAAGTGTCTAAGATAGGCGCAAAAATATTTGCCAGTAATACAGCAAATGCCACACCATCTGGATAGTAATTACCAATTTCTCTAATAATAATGATAAGTACACCAATCATAAAACCATATATTAAACGTCCATTAGGCGTTGTGCTTGCTGTTATTGGATCAGTTGCGATAAAAAATGCACCAAGCATTGTTGCGCCTGTAAACAAATGAAAGCTTAGGTGTGCATAAATTTTATCATTTATCAAATGTAATAAAGTTGCCATAATTATCAGTCCGAATAAAAATGAAACTGGAATTTGCCAAAATATGATTTTTCTAAATAGCATATATAAACCGCCAAGTAAAAAACTTAAATTAATCCAAACAGCAGGCAGTAACAATAAATTATTTGCACTTGCTCCTAAGTTGTTTATCTTTTGTATTTTTTCAAGCACAGTAGGTGCAGTTAGGGCATCGATACTATCAATAACAAAAATAGTTTGTAAACTCTGTGCTAATGATAAAAAAGAACTATCCTGCCACTGGGTCATCGGTAACGGATAGGCAATGAGTAAAAAAGCATAACCAAGCATCGCAGGATTAAATGGATTGTGCCCTAAGCCACCATATAATTGTTTACCAAAAATAATCGCAAAACTTACTCCAACTATAACAAGCCACCATGGTGCAATACTTGGAATAGAAATTGCAAGTAACACCGCAGTTAATACTGCTGTGCCATCTGCCAAAGTAGGTAGAATTAATTTTTGACGAAAACGCAACACCACAGCTTCGCTCACAAGTGCTGCAGTCACTCCAAGCAGTATTTGTATAAGTATAGCAAAACCAAAAAAATAATAGGAGACAAAAACGCCAGGTATTAAAGCGTAAAGCACATGTCTTATGAATATATTGGTGCTACTAAACATAGAAAATTATTTAGTATGTGTTATTTTTCGATTTAATTTTTTAGCATTTACACGCTCAAGTGCTGCTTGTATTTTATCTTTTTGCGCATCTTCTTCTGCCATTTTTTTCTGCAAAGCACGCTTTTTTTCCGACATCATTTTTGCATGCTCCTCTTTGTTGCGTGCCAAACGATAGTTCCTAAATTCAAAGCGCTCTTTGGCTAATTCTGATTTGAAATGTTCGCGTAAATTTTTTTGATGTATCAATTTACCAAGACGAAAATAATTTGTCAGCGGAATATTACTTGGACACACGTAAGTACAACAATTGCATTCAATGCAATCTATTAGATTGTAATCAACTGCTTTATCAATTTCCCCCCCTTGAACATGCCAATATAATTGCTGTGGCAATAGTTTAATTGGACAAACCTGATAACAAGCACCACAACGAATACAAGGCTGCTCCAGTGCTTTAGGCTTTACTTTATTAACTAAAATAGCGTTGGTTGTTTTAGAGACTGGTAATTTAAGATTTAGTATGCCAACACCCATAATCATACCACCAATTTTTGCTTCATATTGCGTGCTTGTAAGCTGTGATTTTCCTATAAGTTCTTCAATTTCCATACCAAGACGCACCTCATAATTCACTGGTTTTTTAACCGCAGAACCTGATACCGTCAGCACACGAGAAACAAGAGGCCGCTTATCAATTACAGCATCATAGATGCTTTTAACTGTACCAACATTTTGACATAAAATACCGTATTCTACGCTGTATTTACTAGATGCGATTTCAATATTACACAACAACTTAATGAGTATTTTTTCATTGCCAGAAACATATTTATTTGGGATGGTCGCAATTTTAATACGGGTGTCTTTATTTGCACTTTTTAAACTTTGTATAGCAAATTTTTTATCATTTTCAATAGCAATTATTGCACGCTCTGCCTTGCAAATACTAAGCAAAATACTTGTACCCAACAATATTTTCTCAGGATAATTTTGCATAATAGCATTATCACACATAATGCCAGGTTCGCATTCAGTGCCATTGACGATTAAAGTATGACAATTTTTTAAACGTAGTATTTTAATATATGTTGGAAAACCAGCACCTCCTAAGCCAACAATACCCTGCATACGAATATAATCAATCATTTTTTTCACGTCGCAGGATAAAAAATTTTTGCCACAAGCTTTTGTCTTAACCCAATTATCTTTGCCATCAGATACAATGGTAATAGCTTTTGATTTTAAGGGAGATATAGATGATGGTATTAACTTATCATCAATTCTCACTACCTGACCTGAAATACTGCTATGGACTACCGTAGAAAGTGGCGCATCATAATGTGCAATAACTTGCCCTGTTAAAACATGATCTCCGGGACTAACAGTTGGAGTTGCAAATGCATTAGCATATTGCCTTAAAGGTAAGACAATGCTTTTTGGCAAGGGCGCTTGCTCAATGGTTAATGACTTATCAGAATACAAATTAGCTAAATTTAAACCGCCAAAAAAAGATTTAATTTTCATGCACTCATCTCCTTTTTATTCAGTATGAACGGAATGAAAATTTCCACCTCTTCTGTCACTTCAAGCATTTTAATACAATCAACTGGACACGGCGAGACACATAATTCACAACCTGTGCATTCGCTTGCAATCACGGTTGTCATTACTTTAGGAGCACCAACAATTGCATCTACTGGACATGCTTTGATACAAAGTGTACAGCCAATACATAAATTTTCATCAATGCGTGCTATACACTCAGGTTTTTCCATTCCATACTCAGTGCTCAGCGGTATAGTTTCATATCCAAGCAAACTAGCTAGTGCATCTACACCTTCTTGACCGCCAGGTGGGCATTGATTAATGCGTGCCTCACCTTTAGAAATTGCCTCAGCATAAGGCTTACAACCCGGATAACCACATTGTCCGCATTGTGTTTGTGGCAAAATTGCACTAATTCTATCCACCACAGGATTACCATCTACCTTAAAAATAATGGTTGCATAACCAAGCACAAGGCCTAGCAATAAAGCAAGTAAAGAAAAAATAACGACTGATGTTATCATTAAACTAGTCCAATAAAACCCATAAAGGCTATTGACATTAAACCAGCAGTTATAAGTGCAATAGGCGCACCCCGAAAATGAGCAGGTACATCAGCTATTTCAATACGCTCTCTTAAGGCTGCAAATAAAACTAACACCAAAGAAAAACCAACTGCTGCACCAAAGCCATAAATAGCAGAAGATAAAAAACTATAATGCGCCTGAACACTGAGTAAAGCCACACCCAATACTGCACAATTCGTTGTAATAAGTGGCAAAAAAACACCAAGTGTTTGTTTGAGAATTGGACTGGTTTTGTTGACAACTAATTCGGTGAAACCAACTACGCCAGCAATAGCAACAATAAAAGAAATAGTGCGTAAGAATTCTAAAGATAACACGACTAAAATATAGGTGTTAATTAAATAACTAATAATGCTTGCGAGTGTCAAAACAAAAGTTGTCGCAAACCCCATACCAGCAGCGGTTTCTAATTTACGAGAAACCCCCATAAATGGACATAAGCCCAAGAATTTAACCAACACAAAATTATTTACCAAAATAGTGCTAATAAGTATTAAAACATAGTCCATAGCTAAATATTTTACCATTAAGTCAACTGTGCTCTACTTAAAAACACCAATAGGATATAGAGCCTACCACAATATAGCACCCAAAAAGTCATCTTCATAATATATAAATTTCACTGACTAAACCCTTAAAAATAAAGCAAATTAATTGTGTATTTAGTCATACCAAACAAACTAATTAACACAAGAACAATGCCGATTATTTGACTAAAGCGTGTTTTATTTTTTAACATAAAGCGATGTAACACAAAACCGAGTCTATCCCCTATCGCAGCAACAGGTATAAGCAATAAGGAAACTTGCCATTCAATCTTCACATCAAAACTAATAAAAACTAGCATTTTCATACTCACTAAAATAAACCATAACGCAAAGAAACTGCTACGCAATTTTATTTTTTCAATATAACGCATATAAACCGCTGCTAGAATTGGCGCACCTGTAAGTGAGGTACCCGCAACATAGCCACCTAGTAATAAAAGCATATTATCAAACCAAATAGATTTACTTTTAATTTGATAGTTAAACATCCAGATGCCCCCGTAAAACAAAGTAATGCTATAAACTAAATAAAGTAACACTTCGTCTGTAAAATTAATCAAGCCAGTTAAACCTAATATAGCGCTTGGCACGATCCATTTCAGCGAAAAAATTAAATAACGCCAATGCACTTGATGCAGTGTATTTCTTAACGTGAAAGATGCAAAAAATAATACATGAATACCAATGATAGGTAGCCAAAAAAGCGGTTGCGGATAAATAAGAAGAAGAAGTGGCAACCCAAACGCTGCGCCGCCAAAACCAAAACCACTACGCACAAAACCTATCCAAATAAAAATTAAACTAATCAAAAACCATTCTAAGTTTGAAAACATTATTGACTAAATATTTGAAAACATTATTGACTAAATAAATAATAAAAATTTAGAGGGATAAAAAATACGAATACACAACAATAAGCATGCTTAATTTTTAGGGCCGGTCATCACTTAATATTAAGGCACTAAACTTTAAAGTAGAACTTATAGTACACTCACACCAAAAACTGTACTATAAGTTTTTGCATATTTACTTTAGTAACAACTGTGGATTAACAGCCGTGCGATTAAGGTATAAAGACCAGTGCAAGTGTGGGCCAGTTGCGCGCCCTGTAGCGCCAATGAGTCCAATTATTTCACCTTGCTTGACGTGCATTCCATCTAGCACAAAAATATCATCTAAATGGATAAGTGCACTGATTAATCCTTGCCCGTGATTAAGAAAAATACTATTACCGTTAAAGAAAAAAAATCCCGTAAGTAGCACAATACCATCTGCTGGTGCTCGAACAAATCCGCCTTTAGGGGCAGCATAATCAATGCCAGTATGTGCTCGACCTGGTTTATTGTTATAAAAGCGTTTCAAACCAAAAGTACCAGAAATACTTCCCGTACTTGGTGCAATAAATGATTGCACTGAAGTTTGCATATTAAATGTTTCTCTCGCCCTGGCTAATATCGCACGCTCTTTGATGATGCGTGTCATTTGTACTTTACTTGGTGAAATAAATTTTTTTTGCTTGCTGGTAAGCGTAATATTTTGCGTTTTATACTCGTGTGCGCTTACATTAAATTTTAGTGTTTGACTGCTATTTTTGTGATAGACATCAACATAATATTCGCCATCATCTGCTAGTAATGGAATGCCGACTAATGCTTGATGATGTCCTCCTGATATACGCTGTTTATAAACAGGAATAGAGCGAAAAAAAACCTGTGGCATATTTTGTGATTCTTGTGACAGAGGGCTAGCAAAATCTATCACCGCAATGCCACCAGGAATAGGAGTGTGCTCAATTTCTAACTGTGCATACAAATTACAATAAATAGGTGTTATTAACAGTAGTAATAGCCACAAAATAAAAACTTGCTTAGTTCTTGTCAATATCATCCACTATTGCCTTAAATGAACCACAAGCAAACTCAACACCAATTTTATCTCCTATATGGATATGGTCTATATTGGTTAATAATTTATTATTTTCGTCTAGGGTAATACTAAAACCTCTTGCTAATACTTTTTTTGGATTTAAATGCTCTAAGGCGCTATTTAATCTGACTAGATGTCGTTTCTTATTATCATATTTATTTTTGATATGATGATTTAATAATTGTCTACATTGACTGATATTTTGACGATAATGGCTTATCATAGCAAGTGTATGCGCCGTTAATTGTTGTTTCAAATAATGGGGTTTGTCAATTTGACGATAAATACGTGCCCTCGGTGACAAATGCCTTAATTTTTGCTCTTTGTTTTCTAATTGCATTTGATAGATAGATAATTGATACCGTGCCTGCTGACCAAGACGCATCACTAAATCATCTAAACGTTGCATCATCTGATTTATCAGTATTTTCGGATGAATAAGGCGCGCTTTTAATTGGGCTAAATATTTTTCATATTCTCTAATATGACGGTGTGCTAACCGATATAAATATTGATGTTGGGCACTTAGTTTTTGTAATTGTTCATCGCGGTTAGGAGAAACTATCTCAGCAGCAGCGCTTGGACTTGGCGCACGCACATCTGCTATAAAATCTGCAATCGTTACATCACTCTCATGTCCAATAGCACTTACAATTGGTGTATTAATTTTAAAAATAGTTTTGACAACAGTCTCTTCATTAAAACACCAAAGATCCTCATACGATCCGCCGCCGCGCGCTAAAATAAGTGTATCACAGCTATGTTTATCAGCACAGAGTAAAGCGTGAATCATTTGCTTTACACATAAATCACCTTGTGTTAATGTATCAAATATTAATACGTGTGCAGATGGATGGCGCCGTTTTAAAATTTGTATAATATCATGCACCACAGCACTGCTCGCCGAGGTAATTACACCAATTTTTTTAGGTGATATGGGGAGTGATTTTTTGTGTTTACTATCAAAAAAACCCGCTTTAGCTAAACGTTTTTTAAGTTGTTCAAAAGCACGCTGTAAATTACCGATACCAATATTTTCTATCTGCTGAGCAATAATTTGAAAATCACCTCTATTTTCATAAATTGTTGCCTTAGCACGCACTAAAATAGATAAACCATCTTCTAATTCAAAGACTATATTTTTCTGAGTTAAACGAAATATCAGCGTGCGAATTTGTGCTTTTTCATCTTTGAGAGAAAAGTAAATATGTCCAGAAGCAGGACGGCTTAAATTGCTCACTTCGCCTTGTACCCAACAGCTTGGAATATTGCCCTCAATGCTTTGTTTGCAAAAATGTACAAAACGACTTACTGTATAAACTTCATCAGATGTAAACATTACAAGATATTAACTAATACTAAAAGTGCGCCTGTTCCGCCAGAAGTTTTAGAGCAAGAATGATAAGCAGCAATATTTGGGTGTTTTTTTAAATACATTGCAACATAAGATTTTAAAACAGAAGAACCGCTATTATGCAAACCCTTACCATGAATAATCTTTAAACAATAATCGTTTTGATGCTTATCTAAAAAACGCGCGAGCAATCGCTTTGCCTCAACTAATGTCCTTTCATGTAAATCTAGTGTTGCATCAATTGAAATTTTAGCGTGCTTAAGTTGATAAAAAGCGCGTGTACTTCCAATATTTCCTTTAGCATAACGCAATATCTTATCTTGGGAAACAGGTTTGATATGAACAAATTCATCATCAAAATAATTGCTTTTTACTGAAAGCTTTCGCATGGATTTTTTGCATTTTATTTTAGGATAATTATCATTATAAATATCAGTCTGCTTTACTTGATTTCTATTTTGAGTGCACTTGACTACTTGTTTACTCTCCTTAATCGGCACAACACCTTGCATCTGCCTGCGAAATAGTGTCTTATCTTCTTCAGTGATCATAGGCTTAATCATAAACTACTTTAAGCCCATCTTGTAATTAAATTGAGATGCGCAAAAATATAAAATAGAAATTATGAAAAGATAGGGATTTAAAAACTTATTTTAATAGTCTAAAAATTTTGCACTAAAAATAGTGCTACTAAAGATTTTTTATTTTTGCGACTATGCGGCTCTTTTTTCTGGCTGCACTATTTTTGTGTATCAAACCTTTACGTGCAGCTTGGTCAATTAAAGCCTGGGCTTTACGGAATGCTTGATCGGCATTTGATTTTTCCCCTGCATCAATAATGCGCAACGTTTTCTTTATGAAGGTGCGTAGCCTGGTGCGTATTTGTCCATTATGTTTATTGCGATTAAATGCTTGTGTCGCACGCTTTCTTGAGCTTGCCGAATTCGCCAATTTCTACTCCAAAACTAGAAGAATTAAAAACTTAAAAATTAATGCCGTAAAAACCTAAGAGTGCATTATACGCTTTCTTAATAAAAATCCAAGTAACAAATAGAAATCAATTCTCCTGTTTTATTAAGTAAGGGCGTATAATTTTGTTATATTATAGTAAATTTAAGACAATGTTTTGGCAGGAAGAAACAAACGCACAAGAATTTAGCATCCCAGATTCTTATCAAGATGCGGTGCTTGGTATTTCCAGCAAAATTTTACCCATAGACTATGCTAACTCATTAGCAAATGCTCTGCTTTATCATTTACCATGGCTTGATAAAGTAAATGCTGGTATTCATAACATGTGTATTGCTGACGGTAATGGCTGGCAACAATCTTATGAAAAAAATGCCCTGTTTTATCCGTCAAAACGTACAAAATTGATAATTCGTCTGCCCAAAAAATATTTAGAAAAAATTACAAATATCGTTGGAAAAACACTACATTTTTCTGATTATGCAGTGCATATTACAAAAATTTATACGCCTAGAAAATTAACTGATAGCACTATTTTATTTGCACAATATGTGCATGACCTGCTTGTTTATTCAGAAGAATCGTTTTTAAATCATGTAACAGATGAGTTGAAAATATTAGGTATTAAACCCAAAAAAATGATGGCAGGATTAAGCCATACATTCACAACAAACAGTGGAGAAATTAAAACACGTGCACTGATGTTAGCAGATTTAAAAAAATCAGAATCGGTATTGCTACAAATAAAAGGTATTGGTAATTATCGCTTACTTGGCTGTGGTTTATTTGTTGCACAAAAAAGTATTGATACCTTAATTCCTAAGTAAAAAATAAATGTGCTTATAGTAAATTGTGTGCTTTTAGAATATACTATGGATAATGCCTACAATACATAAAAAGGTTTTATAGTAGAAATCAGTACGTACATTTTAGGAAGTAAGTTGATAATAAAGACTATTCAGTTCATCACGATTTTTATCTGCTTGATTTTTATCTCCTCGCTCTTGATTGCAAAAGAGCAAGGCAAGTTTTTTGGTGCTAAATCTATTGAGCAAATGCCTGCTTGGTTTAAAGAAAGTTTTTTGGATATTAGCGATGATTTAAATGAAGCAAGTGCACAAGCGCGTCATGTGATTGTTTATTTTCATCAAGATGGCTGTCCTTACTGTGCAAAACTCGTTGAGGATAATTTTCAAAATCCAGCATTAGTTAAAAAATTGCGCGCGCGTTTTGACGTAGTTGAAATGAATATGTGGGGTGATAGAGAAATTACCGATTGGCAGGGACAAACAATGAGTGAAAAAGGATTTGCTAGTAAAATGAAAATACAATTTACACCCACACTACTTTTTTTGAGCGACAAAGGCGAAGTAATTTTGCGTTTAAATGGTTACCAATCTAGTAGCAAAATGCACGATATTTTGGATTATATAACAAGTAAATCTTATCAAAAACAAAATTTTGCTCAGTATAAAAATAATAACTATAAAGAACCAGCACAAAAGGTACAAACACCTTTTAATTTTGAAATGCCTAGCTATTTTGATAAACCGCCTTTTATTCTTTCTCGCAGTGAAATTTTTTTAGCGCCACGCTTACTTGGCATAATTTTTACTAAGAAAAACTGCACAGATTGTAAGTATTTTTACCAAAATCTAATCAAAAATCCTAAAATAGAAAAACGTTTAAAACAAATGCAAATTGTTTCACTTGAAATATCGCCTGCACAAAAAATTATCACACCAAATGGTAAGCGCACAACCGCTGATAAATGGTATGAATCTTTAAAACTTACTGATATTCCTGCGTTAGTAATTTTTAACGAGGCAGGCAGGGAAATTATCAGAAAGGATGCCTATCTCAAAACTTTTCACTTTGAATCCATTTTAGATTATGCACTCAGTGATGCTTACAAAAGCGAGTCAAGCTTTCAGCGATTTATTGAACACAAGGCAGAAAAATTGCGTGCACGCGGTATAGATGTTGATATTTGGAAATAAAACCAACTATACCTATTAAAAATGAGATAAAATATTCTCCTTATATATTTAGATAATATCAGGAATGTTAATGAAAAAAATTATCCAATTTAGTGTATCTTGTGTCGTCAGTTTTTTAGCCAGTATAACTTATGCTGCTCCTGTTCTAGATGCTAATAATTTTTATGCTGGTATTGGATTTGGCCGCTTCTCTTATAACACCGAAGTAGAAGTGGGTGCCTTTCAAAGAGCAGATTATGATGAGTATGAAAAAGTGAATTTCAAAGGGCTTATTGGTTTAAAACTAGATGAGCAAATAAGTGTTGAAATGCAATATATTAACTTAGATAAGGATGATTTTACCGTTAATAATGGCTCGTCAAGTGTCCCTACGGGGCGCCAGGCTAGCTTTGTCTTTGGTGATACTAGGATTCAAAATGGAATTCGTAAAACAAGTTTTGAAGGAGAAAGCTTTGGTTTTTCAGCACTTTATCAAATCAACTTGACATCTAAAATAAAACCTTATGTTAAACTAGGGCTTCATAGCTGGGAGAGAACAGTTACTAATGTTACTGCTTATGATGCTGTAAAAGAAAGCTCAGTACCACTTGTTGGTAGTACAAGTACAATAACTCTTACAGCGGTAGATGCTGAAACTTTAACTGATAGCAATACCACAGATGATGTGGATTTATTTTATGGTGTTGGCTTAATGTTACCGATAAGCGAGTATTTATCCACTCGTTTTGAATACGAAGCATTCAGGTTTGATAATAATGAAGCAGATAACTTTTCTGTCAGTGTCATTTACGACTTTTAAAAAAATAAAAACACCCATACCTAGTCCAAGAAAATAGACTGGATTTTTGAGTATTAAATTTCTAAAAAAAACTAAACCGAAACTTCTGCTTTAATAGCATCATCTGGTTTATAATTTAAAAACTCAAAATCACTAAACTTGTATGAAAAAATGTCTTTGGGTTTGCGCTTAATTTTAAGCGTCGGCAATTTTTTTGGTGTGCGTTCTAATTGAGTATTTACTTGCGTAAAATGATTATTATAAATATGCACATCCCCTCCTGTCCAAATAAACTCACCCACATCTAGGGCACACTGCTGAGCAAATAGATGTGTAAGCAAAGCGTATGATGCAATATTAAATGGTACGCCTAGAAACACATCACAACTTCTTTGATAAAGCGCACACGATAACTTTCTATTTGCAACATAAAATTGAAATAAAATATGGCATGGTGGCAATGCCATACTGTCCAACTCGCCCACATTCCAACTAGAAACAATAATGCGTCTTGAGTTTGCATTAGTTTTAATTTGATTTATAGCTTTTGCGATTTGATCAATATTATCGCCATAAGCATTCTGCCAATTGCGCCACTGCATACCATAAATTGGACCAAGGTTGCCTTTTTTATCTGCCCACTCATCCCAAATATGCACACCATTATCACTTAGATATTTAATATTAGTATCTCCACTTAAAAACCAAAGAAGTTCGTGCACAACGGAGGCAACGTGAATTCTTTTTGTAGTCATAAGCGGAAAGCCACGAGAAAGATTAAAACGCATTTGATAGCCAAACACTGAACGTGTTCCCGTGCCCGTTCTATCATCTTTATCCGTGCCGTTTTGTTTAATATGTTTTAGTAAATCCAGGTATAACTGCATGTTTTTTATTAGCAAATATAAAAAGTAAAACCCCTGCAATTATCATCGGCACAGTTAATACCTGCCCCATTGTAAGCCAGCTAAATGCAAGATAACCGATATGTGCATCAGGTGCTCTAACAAATTCTAGACTAAAACGAAAAATACCGTAGCAAAGTAAAAATAAAGCAGAAACATGCATCATTGGACGCAATCTTTTACTATAAAACCAAATAATAATAAACAAAAACAACCCCTCAAAAAATGCTTCATATAATTGTGATGGAAAACGGTTTGCCCAGATACCGTTAACATTTGGCCCATAAACGCCCCAGCTACTTAAGGTTTCTTTACCCCACAATTCAGCATTAATATAATTAGCTAAACGACCAAAACCAAACCCGAGTGGCACAAGTGGTGCAACAAAATCACATAGCACAAAAAAAGGTGTCTGCATGCGTCTAGATAGTAGGAAAAGTGCCACAAGAACACCAATTAAACCACCATGAAACGACATGCCACCCTGCCAAATTTTAAATAACAATAGCGGTTCGTATAAAAAATAACTGAATTGATAAAAGATAACATAACCAATCCGCCCACCGATAACTGCACCAAGTGCACCATAAAAAATTAAATTTTCTATTTTCTTTTTATCCCATATGCTATCCGCGCGTGCACGATATCTAGCCAACAGAAATGCGACGAAAAATGCCAGCAAATACATAAGCCCATACCAATGAATCTTAAGAATTCCTAAATCTAGGACAACCGGGTCAATAACAATATATGTCATCAATAATAAGCAAAAACATCTGAAATTATCTTAGATGCCCTCGTATAAAATAACTTCGTATTTTAATAACCGCCTTTGCGCTTTGTCTCAGGCAAACCTGCAATTTTACTCGCTTGCTTAGCAGGTCCCTTAGGAAACAAGTGATATAGTTCTTTGGTATCCAGTTTAGTTGGCCAATCACTCTTTAGATCTTTAACCATATTACGCTCGTTAGGCTGATTGCCGTTATTATTAAAATACTCAGACCTCAAATATTCAATTATTTTTAAACTTAAATCTTCTAACTTAACTTCAATTTCCGCTGCAATCTCATAAGCAATCTCAATGCTCCAGTCCTCGGGATGTAGTAAATAACCGCTATCTGTCCTTTCTAAATCTGCTAATGCCACTTTAACTCTCCTAAAAGATAACTTATTTTACCAACAAGTGCTAAAATTTTCGCATTCATTTTATAACAAATTCTTTAGAGTTTTTCCTAAATTATTACTTCTAAACAAATTATCGGCTAATAAAATAATGTTAATTGCCTCTGTGAATTTTTTATTATTTTTTCCACTAACTCGCTATAATGGCACCTCATTCAGTTTATTGCTATCAAAAAATATACACGTCATATAATTGGTCATAAAAAATGAAAATTAGTGTTGAATTTTTTCCACCTAAAGATAAAAAGCATGCTCAAGAACTCAAAGATGTGCGTCAAAAATTAGCACAAATTTCCCCTGATTATTTTTCCGTTACTTTTGGTGCTAGCGGTAGCACACAAAGTCATACACTTGAGACAATACTAAATATTAAAAATCAAGATAAAGTAATGGCTGTACCGCATATTTCGTGCATGGGTATGCATCGTAAAAATTTGGCTAAATTACTCCACATTTATAAACAAAATAAAATTAGACAACTTATTGTATTAAGAGGAGATACACCTTCTGGCATAAAAAATTTTGGAGATTTTTGCTACGCGTATGAACTGGTTAGTTTTATCAGAGAAGTGTTTGATAACTACTTCCACATTGAAGTGGCTGCTTATCCTGAAAAACATCCACAAAGTGAGACAATTGCACAAGATATTCGTCACTTTGTTGAAAAAGTTAAGGCAGGTGCAAACAGTGCGATTACGCAATATTTTTATAACGCTGACGCCTTTTACTATTTTCGTGATGAAGTAGTAAAACACGGTGTTACAATCCCAATTACGCCAGGGATTATGCCAATCACAAATTATACACAACTTGTGCGTTTTTCAAAATTTGCTAATGCAGAAATCCCAAAATGGATCTTAACCAGACTAGAGGCTTATCAAAATGATTTAGCTAGTCTGAGGGACTTTGGTTACGAAGTGGTTCATGGCTTATGCAACAACTTAAAAACACATGGAGTGAACACTCTACATTTTTACAGTATGAACCGTGCTGAACCCATTTACACGCTTGCCAAAAATTTAGACTAAGAAACCTCAAATAAAATTAAGGTATGCAAATGAACGCATAAATAAGCTAAAAAATATTTTTAAGCTAGTGCTCGGTATAAGCCTTTCTAAGCCAGATTTGTAATTCACTGAGTGAGTTTTTATCAGCGCTATGACAATGTTTCTCCAAATAGTCTAAGCGTTCTAAAAGTTGTGATAGGATAATTTTATACTGGAGATTCTTTGATCTCTCAGCCATGATCTCTTGTTTTAATTCTTTGACCACTGTGCTCATAACTACTTGATTTTCTTTTCTGATACTTTTATAAAGCCGAGCACGACGTACTGCATTTTGCTTAATCTCCTGTGCTTTTTCAAGATACATTTCTTGCTCAGAATTTTCGCAAAAATTAGGATAGGCACTACGTAAATCTGCCATCGTCAAATAACCTTCGTGCGTGTGCAGCTGACGTGTCATGATTTTTTTTTGTAAATCTGTTCTTTTGATACCTAAAAATTTTGCCGCTTGCGACAAACTTAATTTGGTCACAACAATCTCCAAAAAAATATATTTACTCCCGAGTTTAAAACATAAGTATTAAAATTTCAAATATATCAGTATTTATTAATGTATATTTTTTTTACTATTTTAATTGTTTGAAGTAGCCCCTGATCACTTATTTGCTTAGCAACATAATATGTCTTGAAACCAAATTCTTTAGTTACTTTAGCAATTCTTTCACTAAATAAAACCACAGGGTAACTTAAAAGCCTTGCGTATGAATTTGGCATAATATTTTCTGCTAGGCGTAAAAATACTACTAAATTATCAACGCTACTAAATACGATGATACCTTCTTTCTCTGCTAAAAACTGCACTAGAGACTGTTCGTGCCTCCTAGTAATATGAGATGGAAAGCGTTCATAAACTTCTAAATAATCAACCGTATTATTTTTACTGAGACTATTTTTTAGTGTTTCTTGTCCTCCATTGCCTCTTATAATTAAAACGTGCTTATTTTTAATGTTTTCGAAATATTTCGTTGCTAAAAGCGCTGCACTTGAAGCAGATCCCCTAGGGCTTACATTGACTTTAAAACCAAAGTTTTCTAAGTATTTTTTAGTGCTCTCTCCAATAGTGGCTAAACACACTGGAGTCTTTATCTTCTTCAAATATTCTATACCAAAACGCACTGCATTGACGCTTATGAAAATAACAATATCAAAATTTTTTTGCCTAAGTTTTGCCACGAGCGGACGAATGACTAAGCTTGGAAAAAGCAGCGGTATATCACCATTTTTCTCAACAAGTGCTGCCAAAATTTTAATTTGAGAGGCAGGGCGCGTCAGCAAAATCTGCATCAATAACCAAGCTGCTTTAATATGGTTTTAACCTTGATTAAACTCTCTACTTCTGCTAAGCAACAAATAATAACAACTTTCTGCCCAACAGTTGCTATGTGCTCTAAGAACGTACGAATTTCCTCATCAGAAAGCAAAAGCGTTGAAACAATAACAGGAATACAATTAAAATAAATATGATACTTAATTAAATTTTGATACTTCATTTTTTTTAAATTGAGCATCTGCCTAGATTGGAATACAACCGAATAAGTACTTAATACAGCTAATATTTTTTCTGTAGGTGCGCGGGTGATTTCTACCCAAAGAATTAACCTAGTGCGGTAAGTCGCAATGTCAGCTAACAGTGTTTGTAAATGATCACTATTTTTTAAATCAGATTCTTTAATTTCAAGCACTATTTGAAAATTTTCATCCACATCTTCAAGCATAGCATCAATATCTTCATCAGTATCAATAGGGAGCAGCACAGCATTAAATGTATTAGAGTAATAATCAAAACGCCACTCTGTTGGTAAATCTTCAGGATAAAAATCATCCAAAAGATCTAGACCATACCGTCCAATTAAAAATTCTGCCTTATCCATTTTTAATGTCAGCATCAATCTTACCTTAAATATTTAATAAAAATAAAAAGACACATTAAACCATAAAATCAGCCATTATAAAAGAATTATTGTTAAAAATATTTTAAGTTTATTAAGATAAAATATACTTTGTAAAAAACTAAATTATTTATACACTCTCTTATGATATTACTTAAATGGATACGGTAGAATTTCTGACTTTTGGGCTTATTATTGGATTTTTACTACTTATCTGGAGTGCTGATAAATTCACAGATAACGGCGCAAAAATAGCACATATTTTTCATATATCGCCGCTACTAGTTGGTATTCTAATTTTTGGCTTTGGCACATCAGCACCAGAAATGCTAGTCTCGGCATTAGCAGCTTATGCAGGCAATATTAATCTAGGTGTTGGCAATGCAATTGGTTCTAATATTCTTAATATTGCCCTAGTATTAGGTATTAGTGCTGTCATTACACCAATTAAGGTGGAAAAAAATATATTAAAAAAAGAATGGGTTATGCTCATTGCTTCTGCGCTTATTTCTTGGTGGTTACTACTAGATGGACATATCAGTCGTCTTGATGGCATTATTTTACTAGCTACTTTAATTATTTTTTTAATTACTATAAGCCAAAAATCAAAAATACCAAAAAACGCTAAATCTTCAAAAATAATCCTAAACAACAGACAAAAACCGTGGCTTATTTATCTACAATTAATAATTAGCTTAAGTGTACTTGTTATAAGTGCTGAGTTAATTGTATTTACTGGTTCCTCGCTAGCAAAACGACTTCATATTTCAGAGTTAGTAATTGGACTTAGCATTATTGCATTTGGCACGAGCTTGCCTGAATTAGCGGTTTCTGTTTCTGCTTCGCTTAAAAAACAACATGGCATGCTCATTGGTAATATTATCGGTTCTAATTTATTTAATACACTTGCTGTGCTAGCAATGCCGGGGATTATCCATCCAAGTGTTATTGATAAAACATTACTTTCTCGTGATTATCCGGTTATGTTTATACTGAGTATTTTATTATTTTTAGTCTCTTATAAATTTTATAGAAAATATATCATAGGCCGCTTAGAAGGCGTGCTATTACTACTAGTTTTCTTCTATTATTTAAGCACACTTTTTTGATGTTATCATATATTTTAAATAAGGTATCACAAACGCTATTATTAGGGGAGGAACTAGCAAAATGTGTTATGAAAAATTCGCTAACATCCCAGGCAAAAATCATTTATTTAACGGGTGATTTAGGTGTTGGTAAAACAACACTAGCCCGAGGCTTTATGCGTCATTTTGGTATTAGAAAAGTTAAAAGTCCAACCTATGCTTTAGTTGAAAGTTACCCACTAGAAAAAATTACTATTCATCATTTTGACTGTTATCGCTTGGTATATGCACAAGAATTAGAAGAAATTGGTATTCGTGATTATCAAAGCCCCCACAGTATTTGTTTATTTGAATGGCCCGAAAAAGCAAAAAATATTATTGCAAAACCGCATTTGAATATTAAGCTAAATATTTATAACAACGAGCACTATATCAATATTAGCACACATCATCCAAATGCTAAAAACATACTAAAATGCCTACAGATAAAAAACAACTCTTTCGCTTCTAAATGATAAATCTCCGCCTTTTTTGTAATATTAAAATTTATCTATTTTTAATCGTCATATTCATCTGGCATCTTTACATATTTGCTCACAGTGCTTATCAAAAAAACACTATTTATGATGCTCGGTTTTGGTCCTCACCAGATAAAACACGGTTAGTACTGGACGTTGCAAAAAATATAGACGATAAATCATTTTATCAAAAACAAGGAAAATATATTATTCTTCATATTAAACACGTCAATTTTTTGCAAAAAGCATTTTTAGGTTTGAAAAAATATGAAGATAAACGTATTAAAAAAATCTATATGGTGCGCAGTGATAATCACGATTTATATTTAAAAATACAGACAAATAAAACGCTTTTTGCTAAATATTTTCAACTTGGACCAAATCCTCGTTATCCGCATCATCGTCTTGTTATTGATCTATATGATAAAAAACCAAAGTTGTTAAGTGTGCAAAAAAAATCTGTGCAGGCTAAAGATAAAAAAATCATTGTTATTGATGCAGGTCATGGTGGTGAAGATCCGGGCGCAATTGGATATTACGGTAGCCATGAAAAGAAAATTACGCTCTCAATCGCTAAAAAACTAGCAAAAAAAATAAATAATTTAAAAAATTATAAAGCTTATTTAACGCGAACTGGTGATTATTATATGCCGCTAGCACGTCGCATTTATTACGCACAAAATAAAAACGCAGATTTATTTATCTCCATTCACGCCGATGCAGTCCGTAGCAGAAGCGCACGTGGCGGCTCAGTTTATATTTTATCCACAAAGGGTGCTACTACGCTTTTTGCTAAACAGCTAGAGAAAAATGAAAATGCAGCAGATCAGTTTGGTGGAGTGGAGGATTTGCTACGAAATGATAAATATCTAAAGCAAATACTTTGGGGTTTAGCACGCAAAAATCGCGATGAAGAAAGTCAAAAACTCTCTTATCATATTCTAAAACATATGCAAAAAATTTATCTACTCCATAAGCGTAAAACACAAAAAGCAGGTTTTATAGTGCTTAAAACACCTGCTATTCCATCTGTTTTAATTGAAACTGCTTTTATTTCCAATCCTAAAGATGAAAAATGGCTTAATAGCAATCGCGGACAAAAAAATATTGTCAATGCCATTTTTAACGGCATTAAAGATTATTACAATTCCAGCAAAAGGCACTGACTATTTTTCATAATTTAAAAATCTTGTAAATTAAGTTTATCCTCTTTTTATACAAATAGATTAATTTATGTATCATTCTAAATAGACACCCACTAGCGAGCGCCCTTGCTACATTTAGTAACAAATTAGTATGAAATACAAAAAAGATGATAGAAACCAGATTGGAAATTTAATGCTATTAACAAAGGATGAAAATGGTGCATATGGTAAGGGTGATTCTTTGCCAGAAGAATGGTTTCAAGATAAAAGTCCAGATTATTTAGAAAAACACCTTATACCCAATGATCCAGATCTATGGGAAATAAAAAATTTTGAACTTTTTTTAAAAGAAAGAAAAAAACTAATTGTAAACAAATTTAGAGATCAATTTGGATTGTTGATAAAAGAAGAAAGGAGTAATTGACATAACGAACCATTCCAGCCGACCGTTTTTAAAAAATTCAGAAAAAATGGGAAATGCACAAAATGCTAACCAGTTAATATTTAAGGTTTCTGTTACGGTTTTTTTGGTGCCTGCTGGCTAGCAGGTGGATGATAGTTTGGATCATTTGGATTCATAAAAATAAAACAATAACCCTCTTCCTTACTCACCTCATCAAAATCAACCACCATTCCTTGTAACATATCTTTTTGCTCATAGGCAATGACATACTCAATTTCATTTGATTTAAGATGAATATCACTCTCTTTACGCGTGTCTAAGCCAAGCAAATACTCAAAACCATTTTTTGTTTTAGAAACCGCAAAACGCATCAACAAATCTTTAGCATCAGGGTTATGAAGGGATAAGGATATTTCTTCTGCTGCACGTTTTGTAATAGTAATCATAACTAAAAACCTTAAAATAAAAGCAAATTATTCTACCAAACTATTTTGCTGTAATACGTGTTTAATAAATATCACAAACCGCTCTACCCATGGATTTTGCTCGCTAGTGCGAAAATGACTATAACAGCCAAGTAAATTGTTTACCATAATACCGTCTCTCTCTTTATCAATACCTACACCTCTTAGCATTTGATAAGCGTATAAGCTATCAGCTGCAATATTAATCAACTTTGAATAATGAAATTCGTGGGCACAAATAGTGTGTGTGGGCATTTGCCACAAATGATTTTTACGCGCAACCAATTTAACATACCCACGTCCTATAGGTTTTGTGAATACTTGTGTATCTGCTGCAATTATGCCCGCCATTTTAAAGGTAGCTGAGTTTGTAATTATTGAACGCGACAAATACATTAAACCGCCACATTCAACATAACCTGGCATACCACGCATAATCTTAGCACGAATATCTTTCATAAGAGATGCATTAGCTGATAATTCTCGTGCATATATTTCAGGAAAACCACCACCAATAAAAAGCGCATTAGCATCTGGCAGATGCGTGTCTTTTAAGGTATCAAAATACTTAATATTGACATTTAACTCTAAAAATGTGCGCAAATCATCAGGATAATAAAAACCAAATGCGCAATCTTTTGCAACCGCAAGTGTGACACTAGAGTCAGGTGCAGACAAGACTTCTTGTGTTAATTTAATTTCTTTTGCTGGCGTTAATTTAGCCGTTGTTTTAGGCTTTAAGTTTTTTTTACGCGTAGATGTTTTTTCTAACAGACGCTTTATATCAACTTGCTCACGCACAAAAGTAGCTAAATTTTGCATGATATTTTTTGCTGTTTTACTCTCATAGGCGGGTTTTAATCCTAAATATCTCTCTTTAATCAGTAAATCTTCACGGCGCCTAATTGCACCAAAAATTTCAAAATCTGTATAATACTCCACTGCTTGAGTGAGTTTTTTTTCGTGGCGACTTGTTGCAACTTTATTGAGAATAATACCTTTAATATCCACGCTGTCAAAAGCCCTATAGCCATTTAAGAGCGGGGCAATTCCGCGCGTAATACCGCTTGCATCAACCACTAAGATTACACTTAAGTCAAGCAGTTTTGCTAAATCTGCATTGCAATCACCACCCATAACGCTTAATCCATCATACAAGCCTTTATTACCCTCTACTAAACTAATGTCACTATGGTCTGCAAAATGATGGTAAGTATTTTTAATTTCTTGGGCATACATCGTATAAAAATCTAAGTTGAAACAATCTTGGCCACTTGCAACACTAAGCCAAATATTATCAATATAATCTGGTCCTTTTTTAAAGCATTGCACTCGATAATTTTGCAAACAAAAAGCAACACATAAACCTATACTAACCATTGTTTTACCTGATGATTTATGAGTAGCTGAGATATAGAATTGAGACATAGGAAAAATATCTTAGGGAAATGATGGCAAACACAACTTAAAAATAAATAGCAATATGAAAAATTTAAAAATTGCTAAGACATCACAAAAAACAAAAGGCAACAAACGAATACAAAAGCGTTAATTTAATCTTGATGATTGTTCAACACCTCATCACTCAAGCTTTCTGGTATAAACGGCAATATTTTCATTGCTAACACAACCATTAGCACAACAAGTGCCATGGCACCAAGACCTAAAAATATTTCTGCTAAAGATGGCACATAATATATTTCAGTCAGGTAACCGCTTATAATTTCTTTGCCTGGAAACATTTTTAGCGGAAATGCCTGCCCGCCTATGATAAGTACATATAACTGTGCCATACCACCAAAAATTACCAGTACAGACGCAAGCCCTATCATTGAGCGATGTTGACTAAATTTTGGATAATATACCAGCACAAGTGGCAAGATACTGCCAAGCAAAATTTGTCCATACCAAAATATCTTTGCATAAACACCAGAATGGTTTTCTGTGGGAAATAATACAAACTGCGATAATTCTTGATTTTCTGCTAAATAGCTATAACCAATATGATAAACAAGCACAAAATATAAAATACCTGCAATAAAAATACCCATTAGATGCGCTAGGCGCGACAACAAAATATGGCTTAATTCTTTATTTGTAAAATGATAACTTGCTAATAAAAATAATAAAAATACCGCCAGTCCAAACGCAAGAGACATCATTACAAACATCGGTGCAAATATTACACTGTCATAAGCCTGTCTTGCGACAATAAAACCAAAAATAGCGCCCGTACCACTTGTGAGTATAATACGCAAAATAAAAGCACCGATACCAGCTCTACGGCTATATTTATTCATACGTCTCTCAAACATCAACCATAAGTACACAATCACAACACTCAAAAAAGTGGTGTATAAAATAATATTCCAAGCAAAAATAGATTTAAAATTATATTCTGTCAACGCAACAATCAAACGATCTGGACGACCCAAATCAAGCACTAATACAATTAAACCGCCAATTAAAAACATTACAGCAAGTAGTGCTGATAGTCTGGACATTGGCTGGTAAAACGTTTTATTAAACACAGAAGCAATAGATGCAACATTGAGCGCACCCGAAGCAGTAACAATCATAAAAATAGCAAATATATGTGGCATGCCCCAAACAATATGATTGTTCATATTTGTAACCCAATGACCGTTATATTCCATATAAAGCGCAGCCAAAGCACCAAGTAATACTAAAATACTTAAGCCCAAAAGCAACATATAAAAAGCTATGCTCCTACCATCTAATTGTGTGAATCTTACTGTTTGCACGTGAGAATATTTTTGATAATATTTTTGTAATTTACAAACTAGTGTAACGAACACCTGTGTTCAAATTTAAATCGGCACGAATTTGTGTGCTAGGATATTTTTTCAAAGTTTTATTAAGTTTACTGGTGTCATCATACAAATCACCAAATAAAATTGCCTCGTGATTTTCATTTTTACACGCCTGGGCACAAGCAGTTATACCATCACCATTATCAATTTTATGAACACATAGAGTGCAGGACTCAACAGTACCCTTACCTCTAGGACGATAAGGCTTTTGATTGCTAATTGTTTCATGTACAAAAGAACGTGCATCATAAGGACAAGCAAGCATACAATAACGACAGCCGATACAGCGGTGTGCATCAACCAAAACAACGCCATCTGCCCTTTTCATTGAAGCATTTGTAGGACAAACATCAACACAAGGCGGGTGTTCACAGTGCTGGCACATCAAAACAAGATTCGTTACTTTTTTAGTTGCTTTATCTTTGACTTTTATTTTTTTAATCCAAGCAGGTTGCTGCCATTTGTTGGAATGTTTTTCCCCTCCCCAGCCGTTTTCTTCTGCACAGGCATCAACACATGCACTGCAACCATCAACACATTTTGCCGTATCAATAAGCATGCCCCAGCGTTTATTTGCGCTCACGCCTTCTTTAGTGGCAAAAGCGGTTAGTGTAACACCACTTGAAAGTGTTACTACACCAACGCTTGCACCACTTAATTTCAAAAAATTACGGCGATTTAAATCACTCATCTTAATACTCCTAATAATTATTTCTTATCATAGGGTGTAGTTCTATGACACTCAAAACAATCAAGCGTAACACCAGTTTTATTATGACAATCTGCACAAAATTGACCCTTATCATTAACTGCATGATAGCCACCTTCTTTGCGAGACAATGCATGACAATCAATACAGCCTTGAAGCGAATATTGAGTGGGTTTGCGTTTGCCATATCTTAACACTTGATCTCTTTTATGAATGAGCAAATCAGGGTGCTGCCTGATGATATAAGCAATAGGATCACCATTACAAACTCCTTTGACACCACTTGCTGATGCCCTAGATTCTACATATCCATAACTAGGAGGTAAATCCGCCAACGAAGTATAATTTACAAACAAAGCTAACAGAAAAAACAAAGTATAACGCATAAATTTTAAGCACCTTATTTAACCTAAACCCATTTGTATATAACCTGTTGGACACACATCAGCACAAATATGGCAACCAATACATTTATCATAATCAGTGTCTACATAACGTCCAAGCGTTGATTCATCTTTCTTAACTTTAAAAACAGCATCTTGCGGACAATACATTACACAATTATCACACTCAAAACAAAGACCACAACTCATACAGCGACCAGATTCCTGCACGGATTCTTCTTCACTGTAGCCAATAATACGCTCTTCAAAATTACCCAAAACATTTTCTGTATTCACTAATTTATGCGCTCTAGCATTTCTTTCTTCGTAATCAAAATGTCCTAAAAATAACTCTTCGTGCGGAATAATAGAGACAAAAGAGCGATCTTCATAATTATGCACCGCATACTGAGCATCATCTGTTCCGCGTAAGTGATAACCATCAGTATTATGACTATCAAAATTTTCTGGGGACATATCCCACTCTTTTAATTTATCTAACAAATTAAAATGATGTACATCCACCTTAGGACGCACCTTTTGTTCTTCATTGTTTAGATAACTATCAATACTCTCAGCAACAACAGTAGCTTGACCGATAGCAGTTGTTAGTAAATGCGGGCGTATTGCATCACCACATACAAAAAAACCTGATTTATTAGGGATTTGATAATTTTTGTCTGCATCAATAAATCCTTTCTCATTAAAGAAAGAATCATGAATACCCTCTTTATCTAAAGATTGACCAATCGCTGAAACAATTAATTCGCATTCAATATCAAACTCGCTATTTTCAATTACCGAACCATCTTCTTTCACGCGTTGAACACGCAGTACTTTTGCTCTTCCATCTTCATCAGTTACCACTAGAACAGGGTTTAATTGTCCCTGAATTTCCACGCCTTCACGCGTTGCATCATCAATTTCTGCTTGTGCCGCTGGCATATTTTTTATCGTAGCACGCGTAATCAGTAATACATCAGCACCTAATCTTCTGGAAGTGTCCACAACATCACGGGCTGTATCATTAAACACAATATGCTCTGGACGATCTTTAAATGTCGGTGATTCAATATGTCCTAAACGACGTGCAACAGAAACTACGTCAATGGAAGTATCACCACCCCCAACACAAATAACTTTACCGGTAATATGTTTTAAACGCCCCTGATTATAAGCTTCTAAAAAAACAACGCCAGAAATACAATTTGGCGCATTACCACCTTCAACTGGCAAACTACGACCTGCCATAGCACCAACAGAAAACAAAACAGCATCGTATTCTTTTTCTAATTCTTCAACCTTTATATCAATACCCACTTTAGTATTCATTTTAGTTTTTATGCCTATGGCAAGAATACGTTCAATTTCATATTGCAAAACATCCCTAGGAACGCGATAATCTGGAATACCATACATCATCATACCGCCTAATTTCTCATATTTCTCATAAATAGTAACCGCATGACCTTTGCGACGAAGTTGAAACGCAGCAGTCAATCCAGCACAGCCACCGCCTATAATAGCAACTTTCTTAGTGCTATCTTTCACATTAACATTAAACGTATAACCCTCTTTTCTAGCATTATCACCGATAAATTGCTCCACAGCATTGATACCAACTGTATCTTCCACCTCATTACGATTACAGCCGTCCTCGCAAGGTGCTGGGCAAACACGTCCCATAATAGAAGGAAATGGATTTGCATCAGCAGCACGACGAAATGCATATTCTTGCCATGACATTTCACCCACTGGCTTTTCAATACCACGCACAATATCAAGCCAGCCACGAATATTATGACCGCTCGGACAGCTTGCTTGACAAGGCGGAGTTTGTGTTACATAAGTTGGGCATTTGTGAGAAGTATCAGCTTCAAAAATTTTTTCTTCCCAAGAAACTTGTTTAAGATCATCACCTTCATTCTTAAACATGCGAAATGTATGATTTTCGCCTTTCCAATTCTTTCTATATTCATTTTTTTGCATAACCCGCTCCTATATGTTAACTATTTATCTTTAGCGCAAAATTTATGTATTAAGTTAAAATTTCAAAATCATAAACCGTAAAAAATATTTAAAACTTAAAAAAACTACTTACTTACCGCCTCTTCAATCTTGTTGATTTCAGTTTTGCTCTCTCCACTTTTCCCATCTTGTGCCTTATTTGCTTTTGCCCCATCTAAGATAATAGCATCACCCACTAATTGGTGTGCACTCACAATCATATATGGATCAAAACCATATTTGGGTAATACTTTGCTAAATTGAGATTTACAAATAGCACAAATAGCTACTAAAGTATTAACACCGCTATTTTTTTCAACAGTCTTCAGTGCCTGCATACGAGGCATAGCACCCTTAATTCGTACCTCCATTAAATCATCGGTAAGTAAACCGCCACCGCCACCGCAACAAAAAGTGCTTTCCATAATACTATCCCTGTCCATATCAACAAAATGATTGCAAACTGCTTTAATCACTTCTCTAGGTAAAATGAATTGGCCATTTAAAATACCGCCCATATTTGAAGCACGCGCAACGTTACAAGAATCGTGAAAAGTAACCACTTTATCATCATTAACAGATTTATTAAATTTAAGTTTACCCATCTTTATTAAATCGTAGGTATATTCAATAATATGCTGTGGCTGCGGATAACGCGCATCAAGTTGTGCTTGTAATTTAAGTGCATATTCATCGCTTGCTCCACCGCCTATTCCAGATAAAGTATTCCAAAAACTATATGCCACACGCCATGCGTGCCCGCATTCGCCAACAATAATACGCCTCACACCCAAATCAAAAGCAGCCTTTCGTATGCGAAGTGCAGCAGCACGCATCACATTATAACTACCAATAAACATACCAAAATTAGCACCTTCAGAGGCGTATGAGCTAAGAGTCCAAGAGATGCCATCTTGATAAAAAACTTTGCCGTAACCAATCAAGCCATCAATATGCGGCTCCGCAAAAAAATCAGCAGATGGCGTAATCAGAAGAATTTCTGCACCTTTAACGTCTAAAGGATATTTAATAGGTAAGCCCGTATCTTCTTCAATTTCTTCCTCTAAATCTGCTAAAGTATCCCTCAGAGCAGGCTCAGGCAAACCTAAGTTATTACCTACTTTAAGCACTTTACCCAAAATTTGATTACAATATTTTTGCCCAACACCAATACTATCCATAATCTCTCGTGCTGCCATAGATATTTCTGCTGTATCAATACCAAAAGGGCAAAAAACGGCGCAACGACGACACTGCGAGCATTGATGAAAATAGTTATACCAATCATCTAACATATCATCATCTAAATCTTTAGCACCAACTAACTTAGGAAAATATTTACCTGCAAAAGTATAATGTCTGCGATAAACCGACCTCAATAAATCTTGCCTAGCAACTGGCATATTTTTTGGATCAGAAGATCCTAGAAAATAATGGCATTTATCTGTGCAAGCACCACATTTAACACAACTATCAAGAAAAACTTGTACTGAGCGATATTTATGCTTAATTTCTCCCAATTTTTCAATAGCAACTTGCTGCCAGTTATCAATTTTTTCACCAGGAAAACCAAGCGGTTTTTGAAATTCATCAGAGGATTTAAAAGGACCTTCTCCCTTCATCACATCAGGTTTAATGCTCGGTACCTCCACATAAGTTGAAAGTTGTGGAACTTTAAAATTATCTGCCATGATTATTTATCTTGTCCTAACGTATCCGACAATTTTTTTCCATGGTTTAACTCTTCACGAAGTGCCCAAGATGCAATATGACGTTTTTTACGCGCATTATCAATTTGATTAAACGTTGGTGAAAAGAAAACTCCTGGTGCGTGCAATAATTTACTAATTGGAAAAATAGCAAGCAGTATAAAAAACATAAAAAGATGTAGCGCCAATAACAATTCTAAAGGCAGATTAGACCAATTAAATAATAAAATACCTGAAGCAAAATTTTTAACCATTATAATGTCGGTGTGACTACTTGTAAAAGTCATTATAGAACCGCTTACACCAATTGTAAGCAGTAGCAGTAACATCAAATAATCAGAAGGTGCAGAAATATAACGAACACGATCCACGACAATGCGTCTTAATAGTAAACCAAACAAACCTATTATCATCGTAAAAGCTGCATATTTAAAAGGCTGAGTGAAAATAAAAACGCTAGGCACATCACCAGGCCAAAAATAACGAATATGACGAACCAGCACCAAAATCAAACTAAAGTGAAACAGCCAGCCAAACAACCAAGTCCATTTATTTGATTTAAACAAACTTTCAAAAACAACCACTTCTCTAACTATCCTGAAAACAACACCAGTTCTAGTTAGTGGTGCTGGTGCTATAGGTATTTTGAGCGGGGCAGGTATCGCAACATACTGCCTAATTTTAATTGATAACCCAGCCAAAAATGCAAACAAGGATAAATAAAAAAGTATGACAAAAGAAACACTGAAACCAGTCATATCTTAGAAGAAAAATGTGCTGTATTTTTAATTCAAATACAGCCTGTTGGTTTAGGTAATCCAGCATAACGGCAACCTTGCTTACCAGGCCCATATTGAAATAGGGTGTATAAATACTTAGAGTTACCCTTATCCTTGCCAAGTTTTTTACCAATTGCCTTAGTCAAAACACGCACTGCAGGGGCAATCTGATATTCTTCATAATATTCACGCAAGAAATTAAGCACATCCCAATGCGCTTCAGTTAATTCTAAATCATCATCTTTGGCCATACGCTTGGCAATGTCAGGCGACCAATCAGATAAATTAGTCAAAAAACCTTCTTCATCTACTAGGATATCTTTACCAGTAACATTGATAGAACCCATATCAACCTCCTTTTATTGTATTAAAAAAATTAAAGCCATGAAACTGGCGTTCCATGCTCAACAACTAAATTAACAAAATCTTTATAATCAACTAATTTAATATCATCCAATACTTTAGATGACAAACCGCGTGCTTCTAAATCATTTTGAAGCGCAAAAACCCTACCCTCACTTCTAAGCGCTGCTAGCGAAACAGACTTATTATTTTTAGTTGCACCAATCACACCATCTTCAATAAATAAAACAACGCTATCATCATCAATTACTTTTAAACAAGAACTAAGCAGGTTTTTCTCAAAAGGAGATTTATTTATGGTATGTAACATAATTTACCCAATATCTATCCTAGAAACTTAGCACAACGTCCTGACTTGACATAACAGCAGATAATTCAGTATTACTCAAAATGCTGATAGATGGTTTTTCTGCCCAATTATCTCTCTCATCTTCGTAGACAAGCGGTAGTAAATCAGCTTTTGATAATCCTCTTTCTTCTAAAGATTCTTTGGAAACACATATTTTATTGATATCGTAGTCTCCTAGCGCATGATAAGTGGCAGAAAAATTTTTCATACCGATACCATCTGTGCTTTGATTTTGCACAATTTGATACACACCATCATCAATAAACACCACGCTAACATCTTGATCAAATGCTGCTGCAATTAAGATTACCTCAAGCGACTCTAAAGCATACACTGTGCCATAAGGTGCTTTGCGATTTAAATACATAAATTTTTTAACATTCGCCATAATTAGTCTCCAAATACCACTAGACGATCCGATTGAATGCCAGCTTCAATTAATTGTCCTAGTCCTGAGATGCGAAAAGCACTGTGAATATTATTACTATCTACATTATTTTTTTTCGCCTCCGAACTATCTAACATACCACGGCGAAGAGCAGCAGCAACACAAACTACTTTATCTATATTACTACCATCTTTATTTTTCAAATCTGCCCAATTATTGACCAAATTCCTATCATCTTTAGGAGGTACGGTAAAACGGCTAGCGTTATTAACGCCATCATGATAGAAAAAAACACGGAAAACATCGTGACCAGAATCAATAACTGCTTTAGCAAATTGATATGCTGTATCAGATGCTTGATGCTGATACGGACCCTCATTTACTTGAATGGAAAACTTCATATCTAAAACAAACTCAAAAACGAATATAAGCAGATGAATTTAATTGATGTCTCGTACCTTTCCAGTCAGAAATATGAAATTTTGTAAATGGCAAGCCTGTTTTTTCGAAAAAAACGGGCCAGCCAATACGCTCAACCCATTCCCCTACTCTCTCCCAGTCTCGTGCATCATCTTTATAAACCGAAAGAATTTTCTTAACGACTTCTGCCACCTCAGGCCAACGAGGAGGATTATTAGGAATGCCAGCTGCTACCAATTTTTGAAAAGAGGGCTTACTTCTTGCATTAGAATGCTTACCACCTACCCAAATTGCTAATTTAGAATGCTCTGGGTCATTAATCTGCATCGGCGGACAAGGGGGGAAACAAGCACCACAACACATACACTTCTTCTCATCCACTTCAAGTGTTGGCTTACCATTTACCATCGCAGGACGAATCGCTGCTACAGGACAACGTGCAACTACGCTTGGGCGCTCGCAAACATTAGCAACCAAATCATGATTAATTTTAGGTGGTTTGGTATGTTGAATATTAATGGCAATGTCACCGTGTCCACCACAATTAATCTGACAACATGAAGTTGTCATATGAACACGATTAGGCATTTCTTCAACGCGGTATTCATCTACTAACTCATCCATAAGTGCCTTAACGACACCAGAAGCGTCCGTTCCTGGAATATCACAATGCAACCAGCCTTGTGTGTGAGATATCATAGAAACACTAGGACCTGTGCCACCAACTGGAAAGCCTTCAGACTCTAATTTTTTAACAAGCGGCGCTACTTTTTGCTCACTATCTACCATAAATTCAACATTAGAGCGAATGGTAAAACGGACATAACCATCACCATATTCATCTGCGATATCAGCAAGTTTTTTTATGGTGAAAACATCCATTTGTCTCTGAGTACCACAACGTACTGTCCAAATTTTTTCGTTATTTTTTGAAACATGTTTTAACACGCCTGGGCGAGGACGAGAATGAAATGACCACTGGGCAAAATTTCTTCTCATTGTTGGGTGCATATACTGTATTGGGTCAGGCACCCCAGACTCAATTGGCATTCTCACATTTTTAGGCATTATATAAATCTCCTTAAAAATTAGTACTCTATAAATTAACTACTTAACAATGAACTATTAAGTAAACTCTCAAACCATCCAAACCGAAAGCAGGACAATTGAAGAAGCAATGTCAAGCGTTTGCCTCAGCTTTGCGTTCAAACCACTTAGTCGCTTCTTCATCCCAGCCATCCATACGAACGTAGGACATATAACGAGGGCTATTAACCATATTCGGATCCATTTCAATCCCAACACCTTCTAAGAAATTAACCAAACCAATGCGCTCAATCATCTCACCAGTACGCTCATGTTCCAAGGCATTTTCGGCAAAAAAGTCAATTACATTTTCAGCGATTTCAGTAATTGCCTCATAGTCTTCTTCTGTATCCATTTTCATAAACGGCACAACAACTGTGCCAAAAAGATCACCTATTTTGAGCGTGCGCTTACCGCCCATAATAATAGTTACGCCCTTATCATCACCTGTGGCCAGAATTGCACCATCTGAACCACTCTTGACATAATTCTCAGACAGCGGTGAAGTTACATTAAGACAGTGCATACACTTCACACAATTCTTATTATCAATATTCAACGAGTCATCTTCATTAAGGCTCATGCACTGTGTTGGACAACGAGAAATAATATTGTTCACTACATAATCTCGACCTTTATCCGCTAGCATTTTTTTCCATGCTGTGTCATTGATTTTAATATCATCACGCCACGTACCAATGATAGACATATCCGAGCGCTCTACCGAATTCATACAATCATTCGCACAACCTGACACTTTAAATTTGAATTTATAAGGTAAAGCGGGTCTATGCATATCATCCAAAAAAGCATTAACAAGAGTTCTATGCACCGTTGCTTCATTAGTATTTGACATTTCACAACGAGAAGCACCAACGCAAGACATTCCTGTTCTAACCGCAGGGCCAGCACCACCCATATCAAAACCGTAATCATTTAGTGCATTAAAGATTTTTTGCACTGCTTTTTCATCCGCACCCTGAAACATAATATCGCCAGATTGTCCATGCATACCAATCAAACCTGAGCCGCCATTGTCAACAAATATATCGCATAAGTCTCTAAGCAGTTTAGAGGTATAATGCATACCAGCTGGCGGTTGCACCCTAAGCGTATGAAACTCACTGGCAGCCTTAAACTTATAACCACCTTCTTCATTTTTAAGTTCATTAAATCTAGGAATGACGCCTCCTCCATAGCCAATAACACCGACTGTACCACCTTTCCAATAGCCTTTTTTAGTAACATAAGAAGTTTCTAATGTTGCCAAAACATCCCGCGCCATATCAGCACCTTCATGCTTGGCATTAGCCAATCTTTTTAGACCTGTAACGAACGAGGGCCAAGGACCTCTCTCCAACTCATCCAAATTGGGCGTATTGTATAATCTATTAGCCATATATCACTCCCTTATTAAATTTAAACAAAACCATCTCTCCAAAAAAACTGAACAAGGCTATTATACTGAAGTATAACGTGGTGTGTCACTTTCTAGTAATAAACAACATATCACTAAAGAGATACATAATACAATGTTTATTTCACATAATATAGTATTTTATAAAGCACAAAATAAAATTTTAGGTGCGTAAATAAATATCTATCTTCTCAGCAACAGAACGACCTTCATTAATAGCCCATACTACCAAAGATTGCCCGCGACGGCAATCACCAGCAACAAAAATTCCTTCTTGATTAGTGCGATAATCTCCATAATACGCCTGATAGTTTCTTTTATCGTCTAAATTGATATGCGCTACGTCACTCACATAATGCTCTGGCGAAATAAAACCTAAAGAAAGTAATACTAAATCTGCGCGCCAAATTTTTTCGCTATTTGCCAGCTCCTTCAAGCCATTGCTAAAATCCACTTGCACGGTTTTAATAGCACTAACACGTCCCTTATCATCTTTTATAAATGCTTTTGTCATCACACAATAAACTCTTGCATCTTTGCCAAATGCATATTGTGATTCCTCATGACCATAATCAACACGATAAATCAAAGGCCACTCGGGCCAGGGATTATTTTCATTTCTAATGTTTGTTGGTTTAGACATTAATTCAAAATTAACAATTGACTTTGCACCCTGCCTAAGTGCTGTTGCAATACAGTCTGTACCTGTATCACCGCCACCTATAACGATAACATTCTTGCAATTTGCTGATAAATGAGAATGCTCTGGCAAACCAGTATCCAGTAAACTTTTTGTATTACTCATTAAATATTCCATTGCCAGATGAATACCCTTAGCGTCAGCATTTTTTATACCAAGTGTGCGCGCCTTTGTTGCACCAACCGCAAGTAAAATGGCATCAAAATCACTTCTTAGTTTAGCAAAGGAAACATTGCGCCCAACATCTGCATTAACCACAAACTCAATGCCCTCATCTCTTAATAAGTTTAGACGGCGATTCACAATTTTTTTATCTAATTTCATATTTGGAATGCCATACATTAATAAACCGCCTATTCTATCATCTCTTTCGAATACAACAACATGGTGCCCTTTTTTATTGAGTTCATCTGCTGCTGCTAATCCTGCAGGACCTGAACCAACAACAGCAACTTTTTTGCCACTCCTATAACCAGGTAGATTACTTTTAATCCAACCTTCATCAAAGGCTTTATCAGCAATTGCCATTTCAATATTTTTAATCGTTACAGCAGATTCATTAATTTCTAATACACAAGCACCTTCGCATGGCGCAGGACAAACACGTCCAGTAAATTCAGGAAAATTATTTGTCTCATACAATCGTATATAAGCATCATGCCAACGATTTTGGTAAACTAAATCATTCCATTCTGGAATTAAATTATCAATTGGACAACCATCGTGAGATTGACAAAACGCTACACCGCAATCCATGCATCTAGCACCCTGGTCACTTAAAAGATCCAGCCTATGTTTATCAGTAAAAACTTCATCATAATCAAGAATTCTGTCGTGCACATCCCGATAACCTTCTATTTTTCTGATAAATTCTCTAAATCCAGTTGTTTTGCCCATAATCTTCTTAATGAATATTTGTTTAATGTTCCTTGTCAATAACTTCTATCATGGCAACGTAGGAATCGTGTTTATTTTAATCTTATCTACATCTTATACACAAATTTTTTTATAAAATTGTTTACAAATGAATATTTTCTCGTATAAAATTCTTGTCTGTGAGACTTTGCTCTGGACTTTATAGAACCTAGATTCACGATTTTTTATTTTTTATAAACAAAAAAGGAGAGTGTAATGAAAGAAATTACTCAAGAGCAGTTTGAGGAAAATCAAAAAATATTCCTAGATGTTATAGCTCGCTATTATGGTGATCCCGACTTTAAATCTAAGTTAGATGCTAATCCAACCGATGTATTAAGAGAAGAAGGGGTTGATATTCCAGGTGGTAGTAGGGTAGAGTTACTATTTAACACCGACAAACTTGTACACATTGTACTTCCTTACATGGAGGATGAATAACGAGTGATATCATTTTACTTTACGAAAATGTTATTACATTATCTTCTTATTAGTAAGACTTTATTGGCAAGAAGTTTTTTTTTTTTGTTGGTTGGCTCCGTTTCGGCGGAGTCCATCAACTTATGGCAAGCCTACCAACTAAGTCTTAATAGTGAGGAAGGATTCGCAATTGCCAAACAAAATGTGATCATCCAAGAGCAGAATAAGCTTCAAGTTCGTGCTGCATTACTTCCCAGAATTAACTTCAGCCGAAGTTTTACAGACGACGAATATAGAGGTTTAGGTGCGGGTTCTTCTTATCGCCCTGACCATACTAGTGTAACTTCTGAGAGAAATACTGTCTCTATCTCACAATCTATTTTTAATTACGCAGATATAAGCTCTCATAAAAAGGCTAAATATATGCTTACAGCAGAAAAATTGCGTTATGAGGATTCTGTGCAAAACTTAATTTTAAGCATTACAAGTTCTTATTTTGCAATTTTAGACAAAGAAGTGGAACTAGCATCTTTCTTGGCGGATTTAAAATTTATTGAAGATCACAAAGAAGTGGTTAAAAAACGTTATAAGGTGCATCAATCAACCAATATTGATTTATCAGAAGTTGAAGTGAATTATCAACTCACGCTCTCTAACGTGCAAAGTGGCAGAAATAATTTGCGAGCGAGCAAATTAGCTTTAGCCAGTTATATAGGAAGAATAGATACGAATTATCATGTTAAAGAAGTTGTGCCCGATAGTGTATCCGATATGGTGATAACAGAAGACTTTGAATATTGGCTTAATCTGGCGCAAAAAAACAATCAATCTTTAAAAATGCAAAAATATTTACTCAAAGCGGCTAAACAGGAGGTCTATACCGCGAGAGCTGGGCACTATCCAACGGTTGATTTTTCTGCATTTCTTACCGAGAATGCAGAAAAGAACTACTATAGCTCTAATCCCAATGAGACTTATCAAATACAACTATCTATTCCTGTTTTTCAAGGTTTTTATACCAATGCCAGATTATCGCAAGCAAGAGCAGAACTTAAACGTTCTAAGCTTAATTTAGAAAGTGTGAAAAAGTCGCTCATTAAAGAGCTACGTATTGCCTATAATAATGTTTTATTTTACAAAGAAAGAATTAAAACTTCAGCATCCACCGTAAAATATAGTGCATTAAAACTAAAAGAAACTGAAAAAAGTTTTCACCTTAATTTAAGGACAAATGATGATTTTTTAGATGCACAAAGTGGTCTGCAAAATGCTAAGAAAAGTTATATTCAAGTGCTACATAAATATCTACTTAGCTATCTAACCTTAAGAAAAATAGCGGGTGTTTTATCAGAGCAGGACATAAAACAGTTAAATATTATGCTCGCTGCTTAAAATCTGCATAAATTAATATGAAATAAAACTGGCGGTGGATGCATCATGATTATATTTAGAAAAAATGCTTTAGGCAAACTCTCTTCTGCTGAAGAGTTGGATAAATCAATTTTTATCACCAACCCTGCAACTTGGATTACGTTGTGGATGATTATTATACTTACGGTGGGATTTATTATTTGGAGCGTGCTTGCTCTTGTTTCATCCAGAGTACATTCTCAGGGAATATTCTTACCTAATAACGGTCGTGTCGTTAATGTTGTTACCTCTCAAGGTGAAACGCTTGATAGAATTTACGTTGGGGTCGGTGATTATGTTGGAAAGGGCGATAAAGTCGCTAAATTCTCTGCTGCTACTTTAGAAAAACGCTTAAAAATTGCTGAGAAAAAACTCAAACTTGAAAGGAAATTATACCATAAAGTAGTAAAACAGACCAAAGAAGAAAGATCTGAGCGAAAAATTAATAATAATCGTCACCTAAAATATATTGATAGCAGTATCAGTTTTTTAACTAAAGAGATTGCTGATAGTGAGCAAATATTTGAGGAAAATAAAGCGTTTTATGAAGATAGAAGTATTACTCAATCTGCTTTAGTCTCTTTTAGAACTAATTTGCACCAATTAAAAAATCAGCTCAATAGTTTAATCCTTAATAGAAATGAACTACTTTCTAATGAAAGTCAGATCATTCATCAAGAGGATATTAGATTAGACAAGCTAGAACAAGTAGTTAATAGTTTAGAAAGTGATATTGAGTTGCTTAAAAGCTCTATTGAAGGTACAGTAGTAGAATCTCCTGTTGCTGGTTTAGTCATTGAATTAAAGGCAACCCAGGATGAATACGTCGGCCCACAAACACCACTCATCAGTATTGTCAATCATAGCCCGCCACCCGGTTCTATAATCTCTAAAGACGGCTTAGGTTATGGGGAATTAATGAAGCAAAATCAGCAAGAAGATATTGAATTTTTGGCATATGTTGACGTATTTAATGGTAAAAAAATTAAGCCTGGTATGAAAGTAAATGTTGAAGTAGGTTATTTAGATAGAAATAGTTATGGTTTTGTTAAAGGGTCTGTGCAATCAATTTCTGATTTTCCTTTAAGCTCTGCAGGTATTTATGCAAAATTAGCTAACAAAAACTTAGTCAATCTTTTTTTGCAAAAAGGACCTGCTTATGAAGTTTCTGTTAAATTGCTAAAAAAAACTGATTCTAAAAATGGCTTTGATTGGACATCTGAAAAGGGATTAAATGTAAAAAATATTGACGTTGGAAGTATAGGAACGGCTGAATTTTTGTTGGAGGAGAAAAGGCCAATTTCTTTGGCTATTCCTTGGATTAAATCTCTCTTTAATTAAAAACCTTTTTGATGCATACATAAATTGGCATGAAGCTATTTAAACGTTTTTTTAAAAAAAATAGAGTAACCACCTCAACTCTTTTGCAAATGGAGGCAACTGAATGCGGTGCTGCTTCGCTTAGAATTATTCTTGATTATCATAAAGTTTATAGCTCCTTAGAAGAATTAAGGGATTTGTGTGGCATTTCTCGAGATGGCAGTAACGCACTCAGTATTGTTAAAGTTGCTAAACAATTCAATTTGGAAAGCGCGCCCATTAACATTGATATTCCTCAGATTAATAAGAAAGTTATTTTTCCTGCTATTTTATTTTGGAGCTTCAATCACTTTCTAGTATTAGAAGGTTACGATGAAGAGAAAAAAATATTTTATTTAAATGACCCAGCTTCTGGGCGTAGAACAGCGGATTATAGAGAATTTGATGAGAGTTTTACGGGTATTGTATTAAATTTTAAAAAAGACAAAAATTTTAAACCAATGGGCTCTCCCGTTAAGACTTATAGTCGCTTTATCCCCCTTCTAAGAGAATCCAAATACGATGTGTTGTTCATTGCAATGGCAACGCTACTTTTGGTTGTGCCTGGTTTAACTATTCCTGTTTTTTCTAAAATCTTCATTGACGATATTCTCATTAATCAATTTGACTCCCTAGTCGCCCCACTGATTATCGGTATGATTATCGTGCTTATCGTGCAGGCTATACTAATGTTCTTACAACAAATAACACTAGTGTTACTAGGGGTAAAACTATCGGTTGTAAGTGCTACCCATTTTATGACGCATATCTTAAAATTACCAATTATGTTTTTTAGTCAGCGCTATCTCGGCGATATTGCAGATCGAGCGAATTTGAATGAAAAAATAGCAATGACGCTATCGCATAATATTTCAGTTAATATCATTAATCTGCTCACCTCACTTATCTATGGCACTGTGCTACTAATGTATGATATATACTTGGGCTTAATTGCTATCATAATTATGTTATTGAATTTTGTCGTTTTGCGTATGTTAAGAAGTAGGCAGAATGATGCAAACCAAGTTATGTTTAAAGAAAAAGCAATGTTACTTGGTGTTTCAATGAATGGTTTGCGTATTATAGATACACTTAAATCCAGTGGTATGGAACAATCATTTTTCAGGAAATGGTCTGGCTATCAAGCTAAAATGCTCAATGCCGTGCAAAGACTCGCTGTGTATTCTTATATTCTCAACTTAACCCCTAGCTTTTTAAGTTCACTCGCTATAATGATTGTCATCTATCTAGGTAGTTTTAAAATATTAGATGGCGTTATGACGGTCGGCACGCTCATTGCCTTTCAATCCTTAATGAGTAGCTTTATGGCGCCCATCTCAAACTTAGTCGGTTTTGCTGGTGAGCTACAAGTTTTAAAAGGCGATATTGATAGAACAAATGATGTATTTAATTATAAGGCTGACCCACTGATTCTCTCTTCAGAGAAAAATGAAATTGGCACTTATGAAAATTTATCTGGCAAAATAGAATTCAAAAATTTAGTTTTTACTTATAGTCGCTTTGCCCCGCCGTTATTTGATAAATTTAATTTGGTAGTAGAACCTGGCATTATGCTTGCTATTGTTGGTGGTTCAGGAAGTGGTAAATCCACTTTGATCAAGCTATTATCAAGACTATATTATCCAACCGAAGGTGAAATTGATATTGATGGTATTAACATTAATCAGATAGATCGTTTTTTATTTTCCCGCTCTGTTTCTGTGGTAAGTCAAGATATTGTTCTATTCCAGGGATCTATTCGAGATAACCTGACTTTCTGGGATAACTCTGTAAGTGAAGATGATATTAACCATGCATTAAAAGATGCTGGCATATTTGATGTGGTCAATAGATTGCCTGGTGGTTATGATTATAAAATTGAGGAAAATGGTAAAAATTTCAGTGGCGGACAAAGACAATGTTTGGAAATTGCTAGAGCATTGGTTAATAATCCATCTATTCTTATTCTTGATGAGGCAACTTCTGCGCTTGATTCCATTCTTGAATCAATAGTTATTAACAATTTAAAACGCAGAGGATGCACTTGCATTTTTGTTGCACATCGGCTTAGTGCTGTTAGAGACGCGCATAAAATTATTGTAATGGACGAAGGTAAAATAGTGCAAACTGGTATACACAATGACCTCATTAAAGAGGACAATATTTACAAATCACTAGTAACAAGTCAATGACAAAGCCTGCTACTCTAACAGAAAGTCAACAAACTTTGTTTCAAACGCTAGGTGTTGTGCCTTTGGAGTTGAGTAATAAATACTTTATTCATCTCAATGATGATGAAATATCTTATGTTATTACTCAAGGTGATGCCTATGTGTTTTCATGGCTTATAAAAGATGGTAAACCAACTGATACTAGACATTATATTTGCACGCTTACAGCAGGTGATATAGCACTCAGTGCTCCTGATTATAGTCCTGGGGAATCTTCTCAATCAAGCTATGGTTTTTATCTTGCTCTGGATCACAACACGCATTTATCTAAAATTAAAACTGAAACTTTATTTGCCTCCCAAGATCGCCGTGTTGCGAAAATAATTAGTCATTATTTAGATAGTATTTCAACTATTGCTGATATTCAGACAACAAAAAAATCTTATCAACTAGGATATGCGATTGATAAAAATATTAAAGGAGGAACATGTCATCCAGTTGATAGTTCATTAAAAGCATCTGATGATGCTAAATTGATGTGGGTTAGAATTTATAAAAAAGAGGATGAATCATCTGCTGATGATATTTTGACAAAATTAGATACCTTAGTCCCTGTTACCACAAAAATCCATGTTGATCAAGGTGAAGATTTTTTATTTGATAGCGTTGATGCCTATACTGTACTTGAAAATAAATCTCTCAAACCATTGGTTACCCAATTTGATGAGTGGCTGAAACGTACTTCTCATCAATATTTTCTAGATAAAAATGCTGAGCAAAAAGATGTATTTCACCGTCTAAGGAAAGAACAAAAAAATCATTTATCTAACACCTTTTATCGTTTATACAATTCTTATAAGGGTAATGCCAATATTACTCCAGTTGAACTTGTCATTGATGAAAGTTTGGGTATGAATCGTTTAATGAATGAGATATGTAAGATTACTGATATTTTACCAACTTTGGGAAATTATCAATTGTTTGAAAAATTAGATTACCAAAATAGACAAGATGTAGAACGTGCACTTTCTATACAGGGTTTTACTTCCAGAGAGGTTGTTTTAGAAGAGAAATGGTATAAGAAAAATCGTTGGTTAATCATTTCTAAATTAAAAGAAAATAATGAAACCATCCTTCTAGATCACCGCAAAAATAGTTATTATTATTATGACTTTAAAAGTAATATATGGCATAAACTAACGAGTGAAATTGCAAATAATATTGATAATCAGGCGCTGATGATCTATCGGCCACTACCGAGCGAACCAATTGATAGTGGATTGTCTCTATTTAAAAGAGGAATATTTTTTGCGCACCAAGATTTACGCCAGATTTTATTCACAGGCTTACTGATTAGTCTTGTACATTTAGTAACGCCAGTAATTATAGGCCGTCTGCTAGCAGGAGCGCTACCTAGTTATGATATTGCTGCTATTCATGCTTATCTGCTTGCGCTACTTGCTACAACAATTAGTGTGCTTGTTTTTCAGTTAAGTAATAGTATTGCTATTTTACGCTTAGAGAGTAAATTCTCCCTGGATATTCATGCAGCGATTTGGATTCGTCTCCTAAAATTACCGCTGGATTTCTTTAGTAAATTCTCTGTTGGTGACTTGGCAAATAGAGCAAATATCATGGATGATGTGCGTGGCATTTGGTCCGCTGCTACGACCTCAGCTATTATATCTGGGCTTTCTATGATTACCACTTTTGGCTTACTTTTTTATTATAGTTGGCAGTTAGCGCTTATTTCAATAGCATTTTTGGTAATTATTGGAATTGGTGTATTTTTCTTTATTCGTTCAATCCTTCCTATTCTAAGAAACATTTATGATTATAGAGGTAAACTCGGTGGCATTGTATTTCAATTATTAAATGGTATCCATAAGCTACGTATTGCCGCAAAAGAAAATACCGTGTTATCGCTATGGTCAAATGTTTATGACAGACTTGTAATTAGTAATAGAAAATTTATGCTCTACAATGCGACCTTGCAGTCCATTATTCAAATCATGCCTTTGCTGATTAACGTTGCTATTTTCTCATTTATTTATTATGGCTTGTATAAAAAAGGTTATAACACCAACTTTTCTCTGGGTGATTTTATCTCTTTTAACGCTGCCTTAGGTCAGCTAATGTCCGCATTCCTTTCAATCTCTAGTATTTTAATTACTGTATTAGCCACTGTACCTATGATTAATCGTATTATGCCGATTTTAAAAGAAGCGCCTGAAAAAGAAGAAAATAGAGTAGTCATTAGAAATTTTAAGGGTGCTATTGAACTTTCCAATATTATTTTTGGATATAGAAAAGACACATTGCCTGTTCTTAACAATTTATCGCTTAAAATTAAACCGGGAGAATATGTTGCAATTGTTGGTAAATCAGGTTCTGGTAAATCAACTATTGCTCGTCTTGTTATGGGATTTGAGCATCCAGAATCTGGGGTTATTTTGATAGATGATATAAATACTAAAGAATTAAATTTTGCTAGCCTGAGAAGCAATATCGGTGTAGTATTACAAAATAGTAGCATTATTCCAGGCAGTATTTTAGATAATATCACGGTCAATGATAGTGATGTTACTCAAGATGATGTATGGCTTGCGCTTGAGCAAGCAGGTATGAAAAAAGATGTGGAAAAAATGCCGATGACTATACACACCATTGTTACCGAAGGCGGTTCCGGGTTGTCTGGCGGTCAGCTGCAGCGTTTAACTATAGCTAGAGCTTTAGCATCTAAGCCATCAATGCTTTTATTTGATGAAGCAACGAGCGCAATGGATAATATCACACAAAGTATTATTCAAAAAACTTTAGAAAAAATGCATATTACACGTATCATCATTGCCCATCGTTTATCCACTATCAGAAATGTTGACCGTATTTATGTTTTGGATGAAGGTAAAATTATTGAAACAGGTAATTATGAAGAACTTGTCGCAAAAAAAGGTTACTTTCAGCAATTAGTAGAAAGACAACAATAAGTGATAAAATATAATATTTTAGAACGTTTAGCGATTATAAATTTTGCCGATAAACATGGCAATATTAAAAGTGTTTGTAAGCAATTTAATATTAGCCGAACACAATTTTATAAATATAAACAACGTTTTAGCAGTGAAGGTATATTAGGCTTAAAAAATAAACCTGCTAGCTATAGTATAGCACGTAGCAAATACAATCAAACAATAATAGAAAAAATCTTATCTATAGCAATTAGTAATCCGTCTATCAGTTCTGCAAGCATATCGCAAAAACTCAAAAAAGATAAAATTTTTCTGTCGGGCATGGGTATATATAACATACTCAAAAAACATAATTTAGAATCCAAACAAAAACGATGGTCTATTTTAGAAAAAAAAATTAAATCTGGAAATATTAGACGCTTATCTAGTAATCAACGTTTATTTTTATCAAATATGAATCCGTGCTTCGCCTACTATGATAAAGTTAAAATGCCTGGCGAGCAACTATCTCAAGATATTGTTAGTTTATACGATGATACTCAGAAATATAGATTTTACTTATACATACTCATTGACACATTCAGTAATTATGCTTTTTTTAAGCTCAAAAGGAGTAAAAATAAAAGGTATTTAATTGAATTATTAGAAGAATCAGCTGAATTTTTATCAAGGTTTGACGTTTCTCTTCAAACGATACGAACTAGTAATTTGAACACTTTTAACGGTAAGGAAGAATGTGTCTATCAGCAATTTTTAGCCGAAAATAATTTAACGCAACATCAGCTAAACTTAAGACCAGACTATGATGCAAGTGTTCAACACTTTTTATTCGCCAACCATGATTTTATAAGAAATCAAGATATTGCTGATATGGACGAGCAAAAATGGCAGAAATATTTAGTAAACTATAATGAAAATTACCAATATCCATATTATCCGCATTACGGCAAATCTCCTGCACAAATGCTACAACACTATGCGCAAAATAAAATGCTCTGGCATAACATTAGCCCAATTTTAAATAAAAATCCGAACTTTATTGTACCGCCACCCATTCACAAAACTCATGAAAAAGATCAAGTAGAAAACTTGCCTTTACTCTCATTACTATCCACCGTATATACCTATGAGTTATTCTGCTGATAAAATTACCTCTTCTAGGTTTAAACTTTCAGAAAGAGAATTTTTAAAAATTCTCTTGAGACACTAAATATTATTTTGTCGTGAAGTAGTAGCTATTTCATTTTTTATTTTTAGGAAAAAAACGATGAGTATTGAAAAGCGAGTAAAAGCAGTGGTAATTGAACAATTAGATTTAAAAGGTGATATTGATGACAATGCTGCTTTTATTGATGACCTAGGTGCTGATTCTTTAGATACTGTTGAGCTTGTGATGTCTTTAGAAGAGGAATTTAACTGCGAAATTCCAGATGCTGAAGCTGAAAAAATAACTACTATTCAGCAAGCTATTGATTATATAAAAGCGCATACTTAAGCCAAATTAAAAAAATAATACGATACAAAATAATTAATTTTATCCTAATCAATTGGAATTACTGGTGAAATAAATGAAGATTAGTGTGCCTTTTTTCTCTGATTATGGTGGGCTGTAGTATAATAACTGTCTTTTTTTATTCCCCGATAGCTCAGTTGGTAGAGCGACGGACTGTTAATCCGTTTGTCCCTGGTTCGAGCCCAGGTCGGGGAGCCATTTTTTATCAAAAAGATTGTTACTATAGCAATTTTTTATTATAGTAATTTCTTTACTTATTAATTATTAATATGTTGAAAGTTTTTATTGCAATTTTAATTATTCTAGCAATTATTGGCGGTGCTATTCAATTTAGAGATTCTGAGGATAATTTTGGTATTATTATAAACAGAGAAAAAGCCTTACACGGCATCCAGGATGGCGCGATTAAAAGCTATAATTATTTTATAAACAGCGATGTATTTGGCACAGCAAAAAAAATATTCACATCCGAAAAAGGAAACCAAATAAATTAGTTGCAAATGAATTTGTTATTCATAATGTCTACTCAAAATTTCCATCTAAAATTAGCTTATTGTGTCCCAAAGTACTAATAATAGGAGCTTGTAGTATGCACATTTTAGTTACATAAATAGCAGTCATATTTATTATTTGCTATGGGAAAATTTGCCAAAACGCAACGCGTTATCTTAATAGTACACTAAAATTATGTCCCGTCACACTTCATTTTCTCAGATACCTATTACCATTATCAGTTTAAAAAATACCTGGCGTAAAAAATTAATCGTCAAGGCATGTGAAAAGTTGAAATTAGACTACGTATTTTTTGACGCTATTGATGGAGAGGCTTTAAGCGAAGATGAAATAAACAAAGTATATAATGAAAAAAACACATTGTCTTACAAAAAAATGCCTTTAACACGCGGTGAAATAGGCTGTGCTTTGAGTCATTTAGGTGTTTATAAAAAAATGCTAAAAGAGCGCATTAAAACGATGCTTATCTTAGAAGATGATACAATCCTAGGCGAGTATGTTAAACAAGGAATGCAAACAGTACATTATCTACCAAAAAATTGGGATATTTTGTTTTTAGGTTATAGTATTTATCTAAAAAAAAATCATTATGCAAGATATATATTTCCTATCAAAAAACTACCATTTAATTTTAAAATTGCTAAACCTATTGTAACTCTTGGCGGTGCTTATGCTTATGTTATTAACCAAAAAGCAGCTAAAAAAATACTTAACATGATAAAACCGCTAAGTCGCCCTCTGGATGATTATACAGGGGATTTCAAAGCATTAAACTTATATATGACAATACCAGAACTTATTAAAGTTAACTATGATGCTCCAAGTCACTTAGCAGCGGATAGAAGTAGATTGGCAAAAATATATAACTATAACCCTGTAAGCATAAAAATAGGTATCAGGCACAGTGCATTTTTTTATATGCTGAGAAAAATCTATTATGTTTTCAAAGAACGTAAACAAAACTTGAGTAGTAAGATAAATAACTTACTTGGATTAAATAACTATATTAAATAAAGCCGTAGTAAAATAGCTAATCTTTAACTATTCAGTGTTTTCATGATTAACGTTATTCTTTGTGGCGGTACAGGTAAGCGCCTTTGGCCAATTAGCCGCATGCTAATGCCCAAACAATTCATTACGCTTTTTGATGAACAAAAATCACTTTTTCAAAAAACTATTGAGCGAAATCAATTTCTCTGCAAAGAATACTGTATTACTTTAAATGAAGCACATTATTTGATTGCTCAAAAACAACTAAAACAATTAAAAAAAATTTCTAACACGCACCGCTTTTTATTAGAATCTGCTAGTTATAATACTGCGCCAGCCATTACATTTTCTGCTTTATCGGTGAGTCCTGATACCATAATGCTTATAACGCCTGCTGACCACATTATCTCTCAACAAAAAAATTATGAAAAAATCATTAAAAAGGCAAAAACTTATGCCAAGCAAAATTATTTAGTAAGCTTAGGTATTAAACCAAAATATCCTGAAACAGGGTATGGTTATATTGAAATGAGAAAAAATACTGTGCTTTCTTTTGTTGAAAAACCAGATATTGAAACAGCAAAATTTTATTTGTCTACAGGTAATTATTATTGGAATAGCGGCATATTTTGTTTTAAAGCAGGTGTATTTTTAACTGAGCTTAAAAAGCATGCGTGTGATATTTATGATGCTTGTGCGCATGCATTTGAGCATGCTGAAAAACAAAAAAATGACATCTGCGCACAAAAAGATATACGCATTCATCTTGAAGACATGATGCATATTCCAGAAAAAAGTATTGATTATGCGCTGATGGAAAAGAGTACAAAAATTAAAATGTTAAAAACAGATATAACTTGGCATGATATGGGGAATTTTAAAGCACTTATACAATTATCTAAAAATTACCCAGAAAAAATAACAGAAAAAATAAATAATGCAAAAAACCTTATTGCAGTAGATGCACATCATAATTTTGTTTATGCTGATAAGCTCGTTGCAACTTTAGGCATTGATGATTTAGTTATTGTTGATACTGATGATGCGCTACTTGTTAGTCATAAAAATGCACTTAATCACATAGAAGAAGTAGTTAATCAATTAAATAAAAAAAATAGCACACTTACAAAAAACCATCGCTTAGTCCAAAGACCTTGGGGCAGTTATGAGGTTTTGTTGGAAGAGCCAGGTTATAAATTAAAACGTATCATTGTCAATCCAAAAAATAGACTTTCTCTGCAACGTCATAAGCACCGTAATGAACATTGGGTGTTAATTAGTGGACGTGCGCGCATTACTATTGAGGATAAAATCTCCTATCTTAACGAAAACAAATCTACCTATATTAAGGCAGGACAACGACATCGCTTAGAAAATGATACAAATAAAATACTTATTATCATTGAAACACAAGTGGGTGCTTATACAGGTGAGGATGATATTGAACGCTTAGAAGATGATTTTAGGCGAAGATAAAAACAAAATGAAAATATGAAAAAAGCATTTATTACTGGCATTACTGGCCAAGATGGTTCTTATTTAGCAGAATTATTATTAGAAAAAAATTATCAAGTACACGCTATTATGCGCAGAGTATCTGTATTCACAACGCAAAGAATTAACCATTTTTTTGAACACCCCAACCTTATTATCCATTACGGAGATTTAACCGACTCCAGTAACTTAAACCGCCTGATTTCCCGCATTAAGCCGAATGAAATTTATAATTTAGGATCCCAGTCGCATGTAGGTATTTCTTTTGAAGTGCCGGAGTATACTGCAGAAGTTAATGCAATTGGCACGATACGTTTATTGGACAGTATTCGTGATTTAAATATAAATTGTCGTTATTATCAAGCCTCTACTTCAGAAATTTTTGGCGGTATTAAAGGGACTGAACCACAAAACGAAAACACGCCATTTTATCCTAAATCTCCTTATAGTGTAGCAAAATTATATGCGCACTGGATTACTATTAATTACCGAGAATCCTATAATATTTATGCGTGCAACGGTATTTTATTTAATCATGAATCGCCAAGAAGAGGAGCAACCTTTGTTAGCAAAAAAATTACTAAATCGGTTGCGAAGATTTATCAGGCTAAACAATCTGTGCTTACCTTAGGTAATCTTGATGCAAAACGAGATTGGGGGCACGCTAAAGACTATGTGTATGCCCAATGGCTAATGTTGCAACAAGATATGCCTAAAGATTATGTTATTGCTACAGGGGAAGCTCATAGTGTGCGCGAATTTGTAGAGGTTGCTTTTGCCGAAATTGGTATCAAAATTATTTGGCAGGGAAGCGGCATCAATGAACAAGGCATTGACGCAAAAACTGGTACAGTACGTATTAAAGTAGATAAAAAATATTTTCGCCCAAGCGAGGTTAATATTTTACTCGGCAACCCTAAAAAAGCAGAACAAATACTAGGCTGGAAGAAAAAAACTGACTTTAAAACTTTAGTGCATGAAATGGTTGCATACGACTTAAAAAACGATGATATTGGTGGCTGAAAAAAATATTTAATTTTATGAATAAAGAGGATTTAATTTATGTAGCAGGACATAACGGATTAGCTGGCCATGCAATTTGTGCAAATTTAGACGTACAAGGCTACCACAATATTATTACGCGCTCGCATCAAGATCTAGATTTAACTAATCAAATGGCAACAGAGCAATTTTTTACCGAAAATAAACCTGATTATGTTTTTCTAGCCGCTGCTAAAGTTGGTGGCATTTGGGCTAATAATCTTTACCGTGCTGATTTTATTTATCAAAATTTAGCCATCCAAAACCATATTATTCACGAGTCTTATAAAAACAACGTAAAAAAATTATTATTTTTGAGTAGCACTTGTGTTTATCCCAAAAATGCACACACGCCCATTAAAGAATCAGCATTACTAAGCTCACAGCTTGAATACACTAATGAACCTTATGCCATTGCTAAAATTGCTGGCATGAAAATGTGTGAAAGTTATAATCTACAATATAACACAAATTTTATTAGCGCGATGCCGACAAATTTGTATGGACCTTATGATAATTTTAATTTAGAAAATGGGCATGTTATGCCAGTACTTATAAGAAAAATACATCTTGCAAAATTACTTGTAGCACATAAAAAAGATGCCATATTAAACAATTTAAAATTGACTAATTTTAAAAAAGCAGAGAGTTATCTTTCTCATTTTGGTATTAGTGCATCAAAGGTAGAAGTCTGGGGTACAGGCGAAGCAAAACGCGAATTCTTATACTCGGAAGATATGGCAGATGCCTGCATATTTTTAATGAAAAATATTGATTTTAAAGATACTTATCGGCATCAGAAAAACATTAGAAATACGCATATTAATATCGGCACAGGCGAGGATATTAGCATCAAGGATTTAGCGCATTTAATACGCGATATTGTTGGTTTTGGAGGCGGATTATTTTTTAATGGAAATAAGCTAAGTGGAGTCACCAAAAAACGTAGCGATATCAGCAAATTGTGCACACTTGGCTGGCAATATAAAATAAAACTAGCAGAGGGTATTACTAAGCTTTATCATTTTTATAAAAGTCTATATGCGTAAATACATATACTACTCACCTAAAAAAATTCTGCCTAGCGGGGTAAGGAATATTACCAGATATTTTATCTTATTAGTGCTTCAGAAACTAATACCAAAATATATTTTTCAATACCTGCAATATAAATTGGGGAAAAATGCAGTAGCTGGATATTTTGCTGGATTAAACCATAACTTATCACATCAAAAGATACTTATTCAGGAAGCTTTTATTCATGGGAGAGTTCCTGTCATTCACAAATTGTTTTTAGCAAGCGAGCATAATTTTGGTTGTGAAGTATGTGCAAATATAGAGGATTTTTATGATTTAGATAAATCCTATATTGTTATAAAAAATAAAAAAGGTGAAGAAACCAAAAAATCCATAACCTACATTAAAGCAGAGGATTTCTTTAAATTATTAAAATGGCGAAAATATAAAATTTTAAGAAAAAACAGAGATGACATGATAAGTGAATTAGAAAATATAAAATATAACTTAATTATCAGACAAAATAATGCCGGGTACGAGTCTCTGTTTTTACCTGAATTTAGAAGAATATACAACTCAAAGTGTAAAATAGTTTTCAAAGAATCAGCCAAAGTTAAAAAAATAGGCGATAGTATTATCCAAGAACTTGGCACAAAATTTTATACTCTTCATTATAGATATCTCCCTAAAGAATTAGGGGGGTTGTATAAAAATAAAGAATATCAAAGACTATTACATGTTGATTTACTTGCAGAAAAATTACCCAAAATTTTTAATAAAGGTGAAAAAATTTATTTATTCTCCGATGTTTGGAGCGATAAAAATTATTTTGATTCTCTTAAAAAAGATTATATTTTATATTACTATCATAATTTTCCAGCACTCAAAAAACTTATTGATACTTATGCACCAAATACTTTTTTATTATTTGCTATTGAAAAATATATCGCTAAAAGCGCACTGCGTCATTTTGAATTGCACTGGAAGAATCGAAAGGAATTAGCGATGCTTTTGCAAAAATAACTATCCATAATTATTCTAGTGTCTTAATCTTTGATATTACGTCCAATCATTTATCAGAATTTACATAATCTAAAATAAGACGTACATCAGGCTTTGTGAGCACAAGTGCTGCTGTTTCTCCTCTAAGCCAGGTAATTTGCCGTTTACATAATTTTCTGGTGGCAATAATAGCCTTTTGCATCATTTCTTCTTTAGTCAGATTGTTTGCTAAATATTGCCATACCTGACGGTAACCAACTGCACGCATTGAGGGCAAATTAGAGTTTATATTCTTTTGCAGGTAAAAAGCACGCACCTCATCAATTAATCCCTTTTCTATCATAGATAAAAAACGCTCTTCAATGCGTACATGCAAAATTTTTCTCTCAGGTAGAAGTATAATTTTTTTAATGGGATAGTTGAGTGCACCAATGGGTTTTTGTTTTTGTAACATACTTAAAGTTTTGCCACTGATATAAAAAACCTCCAAAGCACGCATAATCCTCTGACAATCATTTGGATGAATACGCATTGCAGATACTTTATCAATATATTGTAACTTAGCATACAAAAAATTGCTACCATGTATCTCTAACTCGCTGTTAAGTTTTTCCCTAACACGCGCATTACTGTTCGGTAATTTAGATAAGCCACACTCTAAGGCGCGAAAGTAAAAACTGCTACCACCAACCAGTAGCGGTATTTTCTTTTGATTAAAAGCATGCTTAATTGCAAGATGTGCATCACTTTTAAATAAAGCAGCAGAATAAGGTTTATCAGGCGTACAAATATCAATAAGCTGATGCGGATATTTTGCACGTATTGCTGCACTTGGTTTAGCGCTACCAATATCCATGCCCTTATAAATCATTGTTGCATCTACGCTGATAATATCACATGGCAAATATTTTACAAGTGTAGTGGCTAATGCTGTTTTTCCTGCAGCAGTTGGTCCCATTAAAAAAATGACATAAGGTGGTGACAAAGATGACATCAATACTATTTTTTAAGAAATACGAATAATACAAAAATAAAATTCTATTAAAAATGCTAGGGAGGAGTGCGTATTTTAGATATGTTATAAAGTATAATGTTACTTTTCTCTGTATTTTATGTATCAGATCGTCAATAAAACAACAAATCACCGCTTTTCTATAAAAGCTGATGAATCAATATTAGCAGCAGCACTCAGTGCTGGTTTTAATTTTCCCTACGGTTGTCAAAAAGGACTTTGTGGTAAGTGTAAAGGGGTTGTGATTAAAGGCGAAATTAATCACCCATCACCGCTTCCCAAAGGCATTAAGGTATTAGAGCGCGCAGAAGGTTTTGCATTAATGTGTCAGTCCAAGGCGCTTAGTAATCTAATTATTGAAGTTAATGAAATTACAACGAGTACTATGATTGAAAGCAAAACTTATTCATGCACAGTAGTAGCAATTGAGCATCTAAATCATGATGTGGTAAAAATGACAGTCAAGATATCAAACGATACTATGCAATTTTTTGCAGGGCAGTATGTTAATTTAATGCATCCTGATTTTAAAGCGCGTTCTTTTTCTATCGCCAATGCACCGACTAATTCTAATCTCATTGAATTTCATATTCGTCTTGTTATAGATGGGCGCTTTACGCATTTTATTTTTGAAGAATTAAAAGAAAAAACACTACTTCAAATTGAAGGGCCAAAAGGCAGTTTTTATTTAAGAGGGGGGAATATGCCTATCATTATGCTTGCTGGCGGCACAGGTTTTGGCCCTATCAAAGCAATGATAGAACATAGTTTAACTAGTCAAAAGCGCCCTATTGTGCTATACTGGGGTGTTAGGGATGAGGTTGATTTTTATATGAACTTGCCGTTTGGATGGGCGAATAAATACAATCATATTAAGTTTATTCCTGTGTTATCAGAAGCAAATCCTAATTGGCTAGGCAGAGTTGGTTTTGTCCATGAAGCGCTATTAGAGGATATTAAGGATTTATCGCCTTATGAAGCTTATGTTTGTGGACCACCTATTATGGTTGAAACTGCGGCGAGCACTTTTATTACACACGGCTTAAAGAAACAAAATTTTTATTCAGATGCGTTTGAACTTTTAAACCATTAAATAGTAATAATAATTAAAAGAGGTAAAAATGATGGCAATGGAAAATATACTTTCAGAAAAAATTATCGCCACATTTATGCCAAGTCATTATGAGGTTCACAATGAAAGCGGGCAACACGCAGGCCCAGCGAGTGAATCGCATTTTAAAATTATTATTGTGAGCAATACTTTTGATAATATGAGTTTAATTACAAGACATCGGGCAGTAAATACTTTATTTGCCGATGAATTAAAAAAAATTCACGCTCTTGCGATGCACACTTATACTCAAGATGAATGGCAACAAAAACACCATGGTGCCCCTACTTCACCGCAATGTGCTCATTAATTTCTTGCAAAAAAATATTTTTAGACAGACGTGCTTTACTTTTAGAAAAAACTGGGATTGGTTGGTGCTATTTTGTTTGTTTTTAGTATTTAACCCACTGCACGCACAAACGCCAGAAGTTGAAATAAAAGTAGCATCTCCAAGTAATTTTGACAATGTATGGGACTACATTAATCATAAATCTAAACTGCAACATCTACCAGACGAGAAAATTAAAGATTATATAACATGGTTTGAAAAACGTCCCGAATATTTAACGCGTATCAGTAAGCGTGCACATCTATATTTATATTTTGTCACGCAAATCATAGAAACACAAAATTTACCCATTGAATTAGCACTCCTGCCTATTATAGAATCTGCTTACTATCCATTTTCTTATTCTCCAGGCGCAGCAAGCGGCTTATGGCAATTTATTCCTAGCACAGGCGCAGCCTATGGTTTAAAACAAAATTGGTGGTATGATGCACGAAGAGACGTCATTTCATCTACTAAAGCAGCGGCCAAATATTTTAAAAACCTAAGTATTTTATTTGATGGAGATATATTACTCATCTTGGCTGCCTATAATGCAGGGCCTGGCCGTTTGCAAAAAGCGATTAAAAAAAATCAATCTTTAAATAAGCCTACTGATTTTTGGCATTTATCGCTACCGCCAGAAACAAAAAATTATGTGCTAAAATTATTTGCACTGAAAAAAATTATTGCAAACCCAAAGCACTATGGACAAAAACTTTTTGTAATTCCTAACAAACCTAAACTGGAAAGTATAGCGTTAAAATCACAGCTTGATGTTAGAACAATCAGTGAATTAAGCGGCCTGGACTTAGAACTTATTTATGAATTAAATCCTGGGCTTAACCGTTGGACGACACCGCCCGATGCTAATTATCAACTAGTGCTACTTAAAAAAGTTATGTCAAAATTCAAAAAAGCACTACGTAATCTGCCATTGTCATCACAGTTAGAATGGACGCGCCACCCAATTAAAAATAATGAAAAAATAATTGATATTGCCCATATTTACAACCTTGAAGTTGCACAGCTAAAGCGTATCAATCAGATTGTTAAAGACCATCTGGATGGTGATTTTTTAATCATACCAATTTTAAAAGATTATAATACTTCTTACCACACTCTTTCGCCTACAGAAAAAGCAAAGCGACTTTCAAATCAAAAAATAAAAACTATTCATCTTGTTCGCCCTGGTGAAAATATTTGGTATATTGCCAAGCAATATAAAGTGCAAGTTGCAAGTTTGATTGCCTGGAATAAAATTAAAAAACCAGACCTAATTCAAATCAATACACCACTTATTATTTGGCGACAAAAAAAAATTGATGATGCACTCATTAACAAAAATTTAAGAACGGGAGTGAAAATTACCAGAAAAATTTATTATCCAATTAGAAAAGGTGATACTCTATCAAAACTTGCCAGGCGCTTTAAAGTACAAATTGATGATTTAAAAAAATGGAATAATCTAGTAAGCGACTTGATTAAATATGGCGAAGGCCTAACTATTTATGTTGCTATTGTGCGCTGACAAAAAAAATTACTATGAATAAACTGAGCATTTTAAAAATTACTTCGGCAAGTTTTTCTTGGATGGTACTTTATGCAAAAAGAATTTTAGAATTATCCATTATTCCAATATTGTTGATGTTGCCATTTATTTTTAGTTTCACGCATTTAATGACGATAATACAAAGCCAACCGCTAAATGCATTGAAAACTACGCAATTATCTATACCAAGCGCGCTGTTATTTTACTTATTACTTGCACTTTATGCGTACGTACTACTTTCTATTAATATTCATCGCTTGGTAATTTTAGGTGAGAATAGCATTGCAAGGTTTGGTGTTTGGCTACCTGACATGCGTTTGGGGCATTTTTTTCTGATTTTAGTGTTGGTGCAAATTTTGCTTGTTTTACCTATTTTAATAACAAAGCTACCAATCCTTTATTTTGTTGTATATTATTTAATCGCTCCTATGATGATGAAATTAGTCGGTATTGCAATAGAGGCAGAGAATAGGCCTTATCCAATGAATTACAGTGTGCGTTTTAGTTTTGTAACATTGCAAGCAATTCTGCCAATGTTTGTGATGCTGCCATTTGTGTTACTAACGCAAAATACTCCCATTTTTATTATGATGATAGTTATCAAGATAATTATAACTTATTGGATGCTTATTTCTCTATCACTGATTTATAAACAACTAGATTACAGGCATAAATACTAAAGCTCTTTAGTTTTTATCTTTCCATAATTTATATTTTTCGCGCACATATTTGATAAGTGGGGTAAGAAAAAATTGTGTATGGATATTTTCTAAGATGCGCAAACTCAGTTAAGACTTGCCTTTTAGCATATTTACTCACCATATTTTTATCTATAAGCAGTGCATGTGCACTTAAAAATAATTCTTGCAACATATTTAAAAAATGTGTGCGCTTTGATGAAACATTTATACGCTGGTCTAGTGTAACGGGTAAAATTAAAAAATATTCCACTTGATAACCTACATCAATTGCATAATTCGCGAGTCTTATGCCAATATCTGGATGACCGCCTATTTGACGTTGCAATATATTAAAACGTTGCCAATAATCCATTAAAAAAACACTTTCTGGATAAATATAAAGTCCTGCATTAAATACTTCTGTACAATAAAATTTACCGCCTTGTCTTAATACACGTCGCGCCTCTGTTAAAATGATATCTGGATTTGATACATGTTCTAACACAAAAAAAATATAAATTGCATCAAATGATTCATCCTTAAATGGTAAGCGCTCGCCTGCACTAACAATTAAACGCACTGTATTATTTTTTACCTCCTTTGCCAATAATTTTTTGGCACTGCTTATTTGCACACATGAAAAATCAATCCCTGTAATATGGGTGACATGATGACGTTTTAAAATTGTTTTAATTTGCGCGCCCACTCCGCAACCAATTTCAAGGATATCATCACCTATACTAAAACTTAGATATGGATAAATATATGGTTCAAGAAACTTTGCTTGGGCTAATAGACGTTGTTGCTCTTTCTTGCCATAACTGTGTATGTATTTTAAAGGCACTATTTCTTTGAGTATTGTTTTAAAAACATATTTTTGCTAAATAATTTGCATTTTATCGCTACAATTTAATTTTAATATTTTAGTGTATATTTTAAATGTACTTTTTAATAAAGCGTATAGCTACTAAAAAATTAATTTGTTGCATAAATCCAAAAAGATACCGCACTTTTTCTTAACAGGAAAAGGCATAATTACTAAGGTATTTTGTCTTTTGTTTTAAGAAAAAGTTACCTAGCAGAGATAAATGGACAAACGCCAAAATCATGCAAAGCCATGACCCTTGAATAACAAGAGATTCAATCACTTAAAAATAACTATGGCGTTCGCAAAAAGATAATGACATCCTAAAAAAGGCAACAGCTTTGTTTGTTCAGAACAATCCATTGCCAACATGATTACTAAAATGAACAGGGCTCACAAACAATACAGCACTAGAGAATTGTGCCAATTACTCAAACTTCCTCGTAGCAGTTATTACTATCAAATCAGAGAAAATTAATCAATGATAATACCAACGCTATGATTAAATTTATCAAACCGCAACACTGATGAAGAAAGTCAATGTAGTTGCCATACGCCCTATAAAACGTCATTATTACCCTAATGCTGAAAACTAATGCATAAAAAGCAGAAAACCTGTTAAATTGAGAATTTGAACAGCAATCAATAAGTACTCATTGGGCAGGTGATATTACTTACATTAAAACTTATCAGGGTTGGAGTTATTTAGCCAGTGTGTTGGATTTGATATCAAGGCAATTAGCAACCCAATACTAACCGACTTATGCTTCACTCTGATCAAGGTATACAAGCCTTGCTCTATAAAGGGATATATGCTAGAATATCCCCACCGGGGATGACTTTTGGTTTCGACACAAAGTTGGATGCTAAAAGAGCATGTCGAGGATTAGGATAGCTCGTAAAAACTTCTTAAATCAATAGTTGCAGAAGACAACTACGCTTTAGCAGCTTAATGCTAACCGCCTCTTGGAGGTTGTCTGTGCTTTTAAGTCGGCGGTCAATAAGCAGACTCGCTGTCGTATTTTTCAGGATATGGCGGTTAAATTTTAACTGGAATCGCATCCATATCCCTGTTAGTCGGGTGATGTGTTGTTAAATTTAATAGACTATACTAAACATGTAGTATTTTTTAGTTGAAGGTTTGCGGACGGGGGTTCGACTCCCCCCATCTCCACTCTCCATAAGCGTTTAATAATTGTAGGATAATAAATTCTACCTTCAATAATCCCATTAAACCCAGGACTACTCTATGAATAAGCATAGAGTACCAATTACTCAAACTTCCTCGTAGCAGTTATTGCTATCAAATCAGAGAAAATTAATCAATGATAATGCCAACGCTATGATTAAATTTATCAAACCGCAACACTGATGAAGAAAGTCAATGTAGTTGCCATACGCCCTAGAAAACGTCATTAGTCATAATTTTAAAACAGGTATGATGATTTTTAAACAAATGCAACAACATAAGGGTTATTGTATTCAAAATACCTAGAAGGGATAAGAAATAATGTGAAGAAGTGAAATAAACAAGCAGGTTCAGGAGAATATAGAATTTTTTGGGAATACTTTAAGAAAAATCAAAAACAGGAATTGAGGTGAAAAGTGATGAGTTGTGTAAGGGCCTCTTATGGTATATAAATTTCAGCTTCTCCATCAATCACAGTTCTTTTTTTTACTTTGCATATAGTCTTAAAGAAAACTCGCCTTTTCTCTATATCAATTCTTGTAACAGTTACTGTAGCCGTAACAGTGTCATTTAGATATACAGGCTTTTTAAACTTTAGTAGCTGTGAAACATATACACATCCAGGGCCTGGGATTTTTGTGCCAAAAAGTGCTGAAAAATAAGAGGCGGACATTAATCCATGAGCTATTCTTTTTTTAAATCTGCTATTTTCAGCATACTCTTCGCTCATGTGAACAGGGTTATTATCACCAGAAATTCCTGAAAAGGCCTTAACATCAGCATCAGTAATAGTTTGCGAGTATGAAGCTTTCATACCAATAGATAGTTCTTCAATAGAAAAACAATCAAATATTTGTTTACTATCCATTTCTTTTTCTCAAGTTTTCTTTTGTCAACTCTATAGCGGGATTCCCAAACATAGTCACACTATCAGAAACATTTTTTGTTACAAATGATCCAGCAGAAATCATCGCTCCTTTACCTATTTTTAAAGGTTTTCCTTCTTTTCCTTGTTTTATAATTGCCCCTGTTCCGATATATGCATGATCTCCAATAATGACATTGCCATTACATTTTACCGCAGGAGCAAAAGTAACATAATCCCCAATAATGCAATCATGAGCAACGTAGCTATAAATATTAGCTTGAAATGATTTTCCAATTTTTACATTAGCAGTAATTGTAACAAAAGGGCAGAGAATACTTGCATATTCAATATCTACCCCACTTAATTTTGTCACGTTTTTTGCACAGATATTCAACAGTTTGATACCTGAATTTAAACATTGATTTGTTAGTTTTTCACGAACCTTGCTTTTTGCAATGGCAATAGTCGCACAACGCTCGTCTGCTCTAAGATTTAAAAATGAGTCAAAACTAATAACTGGATAACCATTTATAATTTTCCCTTGTTTGAAATCATCAATAAAATATATATTAGTTACTAATCCCTGAGCTAGCCCTAGTTGATCCTCTAATAGTGGTATAACCTCTCTACCAAACCCCCCTGTTCCGTAAACGCCATAAACTTTTATCATAGATAATACTCCATTTACTGATAAATATACTTACCTTGTTGCACTCTGATTTGTAGAGGGCAGGATGCAACTATTAATAGACAGCCTAACCTACTGCAAATTACTTATTCGTATAAATATCATAATTATTATTGATTTAACAATATTTTATTAAGTTTAATTATATATTCACACAGCCTAAATCAGGCAGAAAATATAAACAAAATTTCACGTTCCTAAATTTTAATATCTTAAGCTGTTAAGAGAAGCTTAATTACTTACTGCGTAAAAGAGAAGAATTATTTAAATTAAATACCATATCTCTCCTCTAAGGAAATTACTTCATAGATATATTTAAATATGTGTTTTTGTTGATGAAAAATCTCTTTGAGATTACAGTGATGCCAGTAGTTAAGAAAAGCGTGAAGCTCACTTTGAAAAGAAATTTAGAGCGGGTCGAAAATATATCCCGGGTATTTTTTCTGGGCTAGAAATACCATCAGAAATCAAATAAATATGTCTGTTGAGTTTTGGAGGCAGTAATGTAAACTATCCAATTCTTGCTGGTGGCACTGTCATAACAGTCTCAGAGTTTTTAACTGAGATAATTAAAACAATTGGTAAAACAAGCATGCATAGTAGTGCAATGTCAGAGACATTATCCACTATTAAGAATGCTGAAATTTATTACATAAAATTATGAATTGTTTTCAGAATTATTAGGTAACATACAATACCTTGTAACAAGATGCTTAAGCTAGAGATATGTGTTTTACTCCAAGATCAACATTTTTAAATTAAAATAAGAGACTTTTAATGGTAAAACCTAATTACACATTTAAAAAACGGCAAAAAGAGCTTGCGAAAAAGAAGAAAAAGGAAGAGAAACGCCTAAAAAAAATGGACCCAAATTCTGGGAAAACTGACGCTGAATAACCTCCATTAATGAGAGCCAGGATATATCTATTGATAATGATACCTAATACAAAAAACTGAGAATATCGCAATTTCGACATCCAACCGATGAATTGGGTCGGGAATATATAATTTTTCATCAAAACACTAGAGAAGACGACATGAATAAAGGTACAGTTAAGTGGTTCAACGCCGATAAAGGCTTTGGTTTTATTACACCCGAGGATGGAGGAAAAGATCTTTTTGTTCATCATTCGGAAATTAAAAGTGAGGGCGGGCGAGCAATGCTAAATGATGGACAGGCAGTAGAATATGAAGTTGGCCAAGGTCAAAAAGGCCCCTGTGCAAATAAAGTTGTTCCTCTTTAAGTTATAACACATAACCAGAGAACTCAGAGGAGGGGCATTCTGCCCGCTCGCTGAGTTTAGCGTTAGGTGTTGTAAACAACACTACTAACATATAAAGCTCATAAAGACACAGGGATACACGCCTAAGTAGCGCGAAAAAGGCCATGAGAAAACCCTCCTGGAACTTGATTTGTACCCTTTTCTCATATGCGTGAATTACTTAAGTACCTGCATCAGGAGTTAATTGATAGGTTGCTCAGAAGAGAGTCAGTGGAAGAGGTATTTTCCAACATGATTGGCTATATTGTCACCAAAGAAGAGTATGCATTACTTGGCAAGAGTAATCTTTCGGGATGGGAAAAATACAGAGATGCCAATATAAAAGTTTACGACTTCATGGAAGGTGTCTGAAAAATAGATGATGTTAATTTAGCTCTCAGAATGGAGCTGATTGCCAGCACAACCAGAATATGAGCAGATGATTATGGGATTTACATTACATTGGGAGTATTATTAGTTCGTGCTGCAAAAGACTCCATGGCTAATCTAAGCTTTATATTATTCACGATCTGTTCAAGTATTGCCCACGTAGGAATCATGCTCGCTCAAGCTATCATTGATGAGACCAAGTATGCAAATATGTTGGGTGATATTCCGGCGTTATATAGCAAGTTAAAGCTCAGTACCATACGAATAAATGATTACTAATCTATTATTAATAGCAGCAATTGCAACACTAAATTAGAGTCCTTTTCCAGCATTTGTATGAGAGATGGAAGCGCAAGAAGTGCCATAACTCCAAAATAGCTATATTGTAACACCAACTTGAAGATCAAAAGACTCAAGCTAAATGAACTGAAAAACAGTCTTATTAAACAATGAGTATCTATTGGAATCAATTTGAGTGCAATAACTAGCTTCATTAATAGTGACATCGTAGATCCTACCTAAAGCGCGTCGCTTATTTGAGCGCTATAAGCCAAAGGTAACTCATAGTAAGTAATTATCTCGAACAACTAGTAGCTGAGTGCTATGAATATCAAGGTTACTTCATCTGTCGTAATATTATGGTTGGAAGCTCCCCAAAGGTGGTTATGAGTGTGAGCTAGGTATTATAGCGTTTCATCCTGAAACAAAGCATCTGGTCCATATTGAACCAATCCATGATGCCAGTAGTTAAGAAAAGCGTGAAGCTCACTTTGAAAAGAAATTTAGAGCGGGTCGAAAATATATCCCGGGTATTTTTTCTGGGCTAGAAATACCATCAGAAATCAAATAAATATGTCTGTTAAGTTTTGGCGGCAGTAATGTAAATTATCCAATTCTTGCTGGTGGCACTGTCATAACAGTCTCAGAGTTTTTAACTGAGATAATTAAAACAATTGGTAAAACAAGCATGCATAGTAGTGCAATGTCAGAGAATTATCCACTATTAAGAATACTGAAATTTATTACATAAAATTATGAATTGTTTTCAGGATTATTAGGTAACATACAATACTTTATGACAAGATGCTTAAGTTAGAGGTATATGTTTTACTCCAAGATCAACATTTTTAAATTAAAATAAGAGACTTTTAATGGTAAAATCTAATTACACATTTAAAAAACGGTAAAGAGAGCTTGCAAAAAGGAAGAAAAACGCCTAAAAAGAATGGACTCAAATTCTGGGAAAACTCACGCTGAATAGCCTCCATTAATGAGAGCTCAGGATATATCTATTGATAATGATACCTAATACAAAAAACTGAGAATATCACAATTTCGACATCCAACCGATGAATTGGGTCGGGAATATATAATTTTTCATCAAAACACTAGAGAAAACGACATGAATAAAGGTACAGTTAAGTGGTTCAACGCCGATAAAGGCTTTGGTTTTATTACACCCGAGGATGGAGGAAAAGATCTTTTTGTTCATCATTCGGAAATTAAAAGTGGGGGCGGTTTTGCAACGCTAAATGATGGACAGGCAGTAGAATATGAAGTTGGCCAAGGTCAAAAAGGCCCCTGTGCAAATAAAGTTGTTCCAATTAAATGATTTAATTAACCTGATGTAGAAATACAGAACAATTTACTGGAGACCAACCCATATCCGTCGCTTTGTGGCAGGTATGGCTGGTTCAGTTCAGCGTTATGTTTCAAAACCACTTGATCAAGGCGATTAACTATATTTGAAAAATTTAGAAGCATATTTGGTTTGTAGCTCATTCATGCCAGAAGATCATGGCTCAATCATTCCTTATGGTGAAGCGGCGCATCCAATACTTGAGAAGTTCAAAGGGGAGCTATTAATTGCTGGTGAAAGTGATCAGCTTCTAGAACTCTTTGAAGGGGAGTGGGAAGAGAATGCTAAATTTACGTTATTTAAATTCCCAACAATAGAGCATCTTAAAAACTTTTGGAACTCCGAAGAATACCAAAAGATAAAACATCTTCGCACAGATAATATAGTACCTAATTTCACCTTTGCAGTCAGTGCTGTTGATATATCTAAATGGGAACCAGTCTAAAAACGTAAGGATGTTTTTATCATGAAATAACATATACTACTTAGCCCAATCGACATAACTTTTTTCAGTACTCGTACTAATAATGCTTTAAAAAACATTTGGAGCGAATTTAATTTAATAATTTCATAATGTGTGTTTATTTTTATAAAAGATGTATATTAAATTATTATTTTTATTTACTAAAAAAATTAATGCTATATAATTACTGTTTATACGCCTTTTAAGAGTGTATAACAGTTGTTCTATTTCCAAATGCAAAACTCACTCCTAGCTCATATTGCCAGTAATTTTATTTCAGAATATGAAAATGTTACAAAAAAGTTATTCTTGTAAAAGAGACAGAACAAGAGGAGTTAGTTGAAACAAGCGAATAAGCCAAAGCCTGTATTAAAGTAGTCAATAAACTCATTGTACGCAGTTAGAACTCGGCTTGTTTAGTAAGGAACTTAAATGATTAGTTAGGACATGATTCTACATACAAAAAACTATTACTCAAGATTTGACCTACTCACCTATACTTTTCAATTCAGGCGCAGTGCAATTGGTCAATGAGATTCTGGTTAACTTGATACAAAATATCTATTTTTTAAAAAAACTCACTTAAACCAATAAGGAATAACAACACAAGGTTTTTTAACCAGAACAGATAACACTTAGTCCACAGGCATAACTCTTATCATAATAAATAGGAAAACTAGCCTTTACATCAATTACAGATCTGCGTTAGCAGTCAGCTGTAATAATTTTTTTGAATAATTCTATTATTCTTTACACTCAATTACCAAATTTTGTCTTGGAATATCAAAAAAACCACCTGGTATATTTGTTTCTTGTAAGATTATATATCCTTTTATACAAGTTTCACCCGCTCTTTTATAACACTGTCCCATATCATATGCATGTTTACAATCAATAGCATGTCCAATTTTTCCAGAGGATGTTATGATTCTATCACTTTTTACTACTGGAACGCATCCTGTTAATAGTACTATAGATAATACTGTCATACACATTACAAGTTTCATATCTTCTCCAACTCTTCTATCAAAAAAAATATGCAATATGGCGGAGGGTTACCAAACGTTATACTTACTGGAAACCTTATGATTATACACAAAATAAAACTAAGATTTTCGGCTTTAAAGGTCATTATAAATCCTAGCCAATTCCACTTTGATTTGTCTGAAACTTAAATCAAAATTTAATTCTTGGCTTAATCCTGTGTTTATGCAATAAATTAAGGATTCTTTTCTGTAATAAAGTTCATTTCTTTCTAAAGATTTTTCAATACTGTCAGATTTCGCAAGCAAACAAACAAGCTGATAGTCTGTATTTATTATGTCAGTCTTATTGTAAAGATGTGCTTTTGTGTAGTGTTGTGTTGCTGTCAGCTTGATTAAACTTTCTAAATAGTGAGCTAGTTGTGATTTTCACAGTTTTTATTAGTACAACATTTATCTTCTGAACCTTTAAAATAATCACTTAATCTATTTATCTCACTAGCAATACCTTCATTAGATTTAACAGGTGCTTTCTCAGTGCAATATTCACATAAAATAGCAAGGATACATTCTTTACTAGTAGAGGTTATTTTATATTGTTTATCACCATCTTTACTTGGACCTGATCTAATAGGTTCTACTTTTACGACAATACCATAATTATCACAATCTGACATATGGCAGTGGTTTACTTGGATGTTTAAATCCTCATCAAGTGGATTATTTGCAGGTATTGGTACTCTATGCTTATCCATAGAGTAGTCCTGGGTTTAATGGAATTATTGAAGGTAGAATTTTTTATCCTACAATTACTAAACGCTTATGGCGGAGAGAGAGGGATTCGAACCCTCGATGGAGCTACAAACCCCATACTCCCTTAGCAGGGGAGCGCCTTCAGCCTCTCGGCCATCTCTCCTAAAAAGCCAGCTAATTATACGATAATTGAAGGAAAAAATTTAATCTTTTTGTATGTATCATAAAAGAGAATAGATGATAATATTTATTAAGTGCATAGCAAAATTATAATTTTCTTATTAAAATAAACAGCATTATTTTTGGAATTTATTTCGTTTCTATTTTAGTTTTAAAAGGCTATGGTTTTTGCTTATCACAACAGAGCAGGTGAAACGCACGTCACCATCACTGGAGATTTATTTCTACATCTATTTAAAACACGCAGACATAAAACAGAAACTCTTCTTTGCTTTGCTAACCTTAGAGACAATTATTATTATGATTATCAAATATTAAAATTAAGTGCCAAGTATGCGAACGTAAAACTTGTTAAAAAAAGACTTGTAAAAGATAAGTGCGGTAAAAAATTGCATATTGCTTGGTGCATAGTCCAAGGTGCAATTATTAGAAATTTTTTACCTTATCTGAACCAATTAGGCGTAACAAAAATTACTTTTATTTATGCTGAGCGCAGTCAGAGAAATTTTGATATTAATTTGGATAAATTACGCCATTTGCTCATTCAATCTTGCATGCAATGTGGCAGAATAAAGCCGATGATTCTAGCTACTATACCAAGTATTGAGGCATTTATTGAAGCGCATCCTGAGACACTACTTCTAAATTTTAATGCACCAGCAATTAAGGCATGTTCCTCTGATATTAAAACGGTTTTAATAGGACCTGAAGGTGGACTAACAAAAAGGGAATGTGCGCTTTTTAAGTCTAATAAGCGTATTAGTTTTGAGACAAACTATGTTTTAAAAAGTGAGATTGCTACTTTAGCGATAGCTAGTAAAATATTACTATAGATAAAAATTTATATTATTAAACTTTAGATTTTTGATTTTCAAAATAACTTTTTATTTTTAAATAAAATCAAATTTCGTAAATGTCAGCAAACCATTACCTATTCATGGAACAATTAACTGATTTAAAAGCCATATTACATTCAAAGCGCGCTAATATTTATTATTTAGAAAAATGTCGCGTGATGCAAAAAGATGGCAGAGTTTTATACCTTGCTGAGAAACAAGATAATAAACAATACTGGAATATCCCCATCGCTAATACTACTTGTATTTTATTAGGTAACGGCACTTCTATTACTCAGTGTGCTATGCGCATGTTAGCCCAGGCAGGTGTCTTAGTTGGTTTTAGCGGATCAGGCGGTACACCACTTATTGCCACAAGTGAGATAGAATGGCTGAGCCCGCAAAGTGAATATCGCCCAACTGAATATGTCCAGGCATGGATGCAATTTTGGTTTGATGAGCAAAAACGCCTCTATTTTGCTAAACAAATACAACAAAGACGACTTGATTTCTTAGCAAAGGTTTGGGGAAGGAGTAAAGATTTGAAACTAGAAGGTTTTGCCATTGATGATGACTTACTTATTAAATTTAGAGAAAAAATTATTAATGCCAGCACCGTTAATAAGCTACTAACCGATGAAGCAAACCTTACCAAGGCATTATACAGACAAGCTGCAGCTAGCACTAAAACCAATAATTTCACCCGCACTCATGTCAGTGGTGATCTTGCCAATAATTTCCTAAACCATGGCAATTACCTCGCTTACGGGCTAGCTGCCACTACGCTTTGGGTATTAGGCATTCCGCACGGTCTTGCCTTAATGCATGGTAAAACCCGTCGTGGTGCATTAGTATTTGACATCGCTGATCTTATTAAAGATAGTCTCATCCTGCCTTGGGCATTCATCTGCGCTAAGGAAAAAATAAGTGAACAAGAATTTCGCGCTCAATGCCTTCTAAACTTTGTCAAATACAGGGCGCTAGATTTTATGTTTGATACAGTGAAAAACATTTGTAGCCAAGTAGAGAAAACGTAAAATGCTTGTAACTTTTATCAGCGAATGTGAGAAAAAAGCCCTCAAACGTACCCGCAGAGTACTAGATGCTTTCGCTAACCGCATCGGTAGTAATACCTGGCAAACCCCCATCACCCAAGAAGGATTGGACGCCGTTAGAAAGTTATTAAGAAAAACAGCTAGTAAAAACACCGCTATTAGTTGTCATCAGTTAAAATCAAGGCTTAGAACCGAGTTATTGTGGATTATTGGTAACAGAGATAAATTTAACAGTGAGGGGATTGTAGCGGTTAATTATACTGAAAAAAATCCATTTATTGGAGAAATTGAGGATCATATAAATATGAATACTATGTATGCAAATACCAAAAAACAACCTTTAGATCAACATTTATTTGCTGTTGGTTATGTGTCTTATTTGTTATGCCAAAAATTAGTTGGTGACGATACACTTGCCAAAGCAGTTTTTGTAGCTGGCTGTTGGCACGATATGGGAAAAATTGACCCTGCTTTTCAAAAATGGATTTTAGATAAAACGAAAAAGAAATTAATTGAAGAAATTCCTGAAGAAGGGCAACATATTGATAAAAAATTTTCCTTTGAAAAACACCCAAGGCACAATGAAATATCCTTACTGCTTTATTATTTGTTTGATAATAGAAATGATACCTCTATTAATAAGCCAAACAAAAAATTAGTTAAACATACGGTTTATTGGCATCATGCAAAGCCTGTTAGAAAAGAAGAGTTTAAAACACTAGAAGTTATTTACAAAAAGCTTATGGCATCATTAATAAATGAAACTATTAATAGTTTATCCCCAAGAATACATGGACTGATAACTGCTATTAATACAAATAGTGCAAATTATAATTTAGATTTAAAAATTGGTCATTTGCTTAAACATGCCGATGCGGATAATCTAAGTGAATTACGCATTTCCCTTACCTCATTATAAAAGTTATGGTCCAAATGAGTGTTTTAAAGATTACCAAATAGATATAAAAAGCAATGCTAAAAACAATATTGCACGAGCAGTTGTGGTGACTGCTGATAGACTGGTATCTGTACTAAATGCAGAAGACTTGAAGATGCATATTGAACAAAATACATTAAAAAATTAGTAAATGATGCTTTCTTAATTGAACGAAGATTAACTAAAGATATTAAAGTATGTCTACAGGGTTTTGAGAGAAGATCCTTCAAATAGCAATAGAAATAAAAGCCAAAAATCAGCGGCGGAAAAATTAACTGATGAAGAAATTACCGTGGGGGTATTAAGTGGTCCAGCAGGTTGTGGTAAAACCAAAATAGCTTTGGAATGGGCGGCAAATAATAATGCGAAAAAAATTATTTGGGTCTGTCCTAGAGTGCAAATATGTCAAGGTTTGGTGAATGATTTAACCAGCAAGGAATATTTGCCAAATACTAAAATTGAAATTTGCACAGACGAATTTAAAACTCTTTATCAAAATGGCAGTGAAACTCCAACTCCAGAAAATCAAGAATTTTCAGGAGATATTGTTTTAACTACTATTGACCAAATTATTAATACTATTACCACTCATAAAAAAGTAACAGGCTTGGTTCAATTTATGAATGCCCATATCGTGTTTGATGAATATCATGAATATATTCCAATGACTGGTTTTAATTTGTTGTTTGCAGAATTAGTGGAGTGTAAAAAATTACAAAGAGAAAACAAAACCTTATTGGTTTCTGCCACACCTAATTTTCACTTTATTAAAGAATTATTAGGCTTGTATGAAGATGATATTATCAGCATTGAAAGTTATAACCAGAACCAATACCAAATAAAATTTCAGAAGTTTGATGAAAAATTAATTGATGAAACTAATCCGCTGTGTCAATTACAAGATAAAAACAAAAAAACCTTTGTTATTAGCAATACTGCTATCAATGCCCAGCTTAGTTTTATTCACAATCAAAAGAAAGAAAAAGCAATTTTAATTCATAGTAAATTCAAACCGTCCGACAAAAGAAAGCTATTTAATAAAGTGTTTGGTTCATTTAAACAAAATGGGTCAAAATCTTATGATGTTTTACGAGCAGGACCCATTGTGCAAGCCTCATTAAATATTACCTGCGATAAAATGATAAGCGAATTCACTAACGCTGAAAATTGGCTACAAAGAATAGGGCGGTTAGATAGATTTGGTAAGAATACTAAGCCTAATATTTATATTTCAGCAGTATCAGAACATGTCAGAAAAGGTAAGTGCTTAGGTAATGCTAAATTTCTAAATAGTTTGTTTTGTTTGCAAAGTACCAAAGCATGGCTTGAGTTTTTGGAAAAATCTCTGCCAGAAAACAAAATTGTTACGATTACAAAAATGTATCAAATTTATCAAAAGTTTTATAAAGATCCCTCTAGTATAAAAGCTATTGAGCAAGATTTACTCAGAGCATTAAAAAAAAGTGTTTTGTGGATTGATAAAAAAGACATAGATCCAACTTGTTTTCCAAATAAAAAACAACCAAAAGACAACCAAGTTAAAATTAAAAATAATTCTTTGCGTGGTAATAATCGGTTCGTGCAAATGGCTGTTATGAATATTAATAATAATAAGGAAGAATTTCCAAATGAATATGCTTGTAGAGAGGAGTCATTGACTCTGTCTGTAGAGTCAATTATGGGTTATGGTGAAGATAAAAAGAATTTATTAGCATTTATGGAGAAAAAACATCACAACATAAAAAATGATACAGAATATGGCGTTAAATCTACTACAAGATATAAGGATAAGATTTATTTAAAAAAATCTAAAGAACAAGACACGCCTATTTATTTAAGCTATACGCTGGAAGATTTAGCAAAAGTAGATGCAAGACAAAATCCTTATGCGATGTATTATGCAATAGGAACAAAACAACCTATAGGGGTTATTTCAAATGATAAACTCAAAGGAGAGTAATAATGAAAAAAATAACAGGTATTAAAAGTGTTGATTTTAAAATTACAGCACTAGGACATGGTGTAGTTAATTGGAATGGACCGACAACATTAAAAGGTGATGACGGTAAACCCGGTAATAATCATAGTTTACCAAAATTAAGAGGTTATACAAACCTTACTGGAAAAATAAAAGAGGAAACAGGCTATCAATATAGGAAAGAAGCAACGGATATAAACTTCAAAGAAACACCGCTCTATATAAGTCAAAATTGTATTCGTCATCATTTATTTAGAGATCAAGCATTTGATATACACTATGCTGCAAAAAAAAATTTGCAAGATGTTTTGGGTTCAATCACAGGTTTAGTACGTGGTTATGTTGTGACATCAAGTCAATGTAAACGTACTAGCTCACTATTAATGGAGGATTTTGTCGATGAATTAGGTAATGGCAATTTTGAACAAATGGGTCGTTCTGGAAGTAAAGAAAAAGAGCCAACAAAATCAGGTACAGAAAAAAGTGCTTCTTTCTTTTCAAAAACAACTTTTGGTGATACTAAGTATACTTCTTACGGCTCAATTAGCATCGAACAACTACAGTTTATTTCGTTAGACAGAAAGTTTGACCGTTGTGCTATGGTAATTAAAGATGGGCAAGGTGAAGAAGTTGCACAAACTGTTCAGAATTATATTTCATCACTTAATCCAGGATTAAATCCACAAGCAATCTTTCGTAACAACTATGTGAGGGGTGGCACTATTTTTGAAGAGGGAGAAAAAGGTATTTTATTAAATAATGATGCTATAAAAATACTAATTGAACACACATTGCAAATGATAAGAGAGTTATGTATTCGTCAAGCAAAATCCTACATGTATGTTGATGACGTGCTCATAGATTACAATGATAGTCATAAAATGATGCGAATCAAACAAGATGAAAGCACTATATCCGAGCAACTAGAATCTGATTATGCAGTATATTTCTATGCTAAAGATTTAGAGGAGTAAATAATGAAAGTAATTATAGATTATGCATCTTCTTGGCGTAATTCATTTTTGGATGGTAATAACAATGAAAAATTACCTTCAAAAGGGAGAAAATTTATTGCTTCATATACTAAACTAAAAAATATTGAAAACTTTAAAAAAATGGAGGTAACACTTAATACAGTTATGGGTGTACTAAATAGAATCATAGGTGATCAACGTAAACTTTATAAAAGTAAAGAAGATAATAATTATTTCTTTAAAGGCATTGTAAAGAATGATAAAGTATCTTTTAAAGATAAATCTATTGAAACCAATGAAATGACTTACATTAGAAATATTACTGGCAGTACTGATCGAGAATCATTTACTGGATCAATCAAAGAAAATGATGTAATATTTTCTTCTGATTATTCTGATGAGTTTTGGGGTGTGTTATGGCTTGATTTTGAATCATTATGTAAATTTATAATCAATGATGAGCCTGTATTGAGTTCTATTAAAGGAAATCCAATAACTATTAGGAATAAATTAAAATTAATTGATAAAGAAAAATCTGTCATTAATGAAGGTGTAGTTCAAAAAGCTCTGCAAGTCCTAAATGAAAATTTTCCTGGTATTGAATATCTAAAAAAAGATAAAATATTTCCTAAGAGTTTTTATTACTCTTCGCTTTATTTACAACTAGATAGATTATCTAATCGGTTTGATATGTCATCAGCAAAAAATAAAGCTGGTGGTATTAGCGGTGTTTCAAAACGAACTTTTACTACTAGAGAATTTATGAATAGATTTACCACGGGAAAAGGGAAGAAAATCTGGGGCAATCCCTATATGCGTACAGAGAAAATAAAAGACATTGAAGTAGTTATACCATTGATGACTAAAGCTAGCGGAAGACTTGAAATTAATTTAGATATAAGCCGAGATAAGGCTAAAGAGATAAAGAATATGATTGAGAATGCCGGCGTCTCTAGTTTTTATCTAGGTAAAAAAGGCTTAGCATATGTTTCTAATATTAGAGTTTAAGAAGAGATATGAATTATTATATTAATCTAACTATCCAACCAGACGCAGAAACGTATAAAAATATGCTGTTTAATAAAGTTTATGCCAAACTCCACAAAGCCATTTACGACATAAAGGCTAGTGACATAGGGGTAAGCTTTCCGGAAGCAAAAAGACTTTTCGGATGTGTTATCCGCATTCACTCTGGACAGGTAAGGTTACAAGAGATGCAAAATCTAAACTGGCTAGAAAATTTATCTAGCTATTGCAAAATAAGTGCTATCCTACCCATACCAGATAAAATTAAGGGATATAGAACTTTCTCTCGTACTCGCCAAACCATGACCAATGCTAAACTTAAAAAAAGAGTAGTGTATCAGAAAAGTAGGGGGATTTTATCCACAGATGCAAGTGTAAAAGAATACATCAAACAGTATAAAGCTAAAATGTTCCAAACAGGTTTAGATAATCCCTATTTAGAATTACAAAGTACATCTACAAAAAGTTCGTACAGGCTGTATATTGTGTTTGGTGAAGTGCAAAAATATAGTATTGATGGAGAATTTAATCGCTTTGGGCTAAGTAAAGTAGCAACAGTCCCTATTTTTTAGCCATTAATTTAACTGCTCTTTAAAAATATAGTAAAATCAAAGTGTTACAACAGTGTTAAAAAACATAGGTCAAAATAAAGAAATATGTGTTTTTAATTTGTTGTAACGCTATTTTTTCGTTTTAAAATACTGTTTACCGCCACATAGGCGGCTTAGAAAGCAAAACGGAGTTTTACGATGAAAAACAAAAAGTTTACCGCCACATAGGCGGCTTAGAAAATGGAGCCGCGCCAGAAATTGACACGCCAGAATGTTTACCGCCACATAGGCGGCTTAGAAAAATTTGAAACATTATCAAAAACAGGTGATAGTGTTTACCGCCACATAGGCGGCTTAGAAAAATCTACTTTTTCGTTTGCGAATTCTAGAATAGTTTACCGCCACATAGGCGGCTTAGAAATCTTGCTTAACAACCTAGACCTCTTACCCATAGTTTACCGCCACATAGGCGGCTTAGAAATTAACCCAAAATAATCAATGAGATGCTGAGGAGTTTACCGCCACATAGGCGGCTTAGAAAAAGAATGTGAGCACGGTATCATAATATAATATGTTTACCGCCACATAGGCGGCTTAGAAAGATATTGGAGGTATGAACTTTATCACTTATGAGTTTACCGCCACATAGGCGGCTTAGAAAGAAATTGAAAATATAAATTAGCTTAACTTATCGTTTACCGCCACATAGGCGGCTTAGAAATAACAACGCTTGTAAAGCAAGCAACGCCAAAGGTTTACCGCCACATAGGCGGCTTAGAAATATACATTCATTACACTAGGGCAGAATCAATAGGTTTACCGCCACATAGGCGGCTTAGAAATTAAAATGTCAAGCTATCTTGATGAATTAAGGGTTTACCGCCACATAGGCGGCTTAGAAATATCTGCTGCATTGAACCAAAAATTATTGATTGTTTACCGCCACATAGGCGGCTTAGAAATGTATATGACACGCCCAATGAACCTCTAACAGGTTTACCGCCACATAGGCGGCTTAGAAATTAAAAGATTTCAATCAGAAAATGATTGATGAGTTTACCGCCACATAGGCGGCTTAGAAAAATTATCGTTTACTACGATCGACACTGTTGTCTGTTTACCGCCACATAGGCGGCTTAGAAAAGTATCACAAAGTAGTCTTATTCGGCAAATTAGTTTACCGCCACATAGGCGGCTTAGAAATGTCCGCTGCTAAGTCTATAATATAATTTTGGTGTTTACCGCCACATAGGCGGCTTAGAAATTTTCTCTAGTTAGAGTATCTATCAAACCAATTTGAAGTTTACCGCCACATAGGCGGCTTAGAAAATTTGCTATTGCATTTCCATCACCTTCCGCTATGTTTACCGCCACATAGGCGGCTTAGAAATAGCTTTAAATGACTAATCACTTCATCAATTTGTTTACCGCCACATAGGCGGCTTAGAAAAAATCAATTAGTTCTTTCTTACTTTTTCCCAATGTTTACCGCCACATAGGCGGCTTAGAAATACAGGCATGATGCACACAGGCTATAAAGTTTGTTTACCGCCACATAGGCGGCTTAGAAAGTTCGCTTAAATAGGTGTAGTATTTAGAAAAAACCACCTATAAATCCCTAAAATATCAATCACCATAAATACGCAATTTAGTAACACAAGCGGATAATCTCTATTTTTATAACCTTGAATAAACCAACTACCTGCTGAAAATAAAAAAAAAATAAAACTAAACTTAGAATAAATAAGCGAGTTAAGTGCTATTAAAACGCCACCGATGATACCAGTAATTGTCCCTAGCCAGCCAAAAGTTAAAAGTCGATTCATAATACTTCAAAATCGTGACTAATATTTGCCATTTTCCCCAACATCATAGACGCTGAACAATATTTATGCGCCGATAAATTGAGCGCTTTTATTATCTTAATGTTTTCCAAATTATCCCCTTTTAAAATAAAATGCAAGTGAATATGCGTAAATATTTTTGGTGGCTCTGGCGCACGTTTTGCTTTAATCTGCACACTGCAGTCATAAATAATTTGACGCATTTTTTTTAAAATGCCCACAACGTCAACCGTCATACAACCACCCAAACCCATCAGTAACATCTCCATCGGACGTGCACCATTATTCTGCTCGCCGAAATGGGGTGGCCCATCCATATGTATTTTATAGCCATTTTGTGTTTTTGCCTCCATCTTCATATCATTTAACCATCGCACGCCGACTTGCATTTTAATCTCCTATAAATTTTAAATACTAACTTTTAACATAAAGTTCAATCTTCAATTAATGAATGAAGTGCATGCGTGATATTTTTTGCGCGCATTAGTGACTCTCCGATTAGAAAGCCATAAACACCATGTGAGCACATCATCTTAATATGTTCTTTAGTTCTAATGCCACTTTCGCTAATCACTATTATTTCGCTTGATATTGATTTTTGTAGTTTATACAGTGCAGAGCATAACTTAAATGTAGTATTCAAATCTATGGTAAAAGTTTTTAAATTACGATTATTAATACCAATCATTGCTGTTTTAAATTTAGCGCACTGCACTAAGGCGCGTTCTAGTTCATTTTCATTGTGCACTTCAAATAATACTGCCATACCAAGCGCCCTAGCAATCTTTGTTAATTGCGCTAGCATGTTATCTTCTAAGGCAGCAATAATGAGCAAAATACAATCTGCGCCCATTAAACGCGATTCATAAATTTGATATGGGTCAATCATAAAGTCTTTACGCAAAATAGGTAAACTGCATGCGCGTTTTGCCTCAATCAAGTAAGTTGGACTACCATCAAAAAATTTATAATCAGTTAGCACTGATAAACAACATGCCCCACCTTGTTCATAATCCATAGCCAGCAAATTAGGTAAAAAATACTCTCTAATAACTCCTTGAGTAGGTGAGCTTTTTTTAATTTCTCCGATCACAGCAGGTTTTTTATTTTGAATACGAATATTAAGTGCATGGTAAAAATCTCGGCACGGAGGTAAATTTTTTAGCAAATTTTTAACCTTTTTAAGACTGAGTATATCCTTTGCATGAGTAACTTCCATTTTTTTATAACTAAGAATTTTTGTGAGTAAATCAGATTGCACATTCATCTTTAAAGATTTTTAGTTCAACGCTAAATTATTAGTATTTTACCTAGCCAAATATTTAGATTAAAAAAAGTTTATGTATTTGCGTTATAATATTGCTTCGCACATGATGGATGTAAAACCAGCATAATCTATTCTTAATCTTATTTTTAAACAAGAAATATTATGAAATTACTGCATTTTGATATTGGTATCAACAAACCATTTTTTTTAATTGCAGGACCTTGTGTTATTGAATCGGAAAAATTAGCACTTAACACTGCTGAAATACTCAAAAAAATAACCAGTGAGCTCGGCATACATTTTATCTATAAATCTTCTTTTGACAAAGCAAATCGCACGAGTGCTAAAAGCTTTAGAGGCTTAGGGTTAAGTGCAGGGTTACATATTTTACAAAAAGTGAAAAATGAGATTGGTGTACCTGTACTTACCGATGTACATGAAGATACACCGCTTGATGAGGTTGCTGATGTGGTTGATGTTTTGCAAACGCCTGCTTTTCTCGTGCGTCAAACAAATTTTATTGAAAATGTAGCACGTCAGGGAAAACCGATGAATATTAAAAAAGGACAATTTCAAGCACCATGGGATATGATAAATGTGGTGCAAAAAGCAAAAGCAGTGGGTAATCAACAAATTATGGTATGCGAGCGTGGTGTAAGTTTTGGTTATAATACACTCATCTCGGATATGCGCGCATTGGCTATTATGCGTAAAACAAATTGCCCTGTGATATTTGATGCTACGCACTCAGTCCAGCAACCAGGTGGAAAAGGAAGTGTCTCAGGTGGACAAAAAGAATTTGTGCCTATACTTGCGCGCGCTGCTATTGCTAGCGGGGTATCCGGAATTTTTATAGAAACACACCCTGAGCCTGAAAAAGCACTGAGTGATGGAGCAAATTCTATGCCGCTTAACCACATCAGGGGCCTGTTAAAAACCCTAAAAGAAATTGATTTAGTAGTTAAAAAATCTTCATTTTTAGAAAATAAATTACTTTAGAATATTTTTAAAATTAACTTATGAGTTCATATTTTATGCAAAATTATCAAGATAAAAATATCGTTTTTTACCTAAAAATCTAATAACAATCTTATCTAGTCTAGTGCTAAAAAATATAATGCATCAAAACGGTTAAATGATTATCTTAAAAAATAATAACTTTTTAAATTATTTAGCTACGAATATTACTAGGGTGTTATAAAACCATGCTATTTGTCTAGCTGGTATGAGAAAATTTTGTGTTAAAAAAAGAAATACTGCAAGTAAAATAACCGCAAAAAATGAACGGTTATGAATGATATCTTACGCTTTTTATCTAGCAATACGCAGCTTGCGCGATTATTTACAATTCTGATGATTATACTGGGTATTACAGCACTTTCTAATATTCAGCGAGATTTATTTCCTCAGGTTGAATTTGATATTGTGATGATTGGGGCGAATTATCCAAACGCTTCATCCACCCAAGTAGAACTTGATGTTACCAATAAAATTGAAGATAGTATTAAATCTATTACGGGTATTAAAGAATTTACTTCTAGTTCAAAGGATAATTCTGCACTTGTTGTTGTTAGGCTAGAGCAAAATTTGAATGATACCGATAAAGTCAAACAAAAAATTAAGGATGCTGTTAATAGTTTAAATGATTTACCAACAACTTTAGATGATAGACCCTGGGTTATTGAAGTAGATACAAACTTGCGCGCCTTTCTAGAAATTAATTTAAGCTCAGACGTCCCCTATGAAGAATTACGCACGATCTCTAAACAGCTTGCTGACAATATTGGTGATTTACCTGGCGTGGCACTCGTGCAAAAATATGGTTATTATCCTAGAGAGATAGAGATTCACCTAAATACTCAAAAATTAAACGAATATCGCCTCAGCCTAACCGATATTATAACTGCCATACAAAATAATAACAGACGTGCTACTGCAGGGGAGGTGATTAAGGATTTTACTGCTAAAAACGTTATTACCCTCTCTGAGTTTCAGACACCTGAGAAACTAAAAGAGGTTGTGGTATCTGCTGATTTTTTAGGCCCTATTATTCATTTATCTGATGTTGCAAGTATTACCATTACCTCAAAAAAAACTGATACGATAAACCGTACCAACGGTTTTCCTAGCATATCTTTGGAAATAATTAAAGAGGAAGATGCTGATATTATAAAAACTACAAAACGTATCAAGGATTATATGGCACTATTTAGTGTAGCAAATTCTGAAGTTAGTGTAAGTTTTAGCAACGAAGATGCTTTTTATATTGATAATCGTTTAAATGTGCTGGTAAATAACGGCTTAATTGGCTTAATTGCGGTGCTTATTATTCTCACCATTTTTTTAACCACGCGTCTTGCTTTTTGGGTGAGTTTAAGTATTCCAGTTTCTTTACTTGGCAGTATTTTTTTGCTGTGGATATTTGGAGAAACACTTAATGTAGTTGTGCTAGCGGGAATAATTTTGGTGCTTGGTATTGTAGTTGATGATTCAATTATTGTTGCTGAGAATATTTATCGTTATAAAGAAAAGGGTAAAAATCAGCTAAATGCTATTGTAAAGGGATTATCTGAAGTTTATGCACCAATTTTTATTACCATACTTACTACCATTGCTGCTTTTGCACCGATGCTGTTTATGACAGGCATTGTCGGTAAATTCATTTTTGTAATTCCACTTGTTGTTATTTTTGCCCTAATGCTTTCATTTTTGGAAATTACCTTCGCCCTGCCTGCACATCTTCTACATAGCAAACCATCAAGGCGCAAAGTTTGGTTTAAAGTGGCAGAACGTAATTTTTACGGTTTAATTCATTTACTGCTTAATAGACGTTACTATGTACTTTTTGTTTTTATATTAATATTAGGACTTGCAATTTTTATTGTGCTGACAAAATCGCATATTAATGTATTTCCAAATGACGGTGCTGATCGTTTCAATGTCAAAATAGAACTGCCTATTAGTACCTCACTTGAAGATAATTTAGCAGTTGTTAAAAAAGTTGAAATGCTTATTAAAACCCTTCCTGAAAATGAATTAGTCACTTATGTTTCGCGACTTGGTGATGGTGGTAATGTCGTTGATAACACTGATATTAATGGCAAACACCTAAGCCTAATTACTGTGTATTTAACACCTATTAACAAACGTGCACGTGAGGTTTATGAGATTGTGGAAGAACTGCAAGAAAAAACAAAAATTAAAAATGCAAGTGTTATTTATAGCACTGAAGGCGGTGGTCCCCCAGTTGGTGCTGCGGTTGAAATTACATTAATGAGTAATAATGACAAAGAACGTTTAGTTGCTACAAACCAGCTTGAGGCTTGGCTCAAGAAAAATCCTAATGTGTATAATGTTAAACGTAATGACAGTAGTGCTAAAGAACAAATAGAAGTGCGCTTAGATTATGAAAAAATGGCAGCACTCGGTGTAGATATTCGCCACGTTGAAAACTATTTACAAGCAGGCATTGATGGTATTGTTGCTACAACAGTTCGCTATGGTGATGAAGATGTTGATTTTAGAGTGAAATTAGATACTGATAATCAAGACATACTTGCGCTTAAGATTAATAATCACAATAACCGTTTTATTGAACTTAGGCAATTTGCAACGCTCGTTGATAGACAAGCTGAGCCTATTCGTTACCACACAGATGGGCAACGCTCCATTAGAGTAGAGGCTTATATCAACGAACAAAAAACTACTGCACAAAAAATTACTTATGATGCAATTAATGCGTTAAATGCAGAAAATTATCCAACACTCAGAATAATAACAGGCGGTATATCGCGTGATACTGAAGAATCATTAGAAAGTTTAGGGCGCGCCTTTTTTATTGCTATAGTTGCAATTTACTTATTACTTATGTTGCTATTTAATTCACTAACACAACCATTTTTGGTTATGACTGCTATCCCATTTGGATTATCAGGTATTATTTTTAGTTTTTATTTTCATCAAGTAGCACTTAGCTTTATGGCGATGTTAGGTGCAGTTGGTATGATTGGTGTCGTGGTCAATGATTCACTGATTTTGGTAAATCGTATCAATCAAAAAATTAAAAAATACACTATAAAAAAACACGTACATATTATAAATCTCGTCGCCTTTGCAACAAAAGAAAGGCTACGAGCCATTGTTTTAACAACATTAACAACCTTTGTGAGCGTTATTCCGCTAGCTTATGGCATTGGCGGTTCTGATCCATTTTTAGAACCAATGGCGTTAGCACTTGGTTATGGCTTATTATTTGCTATGCCATTAACTCTCATACTGCTACCATGTTTATATATAATTAGTTTTGATATGAAAAAAATATTAGCTAAAATAACGCGATTTTTACTAAAACCCATCAAAAAATATCATGGTGAGTTATAAGTAATGAAAAATGAGAATTATCAAGTTTTAGCAAGGAAATATCGCCCTAAAAATTTTGCCGAATTTATAGGACAAGCGCATAGTGTTAAAACACTTATGAATGCGCTTAATCATAATTTTTTACATCATGCATTTTTATTTACCGGCACGCGTGGTGTAGGTAAAACAACGATTGCACGCATCTTGGCAAAATGTTTAAATTGTGAAAAAGGCATTAGTGATACGCCATGTGGCACATGTAATTCTTGTTTAGAAATTGCTGGAGGTCGATCAATGGATCTAATTGAGTTTGATGCTGCCTCGCGTACAAAAGTTGAAGATATGCGTGAAATTTTAGAAAATGCACAATATCTGCCGAGTAAAAGTCGTTATAAAATTTATCTTATTGATGAAGTGCATATGCTCTCAAAAAGCAGTTTTAACGCACTTCTCAAAACTTTAGAAGAACCACCTAGTCACATTAAATTTCTACTCGCAACAACTGACCCGCAAAAGCTACCTATCACAGTTTTATCTCGTTGTCTACGATTTAATTTGCAAAGAATTTCACAAGCTGACATTGGAAAACAGCTTGCACATATTTTGAATGCAGAAAAAATTAATTTTGATGAAACAGCACTGAAGCACATTGCAAATTATGGAGAAGGCAGTATGCGTGATGCGCTGAGTCTTCTAGACCAAGCTATTGCTTACGGTAACGGTCAGGTTAAAATAGATGAGGTAAGTGCAATGCTTGGCTTAGTTGAACATGATAGTGTCGTTATGCTTGCAAAATATTTACTGCACGATGAAGTTAAAAAAACGCTAGCACTTAGTGAAAAACTGGTTAACAGCGGTAATAATTTACGCCATACACTTAGCAACTTAGCAGAGTTGTTTCACCGACTAGCGATTATAAAACTTGCAGATGAATTAGAAACGGATAAAACACTGAGCGCGCTTGCATCTAACGTAAGTCAGGCAGAATTACAATTATATTATCAAATCAGTATTGATGGGCAAAAACAACTGGGTTTTGCACCAAATGAACAAATTGGTTTTGAGATGGTCTTGCTTAGAATACTTGCTTTCAACGCGGAAGTAAAAAATGATGTAGCTATAAAAAGTAATACAAAAGTAAAAAATAAAGACGAAAAAAAAAACGGCAAATAATCACCATAAATAATCATAAAGACTGGCAGGATCAAGAAAAAAATAAAGACGAATTTTTGCAAAATAAAACGCTACAAAAATTAGAAAAAATATTTAATAGTAAAACAAATGCTAGTAGTGTTAAATTAATACAAAAAAAGAATAGCTAATATACTAAAAATAGAGCATAAGAATATGTTAAAAAAGAGAAAATAAAAATATGTTAAGAGAAAAGAGGGTAAGAATATGTTAAAAGATATGGCAGGCATGATGAAACAAGCACAAAAAATGCAAGAGCAGATGCAAAAAATGCAAGAAGAACTCAAAATTGCTGAGGTGGTTGGTAATGCAGGTGCGGATTTAGTCAGTGTTGTTATGACAGGCGGCTATGAAGCAAAACGCGTGAAAATTGATGAAAGTGTACTAGATGATAAAGAAATGTTAGAAGATCTTATTGTTGCTGCTATCAATGATGCAAGTCATAAAATTAATGATAAAAACACAAAAGCTATGCGAAATCTAACAGGCGGCATTAACTTACCACCTGGATTTAGAATGCCATTTTAATATGAACGTGATGCACGATCTTTTATTTTATGATTAAAGCGCTTAATCAAGCTTTTTGTGTTCTGCCTGGGGTTGGTCATAAAACGGCCCAGCGATTTATTTATCACTTGTTGGAACGTAATAGAAAAGGAGGCGCTATGCTTGCAGAAAAATTATTAGATGCAATGAATCATATTAAGCATTGTCGCTCATGTCGTCAATTTACCGAGCATGATATTTGCGAATTGTGTGCAAATGAAAAACGTGACAAAAAACAATTATGTATTGTTGAAACTTCCAGCGATATTGATGCCATAGAACAAACACAAATATACACAGGATTATATTTTGTTCTCGGTGGTTATCTGTCACCTATTGATGGTATTAGTGTTAAAGAGTTAGGCATTGATTACCTACAAAAAAAACTGGCAGCAAAAGAAATCTCAGAGGTTATTTTAGCAACAAATGCCACCATTGAAGGTGAAGTAACTGCACATTATCTTATTAATATGATAAAGCCATATCAAATTAATATCACGCGTATTGCACACGGTATTCCACTTGGAGGTGAGTTAGGATATACAGATGTAAACACCATTGCACACGCTATAGCAGGTAGAGAAAACATTGTGTAAATGAAGATTAAAAATATATCATATAAACTTTAAAAAACCGCTAGTTAATTTCGAAAATAGCAATTTTTGTTGTGCTTATTATTCTTTATTAACATCACATCTTATGGACAAAACTTATCAGCCCAAACAAATTGAAAATAAATATCGTGCATTTTGGAATCTAAATAATTTTTTTAGTGCTGAATATCAAAAAAATGCTAAACAATCTTACGCTATCATGTTACCACCGCCTAATATTACTGGTAGTTTGCATATGGGGCATGCCTTTCAACATACAATTATGGATATTCTCGTGCGTTACCATAGAATGTGTGGCAAACAAACGCTGTGGCAGACAGGTACAGATCATGCAGGTATTGCGACACAAATGGTTGTGGAAGGAATGCTCAGTGCAAAAGGAGAAAATAAACACGATTTAGGTCGGGATAAATTTATTCAAAGAATTTGGGCTTGGAAGGAAAATTCTGGCGGTCGTATCACCGAACAAATGCGCCGTCTTGGTGTTTCTGTTGACTGGTCAAGAGAGCGATTTACGATGGATGAAGGCTTATCCAGAGCAGTCAATAAAGTATTTATCCAATTATTTGAAGAGGGTTTAATTTATCGTGGCAAACGACTGGTTAATTGGGATCCTGTATTACAAACTGCTCTTTCAGATTTAGAAGTCGTTTCTAAAGAAGAAAACGGCTTTATGCACCATGTTCATTATCCTTTTGTTGATGATGATGGTTTTATGGAGATTGCAACCACACGTCCAGAAACTATTTTAGCCGATGGTGCTTTAGCAGTTAACCCTACTGATGGGCGTTATAAAAACTTGGTAGGCAAGTGGGTTTGGGTGCCAATGACTGATAGAAAAATACCCATTATTGCTGACGAGTATGTTGCCATAGATTTTGGCACAGGTTGCGTTAAAATTACCCCTGCACACGATTTTAACGATTGGGAAGTGGGTAAACGCCATAAAATGGAAATCATTAATTTATTCACACCCGATGCTAAAATGAATAAAAATACCCCAAAAGCCTATTGGGGATTAGACCGTTTTAAAGCGAGAGAAAAAATTTTAAAAGACTTAGCTGATGCTGGATTATTAGTTAAGATTGAAGATCACAAACTCACTTTACCACGAGGAGACCGTAGCGGTGCAATTTTAGAACCTTATTTAACTAATCAATGGTTTGTTAAAACTCTGCCATTAGCAAAGCCAGCAATTGATGCAGTTAAAAATGGTACTATTCGTTTTGTGCCCAGCAATTGGCAAAAAACCTATTTTAATTGGTTAGAGAATATTGATGACTGGTGTATTTCTCGCCAAATTTGGTGGGGACACCGTATTCCTGCTTGGTATGATTCTCATGGTAAAGTGTATGTTGGTTTTGATGAAATTAGCGTGCGCAAAGAATATAATCTCTCTGATGATATTGTTTTGCAACAAGACGAAGACGTTTTAGATACTTGGTTTTCCTCGGCATTGTGGCCCTTTTCAACTTTAGGCTGGCCAGAAAAGACAAAGGCATTTAAGCGTTTTTATCCTACTGATGTCCTAGTTACTGGTTTTGATATTATTTTTTTCTGGGTTGCTAGAATGATTATGTTCGGTTTAAAGTTTGCAGGCGATATACCCTTTAAAGATATTTATATGACAGGGCTCATCCGCGACTCGCATGGAAAAAAAATGTCAAAATCAAAAGGCAATATTTTAGATCCTATTGACTTAATTGATGGCATAAGTTTGCAAGAATTAATTAAAAAAAGAACGCGCAATTTAATGCAGCCACGTATGAAAAATAACATTATAAAAGCGACTAGAAGGGAATTTCCAGATGGTATTGCTGCGTTTGGTGCGGATGCGCTTCGTTTTACTTTTGCAGCACTTGCATCTTTTGGACGCGATATTAATTTTGATTTGAAGCGTGCTTATGGTTATCGCAATTTTTGCAATAAATTATGGAATGCTGCGCGTTTTATACTCATGCAAACAAATGCAGACTTACTGCACGAAAAAGCATACGAGAAGACAAATATTGATAAATGGATTATTGCTAGATTAGAGTCTCTCAAACAAAATGTGCACAAACATTTAGCTAATTATCGTATTGATTTAATGGCACAGGCGCTTTATGATTTTGTCTGGCATGATTATTGTGATTGGTATTTAGAATTTGCTAAATATTTGTTAAATAAGGATAAAACTGCAGCTGCAACAACGCAAACACTTTTTCATACTCTGAGTAAAATCTTAGCACTCTTAAATCCAATCATACCATTCATAACAGAAGAAATATACGCTGAATTATTGGTAAAAATGCAAAAAGAAAATTTAAGTAAACGAAGTTTAGCTGAGATGTCCTATCCAAAATTTAATAAAAATGCGATTGATAAAAATGTAGAAACAGAAATAATTTGGCTACAACAATTTATACTTGGTGTGCGCCAAATAAGAGGAGAAATGAATATTGCACCTAACAAAAAATTGATATGCTTTGTTACTAATTACAGTCAAAAGGAGAAACAATATTTTTATTCTTACTGTGCTATCATTTTACAATTAGCAAAACTTGAGGATATTACACTGTTCAGCGAAAATATGGATACACCAGAATCCGCTGTTGCTTTAGTTGGTGAAATGAAAATTCTCATTCCACTAGCAAATATTATTGATAAAAATCAAGAACTCTTACGTTTAAAAAAAGAGGTTGCCAAACTCAATAAACAAAAAATTATCCTGGATAATAAATTAGCCAACAAAAAATTTTTAACCAGAGCGCCAAAATATATTGTGATGAATGAGCGTGAAAAATTACAAAAGATTGATAAAGCAATTACAAATTTAAATACACAATCTGATAAGATAACAACCTTATGAAAAAACTAATACTTGGCAAATTATTTGCATTTGGTATGTTTTTATCTGGTGGTTGTCTTGGTGAGGCTTTTGTTTATGTGAGCGACCAAATAGAAATTCCAATTCGCACTGAAAAATCCATTGATGCCCCGATTCTTAGAATGGCATTTTCTGGTGAAAAATTAGCATTATTGGAATCCACAGAATCTGGCTGGACTAAAATTCGCCTCAGTAATAATCATGTTGGTTGGATTAATTCTCGGTTTGTAATAAATGAATTGCCAGCAAGAGAGCAATTAGAAAAACTCAGTAACCAATACAATATACAGCAAATTGAATATAATAAACAAACACAAGCATTTAAGTCCTTACAAAAATCCCTCAAAGAAAGTCAAGAGATTAAAAACACGCTAGCAATAGAAAAAGCTAAAATTGAATCGCGTATCAAACATATTGAAAAAACTTATGAAGATGCGCTTAAAATTGAGCATAGTAATCAAACACTTCAGCAAAAAATATTGCAGCTAAAAAATGAAATGCAAATTCTTAAAAAAAGCAACACTTATGAACAAGATAGAAATGCTAGAAATTGGTTTGTGGTAGGTGGATTAGTTTTACTTATCGGTGTTATTTTTGGTGTTTTGACTGGCAGAAAATATAAAAGGAAGCGTTATTATTAAGAATTTATAATGAAAATAAAAAAACTAGGTTTAACTTTTGATGATGTATTATTGCTCCCTGCACATTCAACCGTGTTACCAAAATCTGCTGATTTAAGGACAAATCTCACCCCAACTATCAAGCTAAATACACCACTTCTATCAGCAGCAATGGATACAGTTACTGAAGCAAATCTTGCTATTGCAATTGCCCAAGAAGGTGGCATGGGTGTCATTCATAAAAATATATCAATCAAAGATCAAACGCAAGAGATACGCAAAGTGAAACGTTATGAAAGTGGTATTATTAGAGAACCAATTACCATCTCCAAAACAGCAACTGTTGCTGAAGTTTTATCATTGCAAAAGAAACATGGTATTTCTGGATTGCCCGTGATGGATGATGAAAAGCTTATTGGGCTGGTTACCAGCAGAGATGTTCGTTTTGAACAAAATCTAGAAAAGCGTATTTTTGATGTAATGACCCCATACCATAAACTTGTTACAGCATCAGAAAAAACTGGTATGCAAGATATAAAAGCATTACTGCATCAACATAAAATTGAGCGCATTTTACTCACTGATAATGCAAGACTACAAGGAATGATTACCGTTAGAGATATTAAAAAATCTCTAAGTTATCCAAATGCTACCAAAGATGAACAAGAGCGTTTAAGGGTTGGAGCTGCAGTTGGTGTAGACTATAATAGTGATGAGCGTATTGATGCGCTCGTTAGTGTAGGGGTTGACGTTATCGTTATTGATACAGCGCATGGGCATTCTAAACAAGTAATTAGCCAAGTGGGGAAAACAAAAAAGCGTTATCCAGAATTATCTGTAATTGCAGGTAATATTGCTACTGCTGATGCTGCGCGTGCACTAGCTAAGGCTGGTGCTGACACGGTCAAGGTAGGCATTGGGCCTGGAAGTATTTGCACAACACGCATTATTGCTGGTGTTGGTATGCCACAAATTTCAGCAATTTATGAGGTTGCACAAGCACTCAAAAATACGCACGTTTGCGTGATTGCTGATGGTGGTATTCGTTATTCTGGTGATATTGCCAAGGCTTTTGCAGCAGGTGCACATAGTGTAATGCTAGGCAGCTTATTCGCTGGAACAGAAGAAGCGCCTGGCGAAATTGAATTACATCACGGACGTCCCTATAAATCTTATCGTGGTATGGGTTCAATTGGCGCAATGGAGCAAAAGCATGGTTCATCTGACAGATATTTTCAAACACATAATGAACAAGAAAAATTAGTGCCTGAAGGCATTGAGGGACGCGTTCCTTTTAAGGGTTCAATTCGCCCAATTATTCATCAAATGCTCGGTGGTGTGCGCTCAGCAATGGGCTATACCGGTTGTGCTAATTTGGAACAAATGCGTCTTAAAGCTGAATTTGTGCAAATTACAAATGCTGGTATTTTAGAATCACACGTGCATAATGTTACCATTACTAAAGAAGCACCGAATTATCATCAACAATCTTAGCAGAAGAGTTTAAAATAATTTTCATTATAAACTGCAAATTCAAAAAATAATGTTGTATGCTAATTTTCATTTAAAATACAAGCGGTTTTTGTACATTGAAAAAACAATAATCTCTGCAACATTAAATTAACTAATTAAAGCCTCTGCATAGTTAATTTTATCGTTTATTATCGTCATATTTCGCTTCCTCTATTAGAATATTACATCAGTTTAATGGATAAAATAAAAATCAGGGGTGCCAAAACGCATAATCTTAAAAATATCAGCGTTGATATTCCTAGAAATAAATTAGTCGTGATAACGGGTTTATCAGGTTCTGGAAAATCTTCTTTGGCTTTTGATACTATTTATGCTGAGGGTCAAAGACGCTACGTTGAATCGTTATCAGCTTATGCTCGCCAATTTTTATCACTGATGGAAAAACCAGATGTTGAACTAATTGAAGGCTTATCACCAGCAATTTCTATTGAGCAGAAATCAACTTCTCATAATCCGCGCTCAACAGTAGGAACCATCACAGAAATTTATGATTATTTGCGTGTGTTATTTGCTCGAGTCGGCACACCGAAATGTCCAATGCACAAATTAAATTTGATAGCACAAACTATTAGTCAAATGGTTGATAGTGTGCTAAATTTACAAAAAGGAGTGAGTATGATGTTGCTCGCCCCGATTGTAAAAAATCGTAAAGGAGAGCATAAAAAAATGCTGCTAGAACTTCAAGCACAAGGTTTTTTACGCGCATGTATTGACGGTGAAATATTTGACTTAGGCGATACAATAAACCTAGATGCTAAAAAACATCACAATATTGATATAATTGTTGACCGATTAAAAGTGAGAAAAGACATGGCTGAGCGTCTATCAGAATCCCTTGCTACCGCCTTAGAGCTCGGTGATGGTATTGCAAAAATTGTACCAATGAATAATGATGAATTTAGTCCAATGATATTTTCATCTAAATTTTCTTGCCCAGAATGTGGCTATAGTTTGAGCGAATTAGAACCAAGATTATTTTCCTTTAATAATCCAATTGGCGCTTGTCCAGACTGTGGTGGCTTGGGTGTGAGTGATATATTTGATGAGAATAAAATTGTTGCACATCCACGTATTAGTCTAGCTGATGGTGCAGTCTATGGTTGGGGGCACGCGCATGGTTATTTTTACCAAATACTACGCTGTGTTGCGAAACATTATGATTTTGACTTAGAGATACCTTTTTACAAACTAAAGAAAAAATATCAGCATATCGTTCTTTATGGCAGCACTGAAAAAATTAATTTTTCTAGCGTCAAATCACCTCAAGGCTGGATGAAAAAAAATAGTACCTTTAAGGGAATTGTCGCACATATTAAAAGACGCTATGAAGAAACAACTATCTCCTCCATAAAAGAAGAATTAACACGTTATATCACCACATCTACTTGCGAGACTTGTTCGGGTGCTAGATTAAATGAAGCAGCGCGTTATACTTTTATAAATGAAAAAAATTTACCCGAGCTAACGCATTTTTCTATCAGCGAGCTTGTAAATTTTTTTCAAGCTTTGAAACTTACAGGCAAACGCTATAAAATTGCTAAAAGTGTCATAAGAGAAATTATTGGGCGGCTTAATTTTTTAATTAATGTTGGTTTAGAATATTTAAGTCTAGATAGACGTGCAGGCACTTTATCAGGTGGAGAAGCCCAACGCATTCGTTTAGCAAGTCAAATAGGTGCAGGCTTAGTGGGTGTGCTGTATGTACTAGATGAACCATCTATAGGACTACATCAAAGAGATAATCAAAAATTACTCAAAACGCTTACACATCTTAGGGACCTGGGTAATACTGTCATTGTTGTTGAACACGACCATGAAGCTATTAATACTGCAGATTTTGTGCTAGATATTGGCAGAGGTGCAGGCGAACAAGGGGGAGAAGTGGTAGCAAAAGGCACGCCACTAGCAATTTGCTTAAACAAAAATTCTCTAACAGGTGATTATCTAAGTGGTAGATTGACAATTGACATGCCCAAAAAACGCAAAAAAAGCAAACAATATTTTCGTATTTTCGGTGCTAATGGTAATAATTTAAAACAAGTTAATCTTGTCCTACCTGTAGGCTTACTCACTTGTATTACAGGTGTTTCTGGTTCAGGGAAATCTACACTTATTAATGACACGCTTTATATGTTAGTGGCAAATAAATTAAATAATGCCTACCATAAAAATGCACCTTACAAACGATTTAGTGGCATAAAATATTTTGATAAAGTAGTTAATATTGACCAAAGTCCAATTGGGCGCACCCCGCGTTCTAATCCAGCAACTTATACAGGTGTATTTACACTCATCCGCGAATTATTCGCCATAACTCTAGAAAGTCGTAGTCGTGGTTATAAATCAGGACGTTTTAGCTTTAACATTAGAGGAGGACGTTGCGAAGCGTGCAAAGGTGACGGTCTTATCAAAGTTGAAATGCACTTTTTATCTGATATTTATGTTAAATGTGACGTTTGTAAAGGAAGTCGCTATAACCGCGAAACGCTTGAAGTAATTTATAAGGGAAAAAATATTGCCGAAATATTAGCAATGACTATTGATAAAGCTATATTATTTTTTAAACCAATTCCTAAAATTTATCAAAAATTAAAAACACTTTTTGAAGTGGGATTATCTTATATCAAACTTGGGCAAAACGCACTCACACTATCGGGCGGAGAGGCGCAACGCGTTAAACTAGCAAAAGAACTTTCTAAAGCCGATACAGGTCATACGCTTTATATTTTAGATGAGCCTACAACAGGACTGCATTTTCACGACATCAAACAATTGTTAAAAGTAATAACAGCACTCAGAGATAAAGGCAACACTATTGTTATTATTGAGCATAATTTAGATGTTATTAAAACTGCAGATTGGATTATTGATTTAGGACCAGAAGGCGGTAAAAATGGCGGTGAAATTATTATAACAGGTACACCAGAAACTGTTGCAAAAGCAAAATATTCACATACAGGTGTTTTTTTGAAAAAAAAATTAACTTAAAAAATATTTTTTATTTTTCAAGCTTTATTCACGTATTATTGCACGTTTTAAAATATAGGTATATAACTCACCGTCCTCTTTATTTTGTATGTAAACTGGTAAATGCTTTTGTTTCACGCCAAGCCAAATTTTGCTGTAATTATCTGATTTTTTGAAATGCGATATCTTGATGGCTTCTATTTGTTCAGCATTATTTAAATTGATTATTTTTAAACCTTCATTGATAAAAATTTTTTCTTTAACACCGCTTAGACTCGCAACTTGATAAGTATATTGCTTTTGGTTTGGATATTTAGAAACATCGTAAGTAAGTGCCATAAATAAACTCAAATTATCAACAATATTGCCATATTTAGTGCGCTGTGTTGTTTTTTTAATTTTGTTTAAAACTAGCTGATTTTTCATGTCCATGAGTAAATGCGCTTTTTTCTTTTTAGAGCCTATAGTTTTTATCATTTGATAATTTAAAGCGCTAACACCAGCATTATTTATTGTGAAGCGACTCTTAGCATTAATATGATACTTTTTAAACCAAGAAAAAAAACCAGTAGCACTTGCATCAAACGTGTAGAGATAATATGTGTCATCTAGTTTAGATAAGTCAAATATCGCTTGAACAAGGTTTACATCTTTGAATACAACATCATAGTGTAAAGTTGATATTGGCAGTGCATAAACCAAAAAATGCCATGAAATAGCAAAAAGAAAAAATAGTATTTTAATATATTGAATGCGGGTTAAGTTACTTTGAACTCTTGATACTTTTAAAACTTTGAGCATTTTTTACGCTATTTAGTAAAAATTATTGGTTTTTTTAGCATCTTACCATCTAAATAAACATTATCTTCAATTAAACTTAATCGCCCGCTCGTGTACCAACTAATTACTTTTGGATAAAGTTTATGCTCTTCATGTAGCACTCTTTCTGCAAGCAGGTTTGACGTATCCTGACGGAAAATAGGCACAACACTTTGGGCAACCACTGCCCCGCTATCTAATATTTCACTGACAAAGTGCACGCTAGCACCGTGCTCTAAATCTCCTGATAAAATAACGCGTTTATGTGTATTTAAACCTTTAAATTTAGGCAGCAGAGATGGATGGATATTTAATATCTTAGCCTTATAATGATGGATAAATAAAGGGGTTAAAATATGTATAAAACCTGCCAATATAATTAGTTGCGCCCCATTATCATCAATTATTTCAATAAGTTTTTCATCAAATTCTTGAGAGCTTAAATTCTCTTCCTTGAGTACTTTTATTTTAATATTTGCCCTATGTGCACGTTTTAAACCAAAAGCATTGCCTTTGTTGCTGATAACGCATTTGATATCAAGATTAATGCATGCACTCATATCAATAAGTGCTTGCAAATTTGAGCCATTTCCTGAAATAAGAACGACGCTATTCACTAATTAGTTGTATTTTATTTTTGCGATTAGTTGGTTTAATTTTTCCGACTAAAAACGCCGATTCACCTGCACGATTTAATATTTTAATAGTTTTTTTTGTTACGTTTTTATCCACAATCACAACCATACCAATGCCACAGTTAAACACATGGTACATTTCTTTAAGTTTAATATTACCAGATGTCATCAGCCACTTAAATACACTCGGCATTTGCCAGGCATCTGTATTAATAACAGCACCTAAATTTTCTGGCAAAATACGTGGAATATTTTCTACAAGTCCGCCACCAGTAATATGTGCAATGGCGTTTACTTTCACTGTTTTTATAAGCTCTAATATCGCACGCACATAAATTTTTGTCGGTGTTAATAAAGTTTTTATATGGCTAGTGTTTTTGCTTATTTCTAATATTTTTCTAACGAGTGAAAATCCATTTGCATGTATACCGGACGAGGCTAGGGCTACAATATCATCGCCTGCTTTAACGCTTCTTCCATCAATTAAATTTTTCTTGTCAACAATGCCTACACTAAAACCTGCTAAATCATATTCTTTATTTTGATACATTCCAGGCATCTCTGCAGTTTCACCGCCAATGAGTGCACACTTTGCTTCTAGGCAACCCTTTGTAATACCAGCAATTACACGACTAGCTAAATTAATATCAAGAAAACTTGTTGCATAGTAATCTAGAAAAAACAGTGGTTTTGCACCTTGCGTGATTAAATCATTAACACACATTGCAACTAAATCAATCCCGATGCCATCATGCTGATTAAATGTTGTTGCAAGTTTTAATTTAGTGCCAACACCGTCAGTGCTAGAAACCAAAATAGGCTTGCTATAATTTTGAATCGATAATTCAAACAAAGCGCCAAAACCACCTAAATCTGATAAGACATGTTTATTAGCAGTCTCTTTAGCAAAATATTTTATACGGCTAATGAGTGCATTTCCTGCCTTAATGTCAACACCAGCTGATTTATAATTTAGTGAAGGCATTTCTAAAACCTTATATTAAAAATAATATTATATTTTTTTTACTTTAGAATCTCTAAACAAAAACTTTAGTTTTACAGAAAATCTTTTGCTTGTGGCAGATTCATATTGTATTTTATTGATTAATTGTTGATGAAATTGTTTAGTTAATAATTTCTCTAAAAAGCTGATATATAGTTTTGTTTTTTGTTTTTTATTTTGCGCCCAATGCAAAACATCCATTTTTTTTAAATCTTTTTTATAGCACTGATACATTGTATTTAAAACAATTTCCCCATTATTATTTACACCACCTCTTCTTCCAAGAATTTTAAATACATGATGCTTTGTCTTGTATTTCCCGGCGTCAAAGAGATAATACTTATTTCTGCCAAGTACCTGATTCATGGCAATACCAAGTCCTGGAGGTCCCGTTATGTGAAATAAATTTGTTGCTTTGTTTATCTGCATCTTTGTTTTAATATGATAAATCATTTGTTCTAAAAAAGGATGTCTGGCTTGGGTACAAATAAATGCGTTATATATACCATATGGCACTGGAATATCAAATGGAGCAATAAAATCTATATCATCATCAATCAATGTATCAAGCTCTCGTGTGCAAACGGTATCAATATCAGCGTAAACTCCGCCTGTTAAATAAAGTGCGCAATATCGCCAAATATCAGCACGGAATGCACCAATTTTGATAGAGAGATAAATATCTAGGATTTTTTGATCAAAATTATTTTTAATAAGTGTAATGCAGTCATTATCATCAAAAAACCTATATTCGTATGTTGGATTAAATTTCACCCAAGACATAGCAGAGTCATACATTCCTTTAGGTACACAATTACTTTTAAAAGTTTGATAAATAATTCTGGGGATCTTAGGATCTTTGTTATTTGATTTTTTAGAGGCTTTGATTAATTTTGGAATCTCTAAAAGTTCAGTGTTTATAATAGCTTTGTTTTTAGAAGCACTAAATTCTTTTAGGGGATTATTGTTTAGGGATTTTTTCATTGCCATTATTAATATTACAATCTAGGTTTTATATGCGTTATTTTAAATTAATTTATGGTTAAAAGTTGCGAAGTGATAAAGTATAAGTTCAATGTGAGCAATAAGATAAAATATCCGCATTTTGTGCAAGGATTTGTTGTTTAAAATTATTTAATCTAGCAAATAGAAAATGAAATGAAACTTTCTCAAATACCAAATGCACTGAGTATTTTACGTATTATTCTTGTTATTCCCATTGTGATTTTACTTTTTGGTGAGCATTATTTACTCACATTATTTGTATTTTTTATCGCCGGCATTAGTGACGGCTTAGATGGGTGGATTGCAAAACGTTTTGGCTACCAATCTCGTTTTGGTTCAATTATTGATCCTTTGGCAGATAAAATATTACTGATCAGCAGTTTTTTAATATTATTTTGGCTAATGTTAGTGCCAATTTGGCTAATCCTACTCATTGTTTTAAGAGACGTAATGATTATTGCAGCAATGGTCGGTTACTATTATGAAAGCGCTACACATAAAAAAGAATTACTTTCACCATCTAATCTCAGCAAAGTTAATACTATTTTGCAAATTTCTGCCATTCTTGCCACCTTGTTAGCACAACTTTATCCTAACCTTAATTATTACCTAAGTGCACTTTATATTGTTGTTGCAACGAGCACTACGTTAAGCGGGATGGATTATGCTTGGCTTTGGATTAAGCGTGTGTTATTAAATAAGCACCAATTTTAAAAATTATACATTTCTTTAGAGTTAGAATGCAACAACTTATTTTCCCCTTTAAATTTCAAAAAACCATGTATTTTTATAATTTTATTGGTGCAAAAAACCAGCAAATTATTATAAGTTTGTACGACCTAATAAAGCAATATAACAGACAAAATATTTATATATCAGGCACATTTAGTTCAGGGCGAACGCATTTATTAAAAGCTTGTTATTATGAGGCATGTGCAAATTTTTTAAAGGCAATATATTTTGACTGTGAGACAGATAAAATAAATAAAATACCAATAACTTATTTTTCTGAGTATCACTTAATCATTATTGATAATATTCACCTTGCTTCTCACAAAATACAGTATAGTTTATTTATGCTTTATCGCCTTGAAAAATCCGGCTTACTTAATTTAATTATAAGCGGTGACACTATACCAAATATGCTTAATTTATCACTTACTGATTTAAAAACAAGACTAAGCCTATCATTAGTTTTTCGTTTAGAACATTTGAATTATACACAAAAAAAAGAAATTTTAAAACAAAAAATGACGATGCAAAATTTGCATATTGAAGATGATATTTATGATTATCTACTAACCTATTACAGTCGTAATTTACACTCGTTAGTGACATTATTAAAATCTCTTACTTACCACCACATCACAAGCAAAAAAGCAATTGATATTGCGTCGGTAAAAAATTTCATTGAAAGCAAACTTTAAACTAACCATGAACTATAGCATTATCACTTAGATTAAAAAACAGTGCTACACAAAATTTCATTCTTCTCTTAACTAATTACAATAATCAGCACAAGTATCACACAGTGGATAATACTCAGCAGGGTCTGTTGCAGTCTCGTGGTGTAAAACTTATTCTGTGCATTCGCCTAATTCGTGGTCTGCGTTAAGTAATTTCATTTAAGTAAGTTTTCTGAGGTTTCTTTTATGCCTAAAATGGTCTCTTGATCCCCGTGAAAATAGTTTATGCATTCTTATGCCAACTATCATCGTAACTGTCCTTAATGTCTTGTATCGTTGCCAATGCCTTGCAAATCATATAACTGTCATGTTGCTAACTTCCTTGCGAGGTCCATAGCATTACTAGAATCAAACCATGCTGATGCCTTTTCAGGTAAAGTGGGTCCAACATTACTTTCCACTTCCCTACATTCTTTGTCTAATCTAACCGCTTTTTCTTTGGTAGAGATAATTTCCTAGTCGCTAATAACCTTCAAATCCTCCAAAGAGGTAATAGCGTCAATTAACTGCTGATATATTCTGCCATGTTTCTTAATCATAACCTTTTGTCTTAGTTCAACTATGCCTATTTTTACCTCCTTTAATTAACGTTTGTTTTTTCTAAATTTAAATGCACTAATGGTCGGTATTATTTTTAAAAAAGGTAATTTCTCAAAATTGCCATAGCGTTTTTTGACTGCGCTGACTAGAAGATTGATATCAGCGACACGCACATTTCTTACACCAGATATTAAATTTTGTAATGCTAACAACCCGCCCATTTTAACTTTATTTTGTTGTCCAATAGATAATTCTTTTTGGTTATGACTGTGCAAAATAAATTTTGAGTTTATACGTAAATTTTGATATAAATTTATGCAGTCACAGCTTGCATTTTTATTTACACAACTTGTCCATTCTTTCTCTGCAATGCAGTAACAGCTAGCATAATGGCAAGCACAACGGGTGCTTTGAATAAGGTATGTATAAGGGCAAGTAAAGCTTGAATTAACATCTTTCATCGTAAAAAGTAACCGCTTTGGTATTTGATAAAATTTAAATAGACCGCTCTTTAAGTTGCATAAGTGATGAAACAACCGCATCACCCATCTCTGAAGTAGTAATAATTTTATCACATGCACTCGCAATATCAGCTGTGCGATAATTGGAATCTAGAGTTTGATATATTGCTTTTTCTACTAATTCTGCTAATAATGGCTTATTTAAAGAATAACGAAGCATCATCGCAATGGATAAAATTATTGCTAATGGATTTGCTGTGTTTTTTCCTGCCATATGCGGTGCTGAGCCGTGGACGGGTTCATAAAGTCCAAAACCATATTCATTAAGTGATGCTGAAGGCAGCATGCCGATAGATCCTGTAAGCATTGCAGCGAGATCTGAAAGTACATCGCCAAATAAATTACTAGTTAAAATAACATCAAATTGCTTGGGATTTTTCACTAATTGCATCGTAGCATTATCTATATACAAATGAGAGAGCACAACATCAGGATATGCCTCTGCTGTATTACTAACCACTTCGCGCCATAATTCACATACTTCAAGTACATTTGCTTTATCAACTGAGCAAAGATGTTTGTTTCGTTTCTGTGCAATTTGAAATGCACTATGAGCAATACGCTCAATTTCAGACTCTAAATAAGTTGCAGAATTAAAGCCCAAACGTTCACCATTTTCTCTGCGCACACCACGTGGTTTACCAAAATAAATACCGCCAATAAGCTCCCGTACAATCATTATATCTAAACCCGATACTATCTCAAATTTTAAGGTTGATGTGTCTGCTAGTTGTGGATATAAAAACGCAGGTCTTAAATTTGCAAATAAATTTAGTTCAGAACGAATGCTGAGTAGGCCACGTTCAGGACGTACTTCTCTTGGTAGTTTCTCCCACTGATAACCACCGACTGCACCTAGTAGAATTGCATTAGAATCACGCGCAAGTTTCAGTGTTTTATCAGGTAAAGGACTACCTGTTTTATCATAGGCACTACCGCCAATTAAGGCAAAATTTAAATCAGCATTTAACCCAAAATATTCATTTAAACATAATAAAACCTTTTCTGCTTGAGCGCTGATTTCAACACCGATACCATCACCCGGCAAAATTAAAATACTTACCACTAAATTTCCACCATATCAAATTCATCTTTGGTTGCACCGCAATCTGGACATACCCAATCATCAGGAACATGCTCCCATTTTGTTCCTGGAGTAATGCCCTCATCAGGTGCACCTTTTTCTTCGTCATAAACCCAATCACATACTGTACACTGCCATTTTTTCATTATTTTTTCCTCATCAATTAAAAATGCGTGAAGTTATTTTACTCTAAAGTTATAAAAAATATTGTTCAAACAAAAGTAAAATCTAACGGATAGAAAAATAAAACAATTTTCTTTTCTTTTAGATTAGATGAAGTAAAATTATTAATGATTTCACCATAGGCTAATCCAGACACTTAACTTGGTGCCTTTTATAACTAAAATACTCATAGGTTGTGTCTTTATTTAATAAAGAAACAATGAAAGTTATGCCTTAGAAATTTTTAGTTTTACAAAGTGTTTTTTAAGATAACCTGTGTTTTGTTAATTTATTTAGATTGAGAGGTTGACTCAAAAAATTAGTATGCATTTTTTATTTATTACATACTTTTAAGTAAAGACAGATTTTTTTACAGTAATTTGCCTGTGTAAAAAATTATAAATGTAGTACCTAATACAAAAATAATTTGAGCTTATGCTTAAAATTTTTAATACACTTACTCGTAACAAACAAGAATTTGTGCCAATTGATGAAAATCGCATTGGCATTTATGTTTGCGGTATGACAGTTTATGATTATTGCCACATTGGTCATGCACGCGTATTGGTAATGTTTGATATTATTGCCCGCCATCTAAGACGCCATTTTACTAAAGTTTGTTATGTACGTAATATCACTGATATTGACGATAAAATCATTAAACAAGCAATTAAAAATCAAGAGGATATTGCTACGTTGACAGCGCGTTTTACCTCGGCGATGCACGAAGATGAGAGAGCACTGGATGTCTTGTCACCTGATATTGAGCCAAGAGCAACTGATCATATTGATGATATGCTGTACTTAATCCAAAAACTTATGGATAAAAAATTAGCCTATCAGGCAATGAATGGTGATATTTATTTTTCTACACGTGCCTTTTCGTCTTATGGTAAATTATCAGCTAAAAATTTGGATGAATTAAAAATTGGCGCACGTGTTGATGTAAATGAATATAAAAAAGATGTACTTGATTTTGTATTATGGAAAGCATCTAAAGAGCATGAACCAAGTTGGAGAACGAGTTGGGGGCCAGGTCGTCCGGGCTGGCATATTGAATGTTCAGCAATGTCAATGCGTTATTTAGGACATCATTTTGATATACATGGCGGTGGGATGGATTTAATTTTTCCGCATCATGAAAACGAAATTGCACAATCACAAAGTGCGCACGAGACGCAATTTGCAAATTATTGGATGCACCTTGGTTTTGTCAATATAAAGCAGAAAAAAATGAGCAAATCGATTGGCAATTTTGTAACAATTCGTAATCTTTTAAAAAAATATAGCGGTGAGACTCTGCGTTACTTTATCATCAGTAGCCATTATCGTAGCCCACTTAATTACAGCGAAGAAAATTTAATAATTGCTGAAAATACACTAAGACGTCTTTATCTAGGTATTCGTGACTTATTTATTGATAGCACAGCCATGGCAGAAGTAGTGATACGTTATGATTTTAAAAATAATTTTATTGCCGCCTTGGATGATGATTTTAATACCCCTGTTGCGCTTTCAATATTATTTGATTTATTAAAAAAACTCAATCAAGTTAGGTTATACGATTTAGACCAAGCAAGATCACTTGCTGAGTTACTTAGAAAACTTGGTGGCTATTTAGGAATTTTACAACATGAAAAAGATTTTTTTAAACGTGGGATCAAACTATCAGATGAACAAATTAATCAAAAAATAATGGAACGCAATCAGGCAAGAAAATGTAAAAACTTTATTCTATCCGATGCAATACGGGATGAATTAGCTGCACATAACATTATTTTAGAAGATACACAGGCTAACACCACTTGGAGATGTAAATACTAAAAATACTGAAATAATTTTTTCACTGTTTGAAATGTTTAAAATGCTTCCATTCATAACGCTTAGGATAATGGCGACGATAATTCTCAAACGCCTTTGCACTTAATAGAGCAGGACTATCTTGTTTAAAATCATAAATTTTATTTAGCGTATTTTTTAGTGTAGTTACGTTTTTTATGTTTATACTCACTGTCTCAATAGGGTTTTTTAAATTTTCACTAGGTACCTCGCCCATAAACCGACATAATGCTTTATATACCATAGAGCTAGCTGTAAATTTTGCGTCAACAGAGTGTCCAGCAATGTGTGGCGTTGCTAGGTAGGCATTCTTTCTGAGTATTTGATTAATGTGCGGCTCATTTTCCCAACAATCAATTACATTTGCAAGTGTTGGCGTTTTTTGCCAAACACTCTCATCAATCACGCCTCCTCTAGCAGTATTAATAAGAATAGTATTTTTGTTAATATGATGAAAATTATGTGCGCCCAATAAATGAAAACTAGGGTATTTCCCCATTTTGGTAAGTGGCGTGTGCATGCTAATTATATCAGCCGTTAATGCAGTTTTTAAATCAACAAATTCTGCTTTGGTAAAGCATTCTTTGCTAAAACTTTCTTGGATGAGATTATCTTTAGAAAAATGCACCATTTTTTTTTGCATTATTAAGTTTTCTTTTTCTAGTTTGGGCGGATCATGTAAATAAATTTTGATACCAAGCATTTTTACTTTAGTATAAAGGTGCGCACCCACATTACCAACTCCTATAATAGCCAAAGATTTATCGCTTAATCTAAATTGGAAATCTGCCTCCAAATTAACCAAAGCACTGATAACATATTCTGCTACAGCATTTGCATTAGCAGCTTGTGCTGAAAAAAAACAGATATGAGCGTGTTTTAAATAGTTTATATCAATATGATCCAAACCAGAAACAGCGCTACCTACAAAGCAAACTTTACTTCCTGACAACAAATTTTTATCTACTTTAGTGCGTGAGCGCACAATAAGTATATCAGCGTTTTTTACGCAATTTTTATCAATTTTTCTTCCTGGCAGTGCGATAATTTTGCCAAATTTAGAAAATAATTGTTGATACCCATAAACCGCGTCATCAATAACAAGTGTCAGTGATTTTTCCATTATTATCAAAAATAACAGCATTCATTAAATTTTCATCTTCAACTTCATAATTGCCAGTTAATTATGCCTAAATGATGTTTTTTTAAATAAATATTAGCTTTAGAAAAATGTTTGCAGCCAAAAAAACCACGCATAGCAGAAAGTGGAGATGGGTGTGCAGCAGTTAATATCAAATGTTTTTTTGCATTAATGCGCATTTTTTTCTCTAAAGCATAACGTCCCCACAATAAAAAAACAATATGTGTTCTTTGTTCATTTATAACATCAATAATTTTGTCAGTAAATATCTCCCAACCCTGATCTTTATGTGAACCTCTGGCACCAGAATTTACAGTTAACACACTATTTAAAAGTAAAACGCCCTGCTTTGCCCAAGCACTTAAATCTCCTTGATAAGACATATCTATTCCCAAATCAGATTTAATTTCATCAAAGATATTTTTAAGTGAATAAGGCGCGAGTATATGACGCGGAACAGAAAAACTAAGTCCATGTGCATGGCCAGGAGTTGGGTAGGGGTCTTGTCCTAAAATTACGACTTTAACACGACTGAGTGCTGTCATCTTAAGTGCTAAAAACCAATATTTTGTTTCTGGAAAAATACATTTGCCACGTTTTTTTTCTGCAATTAAGAATTTTTTAAGCCTATGCATATAGGGTTTATCAAACTCAGCGGATAAATGATTCATCCAATCACTAATATTTGGACGTCTAGCACTCACAGTGAAGCCCACCATAAGCGTAAACGAAGTCCTAGTTCAGTAGTATATCCCACTTCGGTAAATGCAATATTTCCATATTTATCAATGATAAAACTTGTAGGTGTTGCTTTGACGCCATAATGCTTAGCTAGAGTACCAAGCTGATCATTTATAATGTTGGACCTATCCAGGCTATTTTTTTTTGCGTAGCGAATAATTTCTTTGTCGCTGCCAGATTGCATGGCAATATTAAATACTTTATAATCCTTAGCAATATTTTGGATATTATCATTTTCAAACGCACAAATAGAACACCATGTTGCCCAAAAGTGCACAAGTGAAGCCTTACCCTCATCACCATTTAGTGTGTATGTCCGCCCTTCAAGATTGTAACTCATGAAATGCGGCGCCTCGCCTGCTATTAAATCTTGTTGTTGCCAAGAGCGAATAAAAATAATGGCTAGAATAAAAAAAACAAGTTGTAGAATAATTTTTCTATTTTTTTTAAGCATCAATATTAAATTTTACACATAAAGCTTACCTCATTTGACACAAGTACTATAATATAGCTCATCTTATTTTACCATTTTTTATTATTTTTCCGTTTATGACTGATTGGCAAAAACGTTGGCAAGACAATTTAATTGGCTGGCATAAGACAAGCGTTAATACGCGCTTAGTCAAATTTCTAAAGTGTTTAAACTTAAAACCAGATGATACGGTTTTTGTGCCACTATGTGGCAAGAGTTTAGATATGTTTTATCTTATAAAAAAAGGCTACCAAGTAATTGGCGTGGAATTAAGCGAAAAAGCTGTAGGTGATTTTTTTAATGAGCATAACTTGAATTACCAAAAATACACTGCCAAAAATTTTACTATTTATATGGGTGAACGCATTCGTATTTATGTGGGTGATTATTTCAAACTTGAAAAAGAAATACTAAAAGATGTGCGTGGCGTTTATGATAGGGCATCATTGATTGCACTAGATAAAAAAAAACGCGCATTATACGCACAATATTTAACGTATATTTTGCCAGATTGTGTGCAAATATTACTGCTTGTGCTTAATTATCCTCAAAGACAAATGTCAGGCCCGCCTTTTGCACTTAATAACAAAGAAATATATTCATTATTTCATAGCTTTAAAATTGTTGAACTTGAATGTAAAAATAATTTAGCAAATGAAACAAAATTTCTAGAGGCAGGTGTGAATTTTTTGCATAAAGTGAGTTATTTATTGACAAGTAAAAAATGTTATTAGTTAAAAATGCTATTAAATATTAATATAAAACAAATACCATTAAAATACTTAATTTATGCACTTATTGTTTGGATGTTACTTGGTTGTTTTTCAACCCCGCCAATTGAAGTGCAAAATGTTTGTGTATTGCTAGATGAGGAAGTGCGTTGGTATCAGGCACTCAAACGTAGTGAGAAGAAATGGGGTGTAGATAAATCTTTGCAACTTGCATTTATTTATCAAGAATCTCGTTTTGCTAGTGATGCCAGACCTGCACGCGAAAAATTATTTGGTATTATCCCTTGGTTTCGTTCCTCTTCAGCTTATGGGTTTGCGCAAGTCAAAGATGATACTTGGCGTTGGTATCAAAGTAAAACAGGCAATTTTAGTGCAGATAGAAATGATTTCTCTGATGCTACAGATTTTATTGGATGGTATGTCAATTATCATCATAAAAAACTTGGTATTGGAAAAAATGATGCTTATGCACAATATCTGGCTTACCACGAGGGGCATAGAGGTTTTCAAAGAAAAACACACCTTAAAAAAGATTGGCTTGTTAAAATTGCAAAATCAATTGACTATAGGGCACAAAAATATAAGAAACAATTAAATGCTTGTGGGAATAAACTTGATAATAACAGTGTTTGGGTATTTTGGTAATATAAAAAATTTATAACACGAAAAATATAAGTTACAAAATAACATAAAATATTGGTAATTTAAAATTGAGATAATGTGGATTGAAGCACCTATAACACGATTAAAAAATAATACCATGGCGGAATTTAATTTAGGTGGCTTGGCGCTTTTTTTAGCATGTGTTGACGGCAAATTATTTTGTGCTGATAATAGATGTCCGCACGAAGAAGCTAAACTTACACTGGGTTGTTTAAAAAATGGGCGTATTCAATGTTCTTTACACGGTTTTAGTTTTAATTTAACGACTGGTGAAAGTGATGAAAAAATGGTGGAAAAATTAAATACTTATGCAGTTAAAGCGCATGCTGGGAAAATTTTTATCTATCTAACAACATTAAAAAATTAAAAATTATATCTGATTAAACAATGGAAGCACAGTTATTATTAAAATCTATTATTGGGCGCATTGCTACTGGGCCTGAGCTAAGTAAAAACATTGATTTTGAAGAAGCAAAACTAGCAATGCAAAGCATTATAAGAGGTGAGATTGATCCAGTGCAAGCGGCTATTTTTCTCATCGCTCTTAGAATGAAACGTGAGACAATGGAAGAAAATAAGGGCATTCTCGCTGCAATTTTATCAGAATCGGATAGGCAAATTGCTGATGTTGATATTCTGATTGATATTGGTGATCCTTACAATGGTTATAATCGCAGTATTCCTATTTCTCCATTTTTACCGCCATTGCTCGCTGAATTGGGGCTACCGACTATAATTCACGGTTTAGACTCTATCACACCAAAGTTTGGCTTAACACACAAACATATTTATAAAAATTTAGATATTGATGTTGATAAATCTAGTTTTGGTGCAAAATCTCAAATAGAAAATAAAAAAATTGCTTGGGCTTATTTGGACCAAGCGTACTATTGTACGAAACTAAATCAACTGCTTCCGCTTAGAAATAAGATAATTAAGCGCACAGTAATAAACACGGTAGAAACGCTCATTGCCCCCATTCGTGCTAAAAATACGCATATTATTTTGGGTTATGTGCACAAACCTTATCCGCCAATCTATGCTGAATTAGCCAGTGCTTCTGGTTTAGATAGCGCCCTGCTTGTGCGCGGGGTTGAAGGTGGTGTTATTCCATCCCTTCGTCAAGTAGGGCTTATGATTTCTTACGATAAAGAGAATGAGCGGGCACGCATAGAAGTTGACCCTAAAAAACTTGGCATCCATAGAGATTTACGTGCCATTCCTTTGCCAGAAAAAAAATATGTTGCAAACAATATTAATGCACTAGCCAAACATGCTATTGTTCTTGGTAAAGAAGCGCTTGCAGGAGAAAAAGGTATATTTTATGATGGCTTAGTATACGGAGCAAGTTTGATTTTATACCACACAAAGCGCACAGATAATTTACCAGATGCAGCAGAGATGGTGCGCATGGTGCTTAATTCAGGTAAAGCGCGCACGCGTCTTGAAAATACTGTTTAAGAGTGCCAATTAGTTTATAATAATCCTGCCTAATTCATTAAACAAGGAGGATGAAATGAAAATAAAAGCAATAATTAGCTGGCTATTTGCATTGTGGACATCTTATATATTTCTAGGGTCTTTGTTTTACAAGTTTACTGATGCGAAAGAGCCTCAGCATATTTTTAGCACGATTGGCGATTGGATGCATGATACACTCGGGCAAACCATCGGCAGTTTATTTGCAAATTTTGGTCAATATTTAATTGGTAGTGCTGAACTTGCTGCCTCGCTCATTTTGCTTTCTCCTATTATTTTTATGGCACATAGAGAAAAACTGCATTGCATAGGGGCACTACTAGCATCTGTAATTATGGCGGGCGCAGTGTTTTTTCATCTTTTTACTCCGCTTGGCTGGATACCAACTTGGGAAGAAAATGGTATTATGCAAATGGATAAGGGACTAGCAAATGCTGCTTTATCTATTTTAATTTTAGGGCTTATTGTTGCTTTTCTGAATAAAAAAACTTGAAATTTATCGCCTAAAAAATTAATATTTTCACCCAAAATTATTTTTTACTCATCATCATTTTTTTATTTTTCTAGTTCAATTTTTTAATAATGGTTGCAAAACTTATTTTTTATTATATTATTTGGACGATAAAACTGAAAATTCCTCCTTGGTGGTATTTCCAACTCAACGCCAAATACTTTAATACTGAAAAATGGATTTATTCTAAAATTGATATTAATAGAGTAATTCCAAATAAGTGGAGACTCTCCCAATATTATTTAAAAAAAAATAAGCCACCGAATATTTACCCTGTTTTCTTAAAACCAGAGTGGGGGCAAAATGGTAACGGCATTAAATTAGTGCGCTCTCTAACAGAATTTAACGCGATTTGCACACACCTTAATCAGCATAAGAAAAGAGCATTTATTGTTCAAGAAATTGCCACAGAAAAAAAAGAGTTTGAAATATTCTACATACGCAATGCAAGTGACAAAAAAGATTATGTAACACTTACTATCACTGAGGCGGTTAATTGCTCTGAACCCCACCCTATCAACACTATACACAATAAGCATACAAACTATCATGATTGCACGCATTTATTAAGCAAAGTAGATATTTTAGCAATTAAAGGACATTTACAAGAATTACCTGATTTTCTTCTAGCAAGAGTGGGGGTTAAGGCAAATGGTATAGAAGACTTAGTACACGGTGTTTTTAAAATTATTGAGATTAATTTATTCACGCCGATGCCGCTTAATTTACTAGATGATACAATTAGCAAAGCGGATAAAGTTCATTTTATTAAACAAAGTATGTATGATTTAGCTAGAGTAAGTAGCAATATTTCTAAACAACATTTCAAGCGCTTTATTTTTTTAAAAAAAGTGATTCGTCATTATCAGGTGAAGTGAAGCGCATTATTTACAAATTACTCTCAAAATATTTTTTAATAGGTTGTAGTCATTATAATCCTCCCTCAGTAAGAAGAGCATGTCGTTCTAAGATACAAGCAAAAAATATTTTTACAAAGTTTAATTTACCTGTAGCTCAGGGGAGAGTTTTTTACTATCCCTGGCAGGCAATATCTTTTGTCAAAAGACACGGATTCCCAGTTGTTATTAAACCTAATGTTGGTGGTTTTTCCAGAGGTGCTTATTTTCCAATCCATAATTATTTTTCGTTAATTAGTGCTAGTATTTTTGTTAAAAAATGGTGGCTAACTAGCATTATTGAAAAATATTTAGCGGCTAAGAATTATCGCATTCTCGTTGTATCTAGTGGTGTAATGTCAATAGTTAGACGTTATCCGCCTTTTGTAATTGGTAATGGGCGTGAGAGTATTAATAGCTTAATTGATTACGAAAACCACACTAGGAGAAAAATGTATTTTTTAGGCGCAATACATCCTATTCCTAAAAATAGGGAAATTTTGCATTATTTGCGCGCACAGCATTTGAATTTAGACACTATTCCAGCATTGGGAAATAAAATTTATTTACACAACAAAATAACACTTAAATTAGGAGGCGCGGTTAAAATTGTTGATAAAGCACGTATTAGTGCAAATAATCAAGACGCTTTAATACAAATTTTAGAATATCTTTCTGCCCATATTTTAGGTATTGATGTCATTTGCGAACGTGGATTATCTGTTGATTTTAACGCACAAAAATGTATTTTCTTAGAAATAAATTCTAGGCCTTTTTTAGAAATACACAATTTTCCAAGATATGGTAGAACACAAGATTTATCCACTTATTATGAAAAACTTAATCAATACGAAATAGATTGTGAAAATACTTACTAATTTAGACGCTGAATTTAAACATTTTTATAAATTTCTGGGTATACATACTTTTTTAGTAGGTTTATTTCCAGTATTACTGCCAAGCTTTTTATGGAAAATGGATATTGGTATTGCTTTACTATCTTTATTCATTTCTATAACTGGACTTGGTTTTATTTGCTCACTTTGGTTATGGGAGCGCGTACATCAAAATTTCTCGTTTAAAACAATTATCATTGGCTCCTTTTTAGTGCAAATCGCATTTATGAGCTCAGTATTAACCGAAAAAACTTGGTTATTTTTACCATTACTTGCCTTGTTAAATGGTGCTTATAATTGTTTTTTTTGGATTACGCAACGCGCCTTATTTTTTGAAACTATTGAATTGCATAATTCTGGACGCAAGTTTGGTAATTTTCAAATTTTTGTAGCAGGGATGCTTAATTTAAGCATTGTTATCAGTGCTATTTTATTAGAAAAAAATGGTTTTATTGGCGTTTATATTTTAACAACAAGCATCTCAGTCATAGCAATTTTATTATATTTAATAAATAAAAACCCATCAAGTATCTCAATAAAATTAAAGCAACACCCCCCTTTAAGTTTATCTGTTATTAAAAATTTTAAAGATCAATTCCGCTCGCGGCTAATTTTTTTGCTAGATGGTTTATTTTTATTTTTAGAAAGTTATTTTTGGCTAGTTTCTTTATTTATTATTTCGCACGAAAGTTTTCTCACACTTAGTCTTTGGATTGTGAGTTTAACTGCAATATTTGCTGTTATTTTCTATTTAATTAAAAATACCATTGATTATCTCTCCAAAAATTTAATTTATAATATTGGTGTTTTACTTTATAGTTTGTCCTGGGTTTTAAGAATGCAAGTTAATGAAGAACACACACTCATTAATTTATTTTTGTTATTAATCGCTATTACCTTTAGCACTTCATTTTTTAGATTAGCATTTAATAAACGTTTTTTTGATATTGCAAAAATAACTAAAGAACATCAATATTTATTTCTAAAAAGTTATTGGTCGCAATTATTTATCGCTTTGATTTTTGCACTCATTGCCTTTATTGCAACTTATATTACTAATTTTCAAACTATTTTGCATGGTAGTTATTTCGTCGCTGCACTGCTTACACTGAATTATTTTTTCTATAAACAACCTGTAACTTCCAAATAATAGAGAAATCAACATATATGAATCCTAAGTTATTTAGATTAGAATTTTTAGGAGTGTGCAGAATTTTGACAATTAAGTGCTTTTAGCACAGCTGATAATATGCAAAGATTATCACGCAAAATATTTATTGGGTAATTAATTACTTAAATCAATATAACTTATGCAAAAATATCGCAAGGAATACTACATCAGCGTTGGCAAATAGCATTTATATTTGAAAATAAATACGTGTATTGCATGGTGAGTATGTCTATGACACGCTCATGATCTTGCCGATGACCATTACGTTACAGCGTGCTGTTATAAGTTTTGACACGCATCTACAAAAACAGAAATTGAGGTGAAAAGTGATGAGTTGTGTAAAGGTCTCTAATAAATATATAAATTCTGCAATGCTTTCAAGTGATAATGACATTTTCTAATTTGAAATATCACCAGTCTATGGCAAAATATGTCTCTTTACGTGCTGGCGGTTATGCCGAATATTTTTATGCGCCTAAAGATATTCTTGAGTTAGCTAGTTTTCTAAAGAAAAATAACAAACCCATATTATTTTTGGGTCTTGGCTCTAACTTGCTCATTAGAGATAGGGGGTTTTCTGGTGTTATCATCCATACAAAATATTTAAATAAACTCTCCTATCAAGATGGTTATTTGGATGCACAGGCAGGCGTTAGTCTAGCAAAGTTAGCACGATTTAATGCAAAATGTGGGGGTTTTCAAACCGAATTTTTAAGCACAATTCCCGGCAGTGTAGGTGGTGCCTTGGCAATGAATGCAGGTTGTTTTGGTTATGAAGTATGGCAATTTGTTGAAACACTCTCTACCATTGATGTACATGGCAATATACACCAAAGAAAAACGAGCGATTTTGAAATTTCTTATCGCTACGTCAAACCGCATTACAAAAATGAATATTTTATTAGTGCTCGCCTAAAATCAAAAAATACACCAACAGGCGATAGTATTAAGAAATTACTTGCTAAGCGTAGAAAAACACAACCGACAGGCAAAGCAAGCTGCGGTTCAGTATTTGTCAACTCTAAAGAATATTATGCAGGTGCGCTCATCGAGCATGCGGGTTTAAAAGGATTTTGTATTGGTGATGCCTGCGTCTCTAACCAACATGCAAACTTTATTATTAACCAAGGAAGCGCGACTGCAAGCGATATTGAAAATTTAATTGAGCATATCAAAAGCGCTGTAAAATCTAAATTTGGCATTCTTTTAATGCTTGAAGTAAAAATTATATAAGACTGATATTTCAAATATGAAAGTGGCAATTTTAATGGGTGGCTATTCAAAAGAGCGCGAAATATCCCTCATTAGCGGTAGCAATGTTTATCAAACTTTATCAAGCAGAAAAATTGATTGTTTCAGCTTTGATATGCAAAGAAATAATCTGCACAAGCTATTTCAGAAAAATTTTGATAAAGCATTCATTATTTTGCATGGGCGCGGTGGTGAAGATGGTTTTATTCAAAAAAAACTAGAAGAAAAAAATATCGCTTACACAGGCTCAAATGCAGTAGTTTCACGCATTTGTATGGATAAGGAAAAAACAAAAAATATTTGGCAAAAACATAGTTTACCTACTGCGCCATTTATTTGTGCTTACCAACATAAAAATCCGCCTATTCCTCACTTTGACCTGCCTTGGATTATTAAACCTGCCTTAGAAGGTTCAAGCCTTGGAATTAGTATTGTTAGGTTCGAAAATGAGCTAGAAGTAGCGCTTGAGAAGGCGTATCAATATGATTATAAAGTGCTCATTGAAAAACATATTGAAGGTAAAGAATATACCATCGCTGTTCTTAATTATATTGCTTTGCCTGTTATTGAAATTAGTTACTCGGAGAATTTTTTTGATTATCACGCAAAATATCATTCTAAAAAAACGCGTTTTGACTGCCCTGCTCATCTCAATGAAAACATTACAAAACAAATACAACAATTAGCGTGCAAAGCATTTAATACACTAGGTGCAAAAACTTGGGGGCGTATTGATTTAATACTGGATAATAATCAAAAACCTTATTTACTGGAAATTAATACTGTGCCCGGACTGACATACCACAGTTTAGTACCTAAGGCAGCAAAGGTAGCAGGGCTTAGTTTTTATGAATTAACGCGCGCTATTCTTTTTGAAACATAGGTGGCTTTTTATGCCTAAATTGCTACAAAAAAAAAATTGGCTGTCTCGCAAAAAAAATCGTATATTCCACAGCGGAAATCAAAGGCGAAAAGAAGCAACTTTTAATTTAAAGTTAACCTTTCAATGGCTGGCATTAATTGGCTTTATTTTTTTTATTTGGTGGCTGGTAAATAACTTTTTTAGTTATCAGTGGCTACAGCTTAATAACGTAATTTGGCAAATAGATAACTCGGCTCCTAAATCACTTAAAGAAAGTTTAGCACAAAAAATAAAACCGCTATTAAATGAAAATTACCTGCAAATTGACTTAGTTGCTATTAAAAAAAAAATTAAGGAAAATGTTTGGGTGAAAAAAGTACGTATTACTCGGCAATTTTATAATGATATTCACATTCAAATACATACCAAAAAAATTGCGTTGCGTTTTAATAACAACGCCTATATTTCAAAAGAAGGTAAATATTTTGCACCAAATATTATCGTTAATTCTAATGCGCCACTTGCATTGGGCGGTATTAAAAATGCTAAAAATATTTATGAAAATTATCAGCATTATCAAATTTTTTTGGGAGTATCACTGACAATAAAAGTTATCAAACAATACGAAGTAACTGAACTTATTATTGCGCCAAATACGAAGGTCAAACTCGGCTATCAATTCAAAACAGAGCGCTTAAAGCGTTTTAAAAAAAATTATCCGCGTTTGATGAAAAAATACCAAAATCTTGATCATGCCATCATTGATATGCGCTATATGGACGGATTAAGCGTCCAAGAATAAAGAGTATTCTTAAATTTTTGATGTTTTTAAAACCTAGTAAAAATAAGATACACTTACAAAAGTAATGATAAATTCAGGTAAAATCGTGAATTTTTAACGATTAGTATGTCAAAAAGTGATTACATAGAATTAGAAGGTGTGGTCAAGGAAAAATTGCCCAATACTACATTTAGAGTTGAGTTAGAAAATGGGCATATTGTTCTGGCACACATCTCAGGTAAAATTCGCAAGCACTATATTCGTATTTTACCCGGAGATAAGGTAACAGTTGAAATGACGCCTTATGATTTAACCAAAGGGCGCATTACTTTTAGGCATAAATAAAAAATCTTCATCAAATTTCTTGAGACTCAAATACAAAAAATCCAAAAAAACCACTATTAAGGCAGCATGATCTAAAAGGCGATAAATTTTTATGTGCGACACAGTTTTATTTCAAAAAATTATTATAATAAGCACTCTAATTTTTATTTTGATTATAGTGCGTAAAAAGCCAGTGTGGTGGAATGGGTAGACACGTCGGATTCAAAATCCGATTTCCTAGCGGAAGTGACGGTTCGAGTCCGTCCACTGGTACCAAATAAAGACAAATATTAGCTAAATTGCTTATTAAAATGTAATAATTGTTCCGGTGTAGATAAAACATCACAAACTATTATTTTCTTAGTTAATGAAATATCCTATATGAATATTAATATGCTACTCTCTGCGCTTAATTTAACGGTGCTTGGCATGGCATTTGTTTTTTCGTTCCTTGTGATATTTTTATTGACAATACAGTTTATGTCTTATACCATAGAGAGAGTTTCAAATAGCAAAAAAAATTCGTCGCGCATACGGATAGATGATGACATTAACGAAGAGACCGCCTTTGTCATTAGAGATGCAATTAAACAGCACATTGATAAAAATACCGGCAAAAATGTTTGATTTTTTCAGAAAGAAAAAACTGGAAAATACCACGCCAGTGGGCATTACAGAATTGGTATTTAGAGATGCACATCAATCTTTACTTGCAACGCGTCTTAGAATTGATGATATGTTACCCATTGCAAGCGCACTTGATGAAGTGGGTTATTGGTCAATTGAATCTTGGGGCGGTGCTACATTTGACGCATGTATTCGTTATTTAGGTGAAGATCCATGGGAGCGCATTAGAGAAATAAAAAAAATAATGCCTAAAACACCGCAACAAATGCTACTTAGGGGACAAAATTTATTAGGTTATCGTCATTATGGTGACGACATAGTGCGTCAATTTATAAATAGAAGTGTTGAGAATGGTATTACTGTGTTTCGTGTTTTTGATGCGATGAATGATATGCGTAACCTAAAAACCGCTATTAACGAAATTATTAAACTAGGCGGGCATGCCCAAGGTACTATTTCTTATACTGTTAGTCCAGTGCACACTATAGAATTATGGGTAAAGCTTGCTAAGCAAATTGAAGATATGGGAGCACATTCTTTGTGTATTAAAGATATGGCTGGCTTATTGCAACCTTATATTGCCTCAAAACTAGTCAAACAAATCAAAAGAAATATTCATATTCCAATTCAACTGCATTGCCACGCGACTACTGGTCTTTCTACTGCGAGCATTATTAAATCTATTGAGGCAGGAGCTGATAGGGTAGATAGCGCAATTGGTTCAATGAGTATGACTTATGGGCATTCAGCAACAAATTCTATTGTTTCTATTCTAAATCACACTCCGCGCTCAACGGGCTTAGATTTAAATAAACTAGAAAAAATAGATAGTTATTTTCGCCCTATCCGCGCTAAATATGCACAATTTGAAGGCTCACTTAGAGGGGTTGATTCGCGTATTCTATCAGCACAAGTGCCTGGTGGCATGCTTACTAATATGGAAAATCAGCTTAAAGAACAAAACGCACTGAATCGCATGGACGAGGTACTCGTTGAAATTGCGCGCGTACGTGAGGATTTAGGTTATTTGCCGCTAGTAACGCCGACCTCACAAATTGTTGGCACGCAATCAGTTTTGAATATACTAACAGGCGAGCGTTACAAAACTATAACTAAAGAATCTGCAGGCGTCCTAAGAGGTGAATATGGCGCGACACCTGTGCCTGTCAACCGAGCGTTACAAGAAAAAGTATTAGACGGAAAACCTGTAATTACTTGTCGTCCAGCGGATTTGATTGAGCCTGAATTTAAAATATTAGAACAAGAATTACATGATCTAGCCAAAAAAGAAAATTTAAAATTAGCAGAGAATAAAACTGATGATTTGCTCACATATGCTCTATTTCCACAAGTTGCAGTTGATTTTTTTAGAAATAGAAATAACCCTGATTTTTTTGAAGCAGTACCTAATCCAAATACCGATAAAAACTTAAGTGCTAATACCAAACAAGATGGTTCTTATACCGTTTCTTTTAAACATCATTCCTATGTGGTTGAAGTATCAGGCGGTGAAGTTACTGCGATGCACAGAAAAAATGATGCAGATAGCACAGAAAATAAAAAAAATAGAGGGTCAAATACACAAGCTGTAAATGATACACATCAAAATGTCAGCAAAGGTAATGGTGATATTGAGCATATTCCAGCACCACTTTCTGGTAATATCCGCCAAATCAAAGTACGCGAACAACAAAAAGTTTCTAAGGGTGATGTGTTGATTATATTGGAAGCAATGAAAATGGAGACTGAAATTCGTTCAGCACGCTCTGGCGTAGTAATAAAAATTAATGTTGAAGAGGGCCATAGTGTAAATGTAGGCGATAATCTTCTAAGTGTTGGTTAAAGGATTGGTGTCTTAAAAGTGATTAACGGCTTAGTAGAAAATCTTACAATACTTTGGTTTAGTACTGGTTTATACCAATTTAGTCCGGGGCAATTCTTAATGCTCCTTATCGGGCTTATATTACTATATTTAGCCATTGGCAAAAAACTTGAACCACTGCTACTTTTGCCTATTGGCTTCGGTGCAATTTTAAGTAATATCCCTGGCGTTGAATTAGCAAGCGGTACCGGCATTTTACACTTATTTTATGAAATCGGTATCAGCACGGGTGCTTTTCCATTGATTATTTTTATGGGTGTTGGTGCACTAACTGATTTTGCACCTTTGCTTGCAAATCCTAAAACACTATTGCTCGGAGCTGCAGCGCAATTTGGAATTTTTGCCACCTTACTCGGTGCGGTAATACTAAGTGCCATTGGAGTTTTTGATTTTAGTCTAGCTGATGCGGCGGCAATTAGCATTATTGGCGGTGCAGATGGGCCTACTTCTATTTATGTTGCTTCAAAACTAGCACCTGATTTATTGGGTGCTATCGCGGTTGCCTCTTATTCCTATATGGCACTCGTGCCGATTATTCAACCGCCAATTATGCGTGCTCTGACAAATGAAGAAGAAAGAAAAATTGAAATGGTGCAACTACGTCAAGTTTCACAAACTGAGAAAATTATCTTTCCACTTTTATTATTGTTGCTCGTTGCTTTATTTTTGCCCGAAGCAACACCACTTATTGGTATGTTTACTTTTGGTAATTTAATGCGTGAATCGGGCGTGGTTGAAAGATTAACCCATACCACACAAAATACATTGATTAATATTGTTACGATTTTTCTTGGATTATCCGTTGGATCAAAATTAATGGCAGATGTTTTTTTAAATTTTGATACTTTGGGCATCCTTTTATTAGGAATCATCTCTTTTGGTATAGGCACTGCTTCTGGTATTATTATGGCAAAAATTGTCAATAAATTTAGCAAACATAAAATAAATCCGCTTATCGGTTCGGCTGGTGTTTCTGCTGTGCCAATGGCAGCGCGTGTTTCAAATAAAATTGGTTTAGAAGCTAATCCACATAACTTTTTGCTCATGCATGCAATGGGACCTAATGTTGCTGGTGTAATTGGTTCTGCAATTGCTGCAGGTATTATGATTCAATTTTTAGGCTAAAGATTTTAAAAATCATCTATTTCTGGTAGATCTTAGTTATTTCTTTTAACTTTATTAAATTTTTTAAAGAACAAAATAATACCAATAAACTTTCTCTCAACTGGTGCGTGTTATTTTGTAGGTGCCTATTATGATTATCTTTTATGCGCTTAGTCTTTTAATTGGCACTATTCTTTTTGCACAAAGAAGTACACTATATTTAACATCCATAGAATGGCTTGGTGTTTTTATTATTATTTTTTTTTGCATCTGGTTTTATAGAAAATATAGGCATGCGGTAATAATCAGTGCTTTTGTATTGCTTGGTTTTCTTTGGAGCAATTTATATTCTTATCACAACATAACCTCTAGGGTGATGCCAAAATACTTAGATAAAGAAACTAGTATTACTGGTGTTATTAGTAGTTTGGTTGGAAAATCTGAGCATAAAAGTGGCTTCTTATTTGATACTGATAAACCTTTTTCTGCTCGGCTTAAATTAAATTGGTATGGAGAAAACATACCGATATTAGAACCTGGAGATAGATGGCAGTTGAATGTCAAACTCAAGGCAAATAACGGTTTTCAAAATGAAGTTGGTTTTGATTATGAAACATGGTTATTTTTAAATAAAATTGATGCAACAGGTTATGTTAGAAGTGTTAAGCATTCAGAGCAAAATTATTATTTAGGAGCGAGTAATCAGCAAATTCTCACTCAAATTAGAGGAAAAATGCAAAATATTCTAACGCCTTATCTGGAACTGCTTGATTATGGTGGCATAATTTATGCGCTTATTAGTGGTCATCGCGCACGCATCAAAAAAGAGCACTGGCAAACTTTTATTAAAACAAATACGACACATCTTAGTGTTGTTTCAGGTCTGCATATTGGGCTTATTAGTGGTTTTATGTTTTTGTTAGCTAGTATGCTTTATCGTCTTTGCCACCAGTGTTGTCTGAAAATACCCGCACCGATATTTGCAAGTTATGTCGGTTTGGTGAGCGCTTTAATCTATGCGCTCATTGCTGGTTTTTCTATTGCTACGCAACGTGCATTTGTAATGGCAGCTGTAGTTTTTATAAGCATTATTTTTAGAAAACACTATGGCATATGGCAGCTTTATGCCATAGCATTAATTACTGTATTAGTCATTAATCCCCTCTCAACGCTAGCGGTTGGTTTTTGGTTATCTTTTATTGCGGTCGCACTTATTTTATATGGCATTAGGCGCTATCAAAATCGCCATAAATATGTGCGTACTGCTAATATACAACTCTTAATCAGTGTTGTTATGATGCCACTTATTTTTTGGTTTTTTAGCGCAGGTAGTTTAATTTCATTTATCTCAAACTTTGTAGCTATTCCAGTTATTTCGCTCATTACTACGCCTATTTCTTTACTTGGTGCTTTTTTTGCTGTAGCGCATTTAGAGATACTGGCAAAGGGATTATTTTTTATTGCAAACCAGAGCTTAATTTATTTGTATATAGTGCTTGATTTTTTGGAAGATTTTCATTTATTTGGGTTAAATCATTATTATCACTATTATATAAAATCGTTCCCACAACTATTGCTAATGTTTGTATTTGCCCTAATTTTATTTCTGCCCCAAGGTTTGAAATTAAGACGTTTTGGTTTTTTATTATTTTTACCATTTATAACTAGCGCTAATCAAATACTGCTGCCCACAGGGGCTTTTGTTGCTTCTATTTTAGATAGTGGACAGGGTTTAGCAATTGTTGTGAGAACACAAAATCACAGCCTCGTATTTGATACTGGTTTCAAAACACATTCAGGTTTTAACATCAGCGATAGTGTCATTATACCTTATCTTCATAAATATGGACGCACACACTTAGATAAAGTTATTATTTCACATAATAACTATGATCATATTGGTGGCTTAGAGGCATTACAAAATGGCATAAAAATAAATGAACTTATCACTTCAGGTAAAACAAAAATTGAACAAGCAAATATTTGCCGAAAAGGAGATTCTTGGAACTGGGATGGCGTTTCATTTAGTTTTTTACATCCTGATAAAATAAAACTATTTCGTGGTGAAAATAATAATTCTTGTGTACTAAAAATTGATAATGGTAAATACAGTATTTTACTTACGGGCGATATTGAAAAACAAGCAGAAAAATATTTGCTAAAAAATCAAAAAGAAATGCTTAAATCTGATGTTTTATTGGTCGCACATCATGGTAGCAAAACCTCTTCTACAGATGAATTTATTGAGGCAGCTTCTCCTAGTATTGCGGTTATTTCTTCAGGTTATAGAAACCGTTTTCACCATCCAGAAAACGAAGTTGTAAAACGCTACAAAGCACGCTCTATTAAAATTTTAAACACGCAATGCGATGGGCAAATTAACTTAAAAATTGCCAGGAACTTAACGATAAGCACTCAGCGCAAAATTAATCAACGTTTCTGGCTACGTACCTGTTCATAATAAATTATCCTCTAGTTAGCATTTTTTTTAAGAATTAATAGCCAATAGGCTTCGGTGTGTTTAAGTGCTTTATTGTCCTTAGCGTAATCAAATGGTATTTTACCGTATTTATCTTTGACATCAATATTTGCCCCCGCATTAATAAGTGCAGTAACAACACCAGGGTTTTTATTGAGCCTTGCGGCTTCATGCAGAGGTGTTCTGGCAACATTATTTCTAACCTCAATATCAGCACCAAGTTGAATTAATGCAATTACAGTGTTTGAGATTTTATTCTCAGCCGCTAAGTGTAATAGCGCATTGCCCGCTTTGTTTTTTGCATCTATGTCAGCAGCATTATTTAATGCAATGAGTTTGAGCATTACTTCAGGATTTTCATTTGACCTTGCCGCCATGTATACAGGCGTATCACCATCTTTATTTTCTACTCCTAATAGAGCGCCTAGTTCAACTAATTTGACAATAATCTCAGGATGAGGATTAAACTTTGCCGCAATATGAATAGGCGCATTGGCCTGAACGTTACTAATATTTACTGTAGCACCTAAGGCAGACAGCTTAGCAATAACCTCGGGGTACTTATTCCATTTTGCTGCTAGGTATAACATATTAGATATGTTCTTTGAACTAACATATTCTTTTTCAATATTTTGTATCCGAATTTTTTTCCAATTATAGCCATAACAACGTTTTTGTTTATCAATATTACACGCTGCAACCTCTGCTATCCAGACTAAGCTAGATGTAGTAGCTAAAAATAGAAACAAATGTATTGTTTTTTTTACCATACAGCCTCAATACTAAGAAATAGTGTAGATATTATATTAAAAAAATAGTGCGAGAAAAAATAATACAGTGGATAATAAAAATACAAAAATTATAAATTTATTTTTTCAATTTTTGCTGTGCGTTAATATCAGTTATTTGTCTAGATAATTCGTCAAGTCTTGCCATAATTTTCTGTCTGCCTTGTTCTAAATTTTTATTGCTGTTGTGAATTGTTTCTTTTTGTTGCTCTTCTTCAAAAACGCTGACAATAATTCCAATCATCATATTGAGAAAAACAAAGGCAGATAGAAAAATAAATGAGAGATAAAATAACCAGCTCAGAGGATATACCTCCATTGTTTCATACATGATATCAGTCCAATCTTCAAAAGTAACCACGCGAAAAAGTGTCAACATTGAAATACCAGCATTGCCCCATAATTCAGGATTAATATTTTTAAAAAAAAGTGTGCCAATCATAGCATAAATATAAAATACAATGAACATCATAATTATCACATACCCCATTCTAGGAACGGCAATGAATAAAGAGTTTGTTAACAAACGAAGCTCAGGAATAAAAGAAATAAGACGCATCACGCGAAAAAGACGGAGTAGTCTGCCAAGCAAAGCGTATTCATTATCATCAATTGGAATCAGAGAAAATGCAATAATTAAAAAGTCAAAAATATTCCAACCCTTGGTAAAAAAATCGCGCCAGCGCTTTTCTGCGCCGATACGAATTAATATTTCAATGAGAAAAAATAGTGTAATCGTAATATCAAGCCATTCAATGAAAGTAAATAAAAAACTCTCTATTGGATAAGTGCGCATGCCAATTGTAACAGAGGAACTAATAATAATTAAAATTACTATCCACTCAAAAATTTGGTTATTTTTAATATGTAAAAAATATTTCTTTAAAGTAGTTTGCGACATAATTCTAAAGTTTTAGAAAATAGATTTAGCGTCATTAAGATTTAAAATATATCAGCATTTTAAATAAAAATTTAATCTATAGACTACTCATAAAAAATACGCACCGATGGCGTGCCTAATAAATCATTAATTTTATCACTCAAAATATCGCTTGCCAAAACACAATAATCATCATTTAATAAAATTGTGCCACGCGATTTTTCAGTATAATAATGCAAATAAACTGGGCAATTACCTTTATTTTTTTCAATTAGTGATTTTAAACATCCAAACACACCTTGGTGGCGTTCATCTAACATAATAGTTAATTTTTTTGCTCTCGCTATTTTTGCTACATTAATGTTTTGCACCGAGGCTGCTCTGATTTGAAATTTATTTTGATAACTTTCTACTTTACCGCTAACTACTACAATATCATCGCTAGTAAGTGCTTGAGATTTAGTTGAGTTAAACACAATTGATATTATTGTTTTAGCATCTTCAACATTAAATAGCACAACTTGCCCATTACGCGTATCGCGATAACGCAATTTAGATAATAAGCCAGCTACGCGCACCGCTTGATTTTTTTGTAAATATACTTCGCTTGGCATTAATGCGCCTAGTAATTTAGCATTTTGCTTCTCATCATCACTAGGATGGCCACTAAAGTAAAAACCGAACACATTTTTTTCATATTTTAATTTTTCTTTTAATTGCCATTTTGGATAATCTTTTGCTATCTCATCATAAGAAACTAGACTATTGCCTTTTGTAGCAAACAAAGTATTTTGCCCCATTAGCTTATCAGTTTGAAATTGCTCAGCGTGTTTTTGTGCCATGGGATAAGTTTTTAACAACTGATGGCGGTGATTTGTCAATTTATCAAATGCGCCACAAGTAATCAAAGCTTCTAAGGATCTGGAATTGAGTATTTTTTTATTAACACGCGCACAAAAATCAACTAAATCTTGATATTTATTTTCTACGCACCTTGCCATAATCTCAAGGGAAAGAGCCTGCCCTAAGCCTTTAATCGCGCCTAAACCATAAATAATAGTACTGCCTTTAGCGCTAAATTCATAATGTGATAGGTTAATATCGGGAGCGATTATTTCCAAATTCATTTTATACACTTCAGAAATTATAAAAGCAATTCTATCACTATCACCTATCATACTAGATAGCACAGCCGCCATAAAAATAGCGGGGTAATGTGCTTTTAAATAAGCGGTTTGATAAGAAATCAGCGCGTAAGCAACCGAATGAGATTTGTTAAAACCATAGCCAGAAAACTTATCCATTAAATCAAAAACCTGATTTGCTTTTGTTTTATTAACACCGCGTTTTACTGCACCTAAAATAAAAACATCACGTTGTTTTTCCATTTCCTCTTTTTTCTTTTTACCCATCGCACGTCTGAGTAAATCAGCACCGCCAAGTGTGTAGCCTGCCATAACTTGAGCGGCTTGCATAACTTGTTCCTGATAAACAAAAACGCCATTAGTTGGTTCTAAAATACCTTTAAGCATAATATGAGGATAATTTGCTTTTTTTACGCTGTTTTTAACATTTATGTAATCTTCAACCATGCCAGAATCTAGCGGTCCCGGGCGATAAAGCGCAAGCATCGCAACAATATCAGCGAAACAATCGGGTTTTAATTTTTTTAAATAAGCTCGCATCCCTTCGGATTCCAATTGGAAAATTCCTGTAGTCTGTGCATTTTGCAATAATCTATAAACTGCTCTGTCATCTAAAGGTAGATTATCTAAATCCAGTGGTGTTTCTTGCTCTGCTTCATTTTTTCCTCCCACAGTCTTGAGCACCTTGTCAATTACACTTAGGTTACTTAGGCCTAAAAAGTCAAATTTAACTAAACCTATAGCCTCAAGATCATCTTTATCAAACTGAGAAACAATACTATCAGTAACACCTGGCCCTCTGTAAATAGGACAAAAATCGCTAATTTTGCTCGGCGCAATTACAACACCGCCAGCGTGTTTGCCAACATTACGCACTAAACCCTCTAATTTTTTAGCGATGTCAATGAGTTCTCTGACACTTTCTTCGCTCTCGTAGCGCATTTTTAAATCATTAGAAGTTTCCAGTGCTCGACAAAGTGTAATATCTAGTTCATTTGGAATAAGTTTTGCAAGTGTATCGCTAAAACCATAAGGATGACCGAGTACACGCCCAACATCGCGCACCACACCTTTAGCTGCCATCGTGCCATAGGTAATGATTTGTGCAACTTTTTGCGCACCATATTTTTTAGTAACATAAGCAATTACTTCATCACGCCTATTGCCACAAAAATCAATATCAAAATCAGGCATTGACACACGTTCTGGATTTAGAAAACGCTCAAATAACAAGCCGTGTTCAATGGGGTCAATACTAGTAATATTAAGCGCATAAGCAACTAGTGAGCCAGCACCAGAACCACGCCCTGGTCCAACAGGTATTTTTTGACTTCTCGCCCAACCAATGAAATCCGAAACGATTAAAAAATAACCCGCAAAGCCCATTTTACAAATAACGTCTAACTCAAATTCAAGGCGCGTTTTATAAATTGATGCGTCAAAACAATCTTTTGTTTTAGCATTAATATACGCAGTGCACTTTGCTAAACCACGTCTGCTTTCTCGTTTAAAAAATACGTTGATATTTAGCGTATTATTTGATATGGTAAAATTGGGTAAATAATTATTTTTGTACAGCTCAAACTTGACATTACAACGCATCGCTATTTGCCAGCTATTTTCAATAGCTTCGGGTAAATCTGCAAATAAAGTTAGCATCTCACTTTGTGATTTTAAATACTGATGCTCGCTGTAATAACGCATACGCCTTTCATCATCAATCAATCCGCCTTGATTAATGCAAACTTTTACTTCGTGCGTATAAAAATCTTCTTTGTGTAAAAATTGCACCGCATTCATTGCAACAATAGGCGTATTAGTTTTTAATGCTAGGTGCACAGTGCGTTGGAGATGTTCTTCACTATTTAATCTGTTTGTACGCTCTACGGCCAAATAATAGCGCTTCTGGAAAACACGGCACCAAACACCAATCTGCTCATTTGCTTGTGAAAGCTGACCGTTCAGTAAAAACTGTGCAATGTCACTTTCAAGAGCATTAGCAATCATAATAAGCCCTGCGCTATAATTTTTAACTAAGCCTGGTGTAGCAAAAACCCTACCATGCTCTTGATGATTAAGATAACATTCTGAGATGAGTTTAGATAAGTTAGCATAGCCTATTTGATTTTGACAAAGAAGTAATACTTGGTAAGTATGGCGACTCTCTTTAATGCTAATTTGTGCACCGAAGATTGGTTTAATGCCTGCATGAATTGCAGCCTTATAAAATTTAATACCAGCAAATAAATTAAAATAATCAGTAAGTGCAATCGCTGGCATTTGCATTTTCTTTGCACGTGCAATTAACTCTGGAATACGGATAGTGCTATTACTAACAGAGTATTCACTACAACAATGAAGGTGTATAAAATTAGATACGAATACGTTTTTGTTTAAATATTTATTTTCCACTGATACAGAAATAAATCAATAAGTATTCTAAATTTTTATACGCGTAGCCCATTAAAAACAATATTTGTTAAACTTACCACCCCAACCACTTCAGTGCCATCAAATACTGGACAACGCGATAGATGAAATCTAGATAATAGGAGGGCACAATAGCGAATATCCATTTTAGGATGTACATATAAAGTCGGTTTTTGCATAATTTCATAAATATTAACACGGTCAAGTGATTTATTTTGCGCAATAACTTTAGTTGCAATATCACCGATGAGCACTACGCCATATTCATCATAATCATGCGTTTTATCCACGATAAGCAATTTAGTTTTTTTATATTTCATTTTTGCAAGTGCTTCTGCCACTGTATCCATACTGTTTACTATATCTAGTTCAGTCCACATTACATCCTTTACCACCATAGGTTTTTTTATTTTTTCTTGCGTTGCTGTATTTTTCATCTTTGCATTATTTTATATTTTTTGTTTAACCGCACGATTCAAAGCCTTAATTTGATGCGAGACACCGATTGCATCTTCTACATCTATCTGAAAAGCAATACCTTCATGGTGCTTTATATCAAACTCAGCAACTTCGGCAATTGTTTCTAATATTTCTCTTGATAAATGTTCTTCCACTAATAATAACAAAACATCGGTATGTGTTTCAACACTTAACCCCAAAAAAGTTTTAACTTCATTTACGCCTTCGCCTCTTGCTTGTGAAATAATTGTTGAACCCTGTGCCCCCTTTTTTCTGGCAGCACTAAGCGTTTGATTGGTTTTATCCACATCAACAAACGCCACAATTAATTTAAAATGCATCATTCCTCCTTTTTAATTATTTTAAATCATATAGTTTAAATAATAATTGAGAGATTAAATTTAATATCATACTTTTTTATATTATAAATTATCTTATTCTGATAATTTTTTTGTTGCGTCAATCTTTATTTTCTTTTTTAATTTTAAAATAGACAATAATTGCATATATGTCATCACGCTAATAATTGGAAATAAACTTGCAAAAGCAATTAAACCAAGGCTATCTACAAGCGGATTACTGTGCTCAAGTGATTGGGATAAACCAATACCAAGTGCTACAACCAGCGGCACAGTTACCGTTGAAGTTGTAACGCCGCCTGCATCATAGGCAATTGAGATAATATTTTTGGGAGTAAAATAAGTTTGTATCAACACGAATAAATAACCAATGATGAGAGAATAATAAAGTGGTATACCAGAAATAATACGATAACTGCCTAAACTAATCCCTAGTGCAACACCAATAGCTACCACGACTCTAAATCCCCAAGGCTTGATACTGCCGCCAGAAATCTGTCCCACTTTCACCGCCACAGCAAATAATGACGGTTCAGCTATTGTAGTTGCAAAACCAATCATCATAGCAAAAATATAGACCCAAAAATAATTTAACCAATTCGTAGTATCCGCATTAATAAAATTCTTAGAAGTGAGTTGCTTTGCCATTAACTCACCTAAAGGGAATAGCGATTTTTCTAAACCTATCAAAAACAAACTTAATCCTGCCCAAACAAACACAAAGCCAAGCACAATGCTTCCCATCTTTGTTGGAATTTGTCTTAATACTAAAAACTGGAAAAAAAATAAAACCACCAAAATTGGTAGAATGTCAAAAAACATCGTGATAAAAATTTCTTTCATGGGTAAAAAATACCGAAACTAAGCACAGCAATAATTGGCATAAGCGTTGCAATAGCAATCATACCAAAACCATCGGTTAATGGGTTTCTATTACGAAGACTACTTGCTAAGCCAACACCAATTGCTGTAATAAGTGGCACGGTAATAGTTGAAGTAGTTACACCGCCAATATCATAAGCAACACCAATAATAAAGTCTGGTGCAAGGAATGTCATTATCATAACTAACATGTAACCAATAAGAACAATGTAATAAATGGGCCAGCCTTTAATAATACGAAATACCCCAAGCATAGCCGATAAACTAACAGCAATTGCAACCACATAACGAAGCTGTTTGGCATATTGTTCAGTTACTGATTTTGAATCTGCAATAACACCGCCAGATTTAGCAATTTCTGCTGCCTTATTCGCAACTGCAATAAGTGCTGGTTCAGCGATTGTCACGCTAAAACCAAGCAAGCTAGAAAAAATAAGTAACCAAAATAAACTCCCTTTTTTTACAAAAGCATATGCCAATGTTTCACCGATTGGAAACAGCGCTAATTCTAAACCATAAACAAATAAAGAAAGCCCTAATAAAGTAAAAATAATACCTTCTAATAATGCTGATATATTAGGCACGTGCTGTTGTAATACCACAATTTGAAAAAAAGCAATAACTAAAATAATAGGTAGTAAATCTCTAAAACTAGAAAGTAAATATTTGAATAAATTTTCTAAAATATTTTTCATAACAAGCCGAATGCACAAAACTAATGTGAACTCAAGTTTTGAGGCAATGATGCGGACGATTTTATCATTTTTTTAAATACTATAGTATCAACTAATGCATCCAAATTTTTTGGTGTTTTTATGTTTGATGACTAAAAAATAAAAAATAATGCTATGAAAACTTTATTTATGCTGATTTTGTTTCTTAGCAAGAGATGCTCTTTTTTTTCTAATTTGTTTTGGATCAGCGATAAGCGGGCGATAAATTTCAATGCGATCTTTTGCCCTTAGTTTTATCTTTAAATCGGTGATTTTCCCAAAAATACCGACTTTATTTTGGCTAAGATTAATCTGCGGATATTTATCTAAAATACCAGATTGTATAATGGCCTCCTGTACAGAACTGCCGGGCGCAACTTCAACGCTTAGTAAAATCTGCTCATTTTTTAAAGCGTAAATTACTTCAACTCTCATTTTTCTGTATTTTTATTTATAAGGTTTTCCCGAACCATGCTTTTATTTTGTAAATATTCATCAGCTAATTGCTGCGCTAGGGCAAAATCAAGCGTGCCTTCATAAATTGCGCGTCCGGTAATCACAGCCGAAATACCGTAATGTGCAACCACAAGTAACGCTTTAATATCATCAATATCTTTAACACCTCCAGAGGCAATAATGGGTATATCGCTAGATTTTGCTAATTGGGAAGTTGTTGTGATATTAACTCCTTCCATCATACCATCTCTTTTAATATCAGTATAAATAATGCTTACTACACCTATGGATTGAAATTTTTTCACTAATTTTGTTAGTGTTATATCTGTTTTATTTATCCAACCTTCAGTTGTAGCAAAATTATTTTTACCATCCAAACCAACAATAATTTGTCCAGGAAATAATTGACATAAATGTTCAACAAAATCAGGGTTTTTAACTGCTTGAGTGCCAATAATTAAATATGCCACGCCTAAATCAATATAGCGCTTTGCATTGTCAAGATTACGAATACCACCACCAACTTGCATAAGCACATCAGGATAAGTTTTAACAATTTTGGTAATGGATTTTGTATTAATAGGTTTGCCAGCAAATGCAGCGTTTAAATCAACTAAATGTAAACGCCGAGCGCCCATCTTAATCCACTTATCTGCCATATCAATAGGGCGATGAGAAAACACACTACTTTCAGACATCACACCTTGGCGCAAACGCACACATAAACCATCTTTTAAATCAATTGCTGGAATAATAATCATTTGTTTACAATATTATAAAAAATATGAAACATCATTTTAATTATGCTCTATTATTCAGCGCGACGATAACCAATAGCCTCGCTCAGATGCCCCCTATTTACTTGCTGCATGCCATCTAAATCAGCGATACTGCGCGCCATTTTTAATATACGATAATACGCACGGGCAGATAATGCTAAATGTTTAATTGCTTTTGCTAACATCTCTTTGTCTTGATAATTTAAAACCACATGATCTTTTAGCTCATTGACGCTGAGTAAATCATTTGCTTTGCCTTGTCTTTTTTGCTGGCGCTTGTGTGCTTCTATCACTCGCAGACGCATTTGTTCAGCACTTTGTGTGCTATTTTTATTTTTCGATACCTCAGATTCGCCAAGTAATTCTTCTGCATCAAGCGGCGGAACTTCTAATACTATATCAATTCTATCCAGTAATGGTCCTGAAATTTTAGCGCGATATTTTTGTATTTGATCTTCAGTGCAACAGCAAGTGCGACGACGATCGCCCAGATAACCGCATGGGCATGGGTTCATTGCTGCAATCAATTGAAAGTCAGCAGGATAAGTAATTTGCTGTGCTGCTCTAGATAAATGAATTTTATGGCTTTCCAAAGGTTGACGAAGTACCTCAAGTACACTTCTTGGAAATTCAGGCAATTCATCTAAAAACAGAACGCCATGATGGGCTAAAGAAATTTCGCCAGGTTTAGGCGTGCTGCCACCACCGACTAATGCTACAGCCGATGCACTATGATGTGGGGAACGAAAGGTACGCTGGGTCATTTCAGCTGTAGTCAAGAATTCACCAGCAATAGAAAAAATAGCAACTTTTTCCAAAGCCTGCTCATAACTAAGTACCGGTAAAATACTGGGTAAACGCTCAGCTAACATTGTTTTTCCTGCGCCTGGCGTGCCAATAAGTAAAAGATTGTGCCGACCTGATGCAGCTATTTCCATTGCTCTTTTTGCACGGAATTGCCCTCTAATTTCATCAAAACTGTAAGGGTAGATATGCTTATGCATTTGAGCATTTGGCATTTTTGGCGTAATATTACCTAATAAAAAATTACATACTTCGACTAAATTTTGGCAAGGATATATTTGCTCACTTTCAATTAGAGCCATTTGCTCGCTACCCTCTGCAGGTATCACAACTTGCTTATTTTCCTGATCTGCCTTAATCACAGAAGGCAGTAGCCCGCTAGTTTTTCTAAGAGAGCCATCTAATCCTAATTCACCATAAAATTCAATATTATCCAAGCTAAAATTCGGGATCAATTGCTTTGAAGCAATAAGTATACCAAGTGCAATGGATAAATCAAAACGTCCGCCTTTTTTAGGTAAATTTGCAGGCGATAAGCTTACTATTGTGCGCTGACGATAAGGCTTAAATTGACTATTAATAAGCGCAGATATGACACGTTCTTTACTTTCTTTAACTGCCATTTCAGGCAAACCAACGATAGAAAAAGATGGCATACCGCCAAATAAATGCACTTCAACACTAACCAGAGGTGCCTCTAGCCCATATTCAGCGCGACTATAAACGCGAGATAATGCGTTTGGCATTTTATTTTACCTCAGCATTTTGATTATATTTGTTTAAGTTTTTCACTTAATTTCTAGGCTATTTTTAATGAAGATTTGCTAAAGACCAACGTGGCTTAATATCAATAATTTGATGCCTATCTTTTTCGCCACTTGTAAGACGAAGATGCCCAGCTAATGCAATCATAGCAGCATTATCAGTGCAAAATTGAGATCTAGGATAAAAAACCTGTACGCGTATTTTTTCCGCCATTTGATTAACTTTTTGCCTTAAAGTTTGATTTGCACTCACACCTCCTGCTACAACCAAAGTTGATAATTGACTTTGCTTCATAGCTCTTTCGCATTTTGCAACAAGCACATCAGTTGCTGCTGCCTCAAAAGCACAAGCAATATCACAAATGCGCTTAGGATATTTTTCTAAGGTGTTTCTAGCAAAAGTTTTAAGACCGCTGAAGCTAAAATCTAATGTTTTTTTATGAATCAGTGGACGTGGAAACTTAAACGCATTTTCTGTGCCACCTCTAGCAAGCTTAGATAATGCGCTCCCACCAGGATAACCCAAGCCCAAGAGTTTCGCAGTTTTATCAAATGCTTCACCAACCGCATCATCTAAAGATTCACCCAAAATACGATAAGAGCCCATTTTTTTTGCTTCAACTAACATCGTATGTCCGCCAGAAATAAGTAAACAAATAAACGGAAAATTAGGTTTATTTTTTTCAAGTAGCGGTGCAAGCAAGTGTCCCTCCATATGGTTAATCCCTAGTGCAGGAATTTTGAGTGCAAAAGCCAAACTTTTTGCAATCGCACTACCTACTAATAACGCACCAGCAAGACCAGGACCTTGTGTATAAGCGATACCGCTGATATCAGATATATTAAGTGCAGATTCTTGCAGTGCTTTTTGAATCAGCGGTGTAATATATAAAATATGTTCGCGTGAGGCAATTTCAGGCACGACACCGCCATAATCTTTGTGTGCTGCAATTTGACTATGTAATTGATGCGTAATTAGCCCCTTACTTTTGCTATAAATTGCAACTGCACTTTCATCGCAAGAGCTTTCAATACCAAGCGTATAACGATAATGTGTGCTCATCTAAATATTACTTTCACCCAGGTAAACATTTTGCACTTCTTTATGTTTTAAAATATCAGCTTTGGCGCCTTGTGCAATTATCCTTCCCTCGCTTAATACATAAGAATGATCGCAAATATCTAATATTTCTCGATAATTATGATCTGTGATTAAAATACCAATATTTTGCTTTTTAAGCATATAAATAAGTTTTTGCAAGTGTCCAAGTGCAATTGGATCAATGCCGGCAAAAGGCTCGTCAAATAAAATAAATTTTGGATTCATTGCTAAAACTCTTGCCACCTCAACACGCCTCCTCTCACCGCCAGAAAGACTAATACCTAGTGAATTTCTAATACCTACAATATTAAATTCCTCAAGCAAACTTTCTAAACGTGCCAGGCGCTTAGCTTTATGCCAGCCTTTATGAATTTGTAAAACAGCCATAATATTATTTTCAACTGATAACCTCCTAAAAATAGATGGCTCTTGCGGTAAATAGCCAATTCCAAGCAAAGCGCGTTTATCAATAGGTAATTTATGAATCAGATGCTTATTTAATAATATTTGACCGCTACCTAATTTAATTAAGCCAGATATCATATAAAAACAAGTGGTTTTACCTGCGCCGTTAGGCCCTAATAAGCCAACTACTTCACCACTTTTTACCGTAAGTGAAACGTGATCTACAACTTGACGTTTGTGATAGGTTTTGCTGATATTTTTAGCAATTAAAGCATGTGTTGCCATAAAGGTGTGCGCCCGAACTAAATATAACGGATAGCAACAATTTCATAAACAATATTGCCCTTTGGCGCTTTAACTACAACCTCATCTCCTTCTACTTTATTGATGAGTGCACGACAAATCGGGGAGAGATATGATAATTTATTTTTGTTAATATCTGCCTCATCTTCACCAACAATTTGATAAGTATGACGCTCGGCAGTCTCTATAACTTCTAATTCAACCGTAGCACCGAAAACAACCGATTCTTCGCCACTTAATTTCTTAACATCAACTACTTGAACACGGCTAAGTTTAGACTCAATTTCCAAAATACGTCCCTCAATAAATGCTTGTTCTTCTTTTGCAGCATGATATTCAGCATTTTCTTTTAAATCACCGTGCTCCCTCGCCTCAGAGATTGCTTTAATAACTCTTTTACGATCAACATTAATTAGACCTGCTAACTCTAACTCAAGTGCTGCTACACCTTGTTCTGTCATCGGGACACTTTCTATATTAGCCAATTTTTCTAGCCTCAAAAAAAATACTTAGTAAAAATTAGAAGGTATTATAACAAAATAGATGCTCTGGCAGTTTAGACAATTTTTATCATCAATCAAAATTTAGACAAAAACCCAGATAAAATTTAGGTTTAACTATTTACACATACCATATTAAACCTAAACCATTTCTTCTCTTAGTGCCTGTAATGGTAGCCAATTTCTATCATCTGGGCGTTTAACTTCCCAAAATTTAAAACCATTTATACTCTTCCCTCCTGTTACTGCATAAGCTGCACCAGAGGGGATTTTTCCTTGCTGCCATCAGGAAGTATCCATTCATTCTCAGATGATATTTTTGCATGGTATTCTTGCCCATTATAAAGCTCTTAGGCTAAAATTTCTTCTGCTAGAAATTAATTGACCTAATTACATAATAAATAAAATTTTAAAAATCATATTATTTTGCTATAGCGGTTGTGTTTTATAATACTTTGATGCAATTCTTGCAGACAATGAATCTCAAAACGATTAACTACGGTGAGTGAATCTAGGATTGCAAACGCTGCTGAGAGTGTCGTAGCATATGGAATTTTATGAATAAGTGTCTGACAGCGAATGGTTGCTGCATCTTCTAATCCTTGTGCATCTTCTGTGGTATTGAGAATAAAGTCAATATCATCATTCTTAATCATATCAACAATATGTGGCGAACCCTCAGATACCTTGTTAACCTGCTGACAATTAAGCCCAGCTTCGCTAAGCAGAAGGTGGTTACTACGTGTTGCAATCAGCATATAGCCTTGACTGATAAATTTTTTCCCTAAAAGAACTAAATGTTTACGATCCGCTTTGCGCACGCTCATAAATACTTTACCGCGTTTTGGAATAACCAAATCAATTGCTAACTGTGTTTTACCAAAAGCACTAGCAAAATCTGGGCCAATCCCCATGACTTCGCCCGTTGATTTCATTTCCGGGCCAAGCATTGGATCAGTTCCTAAAAATTTATTAAATGGGAAAACTGCTTCTTTCACGCTCACATAACTTGGCACAATTTCTGTTTGATATTGTTGCATTTTAAGCGTTTTACCAACCATTACACGCACGGCAATTTTTGCAAGAGAAACACCGATGGCTTTAGAAACAAAAGGCACAGTGCGTGATGCTCTTGGATTCACTTCAATGATATAAATATGACCATCCTGATAAGCAAGCTGGGCATTAACTAAACCAATAACTTTAAGTTTTTTTGCCATCGTAACAACTTGTTTTTTCATCTCATTAACAATATCCTTTGCTAAAGAATAAGGCGGTAAAGAGCACGCCGAATCTCCTGAGTGAATCCCTGCTTGCTCAATATGCTGCATTACACCACCGATTACTACTTCTTTGCCATCACAAATAGCATCAATATCAACTTCAACAGCATTATCTAAAAATGAATCAAGTAATACCGGTGAATCATTAGAAACTTGAACAGCACTGTGCATATAACGACTAAGGCTATTTTTATCATAAACAATCTCCATCGCCCGCCCGCCAAGTACATACGAAGGACGAACAACAAGTGGAAAACCTAGACCATCAGCAATATCAAGCGCCTGTTCAATACTGCGTGCTGTGCCATTTAATGGCTGTTTCAAACCAAGCTCTGATACTAATTTTTGAAAACGCTCTCTATCTTCGCACAAATCAATGGAATCAGGGCTTGTGCCAATGATGTGCACTCCATGTTTTTCCAGGGCATGTGCAAGTTTAAGTGGTGTTTGTCCGCCATAATGAACAATCACACCAATTGGTTTTTCTAAATCAACAATGGCAAGCACATTTTCTAAAGTCAACGGTTCAAAATAAAGACGATTAGAAATATCATAATCGGTAGAAACTGTTTCAGGGTTACAATTCACCATAATCGTCTCAAAGCTTTCTTCTTGAAGCGCAAGAGAAGCGTGCACGCAACAATAATCAAATTCAATACCTTGACCAATACGATTAGGTCCTCCGCCTAAAATCATAATTTTTTGTTTATCCGTAGGACGTGCTTCGCAAAAACTTTGATAGGTTGAATATAGATAAGCAGTCTCGGTGTCAAATTCACCAGCGCAGCTATCAACGCGTTTAAATACTGCTTGTACACCAAACGCCTTGCGCCTCACACGCACAGCTTCTTCTGAGCACGAAAGTAAAATTGCCAAACGTGCATCAGAAAAACCTTTGCGTTTTAGGTTAAATAGATCCTCTTTATTTAAGTCGCTTAGTACAGAGTTTAGAAGTGCAAGCTCTGTTTGCACCAAATTCTCAATCTGAGCTAAAAACCATTTATCAATTTTAGATAAAACAAAAACCTCTTGTATATCAATACCAAGTCTAAAGGCTTCTGCTATGTAAAAAATTCTTTCGGGACCTGCGCTAATTAATTCTTTTTTAATAATGCTACGCGAAGTTTCAAGCGAGAGATCCAGCATAGAGTCTAAACCAGTCTTTTCAGTTTCTAAGCCCCTGATTGCTTTTTGCAGAGATTCTTGAAAAGTGCTTCCAATCGCCATAACCTCTCCAACTGATTTCATTTGCGTTGTCAAGCGATTATCTGCTTTGGTAAATTTTTCAAATGCAAAACGTGGTATTTTAACAACCACATAATCCAGGGTAGGCTCAAATGACGCAGGCGTTCTGCCGCTAGTAATATCATTGTCTAGTTCGTCTAAAGTATAGCCTATTGCAAGCTTTGTGGCAATTTTAGCAATAGGAAAACCAGTTGCCTTTGAGGCAAGTGCCGAAGAGCGAGAGACACGCGGATTCATTTCAATCACCACCAAATGCCCATTTTCTGGATTAAGTGCAAACTGAACATTAGAGCCACCTGTCTCCACACCAATTTCTCTTAATATTAAAATTGAGGCGTTACGCATCTGCTGATATTCCCTATCAGTTAGTGTTTGCTGCGGGGCAACAGTAATAGAATCGCCAGTATGAATACCCATTGGGTCAATATTTTCAATAGTACAAACGATAATACAATTATCTTTTTTATCGCGCACTACCTCCATTTCAAACTCCTTCCAGCCTAAAATAGATTCTTCAACGAGTAATTCGCTAATAGGTGATAAATCTAAACCACGGCGACAAATTTCTATAAATTCTTCAATATTAAATGCAATACCGCCACCGCTACCACCGAGCGTAAACGACGGACGAATAACGGTTGGAAAGCCCACTTTAGCGCAAACTTCAAGCGCTTCATTTATCGTATGAGCAATACCAGATTTAGGCATATCAAGTCCAATTTTCATCATTGCCTTACGAAACAATTCTCTATCTTCTGCCTTATTGATAGACTCTTTATTTGCGCCTATTATCTCAACATTATATTGAGCGAGAACGCCATTTTTTTCTAAATCCAGGGTGCAATTTAGTGCTGTTTGCCCGCCCATCGTTGGCAAAATTGCATCAGGTTTTTCGCGCGCAATAATACGCTTTATAGTTTGCCATTCAATAGGTTCAATATAAGTTGCATCTGCCATTTTTGGATCGGTCATAATCGTGGCAGGATTAGAATTAACCAAAATAATGCGATAACCTTCTTCCTTGAGTGCCTTACATGCTTGAACACCTGAATAATCAAATTCACACGCCTGACCAATGATAATAGGTCCTGCGCCAATAATCAGTATGCTATTTAAATCCTCTCTTTTAGGCATCAATTAAATCGGTTAAAAAATAATTTTTTAATTAAAATTTGACATTAGATTTCACAATGCAAAAAAACCCATATAATCGCAACTCATCTTTAGAATATACAATATGCAAAAATAAAATTAGAAAAATTTACCATGAAAAAATATTAAAAATCATCAATCTCAAGCCTTACCTTACCATCGTAAATATCATAATGACGTCTTTGAAAATAAGATGAACGTGTTGCAACATAAGGATCATCATTTTTTTCTAATATATCAGTTATAGGTAGTAAATTAACCCTTTTATCTATCACTCTAGCTGTATAAAGCGCTACTTTAGTGTTAGAATCATTAATGTTTTCTATACTAATATCATCTATGAATAAAAGATTTGAAACCACGCTCGCACTATCACGAATGGTGCTAGGCCCAATAAGTGGTAAAACCAAATACGGCCCGCTATCAAAACCCCAAACTGCAAGCGTTTGTCCTAAGTCTTCTTTTTCTTCTCTCTCAATAACTTCAATAAAGCCAGCAATACCAGCGGTTGAATTAACACCAAAACGCAATAAAGATTTAGCACTTTGTTGCACCTTGGCTTGCAATAATTGATTGAGCATTGTATCAATATCGCCAATGTTTTCAAAAAAATTACCTACCCCTGTTTGCACAAACTCTGGCATGTAATCACGATAAGTTTTGGCAATGGGTTTGAGCGCTTTATCTAAAGTTAGGTTAAAACCGTAAACCGAGCGATTAAACGATTCCCATGGATCTTGATTATCTATTTCTTCTGCGGGAATATGAGCTGTAAAAATAAGCAAACCAGATAAAAAAATTACTTTAAATATATTTCCCTTAAATGTAGTATTCATCTCATAATATCAATAAATTTATCAAATAGATGCGTCATATCATGCGTACCAGGACTTGCTTCTGGATGGCCCTGAAAACCAAAAGCACGTTTACCTATAACCTCTAAACCTTGAATGGAATCATCAAATAATGAGCGATGCGTAACATATAAATTTTTACCAATACTGTCATCTAGCACATCAAACCCATGGTTTTGGCTTGTAATCATCACGCGCTCAGAACGCATATCTTTAACAGGATGATTTGCACCATGATGACCAAATTTCATTTTTCCAGTGCGCGCGCCGTTTGCTAGTGCTAATAATTGATGCCCTAGACAAATGCCAAATATAGGCATATCTTGTTTCAATAATTCTTGAATATAGCAAATAGCATAATCACACGGACACGGATCTCCCGGTCCATTAGATAAAAACACACCATCTGGTTTTATTTTAAGTAATTCAGAGACAGGTGCTTGGGCTGGGAAAACAGTGAGTTTACAGCCTCTGTCAACCAGTAGTCTTAAAATATTTTTTTTAACACCATAATCATAAACTGCAACTGTATATTGAGGTTTTCTCTTCTTTGCCTTCTCGCCTCTTATGTTATGGACACCCTTTGTAAAACGATAAGGCTTTTTGGTAGAAACTACTTTTGCTAAATCTAAATTATCAAGTACACGCACGGCACGTGCTTTTTTAAGCGCCAAATTAGTTATTATTTTATCAATTTTATCTGCCGTGACAATACACCCTCTCAGTGCACCTTTAGTGCGTAAAATATGTGTTAGTGCACGCGTATCAATATCACTAATAGCGATAATATTATGCGCTATTAATAGCTCAGATAAGTTTGTCTCACTGCGCCAGCTACTTGATATTAAAGACAAATCACGAATAATGAGACCTTTGGCAAATATAGTCTCTGATTCGTTATCTAGTGTGTTGATGCCAGTGTTACCAATATGTGGATAGGTTAGCGTAACTAACTGATGAGCATAAGATGGATCAGTTAAAATTTCCTGATAACCGCTCATTGCAGTATTAAAAACTACCTCTCCAGCCGTTACCCCTTGACTGCCAATACTACGTCCTAAAAAAGTATCACCTGTTTCTAGTGCGAGTAATGCAGTTTTTGACAAAATAAACACCTGTTTCTAAGTAAACGGTAGCACAATTTTACCACATCTACAAACACGCTGTTACCCAGTTATTTTCTCTAAAATAATTGTAATTCTAACGACTAGAAATAAAGAGGTATAATGCCTCATTAATACAAAAAATAGCCTAAATTTATGAAAAAAAATTTTAACCAGCACTTGCAAAATCTACTAAAAACGCAGCACCAATTTTGTGATAAAGAAGGTGAATTATTAAAACAAAATATCAGGCACAGCGCCGAGCAGTTTGACAATGAACTCATTAAATTACTATTTAATAATCAAGAGACAAAACAGCATTTTTTTAAACAAGTAAGTGGTGCTATTATAGTTTTTAATTATCGTAAGTTTATTGATTATATTGGGGATAAAAATTTTCTAATGGATAGTTATACCAAGTTTTCTAATAAAGTTGGTTTAACTGTATCCAATAAACACATCAAACAGATTGATAATGTAGTTTTATCCTTTCCTTTTAAAGATTGTATTTTAGAAGGCGGGCAATCCAAAGATAATGGAAAACGAAGAGAGGTATTTTTTAATGAAATATTAGCCAAAGATGAGATTAATCGCCTGCTTGATAAAAAAGTTATCGCACGCGCTAAAAAATACGCGCAAGACGGCATCAGTGATACGCCAGCTTTTAGCCGTGATAAAAATGGCACTATTAAAGATAATCTTGTTATCAAAGGTAATAATCTCCTAGCCTTGCACACTTTAAAAAGTAATTTTGCCGCTAAAGTAAAACTAATTTATATTGACCCGCCTTATAATACAGGTAATGATAGTTTTAACTATAATGATAATTTTAATCACTCTACTTGGTTAGTGTTTATGAAGAATCGCCTTGAGGTTGCCAAAGAGCTATTAGCTGATGATGGGGTTATTTTTGTGCAATGTGATGATAATGAACAAGCATATTTAAAGGTGCTAATGGATGATATTTTTGGTAGGGATAATTTTGTTGCTGATTTTATATGGCATCATAGAAAATCATCTCAAAATGATATTGATGTTTCTTTATCTCATAATTACACATTAACATTTGCAAAAAACAGAACAGTTTTAACTTTAAATTCATTGGCAATTGATAATGATAAATTTGCTAATCGAGATGATGACCCTAGAGGTGATTGGGTTGCTGACCCTTTTGATGCGCCTAATATAAGAAAAAATTTATCTTATGAAATTATCAACCCTAATACAAAGACGGTATATTTACCGCCTGAAGGCAGGTGTTGGCGTATGTCAGAGGAAAAATATAAACAAGCATTAACAGGCAATAGAATTGTTTTCGGAAAATCTGGAAAAACAAAGCCTCAGTATAAACGTTTTAAAAGTGAAGCGGAAGAAAAAGGAACAAATACTTTTACTATTTGGAATGATACAGGAACAGCGACAGAAGGGACAAAAGAATTGATGGCATTATTTAATGGTAAAAAATTTACCACCCCAAAACCAGAAAAACTACTACAAAGAATAATAGAAATAGCCACTAAAAGTGACGATATTGTCCTAGATTATCACCTAGGTAGCGGCACCACTTGTGCTGTTGCTCATAAAATGGGTAGGCAATATATCGGCATTGAGCAAATGGATTATATTGAAGATATTGCCGTTAAAAGAATGCAAAAAGTCATTAATGGTGAGCAAGGCGGAATATCTAAAGCCGTTGATTATCAAGGCGGCGGTGAATTTATTTATTTTGAATTAGATAAATACAATCAAAAATATATTGATAATCTACATGCTATTAGGGCAGGGCACAAAACAGCAAAAATGGTTGAGCAATTATATGATGAAATAGCTGAACATGCTTTTTTAAACTATGACGTAGAAACTAAAAAACTATTAGAAAATAAAAAGGATTTTGAAGCATTGAGTCTTGATAAGCAGTTGGAATCTTTATTCTCCATTCTTAATAAAAACTTGTTATACAAAAACCTCACTGAGATTGACGATGAAACTTTAGAGGTGGATAATAAAACCAAACAATTAAATAAGGATTTTTATCAATAATAATAAACTATGTCTGCATTACAAACAATAAAAAACATTCAATTAGTTGCTGAAAATATAAAGTCTTTTTCTAAAGAAGTCTATGACTTATCTGAAATTGTTTATGAGCCTGATAAAGCAACATTTGCAGATTTGCTTAATGACTTAGAACGCACAATAAATAGAATAATAATACTGGCAAAAACAAGAAACCAGTTTGAAGATATTTCATCATTCAAAGAGCGAAAATCTATTTTAGATAATCTAAATAAAATCCATGATAAAGTGAAAAAAAGTGATAATTTTTTATTAGAATTAGATAGTCTGAAATCAGATATAAGACATTTTGCTTATATTGATTATACAAAAACTAGTACCACAGTTATAAAAGCAGAAGTAGAAAAACTAATAAGAAAACAAAAAGAACTTATTGCAAAAAAAAACCAGCTAGTCAGAACTATAAATACGGTATCAAATAATGTGGATAAAACTAAAGAAAACATAGAACAATCTGAAAAAAATAGAATCTATTTAGATAATTTAGCAAAAACCTTGGAGAAACATAACAAGCAAATACAAAAACAAGATGAAAAATACAAACAATATGATGTAAAAATTGAAACATATACTGGAGAGAAAAAGAAAGCATTAGATCAAGTTGATAGAATAACAGAAAAAGCGAGGGAAGCCATGAGATTAGGTGTAGCAGCTGGTATCAGTGCAGCTTTTCAAGCACAATATGATGAAATAAAAGGTAAGCCTAGCAAGAATAAATGGTACTCATGGTTTATAAATTTATTTATAGGTGCAAGAATATGGGTATGTGCTGCTTTGTTGTTTGCTAGTGTGGCAATTGGAATAGGTGTTTGGATGGGCATTGAAGTAGATTTAAAAATTAACACCATAGTGGCTAGATTATCATTGATCTTTATCTCATTAAGTGTAACGGGATTTTGTGCCAGACAGTACGTCAAAAGATCAGATATTGCTACAGATTATGCGTATAAATCAACTTTAGCAAAATCAATTGATGCTTTTTCTGAAAAATTAAAAAATAAAGAAGATGAAAACGATACTAGTTATAAAAACTACATCACAAAAATACTAGATGAAATTCACCAGCACCCATTAGCAAACCATAAAAAACAATTTGACGCTACTCTAATTGAAAAAATTGTTGGAAAAGTTACTGAAAAACGCAGCAAATAATGGCAAATGCTTTTAAAAAATACAGATTTTTAACCTATTTCTGAGTATAGATAAAGCATAAAAAATGAGCGATAAATTTTTATTTGAAGAGTTAAATACCCTGCAGAAATACGGGAAAATAACGGATAAAAAATACCCTTTTATTGATAATAATCTTAATAAAAAACTGGTATTAAGAGTTTATCAAAAACAAGCATTTAATCGTTTTTATTCTTATTATGAGAATGATAAAAAGCCCAAGAAAAATATCCACCTTGCTTATCACATGGCAACAGGTAGCGGTAAAACAGTTATTATGGCAGGGTTGATATTATATTTATATAAGAAAGGCTATCGTAATTTTTTATTTTTTGTTGATCGCGGGCAGATTGTAGAAAAAACCAAAGATAATTTTATCAACCAGTTTTCTAGTAAATATCTATTTAATAACAAAATTATCATAAGTAATAAACAGGTTAACATCAAGGCTGTTGATAATTTTGCTTATTTTAGCGATGATGATATAAATATTTGTTTTACCACTATTCAAGGGCTTTTTAGTGATTTCCACAATGAAAAAGAAAATTCGCTGACTACCAAAGATTTTCAGGATAAAAAGACTGCCCTGATTGCTGATGAGGCGCATCATCTTAGTGCTAGTACTCGTCAAATCCAAGAAAATTGTACAAAAGCTAGTTGGGAAAATACCGTAGAAAAAATATTTAAAGTCAATAAAGATAATATTCTTTTAGAATTCAGTGCCACTATAGAATTAGACAACAAAGAAATTAAAAAGAAATATTTGGATAAAATTATTTATCAATACAATCTAAAAAAATTTGTCAAAGATGGTTTTAGTAAAAATATTAGTCTTTTTAAGAGCGATACGGATAAGAAAACAAGAATATTACAAGCACTAATTGTTTCAATTTATCGCGAACAAATAGCTATTAAATACAGTTTAAACATTAAGCCAGTGGTTTTATTAAAATCTTCAAAAATAAAAGAAAGCAAAGAAAATCAGCAACTTTTTCATACTTTGATTGATAATTTAAGAATAGGTGATTTAGAGAATATTAAAAAGCAAACTGATATTGAGATATTGCAACAAGCCTTTAAATTTTTTGACACTCAAAATATTGGTTTAAATTTACTAATAGAGAAAATTAAAATCGCTTTTGATGAAAAAAAATGTCTTTGCACTAACAGGGATAAAGAGTTAAAACTTAACCAAAAACGCCTTAATAATTTAGAGGATAAAGACAATTCTATAAGAGCTATTTTTACGGTTGATAAACTCAATGAGGGCTGGGATGTGTTAAACCTTTTTGATATTGTTAGACTGAATGAAGGGCAAGGCAGGGGTGGTGGCACAGCAAAAATTAGCAAAAAAACAATTAGTGAGGCTCAACTTGTGGGGAGGGGTGCTAGGTATTGCCCTTTTAAAATAAAAAATGATGATAATTTTTATACTAGAAAATTTGATAATGATATTACCAATGAGTTAAGAATTTTAGAATCGTTATATTTTCATAGTGAAAGCACTCATCAATATATCAGTGAAATTAAAGAGGCATTGATAAAAGAAGGTTTGCTAGATGAAAAAGACAATGAGCCAATAGAATTAAAGCTAAAATTAAAAGAGCATATTAAAAATAGTGGTCATTTTAAGAATAAGGTTATTTTTAAAAATAAAAGAATAGTTAAAAAATACAATCACATCAAAAATATTCATGATTTTGGCATAAAAAAATCAAATTTTAGTTATGAATTAGCCAGTGGTAAAGGTAATTTGCTAGAAGTTTTTGATGATAATTCAGAGCAAAAAAATAAAAAAACCAATGTTCGTAATTTGCTGGAATTATTGGGCGTTAATATTCTAAAAAATGCGTTTTTGAAGTTTGATACTTTTGCTTTTGCTAACTTAAAAATACCCTTTCCTAATTTAAAATCAATTAATAATTTTTTAAGTGAAGACTATTTAGGCAAGTTTGAAATAGATATTATCGGCAATATTAGCAATATCTCAACTGAAAATAAACTTAATATTGCTATATCATTTTTAAACGCCCTAGAAGTAGAAATTAAAGGCAATATCACTGATTTTGAAGGCACTAAAGAATTTGAACCTCATTCCGCAAATAAAATATTTAATGAAAAAACTCTGCTAATACCACAAAATAAAGAAAAGAAAATACAAAAAACAACGCATGATTGGTTTATTTTTGAGAAATTTTATGGAACAAGTGAAGAAGAAAAATTAATAGAACTAATTGCAAAAATAATTGATGGTATAAAAGTTAATTATCAAGATGTTTATTTGATTAGAAATGAAAGACATTTTGCTTTGTATGATTTTAAAGAAGGCAAAAGGTTTGAGCCTGATTTTGTATTGTTGAACAAAAATAAAGATACCCAATGTAATTACCAATTTTTTATTGAGCCCAAAGGTAAACAATTGCAAAAATATGAACAGTGGAAAGAAGATTTTTTGTTGGAAATAGAGCAAAATTATAGAGTATTAACTGGTATAAAAAAAGCAACCACTTATAGTAATGATGAATACAAAATTATCGGTTTAGAGTTTTATAATTATGATGGTGAAAATCTATTTAAAAATTCTCTGCTGTCTAAAATGGATTTTAGTAAATAAAAAATTATTCTTTACCACTATCACCTACATAGTCAAGAATTATTTACTAAAACAAAAACCACACCATAAGGTAAAGAGATATCCTGCTTTATTGCTAACAATAACCCCTTATGATAGAATAGTTTGCGTCTTATGCCCAAATTCATACCAGTATAAATTGAATGATATTAAATTTATATCCAGCAAATTATGACTAAGTTAATACGTCCACCTAAGACACAGGGGCTTTATGATGCTCGCTATGAAAAGTATATTTGCTGGGTATTTAATTAGATTTGTTATAGATTATACAAAAGCAAATCCTGACTACATTTTTAGCTATATGCAATGCAGATTTTATAAAGAGTGGGTTAATGCCATTCAAAGAACAGTGGCACAACCGAATATAAATGCAAGAGAGTATAAATCCTTAAAAATTCCACTACCCCCTTTAGAAAAACAAATCCAAATCGCCGAACATATCAGCCAAAAACGAGAACAAGTTAAGCGACTACAAGCCGATGCTAAAAATGAATTGGAACAGGCAAAAAAGTGGTAGAAAAAATTATTTTGGGAATTGATTATGTCAGAAAAAAAAGCTAAAAGACCATCACTTGATCTTGAAGGGTTTTTAAACGCTCTCAAGGCACGAGGATCACCAGAAGAAAATAGAAAATTATTTGATAATTATTTAAACGAGGTACGCAGACGAGAATTATCAAATTCTCAAAATTATGATAAAGCAATTTTAACCTTATCTTCGGTAGCTCTTGGGTTTTCTTTAGCTGCAGTTGAATTAGAAAATGCAGAATATTTTATTTTAATTGGTATTAGTTGGTTTTTATTGATTGTGACAATTATTTGCACGATGACATCTTTTATTGTGAGTAATAAGGCACTTAGAGAGTCTAGTGATAACGCAAAAAAATATTATCTAGAAGACGATGAATCTGCTTTTTATAAGCTCAATATTTATGACAAGATAAATAGCATCCTTAATTATGCATCTGGTGCCTTTCTTGTAATAGCAATCATTACGATAGTATTATTTAGAACATTTAACGTATAAGAGAAAAACATGAGTGATACTAAAGAAAGAGGCGCACCGACGCCTAAAATACCGCCAAAAAAATAAAATACATCATTGCACTTGCTCTAGTTTTTATAGTAGCGCAGTATTTAAAGGATAATTTTTTGCCAGAATGGGCGATTTAGCAAAAATATCAAAAGCAGATGAAACTTATCAACGCGACTTAATTAAGGAACATCAGGGCGAAATGCTTCAATTTTTAGAAAAAAAAGAAACGCTATTTTTCCTGGAAGTGGTGCTAAGTTATTCGTCAAATGAATTGCCTAAAGTATTAGAGAAATTTAAATATAGTGATAACATCTTAAAGATTAACACTAAAACTAATAATTATCAAGGTCGTGAAGATGCCAGAAATGTTAATTTTATGCAAATTGCAACAATTGGTATTAAGCCACAATTAGAAGAGAACAAAATGAATCGTATTGATGGTAATCATCGCCTAAGTGTTGCTGATGAAAACACAAATAACCAACACATACAAGGTATTATTACGCCGTTTTGTTTGCTACTTTTGCAACAAATTAGCACTAAACAATAAGAAAAAATATTATCAACTATTGCAAGAAATTCACACTAAAAATAACTGGCAAGAATGGATTATGTATATGCTAGATAGTATTGAGCAAACAGCAAGGGATACAACTGATTTAATCAATCAAATAAGTAATTTAATGAGTGAGCAAAAAAATATTATAAGACGTAAATTACCAAATATCTACAGTAAAGATTTATTAGAAATTATTTTTTCTAATCCTTATAGCAAAATTGATTTTTTGGTTGATGAGTTAGAAATAACTAGACAAACTGCTTCTAAGTATTTAAATAACTTAGAAAAAATTAACTTGATGGAAAGTGTAAAAATAGGTAGGGAAAAATATTTTATCAATATTCAATTATGGCGCCTTTTAGAGAAAGATATATAATGATATGTTAAAAAAAAGCAAAATTTTTAACCTATTTTCTTGTTATGGATGAAACATAAAAAATGAGTGATAAATTTTTATTTGAAGAGTTAAATACTTTACAAGCACACGGGACAATAATGGATAAGAATATCCTTTTTATTGACAATAACCTTAATCTAAAGCTAGTCCTTAGAGATTATCAAAAACAAGCTTTTAAAGGTAATGACGATGAGGTTAGCTTTAATTTACGCTCAACGATGCAAATTAGGTTTGAAGACACAGAGGTATTAAGAAAAAAACTGAAGCAGCAATTAATGGAATATTACCAATTAAACAGGGGTTTAATTTAATATACAAAGATAAAAAAGCAATACAAAAAATTACTGGTAATTGGTTTGTTTTTTAGAGTATTTTTAACACAGGAGGAAATTACTTATCACGTTCGTTTGCATTATAAAAGGTTATTTAGTAGATCAAAACCACACCATAAGATAAAGAGATATCCTGCTTTATTGCTAACAATAACCCCTTATGATAGAATAGTTTGCGTCTTATACCCAAATTCATACCAGTATAAATTGAATGATATTAAATTTATATCCAGCAAATTATGACTAAGTTAATACGTCCACCTAAGACACAGGGGCTTTATGATGCTCGCTACGAAAAGGATAATTGCGGTATTGGTTTTATTGCACATCTAAAAGCGCAAAACAGCCGTAAAATCGTAGCTGATGCGCTTAAAATGCTCTCAAGAATGGATCACCGCGGCGGTCTTGGTTGCGAAAAAAACACAGGTGATGGTGCTGGTATTTTAACCAATTTACCACAGAAATTTTTTCAAACGGAGATTAAAAAATTATTTGCACTTGAGTTGGAGGCACATAGTTTTGCTGTTGCTAATGTTTTCCTACCACAAGATAAAGCGCAACAAATAATATGCGAAAAGCGAGTTGAAGAGTGCATTAGGGAACAAGGGCTTAATTTTATCGGCTGGCGTCTAGTTCCTATAAGTCTTAGTAAAGCAAATATTGGTAAAACAGCAAAGCACTCAAAACCTACCATTAAACAGCTTATTGTCTCTATTGCCAGAAATATGGACGTGGCTACTTTTGAACGCGCTCTTTATGTTGTTAGAAAGTATGTTAGCCACCAAATTCGTAGTGATGAAAATTTATCACAAGCATTGTTATTTTATATTTGTAGTTTGTCTAGCAAAATTATTTGCTATAAGGGAATGCTTATCGGTTCGCAGCTCCTAGATTTTTATGATGACCTTTCTAGTGATAATTATCGTGCTTATTTAGCAATGATACATTCGCGCTTCTCTACTAATACCTTTCCATCATGGGATCGTGCACAACCTTGTCGTTATGCCTGTCACAACGGTGAAATTAACACCAGAGAGGGAAATTTTAATTGGATGCGTGCGCGCGAAGGCGTATTGAAAAGCACACTTTTTAATGATGAAGACCTCGCAAAACTATTGCCCGTTATTGAAATGGAAGGCTCAGATTCTGCGAGTTTTGATAATGTTTTAGAATTTTTAATGCTAAACGGTAGAAGCTTGCCCGAAGCAGTAGCAATGATGATTCCTGAGGCGTGGCAAAATAATGTTACGATGATAGATGCAAAAAAAGCTTTTTACGAATATCACGCACATTTAATGGAGCCCTGGGATGGACCCGCTTCAATTATTGTAACTGACGGTCATTATATCGGTGCTGTGCTTGACAGGAATGGTCTGCGACCATCGCGCTTTTATATCACATCTGATGAACGTGTCATTATGGCATCAGAGGTTGGCGTAGTTGATATTCCAAGTGATAAAGTTACACACAAAGGGCGCTTGCGTCCAGGTCGCATGTTTTTGGTTGATTTTTCTGCTGGCAAACTTATTGATGATAACACTGTTAAAAAACAATTCTCAGAAGCAAAACCATATAGAAAATGGTTGAATGAACAGCAAATTCATTTGTCTGAAATAAAAAGTGATAAGGATGAGCACGGCTTCAATCCCAAAACTTTAATAGAGCGCATGCGCACTTTTGGTTATACCATAGAAACTATGCAATTTATGTTACTACCGCTTACGCGTGAGCTTAGAGATCCACTCGGCTCAATGGGTAATGATACACCGCTTGCATGTCTATCTAGTCATGAAAAAATCATTTATGATTACTTTAAGCAATTATTTGCACAAGTTACTAATCCAGCAATTGATTCTATTAGAGAGGAAATTGTGATGTCGCTTAAATGCGCTATTGGTCCAGAATCTAATCTACTTAAACCCGAAGCTAAAAGCGCACATCGGCTTATTTTAAACCACCCAATTTTAACGAACGAAGAAACAAGTGCATTAAAACATTGCCACTATCGCGGCTTAAAAACTAAAGTTATTGATATAACTTATGATGCACATCAAAATAGCCACATCAAATCCCTACTAGATGATATTTGCACTCAAAGCTCAAAAGCCATTAAAGAAGGTTATAGTTTTATTTTACTCTCAGATAGAAAGATAGCTAAAAATCGCATTGCACTTAGTAGCTTACTTGCTAGTGGTGCGGTGCATCATTCTTTAGTTAAACGCCATGAGCGCACAAAAGTTGGTCTTATTTTAGAAAGTGGTGAGGCAAGAGAAGTGCATCATTTTTGTCTTTTAATTGGTTTTGGCGTTGATGCAATTAATCCTTATCTAGCATTTGAAGCACTCTGGCAAGCGAGAAGGGATGGTTTTATTGATGTTATAAATGATAGAGAAGTTGTAAGTAATTATCGCAAAGGTGTGGCTAAAGGTATGCTTAAAGTAATGGCTAAAATGGGCATTTCTACTTTGCAATCTTATAAAGGCGCACAAATATTTGAGGCAGTTGGTTTAGCACAAGAAGTGGTTGATAAATGTTTTTATGGCGTATCTAGTCGTATTAAAGGTGTTAGTTTTGATGTTTTACAACAAGAGAGCGAAATCCGCCATAACAAGGCTTATACCAAGAAAACACTGGATAATACAGGTAATTTTCATTGGCGTAGCCGTGGCGAAATTCATATGTGGAATCCGCAAACTATTGCTAGTTTACAAGAATCAGCAAGAGAAAATAATCCTAAAACCTATGCTAAGTTTGTAAAATATGTCAACGAACAAAGTTCACGTGCCGCCACATTACGCGATTTAATAACATTTAAAAAAACCAAGGCGATTCCTATTGATGAAGTGGAACCCGCCCGCGAAATCCTAAAACGTTTTTCCACAGGTGCGATGAGTTTTGGAGCACTTTCAGCAGAAAGTCACAAAACGCTTGCGTTAGCAATGAATAGCATTGGCGCTAAGTCAAACTCTGGTGAAGGCGGCGAGGACGCAATTCGTTGGCAGGAAAAAAACCCTAAACGTAGTAGTCGTTCTGCTATTAAACAAGTTGCTAGTGGACGTTTTGGTGTAACCATAGAATATTTGAACAATGCCGATGAATTACAAATCAAAATTTCCCAAGGTGCAAAGCCAGGCGAGGGCGGTGAATTACCAGGTAAAAAAGTTGATAGAGAGATTGCTAGGGTAAGACATTCAATGCCGGGAGTAGGTCTTATTAGTCCGCCACCGCATCATGATATTTACTCTATTGAAGATTTAGCACAACTTATTTTTGATTTAAAACATGCAAATCCTGAGGCAAGAATTAGCGTTAAATTGGTTGCAGAAATTGGCATTGGCACCGTGGCTGCAGGTGTAACAAAAGCTAAGGCTGATCATATCGTTATTTCAGGGCAAGATGGCGGTACTGGTGCATCACCGCTAACTTCTATTAAACATGCAGGGTTGCCTTGGGAGTTGGGCGTTGCTGAAACACATCAAACTTTAGTAATGAATAATTTGCGTTCGCGCGTTGTATTACAAACTGATGGACAAATGAAAACAGGCAGAGACGTAGCAATTGCGGCTTTACTTGGTGCAGAAGAGTTTGGATTTTCTACTGCACCACTGATTACCTTAGGTTGTATTATGATGCGTAAATGCCATTTAAACACCTGTCCAGTTGGTATAGCGACGCAAGATAGCGCACTACGCAAGAAATTTAGCGGTAAACCTGAATACGTCGTTAATTATTTATTCATGGTTGCTGAAGAATTACGCACTATCATGGCGCAGCTTGGTTTTTGTAACTTAAATAAAATGATTGGCCGTGCTGATATGCTAAATATGAGGGATGTTAAAAAACACTGGAAGCAAAGCCATATTGATTTAAGTGCGCTACTTACACCTGCAAAAAAAATTTATGATAATACAGGCGTTTATTGTTATGAAAAACAAAATCATAATTTAGAAGCGCATATTGATAATAATTTAATTGATTTAGCAAGCCGTGCTATTTGGAAAAAAGAGGCAGTATACATTAAAAAATCTATTGCAAATACTGATCGTGCTGTTGGTACAATGCTCTCTTCTAAATTAGTTAATGTCGTTCATGATAGTCAAAAATTGCCTGATGATTTGATTCATATTAAATTTTCTGGTTCTGCGGGGCAGACACTGGGCGGTTTTTTGGCTAAAGGTATTACGCTTGAGGTAGAAGGCGATGCAAATGATTATGTTGCTAAAGGTTTGAGCGGTGGTAAAGTAATTATTTATCCGCCAAAAAATTCTCGTTTCGACACTGCGAATGAAATTATTGCTGGTAATGTATGTGGCTACGGGGCAACTAGTGGCAGTCTGTATTTAGCAGGTAGGGTTGCTGAGCGTTTTTGTGTACGTAATTCTGGTGCAAATGCGGTAGTAGAGGGTGTGGGAGATCACGGCTGTGAATATATGACTGGCGGTCGGGTTGTTATTTTAGGCGACATTGGACGCAATTTTGGTGCTGGTATGTCTGGTGGTATTGCTTATATTTACGCTCCTAAAAATGATATATCTAAAAAATGTAATTTAGCCACAATTGATCTTGATTTAATGGACAAGGAAGCTCAAATAGAGCTTAAAAACTTAATTAATCAACACGCACGTTATACGCATTCAAATATTGCAAAATCCATCTTAGAAAACTGGAAAGAGGATCTTAATTATTTTATTAAAGCGATACCTAAAGAGTATAAACGTGTGCTTAAAAGTAGTGCACTTGAGGCAAAAATTGTCTAATTTGCTATTATAAAAAACCTTTATTCATAAAATACTTTGATTTTTATCTGAGAAAAAATCATTCTGTATGAGACAAAAATAAAACCATACTTAGTGACTGTAACTAATTTTTTCTGCTCGCATAACAATTTGGTATAATGAGCATATTAGTTTTTCTACTTAAAAAATGATGAAAATAGGTCTATTAGGTGTCGGCACAGTCGGTGGCGGCGTGGTAGATATACTTGCAAAAAATAGCGCTCACATTGCAAAACGTACTGGGGAAAATATTAAAATTGCACTTGCTGCTGTTGAGAAAATTAAAACACTCAATCATCCTTTAAAAAAAACTTTGACGCTTACAGAAGACCCTTTTGCAGTTGTTAATCATCCAGAAGTAGCGGTTGTGTTGGAATTAATTGGCGGTGTGGATATTGCAAAAGAATTAGTCAAAACCGCTATTACTAATAAAAAGCATGTAATTACAGCAAACAAAGCACTCATTGCTGAGCATGGCAATGAGTTATTAGATCTTGCATTAGAATATAATGTTGCTCTATTATTTGAAGCTTCAGTTGCAGGTGGTGTGCCTATTATTAGATCTTTAGAACAAGGCTTAAGTGCCAATAAAATTCAGTGGATAGCGGGCATTATCAACGGCACTAGTAACTTTATTTTAACTGAAATGCAAAATAAACATCACAATTTTGCTGACATTTTAAAACAGGCACAACATTTAGGTTATGCTGAGGCAGACCCAACTTTTGATATAGAAGGTATTGATGCTGCACATAAACTTGCCATACTTACTACCCTGGCTTACGGTACACCATTTGCGTTCAAATGCGTAATGTGCGAAGGTATTAGCCATATTCGCCGTGAAGATATTGATTATGCAGATAAATTTGGCTACTCTATTAAACATCTAGGTATTGCTAAAAAACGCGCTAATACCATAGAAATGCGCGTGCACCCAACACTTATTCCTAAATCTTCAATGCTTGCCCATGTTGATGGTGTGATGAATGCATGCTTAATTAAAGGCAATGCGGTTGGATGCACAATGTATTATGGACCTGGTGCGGGTAGCCATGCGACCGCATCTGCTGTTATAGCCGATTTAATTGATATTATAACAGGAAGTTATCAAAAAAATGAATACAGGAATTGGCAAAAAGAAAAATGCAATTACCAAACAGAGGATGAAATTGGGAGTGTTTACTATTTACATGCGCTTGTTGATGATAGCACTGGTGTATTAGCAACTATCACCCAGACTCTAGCTAGTTATAATATTAGTATTGAATCAATTATTCAAAACCCAAAAGATAATGGTACCGCCAGCATTGCCATGCTTACTAATAACGCCATTACTCACACAGTTAAACAGGCAATTAGCGAAATGAGCATGCACCATTTTATCAAAGAAAAAATTAGAATGATTCGTTTAGAAATGCTTGAGTGAACGCCAGGTTAAAGATATGTTTAAAAATACTTAATTAAAAATATGCAATATACTGGCTTAATTACGCGCTATAAAGATAGACTGCCTATTAATGATAATGCAAAAATTATCAGCTTGGGCGAAGGCGCCACACCACTCATTCGTCTTTATAATATCCCTAAAATATTAAAAGCTAGTGTTGATATTTATGTTAAATACGAAGGCTTAAATCCTACAGGATCTTTTAAAGATCGCGGCATGACGGTGGCAGTTACTAAGGCAATTGAGGATAACAAAAAGGCGATTATTTGCGCCTCTACTGGCAATACTTCTGCCTCAGCCGCCGCATATGCAGCGCGCGCTGGAATTAAAGCATTTGTGCTTATTCCAGAAGCTAAGATTGCTATGGGTAAATTGGCACAAGCAATGATGTATGGCGCAATTATCATGCAGATAAAAGGTAATTTTGATGTAGCTATGCGTTTGGTTAAAAATCTTTCTAATGAATCAGAAATTGTAATTGTAAATTCCATTAACCCTTATCGCTTGGAAGGCCAAAAAACCGTAGCATTTGAAATTATAGAAGCACTTGGTGGTATTGCGCCAGATTATCATTATTTGCCCGTTGGCAATGCAGCTAATATTAGCGCCCATTGGATGGGCTACAAGGAATATAAGAAATGTGCTAGAGTAAAAAATACGCCTGTAATGGTTGGCTATCAAGCAGAGGGCGCTGCGCCATTTTTGCGTGCTAAGATGGTAGATAATCCTAAAACAGTTGCTAGCGCTATTCGTATTGGTCATCCCCAAAGTTGGGATTTAGCACAGGCAGCAAGGAGGGAATCAAATGGCTGGTTTGGTGAAGTTTCAGATAGCGATATTTTAGATGCACAAAAACTGCTTGCCGACAAAGAAGGTATTTTTTGTGAGCCTGCAAGTGCTGCCTCGCTTGCTGGTGTTATTGCTGATTTAAAAATAAATAAAATTATGCCCAATACAAAAATTGTTTGCACGCTCACAGGTAGTGGTTTAAAAGATACTGATATTGCAATTAAACAGTGTGGCAAGAGTGGGATAATGAATATAAAACCAGAATTATCTGCAATTAAGCGCGCAATTTGGGAAAATATTACATGAAGTTTATTTTTAGGCTAAGTATATTTTATTTGTCTTTTGGCTTAATATCAGTAAATATCATTCATGCTAACCAATACAACGCAAAATTAGCAACACGTGGGATAACCTTTAACGGTGCAGCGACCAGTAGCATTCTTGAAGCCGAGCTTTGCGGCCCTGTTTACTGCACTTTTGTATCCAATATAGAATTGGATATGCTTGATATTGATTTAGGCGATGACGCAAGTGAAATTTTGAGTGCGCTCCAAAAAATGCGTGAATCTGAAAAAATATGGTTATTCAACCAGCTTAATATGCTGGATAATTTTGAAGACAGGATTTATGGAAAATAGTTAACTTTACGCCATTTTTACTTTTCTTAAAATTATTTACTACAATATTAATTTGATATAATATCAACTTTCATATTGAAGCCTAACCGTTGACTAACCTCATCTAATATCTGTTTTTTGTCTGCGGTGCTAGAATGTGTAATAACATACCAATCTCCTAATTGCTTATAGTTTGGATAATTACCATTCTGTGCTGGTTCATCCTTTGAGACAAGAGGCATTCCACAACAACTTAACTTTAACGTAGAAACTTTATCACAACCAATGCGCTCCAAAGTTTTTACAAATGTTATGACTGCCTTCTTTTCCCTAATGAGCGTATTATAAATTAATACGCGCAATATCGTTTTAGGGGATCTTGTGCGTAGATTATTATTTTTTAAGGGTTCATCAACTTTGCTTTTTTTGGTAATATTGTTTTCTAAAATATTACCCAAATTATCATATTGATTTTCCAAATTCTTATTCTTACCAAAATGACCATCAATAATATTATCAATCATTTTTTCTTTTATATAATCTTGACATTTTTGTATAGTCTGTGCTAGTTCATCGTGTGTGTTCATTTTTCACCCTCTTTTTATTCTTTTGGTTCTATAGCCAGTAGTTATAATCTCCCCGCTATCACAAGCTTTCACTATATACATATTCTCTGAATTTTGTGGCAGATTAATTCCCTGGTAGCGCATTTTTCTTTTGCTATATTTATTGAAAAATATCTTGATAGCACCATGGCTATCATATTGCTTGCATCCAAATTTTTCTAAATATGCTATATTCTTATCAGAAATACAACGTTGTTGTGCTCGTTTTTCAGCATGTTTTGTCATACTAGCCATTATTTCCCCCTACCTGTTTTTTTATTCTTGCTATATTCCTCTTTTATTTTTGCGATATCTTGTTGTCTTTGCTGTTTTTGCTTTTCTCTCTCCTCTGCTATTTTTTGCTCAATTTTTTTTTCAAAACTGGATAATAATTGAAGATTCGTATTTGTAAGATAACAAGGGAAGGCAGACATTGGCTGCATGTTGTATATAGTAGCATTTGACCAAGAGTTAGCTATTAGTCCATGATATTGTGCTGGTCCTATTAGGTCTATGTCTTCTATATTACCTTGTGAAGAAAAAGGGGTGGAGCCGGAGCCAGCAAAAACATCAATCAATCCTCTTAGCCACCAAAATGGGTTTCCTTCCGCAAAGTAGGTAATTGAATCCATGATGTTTGACGCGTGGAAATAAAATTCCTCCTGATAGTTCCCACTACATAAATCGCCATAGTCAAAGTCGCGATCTGGATCTATATGTAAATGTAAAAAATCAAATAAATCTCCTTCATCTGCTGTTAATAGATAAACAACTCTATTAACAAAAGCATCTTTAGGGACATTTCTTGCTGCACAAGCTTTATCAATAGCCTCTATCGTATCTTTCTCTAGTGATAAATTAACAGATTTTAATACAGTATCACCCTCTCCTAATAAGTTGATGGAATCTGATTTTGTATTAGGGTCTTTATCTTGAATATTAAAAAATACTTTAGATAAATATTTTTTTGCTTTATCAGTATTCCGAAATGTATCCTTTGCTAATTCTTTTGCCTCGTGTTTAAAAACGGAGTTGAGAAGTGGATCTCTTTTTAAAAAAGCACTATCAAGTTGGAATTTAAGTTTTTTTAGCAGTGGAACTGAAATTTTAACCATCATGCTACGATATGCATTTTCCATTGTCTTACCTTCGGTTATTACTCAATCTATAGACAGTATAGCATGATTTTTTTAATTGTCAAGAAAAATATTGCATATTATTATTAAATTTTTATATTAAATATAAAATTTTAAAATAAAAATTCCCAAAAAAATAATTAAATTATTTTATATAAATATCGTCAGATTACTGACTACGTAATTATTAGGATTGTAAAAATAAATGACTTCTGGTCTATTTTGATGGTTTTTTACTTATTTTTAATGGCACTTTTTCTTGAGGTTAGTTTTTAACATCAGGTAATTGACTGGATATCCAGCAATAAAGCCAGCCGCCACAGCGATGATTAGACTAATCCAAAATATGGGTTCCAATATGGAATTTGCATTCATGCCACCTACTAAATAATCTACAATATTCATAACAACTTCCATAACGCCAATAGAGATAGTCTCACCTAACCATACCGCTTTCAAAGTTTCACCTAGATTTAGTCCTTGCTTGAAAGTAGGGAAAAGTGTGAGTGCAAAGCCAGTGATAAAAGCCAAGATGGTAGCAACAATTGCTGTTTGTAGCGGATGCCACCCGAGGGAAACGCCCCACACTAAGCCAATGATTTCGCCGATGACGCAACCAGTTAAGCAATGAATGGTTGCTGAAACTGCCAATTTTTTGGTGTTAATCGCGCTTTTGTTTACGTGTTGGTGATGTTGTTGGTTCACGTTATTTTTTTGAAATAAACTTAATCACTGAAGAATCTAAATATACTTTAAATATAGATAATTATCAAAACATAAGAAAATAAAGGACCATAGGAATGTGTAAATCGCAGTTTGATTTGAAAAAGCTTTAAGTTTGATTTGCAAGTTTTAATTTTAAAACATTTTTAATTGCTACTTAATGAATATTTAATTACCTTTTACTCACTATTTTAATGTGTGTTAAATATCCGTTATTAGTAACCATGTTTATCTTATATTTTATTTTCTACTTTTATGGCAACTCTAACGCATGTTTAACATACTTAGGCTACTATTACTTTATTAAAATATTGTGCTACTTATAAATTCATCAAAGGGCAGCGCATTATAGAGATTATTTTAAGGGATAATGAAAAGATAGTTGAAGGAGTATTTATGAATTATTTAAGCATTGAAAATTGTGTAGGCAATACGCCGCTTATAACATTAAGGCATCTTAATCCTAACCTGACAAATACGTTGCTGTTAAAATTAGAGGGGAATAATCCAGCAGGTAGTGTGAAAGATAGAGCGGCACTGATGATGATCTGTGAGGCAGAAAAACGTGCTGAGATTTCACCAGGAGATACTTTAATTGAAGCAACAAGCGGTAATACAGGTATTGCACTCGCTATGATTTGCGCCATCAAAGGTTATCAGATGGTTTTAATTATGCCTGATAATCTTTCTCAAGAGCGTGCTGATGCAATGCGTGCTTATGGTGCAAAACTCATTTTTGTTACAAAAAATGAGGGTATGGAAGGTGCACGCGATTTAGCACTTAAAATGTCAGCAGAGGGCGTAGGTAAAATTCTTAATCAATTTGCAAATACTGATAATCCGCTGGCGCATTTTAATCATACCGCGCCTGAGATTTGGCGTGCTACAGGCGGGAGTATTACGCATTTTGTCAGTTCTATGGGCACAACAGGCACTATTGTGGGCTGCTCACATTTTTTTAAGAAAAAAAATCCGAAAATTAAAATTATCGGTGTTGAGCCAGAAGAGGGCGCGCAAATTCCTGGTATCCGTCGCTGGGCTAAAGCATATCTACCTAAAATTTTTGATGCAAAAGCAGTAGATGAAGTAATGGCAGTTGGTCAAAAAAAAGCAGAAGATACAACGCGTATGTTAGCGCAAAAAGAAGGCATTTTATCGGGCATTTCTTCGGGCGGTGCGCTGGCTTGTGCACTTGAACTATCTGCAAAAATTGAACATGCAACTATTGTTACTATTGCATGTGATAGGGGTGATCGCTACTTATCAACAGGCGTGTTTTCGTGAGTGTTATCAAAGAAACACAGCATTTATTCCTTAAAGGAGGCAAATATTATCTTTAGCAATCACCACAACAATTTTTACAATTGTTATTTTTAGCAAGCTAAGCGATTATGCACAGCATTCCTTCCATCTAATACAAAAGCAAATATCGCTAATAACATTTATCTTAACGCCTCTTGATTTTATGGTAATTGTATATATAACAAGGTTATATACCAAGAGCACACGGTAGTGGTATGCCGTAAGTTCTAAAATAAATAGTGGGAAAAAGCCAATTTACGAGACATTAGCAGAAAATATTTTATATAAAGAAAATATTAATGGAAAAATTAACTAAAAATCTCTAAATTATCAAAAAATTTAAAAAGGTTTCACTACAACAAGAAAAACTACACTGAGTAAAATAAAAACAGGTAATTCATTCAAAATGCGGTAAAACTTATCGCTATGTTTATTAGCATTCTGTTTGAAAACACTCATTAAATGACCGCAGTAAAAGTGATAAATAATGAGCATTAAAACCAAAAATAATTTAAGCCACAGCCAATACTCTTGGTAAAAAGCATGATAAGCATAATCGTATAATAGCCATAAACCGAAAAAAGTACTGATGATAAAACTCGGCATCATAATTGTATAATACAAACGCTTCTCCATGATTTTAAAACGTGTAATACTAATTTTATCTCGGGCTTGTGCGTGATAGACGAATAATCTAGGTAAATAAAAAATGCCCGCAAACCAAGTTATTATTGATATAATATGCACCGCTTTGATCCAAAGCACCACCATCTCCTTTAAATTTTGTTAATTTTTTTACCAGCTTATATTATTTCCCCGCTCCAATCAATTTCAGCGGATAGATAATCATAAATAAGAGTCTTAGCAAGTTCTGCTTGGTCATCTTTTGCCCAAAGCGTGAGTAAATCCATAACAGGGAGTAAGCCGATACCTCCAAGCAGATTCACGCCATTAATACGCGCATAAATACCTTCATCTATCAGCATAGAATATAACATTTGCGCTTGTAGTAAATCAGTTGGTTTATAAATAATTTGCATTACACTTTTGCTACTAAAAATTCATTTACCTTATACATCTATTCTCTTGCTTTTATTTTGCACTGTTAATATTTTTTAGATTGGTAGAGACAATAATTCACTTAAATTGTGCTATAATAACGCTTTTTTTACGCGAAAAGACGCTATTTTAGAACAAAAAGATATTTTAGATAAACTCATCAAAACAATTATCAAGGATGAGCGCACTGAAAAACTTACTCATTATTTGTCAGAATCGTCGCTGGCAAAAACTTTAAATTTAAGTAAAAAAACACCTAGAGAAGATTGGCAAAGTCTATTTACTTGGATTGAGGATTATTTACACTACTCAGTAAATACAGCACATCCTAATTTTAATAATCGTATGTGGTCTGGTGCGAACCTGCCTTCAATTTTAGGCGAGATAATAACCGCATTCTATAATACCTCAAACTGCACTTATGAATCAGCACCTGTAGCAAGTTTGATAGAAAAATACATGATTGATGAAATGTTAAAACTTGTTGATTTTAATCAAGGCGAAGGATTAATGACGACTGGTTCAAGTAATGCAAATATGATTGCAATGATGCTTGCTAGAAATAAAAATATTCCTAAAAGCAAAGAATTAGGATTATTCCGGCAAAAACCACTGTTTGCTTTCGTGAGCTCTGATGCACATTATTCTTTTGATAAAGCAGCCAATGTGCTTGGAATTGGTACGCACCAACTTATTAAAATTAAAACTGATACGCTTGGGCAAATGGATAATAACGTATTAGAGGTAGAAATTAAACGTATCATTGCAAGAGGAGGCAAACCATTTTTTATTGGCGTAACGCTTGGGACAACGGTGCGTGGTGCTTTTGATAATATTAGTAATTTAATTCCTATCAAAGAAAAATATAATTTATGGTTGCATGGAGATGGTGCATGGGGCGGTAGTGTCATTGTAAATGACACACTAAAAAATAAATTTTTAAAAGATATACATAAGCTTGATTCTTTCACAACAGATTTTCATAAAATGTTGGGTAGTGCGTTGATGTGTAATTTTCTGCTTATCAATTATCAAAACTTGCTTGGCAGAGTTTGTACTGCTGGCAATGTAAGCTATATTTTTCATAAATCGTTTGATTTAGGCGTAAATTCATTACAATGTGGTAGGCGCGTTGACAGCTTAAAATGGTTCTTGGATTGGAAATTTTTTGGTAAAGAGGGCTTTAGTGCACGCATTTCTCATTATTACCAGCTAATTTGTTATGCTGAGAAGAAAATTGTAGCACATCCGCAATTATTTTCTGTGGTGAAGCGCGTTTCTTTTAACGTGTGTTTTCGTTTTCTTCCTGATGCAAAAATGAATTTACAAGCAGCAAATGCGCTCAACCAAGAAATACGAAGTGAATTGCAAAAAAGGGAGCTCAGCCTACTTTCTATCGCTTTTATTGATGATATATTTATTTTTAGACTACTCATTGTAAATACAAAAGTAACCACAAAAATTATTGATGATTTATTATATAACATCAGTAAAACTGGCAACGAACTATGGACGCAATAAAACCTATTAATTACTACAAAAAACCACCACCTGAAATAAAACACCTTTATCATTTGCTGAGCAAACAATGTTACTTAAAAGCGGCTGTTTTTCTTAAAAGTATCAAGAATAATTTGTTATCTAAAGATTTTGTGTGTAATAAAACTTCTTATGCACGTCATATTTTTATGGAAGAACCCTATTGGCTTGCTGTTGTAAAATGGGGCAAAGGTGCGAAAACACCCATTCACGGCCATGCGGATCTAACTTTTGTTTATATACTTAGCGGTATATTAAAAGTGAGAAATTATTCTCATCCACCACTTAAACTAGGTGATGTGATGCACTATAAAAGCGATGATTATGTCTATCAAAAAGGTAAATTAGGTTATTTTGATAATGGAATACACAGCGTTTATGCAAAAAGTGATAGTTTAAGTTTGCATTTTTATTCGGACAATCCTGCTAAAGGAGTTTTGTTTGAATGATTTAAAATTTATCGCTTAATTTTTAATAGCTTCATCTCTATCTATATTAAAATCTTCGCAAAAATACTCAAGCGCAAATTGATGATGTAAATAAGTGCAAATACGCTGAGCGTCTTTGAGTGCGTTATTTAAACAAGTTGATGCTCCGGGCGAAGGCGTTATGTTAAAAATTAGTCCCTCTTCAGTGCTAATATGCGCTTCACCCAAAATTAATTGCTCTTTATCTTTATTAATAACTTGTGGTCTTAGTCCGCCAAAACCTTTAGCGGGTCTTAAGTCAGATGCCTTGAGTGATGGAATAATTTTTTGTACTTCGCTTAATAATAAATGCCTGCCAAAATAGGGTAATTCATAAATAAAGTTGCGCAAAATATAACGACGAATATTTTTTTCTTTTAGTAATTTAGTAAGTGCTGATACCACATGTTTATCAAAACCAAGCACTTTAAAATAATCCAGATAAGTGTTAGATTTATAACGCTCTAACTTTGGCAGAATAAGCGCAGTCGGACCGAAGCGTGTTTCATTTTTAACATTCACATCAGGATCTCCATGCACTGCAGCAAATGGTAATTTATCATCTTGGATAGTATAAACCTTTCCTTTGAGTGCTTCTTTGCTGAAATAAAAACTGCCTGCAACCGAAAGTAGTCCATAATTTAAGCCATATCCCACACTTTTTGCGTAGGTTAAGCTGTAGGCACCTGCTGAAAAAACTAAAAATTTTGCGTGTAATGTTCTATTATCATTTTTTGTATCAACACTTAAAAGATAGCCACCCTCTGTGCGCTTGATATGCTTAGCATGGTGCTCTAATAACACATCAATATTTTGATTAATGCGCGTAGCATTTTTTACAAAAGAACGACTTAAATTGCCAAAATCTACTGCACAATAATCTTGTTCAGTCCCCATTGCGCTGATTACCTCGCGTCTATCTTTAGTAACATTCGGCTCTAAGAGGGTGATTTTTTCTACATCCATCCACTGCATATAAGGGAAGCTTTCTTTAAATAAAGCGTAGCGTTTTTTAAGTTTCTCCCTCTCTTCTTCGCCAACTCCAAGTAACAATTTGCTACTTGCATAAATAATATCACCCGCATCATTTTGCCCGCGCGCATAGGTGCGCACGAGATTTGCTGCCTTACAAACTTGCTTAGCTTTCTCTAAGGTATAATTTGTTTCAATATCTCCAGAATGTAACGTTTGAGAATTTAATTTTGAATCCGAATTAACTTGTGCGATAGCACTATACTTATCCAAAATTGCGATGCGGCTAATTTGCGTATATTTTGCCAGTAAATAAGCTAAAGCAGAACCTGTAACACCAGCACCAATAATAATCACATCATAATTTTTATTCATTAATTAAATCCAAAAATGATATTATAAATTTCTAAAAAATGAAAATGCGCCCATGTTTAATTTTCATTTAAGAGGCATATAAAAACGATGTTATTTCATTTTTCATCTTTTTTCATCGTGTTATTTTCTATTTTGCACACAGTAGTTGGCTAAGTACTTTAGCACTTTGCTTTGCATAAACTGCGTCAGGCCCTTCAACCATGATACGCACTAAATTTTCCGTGCCCGAGCGCCTAATGAGTACTTTACCATTTTCACCAAGTGCTGTTTTAATGTGTTTAATTTGCGCCTTTAATTTCGTGTTACTCTCAAAATCAACTGTATTATCCAATTTAACATTATACAAATATTGATGATATTTAATCATTTCATTTTTAAGCTGAGATAGTTTACACTCAACACTTACAACAACAGCTAATACTTGTAATGCTGCAATAATGCCATCACCTGAAACAGAATGATTAAGACAAACAATATGCCCTGAACCTTCACCGCCTAAAATTAAATCATGTGCTTGCATTTTTTCTAGTACAAATCGATCACCCACCTTTGCTTCGTAAAAATTAATACCGAGTGCTTTTAATGATTGACGCATTCCCAAATTACTCATTTGCGTGCCTACCACGCCATTATTTTTGAGCTCACCCTGACGGTGCCAATATTTAGCAATAATAAAAATTAATTCGTCTCCATCAATGACATCACCTTGTGCATCAACCATCATCACACGGTCGCCATCACCATCAAAAGCGATACCAAGATCGGCTTCATTTTCAAAAACTACGAGTTTAAGGGACTGCATATCAGTAGTGCCACACCTGCAGTTAATATTAAATCCATCGGGTTTATTATTAATAATAATTACTTCTGCACCTAATTCTTCAAATACAAAAGGTGCGATGTGATAAGTAGCACCATTTGCACAATCTATTACAAGTTTTAATGTTTTTAGATTTAGACGTTTATCAAAAGTGCTTTTGCAAAATTCAATATAACGGCCAATTGCTTGTTCAGCGCGACGCGCTTTACCAATATGCTTAGCAGAAACACTAAACACTTGCTTACTAAGCATTGTTTCAATTTCAATTTGATCTTGATGATTTAATTTGAAACCTTGATGAGAAAAAAACTTAATGCCGTTATCTCGATAATTATTATGCGAAGCACTAATAACTACGCCCGCAGTTGCTCTATAAGCCCGCACTAGATACGCAATTGCAGGCGTTGGCATTGGTCCTAATAACATCACGTTCACGCCCGCGGATAAAAAACCAGCCTCTAGTGCTGATTCAAACATATAGCCTGACACGCGCGTATCTTTACCAATAATAATGCTAGCATCATTATATTTAGATAAAACGCATCCTACCGCCCAACCTAATTTCAAAAAAAAATCTGCGGTAATCGGCGCTTTGCCAACCTGGCCACGAATACCATCCGTGCCAAAATATTGATAATTCATAATATTTTGATGTTAGAGATTAAGTAAATAGCTTGCGTTAAATTTGTTTCTCATATTTTTAGATTTTAGCCTGCAAAGCATCTCTCCCGCTATTATCACGTATTTTAGCATTAAAAACGCTTTGCTTACTTCAATAAACTGAGACAGCAATAATCCTATGTCAACTGATGCCAAATGTTAAGCGCTTCTTTCGTCTTTGCAACATCGTGTGTTCTAATAATATTCGCACCCGCACGGCTAGCAACGAGCCCAGCAATAATACTTCCTAAAATACGCTCCTTTGGCTTAGTGTTCCCGCCAAGCAAATTGTCAATCATTGACTTTCTTGAAAGGCCAACCAAAATTGGACAACCCAAAGATTTAAATTTTGATAAGTTTTTAAGCAATGTTATATTGTGCGTAAAAGTTTTACCAAAGCCAAAACCCGGATCAATGATGAGTCTTGACTTTTGAATACCATGTTTTTCACATGCAATAATCTTTTTTTTAAAAAACGTTAAGATATCCAAAACTACATTTTCATAAGTCGGATTTTTTTGCATAAGTTGAGGTGTGCCCTGCATATGCACAAGACAAATTTTGGCACTACTTTGTTTTGCAAAACGCATCTTATCTTGATTATTTAGAGAGCTGATATCATTGATAATACTCGCTCCTGCGTCAATTGCTGCCCTCATCAGCGCAACTTTTGTAGTGTCAATTGAAATTGGAATGGCAATTTTTTTTGTTAAATTCTCAATAACAGGGATAACCCTTTCAAGCTCAATGTCTAAGGAAACAGGTGTGGCATTTGGACGGCTAGATTCGCCACCTATGTCAATAATATCTGCACCAAAGCGCACCATTTCTTCTGCGTACTCAAGTGCTTTATCTAAATTTTGATAAAGTCCACCATCAGAAAAAGAATCAGGAGTTACATTCAGCACTCCCATAATTTTTACAAAATTATTTTTTGACAATTCTTTATTGGATAGATGATAGATAAGTTGCTACGAACTAAACATCTTTCTCAAGCAAATTTTTCTTTATCCCTCACAAACGGATTTTTTACGCTTTTCTTTTTATCTTGCTTGCTATCTTCTCCATCTTTTGCACCTTTTCCTAAGTCAGTAGAGGTTTCATTGGAGTCAGTAATTTCTGCAGGTTCGCGCATTGGCACGCGATTCATTAGATCGTCAATTTGTTCTTTATCGATTGTCTCAAACTCAACAAGCGCTTTTGCCATAGTATGTAAAATATCTTCCTTTTCTTTTAGAATGTCAAAAGCAATTTTATAATCTTTATCAATTATTTTACGCACTTCCTCATCAATTAATTGGAAAGTTTTTTCAGAGATATGCTTGTGCTTCGTGATTTGACGCCCTAAAAAGACTTCACCCTCCTCTTCACCATAAGCCATTGGTCCCATTTTTTCAGAAAGCCCCCAGAGTTTGACCATTTTATGTGCAATTTCAGTTGCACGTTCAATATCATTACTCGCGCCTGTAGTAACACACTCTTTGCCATAAATAATCTCTTCAGCAATACGTCCACCAAAAAGGCTTGCAATTTGACTGTTAAGTTTGCGTTTTGTGGTACTGTAACTATCTTTTTCAGGTAAAAACATAGTAACGCCTAAGGCACGACCTCTTGGAATAATGCTTATTTTATAGACAGGGTCATGATCTGCTACGGTACGCCCAACGATAGCATGACCTGCTTCATGATAAGCAGTCATTTCTTTTTCTGCATCATCCATAATCATTGTTTTACGCTCTGAACCCATCAAAATTTTATCTTTAGCTTTTTCAAATTCACACATGCCAACAAGTGTTTTATTTAAGTGTGCCGCTACAAGTGCTGCCTCATTTGTTAAATTTGATAAATCTGCACCAGAAAATCCAGGCGTGCCACGAGCAATATTAATAGATTTAACATTTTTAGCAATAGGTAAATTTCGCATATGTACTTTTAAAATCGCATCTCTACCAGTAATATCAGGGAGACCGACGACCACTTGACGATCAAAACGACCAGGCCTTAAGAGTGCCGGGTCTAGCACGTCTGGACGATTAGTCGCTGCTACAACAATAATACCATCGTTTGTAACAAAACCATCCATCTCTACTAGCAGCTGATTAAGTGTTTGCTCACGCTCATCGTTACCGCCACCCATGCCCGCTCCTCGCTGTCTGCCCACTGCATCAATTTCATCAATAAACACAATGCATGGTGCTTGTTTTTTTGCCTGCACAAACATATCACGTACGCGCGATGCACCAACACCGACAAACATTTCAACAAAATCCGAACCAGAGATAAAAAAGAAAGGCACCTCAGCCTCTCCTGCAACCGCTTTTGCAAGTAAAGTTTTTCCTGTGCCCGGAGGGCCTACCATCATTACACCCCTTGGAATACGTCCACCAATATTTTGAAACTTTTTAGGGTTTTTAAGAAATTCAACTAATTCTCCAACTTCCTCTTTAGCTTCATCAACGCCTGCTACGTCTTCAAAAGTGATATTACTATCACCTGCATTAATGAGCTTTGCTTTTGAACGCCCCATATTTAATGGATTTTTACCGCCCATTGCACCACCTGCACTTTTCATCGTATACAGTAACACGCCGATAAGTAATAAAATAGGTGCAAGAGAAATAAATAATTGTTTTAAAAATCCCTCTTTTTCGGGTGGTTTTGCTCTGACTTTCACACGATTTTCAAGCAAATCGCCCATCAAACCCAAGTCGCCAGGGTTATAAGTTTTAAATGACTGACCATTACCCGCAATACCAGAAATTTGGCTGCCTTCTATGGTAACTTCAACAACATCACCTTGCTTCACATTTTCAATAAAAGTAGAGTAATCAATATTATGACTACTACTTTCTGTTTGAAAATGATTAAAAAGCGAGGCAAGTACGCTACCAATCACGAACCAAATAAGTAAATTCTTGAGCATATTTATTGCGTTAAAACCGTGTTAATATACTATATAAATATGGTTTATACAACTCATAAACAAGGTATTATACTAGCACTTTTGTTGTGTCATTAGTCTGTGAGGTAAAAAAATCGCAAAAAATACTCTATAATCTTATCAAAGATAAAATATTTTTGCAATAAAATAATGAAATACGTTAATTCTATATTAAAGATTTTATTATTTTTTATTTTAATTGCTATAAATGCCTGTGGATTCAAACCCACGCTCTTAGATGATATTAATGTCAATATTATTGCTACAAATCACCATCCGCTTGCCCATATTTTAAAAAAACACTTAAAGCAAGTATTACATGCGAAATTAAGTGTTGAAATAAAACCAGAGCAAAAGCATAAAAAAGCTAGCAGCTATGAAGGTCATAGCATTAGTCATTACCGTTTAACGCTTGACATTCCAATCAAAATATACGACGTTAATCATAAATTATTATTCTCCAAAACACTTAATCACAGTGCCTATGTTAGGGTAGTTGACAGTGCTTTAGCAAACGAGCAACAACAAATGAAAATATATCATGATTTGAGATTAGATTTAGCTGAGCAACTGGTTAAACAATTAAAAATACTCCATGCAACTGCGCTCTGAGCAACTCAATAAATCGCATCTTAATACCAATATTTTTTTACTCTTTGGTGAAGAAATTTTGCTCATTGAGGAAAATCTAGCCTTAATTAGGCAAAATGCGAAAAAAAGAGGTTTTGATGATAAAGTACGTTTTGATGTGGACGCCCACTTTGATTTATCAATACTTTATGAAGAGTGGTACACAGAATCTTTATTCAGCAATAAACGTCTAATTGAGTGCCATATTAGTAGTGCTATAGGTGAGAAAATTATGCCGCTTATTAACACTATACCAAATGATATTATGGTTGTTATGATTGTTGATACACTTGCTAAGATGCAAAAAAATAGCAAATGGTTTAAAGCAATTGATAAACAGGGTCTAATTGTTTCTCATTATTTGCTTACAAGTGCACAAATGCTGAACTGGATGCAGCATAAAGTCAAGCAATTTGGTTTAATAGTTAATACACAATTTTTACAAACTATTTTGTTTTATAATGAAGGCAATTTGCTTGCAGTATTTCAAGAATTACAAAAATTAAAACTTGCTTATCCTGATGGTAAAGTTGACATTAAAGCATATTACGGGCAAATAGAACAACAATCACATTATAAACCTTACGGTTTGATTCATGCTGCGCTTCAAGGTGATACTCAAAAAGTTATTAAAATTGGGCAAATATTAAAAATAAATGGTACCGAACCATTGTATGTTATCAATATTTTAATTCAAGAATTTAAATTGCTCGTGCGTTTGGCAATTAATGCAAAACGTGTTAGTTTCACACACGCACTTAAAGCCGAGCGCCTCTGGCATCAAAAAGAAGTTATGGTAAAATCTGTACTTGCGCGTTATAACGACCGCGCATTGCAAAATATGTTGCTTATACTAGGTCGACTTGAACGTAGTGCCAAAGGGCAAGGGGAGCTTAATGTATGGCATGCATTAATGGCATTGCTTATTAATATATCAGGGAAAAAACTATGGATACCATAACAAAGCTAGTAGCAGACATTACACTAAATGCTAAGCTGGCTAGCAAAGCACTTAGAAGCGCAAGCACCAAGTGTAAAAATAATGCGCTCATAGGTATTGCTAAGGCAATTAAAACATACTCGAATGATATTTTAGGGGCAAATAAAAAAGATTTAAAAAATGCAAGAAAGAATAAATTGAGTGCATCATTATTAGAAAGATTATTGCTTGATCAAACGGGTATTAATAATATTATCACTAGCTTAAAACAAATTATTAATCTGCCCGATCCGATTGGAGAAATTTCTAATCTATGCTATCGTCCCAGCGGTATACAAGTTGGCAAAATGTGCACTCCGCTTGGAGTTATTGCTATTATTTATGAATCCCGTCCCAATGTAACAATTGACGCAGCAGCACTATGTTTAAAATCAGGAAATGTAGCGATTTTAAAAGGCGGTTCAGAGGCAATTTACTCAAATCTTGCACTATATAAATGTATTCGCTTAGGTTTACTTTCAGCGGGATTAAGTGAAAAATCTATTCAGCTAATTGATGTCACAAGTAGAAAAGCAGTAACTGAATTAATAAAACACCATGAATTCATTGATGTTATTATTCCACGCGGTGGCAGAGAACTTATTGAAAATATTAGCACGCATAGCAAAATTCCAGTGGTTAAGCATTTGCATGGCATTTGCCACATTTACATTGATAAATTAGCAAACAGAGAAAAAGCAATACAAATTGCCTTTAATGCTAAAACACGTCGCTATGGTGTCTGCAATGCAATGGAAACTTTGCTTGTGCACGCCGATGTTGCGCAAGATGTTTTGCCTGGTTTAGTGCAAAAATTTCAAGAAAAAGGTGTGGAATTAAGAGGTTGTATACGCACGCAAAAAATTATTAGCGCAATGAAAACTGCAACAGAAGAAGATTGGCATACAGAATATTTAGCGCCTATTTTATCTATTCGCACTGTGCAGACAATGAAAGAAGCAATATCTCATATTGAAACATACGGCTCTGGACATACCGAAGTGATTGTTACTGAAAACTACAAAAGAGCACGTAGTTTTTTAACCGAAGTAGATTCTAGTTCGGTAATGGTTAATGCTTCAAGTTCTTTTGCAGATGGTTTTGAATACGGCTTAGGAGCAGAAATTGGTATTAGCACCGATAAGTTGCACGTGCGCGGTCCTGTTGGTTTAGAAGGATTAACTTCAAAAAAATATGTTGTTTTAGGCGATGGACATATCCGCCTGTGAATACTTATTATCACAAAATAAATATCTAATTGCGTCAATTTTTGGTATAATTCGTCCGCTTTATTTTTTGAGGTAGCTTTAATGTATGCGGTGATTAAAACTGGCGGGCAGCAATATCGGGTTAAAGAAGGTGATACACTAGATATTGAAAAACTTGATGGAGTGCCTGGTGATGCAATTATTTTTGCTGAAGTGCTTATGGTTTCAGAGAATGAAAAAATTATTCTTGGCACACCAACCGTTGATAAGGCGAGTGTAAGCGCTACTATTACCACGCAGGGGAAACACAAAAAAATATGTATTATTAAATTTCGCCGTCGCAAAAATTACCTTAAAAGACAAGGACATCGTCAATTATTTACCCAAGTAAAAATTGATAAAATTAAACTAAATTAATTACAATTTACTTTTTACAGTAAAATTTTCAAGAGCTAAAAACATTAAATTACTGGAGCTTAGACTATGGCACACAAAAAAGCAGGCGGTAGCACAAATAATGGCAGAGATTCTGTCTCTAAACGTTTAGGGGTGAAAAAATTCGGTGGCGAATTTGTCAGGGCAGGCAATATTCTAGTGCGTCAAAGAGGAACAAAATTCCACGCAGGAAAAAATGTGATGCGCGGTGGTGATGATACTCTATTTGCCATTGCATCAGGCAAAGTATGTTTTAAGAAAAAAGGCGTATTACATCACCAATATGTGAATATTATCGCTAATTAGAGTTATCACAAATTGACTGGCAAATTTTTTGCACTATTTGCTTGCCATGTATAGGGTTTCGACTGTCGCTCACCCTCACTAAACTAATTACAAGTTGCTATGAGCTACGCAATTGTCTTTCCTGGTCAAGGAACACAATCAGTATCAATGTTAGCATCACTTGCTGATAAATATCCACTTGTTGAAGAAATATTTTCACAAGCAAGCGAAGTGCTCGGCTTTGATCTATGGCAACTTACGCAAACAGATGCAGTAGCACTAAATAAAAACGAAAATACACAAGTAGCTGTGCTTACAGCATCTTATGCAAACTATCAGGTGCTAAAATTAAATTATCCATTGCTTAGTGCAAGTTATTTAGCCGGGCACAGTTTAGGAGAATATACCGCGCTCATCGCTGGCGGTTATTTAACATTTGAAGCAGGTTTAACATTGGTTAAAAAGCGTGCACAACTAATGCAGTTAGCCATGTCAGAATCAAGCGGTACTATGGCTGCAATACTTGGTCTTAGTGATAATAAAGTAATTGAGTTATGCACACAAGTAAATTGTGGTATTGTTGAGGCAGCAAATTTTAATGCACCTCATCAAATTATCATTTCAGGCGATAAAAAAGCAGTTCTTCTAGCTTGCGATTTAATGAAAAAAAATGGCGCAAAACGCACTGTGATTTTAGCAGTTAGTATAGCATCTCATTGCTCCCTTATGCGTAGTGCTGCCAAGCATTTTGCACAAGTACTTGAGCAAACGAAAATGGTGATGACTGATACTACTGTGATACATAATGTAAATTATCAAAGTGCAAATAATGTCAAGCAAATTAAGAAAAATCTAGTTGCACAGCTCTATAGCCCAGTTAAATGGACTAAAACCATAGAAAAAATATGCGCACAAGGTGTAAAATCCATCATTGAATGCGGTCCTGGAGGTGTCTTATCTGGTTTAAATAAACGTATTGATAAATCTATTAAAAGCTACTTGGTGTCAGATGAAACTAATTTAGCAAATACTCTAAAAGCAATCAGTTTATGAAAAATAAAGTTGTTTTAGTAACAGGCGCTAGTCGCGGCATTGGTAGCGGTATTTTATTAACGCTAGCAAAAACTGGCGCGTTTATGATTGGCGCTGATATTGATAAGCACGGCGTGGAGCAAATCAAGCAAACTTTAAAAAATGCAAATATTTCAGGATGTGCTATGGCGCTTGACGTAACCGATGAAGCTCAAACTAAAAATTTAATTGACAGGATCAATCATGAATTTGGCGGTGTTGATATTCTCATCAATAATGCAGGAATAACCGCAGATAATCTACTTGTTCGTATGACAGAATTGCAGTGGCAAAAAGTAATTGATACTAACCTTAATTCCGTATATCGCTTAAGTCAGGCAGTTTTGCGTATGATGATGAAAAAAAAATGGGGGCGTATTATTTCTATTGCTTCGGTGGTCGCCGTAATGGGAAATGCTGGGCAAACAAATTATGCAGCTTCTAAGGCAGGCATTATTGGTTTTAGCAAATCATTAGCGCGTGAAGTTGCAAGCCGCGGTATTACAGTCAATACCATTGCCCCTGGTTTTATAAAAACTGATATGACAGATAGAATCCCCGAGGCGCAAAAAAAAGCACTGATGTCCCAAATTCCAATGTCTCGCTTCGGCAGTATTGAGGAAGTTGCACAGGCAGTGCTATTTTTGGCAAGCGAAAATAGTGGCTATATTACTGCACAAACCTTACACCTTAACGGCGGGATGTACACCGTTTAAGTTCTTTTTAAAATTATATATCTAAACTTGCAAGCGTGTCTAGATTAAAGAAAGTAGTTAAACTTCTATTACGTGAATTTTTTATACTCATTAAAAACTAAGCACTTAAATCATTCATCATAAATATTGAGTATTTCTTTGTTAGTGTCAATATACAATAACACCTCACCATATTCTTTAAATAAAGTTGCAATCATTTCATCTATTTCTTGATTAATTTTGTGTCCTTCTTTTTTATTTAACTGCTCAAAAATAGAATATAAGAATAAACTATGTAAATAAATCTGACTAATATATTTATCTTGGACTAATTTTACCTTATCTTCAGTATCAACCTTTTGTTTAGAGATGTAATCCTTTAATATATGGCTACTCATATTGATTGCAATAGCATCAACTAATTGACTATCATTATCACCATTTGAAAATATTTTAATAATACTACTTTCATCCCAATCCGATTCACTCCATAGTTCACCATTGTCTTTTAACCAATTATCGCCATCCTTTTTAACTTTAATAACATTTGGTATGGATAGTTTATTTTCTTTTGATTTTTTAGTCTCTTTTCTATTGAGGTTAACAATATTAACATAAAAAATACATTCAATATAATCATCAAGAATATATTGATGTTTAGTATAAAGTTTGGCACTAATTTTTATTTTATGATCAACATTTAATTGCCATTCAGTTTCAGTTTTAGTTCTTAACCCTAATTTAATTTCACCATCAGTAGAATCATATTTTTCTACATTAAAAATTTCTTTAATACTGTATGGCTTTCTTTCCCCTATTCCTCCTATCCTCCTCCTTTCTTCTTGGTAACCTAATAATTCTATTTTTAACTTCCCTTGCTCTTGAGTCCTGTGTAAATATCCATCCTCTACATCTGTCTCAAAAATAATTTTCTTACTACCACCTAACGGTAGCCCAATAATTGTTTCGTCACCTTTATTTTATTTTTTATTTTTTTTTTTATTTTTTATTTTTAATTTTTAATTTTTAATTTTTAATTTTTAATTTTTAATTTTTAATTTTAAAAATGCTAGGATGACGTTCTTTTGCTACTTTTTTATGAGTATTTTTTTTATCTTTAACTTTTTTATTACCTTGATTTTTATGGCGATTTAATGAATCTAAATATCCATTTTTATTGAACATATCAACCATTTTTTTGCTCATTGGAATTTTAGATAAAATTCTTGCAATAATATCTTTTTCATGCTTGTCATCTGTGTTAGATATTATTTTACTTTTTCTAGCATCATTAAGTTTATATAATGTATTATTAGCTTTAAGCACTCTAATCACCTCATCATTAAGAGTTACCAATCTGTTTTTATTAACTCTATCTCGTGAACCTTGAAAAAATCCACGACGAAATTTAGGATTCATTTGAGTGCAATCAATATGAATAAATAAATATTTTTTAATATAACTAAATCCTAAATTTTGAGTAATAAAAGTCCGTCCTTCAAAATATTGTAATTGTCCATTTTCTGTATAAATGATAGGTTTTTTAGCAATAAAATTACGCCTTCTATCTACATCTAATGTTTCTTTATCTCCTTTCATTTTATTTTTTAATACAATAGCCTGAATAGTAATTTTTCCAATGGTATCATTTGAACAATCAATAAAGATTGGTGAATGTTCTAACCTATTCTTGTCATCTATTTCTTGGCTATTATTCTCATGTCTTAAATAATTACCTATAACAAAATTTGAGGTTTTTGTAAATTTGTAATTATCCCTATCTTCATATAACCACAAAGGCAAGGCTGGTTTGTATAAGTATAAATTTAATTCACGATATAAATCAGCATGAATTGATCCACCACAACCCCTAGGCATCTGATAAGAGTATAGTTTAATAATTGCCCCTGATGAAAATTGCATATTATGTAAATTTAAATCTAATTTGTTTTTTTTAAATGCTGGAATTGTTTTACCATCGACAGCAAAATACTCATAAGAAGTTGCTCTATCATTATCTTGTGCTGGTTTTGCTCTAACCAAAGTCCAACCAAATAAATTATCTTGGTATTTTTGTTTATCAAATAAATCAGGATGGCGTTTAGAAGCAATGAGTTGATAACGCATTTCGTCTTCACTGCCACAAAAAACTAATGCTCCTGTTGAACCCATATTATATTTACCTTGTACAAAATGAATATTAGTTTTATTATTTTTTAACAGGGATACAAAAGTATTTTTAAAATTATCAGGATATTGTCCCTCACCATTGTCATAAATAGTTAAATCAGGATTAGTTTTTTCACCTGTTGCAATAATTTGAATGTTTTTGGCTAACTTACCTATATTAGCCTCATTTAAATCACCATTTTTTATATCAAAAAATTTCTCAACCGCTTCTGACATAGTTTTAGGAGCTTTATTTGTATCTTTTGGATTAATATCTTTCAATTTACATTCTTTTAATAATAGTGAATCAATAGCATTAGTTAGCTTTTCAACTAATGCAGCAATAGGGTCTGACTGCTGATTACTAAAAGTAGCATGATTTGAAGTATCATTTTTATCCTTACCTCCATAAGGATACCAGTTACTTGAATTTTTAAATAAATGATTATTTTTAACAATTTCATCTATTTCTTTCCACCCATTTGCCTGAAAAACTTGCCAAAATAATTGTTCATATTTCTTTTGGATGTCATCATTATCAGTCTTAAAACTAATATTATTCATCGTTATATTCCTCTACAATATAAATTGTTCATTATCAAAACTTCTTAAAAAACTTTCTCTAACTTCTTTGACTTTTTTATCTAATGCTTTAATAATGTGATTAGCTTCATCTTTTGTGTAATCATAAGTATTTTTATTAGCTAAATTAGCAATTAATTCTAAATTTTTCAGTGTTTTATTAACTCTTGCTTGCGCTAATCTTCTAAATTTTTCATTTTTATTTTCTTCTATTTTTATTTTATTTTTCATATAATATCTCCATTTATAAAATATTATGATAATATTATAAGATAATTAGTATTATTTGTCAAATTATATTTGATATATAAAAAATATATGAATTTTAATAAACAAAAAATACACTATAAAAACTGTTAATAGGTTATATTTTGCTATTTATATTTTATAATTTAGCTATTTACTAGCTATTTTTTATATTATTTCATTTTTTACGCATGATATTTTAATAAATCTATGCGAATTTAGGCATATTATTTTTTATTTTTAACGGAATGGTTAAAAAATATATTTTAAGAAAATAAGGTATCTATCATTGCAACAGCGTTGCAGCCGACTGATTTTGCAAGTTTTGCATTTTGCCAAGTAATACCTCCGATGCCAACAATTGGAATGCTTAGAGTTTTTTTGGCTTGACGAATTAAATCAAGTGAGCAGTATGTTGTTTTTGGTTTAGTTTTTGAAGGAAATAAAGCGCCAAAAGCCACATAATCTGCAGTGTATTTTTCTGCAAACTCAGCGCGTGCTAAATTGTTGTAACAAGAAACACCAATTAGTTTTTTCTCGCCTAAATGCTCTCTAGCTGCGGTAATATTCATATCATTAAATCCTAAATGCACGCCATCTGCATCTAGTTTACGGCATAAATCAACATCATCATTGATGATAAATAAAGTTTTATAATCACGGCAAAATACGTGCAAAATACGTGCTTCTTGATATTTAGTCTGTGCATCTATATTTTTACGCCTATATTGAAGTGCACACACACCCATTTTTAAAATTTTGTTGATTTCATTTTTATGAAGTGCTCTATCTGGCGTAATCGCATAAATACCTTGTACTGCTTGATTTATTTGCATTTTTAATCTATGAGAACCAGCCTATTTTCGTATTTGGAAAAATAATTAAAAACCACTCAAAATATTAAAAAACTAATTTTATATTACGTTTAAGGCAGTGGTGTTTGATAATGCTCAAAGTATAATTTTTTAATCTCACCTAAACTAAAGAAGTGGTTTTGCGTGCCTAAATGACCTACTTTAATGGCACCAATTAAATTAGCAAGATTGCCTGTTATTTGCCAGTCTAAGCGATGAATTAGCCCATAAATTAAACCCGCGCGATAGGCATCACCCGAGCCTGTTGGATCTTTTGATATACATTTGATGGCATCTATGTGTATTACTTTATTTGCATAGTGAATGTCAGATCCTTTTGCACCTTTTGTAATAATCAGTGCTTTAACTGCACTGCTAAGTTCTGCGAGTGATAATTTTGTCAATTTTTGCACAAGTCCCAATTCATAATCATTAACTACCATCCAAGACGCTTTATCAATAAGTGCTATTAACTCTGTTTTATTAAACAGCGGGGTACCTTGACCAGGATCAAAAATAAAAGGAATATTAAGATCCTCCATAGTTGCTGCGTGTTGTATCATAGCGCGCTTACTTTCTGGGGCGATGATGCCTAAATTAGCTACTAGCTTTAATATTTTAATATCGTTAAAATGCACACTATCCATGGCACCCGGGTGAAAGGAAGTAATTTGATTACCATCCATATCGGTAGTAATAAAAGCCTGTGCAGTATAGATATTATCAATGACTTTAATATATTTACTCTCAATTTTTAGTGCATCTAAACGCATCTTGTAAGTAGCAAAGTCTTTACCGACTGTTGCAACAGGCAGTGCTCTTATTCCTAGTAGGTTTAAATTATAACTGATATTGCCTGCACAACCACCGAACTCTTTGCGCATTTTAGGGGTGTGAAATGATATATTAAGTATATGTGCTTTATCAGGCAAAATATGATTTTTAAATCTATCTTCAAAAAGCATAATTGTATCAAATGCATAAGAACCGCAAACGAGCACTGACTTTTTCACCGTAATGTTTTTGGCAGTGGAAAAGTAATATTTTCTTTTTCAGCATCAACCTCTATTACCTGAGAGGCACCAAGATATTTAAGGTAACTAATTACATTTTGCACTAATATCTCAGGTGCAGATGCACCTGCTGTTACACCCACTGTATTGATATTTTTAAGCCAAGTGCTGTTGATTTCGTTCGCGTCATCAATTAAATAAGCAGGTTTTCTTTGTTTGAGTGCAATTTCTCTTAAACGATTAGAATTAGAAGAATTTGCTGAACCAAGCACAAGCAATATATCACTGCTATTCATAATTGCTTTAACTGCATTTTGTCGATTTTGCGTAGCATAGCAAATATCGCTTTTATTCGGCGCGCGTATATTAGGATATTTTGCTTTGAGTGCGTACACAATATGGATTGTATCATCAACTGATAACGTAGTTTGTGTGGTATAAGAAATAGGTTTTTGCTTATCAATATTTAGTGTTTCTACATCAGCTGGTGTCTCAACTAAATAAATATTTTTCGTATCATTATACTGTCCAAGTGTGCCTTCTACTTCTGGATGACCTGCATGTCCAATGAGAATCATTTGCTCTGCTTTCTTTTGACTACGAATAACTTCCTTATGCACCTTGGTTACTAGCGGACAAGTAGCATCAAAGATAATTACCTCCCTTTCTTGTGCCATCGCTTTAACCGCCCTAGAAACTCCGTGTGCACTAAATACGACGACTGCGCCTTTAGGAATATCCTCTATCTCTTCTACAAAAATAGCACCTTTATCTTTGAGATAGCCTACAACAAAACGGTTATGCACCACTTCATGGCGTACATAAATCGGTGCACCATAGCGCAAAATAGCACGCTCAACAATTTCAATTGCACGGTCAACACCAGCACAAAAACCGCGCGGATTAGCAAGTAAAACTTTCATCATGCATAAATATCTAAAAGATATGTAACTAGGCAAGGTTTCTATCTAATAATTCGTGGATTTCTCTCTATTAGAGTATACATTCTAAGTGCATTTTTAGCACTTATAAAATAAACCATTATACCTTTTAACTAAGAGTGCATATCGTGACTACTACCATTTTATTTCTAAATAATATTTTATAAAATTCATAGTATAAGTGTTTGTAAAAATAGGATAATATGCGGTTTTAAAAAGAATTGACAAATCATGAAAATTATCAGAAGAACTTTTCACATATGGTGCGAGTATTTATTTATTTTGACGCTTTTTTTTTCAGTTATAAACCCCGCATACGCTTATCTTGATCCAGGTTCTGGCAGTTTTATTTTACAGATGATTATTGCAGGACTTGTTACCTCTACGTTTGTAATTAAAATGTATTGGGAAAGAACCAAAAGTTTTGTGAAAAAACTATTTTCAAGCAAAGTGCAGAAAAAATAGTGAGAAAAGTTAAATGGATAGCGTAAGGCACGCACATTCCTTTAAAGAGCCCAGTTCCTTTAGAGATGCAAGCGGTTTTGTATTCTTTAAAGAAGGTTGCGTTTATCGCCAAATTAATAAATCATATCAAAAAAATTATGAATATCTTATGCATTCGGGACTTTATGATGCGCTGACTAGTACCAAATTACTTGTTATGCACCAGGAGGTTGATATTCAAGGCACAAAAGATAATTTAGTTTATAAAATTATTAAACCTGAACAAATCTCTTTTATTTCTTATCCTTACGAGTGGTGTTTTAGCCAATTAAAAAATGCAGCGCTCACCACGCTTAAAATACAAAAAAAAGCACTGAGTTTTGGCATGTCGTTAAAAGATGCAAGTGCTTATAATATCCAGTTTGTCGGCTCTAAAGCTATTTTTATTGATTCTCTATCTTTTGAAATATATAAAGAAGGTGCGCCTTGGGCTGCTTATAGGCAATTTTGTCAACATTTTTTAGCACCTTTGGCACTCATGCGTTATAAAAATATTACACTTAATCAGTTACTGAAAACTAATATTGATGGTGTTCCTATATATTTGGCAAGTTTATTACTACCGCTACACACTTATTTTAAGTTTTCTTTACTCATGCATATTCACTTGCATGCTAAAAGTCAAAAATATTATGCTGATAAAGATATCAATCTTAAAAAAAGAAAAATTAGCCGTCTTTCTTTGCTTGCACTTATTGATAATCTCATATCAGCTACTCAAAAATTAACTTGGCAGGCAAAAAAAACTGAGTGGAGTGATTATTATAAAGATACAAATTATTCTGAGAATGCTATTTTGCATAAAAAACGCATTATAAGTGATCTTCTGATTAATATTAAATCAAACATAGTTTGGGACTTTGGTGCAAATACTGGATTATTTAGCCGTATAGCCAGCGACAAAAATATACCAACCATTGCTTTTGATATAGACGCTGTCAGCGTTGAAAAAAATTATACTGCAAGCGTGATAAAACAAGAAGAGAATATTATCCCTTTAATACTGGACTTAACAAATCCAAGCCCAAGTATTGGTTTTGCAAATAATGAAAGAATGTCCCTTACAGAACGTGCACCTGTTGATACGATATTAGCACTTGCTTTAATTCACCACTTAGCTATATCAAATAATTTACCACTGATTAATATTGCCAAATTTTTTCATACAATATGTACCAAGGCGCTTATTATTGAGTTTATACCCAAGCATGATTCACAAGTAAAAAAATTATTAACAAACAGAGAAGATATTTTCCCAGACTATGTCCAAAACATTTTTGAAGATAAATTTAGCGCATTTTTTAATATACAGAATTCTATTAAAATAAAAAATTCTCATAGAATCTTATATTTAATGCAACCAAAAAAATAAACAATGAAAAAGTCTATCGTCATACACCCTTTTTTACTGGCGTTATCTCCTGTTCTGCTTCTGTTGTCGCATAATATAGAAAAGACATATTACACCAGCGCTTTATTGGCTATGATCGTTAGTTTTGGCATGAGTATTTTAATAGTTTTATTGCTTAAACTCATTATAAAGGATATAAAAAAAGCAGCGATAATCACATCTATTGGCATAGTTTTATTTTATTCATATGGCCACATTTATAACGAACTATTGAATGTAATTTATTTAAGACAAAGGAGCCTACTAACTATATATGCACTAATTTTCATCTTTACTTCTTATTTAATAATTAGAACGCGTAAAAAATTAACTAACTTAACAAAAGCTCTAAATATTTTTGCATTGATATTAGTGGTATTACCCATTATAAATATTATTTTATTTGAACTCAATAAAACACATATTGAATTGCCCGTAGAGATAAATACAGCAATATCTTCCAGTGTGCAAACACCAAACACTGATAAAAAAAATATTAACAGGGATATATATTACATCATCTTAGATGGATATGCCCACGCGCAAACCTTAAAGAATATTCATGGCTATGATAACAAAGAATTTGAAGACTACTTAAATAAAAAAGGTTTTTTTGTGGCGGCTAACAGTACAAGCAATTACGCGCAAACAACACTGTCCTTAGCGTCATCTTTAAATATGGCATATATTAATAATGCAATTAATTCAAGAAATATTAAGCCTTTACAAAACATGCGAACCAATAATAAAGTGGTAAATTTTTTGAAGTTTAAAAAATACACTTACGTTAATGTACGGCTAGAAAAAAGTGATAGTAGCGATGGTAGCTTTTTTGACAGGATAGTGTCAGATGATTTTTTAACAATTCTTTATTACACTACTATGCTTGGTGTTCTTCCTATTTCCGATAAATCTGCTAAGGCAACATTAAATGCTTTTGCTAAATTATCTGAAATCTACAAAATTGAAGAACCTACTTTTGCTTTTGCCCATATTGTGTCGCCACACCCTCCTTATGTATTTGATAGAGATGGTAATACACCTAAGAAGTCCACCTTTATAGAATATGTAGGAAATATATGGAAAAGTAAAGATTCCTATATTGATCAACTTATCTTTATCAATAAGAAGATTCAAATATTAGTTGACAATATACTGAAAAATTCAAAAATAGAACCCATCATCATAATACAGGCAGATCATGGCACAGCATCATCAGCTGATGGTACTACTATGCAAAACCCGAGTAAAGTACTTTTGCAAGAAAGAATGAGAATATTCAATGCATACTACCTACCGGCAGGCGGTAATCAAACTTTATATGACAGTATTACTCCAGTTAATTCTTTTAGAAAAATCTTTAATTTTTATTTTAACGCAAACTACAAAATACTAAAAGACAGGAATTATTTCTCAGATTATGCAAACCCTCATAAACTTAAAGATGTAACTGATATAGTAAAATTTCAAAATTAAAAAAATATAGCACAAAGGTATGCAATTTTAAAAATATTTTATCGCGCGCCGAGATAGTGCAAAATAAGACTTATTTTATCGCGCATGTCTGTGCGGGTAACAATCATATCAATTGCACCTTTTGCGAGCAAAAATTCACTGCGTTGAAAGTTTTCTGGTAATTCTTCACGCGTAGTTTGTTCAATAACACGCGCCCCTGCAAAGCCAATACGTGCATTTGGTTCAGCAATGTTAATATCACCTAACATTGCAAAACTTGCTGAAACACCACCCATTGTCGGATCAGTTAGCACGGAAATAAAAGGTAACTTAGCCTCAGATAACAAAGAAAGTGCCAACGTAGTTTTTGACATTTGCAAAAGCGAATATAATCCTTCCTGCATACGCGCACCACCACTTGCAGAGAAACAAATAAATGGTGCTTTTTTCTCAATACTGACATACACAGCGCGTGTAAATTTTTCACCTACCGCAGAGCCCATAGAACCACCCATAAAATTAAACTCAAAGGCGCCAACCACAACGGGTACTTTTTTTAATTTAGCAAGCACCACTACTAAGGCATCTTTTTCTCCTGTGATTTTTTGTGCACTTATGTAGCGATCTTTATATTTTTTTTTATCTTTAAATTTAAGTGGGTCACTACTTGTAATTTGATGTGCAATTTCTTCTTTGATACTATCTTTATCCAAAAAAATATTAAGGCGCGTGCGTGCACTTACATGATGATGGAATTGACATTTAGGACACACTGATAAATTGCGTAGCAATTCTTGCTTATATAACACCGTGGCGCACTGTGGGCATTTTTGCCATAAACCTTCTGGGATATTTTTTTTTGCACGACTCGTAATAGACGGTAAAATTTTTCCAAGCCAGCTCACGTTAATTCTCTCAATAATTGGTTCATGTCGTATTTTAATTGAAATAGATAATTGCTCAATTAAAATTATTGTGTACGTTTTCTATTTAATATTAAACTTAGGAGGATTAATTTTTTGTTATCCCTCCTAATTTAATCTTGTCCCTTTAAAATCGCTTCATGGATACCCTGAGCAAAATATGCAACTTCTGCTAGCATTTTATCTTGATTTTGCCTATATTTTTCAATAAGTGATGTAATTGCGCTACCGATAATAATTCCATCTGCTACTTGACTAAGCATTTTTGCACTGTTCGCGTCTTTAATGCCAAACCCTACACCAATTGGCAGATTTAGCTGTTTTTTAATATGATTAGCTTGTATACGCACTTTTTGCATATCAGGCAACTTTGCTCCCGTAACACCTTTTAGGGAAACAAAATAAACAAAACCACTAGCTTGTGTTTTAATAAGTGCTAGACGCTTGTCTTTGGTTGTTGGTGCAACTAAAAAAATTAAATCTATAGCATAATTATCCAATATCACTTTTAAACTATGTGCTTCTTCAGGCGGCATATCAACCACTAGTACACCATCAATACCTGCCTTTTTTGCTAGCTTAGAAAAATTTTCATAACCTAATTTAAAAACTGGATTAGCATAACCCATAAGCACAATGGGTGTTGTCTTATTTTTTTCTCTAAATTTTGAAACTAAAGATAATACATCATTTAGAGAAATACCCAATTTTACTGCTCTTTCATGTGCTTTTTGAATTACGACACCATCTGCTTGCGGATCTGAAAATGGTATGCCTAATTCAATAATATCTGCACCGCATTTAACCAAGGTGTCAAGCAACAAGTAACTTAGCTCCAAGCTTGGATGACCTGCAGTGATAAACGGTATAAATGCAGTTTTTTTTATTTGTTTTAATTTAAGAAAACAATTATTTAAACGCGACATAAATATTTCCTAAAAATTATTAGTCATTTAGGATGGGAAATGATGTACTGTATTAATGAGTATCTCCACGTTCTCAGGGCTAACATCAGGCATAATACCATGTCCTAGGTTAAACACATGCCCTGTATCGCAGTTAAACTGATTTAATATATCCAAAGTCTTGGCAATAATATTTTTTTTACCTGCATACAGAACACAAGGATCTAAATTTCCTTGTAGGGCAACTTGAGAGCCCACTCTTTTTTGTGCTTCGCTTAAATCAATTGTCCAATCTAAGCCGAGTGCATCACAACCGCTTTTTGCCATTTTTTCAAGCCAAGCACCTCCACCTTTGGTAAATAACGTAACAGGAATTTTTTTGCCGTTATGATTATGATATAAGTGTGCAATAATTTTGTTCATATAATGAAGAGAAAATATTTCATAATAACGTTTGGGCAATATGCCGCCCCAAGTGTCAAAAATCATCACAGCATCAACTCCTGAGAGAATCTGTGTATTCAAGTAATCAATGAGCGACTCACTCAAAATATCCAGTAATTGATGCATATATTTTGGATTTTCATACATTAAACCTTTAATACGTGCAAAATTTTTGCTACTACCACCTTCCACCATATAAGTTGCTAATGTCCATGGGCTACCTGAGAAACCAATAAGCGGCAGACGATTATGCAAATGATTTTGAATCAAAGATATTGCATCAAAAACATAAGAAAGGTCTGACATATCTGGTTTTATAAGCTGATTAATAGTTTTCTCGCTATCAATAAGATTTTTAAATTTAGGGCCTTCTCCTTCCACAAAATAAAGGCCTAAGCCCATAGCATCTGGCAAGGTTAAAATATCTGAGAATAAAATAGCAGCGTCTAAGTCAAAACGCTCTATGGGTTGCAAGGTTACTTCACAAGCAAGTTCAGGTGTTTGGCACAGATTTAGAAAATTACCTGCTTTTTGGCGTGTTTTACGATATTCTGGTAAATAACGCCCCGCTTGACGCATTATCCAAATTGGCTTACGCTTAATTGGTTTTTTGAGTAGAGCATTTATATAGTCAAAAGACATAAAGCCGTTTAATAATGCTATTTATAACGCACTTTAACGCAGATTATTTTCTTTAAAATTTAGCGCTTAAATGTCGCATAACGATTTTTAAATTTCTCAACACGACCTGCTGTATCAACTATTTTTTGCTTACCTGTGTAAAAGGGATGACATTTTGAACATACATCAAGCATTAACACTTCTTTATTAATTGTTGACTTTGTGCTAAATTCATTACCGCAACTACAAAGTATTTTAACCGCATTATAGTTCGGATGAATATTTGCTCGCATAACTTACTTAAGATAAAAAAAGAAAGAATACGAATTATATCCTATCTTTCACTTGGTGTGTAAGTTTTCACAGATAGTGCGTGCAAATCACCGCGTTTAATATCATCTCTAAATACTGCTAAAACTTTTTTTTGTCGCTCAAGTGGCGATAGGCCTTCAAATAATTCTGATATTACGACTGCTGAGCAACTACAACCATCACCCTCAACACTAATATCTGCACCGATAAGAACAGATGCTAATTTGGCTTTTATTTTTTCAAGTGTCATAATTTACTTCTCTTTAACATTAAATTTTCTCTCTACATCCAATCTTAATTGGACATCAAATACTGATGCTTAATTTTTATCATCTTTTATTCTTATTCTTTATCATTCTTCATTTTCTTCCAAATCTTGGGTGTGACGAATATCTTTACCATGTACAGCATAAACAATATACTCGCAAATATTTTTAGCATGATCCCCTACTCGTTCAACAAAACGCGCACACCAAATCACTCTAAGCACATTTTCAATATTTTTTATATCTTCAAGCATATAAGTAATTAACAAGCGATTAAGATTATCAAACTCACTGTCAATTTCACTATCCATATTACTCACTTCTAGTGCTTTTTCTGCATCCAGATGAGCATAACAATCAAGTGCATTATTAAACATCAGTTGCGTTATGCGCACTAAATGTTTTAAATTGTTATAAAAAGTAGATACTGTTGTATCTGTGGATAATTCCAAAGCAAATCGAGCAATTTTTTCCGATTCATCCCCAATACGTTCTAAATCAGTAATGACTTTAATCGCAGTAAAAATCATACGTAAATCAGTGGCAGCGGGTTGTCTTCTAGCAATAATTTGCACACAACCTTCATCAATTGCAACTTCCATTGCATTGACTTGATAATCAAGTCTTGCAATACGATGCGCTGCTTCTGCCTCACCCTTTAATAAAGCAAGAGAAGCGCCAGAAAATTGCTCTTCTACCAGAGAACCCATTTCCAATACTTGTCGTCTAATATCTTCTAATTCTTCGTTATATTCGTGCGATATATGTTGTCCTATCATCCAAATCTTCCTGTAATATAATTTTCGGTTAAACGATGTTTAGGATTAGTAAATATGGTATTTGTATTATCTACCTCTACTAATTTACCTAAATGAAAATATGCAGTTCTATCCGATATTCTAGCAGCTTGCTGCATAGAGTGCGTTACCACTGCGATGGTATAAGAATATTTTAATTCATACATTAGTTCTTCAATTGCCGCAGTTGCAATTGGATCAAGTGCTGATGTTGGTTCATCCATCAAAATAATTTCTGGCTTAATTGCAATTGTGCGTGCAATACATAAACGCTGTTGCTGACCACCAGAAAGTCCCGTACCCGGTTTATTTAAGCGGTTCTTGGTTTCGTCCCAAAGTCCTGCTTTAATTAGGCTATCTTCAACCAAATCATCTAATTCTGCCCTATTTTTTGTAAGACCATGTAATCTAGGCCCATAAGCAACATTATCATAAATTGACTTTGGAAATGGGTTGGGTTTTTGAAAAACCATGCCAACGCGCGCGCGTAGCAATACAGGATCTAAATCTTTAGCATAAATATTTTCACCATCTAAAGCAATATTACCTTTAACAATACAATCATCAATTGTATCATTCATACGATTTAAACAACGTAAAAAAGTAGATTTACCGCAACCTGATGGACCTATCATAGCAATAATTTCATTTTTGCCAATATCAACACCAACGTCAAAAATCACCTGATGGTCTTTATTGTAAAAAACATCTACCTGACGACACATCACAATACTCACGTCTTTTTTCAAAAAAGGAGAGCCTACTGTTGCGCCGATTTCTTGTGACAATTCCGAGTTTAACATTAATCCTTTATGTTACCAGCGAATTTCAAATTTTTTACGCAAAATAATAGCAAGAAAATTCATACAAAATAAAAACACGAGCAAAACTAAAATAGTAGCAGAAGTTAGAGCAACAAATCCTTTTTCAGGTGAATCTGACCAAATAAATATTTGCACAGGTAAAACGGTTGCTGCATCCAAAAAACCATTCGGCACATCTGCAATAAAAGCAACCATACCGATCATTAGTAGTGGTGCAGTTTCGCCAAGTGCCTGTGCCATACCAATAATAGAGCCAGTAAAAATTCCCGGCATCGCAAGTGGCAAAACATGATGAAATACACTCTGTACGGGCGAAGCACCAAGTGCAAGCGCTGCTTTATAAATAGAGGGTGGTACTGATTTAATCGCAGCGCGTGTTGCAATAATAATAGTTGGTAGCGTCATCAAGCTTAATACTAAGCCTCCAACTAAAGATGATGAGCGAGGAACACCCATCAAATGAATATAAATTGCTAAGCCCAAAATACCAAATACAATTGATGGCACAGCTGCTAAATTATTAATGTTTACCTCAATTAAATCAGTCCACCAGCTTTTAGGTGCAAATTCTTCTAGATAAATTGCAGCACATACACCAATAGGAAAGCAAAGTATAAATGTTACCAGCATGGTATAAATTGAACCAATTAGCGCGCCTTTTATCCCAGCTTGTTCAGGATCGCGCGAATCGCCACTTGTGAAAAAATCTAAATTAAATTTTTTCTTAATGCGCCCATCAGTACTAAGTCTATCTAACCACATAATCTGAAAATCTTTAATTTTTCTATCACCCTCAGGCAAAGATCTTGATACTAAGCCTTTAGCAAAACTATCTATCTCATCACTTGCAAGTAGCCACAATGAAACTTTCTTACCAATCAGCTTTGGATTAGCGATAACGATATCGCGTAAATCATAACGCGCACCCGCACTTATCATTGATCTTAGCACACGTTTTTTTAATCTAGCAGTTACCTCAGGAAATAATTGATAAAGTGCTAAATTTAATGTATGCCCATAACGTGCTCCAAATAATTCTTGCTCGCTGTAACGAGGATGCTCGCTTAATCCTAGTGTTTTTGCTGATAAATCAATATCTAGCTTAACATAAGTTTGTGTAAAAGCGGGAATTGCTTTACTAGTAATATCAATTAGTAAAAAAAGTAAAAAGCTAATGCTTAGTATAATTGCACCTAACCCATACCATTTGAAACGCATTTCTTTAGCGTAACGTTTGCGTAAGTTACGACGAATAATCTCGGTATTACTCATATTGTTCTCGGTATTTTTTAACGACTTGAAGCGCAATTATATTGAGCAACAATGTTGTGATAAAAAGTCCTAGACCTAGCGCAAAAGCAGCTAATGTTTTAACATTATCAAACGCTTGGTCTCCTGTTAGGAGCGTTACAATTTGTGTAGTAACTGTAGTAACTGTATCAAGCGGATTAGCACTAAGATTAGCAGCCACACCCGCTGCCATAAGTACAATCATCGTTTCACCGATTGCGCGCGAAGTAGCAAGCAAAAAACTGCCTACAATTCCAGGTAGTGCCGCGGGAACAATCACTTGCCATACGGTTTCCGCCTTGGTTGCTCCCATAGCGAGTGAACCATCCCTTAGTGATTCAGGCACAGCAGAGATGACATCATCTGAAAGCGATAGAACAAAGGGAATAATCATCATACCCATCACCAAACCAGCGGCAAGTGCAGATTCGCTAGAAACTGTTAAATTAGCAAATATCTCAATATCTAAATTCACACCAAACTCACGCAGCCAATAACCAAAATCGCGCATCATGGGACCTACGGTTAATGCAGCAAAAAAACCATAAACTACAGTAGGAATACCTGCTAAAACTTCTAAAATAGGTTTAACATAGAAGCGCATACGTTTGCTAGCATATTCAGAAAGATAAATGGCAGAAAATAATCCAAGTGGAATGGCAATCAAAAGAGCAATCACAGAAATAAAGAGTGTGCCCCAAAATAATGGCACAGCACCAAATGCACCAGAACTACCCATTTGTCCTTCGTGCATTGCAATTTGCGGCGACCAATGCGTACCAAATAAAAATTCAATGAGTGAGACTTGAGAGAAAAATTGAATAGATTCAAAAAATACTGAGAAAACAATACCAAGCGTTACTAAAATAGCAATAAGTGCACACGTACTTAAAATATAAATAACTATTCGTTCAAAATGATTCCTGGCATTATAATGCGCCTTAATATGTGCATAAGATAAACTAAAACCCAGAAAGACAAGCGCGCTCGAAAATGATAGTTTAAGTATTCTATTATAAAAAGAATAATGCGTATAAAGCGTGCTAATATGTTCATAAATTGCTTTATTTGCTAAATTTTTGTTTATTAAATTTGTGTCTAAACCGCGTACTACAAAAAGATGAATTTCATCAACGATTGCACGTATGGGCACAACACTGCCCGATAAATCTTCAAAGCGTATTGCTAATAGATAGACGATAATATTTGTCTCAAAAATAGACCAGATAGTAAATATTGTGAGTGCTGGAAAGACAGTCCAAATAGCAACTACATAACCATAATAACGAGGAAGTGCGCTTAATTTAGTTGGTGTGCCACTGCTTACAAAAGAAAATGCTTTTCTTTGTGCAAAAAAATAAGCAATTGGCGCGCCTGCTAATAAAGTAATAAATAATTCTAAGTCACTCATTTGCTGAATTTAATCACAAAATAAGAATCAAGAAATAAAGATTTTTATACTTATCTCAATCAGTTAATCTTAATTTTTTATGCGTTTTATTATGATTTTCGCAGGGGATATATGATATTTTCTTAATTTATATATTCTTCAGTATCACTCTGTTTTTTACATCCATTGCCATTTTTTCGCGCAAATCCTTGGGCGCTGGAATTAAACCCCTATCAATCAGATAACCCTCTTCTCCAATTGTATATTCACTAACAATCTCAGTGAGAAATTCATTTAAACCAGATATTTTATTGCGGTGTGCATTTTTGATATACATATAAAGTGGACGCGAGATAGGATAGGTGCCATCTGCAATATTTTCAAAAGTGGCCACTTTGCCGTTAATACTCGCGGCTTTTACTTTATCACTATTTTGATCCAAAAAAGAAAAACCAAATATACCAAATGTTGTTAAATCGTTTGCAAGTTTAGCAATGATGAGGTTATCATTTTCGCCTGCTTCAACATAATGACCATCCTCGCGAATTATATGGCATAATGCTTTGTAACGTGATTTATTTTTCTTTTTCATTGCCTTGATTACTTTAAAGGTGCTACAGCCACCTTCAAGTGCTAACTCTTGAAGCGCATCGCGCGTACCTGAGGTGGGAGGTGGGCCTAATACCCTGATTTTATAATGCGCTAATTTTTTATTAATTTCATCCCAGTAGTGAAATGGATTAGCAATCATCTTATCTTTAGCGTCACCAATAACACTTGCAGGTACTTGAGCGGCAAGTGCTAAATATAAATCGCGCAGTGTGATATCAAAAAATGCGCCACGCTTTGCATTTGCAATCACGATACCATCGTAACCAATGAGTATTTCTGTTATATCGCGCACATCATTTTTATGACAATTTTTTAACTCCTCAACTTTTATACGGCGCGAAGAGTTTGTAATATCCGGTGTATGTAAACCCGTGCCTTTGCAAAATAATTTCATACCACCCCCTGAACCAGTAGATTCAATCTTAGGAGTGGGGAAAGTGGTTTTTTTACCGAAAGTTTCTGCTACCACTGCTGAAAAAGGAAATACAGTAGATGAGCCCACCACTTCAATATATTGCCGCGTGTATGCAAATACAGATGAGATGAGTGTTATTGATATAATAAAAAAATTTATAATTTGAGTTTTCATGGTGTTTCTTATAAAGTGTTAAAAATATGGTTTTTTATCTTTTAATTCGTGCTTTATTTACAAAACGAAAAACAGTGCGTAAATCATCAATTAGCACATACATTTCTTGCGCGCTATGATACGCTTTTTCAACTATTTGTTTTGTTTTTATGTCTAAATTTTTATTGTCTTTTATAACTTGTAAATAATCACTGATAGTTATAAGAGATTCATTTAATTAGAAGTATCACTAATGAAATATTTTCTAGGGTGGGACAATCTTTGATACTTAGAAATGTCTTCAATACTTAAAAGACGCATATTGGGTACAAGACGGGAGATACTTATCATTAAAATTGTATCAGCTTTTTCCGAAAATGGCATTTATAATTGATTAGCCTCTTTTTCTGCTAATAACTTTCTTAATTTCGCCACGCGAAAAATATTATCAATACGGATACTAATATCTCTTTTACGATGTAAATTAAGCATCTCCACAGCATTTTTGCTTATCCATCTAACTTCATTTTGTGCGTCAATAATAACAGTGGTATAGGGTAGCGAACGTAACACCTCGTTAAATCTTAATATAAATTTTTGCTGTTTATTTTTATGATTGCCTGCTTGTTTTTCAATTTAAATTTACAGTATTTTTTTTAAGGCTTAAAACTGCTTGTCTAAAAACATCACCACGCTGAGAAAAATTATCAAACATATCAAAACTAACGCAGGCGGGCGATAGTAAAACAACACCTGTTTGTATTAGGTGCGATGAAAAATCAACTGCTGCGTTTATGGATTTCGCAAAATAAATTTTTGTCAAAACCACATTTTTTTTTGCCATATATTTTTCCTCAGATGCAAAATATGCGCCCAATTTTTGCTGATCCCTGCCAATTAAAATACAAGCAAAACAGGTGCGATAAACCATTTTTATAAATGGCGTATAAGATTCTTTTTTTAAAATTCCACCAGCAATGAGCACTAAATTTTTATGTTTCTTATTTTGTGTGCTAAGCGTTTCTAGTGCCACAATAGCTGCTGCTACATTAGTAGCTTTTGAGTCGTTATAATAATCAAGCGCGCCTATTTTTGCAATAAATTCTAAGCGATGGGCAATACCCTTGAAATGTTTAATAGTGCGTGTCATCATTTTCACACTCAGCCCGATTTGCAAACCGAGTGTTAACGTAGCAAGTATATTACGCGTATTATGTAATCCTATGGGTGTTAATATTTCACTTGCAAATAAAATTCTATTATCACACATCAGATAACGAACACCACGATATACCACACTACCAAAAAGATGGGGCTCGCCTGCAATATTAAAGTTTGGCATGTTAAGACTAAAACCAACGCCAGATATTTTCTTTGCAATGCACGCTTCATCTAGCGGCACTACACAAATATCTGCATATTGATAAATACTCAGTTTGGAGTGCACATAATCAGCAAAATTTTGGTAGCGTTCTAAGTGATCTGGTGTAATATTAAGCACTACCGCAATTTTTAATTTTATATTTTTCAAATAATCAAGCTGATAACTGGATAATTCTAAAATATATAAATCTACATCATCAGACAAACATGACAACGCTGGAATACCGATGTTAGCACCTAATTTTACTTTCATATTGGCATCTATTGCCATTTGTAAAAGTAGATGAGCTACAGTTGATTTTCCATTGGAGCCCGTAATACCTACTATATCTGCTTTGGCATATTCAGCAAAAACATCAATATCACTAACTATGTTAATTTTATATTGATTTAAGCGTTTAATGATACTGCTGTCTTGGGGAATACCAGGACTAATAATCGCGCGCTTAATACGAATAAGCGGTATCTTTGCAAGCATACTGCAATAACATGCATTTGGTTTTTGTGCTAAGCACATTTTTAATAATTTAGGGTTTTTTGCCTCATCTGCAATCACAAAAGGAATGTTTTTTTGTGCAAAAAATTTGGCAACTGATAAACCCGTAGCGCCCATTCCTAAAATTAGTTGCATAAAATTTAATAATCTACCACTTGTATTTTTTATCAAAAAATGCTATTTTACACGCAAAGTTGTAATTTAATTTAGTCGTGGCAATGAATGTGTTCAATTTTGTTACGTAAAATTATGTTAAAATACATCGTTAAAGTCTAATAATTAGGAGTAATACATGGATACCATAACTCAAACAGTAAAACTTAGTGTAATATCCACAAACCGTGTTTTAAAAAATACTTATCAATTGCTTTCGGCCACATTACTTTTTAGTGCCCTGATGGCATATATTTCATTAAAACTCAAGTTGCCGCACTTTGGTTTTATCATTATTTTGGGCGGATATTTTGGACTGCTTTTTTTGACCTATAAGCTCAAAAATTCTGCGTGGGGTTTGCTGTCAATATTTGCGCTCACTGGATTTATGGGATTAACGATTGGCCCAGTGATTAATTCATATACAACAACTTTTAATAATGGCGCACAGTTGGTTATGATGGCAATGTTGGGTACAGCCTCTATTTTTTTATCGCTCTCTCTTTATGTTTTAAAATCAAAAAAAGATTTTAGCGCGATAGGAGGATTTTTAATGGCAGGCATTATTGTTGGATTTTTGGCGGGATTAGCAGCAATATTTTTTAATATTCCTGCTTTGTCTCTCGCTGTTTCTGCTGTTTTTATTTTGCTGATGAGTGGTCTTATTCTTTATGAAACAAGCAATATCGTGCATGGCGGTCAGACGAATTATATTTTAGCAACGGTTACCCTATTTGTTTCTATTTATAACTTATTTTTAAGCTTGCTACATTTACTTGGCTTTTTATCTGGCGACGATTAAGCTTGTCCTTACAATTGAGTAATTGCGGTAATGGTTAAAGGATGATTGATGAAAAAGGTTATCGTGCAAATGTAGGTATCGTTATTACTAACACAAAGCGACAGCTTTTACTGGCTAAACGTCGTGGTGAAGATGCTTGGCAACTTCCTCAAGGTGGTATTAAAGAACATGAAACAGATTATGAAGCGTTGTTTCGTGAACTTTATGAGGAGATTGGTTTGTCTAAAAATCAAGTATGTGTTGTGGCAAAAACACCTAAATGGCTACGTTATGAATTACCTGAGAAATACATTCGTAAAAAACAAATGCCAATCTGTGTTGGGCAAAAACAAGTTTGGTATTTGCTTAAACTCTTAGCCTCTGAAACAAAAATTAATCTGAACTATCATACTAATATGGAATTTGATGACTGGAAGTGGGTAGATTATTGGCATCCAGTGAAAATGGTAGTTTATTTTAAAAAACATATTTATGAAGATATGCTCAAATCCTTAGCACCGGTTTTGTTTGATAATCAGCACCAAATACCCAAATGTTATACCCGACCGCTTAAATGTACTGCCATTCGTTTGGAATAATTTGGGAATAAGGTTAAAAAGAAAATAATATGAAACAAATATTTTTTTTATTACTTTTTGTTTTGCTGACAATAAATAGTTACGGTGATTTACGTTTTTCAAGCGGCGATAAACAAAACACCTTAATTGAGCTTTATACTTCAGAAGGTTGCAGTAGTTGCCCGCCTGCTGAGGCTTGGCTTAATGCATTTAAAAACCACCCTAAATTGTTTAGTCAAATTATTCCTCTAGCCTTTCATGTGGATTATTGGGATAGTTTAGGTTGGCGAGATTTATACGCGAAATATGATTATAGCGTTCGTCAAAAAATTCATCATATGCTGGGTAATATTTCAGCAGTTTATACACCTGGTATTGTTAAAAATGCAAAAGAATTTCGTTATTGGAGAGACACAGAAAACTCAAAACAGGCGCAAAAAATAATTGGTGCATTGTCGGTAAAACTTAGTAATAATTGGCTTGATATTTATTTTAACAGTCAAATAAACATAGAGGATACTACTCTAAATGTCGCCCTGTTTGGGGCTGACTTGGTTTCATCTATAGTAGCGGGAGAAAACGCAAACCGCACCCTATACCATGATTTTGTTGTGCTTACACATAAAACTTATCACAGCACAAAAAATAATCAAAAATATTGGTCTTTACCACTTCCTAAAACAAAAATCAAAGCACCTCGTTATGGGCTTGCAATTTGGTTAACGCCAAAAGATAGTCTCACACCTATTCAAGCAACTGCTGCCTGGCTAAGCGATGATCTCACTTAAGAAGAGGTATAATAAATTTTTTAAATAACTTGTATTTAGCCTCTATTATTGTCATATTAGCAAGGTTAGGGTATAATATGTGCTTTTTAAAATTAAGTGGTGCAGAAGTAAACTTAAAAAAATAAAAACTAAAAAATAAAAGTGGATACCAAAACTAGGCGCCAAATATTTAGTCGGCTATTAGAGAAGACACCGAATCCAACAACTGAGTTAAATTACAACACACCATTTGAATTACTCGTTGCTGTTACTCTATCAGCCCAAGCAACCGACGTCAGTGTTAATGAGGCAACTAAGCGCTTGTTTCCTCTGGCAAACACACCGCAAAAGATACTTGAATTAGGAGAGGAAAAATTAAGAGATATTATCAAAACCATTGGTTTATTTAATTCCAAAGCAAAACACATTATTCAAACTTGTAAAATTTTATTGGATAAATATAACAGCGTTGTACCTGATCATCGGCGCGAATTAGAGGCACTACCAGGAGTTGGACGCAAAACAGCAAATGTAATTTTAAATACAGTATTTGGACAACCGACTATTGCCGTTGACACCCATATTTATCGCGTTGCTAATCGCACTGCTATCGCTTCGGGTAAAACGGTGCTAGAGGTGGAGAAAAAATTGATTAAATTTATTCCAGATGAATTTAAAGTGGTTGCACATCATTTGATAATTTTGCATGGCCGTTATACCTGCCTTGCGCGCTCACCTAAGTGTCAGAAGTGCGTTTTAATTGATTTATGTGAATATGAAGAAAAGAATTTATAGGTAAAAAATTAATAATCATTTACAATGCTTATATTATTTTTTAAATACTTAGAAAAGATTTATGGTAAAAATTAGACTTACCCGAGGTGGCGTTAGTAGAAAACCTTTTTACACCATTGTTGCAACTGACGCTAGAAAACCTAGGGACAGCAGCTATATTCAGCGAATTGGCTATTTTAATCCAATTGCAAGAGGTAAGGAAGTTAGATTAAATATTGATATGGAAAAGCTGAGTAGCTGGATAGAAAAGGGGGCGAAATTAACTGAGCGTGTAAAGGCTCTAGTCAAAGAATGGCGCGCGCCAGATTTGTATCAAAATAAGCGCGATAAAAAAATAGAAAAAGCAAGTAAAAAGCACACACAAAAGCATATCAAAAAACAAAACACAGAATCAATAGAAGTTGTAGGTAAAACTAAAGAATCAGGAAAAACTAAAGTGGCACAAAAACAAAAAAAGACTGATACTAAATAAAAACAGTAAAATAAATATGATGCACTCAAACTATGTGCACGAATGAGTGGTTGCTGATTGGTAAAATAAGCGCTGCATTTGGTATTAAGGGCTGGATTAAAATATTATCTCACACACATCCTAAATCTAGGATTAAACTTTATACCCCTTGGTATGTTTGTAAAAGTAGTATTTATGAATCTCTAAAAATAAGAAAAATTCAAATGCATAGTAAAAATCTCATTGCTCAAATTGATGGCACACATAACAGAAACGAAGCAGAAAAATTGCTTGGTTTAGGAATTTACATTAAAAAAAGCCAATTACCAAAACTAGCAGATAATAACTATTATTGGTATGAACTAGAAGGGATGCGCGTTTATAACGTACTTCATGTAGAGCTCGGTGTAGTTGACTATTTGCTTAGTGTCAGCGTCCATGATGTGCTTGTTATCAAAAACAAAGAAAAGGAATATTTAGTGCCATTTATTAAGCCTTATCTTAAAAAAGTTAACGTGCAAAAACGTATTATTATCATTGATTGGGAAGAAGATTTTTAGTTGTTATTGCGTATTTGCACCACAGGCTGGTGATTTTCTATCCAATTCTTGATACCGTATTTGATATTATAAGTACGACTATAACCTAATTTTTCGCTTAATATCTTACTCCAACGCGTGTTCTCTTACCAACATGGCAAATTAAAATAACAGGTTCATTGCGCGCAAATTTTTGCTGAAATTTTGTTAAAAAATCTTGTTTTAAACGTCTATTTACATCAAACATCTTCAGTAGTTAACTATCTAATATAACGTCTTTTTCCGTCACTCATCTGGACGACGAATATCTAATAGCACGATTTTTTCTTTGAGCAACTTAGATAGGGTTTTACGCTCAATATCTTGATAAGATTTTTAGCTAAATATATCAGTAAAACTGAAAACTGATAATACTAAGATAATTGTCCTTAATGCTAAAATACGAGAAAGGTATTTCACGGTTTACCACCAACACTAACTATTAAAAAGCGATTTGGCTTTATTAATTTTCGCATGGCATTTACTACATCCTGAATGCTAAGTTGTACAATTTTTTCTGGGAAGGTTTGCAAATAATCAAGTGGTAAATCATAAAAACCGATAATAGACAAATAATTAAGCATTTTTTGATTACTTGCTATTCTTAAAGGGAGGCTGCCGATAATATTATCCTTTACATCTTCTAGTTCTTTTTTGGTAATACCGTGTTGTAAAAAATTATCTATCACTTCTAAACTTAAATTTTTTGCCTCTCTCAACTGAGAATTTTTAGTTTGTAAATTGATCAGAAAATAACCGTTTGCCTCAAGCGGTAAAAAATAACTATACACGCTATAAGCTAAACCATTTTGCTCGCGAATTATATTGCCTAATCTTGAGGTTAAAATACTTCCGCCTAGAATGTGGTTAGCCAAATAAAGTGCATAATAATCAGAATGATTACGCTTAATGCCGACTTGTCCCAACAGTAGATGACTTTGTTTTGAGGGAAAATTGATATGTTTTGATTTTAACACTAAGTGCGGTTCAACTGACTTTAATGGCGCTGGCTTACTGCCAATTTCTAAATTATGTGATAACCTTCTAGCGATATATTTAGCTTCAGTACGATTAATATTGCCAACCAAGGCAATAGTTAAATTACGTGCGACATAATATTTTTTGTAATATGCAACTATATCGTTTAAAGTCAAGGCATTTAACGTCTGGCTAGTGCCAATTGTGCGATGTGCATAAGGGTGATTCTTGAAAATTTCCGATTCAAATATACGCTTTGCTAATTCAGCTGGATTCTCAAACTCTTTTTGAATATATGCTAGATAGTTTTTTTTGATACGCTCTAATACTGAGAGTTTAAACTCTGGGTTAGATACCACCTCAGAAAGTAATTCAATTCCATCTGTTAATATTTCATCAAGGCTCAAAATTCTAAGCGATATAAACGCCATTTCCTTGGCAGAGGAGGTAGAAAATTTTGCACCAATTGCACTAAATCTATCAATAATTTGCTCTTCGCTGTGATATTTACTACCTTTACCAATTATCGCATTAGTGATAGCACCTAGGCCAAACTGCGTACCATCACGGCTTGAAGCAGCATCAAAAATAAGTCTAATATCTAAAATAGGTAATTCATTTGCTTGCGTAAAAAATACGCGCGCGCCCTCTGGTGTTTGCCAAGTTTCAATTTTTGGCGTTGCATAGGTATTGGTAATAAAAACGAGTAATAAGCTAAATAAAATTTTCACTGGCGGTTCTATAATAAGTCAAATAAAAATTCATAGCGCTTTTGGTAATAGTTCAATTTGCGATAAACGCTCTGTTAATAAATATTTTTGTGCGGTTTTTTGTAACCTATTGCGAGTAATTTGTGCAATTTTTTGCGGGTATTCATCTACCACATTAAAACCAAGCCCCACACTTTCCAGCATACCTAAATAATAGGCTTGATTTTCAATTGAGTCCTGTTCATAAATAAAATCCGCTGCAACTTGCGTGCGAATACTATTTAGAGTTAATTCGCTAATAGGTTTAGTTTTTAATGATTCAATCTCTGCAGTTATAATTTTTTTTATTCTGTCAATGTTAACTCCCTTAATTGGCGTAAAACTAATAATAAAACTCGTATCATATTTATCATATAAATTATAATTAACACTAACCTGACTGACTAATTTGCGTTCACGCATTAAAACTTTTCTTAAATGTGCGTTACTGGAACTACCAAGAAAATAAGCAAGTACTTCTAAAGCATAAGCATCCTCATCAGCAGTAGAGGTTTTGAGACTTACAACAGGATAAGACATCACGAAAAAAGGTAATTTTGCTACTAAACTTAAACTTGCCTGCTTGTTATAAATAGGATAAGATTTGCGTTGATTTAACTCCAATTTAGCGGGTTTGATACGGCCAAAATATTTTTTAACCAAACTGTAAACTTTATCAGAAATCACGTCACCAACCACAACAATGAGTGCATTATTTGGATGATAATATTTTTTATACCATCTTTGTAGATCAGATAATTTTTGTGTTTGTAAATCCTGCATTATGCCGATAACAGGATAATGATAACTGCCTTTTTTATCGTAAGAAATGGCATTTAATTTTTCATAAACTTGGGCAGTGGGAACATCCTCAACACGCAGAAGCCGCTCTTCTATTACAACTTGTCTCTCGGTTTTAAAATCTTCTGCTTGCAAAAATAAATTTGTCATTCTGTCTGCTTCCAATTCTAAAGCAACTGCTAATTTATCTTTGTGCATTTTTTGATAATAAGCAGTATAGTCCTTAGAAGTAAAAGCATTATCTTGACCGCCATTTTTAGCAATAATTTTTGAAAATGTGCCTGCAGCATACTTGTTCGTGCCTTTAAACATCATATGCTCTAATATATGTGAAATGCCTGTAATGCCTGCTGTTTCATCGCTAGCACCAACTTTATAGTAAATTTGAGAGATAAATACTGGTGCTCTGTGATCTTCTTTTACAATGAGTTTTAAACCATTATCCAGCACATATGAACTAGAATTAGCAAAAATAAATTCTGATGCCAAAAAGAGTAGTAAAATAAAGTACCTCACCGTTTAGTTCCTGTATTGCAAACCTTTTATTATACAATGTTTGAACATTTAAAAAAATTCAAGATCAGGGCAAAAAAACCATCTAAACAAACTTTAAAAAATAAAGAAACAGCGCTAAATTTAACCCAGTATCTAAATAAGACAAGACAGATGCTTGGTGATAAGCTACGCACATTACTTATTGGTAAAAACACATTATCAGCCGAGCTATTAGAAGCATTAGAAACTACACTCATTCGCGCTGATATTGCTATTAATACAACAGATAAAATCATCAGTGAACTGAAAAAAATAAGCCATCAAAAAAATTGGCACAATAAAGAAGATTTATATAATGCGCTTAGAAAGATTCTCAGCGATACTTTAATAACTGCTAAGCCTTTAAATATGAGCGATATAAAACCATTTGTGATACTCGTTGTAGGTGTTAATGGCGCTGGCAAAACCACAACAATTGCCAAGTTAGCCCAGCTATTTAAAGCTGAGGGAAAATCAGTAATACTAGCAGCGGGAGACACTTTTAGAGCAGCAGCAATTGAACAATTAAAAATTTGGGGGGTACGCAGTGGGGTACGCGTTATCGCGCAAAAGATAGGTGCAGACCCAGCCTCTGTGATTTATGATGCTCTGATTTCAGCAACAGCCAAAGATATAGATGTTTTAATTGCTGATACTGCAGGCCGCTTACACACGCAGCATAATTTGATGTCTGAACTCAAAAAAATTAAGCGTACTCTTGCAAAGAATCTCTTAGATGCACCGCATGAAATTATGCTTATTGTTGATAGCAATAGCGGACAAAATGCACTTAATCAAGCACGAGAATTTCATCAAAAGATTGGCGTGAACAGTATTAGTATTACTAAATTAGACGGCAGTGCAAAGGGTGGGGTTGTATTTTCTATTTGTGATGAATTATCAATTCCTATCCGTTATATCACAACTGGTGAAACTAATAATGATTTAAGTGTATTTGATAAAACAAAATTTATTGCAGCTCTTCTTTAAAGAATCTAGCACAAAAAGTTTGAATTATGGTAAGATAAAATGGCTATGAAAAAAATTGTAGTCTATCTTACATTTTTTATTATCGCAAACTGTGCACAAGCGCAAATGTCTTTTTTTGATACGCATTTTCAAGATTTTTCAGAAAACCTGCAGACCGCTATAGATGAAAATAAAGCAGGTATTTTTGTTTTTTTTCATTTGGAGGATTGCCCTTTTTGTCATAAAATGCGTCAAACAGTACTCAATCAAAATGCCATAATTTCATTTTATAAAAAACATTTCTTAAATTACGAAGTAGATGCTAACGGTAATTTAGAAGTAGTTAATTTTGCAGGAGAGACAGTTGAAGAGAAAAAGTTTGCTACCTTGCAAAACAATATATTTGCCACACCTGTGCTTGCTTTCTTTGATTTGAGTGGCAAACTTATAGCAAAGCGCACGGGTTATGTGCCTACTGATGAATTTTTGCTATTTGGTAGGTATGTACTGGAAAAGGCATATCAAAAAGAAAATTTTACGCGCTATAAGTTAAAGCATAAATATAAACGTATACTTTGACACCGCTCTTTTGTTGTGTATTTTTTAATCACTACACCATTAAAGCACGCTTGGCTAATATTATTTAGCTTTTTAATGTTTAATTGCGTTGAAGTGCGCTCTGAGATTGATAATCCACTCACCCTTTATGAAGCTTTAGAAATTGCAGATAACCTTGATATAGCAGTGAAAGAACAACAACTTCGTATAAACAATGAGCGTCTTCGCTACAATATAATAAATCCGTATGATATTAAAAGTGCGCTTACTATCAAAGCAGGTCGGCGTGATAGCTTCCAAAGTGATTTTGACGATAGTGCTACACATATTAATATCACAAAAAACTTATTTGATAAAAATGCTAATACTGAATTGATATTGCAGAAAATACGTATCAAGCGCGAAGAAAACTATTTAAGACACATTAAATTGGCGCAAAAAATTATATTGATGTCAGCATTTTTTGATGTGATTTTATCCGATTTAGAGTTTCAATATGCCACAGAAAAGTTGGCATTATCAGCAGTTAGAGAGCGTCAAAAAAGAGAAGATCTAGAAATTGATGAGGTTTCAGAATTAGAAGCGCTTGAAGCAAAAAATAAACTAGAACAAGATTCTTATGCACGTTTGGCTATTGAAGCAAAACAAATATTAACGCGCGCTAAGCTTGCAGAATTACTGGGCCTTAAATTTCCAGAGCGTCCAAATGAATTATTGCGCCCTGATTTAAGTAATTATTGGCAAAAAGATTTAGCTACACTGGAAGAGTGGTATAAATTAGTGCATGTACATAATTTGGAGATCATCGCTCTAAAATCATTTCTTTTAGAGTTAAATACAAAAAAACAGCACGAAAATAAACGCCAAATTGTCGTCAGTGGTTATCTAAAATTAGGTGAACAGAGTTATCAAAAAGATAAAGAAGGACGCTATAGACTGGGTATTCATACAAATATAGCGCTACATGATTCTCGCGTAAATAAACGTTTAGAAGAAATAGATTTACAAATTCAAAATAAAGTGCTAGATCTTGAACGCAAAACCAGAGAATTAAACCAAATGACATTAAAATCTTGGCTTGATTTGAGTATGTTTAAACGCAAAAAGCAAGCCCTGGAAGTAACACGATTATATGATGATTTTTATTTAGAAAAAGCGAGAAGCGAATATGAAATGAATCTTAGCAGAGATCTAGGAAATGCTATGGTTAACTGGACAAAAACAACCTTAGAAATTGCACGAGTAGAATTTGAATTTGTAACTACTTATCAAAAACTTATACTACTTAGCGCAGGTTATACACCATGAAAAAAAATACCATAAAAAAATATATCTTATCGCTTACATTAAGCTTTCACTCTTTTGTATATATTTATGCGTATGAAATATATCCCGAGGTATCAGCAAAAATTATCTACATTGCTAAAGCTGATAGCATTGTGCAAGTGGGAGAATTATTAGTTAGTTTTGACGATAGACAGATAAAAGCAAAGATAGCACGCGCGCAAGCTGAGTTTAATATTTTAGAAGAAAACTCATTGGATTTGAAATTAAAATTTGAACAAACGCAGGAATTATATGAACGTTTAGTGCGTGCAAAACGCGATGTTGAGCTTGCAGAAATTGCTTATAAAAAAGCAAAATATGAAAAAATTGCCCAAGAAATGTTTATTAAAATATTAATGCTGGAATTAGAAAAATATCAACTGCGTGCACCTTTTCACGCACAAATCATTGAAACACCAAACCTTAGAAATATAACAAACCATCATCACCCCCAACTATTGATGCGCCTAACATCTGTGCATTAATAACTAGAAACCCTTACACAACTCACCACTTTTCACCTCAATTCCTGTTTTTAATTTTTCTTAAAGTATTCCTAAAAAATATTTACTAAAAAATTGATATTCAGACAAAAAGCTATTACATGGCGTTTTAATAGTTTGATCAAGCAGATGAAGATGAAATATCAGCAAAATTAAAATATATAATTACGAGCAATGTCTTTATGATGGTGGTTTCTAATGCGCTTTCGTATACGTGGAATTATTGTAAAATACAACTTTTATTATTGCTGAATTCTTGAAAAGGAATTTATTATCTCTTAAAAAATATGAATAATATATATTATCAGCGCATACTGCTTAAACTTAGCGGCGAGTTGTTAGCGGGCGGGAAAAAACAAGGCATTATGCGCGATATGCTACTCAAGATTGTCTGGCATATTAAATGTTTGCAAGATATTGGCGTTGAAGTTGGACTTGTAGTTGGTGGCGGTAATTTATTTAGAGGTCATGATTTAATCAAGACAGGTATGACAAGGAGTAGTGCTGATCATATTGGTATGCTCGCCACCGTTATGAACGGAATTGCTATCGCAGATACGCTTAATAGCAATAATATTTCAGCGATTATAATGTCCGCTTTTAGAATTGATAACGGTATATGTATGCCACTTAATTATCAGAAAGCAAAAACAGCACTGGCTAATAAAACGGTAGTTATTTTCTCAGCAGGCACAGCAAATCCTTGTTTTACAACAGATAGTGCTGCAGCACTTAGAGGTATAGAAATTGATGCAGATATTTTACTCAAAGCAACTAAAGTAGATGGCGTTTATGATGCTGATCCTATTCATAATCCGAAGGCAAAACGCTTTGATAGGCTTACTTTTGACGAAGCAATTGCACGTGATTTAAAAGTGATGGATACAAGTGCTTTTACTCTATGCAGAGCACATGGTTTAAAAATTTGTGTCTTTGATTTGTTCAGTAAAAAAGATATATTAGTGCGTATAGTAAAAGGTGATAAACAGTATGGTACCACTATTTATTAAATGTTAGAATAATATCTTTTAATTGGTTTTTATTTTTGGGAAAAGTTATTTTAATGCGAGGGATATTATGGTTGATGATATTTATAATGACAGCCTAAAACGTATGGATAAAAGTAGAGAGGCGTTTAAAAGTACGCTGGCTAAAATACGTGCGGGGCGAGCTCATCCAAGTTTACTTGAGCAAGTGCAAGTAAATTATTACGACAATTTAGTACCTATCAACCAAGTTGCAAGCATTAATGCTGAAGATGCACGTACGCTCAAAATTACGCCTTGGGAAAAAGAGATAGTTGCTGAGATTGAAAGAGCAATTATCAGCGCTAATTTAGGATTAAATCCAAGTTCTGCTGGCCAAGTTATTCGTGTACCACTACCGCCACTCACGGAGGAGAGACGGCAAAATTTAATTAAATTAGTGCGCGAAGAAACGGAAAAAGCAAAAGTAGCAGTGCGTAATATTCGTCGTGATGCAAATTCAGATTTTAAAACTTTGCTCAAAGAAAAAGAAATATCTGAAGATGAAACACACGTGGCTGAGGATCATATTCAAAAAATAACCGATGTATATATTGAAGATATTAATAATATCCTAGCAGAAAAAGAAAAAAGTTTATTAGAAGTTTAACCATTATTTTTCTTGATTTTTTATTTTTTTTAATAAAAATAAACCTTTGCACAACCCCACTAAAAACCCTATCTAGTAAAATAAAACACTATCTAACTAGCCACAAAAAACTTCAAATGTCTTGGAAACAAACCCAACAACAACCACTGGCAGATACACTTGTTATTCAACATAATCCTTATCTGAATAAATGATATCCATAACATTATTAACTGGCAATAAGTAGAATAGACTTTATCAAAACTACATAACTTAAGTGATAAAGCCTTTGTAATGGCCTAATCAAATTATACACCGTGCTTATAGAAATAAATCGGCTAACCAAGCAACAAAAGAAACAGAATAAACAATGCTCAAAGGTCTGTTATGTTGTTGAGCAAACCTTTGGATTATTAAAACAACATCACAGCTTAGTTAGGGCGAGATACTTAGGGTTAAAGAGAAACAAAACCCGAATACAACTAATTGCCATTAGTCATAATTTTAAAACAGGTATGATGATTTTTAAACAAATGCAACAACATAAGGGTTATTGTATTCAAAATACCTAGAAGGGATAAGAAATAATGTGAAGAAGTAAAATAAACAAGCAGGTTCAGGAGAATATAGAATTTTTTGGGAATACTTTAAGAAAAATCAAAAACAGGAATTGAGGTGAAGAGTGGTGAGCTGTGTAAGGGTTTCAAAAAATAATTACTTTTATGTTATATTTTAATTATTGTCTAATTTAATTCCTCCTTCGCTCTTTTTTGTATTCCAAGCATGACCATAAATTACTTCATAAGTTGCAGGTAATTTTCCAGCATGTCTAAATAGTTCATAGTGGTTCAGCATTTTTTGAAATTTGTGTTTGCCTGTTAGTGTATTTTGTTTTTTAATAATTTTTCCATCGGTTATTACGTGCGCACCAATAGCTTTTAAATCATGTATTAAATCACTTACTTTATGGTAAGTAAGCTTGATATATTCAGTTTCCATTACTGGCTGTGTTAGTCCAGATCCTACAAGCATATCACCGATTGTATGCATATCTAAGAATGTATTAACGTGCATTTTTTCATGATCAACACGCGCCCAGCTTTTTTTCAGCTCGCACAAAGTATCGACACCAAAACTTGAAAAAATAAATAAGCCGCCATTTATTAATACGCGCGCACATTCCCTAAACACTACCTTAGTATCTATGCACCACTGCAGCATTAAATTAGAAAAAATAACATCAATACTATTGTCAGGAAATGGCAAATAATGTGCATCAGCACAAATACCAAATGTATTTTTATTTTGCCTTTTATTAATACCAAGCATTTTTTCAGCAATATCTAAAGCAAATATCCGGCTATGCGAAAAATAATTACGCAAATATTTTGTGCTAATACCTGTCCCTGCACCTAAATCAATAATATATTTTGTATCGCACAGGCGAATTAAATCTAAGTGCTGCGCTAGGCGTGCACAAATTTCCCGTTGCAAAACCGCAGACTGATTATAAGTAACTGCTGCTTTATTAAATGCGTTTCTTATTGAAAACACTGACAGATATTAACAAAAAATGGCATTAGTATAAATCTTCTCGCTTTGAAATTTCCCCTAATTTAGCATTTAAAGCAAACAATGACTCATTTTGCTCAGTGAGATATGTGTGTATTTCCATTTTTTCATCATAGATATTTTTCTCTACTTTTAGTTGTTCTGCAAGCAGGCTAAGCACTGACATCAATAAAATTTTTTCTGAATTTTTATTCTTTTTACTAAGCTCAGATAGACGTCCGTTAAGTAAATGTACTGCCTTATCAACAAAAACCTCATCTGATTGTGCACAATTAATATCAAAAGTATGATTAAAAATAGTAATAGATTTATACATGTGCAAGAATGCGATTTAAAAAAATGTAACGTTGAATTATAATTTAAAAAATTCAAAAACGTAATATAAAATATAATATAGTGTAGCTTTTATTATTTAAGTTTGCTGACTAAATCTGTGTATTTATTTTTTCAATGAGATTTTTAAGCGTCACCTTGGTTTTTTCAATTTTTAGTAGCTGTGCAGCATTTTCAGATTTAAGCATTTCATTTTCTAACTCCAGTTTTTTATAAAGAGCAATAAGATGTTCAATTCGCTCGGTTAATGAAGTTAGTGCATCGGACATAATCACCCAGAATATAAATGGATACAAAAATTACTAAGGGTTATACCAGAAAGCAGGCACTTGTCAACGAAGAGAATTAGCTACTTTCTGACAAAAGCAAAGTGCACGTTTTGGTGCAGGATAACCTTCTATGGTGTAGGCATCATTTTTAGCATCTAAAAAATCCTCTAAAGATTTAGCGTGTTTGCTAAGCCAAGGGGTCTTGTGCTGTTCTATTTTAGTTGTTTTACTTATATCTAGTATTTTAACGTACTCAAAACCGCATCTTTGCAAATAAGATATTAAAGTACTTATGCTTGGCAGAAACCAAACATTCGCCATACAAGCGTAACGATTTTTAGGCATCAAAGCATATCCTAAATCACCCTCTATCACTAAAGTTTCTAAAACTAATACACCCTTCATTGTGAGTAATTTTTTTAGGCGTAGTAAATGTTCAATAGGCGATTTTTGATGATACAAAACACCCATGGAAAAAATGATGTCAAAGTGTGTCTTGGAGCTAATATTCTCCAAACGAAGCGGTAACAAGGCGATGGGAGGTGGTTTTTTAATGAGTTCATAAAGCGCATAAAACTGATATACAAATAACAAGAATGGTTCAAGCGCCAGTGTTAATTTAGCACCAGACAATGCTATATGATAACTAAAATAACCGTTACCACTACCAACATCAAGCACCACTTTATTTTCTAAATTAATATGCGGTGCCACTCTTTGCCATTTTAAATTACCACGCCACTCGCTATCAATTATCAAGTCATCTATTTTATAAGGACCTTTACGCCAAGGCAAAAAAGTACTCAAATAGCTTTGAAGTAAATTTTTGTTACAGTGAACACCCGAAATAGAAATATAGGGCATCTCCAGCGATAACCTCCCTTTTTGACATTTTTTAATTTCTGATAGCGCCAAGTCCCAGTGCATTTTATCGCCATGACGATTTGATAAAGCGCGCTTTGACTGTGAAAGCAGTGTTTTATAATTTTCCAGACCAGAAAGAGTCGGTGTTATTTTTTTTAAATCAATAGCCACAAAGTGTGATGATAGCATTATAATATAGTCTAAATCTGTTGGAACAGATTTACGAGGGTATTATACTTTGTCAGTTGGAGAATAAATATGGTATACAAGCACATCATGACCCCCCTTACTTTAGTATTAAGTTTTAGTCTAGGTATTTTTTATATTAATTCTAGTTATGCAGGCGGTAATGATAGGGATTTAGCACCTGTAGAGATGCTTGATTCAATCAAGGGGAAGAGCAAATCACCTGTAGTAGAACCAAAAGTAATACTAGAAGCACCACCTGTTGTCAGAAAAGATAAAAAACTATCTAAGCCCGATTTATCAGAAAGACCAGTGGGCTATCCAACTGGACCAGTGGAAGATGTGGGTGAAAAAATTTATAAAAATTGTGATGAATTAAGCGCATCAAATTCTGCTTATAAATATACTTGTATTTTCTTGCTTGGCGTTTTTAGCATTTTATAGTCTGATTTTATACTAACTTTATTCTAGGTGATATGCTTTAGTAAACAATATTTAAGTCACCTAATTTTGCTTAAGTTATGGACTTAGATTACCTTGATTTTGAACAACCTATCTCTGAGTTAGAAGATAAAATTAATGCGTTAGCTAATCTAACAGATAATATAAATTTAGCCAAGGAGCTGGAACTACTAAAAAAACAAGGCGAGCAGGTTACGCGCAGAATTTTTTCGCAACTTGATGATTGGCAAATTACACAACTTGCTAGACACCCTAAAAGGCTTTATACACTAGATTATTTACCTGATATATTTGAAAATTTTGTTGAGCTACATGGCGATGGTATATATGCTGATGACCTCTCTATCATTGGCGGTCTAGCTACACTATCTGGACAGGCAATATTATTTATTGGACAACAAAAAGGGCGTACAACACAAGAAAAAATAACACACAATTTTGGCATGCCCAAACCTGAGGGTTATCGTAAAGCATGCAGGTTGATGAAACTTGCACAAAAATTTAATTTACCTGTAATTACTTTTGTTGATACACCTGGTGCTTATCCTGGTGCGGACGCTGAAGAAAGGGGGCAAAGTAAAGCTATTGCAACTAGTCTTAAAACAATGGCGATGCTTAAGACACCAATTGTCTCAGTAATTATCGGTGAAGGCGGTTCGGGCGGAGCGCTCGCAATTGGTATTGCTGATAGAGTTATGATGTTTGAATATAGTATTTATGCGGTAATTTCGCCCGAAGGCTGTGCTTCCATTTTATATAAAGATGCTAGCAAAGCAAATATTGCTGCGGAGCATTTGAAATTAACGAGTAGTCATCTTAAAAAATATGGGTTAATTGATAGCATTATTCCTGAACCCCTAGGTGGCGTGCACCGCAGACCGGAAGAAGCAAAAATACTTTTAAAAGGCGCCTTAATTAGCGAGTTAAATTCTTTAAAGAAATTAGATTTAGCAACATTGTTAGCTAAGCGTCAAGAAAAAATCTTAAACTTTGGACAATTTAAAAACTGATTTACTGCAATCTAACTTACTACGACATAAAACAATCGTGGTCGCTTTAAGTGGTGGTTTAGATTCTGTAGTATTGTTTCATTATTTGCGCATGCATTATTCAGATGTAAAACTTAGAGCAGTGCATATTAATCATCATCTACACAGACATTCAGATAAGTGGGCAGACTTTTGTCAAATACTTTGCACATCAAATCATGTTAAATATATCTGTATTGATATTTTTCCAAGCAAAAAAAATAATATTGAAAAGAATGCTCGCGATATGCGTTATCAAGTTTTATTGAGTCATCTTAAAAAAAATGAAGTTTTGTGCACGGCACATCATGCGCAAGACCAAGCAGAAACGTTGTTATTACAATTATTTAGAGGTTCTGGTATTGCTGGCTTATCATCAATGCCTATGCTTAAAAAATTTGGCAAAAACTTATATTATCGTCCGTTTTTATCTCTTGAAAAAATAGAAATTAGTCGTTATGCTAAGGAGCATCAATTAAAATTTATTGAAGATGAAAGCAATTTTAATACGTATTTTCGTCGTAATTTTATTCGCCACACATTACTACCTCTGATTAAAACACGCTATAACGGTATTATAAAATGTTTAACAAGAACTGCTAAACATCAAGGTGAAACTTTTTCCTTACTTCAAGATTTAGCTAAGCAAGATATTAAATATTTCAAACTAGTTAGTGCCAATGGGCGTTTTATTATTGATGCTCTTAATCATTTACCTAAAGCGCGTATAGGCAATATTCTGCGCTATTATTTCTGTGAACAGCATATTTTAATGCCTTGTGAAAAAATACTAAAACAAATTATAAATACTCTGCTCACGGCAAAACTAGATGCTAGGCCACTAGTCAAATGGTCTTACTATGAAGCAAGACGATATCAAAATGAACTTTATATACTAAATACCAATATGTCTTTAAATCATCAATCCTGTCTATTTCGCACACGCTTTGAAAATAAAAAAGGATTTGAAGTGCGCTACAGAGTGTATGGACAACGTTGCAGATTGCCCAACCAAAAACATTCTAAACCTTTAAAAAAAATCTTACAAGAGCGCCACATCCCCCCATGGGAGCGTGATAAACTTGCTATGTATTATGTGGATGGTAAATTAAAAGCAATGCAGAAAATTGGCATGCTCAGTACTAACTGCCTCGCTTTAGAAAAAAATTAAGCTCTTCAATAACAAACTAATTTTCTACTATAGTATTTAATACAAAAATACAAGGACATCATAAATTTGGAAGTTTTATGCTAATTTATAACCTGTTAAATTAAATGTCTAATTATCGTGTTCTAATTGAGCTACCAACATGGTTAGGGGATGCTGTTATGGTAACACCAGCGATAGAAAATTTACTATCGTATTTAGAAAAAGATAATGAAAATAAAAACAGCCAGAATAACCATAAGAACCCATGTATTGTGCTGGTCGGTTCAAAAATTGCGCTAGCTGCGCTAAAACATCATCCAAGTATTAGTGAGACACTTGTATTAAAAAAATCATATTATCATACTTATCATCTCATAAGAAAATTGGGCATTTTTGATTTAGCGTTTTCTTTTCGTAGCTCACTTCGTGCTACTTTTTTACTCATGTGCGCTCGCACAAAATATCGTTATCAATTTAAAAAAAAGCATTATCAAAATACGACGCACCAAGTAATAAAATACCACAATTTTATTGACCGTAGTTTAAATACTTCCACTAGAATTTCTAGCTTAAAACTTTATAGTGTGCAAACTAAGCACAAAAAAAATAAAACAGTAAAACATAAAAAACCTATTTTAGGCATAAATCCTGGTGCTACTTATGGCAGTGCAAAAAGATGGTATCCAGCGCATTTTTCTGATGTTGGGCTTGCATTATCATCTCGTTATGACATTAAAATTTTTGGCTCTAAAAATGAATTTAATATCGCTAGTGAAATTCATAAGATATTATTATTAGCAGGAGTTCACGCAGAAAATTTAGCGGGAAAAACAGATATAGATACACTAATTTATCACATAAAAAACCTAGATTTATTCATCACTACAGACAGCGGACCGATGCACATTGCTGCTGCTTTTTCGGTGCCAACAGTGGCAATTTTTGGACCAACGAACACAAAAGAAACAGCGCCATGGCAAAATAAAAATAGTATTATAGTTAAAAAAGAATTAGTCTGCCAACCATGTATGAAAAGGCACTGTCCGCTAGGACATCATCAGTGTATGCGTTATCTCGAGCCAAAGCAAGTTTTGGATGCAGTTAAACAATTGAAGGGACAAAACCTAACTTAGCAGAATTTTATTAGCAAGATCAATTTTAGTTCTGTAAAGATAAGTTAAATTACAAAATTTATAAAAAATACTGGATTTAATTTTGTTTGCTATTACGCGTTTTTTTGATGGGATATGCCAAGTCTCAAATGTTGCAAATACATAATTAGATAACATCAAGCTAAACACATCATATTTGTTTGGCACTGCTCCATAAATATTAGCACCACGTATTGATTTAAGTGGTCTTAATTTAAAACTATCTTTATATTTGGTAGCAATGAAATTTCCATATGTTTCAAATTCACTAAATCCCGAATGCGTTAGATGTTGCTCATCAATAGCATTTAAAATAAATTCAACCCACGATATTTTGTCTGGAGTTTGAGCTATTAAATTGTTAAGCAATTCTTTCATATAGAATTTATTAATCATCATATGCTCTGAAATAAATGAAAAATTCACTTGTTTTTCAATACCAAGAATTTTTTTAATGAGTTTAAAATATGGTTTATGATATGCTGTTTTAGGAGAAATAAAAACCCTGCCCTCTTTATCAAAAAAATCTACGTTTTTTAATAATATGGTATCGCTATCCCATATTAAATAATAATCTGCTATATCGACAATGTTACATATCGCCATTTTTAGAAATTGCTGAAAATACCAACCAGATCTATAATTTGATTGAACTCTTTGCATCAAATAATCTTGTATTGTATTGAGATTTATATTAGCTATGATGCTATTTTCATCTAGCAAATAAATTGGTAAATTTAGTTTTTCTGAAAAAAAAGTAAAATTTTCTCGCGAACTAACGACAAAAATTTTTCTAGGTTGAGAACATACGTATAGTGATTTAATCGCTATTAAAGCAATGTGTTTATGCCCTGGTTTAACACACAATACTGCGTCATAAATCATTAAAAATTCCTAAGAAATGCTAATGGATAATATGATAATCCATAACCAGAGGGGCATGGTCAGAAAATCTCTTATCTTTATAAATATGGGCACTTGTTGCGCTGTTTGCCAAATTTTTGCTAAGCACTTGATAATCAATGCGCCAGCCAGTATTATTTTCATAGGCATTACCGCGATTAGACCACCAAGTATATTCGTCTGCCGACTTATTTACACTTCTAAAGCCATCAATATAACCCACCTCAAAAAACAGTGTATCTAGCCATGCACGCTCTTCAGGCAAAAAACCAGAATTTTTTTGATTGCTACGCCAATTTTTCAAATCTATTTTTTTGTGGGCAATATTAAAATCACCGCAAATAATATAGCGCTCTCTGCTTGTATTTAAGATTTTTAAGTGTGACATCAGGTGTTTTTTTAAAAAATCCATTTTATAATTTTGACGTACCTGTTTGCTACTGCCTGATGGCAGGTAGAGAGAGATAATGTGCAAATCAGAAAAAATAACCTCAAGGTAGCGTCCTTCATCGTCAATATCTTGCCATGGGCTAAGTTGTATTTTATCAGGTTTAGAGCGCGAAAAAACAGCAACACCACTGTATCCTTTACGCTTAGCGCTATGATAAAAACTGTGAAAACCTTCAGGATAAAAGTTTGGGTTTAATTGCTTTTCATTTGCTCTAACTTCTTGCAAGCAAACCACATCAGCATTTTGTCCTTTAAGCCAATCAAAAAAGCCTTTTTTAAAAGCGGAGCGAATGCCATTAACATTTAAGGTTATAATTTTCACTTTTTCTAAAAGTTTATGTTTTCGTCTGACTAAAAATTTATTTTAAATATTAGCATGCAGGATTATAAAAAAGAATTTGTAGAATTTGTCATCAAAGCAGGTGCGCTCAAGTTTGGTAATTTTACTTTAAAATCAGGGAGATTAAGCCCTTACTTTTTTAACGCAGGTGTCTTTAATAACGGGCAGTATTTAGCAAAACTTGGTTATTTTTATGCACACACTATTCGCGCTAGTGGTATCAAATTTAATGTATTGTTTGGACCTGCTTATAAAGGAATTCCGCTTGTTAGCAGTACTGCTATTGCACTTTCTCATCATTTTAAACAAAATGCACATTATAGCTTTAACCGTAAAGAAACAAAAATACATGGTGAGGGTGGCAGCATAATTGGAGCTCCGCTTCAAAATAACGTCCTCATAATTGATGATGTTATTACTGCAGGCACAGCTATCAATGAATCTATGCGTATTATAAAATCACACCATGCAAAAGCAACAGGCGCGATTATAGCGCTAGATAGGAAAGAACGCGGAGTGAATAATTTATCAGCTAAAACAGAATTAGAAAATAAATTTAATATACCAATTATCAGTATTATTGACTCAGCACATATTATGCATTACTTAAAACAAAAAGGAGCGCAAGTGAAAAATATCCAAGGAAGGGGGGCTGAGCTTCTCTATCGTATTGAGCGCTATCAGGATAAATATGGTGTTTAAATGTACATACGGGGTTTTTAATTTTCAGTCTATTTTTTACTGGAATTCTAACAATGCACGCGACAGGTAATAATTTAGTCCTAAACTTTTAGCTACGGCTTTGTACGTTATTTTGCCATCATAAATATTGAGCCCTACCAGTAAATATTCATCTTCAAGTAACATCTCTTTTTACACCGCCTGCTAGTTTTTATATATAGGGCAGTGTTGCATTTGTAAGTGCTAAAATTGCAGTTTTAGCAACAGCACTAGGCATATTAGCTACTAAGTAATGCACAATACCATCCACTATATAAATGAGCTTTCTGTGTGTAATTAGTTTTGAAGTAATAAAACACCTGCCTTGGTCAATGGCAACATCAACGAGCACTGTGCCTTTTTTGCATTTTCTTGAGCATTTCTCTCGTTATTAATTTTGGCGCTTTTGCACCTGTAACAAGTACAGCACCAATAATTAAATCAGCACCAATATGTTTAGCAATATTTTTATTACTTGCTATTTCACATGTTAATTTTTCTAAATATTTTTCCTATAATACTTTTAATGGCTTAGAAAATATTTTATCAAGAATCATAACCTCTGCTTCCATGCTGAGAGCAGCAAAATCTGAATTTCTACCCACAACGCCACCACCAACTACTAAAACTTTTGCGCGTTTAACACCACTTATTCCACTGAGTAAAACACCTTTATTACCTTGATATTTTTCTAAAGAATAAGCACCTGCCTACGTTGCTATTCTACCTGCTATTTCACTCTTTAGTTTTAGTAGTGGCAGCTTCGCCTGCTGGGTTAGTAATGATTTTATAAGTGATACAAGTAGCGCGCGATTTAATGAGTAATTCCGTGAGTGTTCTGTTTGAAGTGAGGTGTAAATAAGTCAGAAAAATATGATGTGCGCTAAAAAAAAGAACATTCACTCAGTTGCGGTTCCTTGACTTTAACAATCATCTGTGTTTTGTCAAAAACTTGCGTTACATTCATTATTTATGCACCTGCATGCAAATAATTTTATCGCCAAAACCAACAGCAACGCCTGTTTTTTTTCAAGTAAAAATTGATGGCTATTGCCTACTAGTATGCGTACACTTTCTAGTATTAGAGGAACGAGATACTCATTTTTTTGACTTCCTTAGGGGTGCCAATAGTCAACTCTCATCACCCTATTTTTTAAACTTAGTACAGTCAAATTTTATTATGTCAATAACCTTACTTTTTTACCACACAAATTAAAACATTTATTATAAAATTATGCTCACTAGGTATTTTTAGTCTTGTTATTTTTTCAGAGAAAATAATAAAATTTAAATAAACATGTAACATTAAAGGGTAAAAGAGCATGGCATACAAGAAAAAATTAACAACAAGCGCTGGTCAAACTGTTGCAGAGGATAATCACAGCATTAGCGTTGGTAGTCGTGGCGCATTAACTTTTGATAATTATCAGCTTTTTGAAAAATTAGCACATTTTAATCGCGAGCGTATTCCTGAACGTGTAGTGCATGCCAGAGGCACAGGTGCATACGGTATTTTTAAATTGACTACTAGTCTTGAGAATTACACCTGCGCAGATTTTTTACAAGATGTGGGCACAGAGACTGAGGTTTTTGTGCGTTTTTCCACTGTAGGTGGCGGACAAGATTCTTCAGATTATGCGCGAGATCCAAGAGGTTTTGCGGTGAAATTTTATACTAAAGAAGGTAATTTTGATTTAGTTGGTAATAATACGCCAGTTTTCTTTTTAAGGGATGGCATTAAATTTCCAGATTTTATTCACTCCCAAAAAAAAGATCCACAAACAAATTTACCTAACCCAGCTAAAGCCTATGAGTTTTGGGCATATAATCCACAATCCTTACATCAGGTTACCATTTTGATGTCGGATCGCGGCATTCCGTTTTCATATCGTCATATGCATGGTTTTGGCTCACATACTTTAAGTTTTTATAATAAAAAAAAGGTGCGTTACTGGGTGAAATGGCATTTAAAAACTAATCAAGGCATTAAAACATTAACTGATAGAGAAGCAGCAAAAATGCCACCTTTTGGTGCACAACAAGACTTAATACATGCTATTACTAATGGTGATTTTCCAAGTTGGACCGTTAAACTGCAAATAATGTCTGAGGCGCAGGCGAAAACTTATCATATCAATCCTTTTGATTTGACTAAAATTTGGCCACACAAAGATTATCCACTTATGGAAATTGGCACTCTTACGCTTAATCGTAATGTGAAAAATTATTTTGCTGAAGTAGAACAAGCATGTTTTGCCCCAAGTAATTTTGTTACTGGTATTGCAGCCTCTCCTGATAAAATGCTACAAGCAAGAATGCTTGCATATCAAGATGCACATCGTTACCGCGTGGGTGTTAATGCAAATGAGTTGGGCGTTAATCGTCCTAGATGTCCAGTTCATAATTACCAAAGAGATGGCAAAATGGTAGGAGATACAGCACTAAATGATTTAGAATCTAATCAAAATGAAACGCTTAACTTCTATCCAAATGATAATGAACATACGCCAAAACCTGATGCAAATGTTTCAGAACCACCCATGCCAACCTTAGGAGAGGTATGGGTAAAACCTTATAATGATGCAGATGAAGATAATTTTTCCCAAGCAGGTGCGCTATTTCGTTTGATGAATGAAAATAAAAAATCTGAGCTTGCACAAAATATCGCTACAGGGCTTTCGCTTGCAAGCAAAAATATTAAAAAAATCATGCTTTTGCAGTTTGAAAAAGCAGATCCACTTTACCGCAAAATGGTAGAAGAGTATTTAGAATAATCGTTAAATTTTAAAAACTAAATACTAAAAACGTTGTGACTTTTTAACCTACGGATAGGTTAACTGTAGCTAAGAGAGTTATATAATGATTTTGCAAGATTATAGACAGAACAACTAGAAATTATAGCTACTTTGTAAAGTTTAATAAACTTTCTCATGTAGCATTTTTTGGTTTTTTAAAATTATGTATTTAATATGTGTTTAAAGCTGTGCGGGTTATTTTTTAAGCGCCAAAATTTCTAGCCCGCCCATATAGTTTTTAAGCACGTCTGGGATAATGATATCACCTTCTTTTGTTTGATAATTTTCCATAATAGCAACGAGAGTACGCCCAACAGCAAGCCCTGAACCGTTGAGTGTATGTACGAATTTATTCTCGCCTGTTTTTAGATTTTTCCATTTTGCCTTTAAGCGCCGTGCTTGAAAATCTGTGCAATTTGTGCAACTGGAAATTTCTCTATAAGTATTTTGTGCAGGTAGCCAAACCTCCAAGTCATAAGTTTTCGCAGCAGCAAAACCTAAATCACTTGTGCACAAAGCAACTTTCTGATATGGCAAGTTCAGCGTGCGCAAAATATTTTCCGCATCCATTGTAAGCATTTCAAGCGCCAGGGAAGATTTTTTTGGTTCGGTGATGTGCACCAATTCCACTTTTTCAAATTGGTGCTGTCTGATAAGACCTCTAGTATCGCGCCCATAGGTTCCTGCTTCTCTACGAAAGCATGGCGTATGCGCCACATATTTTCTCGGTAAGTAATCACTGTCAATGATTAAATCACGCACAATATTGGTAAGCGGAACCTCAGCAGTTGGTGTTAAATAAAGATCTTTAGCTTCACCTTTTTCATTGTGTAGATACGTTTTGAATAAATCACCTGCAAATTTTGGTAGCTGTCCTGTGCCGATGAGCGATGCTCTATTTACTAAATATGGCACATAAACCTCTTCATAGCCTGAATTAATGTGTGTTTCTAACATCCACTGAACGAGCACGCGATGTAGTTTTGCAAGATTGCCACGCATAAGTGCAAAACGCGCACCAGAAATTTTAGTTGCAGCTTTAAAATCAAGTTCATCATGCAATGCCCCTAGCATCACGTGATCTTTAATTTCAAAATCAAAATTTCTAGCCTCACCCCACTTGCTAATTACCACATTATCATTTTCATCTTTTCCTACAGGGACAGAATCATGCGCAATATTAGGCAGATGAAGTAGAATATCATCTAGCGCACTAAAAACACCTTCTAAATTTCTTTTCACTTCAGAGATTTTAGTACCCAGAGTTTGAGCTTTAGTTAATAATTGATCAGTGGGTTCACCTGCACGTTTTTTCTGGGCAATATCTTTAGCGTGTTTATTTCTCAAATTTTGCAAATTTTGCACCTCAACCTGATACATTTTGCGCATTTTTTCTAATTGCAAAAACTGTTTTATATCAAAATCCACACCACGTTTTTTAAGTGCATGAGAGATGTTTTTTGCATTTAATCTTAATTGTTTTATATCTAGCACAATATGTAGTTCTGTCTTTATCTTTATTTAAAGAGTTTTTACTAAAAAGTAGTAACAAAATATAGATTTTTACTTTGATTTTTCTAAAAAATAGAAATTATATACTATGTTAGATGAAAATTTGAACAGTGAAAAAGATTGTATAATGTTAAACAGAAAGACGCAATTATTTAAGGTGCTCTTGAAAATTATTGTTGCAAGCAAAAATTATTAATTTTTGATAAATAGGTATTTTAGTTCATGCGTATTAAAAGTAAATGGCACGACCCTAATATTAAATCCGCAGATGAAATTGGTGGCGCGCTTGCCTTCACCGCTTGGCGTTTAACAAGAAATGCTTTGGAAGATTTAATCAACGAAGATTTTATTATTGAAAAAGCACAAGTATTTAATGTTATTGCTGAGTATCTATGTTTTCTTATTCAGTGTATTGACCGACTTATTTTTAGCATCTTAAAAGCAAATGATAGAAAAATAATTATTACAAAGCTTACTAAGCAGTGTGCGTTTTACTATGCAGAAAATAAATCAGAACGCATCGGGGAAGACACATATTCCAAGGAATTTCTAAAACTTTATAATAAACGTATAGGAGATTATAGCGCATTTAATTTTACTGAGGGTGAACCAGATCATTCTTTTTACCGCTATTTTGCAGAAAAAATAAAATGTGTGATGACTAAAGCGGATGAAAAATGGATTGTAGCACAAATGATAGAAATTCAAGCACCTAAAGCATTTAGGATTATTAAAAAAAGTGTAGATAATACGGTAATATCAGTGCGTAAAATAAGCGCCAGGAAAATAAAGAATGTGCCAACAACAAGAGAAATTCGCAGAAAGAAAAGAAGGTTAGCAAAGAAAATGCCACAAAATTGAGTAGGCAATGTGCGTAAGTGACACACGAAAATCCTGAAGGGCACTAAACACATGCGACTTGGACCTCGCCCCAAACATTATTACGTCTGCTTAGTATGCTAGCTAGCGGTAAAATACATATTATCTTTCGTGTTAGTAACAATAGAAATTTCTATGTCACCTAAATTAATTCTAACTGAAGCAAGTGCTACTTTCAGATTAGCTTTTTTCTAAAGTCTTATTGTGTAACTTATCTTCTATTACTTTTATTCTCTTGCTAAAAAAATTTAGTGCTCAACCCGATTGAAATAAATATTCCTTAGAAAACAAGGCGAGTATTCGCAGTGTATAAAACTACTTTAAAATATAATATGAAACTTTATAATGATTATAAGATATGCCTGCTGACACAAGTCAAAACTTCCAAAAAATGCTACAAGACGCTTTAATGCTTGTATCATAATACACTGTACTTACAATGAATATGTAATGAGGCATAATGATAAAAGCAATATTCTTAGACCGAGATGGAGTGATTAATATTGATAAACATTATTTATATCAAATTGAAGCATTTGAATTTATTTGCGGAATTTTTGATGTACTTTTGCATTTAAGCGCACTTGATTATCAATTGATAATTATTAGTAATCAATCCGGTATTAGTCGAGGTCTTTATACACTTAAGGATTATAAAACACTCAATAGGTGGATGTTAGCTGAGCTCAAAAAACGCCGTATTAAAATTTTAGATACTGGTTATTGTCCACATAGCGAAAAAGATGATTGTGCTTGCCGAAAACCAAAGCCAGGTATGATTTTGAGCGCGCAGAAAAAACATCATATTAATTTAAGGAAATCCTGGATGATTGGCGATAAAGATAGCGATATCATCTGTGCACATCTCTCGGGTATTAGTAAAACAATTTTGCTAGAAAGTGAGTATTACGGGCAGAAAAAAGATTATGTGCAAAAAAAACGCACGCAATCTAAACACACACAAAAACATAGTGAGACACAGTTTATATTAAAATCTGTAAAACAAATTCCGAGTGTTATCACAGAATAAAAAATAACGAATATTTTTTATTATTACGATGAAAATAAAAGAAACAATGAAATCAGTCAATTTTAATCATAAAACCATTCTTATAACAGGCGGTGCTGGCTTTATTGGTTCAAATATTGCTCTTTACTTAAATATCCATTATCCCAATGCACATATCGTTATTTTTGATTGTTTTAGAGACGATACATGTTTAGATAATGGAAATTTAAAAAGTTTGGGGCATTATAAAAATTTAATTGGTTTTGAAGGTGACATTATTTGTGGTGATTTGAATAATACAGCAGATTTAGTGAAATTAAACACTTATTGTTTTGATTATATTTTCCATTTAGCTGCTATTTCAGATACACGCGTTGATGATCAAAATTTGCTGATGAGAACTAATATCAATAGTTTTTATCCATTGCTTTCGCTCGCTGTGAAGAATAACGCTACGATAATATATGCAAGCTCAGCTGCAACTTATGGCGATACACCATCACCGCAACAAGTTGGCAAAGAACATCCTGAAAACCCATACGGTTATAGTAAATTTATGATGGATTCTATCGCTAAACGTTACGCAGAAAAAACTGGTGTCACCGCCATTGGGCTACGTTATTTTAATGTTTATGGCAAAGGAGAGTATTTTAAAGATAAAACCGCTTCTATGATTTTACAACTCGGCATGCAAATTTTAGCTAGTCGTAAGGTAAAACTTTTTAAAAATTCGGATAAAATTTTTCGTGATTTTGTTTATATCAAAGACGTAGTGCAGGCAAGCATTAACGCAGCAGCTAGTTCAAAAAGTGCTGTTTATAATGTTGGTAGTGGTATAGCAAGGAGTTTTATTGATATTGTCCATATTTTAGAAAATAATTTGCATTCTGATGTGAAAATTAAATTTATTGAAAACCCTTATGCACATTATCAAAACCACACTTGCGCGGATATTAGTGCCACTAAAAAAGATTTAGCTTATAGCGTAAATTACACATTAGAGAGAGGTATCACGGATTACTTAGGAGAGATACAGCGTTTGTTTTATCTTTTTTCTAAGTAATAGACAATTTTAATCTTACGTACACATATTTTTTATGTTAAATTTGATACATAAAACCCCAAAAATTTTAGTCGTTGGGGACTTGATGATTGACACCTATCTTTGGGGAGATTGCACGCGTATTTCACCCGAAGCACCAGTGCCTATTGTTGTAGTTACAAAAGAAACACAAAATTTAGGCGGTGGCGGTAATGTGGTTAATAATTTATCTGCACTCGGTGCAGAGGTTTTGGTTATCAGTGTTAATGGCGATGATGATGATACAATGAAATTAGAGAATATGTTTACTGGTATTGGTATTAATACTGACTTGCTTGTACGCGAAAAAAAACGCAAAACTTCAAAAAAAACGCGTCTTATCGCAAACTCTCAACAAATAATACGTTACGACGAAGAAAGCAAGCATGCTATTAGCAAAATAAGTGAAAAAATAATTGTGCAGCATTTTAACAGCTGTATTAATGAAGTTGATATTGTCCTATTTTCTGATTATGGCAAGGGTTTATTTACGCATACACTCACACAAAAACTTATTCAAATTGCAAATGATGCGCAAAAAAAAGTACTCATTGATCCCAAGGGAAGTGATTATATTAAATATAAAAATGCTTACCTGCTTACACCAAACAAACAAGAATTAAGCGTAGCAACAGGGATTTATATTAAAAATAAGGCGCATCTAAAACAAGCAATGGCAAAAATTAAAAAACAGTGTGCACTAAATGTTTCCTTGGCTACATTAAGTGAAGAAGGTATTGCTTTACTGGTTGACGATTTTCATATTCACCCAACTGTTGCTAAAGAGGTATTTGATGTAACAGGTGCAGGAGATACAGTGCTTGCCGCGCTCGGTTTTGCACTTGCACTTGACTTAGACATAAATGAAGCACTCACTTTTGCAAATATCACAGCAGGTGTAGTGGTTGGTAAAATTGGCAACGCTAGCGCAACACTAGATGAAGTAATAGCTTATCAGTCAGCATTAAATATCACAAAAAATAAATCAGAAAAAAAAATTGTCTCCAAAATGGAAATTGTAAAAATAGCGAAGCATTTAAAATCTATAGATAAAAAGATTATTTTTACTAATGGCTGCTTTGATTTGTTGCATATTGGGCATATTAAATATTTAGAGCGCGCAAAAACTTTTGGTGATGTGCTTATTGTTGGTATTAATTCAGACGAATCTGTTAGAAAATTAAAAGGTAAGGGACGTCCGATTGTAACTGAAAATGAGCGTGCCTATTTACTTGCAGCCCTTGATGTGATAGATTTTGTGGTAATTTTCTCTGACGAGACGCCTTATAATTTAATCTATAACATCAGGCCCAATATTTTAGTCAAAGGTGCTGACTACCAAAATAAAAAAGTTATAGGAGAAGAGTTAGTAGATGCGTTAAAACTCGTTGATTTTGTAAAAAATAAAGGCAGTAGTAAGTTAATTGAAAAAATTAGGAGCGATATTTAGCATTAATGCGTACATAGTCATAAGATAAATCTGTCGTCCAAATACGTTCAGTAGTGCTATTTTCACCAATTTTAATTTGTATAAAAATTTTATTTGCGCGCATTGCTTGACCACCAAGATGCTCAGAATAATTTTTATCTACTACGCCTTTAGTAATAATACGCACTTTGTTTATATCAATAAAAATATTTTGTGCTTTCAGGTTTTTAACTTTTGCACGTCCAACTGCCATAAGCAAACGTCCGATATTTGCATCTGAGGCAAATAGTGCTGTTTTAACAAGTGGTGAATGTGCGACTGTATAGGCAACTTTTAAGCAATCAGAACTATTTTCTCCAGATACCGCAATCTCTACAAACTTGGTTGCACCTTCACCATCCGCTATGATAAGATGAGCTAATTCCAGACAAATTTCATTTAATGCTTTAGAAAATTCATCTGCAATTTCTGCAAGTATCACGCCTGACTTTCCAGTGGCACTTAGTGTTACCGCATCATTTGTTGAGGTATCGCCATCTACGGTAATACGATTAAAAGACTGACTAATTGCTACATCTAGGTAAGTTTGGAGCTGTGTTCTATTTTCTGCACAAACATCACTGCTAATAAAGCTAAGCATTGTTGCCATATCAGGGCGTATCATGCCTGAACCTTTAGCAAAAGCACAAATTTTAACACACTTAGTGCCAAAGGCAATTCTTCTTGTTGCAATTTTGGTCCTAGTATCTGTTGTCATAATTGCCTGAGCAACTTGTTTTATTTGCGTTGATGTTGCATTTTTACTTAGTGTTTTTAGACAATTTTCAAAACAAGACATAGGTAATTGTTCGCCAATAACACCCGTTGAAAAAGGCAGGACCTGTTCTGCTTTAATATTTAATTCATTTGACAATAACTGACAAATACGCTGGGTATTAATCATACCTTGACTGCCTTTGTCAATACCTGTGCCCGCATTTGCGTTACCGCTATTTATAATCAGTGCCCTAATGTCATTAGGCAAATGATTTTTAGCAACAATTACTGGTGCAGCACAAAAAATATTTTTCGTAAAAACTGCAGCAGTAATACTATTTTTCGGTAATATAATGAGCGCTAAATCAAGTACATTATGATTTTTTTCACCGCGTCGTATGCCGCTAGCAAGTGCACTGTATAAAATATCATCGCACAAAATATTACCACTACTATGCTCTTTATCTTTATTTACTAATGTTTTTTTAGTCATTTAAGCCAATATTATTTTGAAGCTGCTATTTTAATGAAAATTTATAAAATACGATGAGAACTTCTATCAAAACGAAGAAATAATACAATAATAGATAGCGCTAGCAATACAATCAGCAAAGCAGGTAATGCCGCTGCTTCATTCAAACCTTCTATACTAAGCTCATAAGTTTTAATTGCAAGCGTATTCCAGCCAAACGGTCTTAACAGGTAAGTAGCAGGTAATTCTTTCATGACGTCAATTGCTACCAGCAAACACGCTGCTAAAATACCAGGTGTCATAATTGGAAATTCAATGCGTGAAGCAATACGCCATTTGCCTGCGCCTAGCAGTTGAGCACTCTCAATAAGTGTTGGCTTAATTTGCTGTGCCGAAGCATCAATGGCGTTATAAGCAATAGCTATAAATCTTGAAGTATAAGCAAATATTAAAAGCGCAATACTGCCAAATAAATAATGTGTCAGAGAGATATTAAATAAATAATGACTAACACTAGAAATATAAGTTACACCATATAATAAACCGACTGCCATAACTGAACCGGGTATAGCATAACCGAGCGTTGCAATTCTTACACTAAGCACACTGAAACGATAGGCTCTTAAACATTCATTTGGAAAAGCAAGTATACTAGCAACAGCAATAATAACTGCTGTTGCGATCATTGATAAGCTAATAGTGTTTATGAGTAATGATATATACGCACTGTCCCATCCTAAACTTAGGGTTTGCCACGCCCAAATTAATAATTGTATCATCGGTATTAAAAAAGAAAATAACACCACAGAAAAAACAAAAATACACACACACCATGCCTTATAACCCGTGAGTATATAATGTTTATGTTTTACAATATCGCTACCATAATATTTTGTTTTTCCACGACTTATACGCTCTAAATACATTAGTAAAAAAGCCATAAAAACCAAAACCGTAGCCAATTGTGCTGCTAAAGAAACTGAACGAAAATCACTCCAAGCAGAATAAATTGCAGTGGTAAAAGTATCGTAATTAAAAAGTGAAACCACGCCAAAATCAGCAAGTGTCTCCATCATTGTTATTAAAACTCCAGCAATAATTGCTGGTCTAGCAAGCGGCACAGAAATTTGCCAAAAAACCCGCCAGGCACCTGCATTTAGAAGACGTGCTGATGCTATAACACTTGCCTGTTGACGTTTAAATGAAGCACGACTTATCATATATACATAAGGATAAAATACTAACACAAAAGTTAAAATAGGCGCAAAATATCCAGAGCGAATATCAAAACCGCTGACAGCAAATGTTGCGCGTAACCACACCTGCAAAAAACCAGCGTAATCAAAAATACCAAGATAAACAAACGCTAAAACATAAGCGGGTATGGCAAACGGTAATAATAACGCCCATTCTAAATACCTACGGCCCGGAAATTCTGTCATCGTAACAAACCATGCCAAAACTGTGCCTAATATTGCCACACCAAAGCCAACACCTAGTAATAAAATAATAGTGTTGCTAAATAGCGATGACAAAATAGTATTTTGAAAATGAAGCCAAAGCGTATAAGTCTCAGTAAACCAAGATAAACTAATCACAAAAATAGGCATCGCGATAATAAAAGCTAAGCTTGTTGTGGTTATACGAATTAGCAGACAGGAGCTAAAAAAAGATTGCATCTTTAATGTTAAACTTAGTAATAACCTGATAGCTGCATTAGTTTTACTGCCTCAGCTTGTAACATTCCTACTTGAGTTAAAGGGATAGTATCATGCTTAAAACTTCCCCAGGATGCTACTTCATCACTAGGAGAAATATTTTGGTTAGCAGGATATTCATCATTGAGGGTTGCATAAATTTTTTGTGCCCTAGCCGATGATAACCACTCAATTAAATATTTAGCGTGTTCTGGATGGGGTGCATATTTGCTAATTCCTGCACCTGAAATATTGATATGTGTGCCATATTTTTCCTCATCCGCCCAAAATAGTTTTAGCGGTGCATTTACTCTTTTTTTTAGTAAATGTGCAAAATAATAAGTATTGACAATACCAACGTCGCATTGTCCTGAGAGAATTGCACTCATAACTTGCGCATCTTTTGCATGCGGCTTAGTCGCTAAATTCTTTACCCAGCCCCTGATAGTTTTCTCTGTTTCTGATGCACCAAAATGGTAAATCATCGAGGCTACTAAAGATTTATTATAGACTTTTTTAGCGCTTCTTAAACACAGACGTCCACGCCATTTTGGGTTGGCTAAATCAGCATAACTTGATAGTTCCAAAGGAAGGACGCGCTCTGTGTGATAGACAATTGTTCTAGCTCTAACAGATAACCCGACCCACATATTTGCACTGTCATCTTTTAAATAACTTGGGATAGTGCTATCTAAGTAATTACTTTTAATTAGTCTTAAAATACCTTGCGTGCTAGCATACCAAAGATTTCCTACATCTACTGTAAGTAATATATCTGCTTTTGTGCTAGCACCTTCCAGCTTTAAACGCTCAATAAGTGCGCCAGATTCACCCGTAAAATAATTAATTTTAATGCCCGTTTCTTTTGTGAACGCGTTAAAAAGTGGCTTGATTAAATGTTCTTTTCTAGCACTATAAACAACTATGGGTTCATTTAGTTTTACGCCTTGATGATGGGCAAATACGCTTATGTGCATAGAAACTAAAAGTGCGCCTGCAATAAAACTTGGCGTTAAAAGATAATTTAACAAAAAATGTTTCAATTTCATTCTTAAATTTCCTTAGTTAAGTAAGCATATGTAGGACCTCATTTTTAATATAGCCGGTTTTATCAGCGTGGCATTATATACAGTTTTTTATTTTTAATATAAGCAATGTCGTCAGCAAATGTTTTTGCTTCTTCTTCATCATGCGTTACGAAAATAGCAGTCATCTTTTCTTTTTTAAGAATACTTCTAACTTGCATTACCAATTGATTTTTATGGTTCGCATCTAAATTAGAAAATGGCTCATCCAATAATAATAATTTTGGTTTCGGTGCAAGCGAGCGTGCAAGCGCAATACGTTGCTGTTCACCAGCTGATAACTGATGAGGATATTTTTTTTCGCTGTGCGATAAATCAATCAAGGTAAGTAATTCTTTGACGCGTTTTTTTCTAATTCGGTAATTAAGATATTTTAAACCAAAACCAATATTTACTGCCACTGTTAAATGCGGGAATAAGGCGCAATCTTGAAAAACCATACCTACATTTCTCAATTCTACTGTAACATATTTACGCATTTTATAATGACTTAAAACCACCATATCTAAACTAATAATGCCATCTGCAATATTACAAAGACCAGCTATTGCTCTTAGCACACTCGTTTTACCACTACCGCTATCACCTAGCATGGCTAAAATCATTCCAGATTGTAAGTTTAAATCAAAATCTTGAATAATACTTTCATTACCTCCATAGTGAATTTTTAGGCTTTTAATTACTAACATAATTCAGTTTATTTCTTGCGATATAAAATATTTTTATCTCCTAAACTATAATCATTATTAAATGTTAATAATAACGATTCTCATTATATGTTAAATTGTATCTTAAAACACTAAAGAAATAAAGGTTATAGCACAATTAAAAAGGGAATAACATACATAAATCCACAAATATCTTATTTTTATAATCCCCAAAATTAAAATTGTATATCAGTGGATTGCGGATAGGCCTTGGTCGGTTATAATAGAACTTAACTGCAATAAAGATATTATTACAGTTGTGGATTGCGGATAGGCCTTGGTCGGTTATAATTAAAAATGGTTACTGTAACAGAGCGTAGAAGTTGTGGATTGCGGATAGGCCTTGGTCGGTTATAATATTTTTAATATAGCTTCATCTTGATTGTCAGTTGTGGATTGCGGATAGGCCTTGGTCGGTTATAATAATTAAATCCTCTCTGCATGCTGTCGTCAGTTGTGGATTGCGGATAGGCCTTGGTCGGTTATAATTATTGAAAAAGCAGCAGTTGTCTTGCCTCCAGTTGTGGATTGCGGATAGGCCTTGGTCGGTTATAATATAAGACCGCATTTTCCCAGAATGAAATCAGTTGTGGATTGCGGATAGGCCTTGGTCGGTTATAATCATAAGCAAAAGACTGTGACACCTCTCTTAGTTGTGGATTGCGGATAGGCCTTGGTCGGTTATAATCAGTACTCATTTTAACCTCCCCTTTGCGGGTTGTGGATTGCGGATAGGCCTTGGTCGGTTATAATTTACATATCTAATGTCAAGTAAATCATAAAAGTTGTGGATTGCGGATAGGCCTTGGTCGGTTATAATTATCGTCTTGTTGTCAGGTAACAGTTCGTAGTTGTGGATTGCGGATAGGCCTTGGTCGGTTATAATATCTGTGAGGTAACTTTATGAATTATCTGGATATACTGGAAATTTTCTTTAGAAAAGTTCCAGTTGAACTGGGGCGCATTCGATTGGTATTCGCTTTTTTCCATAGTAAACCTCAATTTTTCCAAACTGTTTATCGGTTATTTTAACAATACGTATTTCGCCCTCTGGCGGTAATGCTGATTTTACACGTTTTGAATGGACGCTGGCATTTTCATCGCTGGCACAGTGCCGATAATACACCGAATACTGCATCATTCCAAACCCATCATTTAGAAGTTGTTTCCTAAAACAGGTGTACTGCTTGCGGGCTTGTTTGGTATCTGTTGGCAGATCAAATAAGACGATCACCCACATGCTATTCAATCCTCCAAAGATCACGCTTATACTCTGCTTGCTAACACTGGATATTTTAGGCGATGTATCGAACCATCCAAGCATCGCTTGAAATCGGCAATTAGGTAATGACAAGCCACCATCAGCGGCATTGTTTTCTTGTTGATACTCACTGATTCACTTAAAAGTCTCAGCATATATTGCTTTGTCTCGTTGTCAATTTTCGTCTTTTTATTTTCTATCCAAATTTGATAAACCAACCAATCCACCCATGGACGAAATGGCTCCATTAAATCGTCCGCAAGACAAAGTGAATTGTATTGATTGTGATGATGGATACCGATTGAAGGATGGAGTCCACTAGCGACGATAGCACGGGCAATTAATGCGCGTACAACGGCATATCCATAATTCAGCAGTGTATTTAACCCGGCCGCTTCGTAATCCCTTCTAAATGACCCACCAAACAAGCGGGGCCAATAGTATTGTGCCGCTTGTGCTTCGTGATTTTTCGCATCCCCGGATTTAACTTTTGATGCTAATCGGGCAAGGACAGCGGCATCCGTTCCCGCCAGAAACAGTGTTCTTTCTTGCTCTACAATCTTTTGTTGGACTACTTGTTTCCAGATTTTCTTTGTTATAGGTTTCTTTGCTTCTACCTGCATCCGTAGCACCTTTTGGTGCAACGTATGTCCATCACTAATCGGGAGTATTGCTGAATAAGGCAAGTGTTTTTCATTGCAAAAAATAATCGCGGCTTTGTTTTTCTGACAAGCAACAATTGTTGATTGGGTTATTACTATAGCCGGATGTTGCAAAATCAATACCCCCAATCCTAAGTGGGAATTCGCCCAACGGTTTCTTCCTTTTTATCGATCAATAATTGATGATTTTTTGTGTGAATATATGCTTGTTCAGATATATCCACAATGCGTTTAATCATTAACCAAATACCCTATGGCGTTTATGTGGTGGAAACGAACTTTATGTTTTTTGAAGGTTTTCGTGAAGGTTTTCGGTCTAAAATCAATACTAATCTCTTCATGTTTTTTCTTTGTCGTAGCGGCTATGTTAAGTCTTAATGTCATTATATTTCCTCTCGCTCCGAGCTTTTGAACCCGGTAAAATATACGCTCGCCATCATCATTTACCACACTAACAGTATCATTAATATGCAAGACCATTAATAACTCATGCTTCTCCCCGTAATCTTTAACTATTTTTTCCCGCACAACATCACGTTTTATAGCAGATTTTGCGCCTGTCATTGCTCGTCTGTGCGCTTCCATCATGGTTACAAATTCGCCCTTGATTTGCCCTGTTTTTTTATCTCGGATAATTTCCACATGATGGGTGTTGCCATAAACCATCCATTTAAAAATTTTCCCCTGCTTGTCTTTCACGCCAAATTTCGCCTCGCCCAACTTTTTTTCTTTCTTTATTTTAGACTGCAAAACTCTCACACGCTTAATGGGTGTCTTTCCATCTTTGTGATAGACGGTTACATTGTCGGCAAAGGCTTCCTTTATATTTTGGTATTTTGAGATGTGCTTTTCTACAATTTTTTTGACGGTTTCATCCACGATACTTTTGGCTTTTTTTTCGGTAAATTTTGAGCCAAGGGTTTTACGATAAACAAATCCGCCGTGTTTGGCGATATATCCTGCTCCTTTTCCTTCTTCATGCAAAGCACCGGATAATTTTCGTTGGGGCGCATGGGAGACGATAATGTGTTTGATGTTTTCGCTCAATTCATCCCTGATATGTGGGTATGGCAGGTCAATTTTAAGTTTGTTGTTTTGAATCTGTCCAACCGCTTTAGTGTATAGACTACGAGACGTAGCAGCAATCACCACCGCATCAATTGCATGGTGACGATGGTCGGTGCGATCTTTTCTATTGGTTTCACCGATAAGAGTGTTAAAACCCCATTGATGGCGGATTTTAGATACAACAAATCCTTTAGTAACCGATACATCGCAACCCAGTTGACACATATAATCTTTCGCCAATATTGAAATATAGCGAGTATCATTTAATTGTGTTTCAATAAAATTACGTTTTAGCAAATCCTTTTCGGTTTGATAAAATCTCGCTACTTTAGATTTAAGTGACTTGTCCCAGCGACGGATAGATTGAGTGATTTGATTCCATTTTTCGTCATTTCCACCCCAAGCATCAATGGGAGTCCTATCGCCTTTGTAGCGATTTTCTTTCGTCAGACAAATGACCTTGTTCATATACGAATCGTCCAGAGATTTGGGAAACGGTAAAATATGATCCACTTCCGTGTCGGCGCTAAACACCTGTCTCAGGGGGATAGATTGATTGCTGTATGCACAGCACTCCTTTTGATCTTTCCATAACCTGTACTTAGTTTTTTGATCTCCCGAAGCATATTTACTTCCCAAATTCAGACTTTCAAATTTTTCTTGGGCTTCTTTGTTAGCCGTTGCATTTATTTTTTGCTGTTTGATAAATTTTTCATATTGTTTAGTATTCATTTCTAAATCCCGTGCCATTTCAATGCGAATGGCATCGGGTTTGCCGTGTTCTTTAATGATGGCATTGACCACACGGCGCAACTCGTGCAATCCTTTGTTAACAATTGGGTTGGGTGTTTCAGGCGGAGAGGATAGTTTTTCCTGAGTTTCCATTTCTTTGGCATCATAACCATATCCTGCGTCTTGGCGCGCATCGCTGTAAATCTTGCCTCCTTTCAAATACGGCAGTAGTTTGTTTATGGCTTTAAGTGAAAGATTTGAATGGGAAGGTTCAAACTCCAACAAACATAGTTTGACAGCCGTTTGTTTGTCAAAATTCCAATGAACTATCAGTCGATTTTTGAGGGCGGATTTTTTCTTGATGGTGAACAAATCCTCGAACAAGGACTTTTGTTTAGTATCACCCATTTCATCCCATTGCTCTCCGATGACCGATCGAATTGTACAAGCAGTAATATTGCCCTTCAAATCTTTTGTTTCTAAATTGATTTCCGTTAACTTATCAATATTTAATTCCTTTTTGAGTGCTGTGATTGTAATTTTTGGATGATGCTCAAAATAGATAACGAGTTTGGCTTTTTGCTCATCTGTTGGTGATACCCATTTATTCGAATGTCGATCCAAATATTCTAAATTATTAATATCTTGCAGATAGCGGAATCGTTGCACTTCCAAACGCGCCGTATTTGCACGATAATGTTTTGGCTCCAAGGAACATCTCCCAACGCGATCTTTTCTCAACTTGAGCGGTCGTTGATAAAAAATTATTTTTTTAACACCTTTGTTCTCTTCCATGAAATCACCCGGAAGATTCGTAAAATAAGCACGTTGCTTTTTCCAGATTTGTTCTAATTCATCTTGATACATCGCACGGTCCGTACGCAAGTGTCCACCTTTATGTGCGCGGTTGCGTTTGACATTGTTTTTTGAACGATATAAATACTCGCCCAAAGTCCTTGCTCCCTCAGCCTTAATATCCAGATAAACTTTAGCAATATCCGCCTTGAAATCACCTTCTTTTTTATCCTCACTGGAGTCAGTTTTAGCGTCCGGTTCATTCAAGTAATCCATCGTATCCGGATCATCCACCAAATCCCCCGCCGCTTGTTTTTTATTACTTAAAAACCCTCGCCTCGCAACAAAGTGCAATAAAATGCGCCCCAATTGGTGTGAAGACAATCGCTCGTCCAATGCCTTCGTGCGCAATTCGTACGGGTCACCAATTTGGTTCAATAATTTTTCCGGTTCGGTATTACCGAGCAATTCCTTGGGAAGCAAATCAAGCAATACCAGATAGTTGAGCATTTTTTGCTTGCGTCTTGCGCGCCTTTGAAGCACACGCCTAACTAAACGCATTTGACGACGTTTCACGTTTTTCGGGGTTGGGGTCTCCCCTTCCTTCACCGCCTTGATAAAGATACGGGAGCCGAGGTCAATGATTTTTAACAGCTTGCCGGTTTTTTCTTCCAGCAACGCCCAACCTATTGAATTGCTACCTAAATCCAAGCCTAAAATTTTCTTGCTCATTGGTTCAATTTCGTGTATTATATCCACCTTAGTATAACCGACCAAGGCCTATTGATTTGCTTTTCATACTAATGAAATGAATATTTCGTAGGCTCCGCTTCTAAGCGACCTAAAGCCCTCCCAGTGGGGGCTTTTTTAATGGAGAGATAAAAAACCTGCATAAGATAACACCAACGCAAAATAGAAAAACCACCGTTTTTAAGTGGTAGTTTTTCTATTTAAGAATTTCAATACTAGCTTAAAATACCTAATATATGCTACTCTTTAAATATATTTTTATTTGTGTCCTACGCACTAAGATGTTGCGCAATAATCTAGTTCTTTCCATCACTAGTACTTGCAGTGCCAACGGTTGAGGTAAAAGTAGAAAGACAGCCATAACCCCTCCCAGTCCCAGCAGTAATTTTTGATAATGGCAACGTGGTGTGATGTGGTATCGTAACATAAGTAACCTCTTTGCTAGAGGTTATAACTTTACATTCCTTCGCATCTTTATATGGTGAGGAATCACCAAGGAAACTTTGTGGATCTTTTCTAAGCCTAGCACGCATCCTTTTATCATAAAGACCAGCCTTTAAGTCTTCCAAATCAATGCTCATAATTTTTTCTCCTTATCAAGATATAAATACAGCAGAATCGCCGTCATTTTATAGAGAATGTTTACAAAGTTAAAATAATTTGCCGTTGTATAAAGCCCTAGTTACTGACACCATTATTATACACCTAACTTATATTAGATGCGATTGCCATGACTATCCATTTTAACGCTACTCATACAGCCTAGTGTTGAGCAGGCAGTAGATATAGTGGACACATCCCAGGGACTGTCTTTTCTCTTTGTTCCAGCAGCAATTTTGTCTAATGGTGGCGTATTACGATGTGGCACTGCAATATAAGTAATTTTTTTACTAGAAGTTACAACTTTATATTCCTTCGTATCTTCAAATGGTGGGGAGTTACCAAGAACTTTTTTGGGGTTTTCTCTAAGCTCAACACGCATTTTTTTATCGTAAAGCCCGGTGTTTAACTCTTTATAACTAAGATTCATTATTTTCTCCTTTATTAAAACAATAAATATATGATAGCCTCTGCTGTTTTATAGGAAATTAATATAAAACCAAAATTTCTGATAGTTGTATAAACCTAATTATTGACACTCTTTTACTTTTAAAACAGAATTTTAAAAAGCATTATTCAACGTTGACATTATACGCGACGACCATCTAGCATATGAACAGAACTCAAAGTACCAAGACACGAGCTAGCAGAGGCTACGGTGGATATAGAAATAGTGGGCTCACCCTCCATATTCCCAGCAGCAGTGATATTCGCTAATAGTAGCACATCACGATGTGGAATAGCAATATAAGTAATATCTTTAGTGGAAGTTATAACTTTATATTTCTGTGCATTCTTAAACGGCGAATCATCGCTAAGAAACTTTTTTGGGTTTTTTCTAAACTCGGCACGCATCTCTTTATCATAAAGACTAGCACCGAACTCTTTTAAGCTGATACTCATGTTTTTCTCCTTAAGAAGTAACAAATACAATAACCACTGCTATTTTATAGAAAATATTGATATAAATCTAGAACTTCTAATGGTTGTATAAACCCTAATTATTGACACTATTTTGCTTTAAAGTCAAAAAACATGCAAAATATCTTTATTGCACCTACCATCTAGTGGCAAAGCTTATATATCGGATACTTTAATTTATACTCTTGACAGAGGTTATAAAAAAGCATAGCATAGGGCTCTTAGTTATTAAATCATCCAAATGAGAGGCATAAAATAGACAGCCAAAATGGCAAACACATTCTAGAAACTGCCTTTGAAATACACCAAGCACTTGGTGCACATTAGCTGTTTTTTAGTATAATAGCTTGTTTCAAAGAATAACACCCTACTTAAAAATAAGTAACTATGCAAAATAATTATTATCCAGTCATTGTTATAGGCGGTGGACATGCTGGCACAGAGGCAGCACTTGCTTGCAGTAGAATGGGTGTGCCAACACTGCTTTTGACACACAATATTGAAACGCTTGGGCAAATGAGCTGTAACCCTGCTATTGGTGGCATTGGTAAGAGTCATTTGGTAAAAGAAATTGATGCTATGGGCGGGGTGATGGCACGGGCGGCGGATTATGCAGGTATTCAATTTCGCACTCTTAATAAAAGTAAAGGTGCTGCAGTGAGAGCAACGAGAGCGCAAACTGATAGGATGCTTTATAAATCTTATATTCGTAGTGTTTTAGAAAATAGGAAAAATTTGTTTTTGTTTCAGCAGGCGGTGAGTGATTTAATCATTGAAAATAATACTATTAAAGGCGTTGTAACTGAGACGGGACTTAAAATTTTTTCTCATCAAGTGATTCTAACAAGCGGCACTTTTTTGGGCGGGATTATCCATATTGGCAGAAAGCATTACGGCGGCGGACGTGCGGGAGATGCGCCTGCAAATACATTAGCGCAAAAATTGCGTGCTTATGATCTAGGTGTTGGCAGATTAAAAACAGGCACACCACCACGCCTAAATGGCAGGACAATTGATTATCATTTACTAGATAAACAGAAAAGTGATACGCCCACTCCTGTTTTTTCTTTTATGGGAGATGTTTCAGAACATCCCCGACAAGTATCGTGTTACATCACACATACCAATATAAAAACGCATAAAATTATTCGCGCTGCAATGAAAGACTCACCAATGTTCACAGGTAGCATTACTGGTAATGCGCCCCGTTATTGCCCTTCTATTGAAGATAAAGTAGCACGTTTCCATGCGCGTAATAGCCATCAGATTTTTGTTGAGCCTGAAGGACTTGAAACTAATGAAATCTATCCAAATGGTATATCTACTAGTTTGCCTTACGCAGCACAAATTGCTTTTATACGCTCCATAAAAGGTTTTGAAAATGCGCATATTGTGCGTTTAGGTTATGCAATTGAATATGATTTTTTTGACCCTAGAGGATTAAAATTCAGTTTGGAAACTAAAGCTATATCTGGACTTTTTTTTGCTGGGCAAATTAATGGCACAACGGGTTATGAAGAAGCAGCAGCACAAGGTTTGCTTGCAGGCATTAATGCAAGTTTAGCCACGCAAAATAAAAAGGCGTGGCATCCAAGGCGCGATCAATCATATCTGGGCGTGATGGTAGATGATTTAATTACTAAAGGTGCAAAAGAGCCTTATCGCATGTTTACTTCTCGTGCTGAGTATCGCTTACTACTTAGAGAAGATAATGCTGACCTGCGTTTGACACCTCTAGCATATCAATTTGGTTTAATAGGAGAAAAAAGATGGCAGGCATTCAGTGCTAAATATAAGGTAGTTGAAGCAGAAAAAAGACGTCTTGAATGCACTTGGATACAGGCAAATGATGAAAAAGCAACACAATTAGTCGGCAGAGCACTAAATCATGAATACAGTTTAGCAGATTTATTAAGACGTCCTAACATTTGTTATCAAGACCTAACATCTCTATCACAAGCGGCACCACTTCTTGATAATAAAATTATCGCACAGCAAGTGGAAAATCAGATTAAATATGCAGGTTATATCAAGCGTCAGCAAGAAGAAATTATCAAATATCGTAAAAATGAGCAAACTGCGCTACCCGAACATTTTGACTATAGCACTATTAAGGCACTTTCTAATGAAGTGGTAGAAAAATTAAACCAATATCAGCCAAACACCATTGGACAAGCGAGTCGTATTGAGGGTATTACACCAGCTTCTATTTCTATTTTGCTTGTTTATTTCCATACAAAAAAGCAATCCGCCTAAGTTTTTTTCAAAGCACACAAGTATTGATTCGTTTTAAAATCAAAAATAAATAATGTCAATAGTTAGGGTTTATAGATTTATAAGAAAAAGATCTTACTTTACGCACAAATTTTTTGTAAAATATCTTAGTGTCTAAAGTATTAAACCTTACTGTTATTGATATTTACAAAGGAGAAAATTATGAGTCTTAGCCATAAAGAATTAAATGCTGTACTTCACGATAAAAAGGTGCGTGCTGAGCTTAGAAAAGATCCAGGGGGAGTTCTTGGTGATGATTTACCATTTAAAGATGTAGAGGAATATGAGGTTACAACCTGTACTAAAGAGGTTACTTATATTGCCATTCCATATAATAGTGTGCCACCATTAGAGAATATTGCTGCTGGTCTGTTAAGTCTTCAACCTAAAGGTTTGGGTAGTATTTCTACCCTTTGTTCAACAGCTAGTAGTGCAAGCACTGGGGGAGGTAAACACGGTGGTCATTTGCATTAGAGAATATTGCTGCTGGTTCTTCTCAGTTAAGTCTTCAACCTAAAGGTTTGGGTAGTATTTCTACCCTTTGTTCAACAGCTAGTACTGCAAGCACTGGAAAAGGTGAACAAGGTGGTCATCTATAGGGGTGAGTTTGAGTTATATTTCTATTTTTGGAGAAAGTTATGAATATTAAAAAATTAAAAATTGCGCTTCACGATAAAAAGGTGCGTGCTGAGCTTAGAAAAGATCCAAAGGGAGTTCTTGGTGATGATTCACCATTTAAAGATGTAGAGGAATATGAGGTTACAACCTGTACTAAAGAGGTTACTTATATTGCCATTCCATATAATGGTGTGCCACCATTAGAGGGCCTAGCTGCTGGGAGGCACCAAACCGATCCAGCCGATCCAAAATACGCCTCTAAGGGTCTCGGCACTGTCTCTACCCTCTGTTCAACGGCTGGTACTGCAAGCTCTGGAGGGGGTCATTGTCATTAAAGCTCTTAAACAAAAAACTACTGCTTAAAAAAACGGTGGTTGCTTAATCATCTAAGCGTGTTATTTTGCTTTCTAGCCTTATTTGCTATATTTTTGGCTTTCTAATTTTTTATAGCCAACTATTATTAGTACCAAAAATGCAAACAGTAAAGAGATAAATCTCAAACTATCTGGCAACTCAGACCAATAACGTATATAGCCATTACACATACTAAAAATACCACCAAAAATAAGACCAGCACCTATACTGTTAGTTGTAATAAAAGCACCAATAATGATTGATAATACTCCAAGTGGCACCATAACAAAAAATAGATTTTGTTGAAAACCCTTCCTTGCTACCTTTAATTGTAAAGTTAATTTTTCTTGTTTGTTTGCCAGTGCTTTTTTATCTTCTAAAGATGCATCTTTATATTTTTGATAATAATTATCTATGCGATAGTCGCTATATTTGGGTTCTGGGCTAAATGTGCTAACACCATAATAAAGCATTAAAGGCAAAATAATAGCAATACCAAAACCTAAGGCAAACCTTTTTGCTAACATTAGACCCTACTTATTCAAGTTAAGTAAACAATATGAAATTATCTCTAATTTACTTTCGGTGCAAGCTCACCTGAAGCGTAACGAGAAACCATCTCTTCAAATGAAATAGCACGTATTTTACCTGCATTGCCTGCTGAGCCAAATGCCTCAAAGCGCGTGGCGCAAATTTCCATCATTCCTTTGGTGGATTCTTTTAAGAACTTTCTCGGATCAAAATTCGCTGGATTTTCTGCTAAGTGTTTACGCACCGCACCTGTTGAAGCCATTCTAAGGTCGGTATCAATATTAACTTTCCTAACACCATGCCTGATACCTTCTTTGATTTCTCCTACAGGCACACCGTAAGTTTGTCCCATATCGCCACCATAATTATTGATAATATCTAGCCAATCTTGCGGTACGCTAGATGAACCATGCATTACTAAATGCGTATCAGGAATACGTGCATGAATTTCTTTAACGCGGTCAATTCTTAAAATATCACCTTCGGGCTTTTTACTAAACTTATATGCACCATGTGAAGTGCCAATAGCGATAGCGAGTGCATCCACTTTAGTTTTTTTAACAAAATCAGCCGCTTCTTCAGTGTCAGTGAGTAGCATATCCATATCTATTTTATCATCTGAACCATGTCCATCTTCCTCACCCATCATCCCTGTTTCAAGTGAACCCAAGCAACCAAGCTCGCCCTCAACTGAAACACCGCCCGCATGTGCCATGTTAACCACCTCTTTAGTTACTCTTACATTATACTCATAACTAGCAGGGGTTTTCATGTCACTCATTAGCGAGCCGTCCATCATAACCGATGAGAAACCCGATTGAATAGAGCGCAAACAAACCGATGGATCCGCTCCGTGATCTTGGTGCATCACCACAGGAATATGCGGATACATTTCAATAGCAGCAACAATTAAGTGGCGCAAAAATGCCTCTCCTGCATAACTTCTTGCTCCTGCTGAACCTTGCATAATTACTGGGCTATTTGTTTTATCAGCAGCTTGCATAATGGCGTGCACTTGTTCCATGTTGTTTACATTAAACGCAGGCATACCATAATTATTTTCAGCAGCATGATCAAGTAACTGTCTCATTGAAATTAACATATTTTTCTCCCTCTATTATCCTAAATTAATAATATTTTTAATTCTAGAGTAATTATACAAACATAAAAACCCTAAAAATATAATAAATAGTTATTTTAATAATATATTTTTTAATGTACTCCATTAATACCTAATATCACCGACATGTAGCACTTTCATCAAATTTGTACCGCCTGCTAGACCTTTATGTAGCCCCCTAGTTAAGATAATTACATCATTAGTTTCAACAATTTTATTTTTTGTCAGAAGTGTTATAACTGCACTGTCAATTTTGTCCCAATCATTGTATTTCTGTGCAATATAACATGCATATACACCCCGATACAAAGAAATTTTACGCAAAGTTTTTATATTATTTGACATCGCAAAAATAGGAATATTTGAGCTGATACGTGACATCCAAAGCGCAGTTTTTCCTGTTTCAGTGAGCGCAGCAATTGCTTTGACACCCAAGTGATTACCCGCATACATTGCACTCATTGCGATGGTTTCATCAATATATTTAAAAGTAGCGTGTAGGCGGTGGTGCGAAATTTTAGCAATAGGGTTTTTTTCAGTCTCCAGGCATACTTCGTGCATGGTTTTAACTGCATTTTCTGGAAAATTACCCGCCGCAGTTTCAGCAGAAAGCATTACCGTATCTGTGCCATCTAATACCGCATTTGCCACATCAAAAACTTCAGCACGCGTTGGTACAGGGGAGCTAATCATTGATTCAAGCATTTGTGTGGCAGTAATCACAATTTTGTCATTTTGCCGGGCAAGTTTAATTAAACGTTTTTGTTGTGCAGGTAGAAGAGGGTCACCAATTTCTACGCCTAAATCACCTCTAGCTACCATAATACCTGCTGATTCGTTTAAAATATCTATGATTACGTCATCTTCTAATGCTTCAGCACGCTCAATTTTAGCGATAACATTTGCCTCTGAATTTACCTCCTTTAATAATTTTTTCACCGCTCTAACATCATCACCGCTCGCTACAAATGACAAGGCAACATAATCTGCTTTTGCCTTAGCAACGAGTAAAATATCTTGTTTATCTTTTTCTGTGAGTGCCCTAGCAGAAAGACCGCCACCGCGTAAATTAATACCTTTTTTGTCAGATAAAATGCCCGCTTGTTGCACCAAGCAAAATATCTGCCCAGAAACAATACGCGTAACTTCTAAAATAATTTTACCGTCATTGATAAGTAATAAATCACCCGAATGTACATCTTGTGATAATGCCTTATAGGTAAGGCCAACGCGTTTTTCATTTCCTAAATGCATATCATGGTCTGCATCCAGGATAAATATTTGTTTTTTTTCTAATTTAACTACACCATTTTTAAATGAACCAATACGAATTTTAGGGCCTTGTAAGTCCATTAAAACGCCGATGTGCACGCCGTATTTTTGACTATATTTATGCACTGCATCTGCACGTTTTAGATGCTCTCTTTTTGTGCCATGCGAAAAGTTAATACGCACCACATTCGCCCCTGCTGACAAAACTCGCTCTAAAACACCATCTTTATCAGTTGCAGGGCCTAATGTTGCTAAAATTTTTGTGCGTCTTAACATATATTAAATTTTATTTCTTACGCACTAATTAGTATTTTTTACTTTTGCTTTTAATTCCTCACTTGCCCTCTGTGTTAATATTTGAACCGCGGGCAGTGTTTTCCCCTCTAAAAATTCCAAGAATGCACCGCCGCCTGTAGAAATATACGATATCTTATCAGCGATTTGGTATGTATCAATTGCAGATAGCGTATCGCCGCCGCCTGCAATGGAAAACGCCTTAGAATTTGCAATGGCATGTGCAAGTGTCTTTGTGCCTGCACTAAAAGCATCCAACTCAAAAACGCCTACGGGACCGTTCCAAACAATGGTGCCCGCATTTTCAATAAACTTAGCAAGTACTTTGGTAAAGTTAGGTCCAATATCAAGAATTATCTCGTCAGGAAGAATTGCGCTAATAGGCTTGATAATTGCAGGTTCATCTTCTGAAAATGCCTTCCCAACTGCAACATCATAAGGGATTGGAATATCACATTTTACCATCAGTTTTTTAGCAACAGAAATTAAGTTTTTCTCATAAAGTGATTTGCCAACCTCATAACCTTTGGCTGCAATAAAAGTATTAGCAATACCACCACCTAATATCAATTTATCGACCTTTTTAGAAAGTGTTTCCAGCAAGGTTAATTTACTAGAAACTTTAGCACCACCAACCACTGCGACCAACGGGCGTTTAGGATTATTTAATGCTTTATTGAGTGCGTCTAATTCTTTAATGAGCAGTGGTCCTGCACACGCTATCTTAGCATACTTTACCACGCCGTAAGTTGATGCATGTACTCTGTGTGCACTAGCAAAAGCATCCATCACAAACACATCACATAGTGCTGCTATTTTTTTTGCAAGTGTATCATCATTTTTACGCTCGCCTGTATTAAAGCGCACATTTTCAAAAAGTAGCACTTCGTTTGCATAAAAATGAACACCATCTAAATAATTTTTAACTAGGCGCACCGATATATTGAGTATTTCACTTAGACGCTCAGCCACAGGTTTTAATGAAAGTTCTGTTGTAAATTTACCTTCAGTTGGACTGCCTAAATGCGACATTAACATTACACGTGCACCTTTTTTTAAAGCTAAGCGAATAGTTGGAATTGTAGCTCTGATACGTACATCACTCACCACTTTATTATTTTTTATAGGCACATTTAAATCTTCACGAATAAGTAAATACTTATCTTTTAAATCTAAATCTGCTAATTTTAAAATTGCTGTATTTTCTCGCAGTGGCATTTCTCTTTGTTTTTATAATTTTAGAGCCTACTAAAAAATTCTCAGTAAAAAATGTGACATAATAGGTTTCTTAAATTTTGCTAATATACTCTGCCATTCTTAACATATTACAAGTGTAGCCATATTCATTATCATACCAAGCAATGATTTTGACAAAATTTTCGTCTAAGGCAATACCAGCACCTTCATCAAAAATAGAGGGTGCGCTACATCCTCTAAAATCAGTAGAAACAACCTTATCATCGGTATATGCTAGAATATGTTTCATTTTTCCTTCTGAGGCGGTCTTCATTGCATGGCAAATCTTGCTATAACTTGCACTGGTATTTAACTCTGCTGTTAAATCCACCACTGAAACATCTGAGGTAGGTACACGGAACGCCATTCCCGTGAGTTTGCCATTTAACTGGGGAAGCACCACGCCAACTGCTTTAGCAGCACCAGTCGAAGAAGGAATAATATTTTCTAAAATACCGCGACCGCCGCGCCAATCTTTTTGTGAAAGACTATCTACTGTTTTTTGCGTAGCAGTTGCAGCATGCACGGTTGTCATTAGCCCGCGCTTGATACCAAAATTATCATGCAAAACCTTGGCAATAGGCGCCAAGCAATTTGTAGTGCAAGATGCGGCTGAAATAATAGATTCATCTTTATAAGAATCATGATTAACACCATAAACAAACATTGGTGTATCGTCTTTGGATGGTGCGCTTTGCACCACTTTTTTTGCACCAGCTCTAAGATGTGCTGTGCAACTTTCTTTAGTTAGGAAAAGTCCAGTGCAATCAATGACTAAATCCACACCAATTTCATTCCAATTCAGCTCAGCAGGATCGCGTTTAGCGCTTAGCCGTATTGATTTTCCATCAACTATCATAGTATTATTTTTGACAGATACAACACCAGGGAAAAGACCATGCACTGAATCATGCTTGAGCATATATGCCAGGTATTCAGGATCTAGTAAGTCATTAATACCCACAATTTTTATATTAGAAAAATCTTTATTAACAGCACGAAACACCATACGGCCAATACGGCCAAAGCCATTAATCCCTATTTTAATTGCCATGCTTACTCCTCGTTAATCGGTTATAGATAAAACTTTACCTGCACGCAGTTTTTATAATCACAAAAAATAGTTAAATAATTTGTTCGGCGCGGGAGAAAATGTTATCAGCTGTAAAGCCAAATGCCTTAAATAAGTCACTTGCAGGTGCAGATTCTCCGAAAGTATCTATACCAACAATGCCACCATCTAAACCAACATATTTTGCCCAAATATCGCTAACACCTGCTTCAATTGCCATTCGTTTAACACCCGGCAACAAAACGCTATCTTGGTATGTTTTATCCTGCATATCAAAAACATTCGTTGACGGCATTGATACTACACGCACTGCTCTACCTTTTTTAGCTAGCATATCAGCGGCAAGCATCGTAATTTCCACTTCTGAGCCAGTCGTAATCATAATTAGCTCAGGTTTAATTTTGCAGTCTTTAAGGATATAACCTCCTTGTTCAATATGGCTAACTTGATTTTGTGTACGTGACATGGGTGCAAGTATTTGTCTTGAAAAAACAAGTGCAGTAGGTCCATTTCTTCTAAGAAGAGCCATCTTCCAGGCTACTGCTGATTCACTAGCATCACAAGGGCGCCACATTATCATATTTGGAATAATGCGCACGGTGGCTAATTGTTCAATAGGCTGGTGCGTCGGGCCGTCTTCACCTAAACCAATTGAATCATGAGTATAAACATAAATGGTTGGTATTTTCATTAACGCAGACATTCTAAGCGCATTACGCATAAACTCCATAAACATTAAAAATGTGCCACCATATACTCTAAATCCGCCATGCAAGACCATACCATTCATAATATGTGCCATACCAAATTCGCGCACGCCGTATGAAATATAATTTCCCGCTTTAATATCATGATTAATGTGTATACTGCCTGACCAACTTGTTAAATTTGAACCTGTTAAATCCGCTGAACCGCCAAATAATTCAGGCAAAATACTACCTATTACTTCTATGGCTTTTTGCGAAGATTGGCGCGTAGCAAGTTTGGGCATTTCTTGCTGTGTTTTTTTGATATAGTCATCCATTTTTTCTACAAAATCTTTAGGCAACTCTCCTGCCATACGCCTTTTGAATTCTTGCGCTAACACTGGATATGCTTTTTCATAAGCAGTAAATATTTTCTGCCAGTTTCGTTCATCTTGTGCACCTTGCTCTTTGTGGTCCCAGGCATTTTTAATTTCTTCTGGTATTTCAAATGGTGGATAATGCCAGCCAAGTGCCTCCCTTGTTGCATTGCATTCCTTTTCTCCAAGCGGTGCACCGTGTGTATGGTGCGTGCCACGCTTATTCGGAGCACCTTCAGCAATAACCGTTTTACAACAAATAATACTTGGTTTATCAAGCGTGCTTTTAGCCTCAATAATTGCCCTTTTAATCTCATCTGGATTATGTCCATCTACGCGCATTACATGCCAGTCATATGCATTAAATCTTCCTGCAACATCGCGCTCCATCCAGTCAGTAATATTACCATCAATAGAAATATCATTATCGTCCCAAAAAGCAATGAGTTTGCCTAAACCAAGTGTGCCAGCAAGCGCACAGGATTCATGTGATATTCCTTCCATCAAACAACCATCACCCATAAAGACATAACTGTAATGATTGACCACATCATAACCTTTTTTGTTGAAAGTTGCAGCTAGTGTTCTTTCTGCTAGTGCAAAACCAACTGCATTTGCGATACCTTGCCCTAAAGGCCCTGTTGTTGTTTCAATGCCATCAGCGTAGCCGTATTCAGGGTGCCCTGCTGTTTTAGAATTTAGCTGTCTAAAACGTTTAATTTCTTCAATGCTCAAGTCAAATCCAGTTAGATGCAGTAAAGAATAAAGAAGCATTGAACCGTGGCCATTGGAAAGCACAAAACGATCCCTATTTGCCCACTTTGGATTAGCAGGATTATATTTCATATAATCATTCCATAAAACCTGTGCAATATCCGCCATTCCCATAGGTGCACCAGGGTGTCCTGATTTTGCTTTTTCCACTGCATCCATACTTAAAATACGAATTGCATTTGCTAACTCTTTGCGCAATACTGCCATAAAAAACCTTCAGTGCTCTAGCTAAAATGGGACGTAAGCATACCATAATCTAAGCGTTTAATCAACGGGTATCACTTGAGGGAGGATGATAAAATAGCATCAAAAAACTCTTTAGAGTTAGTATAAAAATAAGATAATATGGTAACAGATAAAATAAAGTTACAGCGAGTGTTAAATTTTACCTTTATTGACAATACTTAATTTTTCATAGTTTGACCAAATTCCACTGCTTTACACTTGAATTTGGTTGATGTGTTTAAAATTAGGCAAGAACACTCAGGATATTTTTTATAAGCATATCATAGTAAATAAATACTTCGCCTTTTTTTGCAATGATAAACATCATTTTAATAGAGCAAATAATAGTTTTTCAAAACCGGCTTTCATGTTTTTACAAAACCTAAAAAACAATAACACTATAAAAACTATTAAGATAGTCCAAAGCGTTCAAACACCAAACAGGCATTTGTGCCACCAAAACCAAAACTGTTAGACATTACACGCTTGAGTGGCATATCAATATTTTCTCTCACCACTTCTACTCCCTTTGGCGCACTTTCATCCAATTTTTCAACATTTGCAGAGGCAGTGATAAAATTATTTTCCAGCATCAAAAGGGAATAAATTGATTCATTTACACCAGTAGCACCAAGCGCATGCCCAGATAAAGATTTGGTTGAGCTTACTTTAGGAATGTGTCCACGCACACTAAATACTTCGTAAATTGCATTAAGTTCAATAATATCACCAACCAATGTGCTAGTGCCGTGTGCATTGATATAATCAATATTATCTGCTACATTTTGTGTTGCAAGTGCCATACAGCGTCTTGCGCCTTCACCACTTGGAGCAACCATATCAAAACCATCCGAGGTAGCGCCATAACCAACTAGCTCTGCGATAATTGTTGCAGAGCGTTTTTCTGCGTGCTCTAGTGATTCCAGAACTAAAATACCGCCACCGCCGGAAATAACAAAACCGTCTCTATCTTTATCAAAAGGACGTGAGGCAAGCGCAGGCGTATCGTTGTAGTTAGCAGAAAGTGCACCCATTGCATCAAATAATGTTGTTAATGTCCAGTGTAATTCTTCGCCACCACCTGCAAAAACAACATCTTGTTTACCCATTTGAATTTGCTCCATCGCATTACCAATACAATGCGCTGAGGTAGAACATGCTGAACTAATAGAATAATTAATGCCTTTAATTTTGTAGAGTGTGCTTAAACAAGCGGAGGTGGTACTACCCATTGCGCGTGGTACACGATAAGGTCCAACACGTTTAATACCTTTTTTTCTTAATATATCAGCAGCTTCAACAATATTTAAGTTAGAAGAGCCCCCAGAACCAGTAATAATACCTGTTCTTGGATGTGAAATTTCTTCTTGTGTTAAGCCAGATTGCTCAATTGCTTCGCGCATTGCAATAGCATTATAAATCGCAGCATATGACATGAAGCGTTCATTTTTTCTATCAATGATATGCTTGTATTCGGGTGTATTAATAGCACCATGCACATGCGATCTCAAGCCAAATTCTTTGTATTCATCACAAAATACAATACCTGATTTATTTTGACGAAGTGAATTTAAGACCTCAGATTTATTGTTACCCAGGCTACAAACAATACCCATACCTGTGATAACAACTCTATTCATTAAAATTACTCATATCTGTGAACAAACCAACTTTTAAATCTTTAGCTTTGTAAACAACTACATCGTCCACCAACATAGTTGCATCACCAAGTCCCATATGCAGTTTACGTTTCACCACGCGAGAAAAATCAATGCAATAAGTTATTTTTTTATTAGTCGGCAATACCTGGCCACTAAACTTAATATTACCAGAACCCAAAGCGCGTCCTCTACCTTTGCCGCCGGACCAGCCCAGAAAAAAACCAATGAGCTGCCACATCGCATCAATACCAAGGCAACCCGGCATCACTGGATCATTATTAAAATGACAAGTAAAAAACCATAAATCGGGACGAATATCAAGTTCTGCAACAACCTTACCTTTATTATATTTTCCACCTTCATCTGAAATGTGTGTAATCCGGTCAATCATAAGCATTGGCGGCATCGGCAACTGTGCGTTGCCCGCACCAAAAAGTTTACCTTGACTACATTGAATCAGATCTTCGTAGGAATAGTTTGATTTCATTTGCTAATTTTATCTGTAATTAAGTGTCTATAAATAGCGTGGCTATTATACCAAAAGGCCTCTAGCGATATCAGTTATTACATCGTTTACATCTTCTAGTCCAACCGATATACGAATAAGTGCAGATGTAATATGGGCACGTTTTTTTTCATCATCGCTCAAGCGGGCATGCGTGGTACTAGCTGGATGTGTAATAGTTGTTTTAGCATCACCTAAATTAGCAGTAATGGATAAGAATTTTGTTGCGTCAATAACTTGCCAAGCACGTTCTTTGCCACCATCAATTTCAAACGAAACTAAACCACCAAAACCAAGTTGTTGCGCTTTGGCAAGTTTGTGCTGAGGATGCGAAGTTAACCCTAAATAATACACTTTTTTAACCTGGGGCTGTGTGTTCAGCCAGCTTGCTAGTATCAGTGCATTTTTTGAATGTTTTTGCATTCTTAACTCAAGTGTTTCTAAACCTTTTAAAACAACCCATGCATCAAATGCACTCAAGCTAGGACCAGTAGTACGGACAAAATTATGTATTTTTTCAATCAAATCTCCACTTGCAACAACAGCACCTGCAAGTACACGTCCTTGGCCATCAATATATTTCGTTGCAGAATGAATAACAATATGTGCACCTAAGGTTAGTGGTTTTTGCAAAGCAGGAGAGCACACATTATCCACAGCTAACAAAATATTATGCGCAACTGCAATTGTGGATAATTTTTTTAAATCTACAATTTCACTTAGCGGATTAGAGGGTGTCTCTAATAAAAATAGTCGTGTATTTGGTTTAATTGCTTGCTGCCACGAATCAATATCGCCTAAGTCAACAAAGGTAGTATGTATTTTAAATTTAGCCACAATCGTTTCAAGCAAAACAATAGTAGAACCAAACATATTACGAGAGGCAACAATGTGATCTTCCGCTTTTAACAATGACATAATAGTGGCAAAAATTGCCGCCATACCGCTTGCAGTCGCTTGACAGTCTGCACCATATTCTAACACTGCTAGACGCTTCTCAAAGGCGCGAATAGTTGGATTAGTAAAACGCGAATAAATATTGCCCTTTTCTTCTTTTGCAAAACGTTTTGCCGCTTGTTCAGCATTTTTAAAAACAAAACTTGAAGTCGGGAAAATTGCTTCAGAGTGCTCTTGCTCATCTGTTGTTCGATAACCAGAGCGAATAGCATTTGTTGCAAAGCTTAAATTTTGGAGTGTTTTTTTTTGGTTACCTAGCATCACTGATAATTTTCAATATCATCACAATTTACATCAGTAATTGACTGGATATTATCCTCAATTTTATCAGCCTTATGACGCATTTTTTCAATGTTTTTTAAATAGTCTCTACCCACATCATGTGTGATATATTTACCGTTAAAACATGAGGCATCAAAAATTTTAATCTGAGGATTGCCCTGCCTAACTGCCCATATTAAATCATCTAAATCTTGATAAATAAGTCTATCTGCACCAATTTTTTTACAAATATTATCTGTACTCCTGTGATAGGCAATAAATTCTTTATTAGAAGGCATATCAATACCATAAACATTAGGATAACGAATGGGTGGCGAGGCAGAAGCAAAAAAAACTTTATGTGCACCTGCCCTCCTTGCCATCTGCACAATTTCCTTTGAAGTCGTGCCTCGCACAATAGAATCATCTACTAATAATACATTCTTATCTTGAAACTCTAGCGCAATTGCACTTAATTTTTGTTTGACTGATTTTTTACGTTGCTTTTGCTCAGGCATAATAAAAGTTCTGGCAATATAGCGATTTTTAATGAAGCCTTCGCGATATTTAATGTTGAGAAAACTTGCTAATTGGAGTGCTGCAGTTCTTGAAGTATCAGGAATTGGAATTACCACATCTATCGTTTCATCTTGCCATAATTTTTTAATTTTATTTGCTAATTTTTCACCCATTCTAAGGCGCGATTTATAAACAGAAATATTATCAATAATTGAATCAGGACGGGCAAAATAAACAAACTCAAAAATACATGGTGCATGGCGCGGACTCTGAGCGCATATTTTGCTGAATAACTCTCCTTGCCTAGTAACAATAATCGCCTCACCGGGCTTTACATCGCGTATAGTAACGTAATCTAGTGCACTCAGCGCTACGCTTTCTGAAGCGAACATATACTTAATGCCGTTTTTCGTTTCTTTTTTACCCAAAATAAGCGGGCGGATACCATTGGGGTCACGAAAACCAATCAAGCCGATATTTGCTATCATTGCAATACAGGCATAGCCACCACTAACGCGCTTATTGAGCTGAGTAATTGCAGAAAATATATGATTAGGCATAAGATGGGACGCACAAAATTTTGCTAGTTCACCAGCGAAAATATTAAGCATTACCTCAGAGTCAGAATCGGTGTTCATATGACGCATATCACGACAAGATAAATCTTTTTTGAGTGCTTGTGTATTAGTCAAATTACCATTGTGTACAAAAGCAATACCATACGGTGAATTGACATAAAATGGTTGTGCCTCAGCACTTGAGGAACTACCTGCTGTCGGATAGCGCACATGACCAATACCAATATCGCCAATTAAGTGCAAAATATGTTTTGTGCGAAAAACATTACGCACTAATCCATTTGCTTTACGCATATAAAAACGCTCGTCTTGTAGCGTAACAATGCCTGCTGCATCCTGCCCACGATGCTGAATAATAGTTAGTGCATCGTAAATTAAAGTAGCAATATGCTTCTTATTTGTTGTTAAAACACCTATAACACCGCACATAAGTTATTAAATATTGTCATAAAAGTGGCAATTGATTAGCAAAAAATGGAGCTAGTAATGCAGCAAAATTTTTAAAATAAGGAAAAATTATTGTCTCGTAGTAAATCTCAGTCTGTGAAAAAAGTAATAATACAGCGGTAACCAGAACCCACGCTCTAATGGCGCCAATAGGAATAGCAAGTAACACATTTTTAAAGTGTATGCGCTGCGTATTTTGCGTAAAGTGTGCAGTACGATGCATAGTATTTAATATCGGTTCGTATAATTTTTTTAATCGGCATGCTTGATCTTTGGTTAGTTTAATACCAAAGAATGCAATAATGCTAAAAACCACAAGTATCACCGCTAAGGTAATTATAGAAGTGCTAATATAAGTTTGTAAACTTTTATTGCTAATAAATGCACTGATATGCATTTTATAAACAAACATCTCCCCTGTAAATATTGCAGTTAAAACGCCAATCAAAAGCACAACAAGCCAGAAAAGTATGCCGTTAAACCAACAGGGGTGATGAATATTTAAACTAGCTTTTAATACAGAATAGCAAGAAACTCGCAGTAGATAAAGTGCTAAAAAAATAAGTAAAAATGCGCTGATTGGACGTAAAAAACTATCCAATATAATCCATTTGAATACGATATGATTCGTAAAAAAATCATAATTATAAGTAGCAATAATAAAAAACATAATAAACCAAACAAGATGCAATAAAGATTGATAAGTGCCACATCTAATTGTGTGTGCCATAAATAATAGCATAAAAATAATAAACCCCAAATCCAGCCAAGAAAAAAGGAGTAAATCAGCAAAAAATGTATCAAAACTCATAAGCCCGCCTTATTCTTCTACTTTTAAGATATATGGTTCAACTTTAAAACGTTCTTTAACAAACGCTACTTGTGCCTTAGCTGCACTTGATGTTTGATAAGGGCCTACTCTTAATCCACGTATCATATTGCCATTGGTATTTGTGGAAAAAACGATGTGTGTTTGGTAATTGTGTTTTTTTAAACGTGCTTCTAGTTTTTTTAAATGCCCCCTGTCGCTAAAACTTGCTACTTGTACATACCAATTATTCTGCGTCGCTTCTTTAATATTTTCAAACCCATCGTGCGGCTGATTTTTAGGTGCGTAAATCTGCATTGCTACAATTACTAAAATTAAAACAACCAACCAAAATATAAACCCAACAGTAATATATTTTGTCTGTGTATCATACATTTTTTAATTATTCTTTATTAAATTTTTTTTAAAAACGTGTAATTCTAAAATATAATTCCAAATAAAAAATAACGCTAATTTTATCGTAAATATTTGATGGCGCCAGACACAATATGAAATGAACCAAACACCACCACGCGAACCGCTAACTGTCCGTATTTAGCATCCCTAAACAAAGCAGCAGCTGCAGTGGATATATCTGCGTGTAAAAATACTATGCTATCATTAGCTACACATTTTTTAACACGCCTCACTAAATCATCTATGTCAACGCGAACTTCGTTCACTTTTACCAAGTGCCACGCACTGATAATTGGTGATATTTTATCAATTATTAGCTCAATCTGCTTATCTTTTAATGCACAAAAAATAGCGACATTAATGCGTTTTGCTTTATTTGTTTTTTCTAGATAATCACGTAGTGCTAAAACTGAATCGACATTATGCGCTACATCCAAAACAAAATCCTGTCCATTTACTGTTAACGTTTGTATGCGTCCATTGAATTTTGTACTTGCTATTGCATCTGTCATTTTTTTTATTTCAACTGGATGATTATTTTGCAAAGTCATAACAGTTTCAACTGCAAGTGCTACATTGGTTTTTTGGTGTTTGCCCAGAAGTCCAATTTTCCCAGCATAGGGTGTGCTTACAAAGATAATAGGAATATTATGTGTATTAGCATATTTTTTTAAAACATCAGGCGGATTTTTGTCAGCGCATATCAGTGGTTTTTCGCTTCTTGCAATACCAACTTTTTCTAAGGCAATTTGATGACGACTAGTGCCTAAGTATTCTGTGTGGTCTAAAGCAATATTAGTAATCAATGCACAATCAGGATCAACCACGTTAACTGCATCTAGCCGCCCACCCAGACCAACCTCTAGTAAAATAATATCTAAGCTATTTTTTTTAAACAACCAAAGCGCAGCCAAAGTAAGCCACTCAAAATAACTCAGCTCAATTTTATCTCGCACTGCTTCAATACGCGCAAATGCACTTAAAATTTCTGTCGCACTTGCTTCTGTGCCATTAATTAAAATTTGTTCGTTATAATGAAGTAGTGCTGGTGAATTTAATCTACCTACCTTATAACCATTACTACGATAAATATTATCTAAAAAGACACTTGTTGAGCCTTTACCATTTGTGCCTGCTATGGTAATTACGGTCGCATCTAAATTACTAATAAGTTTTTGATAAATTTTAGCTACGCGCTCTAAACCAAGTTTAATAATTGATTTCTTTTGGCAAGAAAGTAAATCTTTAAGGCGGTGCTTTGCTGACATTTCTTTGTAAATAAAAAAATAATTTAGAAAAAGCCAATAGGGAAAAGTAAAAATTAGGTGAAAATAAACAAAATTAGTCAGCACTTAATCGCGCCAAAATTCACCTTCAAATACATCATTTTCATCACCAAAGTTAGGTTTTACACGTTTTAGTACAGCGCTTTTGTGCTTTAATGTTTTGGCTAAATATTTGTTTAGAATATGTTTAATCGCCCAAATTCTCGTCCACGGCATTAATCCAATTAAACCGAACACATCAGTAATAAAACCTGGTGTTAGCAGTAAAATAGCACTAATAAGCAATACAGCACCTTCTAATAATTCAAAAGCAGGAACGCCACCTTGACTTATCACAAACTGCGCTTTCCCCAATGTCTGCCAACCTTGTTGCCTTAATAAATAACCGCCAATAAGTGCGGTTAAAATTACTAGCATAATGGTATTTAGTGCGCCAATTACTTCGCCAACAGAAATAAGCACATAAAGCTCAAGCAGGGTTGTTACAGCAAGAAAAATGAAAATTATCATTGCACTATTATATTTTAAAAATCATCATTTATGCACAGTAGCTGAGAAAATATCATCAAAATTCAAACATTAAATTTTTAGAAACCTCAGAGGCAATAATATAAATTCCATATTTTATGCCCTAAGTTTAAGCCACGCCTTTCAAAATAAGTTTTTGGTCTGTATTCGATTTGATGATTAACAAAAAAAATAGTCCTAGCACCTGTATTTTTAAATAGAAATGTTTGTTTCTTAAATTGCTTGTGTTTTTCAATGATTTTTAATATTTGCTGCATATAATTCTCCCAATCAGTGACAATATATAAAAATCCGTTAACACACAACTTATTTGCTAATAAATCCAAAAAATCTCTCTGAATAAGACGACGTTTATGATGTTTTTTCTTTGGCCATGGGTCTGGAAAAAATAATTGTACGCCTGATAAGCTATGATTTTTAATATACTCAGCAATGAGTATTCTGGCATCGCCTTCAATAATTTTTAAATTATCAACTTTATTCTGGTGTGCGCGCATCATCAAGCGATAAATCCCCATTTTATAAACTTCAATACCAACATAGTTATAATGCGTATTTTTTTTCGCCATTTGCACTAAACTATCACCCTTGCCAAAGCCAATTTCTAATATAACTGGTTTTGCATTTTGAAATATTTGCTCAAAATTAAAATAACCATCTGGTACTAAGCCATATTTGCACCATAATTTATCAAAATGAAATCGCCTCAAGTTTTTTAAACTTCTGCCTCTACGCACAAAACTGCACACTGTTTCTCTTGATGCTAAATTTGTCATTTATGTGCAGATACGCTTATTTATTCTTTTAATAAATTGATACGTATTATTTTACTAGTACAGAGAAAAAATATATAACTTTGGACACAACACAATTTTTAGTGTTAAAATGACCACATGTCTGTTGTGTTCGTGATTGGACTAACACCCTAAACCGATAATGAAAAACACAGGAGATGAGATTGATTACTTTTGTGCGAACTTATTTTAGATTTGTGCAAGCTAATTTAAATTATAAGATGCCTTCGGTATGATTCTAAACTCCACCTTAAGCTCAGGTTTAAGGAGTGTGCCAGCCACGGCATGATGGATTTTTCTCATCTAAAGTTTATTGAATCAGGCAATTTATTTTTTTGAATATAAGAATGGCGCTGCGCCTTAAGAGACGCAACTTTCCAAAATCCCTCCAAAAGCACCATGCTAAAAAACTGCTCTATCAATGTCAAAAAAATGCGCTTTTTAGAAATATACATTCCGTTGCACTTTATGCTACAAATGATGGTGAAATTGACAGCAAATATTTAATTGATTTTTTAATTAGACAAGGTAAAAAAATATATTTACCAGTGCTATTTAAAAAAAAAATGCATTTTTCGCCACTACACAAAACTACGTTAAAAAACCGTTTTGGTATTAAAGAACCTATCTTTAAAAATCGTGTGCACGCCAAAAAAATAAATCTTGTATTGATGCCCGCTGTCGCCTTTGACAAAAAAGGTAACCGCCTCGGTATGGGCGGTGGCTTTTATGATAGAGCGCTTTATTTTACTAAAAATCAAATTTTTTTTTATTTGCCCAAGATTTACGTACTTGCACACCATTTTCAAAAAATTAACCATATTCACGCTAAGGCTTGGGATATTAAACCACTTGGGATTATTAGCGAAAATTATCTGCTGAAATCCGGCAAAATGAAGCGGTAAAAACATTAATGTTTAGGGCGATATTCTTTCATTGTTTTAAAATGTGTTTTACCTGGCTGCTTACACTCCCAAAAAATCCAACTATTAGTGCTGACACCTGTTATATACATAGTTGCAGCTGAAGGAGCGAGGAATTTTCTCTCATCCAAATCAAGAGCACCATCTTTAACTTTTGCAGTATAATCTCTACCTTTATGCCTTGCTCTAAAATATATACCTTCAGGGAAAGAAACATCTTTGACAAGCCAAGCACGATTCATAGAGGCGCTATTTTGAGTTTCTTTACTTGGCAAGCCAAAAGTTACTAAAAGTAAATATATTTTAATACCCATTCAGGAATTATATGAGAATCTCTAAGTTTGCTGTTTTTTTTACAAAGTGCGCAAGTCGCTATTTTTCAGTAGCTTTTTAATGTGCGTTTTATCTCAACTTTATTGCGTGCGACTTTTTTTAATAGCCTCGTAAGCTTTATTAATTCTTTTAGTTTGTTCGTTAGCAACTTTAACAAATTCCTTAGGTAGCCCTTTGGATTGTATTTTATCGGGATGATATTCAGCGATAATACGCTTATAACTTTTCCTAATATGCGCATCGCTATCACTGCTTGTACACCCAAGTAGATTGTAATGAACATTTACGTCTTGTGCGATGTCTAATATTTCTCCTTTTAGTCTGTCATAAAAATTGCTATTAAGGCCTAGATAAGGGGGTATTTTTTGTAAAATAGCACTTTCTTGCTGGTGTATTACGCCATCAGAGTAGGCTACCTTCCAAAGCATTTTATACATTATTGCTCTTGTTTCTATGCTGGCATTTTCTTTGTATTGTATTGCATATTCATAGATGGAATACTTATCATTTTTTGCATTATTAAAGATAGTTATAGCAGCTTTTTTATCCTCTTCATCCAATTTCATTTCCATCATAAAATGAATTAGCGTATCAATTTCTTCTTTGGAAACTATACCATCTGCTTTTGCCATTTTCCCCAACATAGAAAAAAGTGATACAAAAAAGAGGGTTTGATTTTGCCTCTCCAGAGTCGCACTTTGCTTTTTATGCTTGCTTACTGAACTTCCTAGCCAGAGCCCTATACCAGCACCAATAGGGCCTCCAATTGCAAAACCAATACTAGCACCAATTCCAGCACCTAACCAAGACATTTAATCATTCTCCTTTTTATTTTTTCTCATTTGTTATCAAACTTTCCCTTAAAAGACGTAAATATTATTTTAGTAAAAGAATAATGGTTATTTTTATGAGAGTTATTAATTTTTTACTATTTTACTTTATAAACAAGCCAAGTTAAAAATCAAAATCCATCGGAAGCAAAGTGAATAAGCATTTTTTTAGCGGGCGTGCATTTGTCCAGCAAACCCATGCTGATAGAGCGTAAATAGCGGCAGGGCATATTATTTTGTTTAGTAATGTAATCTAGGACAGTCATAGATTTCGCCATTATTTCATTTTGCGTGCGTCGAGTGCGTTCATAGCGTCTAAGTGTCAGATAATTGCCAAATGGTTGTTGTTTTGATTTTACTAATTCGCGCGCCAACACTTTGACATCCATAAGGCCTAAATTTGCACCTTGACCAGCCAAAGGGTGGATGCTATGTGCTGCATCGCCTACTAGTGCTAAATGCGCTTTAACATAATGTTTAGCACTACTTTCAAATAATCTAAATTGTGAGCGTCCGCTTAATAGAGATAATTGACCAAAACGCCCTTTTGTGTGTTTAGATAAAAGCTCAGCAAATTCCTTGTCATTTAAAGCCATTAATTTTTTTGCCGAATAATTATTACAAGACCAAACTAAAGCACATTTTTTTTCTGAAAAGGGCAAAATTGCAAGAATACTCGCATCGGGTAAAAACCATTGATATAAACTATGTGCGTATGATTTTTCTGCGCCTAATGATGCTACAATAGCAGATTCGTGATAATCCAGGCTATGATGATTAATGTTTGCTAGCTGCCGCACTTTAGAATATTTGCCGTCAGCACCAATTAACAAATGACAATCTAATTTTTTACGTTGATCAATACATACTTCATAGCCCTGTTCTATCATGGTTATATCGCTAAGATCTCCTCGTATATAGTCAATATGACAAGCTTTAACAGCACTTTTAAGTGCAATTTGCAATGCTTCGTTATCAATAATATAACCAAGTGGTCTATAGTCTGTTTTGTTAAAATTTAAACTTGCTTTTGCCGCTTCGTCCCAAACTTTAATGCGATAAAAAACATAGCAATTCCTAATATACTCCCACACGCCAATACGTTCAAATAATTCCTTAGATGCTAAATTAATTGCACTCACACGGCCACTTACAGATTTAATTGGTGTTATATTAAGAGGAGTTTTGTCTATGAGTAAAATGCGCTGGCATAGCGTGTGTTTTAATAACAATGCTAAAGATTGTCCAACCACACCAGCACCAACAATAATTGCATCATAGTTTGCCATTATTTATATCCTGTATCGCTATTTTTTAAAATTATTCCCTAGCACAGCTAAGCAAACAATACACATCAATTAATAAAGTCATATTTTACTTACTTCTACTAAATGCAAACGGCGGCTATCACTTTTTAGTATTTTAAAATTAAATTCTCCCAAAACAATAGCTTCTAATTGCTCAGGCATGCGTCCAAACCCACTTAAAATTAACCCCGAAATAGTATCCACCCCTTGATCATCTAAAGTGCTGTTAAAAAATTTATTAAACTCCACAACAGGCATACTTGCTCTAATTAAATAGCGTCCATCTCCGTGATTTATAATGTTATCTTCTTCAAAATCATGTTCATCTTCAATTTCACCAACAATCTGTTCTAAAATATCCTCAATGGTAAGCAGACCGCTAATCATACTGTATTCATCCATTACAATTGCTATATGGTTTTTACTCAGCTGAAACTCCCGAAGCAGTGATGCAAGCGTTTTACTTTCTGGAACTGTGATGTGCGGACGTAAATAATCACTAATATTTATCTCTTTATTTTGCCTTTGAATATAATGTAATAACATATCTTTAACAAGCAGAATGCCTCGCACTTGATCGTTATGAAATACAGGAAATCTAGAATAAGATGAATCAACAATAATCTTCAGCATCTCTGGTAATTTCATCGTAAAGTCAATGCTAATCATTTTGCTACGGGGTGTCATAATATCACGCACCTGCATATTTGCAATTTGTATAACACTTTCTATCATTTCCAAACTGTAATGATTAATCACATTATGCTTTTCCGCCTGATTTAAGGCATGATATAAATCGCGTTTGGTTTTAACAGGTAATTCAAAAAAAAATCTTTTCAGACGAATAAATATATTATTCGTCTTATTATTATTTATCATTGGAATTTTTTACGATAGCGTTTTATGCACAAAAATAGTTGAAACACTAAATTTTATTTTACCACATCTGTTTATTGTCAGTATTTAAGAAAAAACACCAAAAGAAATATAGACACCATAAAAAATGTTAACGAATATACTAAGTTTGGAGGCTGGGACCGGAGTCGAACCGGTCTAAAAGGCTTTGCAGGCCCCGGCATAACCGCTTTGCTACCCAGCCATAAGAAATAAATTCAAATGCTAACAGCCATAAAAGCCCGCTAAAATATATAGTCATACATTTTTACAAAAACAAGTTTGGAGCGGGAAACGAGGTTCGAACTCGCGACATTCACGTTGGCAACGTGATGCTCTACCAACTGAGCTATTCCCGCTAAATTCAAATAACGTCAAATAAATTTTAAAAAATAAGGCTTAGGCATTATAGAGATTTTTAATTAGCTGTCAAATATTTTTAATCCTTTTCTAAAATAGTTAAAAGCAGACCAAATCGTAAAAATAGTAGCGATATAAAATAATATGATTCCGATGATATAAATAGATGAACTCAAAAATGGTTGCTGATAAAGTAAGCATAAAATCGCTAATAATTGCATTGATGTTTTAATCCTTCCTAAATCAGATACTACAACACTTAGTTTGTGTTGTGTTGTGTTCATCCATTCTCTAAGCGCTGAAATACTTAATTCACGAATAATAATAATTAAAGCAGGTAGCACAACTACAAAGTGATGGTAATAATCAATTAGCAATACTAGGGCAGTGATAACAATAAGTTTATCCGCTACCGGATCTAAGAAAGCACCAAACTTACTGGTTATATGCAATTGCCGTGCAAAATAACCATCCAAATAATCAGTAAACCCCGCTAATGCAAAAACACCAACCAAGGCAAGATTAAACCAATTAATAGAAGTATTTACTTGAAATTGCAAATAATACAAAACCACACTAATTGGCACAAATGCAATCCTTAAAAAAGTGAGTATATTTGCTAAATTTATCACACCATAAATATTATTGATATTATACAAATAATTAAATCTCTTCCTCATAACAAAAAACCACTAAAATTAGTTAGTTAGCCATCAGATTAGATAGATTTCTCGAATTTATTACCTTCATTTATATTATTTTATTTGGTTTTTTAGCGTATTTAAGAATTTAAAAATACAGGAAAAAATACAAAAACCAGCGCGCTCGGCAGGAGTTGAACCTGCAACCGCTCGGTTCGTAGCCGAGTACTCTATCCAATTGAGCTACGAGCGCAAGGTATATCATTATCTAGTTATTTATCTTTTAGGTCAAGTTTCTTAAGTAAATTAACTAAACTTTCTAATCTTGCAATTCTAGAAGCTTTTATCAAAATGGTACTATGAGAGTGCACACTTAGCAAATGATTTGCTAACGCAGATAATGTTTCAAAATTAGTGACCCGATATATATACGCTGCTTTGCCAAAACTGTAAATATGAGAAATTCCGCGTGTGTGCGCATAGTCAACAACTTCAACATGTTTAGTTGTGCTCGTCTCTCCAAGTTCTGCCATTATACCTAATACCAACACACGCTTATTTTTTAAAAACTGCTTATTTTTAAAACGAATGAGTGTATCAATTGCAGCACGCATTGAGGCAGGGTTTGCATTATAAGTATCATCAATAAGCGTTAAATGTTTTAGATAGATAACATTTAACCTACCCACCTCGGGAGAAACTTTTGCTAAACCTAGGCGCACTTTATCAAGACTAATCTTTTCAGATAAAGCACACGCAGCAGCAGCAAGTGCATTTTGCACCTGATGTCTACCGATAATACGCATTTTAATATTAACAAATTTATTTTGGTAAAAAAGAGAAAAATTTAACCCTTCTTCGGTTTCGCATATATTACGTGCAAACACATCGCCGCCTGCATTAAAACTAAGCCTATTTTTAGTTTTAATTATTTTTTGCCACTGCTCTCTATATGGGCATTGTTGATTTATAATCGCCCTATTTTTTGCCCCTAGCGATGCGTAAATTTCACCCTTAGCACGCACAGTGTTATAAAGTGAACCAAACGCACCCAAATGCGCCTCGCTTACATTCGTTATAACCGCAACATCAGGACGAGCTAGTGTGCACAAATAGGCAATTTCACCGAGGTGATTTGCACCCATCTCAATCACGGCATAGCGATGTTTTTCTCTTAGTCTACACAAGGTCAGCGGCACACCTAAGGCGTTATTAAAATTACCTTGAGTGATTAAAGTTTCGCCTTCCCTAGATAAAATAGCACCGAGCATATTTTTTGCAGTAGTTTTGCCGTTACTACCTGTAATTGCAAAAATATGTGCTTTTGACTTTATCCGCACCCATTTGCCAATTTTTCCAAGTGCAAGACGTGTATCATTAACATAAATAATAGGCAGTATATTTTTTGTATCTTTTTTATACTGCGTTATTTTCTCTTCAGCCACTACTGCTACTGCACCTAGTTTTTGTGCCATAGGCACATAAGTATGTCCGTTAAAATGTGTTCCGCGAATTGCTATAAAAAGTGCACCGCTCTCCATTGAGCGCGTATCTATACTAATATTTTTAATTTTAATATCAGGAAATTTTTTGCTTGGTACATCCAGTATTTTCGCAATATCGCGTAGCTTAGCAAAGCACATCTTTTACTACCTGAGCATCATTTAACGCTATTTTTTTACCCATAACTTCTTGAAAAACTTCACATCCCTTGCCAGCGATGAGCAGGCATTGATTCGTACTCAAAGCGCAGACTGCATAGCAAATTGCCTTTTTTCTATCTAAAATTATTGTTAGTTTATTTGCGTGTTTGATACCTCTTTTAATGTCAAAAATAATTTTTTCTGGTGCTTCGTGTCTAGAATTATCACTGCTTAAAATAATTTTATCCGCTAACATATCGGCAATAAAGCCCATCTTTGCACGCTTTGCTTTATCACGGTTACCGCCACAACCAAACAATACCCAGACATCATCCGCCGGATAATGTGTCTTTAGTGCGGTTAATGCATGCCTTAATGCATCAGGTGTGTGTGCAAAATCAATCAATATGCGTTTATTTTGTTGATTTTGAATACGCATCATACGTCCAGCAGGTGTTTGCAATTCTCCTAAATGCTCTACAATTTTTGCTACTTCAAAACCAATTATGCGAAGACAAACATAGCTAGCAAGCAAATTAACCATATTAAATACACCAAGTAATGCAGTGCTAAATGTCTTATTTTCTATAGTAGCTTTATAACCTTCTTGTATTACCTGATAATTTTTTAATTTAAAAAATTGTATATGTGCCTCAGATTGTTTTAGCAAATCTTTATCAATAAAGTTTAGGCCATAAGCGACTTTATGTGCCTTGACTTTTAGACTAAGTAAATGCTTTCCAAATTTATCATCGCTGTTTATAATGACTGCTCTTAACTCAGGTCTCTCAAATAGTCTCTGCTTGCTCAAGCGATAATTTCCCATTGTTTTATGATAATCTAGGTGATCTTGACTGAGATTAGTAAATAGTGCATAGTGGACATTTAACCCTGACAAACGATTCTGCGCGAGTGCATGCGAAGAAATTTCTAATACCACATAGTCTAAATTATTTTTATTTAAGCGGGAAAGAATTTCATAAAGTGTAAAAATGTCAGGTGTTGTATGAGTGGTTGTGCGCAGTAGTTTAGAAAAATTATTTTCCTGCGTAAAATTATTATCGTAAACGTTTACACCTAATGTGCCAATGCTCGCCACTTTTTTGCCGCATCTTGTGAGTAAAGTTGCAATAAATACTGCTACAGAAGTTTTGCCATTGGTGCCTGTTATACCAATGATACGGGCTACACAGGCATTAGGATAAAAACGTTTCGCTAACAAAGGTAGGCGCGTATTAAGGTGTGCAATTCTAATCACAGGAATGGGTGAGGTAGAAATTAAGAAACCATTTGCTAATTTAACACGTAGCATCTCTTCATCTACAAATAAGGCAACTGCGCCATGAGCATATGCCCTATCTAGGTAGTCTAATCCACACTTATCACTGCCTTTCAAGGCAACAAAGACATTACCGCGCTTTAAGTATTCACTATTTAAACTTATGCCTGTTGGTTTTAATTTCATCAGTTCAGAAGACAAACTCACGTCAAAATCTGCTAATAATTGTTTGAGATACATAAAAAGACAAAATTATAGTAAAAATAAAATATGAGGTGTAATACTCAATAATCATTATAATAATAAAAGTGCTCTAAATAATAATAAAAGTGCTCTAATACAAAATTAAGGAGAAAGTATGACACTTACGAGAAGAGGTTTTATAAAAATTATTGGTGCGGGTGCGGTTATTGGTGCAGGTGCTTATTATCTGGGCAAAAATAACATGTTAAATGATTTAGATAATAGTGATTTTTACAAAGTTAAATCTTTCGGTAATGCACGTATTTTGCATCTCACTGATGTTCATGGTAATTTATTGCCGAATTATTTTCGCGAACCAAATGTAAATTTGGGATTAGGCGACGCGTATGGCAGGTTACCACACAAAGTTGGCAAGCATTTACTAAAAGAGGCTGGTTTTAAACCTGGCAGTGTTGAGGCGTATGCTTTTACTTATTTAGATTTTGAAACGCAAGCTAAAAAATACGGAAAAATGGGCGGCTTTGCTCATATTAAAACGCTATTAGATAATCTAAGAGCAAGCGCGGGCGGCGTCAGTAATACTATTACCGTTGATGGTGGAGATACTTGGCAGGGTTCAGGCTGTTCGCTTTGGATGCGTGGGGCAGATATGGTTGAAGCATGTAATATTCTTGGTGTTGATGTGATGGTTGGACACTGGGAATTTACTTATAAAGAGGAGGAAGTACTCAAAAATTTAAGTTTTTTTAAAGGTGATTTTATCGGGCAAAATGTGCGTATTTTAGAACAAGCCTTATTCGGAGATGATTATTTTAAAATGACAGAAAAATATGGTGGTCTTGGTTTATTTAGCGAAGATGATGCGCTACCATTTAAACCTTATGTGATGAAGACAGTGGGGGGGAACCGCATTGCAGTCATAGGTCAAGCATTTCCGAGGACTGCTAATGCAAACCCGCAAAAATATTTTTTCCCGGATTGGTCTTTTGGTCTAAGAGAAGAAGAGATGGCAGCCTTAGTTAGGGATATTCGCGCAAATGAAAATCCCAGTGCGGTTATCTTGGTTTCACATAATGGTATGGATGTGGACTTAAAAATGGCAAGTCGTATTAGTGGGATTGATGCAATTTTTGGCGGTCATACGCATGATGCCGTGCCTAGTGCAATTGAGGTTAATAATGAGGGCGGTGTAACACTCGTTACAAATGCAGGTTGCAGTGGTAAATTTATAGGTGTAATGGATTTTGATATTAAAAATAATGCTCTCAGGGATTATCGTTTTAAAATGCTGCCTGTGATGAGTAATAAAATCAAGCCTAATACTGAGATGGCGTCTTATATACAAAAAGTACGTGCAACAAAATATGATAAAAATGTTGTTGAATCTCGTAATCCAAAAATGGCAAATAATCCAAAACGCTTAGGTAAAACTTTTGCTGAAATCCTAACAGAAAAACTCTGCATAACAGCACAGACACTTTATCGTCGCGGCAATTTTATGGGCACGTGGGATCAAGTTTTAGTCAATGCTCTGCGCGCGGAATATAATGCCGATTTTGCAATGTCTGCTGGTGTTCGCTGGGGTACAAGCGTGCCTGCAGGACACCAAGTTACTATGGAAGATATTATGACAAACACCGCTATGACTTACGGTGAATCTTATGTAACTAAAATGAATGGCAAGCAACTCAAGGATATTTTAGAAGGCATTGCCGAAAATTTATTCCAAAAAGACCCGTATTTGCAGTCAGGCGGTGACATGGTGCGTATCGGAGGAATGGATTATACTATTTCCCCAGATGCTAATTTTGGTAATCGTATTAGTGAGATGCACGCAGATAATGGTGATATGATTAGAGCGGATAACATGTATAAAGTTGCCGGCTGGGCTCAGGTTAATACTGTAGGTTCTGGACGTTTAGTATGGGATATTGTCGCCGATTACTTGCGCACACAGGACACACTAAAACTTAGTAAGATCAATAATCCCAAAATTGTTGGCATAAAAAATAATCCTGGTATTGCTGATTATAGTGGAAAACTAGCTTAAAAATCAATGTGACAAAACTGTTGGCATGGCTTTTGAGCGCGTTTATTTTTTTTATCCCTTTACCAAATATTACACTTGCCGACGCCATTAATCCTACTTTAGTGGAAATTACAATTTACACTGATAAAACAGTTATACTTGATATTCGCCTTAATGCTGAAGCAATTCTCTCTGAAAGTGCAGACTACAAAAATAGTAAGGATTCGCCAAATTCTAAGCACTATGATGTGCTAAGAGCACAACCGTCAGCAAAAATAAAAGCGCAATTTTTAAATAATTTGCCAATATTTTTAACACAAGCTACACTTAGTTTTGATAATAAACCTAGTACATTAGAATATGTCAATCTTGATGTGGCAGATATTGGCTATCAAGGACGCCCGCGTATTAGTTATTTAAAACTTAAAACTACACTAAAAAAAATGCCAAGATCGTTTTTCTGGCATTATGCAAAAATTCATGGTGATTATGTGTATCGCCATCGTCTTTATCACAAAGATGAGTACACTTGGTCAAATTGGCGCTGGTTTAGTGCTAGTAGTCAAGTTGAGCGTGTTATACTTGATGTGCCTGATAATAAAACCAATATAAATTTTATTGAATACTTTGGTGAATATATTGTAATTGGCTATACACATATTTTGCCAAAAGGCTTGGATCATATTTTATTTATCATTGGTATTGCGCTACTTAGTTTATCTTGGCGTCAATTATTATGGCTGGCTACACTTTTTACACTGGCACATAGCCTAACTTTAGCACTCGCAATTTATGATTTAATTATGCTACCTGCACGTATTGTTGAACCACTTATCGCGCTTTCTATTGCCTATATCGGCATTGAAAATTTATTAAGAAGGACGGTAATAAAATTTGAAAGCATAGTGATTTTTTTATTTGGCTTACTGCATGGATTAGGTTTTTCTTCGGTTTTATCTGAGTTTGATTTGGAAAAAAACACGCTTGCTTTATCTCTGATTAGTTTTAATATTGGGGTAGAACTTGGACAGATAAGTATTATTCTAATGGTTATATCATTACTTTGGTTTGCAAAAAAAAATAACTTAAATACGCAAAAATATATTATTTTTCCTAGTGCTTTTATTATTACTATTTTTGGCTTAGTTTGGACGGTTACGCGCATTTTTCTATAGTGCTTTGTTATTTAATTTTTTGCTCTAAAGTATAATAAAGACTTTCTTATTTTAATTCTTTTTTCTGAAATAAATGAAATTATCTAATTTTAAAGCAGTCAACTTGCAAAGTAGTTATGCTGGTGGATATCAGTATTTTCCACCCTCAAGAATCAAGTCGTGATAAAGACAAGTAGCGAGGGATTTTAGAATGTCATAAAATTGGATTGGCGGTAGCACACTAAAAAATACTGTATTTATCCTGCCACATAATACTTATGTTGCAGACTTAATGTCAAACTTAGAAAAATTTATTCACAACAATCACTTAAATATTCCTGAGCTAATACGCATTGGAATTGCACATTACTAATTTGAAACCATCCATTCCTAGACGACAATGGCGGAATTGTCAGAATGCTTATTTTATTGCTGTTAATTGACAAAAAACTACTCAACAAGCTACTGCTTTACATTTCCGTTTTTTTGAAAAAATCGCCAGTCTTATTACGATAGACTTTCTTTGGTTAGGAAGGAAAACGATTTAACTGGCTGGTTATTGTTTTTTTTAGAAGCAGTAGAAAACACAGCAAAATATAGCATTAGAACCTTGAAAAATATTTTTAACCTTAAAGAAAATTTAGAAAATAGAATACGCAAAAATAGCGGTATGCGTGCACCTAATAACTTAAATCCTTTGACATTTTTATTTGGAAAACTAGTTGTGTGCGTTAAAAACATACAAACGAGATTATCTGCCCCTTATCTAACTGCAAAACATGTTATAGATGATTTAACACATTTATCTACATTCAAGTAAATAGGTGAGGGAAAACGCAATCGCTTATTTGTATTTAAAAAATACCTCTCTTTAATTGTCAATACTTCACTTGACGACCAAGTTTACTAATTTATCGGGGACAATAATTATTTTAATGATTTCTTTATCGTGTATAAAACCCAGCACACGCTCATCATCCTGCACTATTTTTTCCAAAGTTTTTTTGTCTGCATTGCTTTTTATATTTAGCCTTGCACGCAATTTTCCATTGACTTGTACTACAATTTCCACGTTATCAGACATTAATGCATTTTCATCAACTTTGCGCCATGTCTCATTAATTAACGCGCGCTTATGTCCTAGTAAAAACCAAAGGTGGTGCGTGATATGCGGAATAATTGGTGCAAGTGAGATAAGTATAATTTCAAGCGCCTCTTTTCTAACAAGCAGTCCTAATGATGAATTATCCTTAAATTTAGTCAGTGCATTACTGAGTGCCATCATTGTTGCAATTGCGGTATTGAAAGTGCGTCTTCTACCTAAATCATCATGCGCTTTAGCTAGGGCACGATGCGCCTGTTTTCTTATTTCTTTTTGCTTCTCACTTAATTTTTCTGTTACAACATGAGAAAAATGAACTTTAATAGTAGCATCATTTTTTTTATCTAAATTGATAACTTCTAAGGTTAGTCGGTAAAGTTTTTGTAAAAACCGATATGCACCTTCTAAACCTGCATTAGACCATTCTAAGTCTTGTGTCAGCGGCGCAGCAAATAAAATAAATAAACGCACTGCATCTGCACCATATTTATCAATAATCTGCGTGGGATCAACTGTATTATTTTTAGATTTTGACATCTTCGCTCCATCTTTTAATACCATGCCTTGTGTAAGTAGATTTATAAAAGGCTCATCGCATTTGACTAACCCCTCATCGCGCAGTAATTTATGAAAAAAACGAGCATATAGCAAATGTAGAATAGCGTGTTCTATTCCGCCAATATAAGTATCAACAGGTAACCAATGATGGCTACGCTCATCAAGCATTTTTGTGGCATTATCCAAACAAGTATAGCGCGCATAATACCAAGAAGATTCAAAAAAAGTATCAAAGGTTTCTAATTCACGGTTAGCAGGGGCATCACATTTTGGACAAGTGGTGTGCACAAAATCTGGCATATTTTTAAGCGGTGATAATCCTGAATTTGAAAATTGCACTTTCTCAGGCAAAATCACTGGTAAATCTCTTTCAAGAACTGCAACACTGCCACATTTATCACAATTGATAATTGGGATGGGACAACCCCAGTAACGTTGTCTGGAAATACTCCAATCGCGTAAACGATAATGTGTTTTACGTCTGCCTTTTTTTCTCTCAATAAGTGCTTTTTCAATAGAGGCAAAGGCATCATCAAACTCTAAACCATCAAAAACACCTGAATTAAATAAAATGCCTTTATCAGTGTAAGCACATTTACTAATACTAGATGCAGAGTTTTTTGGTTTAACAACATTTTTTATCGCTAACTGATAAATTTTAGAAAATTCATAATCACGCATGTCATGTGCAGGCACACCCATCACAGCACCTGTACCATAACGCATTAGCACAAAGTTTGCAATCCAGACTGGTATTTTCTCATGAGTAATTGGATGCATGCAAAAAAATCCTGTATTAACACCTTTTTTCTCAAGTGTCTCTAATGTTGCTTCATCACCAGTTGTTCTGCGGCACTCGTTAATAAAATCTTTTACATCACTAGAGTGTTTGGCAGCTTTTTTAGCCAGTGCGTGCTCGCTTGAAAGTGCCACATAGCTGACACCCATAAGCGTATCTGGGCGCGTTGTAAAAACAACAATATCTGTGCCTTCTGTACACGAAAAAATAATCTCAAGTCCCTCTGATTTTCCAATCCAATGCTGTTGCATCGTTTTAACTGCATCGGGCCAATGTGTTAATTTTTTTAAATCATCCAATAATTCAGGTGCATAATCAGTAATACGCATAAACCACTGACTTACCTCTTTTTGTTCAACAGGAGCACCTGAACGCCAGCCTTTACCATCAATTACTTGCTCATTTGCGAGCACAGTTAAATCTATGGGGTCCCAATTTAGTAGCGCATTTTTTTTATAAACCAAACCTTTGTTGAATAATTGAACAAATAGCCACTGTTCCCAGCGATAATATTTTGGATGACAAGTGGCAATTTCACGCTGCCAATCATAAGCAAAACCGAGAGCCTTGAGTTGTTTTTTCATTTCAGCAATATTGTTATAAGTCCACTTCGCAGGTGAAACTTTATGCTGAAATGCCGCATTTTCAGCAGGCAAGCCAAAAGCATCCCAGCCAATTGGCTGTAAAACATTCTTGCCTTGCATCCTTTCATAACGTGCAATAGCATCGCCGATACTGTAATTACGCACATGCCCCATATGTAATTTACCGCTTGGATAAGGAAACATAGATAAACAATAAAATTTTTCACGTTGATTATTTTCTAGGGCAACAAATGATTTATGCTGTTCCCAATAATTTTGTGCTTGTTTTTCTATCTCTTGGGGATGATAAGTTTTATCTTTCATAAAACTTTTAAGTTGATGTTTAACAAAATTTTGAACTGGTGTTATGAAGTTTAAGTGTACCAACTAATGCACGCACATTTTTTAATTTGTGCACGTTTAAATAATCACAAATTCCTTGATTAATCTCTTGACAAATAAGCGGGTTATAAAACAGTGCAGTGCAGACACCAACAGCACTCGCCCCAGCAATTAAGAATTCTAAGGCATCATTTGTATTGCTAATACCGCCCTGGCCAATAATTGGAATATGGTGCGCTTTTGCAACCTCATAAACTTGATGAACTTTAAGTAGTGCAATCGGTTTAATTGCAGGACCAGAAAGACCGCCTTGATTATTGGCAATAATAGGTTCTCTTTTTTGAGTATCAATTGCCATACCCATCAGCGTATTGATTACTGCTAAACCGTCGCTACCTGCTTCAATACAACGTTTAGCGGAATAAGCGATATCGGTTTGATTGGGTGATAATTTAGTAATAAGCGGTTTACTGGTATATTTTCTACAAATCTCAACCACGCGATAAGACATATCAGGATCATTGCCGAAAGCGACACCGCCTTCTTTCACATTAGGACACGAGATATTAATTTCAATAGCATCAATATCACTCTCGTCAAAGTGCTTTGCTAACAACCCGTATTCTTCTACAGAAGAGCCAGATATATTAATAATAAATTTAGTTTTTGTTCTATCCAGTGCAGGCATAATGTCGTTAATCACTGCTTGGGCACCGGGATTTTGTAAACCGATGGCGTTCATCAGCCCACTTGGCGTTTCTGCTAGGCGGTGGGCTTTATTGCCAAGACGCGACTTTAAGGTTGTGCCTTTGAGACACACAGCACCTACATCGCTATTAGAAAAACCCTTAACACGCGTATATTCTTCACCAAAGCCAACACAGCCAGAGAGTAAGACAATAGGAGAGCTTAAATGAAGACCGCAAAACTCTGTTGCTAATTGTGCGTGCATAAGGCTATTATACTTGGCATAAAGACAAACACTGGGCAAAAATAGTTATAATAAACATGATTTAATAAAGACATAAGTGCTATGAGAAATTCTGCAATAATACTAACTCTTTATGATTGCTTTAATTTTGGGGCTTTATATGCTAAAAATAGCAGAGTTAGGAAAAATAAAATTACTGCAAAAGCATTATTCGCTAAAGTATATGATTTAAAAAAGCAGTTTAATGTTTATCAAAACTTTACAAAAAATTGATTTTTTGTGTAAAATAAACCCGTCTTTGGAGATGGGAGCGGTAATTTATGAGTGTTCATTTGCAAAATACTTTAATTGGTATGGGTTCTATTATGAGTATTTTCCCAACAGTAAATACTATTCAAATACCACTACCATATTTTAATCAGAGCGATGCTCAGAGATTAGCAGGTGACTGGCAAAAGGTCGGTAATGATTTGCGTTTTGCTATGGGTCAGATAGATAATGAGCAAAAAGGGTAATTCATCCTCGCAGAAAAACTCTCCACCTAAATTACTTTCAGCCCGTCAAAGTATATCAGCAGGACCTATTCCCTCTGCCAATGAAATGGAGGGATATAAACACATTAATCCAGAATTGCCACTACGCATTATAGCAATGGCTGAAAAAGAATCAGAACACCGTCGTTAATCAGAGACTGAGGTATTAAGAATTAACACCAAACTTCAAGAAAATGCTCATAGTGAACGTAAACTTGGTCAATATTTTGGGTTTTTTCTTGGTTTACTTGCCCTAGCTTGTTCTTTTGCACTGTCTTATATCGGTAGTCATCTTGTTGCAGGTATTGTTGGGGGTTCTACTGTTCTTGGTTTAGTTGGTGTCTTTGTAGTTGGTAAATATACTGCTAAAAAGACATTAGCAAAATAGCAGTCGTTTTACTGACTACTAAACAATCATTCAATAAAAGTGAAAAATTAAAATTATAATGCGCATATTATGCAAGGCATTTTTATTACAGGCACAGGCACAGGAGTTGGCAAAACTACGCTTGCCTCAGTTTTTATAAAACATTTTGCAAAATCTCACACGGTCAAAGCACGTAAACCTGTGGAGACAAACTGCATAGAAAAGGCAGGAGTGCTAATAGCAAAAGATGCACATATATTAAAACACTGTACGCATGATAACGAGCCGTTGTCTCGTATTTGCACTTATCGTTTTAAGGCGTGTGCTTCGGCAGAAAGGGCAAGCATGCTTGTAGGTAAGACACTAACATTAACTGCACTTGTTGCAGCTTGTAAAAACTTTACAACAGATAAGGATTTTGTCATCATTGAAGGGGCGGGTGGTTTGTATTCTCCTATTGCAAAAAATGCACTCAATGCTGACTTAGCGAAAGCTCTTAATATGCCAATTATCATAGTTGTTAAAAGCGAACTAGGTTGCATTAACCACGCTCTTTTAACTATTGAAGCAGCACATTCGCGCGCACTTAGTATTTTTTGTGTGGTGCTAAACGAAATAAAAAAGGATAGATTAGCGCATGCAAATAGTATTGAGAAATACGGTAAAATACCCGTTTTATCTTATCATAAGGCGCGTGAGAATTTGTTTATAGCAAAATTACGAAAATTGACTATTTAATTTATTTATGATTTATTAGATATTTTCCTTTAAGGCTAAAAATTAGCAAAAATATGTGTGGCATTATTGGCGGTATTACAGATGATAATAATATTATATCTACTTTGCTAGATGGGCTGAAGCGTCTGGAATATCGTGGTTATGATTCATCTGGCTTGGCAACTATTAAGAATAATACTATCGTACGCCACCGTGCTGTCGGGGCAGTTCGTGTATTAGAGCGTCAATTAAACAAACAAAATACACCACTTTCAGGGCACATCGGCATCGCACATACGCGCTGGGCAACGCATGGAAGTCCAACAGAACAAAACGCACATCCTCATATTTGTAATAATAAAGTTAGCATTGTACATAATGGCATTATTGAAAATCACTTAGTGCTGAGAGAAAAGCAAATAAAACAAGGTTTTCGTTTTAGTTCAGAGACTGATACTGAGGTGATTGCACACGAAGTTTATGCACATTTAAATGGCAAAAATAATCTGTTAGATGCTACACAAAAAACGTGTGCTAAGCTAGCTGGCTCTTATGCACTAGCTATTATTTCATCCGAAGAACCTAAGCACTTAGTGGCAGCTTGTTCTGGAACACCGTTAGTTATTGGCATATTAGCTGATGGGTATTTTATTGCCTCTGACGTTAATGCCTTATTAGCACTAACACAACAATTTATTTTCCTAAAAGATGGTGATATTGTTGACATTTATCATGATAAATTTGTGATTTATAATCGCAAAAAAATTGTAAAACGCACCCCGGTTACTTCAACTCTTAGTGTTAATATGATAGCACTGAATAATCATAAGCATTACATGCACAAAGAAATTTTTGAACAAGTTCAAGCTATTAGTGATACGCTTGAAGGACGCACAACGCAGACACAAGTTTTGGTGGAATCTTTTGGTTACAAGGCAAAAGAAGTATTTGCCCATATAAAACAAGTGCAAATCGTTGCTTGCGGTACAAGTTATCATGCAGGCATTGTTGCTAAATATTGGTTTGAAGAAATTATTAAAATGCCATGCTCTGTTGAAGTAGCGAGCGAATATCGTTATCGTCATCCTGTTATTTTAACGGATACATTATTTGTTAGTTTATCGCAAAGCGGTGAAACCGCAGATACTCTTGAAGCTCTAAAGGCAATCAAACGACAGCATCCCGCTTTAGCAACGCTTGCTATTTGTAATAGCGCAGAATCGCGTCTGACGCATTTATCAAAAATGAATTTTCTCACACATGCAGGGCCTGAAATTAGCGTAGCGAGCACTAAAGCATTTAGTACTCAATTAGTTGGATTAGCGCTACTTATGACAGCAATTGGCAAAATACAAAAGCGCCTAACCGATAAACGTGAAGCACACATTGTGCAAGGTTTACACAAATTACCAGGGTTAATTCGTCATACGCTCAAGCAAGAAAATGTTGTAGCAAAATTAGCCACAAAATTTGCTAATAAACATAATGCACTTTTTTTGGGCAGAGGTGTTATGTATCCTATTGCTAAAGAAGGTGCGCTCAAGCTAAAAGAGGTGAGTTATATTCATGCTGAGGCTTATCCTGCAGGTGAATTAAAACACGGACCTATTGCACTTATTGATAAACAAATTCCTGTAGTTGCTATCGCGCCAAATAATGAATTATTAGAAAAATTAAAAGTAAATTTACAGGAAGTTAAGGCAAGAGGTAGCGAAATGATTGTATTCAAAGACAAAGAGGCAAAAATTCCTGTTATTAAAGATATGACGGTTATTGCTATCACCAAAAATGTAGGGCCTATTACTGCACCGATTGTCTTTAATGTTGCGCTTCAATTACTAAGTTATCATGTCGGGCTTATAAAAGGCAATGACGTCGACAAACCGCGTAACCTTGCTAAATCAGTTACGGTGGAATAAGTGCGTATTTTATCTTTTAATCTAGCTGTAAAACAATTTAAAAAATGACACAGAGTGCCCGAAGTATAGCGGGAAAATGATAACCTTTTGGGGGTTAATTTGCTAAATTGACTACTATACCCTATAATACATGAGATACTTGTCAATACGTACTTAGAGTTATGAAATTTATTATTGCGATTATAAAACCCTTTAAACTAGATGAGGTGCGTAGTGCACTCTCTAAAATAGGCATTCAAGGTATTACCGTTACTGAAGTAAAAGGTTTTGGTCGTCAGCAAGGGCATACTGAATTATATCGGGGCACAGAATATAAAATTGATTTTTTACCCAAAGTTAAATTAGAAATAGCATTAAACGATGAACAAGTAGAATCCGTGATTAGCACTATCAGCAAAGCTACTAGTGCCAAAAAAATTGGCGATGGTAAAATTTTTGTTGTTAACTTAGAAACAGTAGTTCGTATTCGCACCGGTGAAAGAGACGAGATAGCTTTATAAAAATTGATAAAAAGTACTTAGCTAGCGTCTAAATTTTCGCCTTTATTGACTTGTCTAAAAAAATTCACTTATTAATCAACTTATGCACGCACACTTTAAATTATTTTTACCATGGTTTATGTTTTTACCTCTTCCTGCATTTGCAAATAACTTCAGTGCTGCTGATACAGCCTGGATTTTAACAGCAAGCTTTTTGGTATTAATGATGACCTTGCCTGGACTTGCTTTATTTTATGGTGGCTTGGTGCGTAGTAAGAATGTGCTTTCCGTATTAGCACAATGTTTTGCAATTACTGCAATTATTTCACTTTTATGGTTTGGGATTGGCTATAGTCTGGCTTTTGGAGAGGGAAATAGTTTCATTGGCGATTTTTCTAAAATATTTATGTCAGGCATAACACAAAATACGTTAGCGGGCAGTATTCCAGAAATTTTATTTGCTACTTTTCAGATGACGTTTGCTATTATTACGCCTGTGCTTATTGTCGGCAGTTTTGTTGAACGTGCTAAATTTTCGTCTGTACTTTTATTCAGCGCACTCTGGTTAATATTTGTTTATACGCCTATTGCGCACTGGGTTTGGGGTGGCGGTTGGCTAGCGCAAATAGGTGTACTTGATTTTGCTGGCGGTTTGGTTGTGCATGTTACAGCAGGCGTGGCTGCTTTAGTTGCAGCAATTGTTGTTGGAAGTCGCAGGGATTTTGGCACAAAAGTATTAGCACCGCATAATCTCACAATGGCGGTAGCAGGTGCTGGGCTGCTTTGGGTAGGGTGGTTTGGTTTTAACGGTGGTTCAGCGTTAATGGCTAATGGAAACGCTGCAAATGCAATCTTGGTAACGCATTTAGCAGCAGCGGCAGGAGTAGTTTCTTGGACTCTCTTTGAATGGCTAAAATATGGTAAGCCGACAGTTCTGGGAATGATTACTGGCATGGTTGCTGGTTTAGGCACAATTACGCCTGCTTCAGGTTTTGTGAGCGTAAGTGCTGCGGTTGTGATTGGCTTACTTGCTGGTGGTGTTTGTTTTAGCGCAACAAACTATCTTAAACAAGTGCTCAAAATTGATGACTCGCTTGATGTTTTTCCTGTGCATGGTGTTGGTGGAATATTAGGTACTATTTTACTTAGTGTCTTTGCTTCAAGTCAGCTTGGAATCTTTTCTGGGGTTGGTTTTGCCGATGGTATTAATTCCATAGTTTCTCAATTACAAGCGCAAATCGTAGGTGTATTAGCGGTCGTAGCCTGGACTGCTGTTATTACTTGGTTCATACTCAAAATTGTTGAGAATATTCTGGGTCTTAGAGTTTCAGAGAATGCAGAGCAAGAAGGCTTAGATATTAGCGAACACGAAGAGGTTGGCTACGAAGTACATTAAATTTTATTTTTGCTTGCAGGCGGTTAGTAATCACTTTTATCTTTAATTTAAAAATCTTTTGCAAAATTAAAGCAAAATGTCAACAGCTAAAGTTTATTAAAAGTATAAAAATACTAATTTTTATATGAGAATTTTTCCATATAATAATAGCTATTTCTTATATTTTAGTTAGGAAGGTTATGTTAATTAATATTGGTTTAGAAGAATTAAGTGTTGATTTTTACGATAAAAAGGTACGTGCTGAAATTAGAAAAAATCCGCGTAAGTTTATTGATGATGATTCATCATATAAAGGCGCAGAAGAATATAAAGTGCTAACTTCTAGCAAAAATGTCACTTATGTTGTTATTCCACGCCCTAGTATGCTACCGCTAGAACAGATAACAGCAGCAAACCACAGAGCGGATGCAAAGCCTTTAACACAAGCGGTGCTCGACAGGTATGATAGATTATGGCGGGTATATAACGAACATCAAAATCATAATGTTATAAAATAATTATTGTTATCTGAGACCTTTGCACAACCCCACTAAAAACCTGTCTGGTAAAATAAAACACTACCTAACTAGCCACAAAAACACTTCAAATGTCTTGGAAACAAACCCAACAACAACCACTGGCAGATACACTTGTTATTCAACATAAATCCTTATCTGGATTAGATGATGCCCATAACATTACTAACTGGCAATAAGTAGAATAGACTTTATCAAAACTACATAACTTAAGTGATAAAGCCTTTGTAATGGTCTAATCAAATTATACACCGTGCTTATAGAAATAAACCGCTAACCAAGCAACAAAACCCGAATACAACTAATCGCCATTAGTCATAATTTTAAAACAGGTATGGTGATTTTTAAACAAATGCAACAACATAAGGATTATTGTATTCAAAATACCTAGAAGGGATAAGAAATAATGTGAAGAAGTGAAATAAACAAGCAGGTTCAGGAGAATATAGAATTTTTTGGGAATACTTTAAGAAAAATCAAAAACAGGAATTGAGGTGAAAAGTGATGAGTTGTGTAAGGGCCTCTGATTATATTTATATTGTTAATAGAGAAAAATCATGGATCTTAATGTAAATAAATTAAATACCACGCTTTATGATAAAAAAGTACGTGCTGAAATTAGAAAAAATCCGCGTAAGTTTATTGATGATGACTCATCATATAAAGGCGCAGAAGAATATAAAGTTATAAGCTGTAGCAAAGAGATTGCTTATATTGCTATTCTACATAATGTTGTTCCTTCGTTAAAAAGCATAAGCACTAGTAAGGATAAAGTAGGTTTTTACGTATCAACTGCTTTCCACCCCTTTCTTTAACAGTTAGCTGTGTAGATTGTGTTTTGATGGTAGATAGTCATCGTGTTGAAGACAGACCAATATAAAAACTATGGTTTATACAACATACGAAAAACTTTAACTTTAGACAAAAGTTTTCTGTAATTTTAAAAACGGTGGTTTTTAATTATCCGAGTGCGTTATTTTGTTTTTAGCCTTATTTTCTGTTTTTTATGTTGCGCTAAAATATTTCTAAGCAGATGTGCACTTGCCTGGTAAATCATAGTGAATACTGCATCAAATCTCCCTTCATAATACGGATCTGGTACATCTCTTAAAGAGCTTTCTGGTAAAAAATCTAGTAATTTATGAATCTTATAGCGCTCTGAATTTGGGCAATTTTTAAATAAAATAGCAAAATTATCGCTATCCATAGCGATTAAATAATCAAAATTATAATAGTCGTTTTTCTCAATTTGTCTAGCGCGTTGTTTGGATAAGTCAACACCATATTTTTGTGCAGCCGCTTGTGCTCTGAAATCTGGTGGTCTACCAATATTATAGTTATGTGTAGCAGCAGAATCTATTTTAAAATATTTACTAACTCCCGTCTTAGCTACTAAATGATAAAAAGCGCCTTCGGCACTCGGAGAGCGACAAATATTACCCAGACAAATAAATAAAATACGTGTACTATTTCTCATGGAGAATAAGTTTACCTCAAAAATATGTTTCAAGGTAAACTACGCATTACTAAAAAAATAATACGATGGAATCTCTTATCACGGTTGCTAAACAGGTCATGCAAATTGAGGCTAAAGAGATCATATATTTAGCCGAGCGCCTTGATAAAAATTTTGCTCTCTCATGCGAGCTTATTAAGTTATGTTCTGGAAAGGTCGTACTAATGGGCATGGGTAAATCAGGGCATATTGCAAATAAAATTGCTGCTACGTTTGCTAGCACAGGCACAAGCGCCTTTTTTGTGCATCCTGCTGAAGCAGGGCATGGCGATTTAGGTATGATTGACGCACAAGATATTATCATTGCTATTTCTTATTCTGGTGAAAATAATGAAATTCTAACACTGATGCCAATTACCAAACGCTTAGGTATCAAAATTATTGCTATGACTGGCAGTGCAGAATCTAGTATTGCGCTTGGTGCTGATGTGCATTTGGACGTTTCTGTTAAACAAGAGGCCTGTCCACACAATTTAACACCTACCTCATCAACAACAGTAAGCTTAGTTATGGGTGATGCACTTGCTATTAGCTTACTTAATAGTAAAGGGTTCAGTGCTAAAGACTTTGCTAGAACACATCCTTCAGGCGCATTAGGCCGACGTCTATTAACGCTCACTTCTGACATTATGCAAAAAGGCGCACGCATGCCAATTATCAGTAAAAATATTGCACTCACAGAGGCGCTACTTATTATGAGCGAAAAAACACTGGGTTTTGTGATTATTATCAACGACAATCAAAAACCACTTGGTGTTTTTACCGATGGCGACCTAAGGCGTGTTTTTCAAAATTATCATAACATCCATAAACTACAAATCTTTGATGTAATGACAAGAAATTGTCGCACTATCAAAGCAGATAAACCGGCAGTATTAGCACTTGAAGTGATGCAAAAATATAAAATTAACGCTTTAGCAGTTGTTGATGAAAATGGTTTTGTAGTCGGTGCAATGAATATGCATAGTCTGCTCAATGCAAAAATTCTTTAAGTTTTTTATATCTAATTTTTATGTTAAACTTTTGTGTGAATAAAAGACTACAAGCATGTTACCATAGCAAAAATAGCACTAAAAACTTTTATCAAAACAGTATTTTTGTGGGTAGCTCAATGTAATTAATTGTTTCGTGTTGTCTTTGTTTTATATCGTGCATTTTATTTATGGTTTTAGTGCTTTTATATCAAAAATTTTAGCATCACCAATGTATTTAGCAGGCGTTAAATTTAATAATTCTTTTTTCGCTTCCTCAGGTATGTTAAGATTTTTTATAAAATTTTCTAGCAGTTCTTTATTTATTTTCTCTCCACGTGTAAATATTTTTAATTTTTCATAAGAATACGCGACATGGTAGCGACGCATCACAGTCTGCACTGCTTCAGCTAAAACTTCTAAGTGATTGTTAAGCTCACTCATTAAGTTGTTTTCATCCAGCATAATTCCTGAGATACCTTGTAATAGAGAATCGTAGGCGATTATGCTGTGTGCACAACATACACCTAAGTTTCTAAGCACAGTTGAATCGCTTAGATCTCGTTGCCAACGAGAAATTGGAAGCTTAGCCGCAAAATAATCACCCAGTGCATTTGCTAAACCTAAATTACCTTCTGCATTTTCAAAATTAATAGGATTAACTTTGTGAGGCATTGTTGAAGAACCTACCTCGCCTGCACGCATTTTTTGTTTAAAATGTCCGATAGAAATATAAGCCCAAATATCGCGGCTAAAATCAATGAGTATGGTGTTAAATCGCCCAAGCGTTTGAAAATATTCTGCAATGTAGTCATGCGGTTCAATTTGTGTTGCAAAGCGAAGATAAGAAATGTCCAAACTTTCAACAAAATTTTTAGCAAAACTATGCCAATCTATTTTCGCATAAGCAATATAATGTGCGTTAAAATTTCCCACAGCGCCGCTAAATTTAGCCAAAATCTCAGTGTGCTTAAATGTGCGAATTTGTCTTGATAAACGGTGTGCAACATTCGCTAATTCTTTGGACATTGTCGTCGGAGAAGCAGGTTGCCCATGCGTTTTAGCCAGCATTGGCGTATTTTTTGTTTTTACCACTAAATTTAAAATAGCAGATAAAACTTCCTCCATTTTTTTAAGTAATAGACGTCTTGCTTCAACTAACATAAGCGCATAGCTTAAACTGTTAACATCTTCAGAAGTTAAGCCAAAGTGTAAAAAATATGTGCTATTTTTCAAAATTTTATGTTCTTGTAATTTTTCCCTTAAAAAATATTCTATTGCCTTAACATCGTGATTTACTGTGTGCTCAATGTTTTTTATATGTTTGGCATTTGTAAGAGAAAAATTAGAAATAATATGCTCTAAATAAGTTTTTGTATCACTATTAAAAGGTAATATTTCTTTTATTTCTTGACACTTAGCAAGCGCACACAAATAACGCAACTCAACCAAAATACGATATTTCATTAGCCCAAACTCGCTAAAAATATTTACTAAATCTTTTGTTTTATTCGCATAGCGTCCATCAATTGGTGAGATGGCTGTTAAAGCAGAAGTATTTTTCTCTTTCATAAAAGTGGGTAAAAAATGATAAAATCTACCTATTATATCTGAATAAAACACTTAATATGAAGGCAAACTACCTGAAGCATAAAAGAGAAAGAGATACACAAAATTTACCACCTTTAGCACTGGATGCTAAGCAAACAAAATCGCTCATTGATCATTTGATGCTTGGAGATGACGACGATTTTTATCTGAATTTACTCACGCACCGAGTACCGCCTGGTGTTGATGAGGCAGCATTTGTGAAAGCAGGCTTTCTTTCAAGTGTTGCTCAAGGTGAAACAGTTTGTCCTGCAATTGATAAACAAAGAGCGATCTTTTTACTAGGAACCATGTTGGGTGGTTATAACATCGGTCCGCTTATTGATTTACTAGATAATGAAGAAGTTGCACAAATCGTAGCGCATGCGCTTTCTAGTATGTTGCTTATTTATGAGGCTTATCAGCAAATTTTGAAAAAATCACACCATAATATCCACGCTAAAACTATTGTAAATAATTGGGCAAATGCTACTTGGTTTTTAGATAAAAAACCGTTACCTAATGTGATTAAGTGCACGGTATTTAAAGTAGATGGTGAAATTAACACAGATGATTTATCGCCTGCTACAGAGGCGTGGTCACGCCCTGATATTCCTATGCATGCTAAGTCTATGCTCGCTAAAAAAATGAATGCGCCGCTTAAAACAATTGAACACTTTAAAAAAAGAGGTTTGGAGCTTGCTTTTGTTGGTGATGTGGTAGGAACAGGCTCATCACGAAAATCAGCAATTAACTCACTGCTTTGGCATATTGGTAGAGATGTTCCTTTTGTGCAGAATAAACGCGCTGGTGGTGTAATTTTAGGCGCTAAAATTGCACCTATATTCTTTAATACTGCTGAAGACTCAGGAGCATTGCCTATTGAATGCGATGTAACCAAATTAAATATGGGTGACGAAATTCATATCTTTCCTTATGAGGGCAAAATTAAAAATACCGCTGGTGATATTTTATCTACTTTCATACTCACGCCGACAACACTTGCTGATGAAGTCCGTGCTGGCGGCAGAATATTGCTCATTATCGGCCGGGGACTAACCGATAAGACGCGTGCAGATTTGAATCTTAATCCTAGTGATATTTTTATTCGTCCAGAAGCTAGTAAGGATAAAAATATCGGTTTTACGCTGGCACAAAAAATCGTAGGTAAAGCGTGTGGTGTAGTAGGTGTGCGTCCTGGAACTTACTGCGAACCGCGTATGAGTACAGTAGGTTCTCAAGATACTACAGGCGCTATGACAAGAGATGAACTTAAAGAACTTGCTTGTCTTGGTTTTTCTGCTGATTTAGTCATGCAAAGTTTTTGCCACACCGTTGCTTACCCCAAACCAGTTGATTTAGAGTTACAGCACACACTGCCTGATTTTATGAAATCGCGTGGCGGTGTCTCGTTAAAGCCCGGGGATGGCATTATTCATTCCTGGCTTAACCGTATGTTACTGCCCGATACGGTTGGCACAGGTGCTGATTCACATACGCGTTTCCCAATTGGCATTAGTTTTCCAGCGGGTTCCGGTTTAGTTGCTTTTGCTGCTTCGCTTGGCGTGTTGCCACTTGACATGCCTGAATCAGTTTTGGTTCGTTTTCACGGGGAGATGCAAATAGGTATTACACTTAGAGATATTGTCAACGCTATTCCCTATTTTGCTATACAAAAAGGTTTACTCAACGTAGAGAAAAAAAATAAGAAAAATATTTTTTCGGGAAAAATTTTAGAAATTGAGGGATTGTCTCATTTAAAAATTGAACAGGCATTTGAATTTGCAGATGCTTCAGCAGAGCGCTCATCTAATGGCTGCACTGTTAAATTAGATAAAAGTAGTGTTGAAGAGTACTTGCGTTCTAATGTTGCTTTATTATCTGATATGATTGTTGCAGGTTATGAAGATAAAAAGACGTTGACCAAACGTATTGTGGCGATGAAAAAATGGCTGGATAATCCTGAGTTATTATCAGCTGATAAAAATTGTAACTACCATACTATCCTTGATATTAATCTGTGTGATGTGACTGAACCATTACTTGCCTGCCCAAATAATCCAGATAATATTAAGCCACTCTCAAAAGTCGCAAAAACCAAAATAGATGAAGTGTTTATTGGCTCTTGTATGCTTAACATCGGTCATTTTCGCGCAGCGGCAAGTATACTAAAAAATAGTGATAAATTAAATACAAAACTGTGGGTTGCTCCGCCAACTCGTATGGATGAAGCACGTCTTAGAGAAGAAACACATTACAGTGTGTTTGAGCGCTTAAGCGCAAATACTGAAACGCCAGGGTGCTCACTTTGTATGGGCAATCAAGCGCGTGTTAAAAATAATGCCACCGTTATTTCAACTTCAACACGCAATTTTCCGTCCCGCTTAGGCGATGGTGCTAATGTATATCTTGCATCCGCCGAGCTCGCAGCAGTTAGTGCTAAGCTAGGCTATATTCCAAGTACAGATGAATATCAAAAAGAGATGGTAAATATCAAGCCAATGGCAGACCAGGTTTATAAATACTTAAATTTTAATAACATACCTGCTTACCAAAATTCCACTAATACACTAAAGCTTGAAACTTTATAAATTTTATTTAATTTTTTCTTCTTTATACATCACATGCTTTCTAGCAACAGGATCATATTTTTTAAATTGGTATTTTTCTGGGGTTTTGCGTTTATTTTTGGTGGTGGTATAAAAATGCCCAGTATTTGCACTAGAAACTAGTTTAATTTTCTCTCGCATAATCCTTCTCTGCTAATAGATATTTTTGACTTTAATGTTATATTTTTTCACCACGTGCGCGCATTTCCAGGAGCACTGCATCAATACCTTTTTTATCAATAATTCTTAAACCTCTAGTGCTAGTTTTAATTTTGACAAAACGTCCTTCACTCTCCACCCAAAAACGATGCATGTGCAGATTTAAATCAAAACAGCGACGCGTTTTATTATGTGCATGCGAAACATGATTGCCACGCATTGAACCTTTATTAGTTACTTGACATATTTTCGCCATCTTTATCTCCGGCACCTAGCTTTAAAAGCAAACTAAAAAACAATAGGGTCAATTATACTTAAAAAAATAGGTAGCATAAAAAAATTATACAAACAACTGGACTAAATTATGTATTATAACTTCGAATATGGAGAGATGGCAGAGTGGCTGAATGCACCGGTCTTGAAAACCGACGAGGGGCAACCCTCCCTGGGTTCAAATCCCAGTCTCTCCGCCATACCCGATGGGAAGTTTAAGTGATGCAGATACTTGCTGATCAATTAACAAATAAAAAGATGGTTATCGCAAAGGTAGTAGTTTTCCTATGAGAAAATGTAAGTCTTGTGGTTCAAAGATTACTCTTACCCAAGATACTATTAAAATACATCCTCAAAATCAACACCTAACCTCTGATATTTATAACCGTGTAGTTAATAAATCTCCTATGCATAGAACAATAAAAGGAATTGGCAAAAGTACAGAAAAAGCCTATTTATACTACAATACATTAAAATTTATTGAAAGAAGATGCATCCGCCTAGGCGGTGGTATTGAAAGAAAGATGTTAGATGGTGAGATAAAACTACCTAAATCCTTATACCTCTCAACAGATATACAAGAATATAGACTAAATTGGACAAATCATCATAACAAGCACAATCCAGTATTCTCAGCTATAAGAAAACAGTAGACAGTAATAGCAATTATCTTTTTTGCTTTGCACGTTAACTATAATAAAGATATTGATAATTTTATTATTAATAAAGAGTTAGCACAAGGCGGTGATCTAGAAAAGGCAGAGTCTTTTAAAAAATATACGCAGTACTAGCTAGCAGGAGATGAGTTCCATGCAGGAAGAGGCGACTCTATTAAACTAGATCTTGATAAGTCAAAAAATGTTATAAAACAAACACAAAGCGTTTATGGTGTAACGCAGACCAGAGAAGATATTAAAGACTCTGAAATATGGGCTATGAATCCAGAACTTCATAATCCAAAGATAGCTAAAGGCATGCAAGTGCATATTCCTTATGTTAGTTATGCGCACTTCTTTATTATGCAAAACCAGAATACAACTAATTGCCATTAGTCATAATTTTAAAACAGGTATGATGATTTTTAAACAAATGCAACAACATAAGGGTTATTGTATTCAAAATACCTAGAAGGGATAAGAAATAATGTGAAGAAGTAAAATAAACAAGCAGGTTTAGGAGGATATAGAATTTTTTGGGAATACTTTAAGAAAAATCAAAAACAGGAATTAAGGTGAAAAGTGATGAGTTGTGTAAGGGTCTCTGTTTATACATTATTTTTATTTCTTAATATTTATTTTTACCGCCATAGCGTTGGATAATTTTTTGTGGCAATTTTTCAATATCGCCAGCACCTAGTGTTAATAAAATAGCGTTAGAATTTATAATATTTGGCAGTATTTCTAATATTTTATCTGCCTCGTTGAGCACGATGGGTTGCTGATTATAATAACTTCTTATAGCACTAGCGAGTGCGTTTGAATTAATATGATTAAGCGGTTTTTCACTTGCAGCATAAATTTCTAGTAATATGAGCGTATCTGCCTGCTTTAATTCGTGCACAAAATCATCAAATAAATCACGCACGCGCGAATAGCGATGCGGCTCAAAAATTACAATGATGTGCATATCGTTATAATGCTTACGTAAACTCTCAATTACCACCTTAATTTCGCTAGGGTGGTGTGCATAATCATCAAAGTAGTGCACTTTATAGTTTGCAATATTTAGTATGCCATAATGCTGCAAGCGTCTTTTAACACCTGAAAATTTTTTGAGTGCTGCCTGTATTATTTTTATCTCAACATCCAGCTCTAGTGCAACAGCAATAGCAGCTAACGCATTTTTAATATTGTGAATGCCAATTAAATTAATAGTAACATTAAAACTAATTTGCTTTGATTTTGCTAATACTAAACAGCGTGTGCTTTTTTTATTTTGCGTGAGTATCTTAATACAAATATCAGCACTCTGATTTAGTCCATAACTTATCAGTGGTCGGTTTATATGCTCTTTAATATTCCTAATGCCTGGGTCATCAAGACAAACTACACACACTCCATAAAATGGTAAATTACCAATAAAGCTTAAAAAAGCGTGTTCTAATTTTTGGTAATTATGAGCATAAGTTTGCATGTGGTCGGCATCAATATTTGTAATCACGCAAAGCATTGGTTGCAAATGTAGAAAGGATAAATCACTTTCATCTGCCTCAGCAACTAAATATTCACCGCTGCCAAGTTTAGCATTGATGCCGCTGTTATTTAATACACCACCAATAATGTAAGTCGGATCTAGATCTGCAGTGGCTAAAATATGTGCGATAAGACTGGTTGTAGTGGTTTTTCCGTGTGTGCCAGCAACAGCAATACCAAAGCGAAAGCGCATAATCTCAGATAGCATTTCAGCACGGCTAACAATTGGAATATTTCTTTTTTTTGCTGCGATAATTTCTGGATTATGTGCGCCAATAGCAGATGAAATTACTATAGCCTCTGCATTTTTTAGGTTATTTTTACTGTGCCCTAAATAAATATCGCACCCCATGTCCGCTAAACGTTTAGTGGCATTGTTTTGTTTGATATCCGAGCCAGATATATGATAATTCAGATTACATAACACTTCAGCGATACCACTCATGCCAACGCCGCCTATGCCAACAAAATGAATATTTTTTACTCTAAAACGAATTTTATGCGCTGGCATCATTGTCTATCGCGGTTATGATTGCTAAGGCGCTAATGCCCAAACCCTGACCAAAAGCGCTTAAATTTTCACCCGTTGTAGCAGTGATGCCAATATCTTTGATTGAAACTGAGACTAAATCTGAAATATGCGCTCTCATAGCATCAATATAAGGAGATAAACGCGGCTCTTTTGCTTCAATACTAATGGCAATATGGCTGATATAATAAGGCGTTAGTGTTACTAATGCATGTTTTAAATAAGCGCTGCTATCGGTTATGCCTTGTGCACAGAGTTTATCAGCACACTCACCCAAAATAGGGCGCATGCTAATAGATGAGATAGCATTTGTAATAGCATGTAGCACGACATCTGCATCACTATTTCCTTTTAAGCCAAGCGGGTAATCAATTATCACACCGCCCAGTATAAGTGGTTTATGCTTAGTAAATGGATGAGAGTCTTGACCTAAACCTGTTTTAATTTTCATAGTAAGTGGAAATATATTTAAAAAGCAATTTTTGATATTTTTTAATTATTCTTGTTCATAATTTTCAGTACAAAATATCCTCTGCTAAAAGAGGGATTAAAAACCTAGTAAAGCATTTGCAAGTGCTATATCTGCACTGTGCGTGATTTTAATATTATCATAAACACTAGTAACAATCTTTGCCTGATAGCCTAATAATTCAAGGCTTTGCGCCTCATCTGTTATTTTAATGCCGCGAGAAATTACATATTCTAACGCCGATTCTAATAGCGCAAAGCGAAACATTTGCGGTGTTTGGGCGCACCATAATTTTTCTCTATCTAGCGTTTTCTTAATTTTACCTTGTGTTACTAGTTTTAAAGTCTCAGTAATAGGTTTTGCCAACAACCCGCCTACCGCATCATTTTTTAGTGTATTGATCAATTTGGTAACTTCGTTATTTTTAATACAGGGACGAACGCCATCATGAACTAAAACCCAGTCTTGCTCTTTTGCCCATTTTTTGAGAAATTTAAGCCCTGCATACACCGAATCTTGGCGCATTTTTCCGCCAATAGACGTGCCCAATAATTTTGGATGGTTTTTCTGCGTTGACTCATGAAAGTATTTATCATCTGCACTAATTGAGACCACGCAACCGTTGATTATTTTTATATCAAGTAGTCTGCTAAGCGTAGTATCCAAAATGGTGCGCTTATTGTTTAAGTGCAAATATTGTTTAGGTTTAGTAAGACCCATACGCAAACTGATACCGCTTGCTGGAATAATAAGCCAATATTTACTCAATCTGGTAATAAGTTTCTCCTAGCTTAATAAAACCTAGCTTGTAACGCGCCTCACTTTCTAACACTTGAGTCTTAGTATTTTTAAGCGCATTAATTTTTAAATCTAGCGTTTTGTTTGCTAGCTCCTGCTGAAGATTGATATTTTCCTGTTTTATAATTTCACTTTGAAGGCGCTCTATTTCTTGCACTACATTATCTCTTATAAATGCCTGCGTGAACAAGTAAAGGAGCACACCAGTCAGTAAGAATGTAAAATAATACTTAGCTAAAAAAGAGACAGCACGGGCAATAATGTGCTTTTTGTGTGTGTAGTTATCAGATGGCATTTTTTAACTTTTTTGACATAATTTATCGTATTTTTTATAAATATTTTCATAACGATTAAATTTTGCATTTAAAATATTACTCTTTCTAAAACTGCTGTATTTGCTAGACCAGTTTTTTTATTTTTGCGAATTATTGATGTTGCATGAGTTTTTAATAATTTATTACCTATGGGATTATTGTCATAATCTATTACAAAAAGTGGCGTGTTGTGTTTAATGGCTGAATCTGCAGCTGCCATAGTACCTCCTTTTTCACCAGCCTCTACAACGACCATTGCTCTTGATAAAGATAAGATTAAATCATTACGTGCCATTGCCTGCCATGCTTGCCAACTTGCATTGTCTTCAAACTGACTAATAACCATCACTCGTTGCCAATCCCATACCTGTTTTAATTTAGGTTTAATTTTGAAATTATTCATACCTTCTGGCAAAACAAGTATTGTGTTTGCACCTTGTTTTAACGCTATGTAGTGAGCTTCTAAATCAACACCATTTGCATTGCCAGATACAATAACAATATCGCTATGTTTTTTTATTAATGTATCAATACATTTGCGGGTAGCTTCCATACCCTTAACACTAATTTTTCTTGAGCCACAAAACCCGACTGTACTTTTTTGCAGTAAGTCAATATTGCCCACCGCAGAAATATTAGGCAACTTTTTAAAAAAAGTGGCAATATTTTTGGGATAAAGTGGATTATCGTGATTTATCTTTATAGGGTTATTGGTTATCATCATCTCTCATTGTTTTAATAACTACTAAGCCGTATATTGTATTAAACCCTACCTGCTGTAATTTACTAGCAACATAGTGCAGGGTGGTGCCAGATTGATATTTATCATCTAATAATATAACGTCTTTAATTTTTAAATTACGTTGTTCAAATCGCAAATTTGCTTGTTCTAACTCTTGCCATTTGTCACTAATTTTTGTAGATTTTAATGGTTGTTTTAAGTTTTGATATACAAAATAATCCGTTATATCTTGGCAGTTTAATTTTTCTGCAACTTTTTTAGCTAACAGGGTTGGCAGATTAAATTTCTCGTTTTTATTTGCTGGTACAGCAGCAATATAAGAGGCATTTTGATAAAATACATTATCTTTAATTTTACGATATAGCAAATCAACTAAGGCGTCAATAGCTTCTTTATTTTGATTGCGTTTTCCCTTATCTTCTAAAACACCAATGTTGGTTTTTACCTTATTGTCAAAATCAACATTAACATCTAAAGCAATACACAATAGTAACAAGCTACGAATAAAAACCGTTGTATTTTGAGCGTTAATCCATTCTTCTATAGTATCAAAGTTACTCTTGTCTTTAATTGAAAGCCATACAGATGTTTTATTAAACAAATCATTTTTATTGTCAAATAATTTAAAATTGGTCTCTTTTTCAAAAATTTTTTGTATAGTTTCTTTAAATGGAAAATTTAATTTTCCATAATACCCCGAGTCATTATCTCTTTTTAGATAGCTTACAGTCGAATCCATGAAATAAATTCGCTTCGGTGTTAATTGATGCAAATTATTAAATTCTTGTTGGCTGATCTCTATCATTTTTCCATTGTAAAAGCTTCTTTAAAACTATTAACAAAAACAAATAACCATAATTCACTTGCCACAATTTTATTGTTGATTATCTTAGTAGCATTTAGCCGGTATTTGATTGAGCTCACCATATTCTTACCAACGCCTAATAGTGCAGTAGCATCATTTGAGGTAAAAATATCTGATTTTTTATTAAATGCCCGAAACCCTTTAGTTAGCCATCCATATCGCATTTGAAAAGAACCATGCCTACCAAAAAAATATTTCATAGGTTTCATGCTAAGTATGTGCATTAATATGGTTAGGTATTTTAACTGGTTTTTACTACTTTACTGTAAGAAAAATCCCACAAAAATAATAATAAAACACTAATTTAACTTTACTGTATTACTAATATTTATTTTAATTCTGTGATGCTAATAATTTCTGTGCTATTTTAATAATACGCCTGCTTGGTATTTTGCCAATTGAATAATCATTTTTATTTAGCTTATAAGGATTGACGATAGGGTTAGACTTGACTATTTTATTAATTGGTGTTTGATAAACCCTACTAGTTGGCGTGGGGCCGAAAATTGTAATTGATGGAATATTTAATGCCCAAGCCATATGAGTGGGACCTGTGTCGTTACCAATTAATAATTTTGCGTGACTGATGACTGATTTTAAGTCGTTTAGATTTAATTTTGGTAAAACGTCAATATATTTAGATTGACTGCTCATCCGGTTGGCTTTGTCTCTCTCTTTCTCAGTATTCCACGCAACTAAACATTTCATTTGCAAAATTTTTGCTATTTCCACAAACTTTTCTTGCGGATAATTTTTACTTTTCCAGGTTGAGTTAACAATAAAGATAACATATTCCTGCTTAGGAATTAAAAAATAATCAACGTAAAACAAAAACGGATTTTTATCCAAAATATCGTTGTTTGTTACTTTTATATTTAACGGATTACAAATAACTGCAATATTACGATTAATAATATTCTTATCGTAAGCAATAGTAACTTTGTGTTGATAGAAATATGAAGCAAGTTTTTCACGAATTGATTTTTTATCAAAGCCACAAAAAACTTTAGCATCTAAAATTTTACCAATAATGGCTGATTTTATCAGTCCCTGAGCATCAATTACTAAATCATATGCGCTAAATTTTCGCACTTTTCTTAATTCTTTAATCAACGCAAGTAATGATTTTTTTTCTTTAACTTGGGTTAAATTGATTGTTTTAATTTCATTTATATCTGGATTATTTTCTAAGATAGCTTTGAATCTTTCTTCTACAATCCAATCAATTATGTAATGAGGGTATTGCCTTTTAATAAATTGCAATACTACCATAGCGTGCACAATATCACCAAGTGCTGAAAGCTTGATAAGTGCTATTTTCATTTAAACTAGCTATTAATTTTAGCAAGCCAAGTGGATAGTGGCTCCATTTCTCGGTATTTGGTTAAATCAATTTGAAGTGGCGTTACAGAGACAAAACGATGACTAATAGCATAAAAATCGGTGCCAATGCCATTATCAGATTCTTTGCCATTATTGCCAATATGATAGACGCCTTTATGGTTTTTATCTACTACAATTGATTCAGAAGCGTGCCGACCTCCAAGGCGTGTGCTCTGGTAGCCCGACAAAGCTGAAAGCACAATATCAGGCACATTAACATTGAGAATACTATTAGGTGAAATACCGCACATAGCAATGTTGCTAACCAATTTTCGTGTAATTTGTGCCGCGGTTTCAAAATAACTACCTGTATCCCCCACCAAAGAAATCGCTATGGAGGGCAGTCCTAAAAAACGCCCTTCTATAGCGCCAGCTACCGTGCCTGAATAAATTACATCATCGCCTAAATTAGCACCTAAATTAATGCCTGTAACTACTAAATCAAATGTTTTATCAAAAAAACCGCATAATGCTAAGTGCACACAATCGCTCGGTGTGCCATCTAGGACATAAAAATTGGGCTTGATTTTAATCGGACGCAAATCTTTATTAATAGAAAGTGAACTGCTTGAAGCGGATTGATTAGCAATCGGCGCAACAACAGTAATATGGGCGATATCAGATAAGATTTGTACGAGTGTTTCAATTCCTGGTGATTGATAACCATCGTCATTACTAACTAGAATTCTCATGGCATCAACCAACTTTTAGTAATTACAAATATTATAGTTTTTTATTAGTAAATACTAAGTTATTCTTTAATCGCATGGGATAAAGCTTAGCTGCAGTTCTTCTTTTTTTACGTCTACCTCAACTCTTCCGCCTTTAGATAACTTGCCAAATAATAACTCATCAGCCAGCGGTGTGCGTATTTTTTTCTCAATCAAGCGCGCCATCGGCCTCGCACCCATTTTAACATCATAGCCATGTTCTGCTAGCCAGCCTCTAGCACTATCAGAAACGACGAGAGAAACTTGTTTTGGCTCCAATGCCTGCTCTAATTCAAATAAAAATTTATTAACAACAAAAATAATATTCTCTTTGCTCAAGCTATTAAAGTAAATAATGCTAGATAGACGATTTCTAAATTCTGGGTGAAATAAATTTTTTAGTTCCGTTTTATAATCTAGGCTATGGTCTTGTTTGCTAAAACCAATAGATGTGCGCTGTGAAGCTTGTGCACCAGCATTGCTCGTCATAATAAGCACTACATTTTTAAAATCTACTTCGCGCCCATTTGCATCGGTGAGCGCGCCTCTATCCATTACTTGTAATAATATATTAAAAATATCTGGATGTGCTTTTTCAATTTCATCTAATAATAAAATGGCGTGGGGGTTTTTATTTACCATTTCGGTAAGTAGTCCGCCCTCATCATAACCAACATACCCAGGTGGTGAGCCAATGAGTTTAGAAACACTATGTCTTTCCATATATTCAGACATATCAAAACGCAAAAGCTGTACATTGAGTAGACGCGCTAATTGTTTGCACACCTCTGTTTTTCCAACACCGGTCGGTCCAGCAAATAAAAATGCGCCAATAGGACGTTCGGCGCTTGCTAGCCCTGAACGAGATAATTTCATAGATGCACTTAAACACTCAACCGCATTATCCTGACCAAAGACACTGAGTTTTAAATTACTGCTAAGATTTTTCAAAACTTCCTTGTCATCTTTACTCACTGATTGTGAAGGAATGCCAGAAATTTGCGCTACAATTTTTTCAATATCACTATTATTAATAAGTTTTTTGCGCTTAGATTTTACAAGCGTTTGCTGATATGCTCCTGCTTCATCAATTACATCAATAGCTTTATCTGGCAATTTTTTATCTGTCATGTAACGATGTGACAATTCAACCGCTGCCTTGAGTGCGGTATTGGTATATTTAAGGTTATGATAATTTTGATAATGCTTTCTAAGCCCATGCAAAATTTGTATTGACTGATCAACAGAAGGTTCATTTACATCAATTTTTTGAAAACGGCGGGATAATGCATGATCCTTTTCAAAAATTTTACGATACTCTTCATAAGTTGTTGATCCTATACACTTTAAGCTACCATCGGCAAGGGCAGGTTTGAGTAAATTAGAAGCATCAAGCGAGCCGCCAGAAACACTGCCAGCACCAATAATGGTATGTATTTCATCAATAAACAAAATGCTATTTTGTCGTTTATTTAATTCAGATAATATTGTTTTTAGACGTTTCTCAAAATCTCCACGGTATTTAGTTCCTGCAATCAAGCTGCCAATATCTAGCATAAAAATAGTTTTATTACTGAGACAATCAGGCACTTTTTTATGGACGATTTGATATGCAATGCCCTGAGCAATTGCTGTTTTACCAACACCAGATGCACCTACAAATAACGGATTATTTTTACGGCGGCGAGATAAAATTTGAACTGCTCTTGTAACCTCTTTTTCTCTACCAATAAGCGGGTCTATTTTTCCTAAGCGTGCTTCTTCATTAAGATCAATAACAAAGACTGAGAATTTAAATTTTTTATTATTATTTTTACTATCTGTATTTCCTGTGATTTGATCAAAATCTTGATCAATATTTTGTTTAGAAATATAGTGGGTAACATCAGATTTATGAATACCTTTTTCCTCTAACAAATAAAGGGCATGCGATTCTTTCTCAGAAAAAATAGCAGCAAGCACATTGATGGCATAAACGGTATTTTGTCCTGCAGATTGTATTTGATAAACGGCCCGCTGTAAAACACGTTGAAACCCAACAGTCGGCGAAGTTTCCAGTTCTAAATCTTTAGACATAATGGGTGTATTTTCTTTTGTATATTGCTGTAATTCTAAACTTAACATATCAATATCTACATGTTTTTCAAGCAAAAATTTCTCTATTTGTTCTACGTGAAGAAGTGCTAACAGCAAATGCTCTACCGTAAGAAATTCTAGTGAATTTTTTCTGGCTTCTATCATCATAGCGTTGATAGATTTTTGTAAACTAATTTCTATCATAATATTAAATATATTAGCTAATTTCTCTTAGCACACACACCAGCGGCTGCTGGTTTTGTTTGGCAAAACTAAGAACTTGCTTAACTTTTGTCTGCGCCACATCAAAACTATAAACGCCACAAATACCTTCGCCACTTATATGAATCTGCATCATCAATTGCTCGGCATCACTTTGCGTTTTAGCGAAAAATCTTTTTAATACTTCTATCACAAACTCCATCGTTGAATAATCGTCATTTAGTAAAACAACTTGAAATTTACTAGGTTTTTTAAGCTTAGGTTTAACCTTTTGTTCTAATAACTCAGACATATCTCAAGCCTTAGCAATATAATATAACAAAATTATCGTAGTAACAAGCAATAATATAATTGGCAAGAAAACACTAATAGGGATATTATAACCAAAAGTGAGTGCTATTTCAGTGCTTAATCTTATTATTAAACTAAATATTAAACTAAACACTAAACCCATAAAAACTTTTTTGCCTAAACTTAGGTCTTTTAGTCTAGCAAAAATAAAAATAACTGCAAGAAATATCATTGCAACAAGCAAAAAAGGCTGGGCTAAACGCTTATAAAATTCAATGCTATACGTATCATCTATAGTTGCACTACTTGACATAAACATTAAATGCCGCCATAACTGGCGCAAATTCATATTACTTGGCTTTGTATCAAAATTGATGAGAATATTTTTATCTAGCGATAGTGGTATTTGATAATTGGGTTCGTTTATTGTTAAAAGTGTGCTTTTAGGGGTGGGGATAATTTTTTTATCATGGTTGTTTTTTTTATCACGCATATTCTCCTTATAATTAATTTGTGTGTGTGTTGCATTTTTTAGATATAAATGTTTTTTGTCATAGCTAACATCAGTACTACGGGTAATCTGTGCAATGCGATTATCACTTACTTGAATAAACATCGCGCTATCTAAAAGCTCGTTGTTGGTTTGTTTTTTGAGATGTAAAAAACCAGTTAGAACTTTCAACCATAAATCAAAATGTTTTTTCTCAAGCGAGCTACTTAAATGCCAAGCACGATAATTTTCAGCTTTACCTTGCCAGTGAAAAGCAAATAATTCGCTAAATAAGAGAATTGGTATGATGAGGAAAATTCCTGCTTTTAGTACTTGATAACTAATACGATAAACTGAAAAACCACTACCCTTTATCACAGTTAATTCTTGATTTTCGCTAAGGTTACCTAGGCCGAGTATCATGCCAATTAGAATGATAATAGGCGAGATAACATATATATCAGCAGGCAGGCGCATTATAGTATAAATGAATATTTCTATCATATTATAATTTCCATGGCCCGCGTCTGGTAATTCTGCTAATAAAGTAAAAATGAAGTGGACAGCCGATAAAATAATCATCACTACTACGGTATGTATCAAAATAGTGCGAATAATATATTTATCTAAAATTTTCATTTAAAATAAGCGTCCAATTTACATCATATTTTTATGATTGATATACAACAACATAAAATTCTTATCTTAGATTTTGGTTCGCAATACACACAACTGATTGCCAGGTGCGTGCGCAAACTTGGTGTTTACTGCGAGATTTATCCTTACTATAGCACAAATACAAAAATTACCCAGTTTAATCCTAAGGGCATCATTTTATCAGGCGGGCCTGATACTGTGCACGTAAATCATGCGGCGCAAGCACCTGCTATTATTTTTAAATTGGACATTCCTATTTTAGGGATTTGCTATGGTATGCAAACAATGGCAGCACAACTAGGTGGTAAAACTATAGTTTCTAAAAGACATGAGTATGGTTTTGCGCGTATTTGTGTGCAAGAAGAATCAGCACTATTAGCGGACATATACGATGAAATTAACACACAAAATAGCCGTTTTCTTGATGTTTGGATGAGTCACAGTGTTGAAGTAAGTGTATTGCCAAAAAATTTTATCTGTATTGCCAGTAGCGATAATTGCGCCATTGCTGGTTTTGCTGAATCAAGCAAGCATTATTACGGTTTACAGTTTCATCCTGAGGTGACGCATACCAAGCAAGGCATGCATATTTTAGAAAATTTTGTGGTAAATATTTGTGCTTGTGAAACAAATTGGAGACCAAAACATATTATTAACACGCTTATTTGTGATTTAAGAGCAAAAATATCCACTGAGAAAGTATTGCTTGCCCTATCAGGGGGGGTTGATTCCTCGGTAGTTGCAGCGCTTATTCATCTAGCAGTGGATACACAGCTTACCTGTGTTTTTATTGATAACGGCTTACTTAGAAAAAATGAAGGCGATGAAGTAATAAATACTTTAAGGCATCACTTAGATGTTGAAATTTTGTGCATCAACGCTGAAAAAACTTTTTTAAAAAAACTCGCTGGCGTTTTTGATCCTGAGGAAAAACGCAATGTTATTGGCCATAGTTTTATTAAAGTTTTTAATCAAAAAGCAAAGCAATTAGGTCACATTAAATTTTTGGCACAAGGCACAATTTATCCTGATGTGATTGAATCAGCAGGCTTGGGTAAAAATGCTAAAACTATTAAATCTCATCATAACGTAGGCGGATTGCCTAAAAAAATGAAATTTATATTAATTGAGCCTTTAAAAGAATTATTTAAAGATGAAGTGCGTGCAATTGGCACTGAACTCGGTCTTCCTAAAAAAATCCTTTATCGTCATCCTTTTCCAGGCCCGGGGTTAGGGGTTAGGGTTTTAGGCGAAGTAAAACCAAAGTATGTTGATATTTTACGCCAGGCTGATTTTATTTTTATTTCTGAATTACATGCGCATAATTTATACGATAAAGTAAGCCAGGCTTTTGCAGTTTTTTTACCGATAAAATCAGTTGGTGTTACTGGTGATGCGCGCCGTTATGAATATGTAATTGCACTTAGAGCGGTTAAAACAATAGATTTTATGACAGCAACCTGGGCAAAATTACCGCATGACTTTTTGGCATTAGTTGCTAATCGCATTGTAGCTGAAATACCCAAAATTTCCCGCGTAGTATATGATATTTCAGGAAAACCTCCTGCAACTATTGAATGGGAATAGTTTTAAGCAGGAATTACTAGAATATAAATAACAGTTGTGCTGATATTCTATCGTCAATACTTTTAACAATCTCTTTGGCAGTGGGATTGGCGCCTGGTGCTTTTAAATCACGCAACTCATAATTTAAAGTGAAACGACTTTTCTTGTTAAAGAAATATTGCATACCCAATGTGCTTGTGGTAAATTTACGCTCATTTGCAACATTATCTTTAAGCCTATCTAATGTGTCATAACGTACGTCCAACTCTAATTGTGGCGTTAGTGCATAACCAAAGTGTAGATAATAACCACCTGCCTTACCCTTAGTAACCATATTCCAAGTGGAAGTTTCTCCAGCACGACCAGTTTTTGCCGCAACAGCGCCAGGCACAGCAGCACCATCACTGCCATTAAATATCATACCATCTGCCCTCATATGTTCAGCACTAGCACGATATTTTCCTTGACGATAAGTTACACCAATACCAGATCTTGAGCGGTCATATTCCCCTGCACCTTCTTTAGTCAGTGTGCGTTTGCCATCTTGACTCCAAGCAAATAGTTTCAAGTGCTCTCTTCTGGGACCTTTACCATTATAAACTTTTTCGGCTGAGCCATAAAAATAGGTATCTTTATTATCATCATTATCACCTCTGGCAATACCGTTACCGTTACCGATCATTATGGCATAACTGTATTCCCAATCATTGGATTGTTTAAAAGTATCAAATATTTGCACACCAATATCACGGAATGCACCTACCGGTCCGTTAGGACTGTTAGTATTAACAACGGTGCCACTTGCCACTCGAGTAGAACCTGTGCCATCAAAAAATCGCTCTAGTATCATTTGATTGGTAAAATTAGTAAAGTTATTGTAATCGGAGACATGAATAGCTTGCAATGCCTCTTCTGAACCAGGGAATTTGAACTGCCCAGCACGAACTCTCATGCCTTCAAGATGGTTAAGCGTAACGCTCATATCAGTAATTTTAGCACTACCGGCGCCATTTTTTGTGATGCCATTATTGCCAAATTCTGCCAGTATAAAATAATTAGTCTTCGCATCCAAAGGAAAACCAGCACCACGAACACCAATTCTTGCACGTCTAACGTTGAAGCTATCACTACTTTTTAAATCAGGCAAATTTTGATTAAATATTGCTTTTTCACCTTCCCAAGGCCCTGCTTTAACCAAGGTGTCATCCGTTTGTGCATATTCAGGTTGCACAAACCCCCAGACTTTTGCCCTATCTGCTGCACCATCAGGTTCTGTTCCTTGTAGCATTAACCAATTTGCCCCATAGGTGGGTGTGGCAATTATTAGTGATAGTAACAGTATTGTTTTGCTGTGTTTCATTATTCTCTTCCTCCTATTAGCTTATGGTTTAATTAATTGATAGCCACTGGCCACTAAATCAATAATTCTAACAACACCTGCAGAAACTCTTATAGCATTACTATTAAGCGCAGGCGCATGTCCTAATTTTCTGGTCATACCGGCCACAGTATTAGCGCAAGCACTAAAACGCACATTCATATCAACTAAAGACTGAATCCTATTGGTATTTACATTGCCTTCTTGTAATAAGCGCAAACCAGGTCCAAACGCTACTATTTCTACTTTAATATTATCTTGACCATAATGTTTAATCAGATTATTTGCCACATTAAGCACAAGGGTTTGTTTTTGCGGATTATAATCACTAATTTGCAATACTACTGTTTTATCTGCAAAAGAATTAGTCTCCTCTTGTGCAAACACCCCTTGAGAGAACAAAGATAATGTAAGCAATAATGATACTACTATTTTATTTAGGTACATAAGGCATCTCCTTATCAAATTTCACATCAAAAAATGTTAAACTTTTTTCAACATCCAGTTTGTTGCTAAACGTCGCATTATAACAGAAAGCGTGATAATTCAAAGAGTTTTATTTTTTGATATGATAAAAAATAATTTTTCCCATGAATATTAAATCAGCCAATTTTTGATTTTATCGTCACTAAGTGGTGTAATCGCCATTTGTTGTTTAATGCCTGAAGAAAAACCAATTTCAACGCGCACAGATTTTTTATCTCTGCCTTTTGAATAACGCGCCAAAATTTGTGCACACAGTTTTAAATCCGTCTGGTTCGGTGTGCCATCAATTAGTGCCAGAGCCCCTTCTTCACTTGTAGGATAAATATGGGTAAATTGTTTTTTATAGCCCGAGAGAAAATTTACCTCGCCTTCTTCTCGTGCAATAATCATTTTAAAACGTGCACTTGGGCGAATATGTCTGCCAACTTTGAGTAAAATTAAATCGTCTAAATTATATTTTCTCGTGCCGCGTGCTTGCCACATATCAACCAATTTTTCGCTATATTTTTTATCAGTTAAAAAACAACAGCCTCCAGCAGGTGTAGCATAATCACTAAAACCATAGTGTTTAGCCAACGCGATTTGTCCTTTTCTTGTGCGGCCACTTAGCGAAAGTAATTTATTTCTATCTACCCAGCCTAGTAATTCTGGTTTGCTTGGCGCGAGTAATTTTGCGCTGAGCGGACGTAATAATAAATCGTGTGCATTAGATTCTGATTGAATAATAGGCATAGTTTCTTTGCGCTGGCTCATTGGGCGCTGGCCGATAACTTCGCCTGTAATAATGAAATCAAAATTGTGTACATCCATCCATTCTTTTGCTTTTTTTACCATGAAACTTTTACAATCTAAGCATGGATTTAAATGTTTGCCGTAACCATGTTTTGGGTAAAGCAAAACCTCCTGATATTCCTTCATTACATCAATAATATGCAATTTAATACCTAGCTGTTCCGCAACCCATAACGCATTATTACGTTTTTGTTTTTTTTGATGATGTTTGCGAATAGCATGCGTATGCCCTTCCACGCAAAAGCCTGTGAAAAAATTTACGCCTTCTACGTGAATGTTTTGCTCTAGCAAAAGTTTTGCACTGAGCATAGAATCAAGGCCGCCTGAGATAAGTGCTACTGCTTTTTTATTTACACCTGTCATTTGAATAATTAGTAAAAATGAAAATTTGAAACTTTAAAAACTAAAATAAAAACTCAATAGGAAAATTTATAATGCGATAGAAGATTCTACTTTTTGATTTTTTCGCCCTGTGGTAGTAATTTTTTTCTGGTCAATATGATATTGTAAAGTATGGCTTTTAACGCTGCCATTATTTCTCTTAACGCGCACGTTGCCTTCTAATTGTAGAAAATTATCTGCTGTTCTATAAATTATTTTTTGTGCTTCAAGATAAATAAAATTCTCGTCACCTTCCGCTCCTATTTGATAAGCCGCAGGTGTATCCTTTTGGCCATAAGCAATCATTCTACCTATATGATTATTTTCTTCATAAATTAGAACTTCATCTGCCTTTAATAGCCCGCCATCATAATAAATAACAACGTCACCGTAATAACGGCCAAGGCTGTTTTTATCATCCATACTAATTCTATTTGCACTGATATCAATTATTTTTTCTGCGTCTTTTGTCGTTCCAGCATGAATATAAGCACTTAGTAACGTTGATAATGCTAACAGAAAAACTATCCTAATTGCCATTTTAAAAATATTTGAGTATCTAATTTTATAGATATTTCAGCCTGCAAAATGCTCTAAAAAGATGAACTTACTAATTCTTCTTCCGAAATAATAAGAAACATTTAGCGCTAACACTTTTTGTATATTTCTATTTATTTTTAAGCCGATTTTCCTGCTTCAGCTGCCCCAGGTACTTCTTTCAGTTTGCCTGTTTTACAATCGTAAATATAACCATAAATAGGTATTTCAGCAGACACCATCGGACTACTACGAATTCTTACTATATCGTCAATGACGCTTTGGGCAGGATCCTCAATAGTGAGCCAGTTGATAAATTTACCATCAACTGCACCACGACCTTCACCACTGTCATGCCAGCCTGAAGAATCAACATCTGCAGTTTTTAAGCTACTTGCAAGTAAGTCTCCCATAATCTCACTGGTAAAAGTTTCCATTCCACAATCAGTATGGTGAATAACAAACCATTCTTTCGTGCCAAGCAGTTTATGAGAAATCACAAGCGAACGAATAGCGTCATCACTAGCCCGACCTCCTGCATTTCTAATGACATGTGCGTCTCCTTCTGATAAACCCGCGTATTTAGCAGGATCTAGTCTCGCATCCATACAAGTTAGAATAGCAAATTGTCTAGCGGGGGGCGTTGCTAAGTCTATTTTAGCACTAAAATTAGTAGCATATCTTGCGTTTGCTGACAGCACCTCTTTTAGTATTTTGCTCATTTATTCCCCTTGACTTTATAAAAGTTAAAGATTATAACACACTGTTTTTAGCTTTTTACATAAGAGAGCCTCTTAAACCTATAATAGAGGTGCAATTACTAAGCTAACAATTGCCATAACATTAATTAAAATATTCATAGAAGGTCCTGAAGTATCTTTAAATGGATCGCCCACGGTATCACCGACTACAACAGCAGTATGTGTACTGGTACCTTTGCCTCCAAAGTTGCCTTGTTCTACAAATTTTTTAGCATTATCCCAAGCACCGCCAGAATTTGCCATCATCAGTGCCATGAGTACACAGCCAAGCAAAGAGCCACCAAGCATACCGCCTAGTGCTTCAGCACCAAGCAAAAAGCCAACAGCAGGTGGTGAAATAACAGCAATAACACCAGGTAATATCATGCGTTTTAGGGCGGCAGTAGTTGCAATATCCACACACTTTTCTGTGTCAGGATCGGCCTTGCCTTCTAAAAGGCCTGGAATTTCGCGAAATTGTCTGCGAATTTCATTGATCATATCAAAAGCAGCATTGCCCACTGAGGTCATTGTAATAGATGCAATTAAAAATGGAATAACGCCACCGATAAAAAGCCCGACAAGCACAATTGGTTTGGAAAGCTCTAAGTTAAAATTAGGATATTTTAGGGTAACTGTTGCAACAAAAGCAGCAATAATAGCAAGGGCTGCAAGGGCTGCAGCACCAATAGCAAACCCTTTACCAATAGCCGCTGTGGTATTTCCTAATTCATCAAGTGAGTCAGTGATTGCACGCACTTTTTTGCCCATGCCACTCATTTCAGCAATACCACCGGCATTATCTGCCACCGGCCCATAGGCATCTATTGCCATGGTAATGCCAACTGTTGAAAGCATTCCTACCGCAGCAATACCTACACCATAAAGACCAGCAAGTGATGTAGAAATATAAATAATAGTTGCAATAAATAAAGTAGGCAGTACTACTGATTGCATACCAACTGCAAGTCCTGTAATCATTACCGTAGCTGGGCCTGTTTCTCCTGATTTGGCAATTTTTTCAACCGGAGGGCCGCCAGTGTAATACTCAGTAATTAAACCAATAGCAATCCCGCCAATAGCCCCAGAGAGTACAGCCCACCAAATATCTACTGATAAATTGAGTTTTACAATAAGCCAATAAGCAACGATCATAAATAAAACTGGTGCACCTAGTGTGCCTGTGCGCAGTGCAACAGCTGGTGCAGCGCTTGAACGCATACGCACCACCAAAATCATAATTAGAGAACAAATCAAACCAACAGAAGCTAGCGCTAATGGAAGAAGCATCATCGCCTCACGCTCTGCTACTGCTAAGCCAACCATTGTAGTGGCAATAGCAATAGAGGCAATCATAGCACCGCAATATGATTCAAAAATATCTGAACCCATCCCTGCCACATCACCGACATTATCACCTACATTATCGGCGATTACTCCTGGGTTGCGCGGGTCATCTTCGGGAATACCTGCCTCAATTTTGCCCGCTAAATCAGCGCCAATATCAGCACTTTTAGTATATATACCACCACCAACACGAGAAAACAGTGCAACACAAGAAGCTCCCATGCCAAAACCTTCAAGCGCATGACCATCACCTAAATACCAGAATAATCCGCCTAGTCCGATTAAACCAAGCGATGCAACACATAAGCCCATAACAGAGCCTCCATAAAAAGCAACTGATAATGCGCCCGCAACACCTTCATTATTTGCAGCTGTAGCAGTACGAACATTAGCCTTAGTCGCGGCATACATCCCAATCCAGCCAGCAATAGATGATGATAAAGCGCCAATAATCACTGCAATTGCTATTTTTACTCCCAGATATTTCCATGCTAATATTACCAATATCAATAGAAATAGTGCCAATATTTTATATTCACGTTTCATAAATACCATCGCACCGAGATGAATTTGGTCGGCAATTTTTTTACTAATATCATCGCCTTCAGGATAGCGTTTAACCAGAGCAAAAATTACAAAAGCAAAAATTAAACCAATCATGCCAAGTAGTGGAGGTAGGAAAGTAATAGTGAACATAGTATTTATTCTTTTAGAACAGAGATTAATGCAGTATTTTATAATCTATAATAACTGCCAAACATAATTGAATACCCTAGAAGTGTTTTGTAAATTATGCTAAAAGCGCGATTATACATTAATCAATGTCTTTACCAAAATGAAACGTTAGGCATTTATTTTTGCTTTTTATTTAAGGGGTGTTCACCTTATCAGTTTATAAAATATAAGATAATTACCCCAGTCATTATTTGAATAAATTATTTTTGTGTGATACTATGCAACCAGACTACGCACGCTTTGATGGTATTATTTTTGTTTTAGGGGCGTAGCGAGTTGAAATTTTATTAAAATAGAAGGAGTAAAAAAATGACTGAAATGAACAGATATACAAAAGAATTGCGCGATAGGTTTTTTGATAAAGACTTTCGTAAAGAACTTTTAGAAACGCCTAAGAAGGGCGCTAAAGATTTGGGCTATGATTATAATGTGGATTTTTCTGTTGTAATAAATAGCAAAAACCGTATATTCGTCGTGATACCAACTCGGAAGACATCAATTCCTGCGGCGGAGTTAGCTAATATTTCTGCTGCAGGAGCTATGTCGCTAGGTTCCATTGGTTCCATTGGTTCTGTGTGCACCACAGCGGGCACAGTAGGCACAGCAAGCTCAGCAAATATTATTAAAACTGAGAAGTATGGTACTTATGATGCAAGCGGACATGATGTTAAAGAGATTTAAAGAATATTTTATATAATTAAGTAGAGGAGAATAATAATGAAAGATTTACATGGCAGTAGTGTGGATATTTATCGCAAGTTACGAGATAAAGATTATCGCAAGAGTTTAAGAGAAAACCCTAATCAGGTGTTGAGCGAAGAGGGCAAGCGTCTAGGTATGAGAGTTGAGATTCTTACTAGTGAGAAGAACTTAGTTTATGTTACTATTCCTAATAATGATGGTAGAATTACAAGCAAATACCTAAAGAGTATTAATGCGGGAAGTGACCCCGTAGAAACAAAAACACTCAGTGTTTCTACCGCAGGCAGTGTGAGCACGGTAACTTCATCTCTTGGCAGTGCAAGTTCAGCAGGTAGTGTTACGCATATTAAGATTAATATTTAACTAGAATCTAGCATGCATAAAGAAGAGAGCGCTATTAGCGCTCTCTTTAATGTTGGAGACCGCGGGAAGAGTAGGGGAATACCTTAGGATATCTCTTGGTGCAGAAAATAATAAACTGTATGTTTTTTTTGAAACATTCTAATAACCAATCGTATCAGGCTAGAACATAGGGCAAATATAATGAGCATGTTTAATGAGTGCAAGACGTATTTTTTTGCGTTTTAGTTGCTCAATTATTTTAATAATTAAACTTGTTTTTCCCGTGTCGCTAAGCGCAACAAGGCCTAGTATTACCACGCCTTTAGCTCTACTTGCTTTGCTAAAAAATCCACAGTCGCTTGGCGTATTCAAATTTATAAAAAATCTTTATGCTTAAAGCCTGTATAATAGGATTTTGGTGCATACTAAAAGCTTCTTAGTTATTCTTTTTTATTCATATTCCATTTATCATATTGTGCTAAATCCTTGCCATTCATTTCAACCCATTTAGTGCTATTTTTACTATATTCTTTCTTCCAAAATGGTGCTTGTGTTTTTAAGTAATCCATTATAAATTGACACGATTCAAATGCTGCCTGTCTGTGTTCGCTAGCGCTAACTACGAGCACAATTTGATCTTTAGGCTTTAATGTGCCGACGCGATGAATAATTGTTATAGCGCTAATATCCCAGCGATTTTTAGCTTTCTTAGCAATTGACTCTAACTCTTTTTGCGTCATTTTTGGATAATACTCTAGAGTCATTTTAGTAATGTATTTTTGATAACTAAGTTCACGCACAATTCCAACAAAGCTGACAATACTGCCAATATTTGCTAAATTTTTTCTTATCAAATTTATCTCTTCTGATGCATCAAAATCTTGTATTTGAATAATAATTTTATCCATTAGTTGATAATTCTAATTTGAGCAATTAAGGAGCTACTATTCCATACAAGACAAAAAATGTGGCGTAAACGCTAGCCTCCAGTTACAGGCGGGTAAAATGCTACCTCATCACAATTATTGAGCTTAGTTTTATCACTTGCTAGCTCATGATTAACGGCACATAAAATGTGATTAAAATGCTGTTTTCCATATTTTTTAATAAGTTGCTTTCTTAAATTTATAACCGTAGTGCCAGATTCGATTTGTATTATTTCTTCGGCAATACTCAACGATTCTCTAAGCGAGGCAAAATATAGGACCTTCATCCACCAATCTCTACCATTTGACGCGCGCTCACATTGTCAATCAAGGTATTAAACTCATGCCTTCTTGGTTTTTTATCAATTGCTTTAATAATAATTTGTTTAATTTGTTCGTCGGTTTGATAATCTCGAATCGCATCACGCAGTGAAACGCTATTTTCCTGACCAAGACACAACACTAACTTGCCTTTAGAGGTTAATCTGACACGGTTGCACGAATTACAAAAATTATTAGACACAGCAGATATGGTTCCAACTTTAGAGCGTGTATTTTTAATAATAAAATTCCTAGCAGGTCCATCGCCCGGCTTTAATTTAGAGTAGATAATTTGATTAGGAAAATGTGCCCTTACTCTTTCTAAAATTTTTTTCTCAGGATAATGATGCGAGGTAGTAGTATCTATGCCTGACAAGCCTATTGGCATTGTCTCAATAAAGCGTATGTCAACCCCGAGATTAACAGCAAAATTTAGCATATCTTCAATTTCATCATCATTCACACCTTTCATCACCACCATATTAATTTTAACAGGCGACATTTTTGCTTTAATAGCAGCGTCAATGCCGCTAATAACTTTTTTCAAATCACCGCCTCTAGTAATCTTGCAAAATTTATTTTGTTTGAGAGAATCCAGAGAAATATTAACCCTATCAATGCCTGATAGTTTAAGTTTATGCGCCATTTTATCTAGCAAGTGGGCGTTGGTAGAAATAGACATATCAGTTATTTTAGAAATTTTTCCAAGTGATTTTACTAGATGCAGAATACCTTTTCTAAGCAGTGGTTCGCCACCAGTTAGTCTAACTTTTCTAACACCAAGCTCGCTAAATATACACACAATTCTTGTAATTTCCTCATAAGATAATATCTTATCTCTTGAAGTCATTGTTTGGTGATCTTCGCCACGACAATAATGACAGCGGTAATTGCAGTGGTCAGTAACTGATACCCTAAGGTAGGTAATTTTACGATGAAAAGGATCAACTAATGTATCCACGGTTTTCACTTTATTTGGCATAAATCCTGCAAATCTTCTTTTATTCTAACACAAAATTTTAAGTGATTAGTCATCAAATTTATATGCAAAAGTAGCGAATGGCAATTTCAATTAATCAAATCTACGCTAGAATCTTATAAGGAAAGCACAGATTTTAATCCATAAACTCATGAGAAAGACAACAACATATTACAGTGGTATTAACTACTACTTTAGCTGGAGTATTTTCAAGAATGGCATCACCATGCAATGACAAAAGAGCGTGCTTTTTTGATGATGTTCATAAATGATGCTGGTGATTCGCGGTTAAGCGTTACCGGCACAAGAGAAATACCATCGCCACACACCGCAATCACCTGAATCGGTTTTTCAATCGCAGTAATGGTGCTTCAATGATGCGGTAGGATATTTCCGCTAGAGCAATTATCATTACTAACGATATGATAATTTTCAGCACGATACCGTCGCCTAGTTTGATGCCAACCCATTGCGCAATGTCAACGTAATAGGCGACGATAACGTTGTGATAAAGATAGATGCCATAACTGATGACTCCCATGCGCATCGTGAATGGATTATGCCACAGTGAAAAATTTTTCCTACCGTAAAGCGCAATGATAATCAAGCCAGCACCGAACAGCGCCATCGACATTCTGCCGACCGACCAAAACAATAAATTGCCCCATACGAATTGCGTTTGCAAAAGATATGTACCGTAGTAAATCGCAACTCCACCAAACACAAACGGCACGCCATATGGCTTGATGCGCACGCCGAGCTTTTCGTAAGCAATAGCGAGCACACCGCCGATAGCAAGATAATCCAAGCATGCAAGTGTGAATACTTCGGTGGTGCGTTCAGGTTGCGTAGTCAAGTAAAGTCGCGTGACGAGCGCGGTGATGATGATTACACCGAACAACGCAAGTAGCGCACGCGTATTGTTACGCCAAAACAGCACTAGAACTGGCGCCACAATATAAAACTGCTCTTCAATTGAGAGCGACCAAAGATGGCTATTGGCATCAATCCAGCCGTGCTCAAAGACATAAAAATTGGTCAGATACAACCACGGATGAAAATTCGTCGTCGCAATGTCATCGATGTTCCAAAGAAATACAACAGCAAGATAGAGATAATAAATTGGGAAAATGCGCAAACATCGGCGCGCGTAGAAATCAAGGAACGATTGCGTTAAAGTTTTATTAGGTGACTCACGCAACAACAGACGAGTGATCAAAAACCCACTGAGCACAAAAAACACCACCACCCCGATATAGCCTAGCGGGGCGGAGACCTCGTCTGGGTCTTGCCAAGTCCATATTGAAAAAATGTGTGCGAACACAACCGCAAACACGGCGTAACAACGAACACTGTCTAACCTTGGAAAATACATGGCACAATTTTTGTTAGATTTACACTTGCGTTCTTTTTGCAGTAGTACAACATAAAACCGTGACCGCGCCAGGGCAAACTCACTAAAATATCCTTACCAGCGCCTTGTAGATAATGATATCCTACTTATCCATACTATAAATTACAGAAAACTAAACCCTGCCCTTTGTCTGTCCAATGCACGCCCAGTAATACCGTCTGATAGTTTTCTGTTATGATTATACAGAATTATATTTGACAAAAAATACCTATTTTTCTAGCGCAACTAAATACTTTTGACATCTGGCATAAAAGCCATAAGCACTACCTTGTTTCTTCTTTAAAAACACAAAGAAAAGAGGATTTCTTTGTAGATACTCCAATACTTGATCCGTAGAGTAGTTTTCCAATAGAAAAAACAATGAGAGAAGGATTGACTCAGTCCTATATCCTTTGTGGTGCCGAAGGTCGGACTCGAACCGACACGACTATCGCCACAGCCCCCTCAAGACTGCGTGTCTACCAATTCCACCACTTCGGCTACTGATCAAAATTTGGCATATCTGCTGGAATATCTGTGTTTACTTTTGATTTAGCAGGCTGCTCCTTCTGGGCACCCTTTATACTAGAGACATTTTGCATTAGAGTATTAGCGGGTTTTATATCATAACTACTAGAAGCTAAATATGCCAACGTAAGGCTAGTGATAAAAAAAGCACTCGCTATAGTAGCGGTGAACTTATACAAAAAAGAGTTTGCGCCCCGAGCTCCAAAAACCGAGCCTGTAGCACCACTGCCAAAAGCAGCGCCTGCATCTGCGCCTTTGCCATGCTGGACCAAGATAAGCCCGACCAAAGCAGCCGCCAATAAAACATGGATAATCAAGATAGCAGTGAACATATTTTAGTGCGCCTGGCAAATATGAGAAAACTCATCCGCCTTTAAAGAAGCTCCGCCAACTAAGCCGCCATCAACATCGGCGCAAGAAAATAAACTATGAGCATTTTTAGCCGTTACACTGCCGCCATAAAGAATAGAGATTTCCTGAGCAATATGTGCGTCAAACTTAGCCAGCAGTGTTCTAATAAATTCATGCACAGCTTGTGCCTGCTCTGGAATTGCTGTTTTGCCTGTGCCAATTGCCCAAATAGGCTCATAGGCAATGATAATATGTGCAAATATTTTGATGCCAAGCGTTTTTATGATGATGTTAACTTGCTCCGCAATTACTGTTTCTGTCTGCCCTAATTCGTGCTCAGATAAAGATTCACCAACACATAAAATGGGGGTTAATTTTTTATCTAGGACAATGCGAATTTTGCTTGCTACCATTTCATTGTCCTCAAAATACAGCATGCGCCGTTCAGAATGCCCAACAATTACGTACTCTACTGAAAAATCTTTAATCATATCTGCACTAACTTCACCAGTAAACGCGCCAGAATCACTGCTGCTGATATTTTGTGCACCAATAGCGATTGGGCTATTTTTCAGTAGTGCCTGCACTTGAGGTAGATATGGGTAAGGCGGAAAAACAATCACGCGTGTTTTATTGTGGCTACTAACTCCCCCCCTCAAATCACGGATGAGTTTTTCTACACTTGCCCTAGAACCATTCATCTTCCAGTTGCCTGCCACAATAAGTTTGCGCATACTTAAATTCCGCCGACAAATGCACGTATTTTACGATAATATAGATAAAAAATCAATGAAATGTCTATTTTAATAAAACTATGTTTATACATATTTAATTAAAATAATACGTTTTTGTTACAATTATTTATTATAATTTTTAACACTTATGAATATCTTGAAAAATGGGGCGAAAAAGAAACGCCTATTTCTGATAACTTTAATTTTTGATACTATGAAAGACGGGCAATTGTTATCAAGTAAAAAACGCGATGCACATGGTTAAAAAAATAAATAATACAAACCCCATAAGTGATCTCATAGACAGGCTAAATACATCACTGACGCCAGAATATACTTTTGCTAATATTGTGGTTGGTGATGCCAATAAAATTGCTAATGCAGCTGCGAGTCAGATAGGTAGTGATATTAAAAATTCAATTTATAGTCCCTTCATTCTTTACGGGGATTCTGGTTTAGGTAAAACGCACTTGCTTCAAGCTATCGGCCATCTTGCTAGACAAAAAAGTAACGGCGAACTAAAAATTATTTACACCCAGCTGATTGATTTTGTTAAAAATATCACTAATGGTATTCGTCATAATAAAATAGAAATTATCAAAAAATGTTATCAATCGGTTGACCTGCTACTAGTAGATGATATTCATTTAATTGCAGAAAAGGATAAATCTCAAGAAGAGTTTTTTCACATCTTTAATTTTTTATTCAACAAAAAAAAACACATTATCCTCACCTGCGACCAGGTTCCTAAAAATATTAAAAAAATAGAAAAACGCTTAATATCCCGTTTTAATCAAGGACTAAGCTTGCAACTTAAACCGCCTGAACTTGAAATGAGAGCTGCTATCTTGATGAATAAAAGTAGACAGCTTAATATTGCTATCTCTGAAGATGTTGCGCTATTTATCGCAGGACAATTTAAAACAAATGTTAGAGAACTAGAGGGGGCGCTCAGACGATTAAAAGCAGGGGTAGAATTTTTACATATACGCGCAGAGGATCTAAATGAGTCCGAAGTTAGAAAAATATTAGATGACTTGCTCTCAAACACAAAAAAACTTGTTGATATTACTGATATCCAAGAGGTGGTCTGTCATTATTATGGCGTGAATATGGTAAATCTTATATCAAAAAAAAGAACTCAAGATTTAGTAATTCCTAGACAAATGGCGATGTGTCTAAGCAAACAATACACGCGCCTTAGCTTAGCAGCTATTGGCATGGCATTTAAACGCGACCATACTACCGTTATACACGCCCGCGAGAAAATGCTTAAACAAATTAAACACAACATGACCACTAAAGAAGACTACCAAAATTTAAAACTGAGAATTGGCAGTTTATAAATTTATTAACAATAGTTGATAAAATATATTTCTTAACTTATGGATAACTCTGTATTTAACCAATTTAAAATAAAAGTTTGCATAACATATCAAGGCACTATACACTGAGAAAAAATTTATAACGCTCTGATTACTGTTAAAATAAAATAGTTTATCCAAGATAAAACACCCTACCAACAACAATAAATTTTTATACTATGAATATAAAACTAAGCACAAAAGAATTATTACCTGCACTGCAAACTGTTATTGGTGTTGTTGAAAAAAAACATAATCTACCAATCCTTTCACATGTTTTAATTGAAACGGAAAAAAACAAACTTAAACTCACAACAACTGACACAGAAATTGAAACACAAACTATACAAGATATAAAAGATACTAACACTAGTAAATTTACATTATATGCAAAAAATTTAATTGATATTATAAAAGATTTAACCCCTGAAACTATTATTGAATTTGATATTAGTAGTGACAAAATAAAACTTAAAATCAATCATCATAAATTTCAACTTAATACACTTAGTCATCAAGATTTTCCAAAACTAGAAAATAATTTAGGGGATTATAAGACCATTAAAATAAAAGCAAACGATTTCAAAGATTTAATAACACACACGAGCTTTACTATTGGACATCAAGATATCAGAAACTATTTAAACGGCTTACATTTTGAAGCAAAAGATAACATCCTAACATTAGTTGCAACAGATGGACACCGTCTTTCAATTGGAACCATCAAACAATATAATAAAATCAACAATACAATATTAGCATTATTGCCCAAAAAAACAGTACTTGAACTTAGTAAATTACTCATAAAAAATAACGAGGATAATATGCTAAATATTCATTTATCTCAAAATTATTTTGAGCTTAAAATTAATAATACACGTATTACTAGTCATCTTATAGAAAATAAATTTCCAAATTGGCGTCAGATATTACCTGAAAAAACAAAACAAAAAATCATCATAAATCGTCTAAATTTACTAAGCACACTAAAAAATATATTGCCACTTGTTGATGAAAAAATGAAAAGCATAAAATTAAATTTTGAAAAAAACACATTACATATTCACTCAAAATCTAAACGTGGCGAGGTTGATGCCGATTTAAAAATTAAAAACGAAACACTACCACTTGAAGTTGCCTTTAATATCTATTATTTAATTAGCGTACTAGAAAAACTATCAATAGAAGATGTTTATATTACCGCACCTAAAAATAAAAATAAAACTTATTTATTCACAGGCAATAAAGAAAGTGATTATCAATATATTATTATGCCAATAACACTCTAAATAATATTTTTAAATGAGAACTATTAAAAAAATATATATCAACTATTTTAGAAACCTTAACAACCAGAATTTAACTTTCTCTCCACACATTAATTTTTTCATAGGGCCTAATGGAGCAGGTAAAACTAATTTTATTGAATCAATTTATTATTTAGGCCGCAATAAGTCTTTTAAAACTAGGTATTTCAACGAAATTGTCTGTTTTAACAAATCTCAGTTTTCATTAGCAGCCTTAATAAATCAAAAATGTCTTATACTTAATAAATCGAATCAAAACAGTTATATTAATATCGATGGAAAAGCCATTAAAAATACTACTGAATTAACAAAATTATTGCCTATTAAACTCATTTCAGCTGATAAAGGATTTATAGTCGGCGGCACACCGAAAAATAAAAGATATTACATGGATTGGGGTGTATTTCATACCAATCAAAAAATCCTCTTAGCTATTAAAACACATCAAAAAATATTAAAACATATTAATAAATTATTACTACTTCACTACGTAAATAAAAAAGAATTAAATCTCTGGTTTCAATCTTTAGCGGAACAATCAGCAAAAATAAATATCTATCGCAATTATTATTTAAAACAACTGAAAATTATATTAATGCAAAACCAAAACAATTTACTCAAAAAATTTTCTTTCATAAATAACTTTAATTTTTTTTTAACCAGTGGTTTTCCAAACGAAGTATGTGCCACCCAAAGTAAAAGTATTTATGATTTCCTAATCTACAATCAACATAGATTTATCAAAAAACGCAACTTAGATTGCGGTGCACATAAAGCAAATATCAATTTTAAGCTAAAGCATACAACAGATAAATTATTATCTAGAGGAGAACAAAAAACATTATCTTTTATTTTTTGGTTTGGACAAATTTTATGGCTCAAAAAACACAAAAAACCACCACTTTTATTGATTGATGATTTATATTCAGAATTAGATTCAGAAAGAATAAATGCCATTCTATCTATTCTACTAAAATTAAATATTCAGGTTTTTATAACAGCAATTAATATACAAAAAGATTTAACAATTAATAAAAAATTTATCAAAATATTTCACCTTAAAAATGGAAAAATCACAACATAAAGTCCTAAATTAAACACCTAATCTAAGATATAATTACCCCTATTTCACTTATACTTATGTCAAGCAAATATCAAGCAGAAAACATCAAAGTTCTAAGGGGTTTAGATGCAGTCAGAAAAAGGCCTGGTATGTATATTGGTGATACCGACGATGGCACAGGACTACACCATATGGTATTTGAAGTAGTTGATAATGCAATTGACGAAGCACTAGCTGGATATTGTTCCAAAATAAACATTATTTTACATAAAGATCATTCTATTTCAATCAGCGACAATGGCCGTGGTATTCCTGTTGATATTCACCCTGAAGAAGGTATTTCAGCTGCCGAAGTAATTATGACTATTTTACACGCAGGTGGTAAATTTGATAATGACTCTTATAAAGTATCTGGCGGATTACATGGTGTTGGTGTATCTGTTGTTAATGCACTGTCGCAAAATTTGGAACTAACTATTTATAGAAACAAAGAAATCTATAAACAAACCTATACATTAGGTATTCCAGATGCGCCGCTTGCTACTGCTGGTATAACTGAAAAAACAGGCACTAAAATTCGTTTTAAACCTAACGCTGATATTTTTGCCGTTACTGAATTTAAATACGAAATACTCGTTAGCCGCGTTAAAGAATTAGCGTTTTTAAATTCAGGTCTTGGTATTGAAATTGAAGATCTTATCGCAAATAAAAAAGATACTTTCCAATACAAGGGCGGTATTTGCTCCTTTGTTGCTTATCTCAATAAAACTAAAACACCAATTCATAGTGACATAATTTATTTCTCTAAAGAGAAAAATAATATTATTATAAATGCTGCATTACAATGGACAGATGCTTATCAAGAAAATATTTATTGTTTTACAAATAATATTCCACAACAAGATGGCGGCGCACATTTAGCTGGTTTTAGAGGTGCATTAACACGCACATTTAATCAGCAAATAGAAACAAGCAATATTATCAAGAAAAAAGATATAAACATCACAGGTGAAGATGTTAGAGAAGGATTAACTGCTATTATTTCAATCAAAGTACCTGATCCAAAATTTTCCTCGCAAACTAAAGATAAATTAGTTTCTTCAGAAGTTAGATTACCTGTTGAATCCTCTATTAACGAAAAACTATCAGAATATTTATTAGAAAACCCAGGTAATACCAAGAATATTATTAGTAAAATATTAAAGGCATCAAGAGCAAGAGATGCAGCAAGAAAAGCTAGAGAAATCACTCGCAGAGGTGTATTAGATATCGCAGGTTTACCAGGAAAATTAGCAGACTGTCAAACGCAAAAACCTGAGGAATCAGAAATATTTTTAGTCGAAGGGGATTCGGCAGGTGGTTCTGCAAAACAAGGAAGAGATAGAAGAACACAAGCAATACTTCCACTAAAAGGTAAAATTTTAAATGTGCAAAAATCCCGGCTTGAAAAAATTCTAACCTCACAAGAAATTGCCACGCTTATTACCGCACTAGGCTGTGGTATTGAAAAAGAATTTGATGAGACAAAATTGCGTTATCACAAAATTATTATTATGACCGATGCCGATGTTGATGGTGCGCATATCAGAACTTTACTGCTTACTTTTTTCTATCAATATTTCAATAGCCTAATTAAAAATGGTTATTTATATATTGCACAACCACCACTCTACAAAGTAAAAAAAGGTAAGCAGGAATATTATCTAAAAAATGATGTAGAGATGAATACGTATTTACTGCAAGATGCTATTAATGATGCATATTTTTATGTGCACGAAGAAACGCCGCCAATTTCGGGTTTAGCTTTAGAAAAAATACTCAATGATTATTATGCGATTAATAATATTATTAAAAAACTAAGTCACAAACATCACCAAGATTTTTTAGAAACACTAACCAGAACCACTCCTATTAATAATTTGAATAATATTAAAGAAATACAAGATTGGTGTGATAATATCACAAAAAATTTAAATCAGGAGGCAAATTACGCTAATAAACATAAAGTACATTATTTGCCAAAAGAAAACCTCGTTATACATAATTTATTTATTCATGGTGCTAAAAGCCACAGCAGTTCACTTGATAGTGCGTTTTTTAATACTATAGATTATCACGCAATTAAGTCTTTCTTTGATGAAGTAGAAAGCCTAATAACTACTCATTCTTTTTTAGAGATTAAAGGCAAAAAAATTTATGTGCGCAATTTTTCTAAAGCAGTTGATTTTCTAATTAGAGATGCAAAAAAAAGCCAAAGTTTTCAACGTTATAAAGGCTTAGGAGAAATGAATCCAAGTCAACTCTGGGAAACAACAATGGACCCAGAAACCAGAACACTACTTAAAATTAAAGTTGGCGATCATATCGTCGCAAATAAAATGTTTGAAACCCTAATGGGCGACCAAGTTGATCCTAGACGTCATTTTATTGAAAACAATGCACTATCGGTCAACAGCTTAGATTTTTAATTTCTCAATATTTTTTAAAAATTTATGTCAAAAAAACATCCTATTATTGCAGTTACCGGCTCATCAGGTGCCGGCACTACTTTTGTTACAAAGGCATTTAAGAGAATTTTTACTAAAAAAAAATTAAATGTTGTGGTAATTGAGGGAGATAGTTTTCATAAATTTGAGCGCGATCAAATGAAAAAAGAAGTGATAAAAAGTCGCAAAAAAAATGGTGTGGTGCTGACACATTTCTCAAAAGATGCCAATCACTTTGATAGATTAGTAGCATTGTTTAAGCAATATGGCAAAGATGCAACAGGTAAAAAACGCTACTATATTCATTCACAAGAAGAAGCATTAGCACATAATCAAAGACTAGGAACAAATCTTAAACCTGGGCAATTTACGCCATGGGAATATATCAAGCCACAATCAGACTTAATGTTTTATGAAGGTCTTCATGGCGGGGTTAAGACAGCCGAAATAGACGTGGCAGATGAGGTTGATTTACTAGTTGGTGTTGCGCCTAGTGTTAATATTGAATGGATACAAAAAATTTATCGTGATACTACAGAGCGTCTTTATACGCCAGAGCAAGTGGTAGCAACAATTTTGGATAGAATGCCAGATTATGCCGAATTCATTACACCACAATTTGAAAGAACACATATTAACTTTCACCGCGTACCACTCATTGATACTACTAATCCATTTGCAAAGCAAAATGTGCCTGCCCCTGAAGATTCACTTATAATCATCTCTACACGCATAAATGATATAAATTTAAAAAACGTTAAAAATAGTTTACCTAAAACAGCAATGGCTCATTTACAAAATGAAAAAACTTTAGTTTGTCTAGGCAGTTATATAGTTGACATAATGGATAAATTATTCACCCCTATCATTACTAAATTAATACACAATCAGTTTTTATTGTAAAATTTAGATAATTTTTTATTGTTTAATCATTTATTTATTCTTTTACTAACCTTTTACCAAAGCGCCTATTTCTTTTTTGATATATTGCAATAGCTTTATCTAATTCCATAGGTGTAAAATCAGGCCAGAGCACAGGCGTAAAATAGAGCTCACTATAAGCTATTTCCCACAGTAGAAAATTACTAACACGCATCTCACCACTAGTGCGTATTAGTAAATCTGGAGTTGAATAATTGGATAAACTTAAATATTCAGTAAATAAATTTTCATCAATATCGCCTATTTTAATTTTTTTATATTGTACTGCACTAGCAATTTCTTGACATGCTTTTACAATATCCCATCTACCACCATAATTAAGTGCAATAATCAAATGCATGCCATTACAATTTGCTAGCATTTTTTCTACCCTTCTAATTTCTGCGTATATTTTTTGATCAAAAATAGAAATATTACCAATAATTTTAAGCTTAATATTTGCTTTTTTAAGTTCAGTAGCTTCATTTTTTAGGGCGTTCAAAAACAATTTAAACAAAGCATAAACCTCTTTTTTAGGACGCATTTTATTTTCACTGCTAAAAGCAAACAAAGTTAATATTTTTAGTCCAATACGGACACTATGTTCAACAATATTTTTAAGTGTTTCACGGCCTTGTTTATGTCCTGAAAATTTAGCTAGTTTATGTTTTTTTGTCCAACGATTATTGCCGTCCATAATAATAGCAATATGTTTTGGCATATTATTTTCTAACATAAAATAATCATCTAATATTTTGAGCGCTTAAAATTAAAATAAATTATTATACCTTTTACCGCTTACTTAGAACATTGACATATTGTTTTGATTTTTAAGCGCTTAGTTTAAAAAATATATACAGGTATAATGCTGATATTTTTGCTATTATTAATAATTATAAAAATATCAATGACAATCAAACGCGCGCTTATTAGTGTTTTCAATAAAGATAACATCATTCCTTTAGCGAAAGATTTGGTGAAGATTGGTGTAGAAATTTTATCTACAGGCGGAAGCGCTCAATTACTAAGAGAGCAGCATATTGAAGTAGTAGAAGTTTCTAATTATACGTCTTACCCAGAAATAATGGCAGGTAGAATTAAAACTCTGCATCCTAAAATTCACGGCGGTATTTTAGCAAGACGGGGTAAAGATGAAAAAATAATGGCAACACATAAAATTCTACCTATAGACTTGGTTGTTGTAAATTTATATCCTTTTGAAGAAACTATTTCACATACAAATTGTCAACTAGCAGATGCTATTGAAAATATTGATATTGGCGGGTCAGCAATGATTCGTGCTGCAGCAAAAAATTGTGCATTTGTTAGTGTGTTAGTGAGTAGTAAAGATTATTCATGGGTTATTGACGAAATAAAAAATTTAGGCAATACTAGACTCAAAACCAGACACAATTTAGCATGCAAGGCTTTTGAGTATACTACTCGTTATGATGGACTAGTTGCAAGCTATTTAGGAGGATATGAGAATGGTTTTGCTCAAACACTAAATTTACAATTACACAAAAAAAGCATGCTTCGTTACGGCGAAAATGCACATCAAAACGCAGCACTATATGTTGAAGGTTTTAAACAAGTGAAGAATTTACAACAAAAAAACATTGCTACCACAAACGGGATTGCACATGGTGAGCAAGTTCAAGGTAAAACCCTTTCCTATAATAATATAATTGATAGCGATAGCGCCTTTATGTGTGTGCGTCAATTTAAAATCCCTGCGTGCGTTATTGTTAAACATACTAATCCTTGCGGCGTTGCACTTGGAATAAGTGCTTACAAGGCATATTTATCTGCTTATAAAGCGGATACTACTTCAGCATTTGGTAGCATCATTGCCTTTAACTCTACATTAGATGCTAAAACAGCACAGATAATTATTAATAGGCAGTTTGTTGAGGTAATTATTGCAAGCATGTTGACTGAGAGAGCAAAAACTGTGTTAGCAAAAAAACCGAATATACGCGTTATTATTTGTCCTGGGGTTAATCGGAAAAATGTGGCAGAAAAAACTACAGGTGAGTTAGATTATAAATGTATTAGTGGTGGACTGCTTGTGCAAGATAAAGATGACAAAATAATAAACAAAAAAGAACTAAAATGTGTTAGCAAAATAAAACCTACCGATGCCCAAACGCGTGATTTATTATTTGCCTTTCAAGTGGTAAAATTTGTGAAATCTAACGCCATCGTTTGTGCGAAAAATCAAATGACAATTGGCATTGGCGCAGGACAGACGTCGCGTGTTTATGCCGTGAAAATTGCGCTTATGAAGGCAAAAGATGAAAAGTTGGCACTTGCTGGTTCAGTGATGGCATCCGATGCATTCTTCCCTTTTAGAGATGCAATAGATATTGCAGCAAAAGCAGGAATTAAGGCAATTATTTCGCCAAACGGATCTTTAAGAGATGATGAAATAATAACAGCCGCTAATGAACATAATATGGCGGTGATGTTTAGTAGTGTGCGTCATTTTCGTCATTAGCACAATATTTTTTAGTGAGACCTTTGCACAACCCCGCTAAAAATTATGATGATTTTTAAACAAATGCAACAACATAAGGGTTATTGTATTCAAAATACCTAGAAGGGATAAGAAATAATGTTAAGAAGTAAAATAAACAAGCAGGTTCAGGAAAATATAGAATTTTTTGGGAATACTTTAAGAAAAATAAAAAATAGGAATTGAGGTGAAGAGTGATGAGTTGTGTAAGGGTCTCCTAGTATTATAATTTTGTTATAATGAGTACTATTTTAGCAATAAGAACATGATGGACGCAGAAAGTATCATTAATAACGCCTTTGAAAAAAGTGCAGAAATTACACCAAAAAATGCAAACAAAGATCTGAAAGACGCAGTAGAATATGCTATAGAGTTGTTAGATAGTGGCAAGATGCGCATTGCAACAAGACATAGTATTGGTAATTGGGAAGTTAATAAGTGGTTAAAAAAAGCGGTATTGCTCTCTTTTAGGATTAGTAAAAATAAGTTGATATCGGGCGGATTTACCAAATATTATGATAAGGTAGACGCTAAGTTTTCCCAGATGGACATGCGTAAGTTTAAAAATATAGGTGTACGCGTGGTGCCACCTGCATCAATTCGCCGTGGCGCATATATTGCAAGTGGCGTGGTGCTTATGCCTTGTTATATTAATATTGGTGCTTTTGTAGACAAAAATACGATGGTAGATACTTGGGCAACAGTGGGTTCATGCGCACAAATTGGCAAGAATGTTCATTTATCAGGTGGTGTTGGCATTGGTGGTGTGCTTGAGCCGCTCCAAGCAAATCCAACTATTATTGAAGATAATTGTTTTATTGGCGCACGTTCTGAAATTGTAGAAGGCGTGATTGTTGAAGAGGGTACGGTAATTTCAATGGGCGTTTATATAGGGCAAAGCACAAAAATATTTCACCGAGAAACAGGTGAAATTATTTATGGCAGAGTGCCTGCAGGCTCAGTTGTTGTGCCTGGTAGCTTGCCTGCAAAGGATGGTAGTTATTCTCTTTATTCGGCCATTATTGTAAAACAAGTTGATAGAAAAACGCGAGTAAAAACAAATATTAATGAACTATTAAGAAATATATAAGGAAAATATGTATGATTATTCTAGAGACTAATATGGGTAATATCAGTATTAATCTATTTAAAACGCAAGCACCTATTACTTGTAAAAATTTTATCAATTATGTTAACGAAGGCTTCTATAACAACGTTATTTTTCATAGAGTGATTGATAACTTTATGATTCAAAGCGGCGGATTTAATGAAAATATGCAAGAAAAATCAACCAAGCCAGCGATAGAAAATGAAGCAAAAAATGGTTTGAGCAATAAAAAATATAGTATTGCAATGGCTAGAACACCTGCACCACATTCTGCGAGTTCGCAATTTTTTATTAATGTGACTGATAATAAGTTTTTAGACTATCCCGGCCAAGATGGTTGGGGGTATTGCGTATTTGGAGAAGTCATTGCTGGCTACAAAGCGGTAAATGCAATTAAAAAAGTTGCAACCAGTGTCAGAGATGGACACAGTGATGTGCCATTAGAGAGCGTGATTATTCACAAGGCATATATTGCTTGAAATATTTTCACCGATGATAAATAGTTTATTTATTGCCGATTTGCACTTAACAGAATATAGTAATAAAAAAAATGCCTTATTTGAGCGTTTTTGCGAGCAATGTATTGCCTATGATAATTTATTTATTTTAGGTGATTTATTTAATGTCTGGCTCGGTGATGATATTTCCCTTAAAAATCATAAACGCCTAGTTAGTGTACTTAAAAAACTTTCAAAACACACGCAAATATTTATTTTAGCGGGTAACCGTGATTTTTTGCTTGGTACGCATTTTGAAAAAAAATCGGGCTGTAAGCTTATCAGAGAACCATATCTAGTTAGCATTTTTAATAACCGTTATTTATTGATGCATGGAGATTCTCTTTGTACAGATGATATAAACTATCAGTTAGCGAAAAAATTTCTTAGAAATAGAATTATGCAATTTATTTTTTTGCACTTGCCACGCAGTTTTCGTATCGCTATCGCTTTTAAAATACGTCAGAAAAGTAAGATCGCCAAACGCATTAAACCGAGCAAAATAACTGATGTTAATTTAAATACTGTGGATAATTTAATGCGCCGTTATCCAAATACCACGCTTATTCATGGACATACGCATAGAAAAAATATACACACACGAAAATATTATAAACGCATTGTGCTTGGGGACTGGCAAAATGATAAGGCGAGCGCGTTAAAGATTGATGAAAACATAACTTGGTTTAACATCAAATAATAAGTTACTCTAATCACTAGAAATCATTTAAAATTCTGGAAACTATCAAGATTCTTAAGTTTTTTGGTTAAGTAATTTTAATATGTTATTAAAAACTTTAATTTATGCCAGCAAAAGCTTTAGTTATTAAAGATTTAACCAAAAAATATCCAAATGGTGCAAAAGCTTTATCGGGTATTAATTTAAGCATTAATGAGGGAGATTTTTTAGCACTGCTTGGTGCAAATGGTGCAGGGAAAACCACAACCATCCATATTGTTTGCGGCTTGCTTAGAAAAACTACCGGCTATATTGAAGTATTTAATATAAACCAAGACAAGTCGCCAAACCACATTAAATCGCTAATTGGACTCATGGGACAGGAATTTAATTTTAATCAATTTGAACCCATAGAAGAAGTTTTAATAAATCAAGCAGGATATTATGGCATCAGTAGGAAATTTGCCCGAAAACGTGCGTGCACGTTACTGAAACAAGTGGAGTTATTTGAGCAGCGAAAACAAATGGTTAAATCTCTTTCTGGCGGGATGAAAAGGCGTTTGATGCTGGCTAGAAGTTTAATGCACGATCCAAAAATTTTGATTTTAGACGAGCCGACTGCTGGAGTTGATATTGAGATTAGGCGCGCAATTTGGCAGGAATTAAAATATCTAAACGCATCAGGCGTAACAATTATTCTTACCACGCATTATTTGGAAGAAGCTGAGCAATTATGTAAAAATATTGCCATTATTGATAAAGGACAAGTCATAGCACAGTCTGATATGAAAACCTTATTATCCAAATTAGATTACCAAATACTGATTTTAGAAAGCACACACAAATTACCTGATGTGCTCAAATCTTATCGGTTTGATTTGCAATGTATTGATGATTTTTCTCTGAAGCTTATTTTACCAAACACAGAAAATATCAGCGAAGTACTCAGTAAGCTAGCGAAGCAGGGTATTATGATTAAAAATATTAGACAAGCGCAAAATCGTTTAGAGTCTTTATTTCTAAATTTAACCCATAAAAACTAATGTTACTTATTGCCTATAAAACACTTTTTATCAAAGAGGTTTTACGTTTTATGCGTATTTGGATGCAAACTATTTTACCGCCAACAATTACTACCGCTCTATATTTGATTATTTTTGGCAGATTGATTGGAGTGCACATCGGAAATATGTCAGGTATCAGTTATTTAGAATATATCACACCAGGCGTTCTTTTGATGACAGTAATTACCAATGCTTATGCAAATACAGTCAGTTCATTTTATCTAGCAAAATTTAATCATAGCGTTGAAGAAATGTTAGTTTCTCCAATGCCAAACTGGCTTATTCTTTTAGGTTTTGTTTCTGGTGGTGTTGCTCGAGGTTTTGTGGTTGGGCTAGCGGTATTTTTGATGACTTGGTTTTTTGTAGAAATTAAAATCTCTAGCCCAATATTGTTTTTTACCACTTTTTTTCTAACCGCCGCATTTTTCTCAATTACTGGATTTATCAATGCAATTTTTGCTAAATCCTTTGATGATATTACTATTGTGCCAAATTTTGTGCTTATGCCCTTAACTTATTTGGGAGGGATGTTTTATGATGTCTCCATGCTCAGTGAATTTTGGCAACAGGCGTCCGCTTTCAATCCTATTTTTTATATGATAGATAGTTTTCGTGCAAGTTTTTTTGCCACCAGTGTCGTGCCAGTTTGGTATTCGCTTACTGTTTTAATCACGATGATTATATGTGCTAGTATGGCAGCAATTTACTTATTAAGTGCAAGAAGAATTATCTAGCAAAGAGAGATAACCTAGTTTTTATTTAGGGTTTGTTGTTTAACATGCTTTTAGGTTATTTTAATTCTCAGGATTAGAGATATGTTAATATGAGCGCTGTCTTAGCGAATTAAAAAACATTTCTCTACCTCCAATATTTTTATCCAACGCGCATCAACACGATTAACTTTCGCATCAGGCGGTCCTTTTTTCAACCATCTAATTAGATTATTAAGTTTTTCTAAATCACCCTCTGCTTCTATATAGACTGTATTGTTTACTGTATTTTCAATCCAGCCAACAATATTTAGCTTACGTGCTACTTCCATTGCAGACTGTCGAAACCAAACACCTTGCACTTTACCGAAAATATCTGCACTAAATCTTTTTAACATAATTTTGAAAAGTTATCATTAATTATGCCATAATGCAATTTTTTTATAAATTGTCTTGCTGAATTTTATCACCGCTTTGTGTTCCCAGATTTCTAAGCTAATGTTATGCTTTGATTGTTTTATATAGCTGGAAATATTATTTTTTGAAATGATAACAATTTACCCTCTATTTTATTTAATTCTTATCTATTTACAATATACTTTATTGTATACTTTTGCTTAGGTGTTATGAATTCTTAAAAAAGATATGAGTAAAAAAATTAACCATAAACTTATCGCGATTTTAGTTATTTTTATCACACTTACACCACTTACTGCAAGCAGTCATACGCCTGAGACACAGATTTATCGCGTGCGCTTATTTTTTGGTCTATCACTGCCAGAGGGCGGCAGTGTTTCATTTCATGACTGGCAATATTTTTTGCAAAAACATATAGCAACCACATTTGATGGCTTTAACGTAGTTGATTCTTTGGGATTTTATAAAGGCAAACCCGAGCGATCTAAAGTTATTACTTTAATTGTTATGAAGCAAGAGATGCCTAAAATAGAAGCACTTGCGAGATTATATGCACAAAAATTTCATCAAGATTCGGTGATGATGGTTAGCGTGCCCGTCTTAGATTGGCGCTTTATTAGCAAAGAGTAAATTAGTTATACGTGCTAGCGTTTTATTTCACGATTATGTTCGCTTAGAACTTGATATAATTGAGCTGATTTTACAAATCAGCCGCCCAGTGCAATTAATGGCAGTGACGCTTTTCCTTTTGCTATAATTTTATGCCTCGCTCTTAATAGAAGTAAAATTTAATTATGAGCGCATCTTGCTTATAATTTCATCAAGTGTAAAGGCTATTTTTTTAGCATCATGTGGCGTAGTAAAGATGCCGACATATTCAGTTTTAGGATTCAATAATAAAAAACTACTAGTGTGATTAATACGTGAATTTTTGCTTGTATACTGATGATGCGCATGTCCCATATTGCTACGCTCTTTTGTCTTTTCATATTCGTAATACACACCAAATAGTCGCGCAATTTGTGCTAATTTTCCCTCTTCAGCACTCAGTCCGATAAAATTTTCATTAAACTTTTTTGTATAAAAATTCAGATTTCCAATATCTCTTTTGGGGTCAATAGAAACAAAAATAACCATTAATTGATTTGTGTTTTTCATCCGCATAACAGCTTGATTTATAAGCGCCATTTCTATAGGACAAATATCTGGACAACTAGTATAACCAAAATAAAGTAAAGACCATTTGCCTTGAGTATATTTTGATAAATCTAATTCTTTTTGATGATCATTTATAAGTGGCAAAAGATGGCGCATTGGTTTAGGTTTTGGCAGCTCATAATAGCTTGCTGTCATATTTCTTTTGTCATTGGTCTTGCCATTTTTTTTGGATACATCTGCCATCCAAAACACAGCAGCGATGACAAGAGAAATTAAAATAAAGAAAGCTAAAAAATAACGAGATTTTATCATCACTAGGAATACATTTAAATTTGAAAATAACAATAAACTTGAGTTAAAAAAGGAATTTATGCATTTAATGCTACAAATGTTATTTAGCTCTTATCTTAAAACGCTGGTTTAATTCTGTTTTGTGGCATTAAATACATAATCTCTTAAAAAATAAACGAAAGAACATGAACTATCGCTCAATGTCAAATACATATTGTACCAATAACTGTTTATACTTTTTGTGCCTATTGGTTTTTATTGCTCTCTTGTTAATTTTATTTTACTTGTAATTCTTATGTGGACTATGCTAATTAGAGATAGAAGTAGCAATAAAGCAACAATATTATGAGCAAGAGCAATAATAATAGGTAGTGATAAGATAATATTTAATATACCTAAACTAATTTGCAGTATCAGTAGAGCAAGCATCGTAATAAGCTGAATCTGCACTGTCTTATGCAGTCGCAATGAAAAAGCGAGCGCAATAATTGTTATAAATACAATAAGTGCGCCAGTTCTATGTAGCAATTGAATTGCAATACGCTCTCCATTTTCAAGCGCACCATATTCATAATTTATACCTAGAGGTTGCAACGGCAAAATTGCCTCAGAAAAACTTGTTATTTCTGGCAGCCAAGAGTTTAAGCAAGTTGGAAAAAAATTGCCACATGCAAGTGCCGCATAATTTGCACTGGTCCAGCCTCCCAAAATAATTTGCATCACAAGAACTATAAGTGTAACCCATATTAATAAATCTGCTATTTTAGGGAATATAATATTTTGGGCAAAAGTAATATCAGAATAGGCGGGTTTATTTTCATTAAGTAGTATCCAAAAAATTAGAGACACCATTGCCATGGCAAAAACAAGATGTAACACAACAATGACCGGGTGTAGTAATTCAGTTACAGTAAGCATGCCCAAAATCCCTTGAAGCAAAACAAGTCCAAGTAAAATTAGTACCAATTTTTTACTTTGTTTTTTGATATGGCGACGATTAGTTTTCTTGATGTGAAACGCAATTATAACTAGCATGATAAGGATTAATCCCAAAAAACTTGCTGCGTAGCGGTGAATCATCTCAATCCACGCTTTAACCTGCCAATCTTTCTGATATTTTTTAATTTGTCCGTTCTCATCTAATATGAGATTTGGTACTACAAAGCGACCATAACAAGTGGGCCAGTCAGGGCAGCCTAAGCCTGCATCAGACAAACGAGTGTATGTGCCTAGAATGACAACGATAAGTCCTAAAATAAAGGAGAAATATAATAAACGTCTAAACACTAAATAAAACCACTAAGGTTGTTTTTCAAGGGAAATTTTTTACCTATCATGATTACACGCGAAAAGCAACTAAATATACTTCAATATATTGTAGCCTAAAAAAAATAAATTTTCAAATAAGTGAGATGATTATATACCAGTTATGCTATAAAACAATAGAACACAAAATGTATTTGTAGGCGATATTATTGTTGTAAAATACATCTGCATTTTATGTTGCATGAGAGCTATGCATTTTCTTTTGGAGTAAAATAGGTTGATATATGGTTAAAAAATTGGTTTCTGGCTTGTCGTTTTGGCTATTTTATTTGGACTCAGTGCTTGCTGAATATAAGCTTAATATGCCTCAGGGCGTTTCCAATATAAGCGAAAGTATTTATAGCTTGCACATGCTTATTTTATGGATTTGTGTTGCTATTGGTGTTGTAGTTTTTGGCATTATGTTTTACTCTATTTTTAAGCATAGAAAATCGCGGGGAGCTACTGCTTCAAACTTTCATGAAAGTACAACCATTGAATTAATCTGGACGGCCATTCCTATTCTAATTCTGGTTTTAATTGCCATTCCTTCAACTAGGGCGCTCATTGACTTAGAAGATACTAGTAAATCAGATATGTCCGTTAAAATAACGGGCTGGCAATGGAAGTGGCAGTATGAATACCCTAGTGAAAATATCGGCTATTTTAGCAATTTATCCCAAAAAAGTCGTAACAACATCAAAGACCCTGAAGGAATTGAGAATTATTTGCTTGATGTTGATAAACCGCTTGTTGTGCCCATTAACAAAAAAATTCGTTTTTTGGTTACATCAAAAGATGTTATCCATTCTTGGTGGGTGCCAGATATTGGCGTAAAACAAGACGCTATACCTGGCTTTATTAATGACGCATGGGCAATAATTAAAAAACCTGGCATTTATCGTGGACAATGTGCTGAATTGTGTGGCAAAGACCACGGTTTTATGCCTATCGTTTTGGAGGCAAAAACTGAAGAAAATTATCATAAGTGGTTATCTGATCAAAAAGCGCAGAAGCTTGCTGTCGCTCAAAATGCTGGCAATATATGGACTAAAAAGGATTTGATGACCAAAGGCGAAGAAATATATAACACAGCTTGTGCCGCCTGCCATGGCAAAACAGGCACTGGCATACCTGGCGCTTTTCCTGCGCTTAAAAATAGCCCTGTTGTATTAAGCGATGTCGCTAAACATATTAGCATCGTATTAAATGGTAAGGCAGGCACAGCGATGCAAGCATTTAAGTCTCAGCTTGATAATATTGAAGCTGCAGCGGTGATTACTTACGAAAGAAATGCATTTGATAATAATACAGGCGATTTAATACAGCCATCAGATATTCAATCAGCGCGTTAATTATAGGAGATACTGGATGATAACAGCAACAATAACACCAGAACACCACCACGATGCACCGAGTGGTTTATTGAGGTGGATTAAAACGACTAATCATAAAGATATAGGCACGCTTTATTTGTGGTTCTCTTTTATTATGTTACTTATCGGTGGAGCTATGGCGATGGTTATACGCGCTGAATTATTCCAGCCTGGCTTACAATTAATTGAGGCACAGTTTTTTAATCAAATGACAACGATGCATGGGCTTATTATGGTATTTGGTGCTATTATGCCAGCGATGGTAGGCCTGGCAAACTGGCAAATACCAATTATGATTGGCGCCAAAGATATGGCGCTGCCTAGAATGAACAATTATAGCTTTTGGATTTTACCATTTGCAGCACTAATGCTTGTAAGCACCATGTTTATGCAGGGAGGAGGCCCTGCTTTTGGCTGGACATTTTATGCTCCGCTATCTAGCACCTTTGCGCCAGACAGCACAGACTTTTTTATTTTTTCTATTCATCTATTAGGCATTTCTTCTATTATGGGCGCTATAAACATTATTGCAACCATTTTAAATATGCGTGCACCTGATATGAACCTTATGGATATGCCTCTTTTTGTTTGGACTTGGCTTATTACCGCATTCTTACTCATTGCTGCTATGCCTATACTTGCTGGTGCAGTTACTATGATACTGACTGATAGAAACTTTGGCACAAGCTTTTTTGAAGCATCTGGTGGCGGGGATCCTGTGATGTTTCAACACATTTTCTGGTTTTTTGGACATCCTGAAGTTTATATTATGATCCTACCTGCTTTTGGCATTGTTTCGCAAATTATACCTACTTTTTCTAGAAAACCATTGTTTGGCTATAGTTCTATGGTTTATGCAACTATCTCAATAGCGCTGTTGTCATTTGTAGTTTGGGCGCATCATATGTTTTTGTCTGGTATGCCGATCGCAGGACAAATTTATTTTATGTATGCAACAATGTTAATCGCTGTGCCTACCGGTGTTAAAGTATTCAACTGGGTGGCTACAATGTGGCGCGGCGCTATGACATTTGAAACCCCAATGCTGTGGGCGATTTCCTTTATATTTTTATTTACCATTGGTGGCCTTTCTGGTCTGATGCTCGGCATTATTCCTGCTGATATCCAGTATCATGACACTTATTTTGTAGTTGCACATTTTCATTATGTTTTGGTTACTGGCTCGTTATTTGCTATTATTGCAGCAGTTTATTACTGGCTACCTAAATGGACAGGCAGAATGTATAATGAAGCGTTAGCCAAAGTGCATTTTTGGTGGTCATTAGTGTCGGTAAATGTATTATTTTTCCCTCAACACTTTTTAGGGCTAGCGGGTATGCCCAGGCGCATTCCAGACTATTCTTTACAATTTGCAGATTTTAATGCGATTTCTAGTATCGGCGCTTTTGCTTTCGGCGCCTCGTTTATTTTATTCACCTATATTATGTTAAACGCTATTCATAGTGGTAAAAAAATATCAAAAGAGCGTGTTTGGGAGGGTGCCAAGGGATTAGAATGGACACTAACGACGCCAGCTCCATATCATTCGTTTGATACGCCGCCAAATAGTGAATTGATTTTAAAAGAATCTGCCAACACAGCACACTAATCTTAGAGTTTTATGAATAATAGAGCAATATTTACAGCATTTTTCATAGGTGGCGTAGCTACTGTTATTTATTTGACAACACTGTATCTGAATGCTTGAATAACAATAATGTCAAAGCGCCAGGCTGTTAAATCGTCATTTTGGTTCAAGCTGGTCAGCGTGCCGATTTTAATGTTTGCTTTTGCTTTTGCAATGATTCCACTTTATGATGTGCTTTGTGAGGTAACTGGATTAAATGGAAGGACATCCATCATTGAGCGTGAAGTGGATTTTATTGTGGATGATAAGCGCTCAATCAACATTGATTTTTTAGCTTATGTAGGTAGTGGTTTCCCAGTTAATTTTAAACCAGAAATTAATCAAATGAAGGTGATGCCAGGTAAGTTTTACACCATTAATTATATTGCCGAGAATACCTCAAATGAAGTTATTGTTGGTCAGGCAATTCCGAGTGTTGCCCCAGAAAAAGCTGCACTTCACTTCAAAAAATTAGAGTGTTTTTGCTTTGATAAACAAACTTTTTTGCCTAAAGAAGTAGCGGTGATGCCCGTTCGGTTTGTGGTTGATCCAGAGCTAAGCAAGAGCGTATTTGACATCAGTTTATCGTATCAATTTTTTAGAATAAATATATAAGGAGGTTAGATGATAAGCAGAGATGATTATTACATACCGTACGGTAGCTATTGGCCATTTCTTGGTTCAGTTGCACTATTTGTGTTATTTGCAGGTTTTGCTAGCTCGCTTCATGGTGAAAATATTGGCATTACTATGATGTTTGTCGGCTTAGCTATATTTTTATTTATGATATTTGGTTGGCTTGGGCAGATAATTCATGAGAGCCAAACAGGCTATTATAATATACAAGTGGATAAATCTTTCCGCTGGGGTATGGGCTGGTTTATATTTTCTGAGGTAATGTTTTTTGCTGTATTTTTTGGCGCGCTATTTTACGCACGTGTTTTTTCTGTGCCATGGCTTGGTGGCGATGGCGACTTGTCTGCAATTGCAACAAACATCTATCTTTGGCCAGAATTTATAGCAAATTGGCCGTTAATGCTACCGCCTGATAGTGCGAGTTACACTAATCCAACTGGTCTGGTTGATACTTGGCATATTCCTGCACTAAATACGCTTTTACTGCTTTCTTCGGGCGTAACTATTACTTGGGCGCATTGGGCGCTTAAAGAAGAAAAACGCAATCAACTTATTGCTGGTATGATTATAACTATTACTCTAGGACTTATTTTTTTAGGATTTCAAGCGTATGAATACCAGTTTGCTTACAGTAGCCTTAATTTAAAACTTTCATCGGGTATTTATGGTTCTACATTTTATATGCTTACTGGCTTTCACGGGTTTCATGTGATGATGGGTGCGCTGATGTTAAGTGTGATTTTGATGCGTTGTGTGCGCGGACATTTTAATAAAGATCGTCATTTTGCTTTTGAAGCAGTTGCTTGGTATTGGCATTTTGTTGATTTTGTCTGGCTTGGGTTATTTATTTTTGTCTATTGGTTATGAAATAATTTTTTATGATTTTTAGAATCCTCATTATCACAGCACTTATTGCAATTGTTGTGAGCTTGGCATCTGCACTTGTTGCGATGATGATAGGCGGAGGCAATAATGAGAAGAAAATGTTTAAAGCATTTGTCTGGCGCATCGGACTTTCTGTTTTGTTATTTCTGACACTATTGCTTGGTTATATGATGGGGCTAATTGAGCCATTAAATTATTAACTTTATAAATTTTAACTAATTGCCAGTTGCGTCATAGACAGCATTTATTTTTAAAACCTCAGGCTTTGTGGCTCTTATGTCCAAAATTTTGAGCGCTATTGTTTTGCTCGTAGTTTTTTCATTGTTAATTTTGCTCGGTTTTTGGCAATTAAATCGTGCAGATGAAAAGCAGCAAATTTTAAAATATATAGAAAAGAAAAATCAGCAAGCACCTATTTTAATAGATGGCAATTATGAAAATCTAATTGATAATATTTACCAAATTATCAAATTGCGCGGCAAGTATGATGATAAGCATCAATTTATTTATGACAATCAAACTCATGAGCAACAGGCAGGCTATTATGTGCTCACGCCATTTTATTTACAAAATACTACGTATGTCCTGTTGGTTAATCGCGGCTTTGTATCTTGGGGAAATGACCGCTCAAAACTAGCAAATATTGACATTGAAAGCAATAAACGTGAGATTATTGTTGAAATTTTAAAACCCATTGTTCGTATCCAACTAACAGAAGATGACGCAGTGTTTAAGTATCCACGTCTTATTCAAACACTAGATATAAAAAAAATAATAAAGGCTAGCAATATTAATCTTTTGCCTGTTGTAGCTCGTCTTATAAAATCTGAACCTGATGGTTTTATTCGCGCATGGCAACCTTTTTATGGCAGCGTTGATAAACATATTGCTTATGCATGGCAGTGGTTTTTAATGTCAGTTGTGCTTGGAATTATTAGTATTTACTTATATTTTAAATCTCGCTAGAATTTAGCATTTGTTTTTTCTGAGTTTTGTTGTATCTGTTCCTTTTGATATGTACTTTTAAGCAGTATTTCCTTAACGCGCAAAATTCCACCAATAAAACCAAATAACCCAACTAAAAATAAAAAAATCGGAGCAGTATTAAAAAAATAATCTAGGAAAAAGCCAATTAAAAATCCTGAAATAGTCATAGAGGCAAGCATCGTGCCTATGCCGATTAAAAGTAAATTAGTTTTCATTTTTGATTGGTAAAAGCACTAAAATATTTAACAGCTATTATATTCAAAAAATTTCTGCGCGTATTTAATATCTTCTTTAATTTGTGCTTTAAGTAATTCTAAGTTGGAAAAATATCTTTCTGCACGTATACGCGTGTAAAATCTCACCTCAACTACGGCGCCGTAAATTTGTGCATTAAAATCAAGTACAAAAACCTCCAATTGCGTTTTTTCACCACCTACTGTTGGATTCTTACCAACACTTGCTACGCCAAGGTATGCCTCACTTTGTATTAACACTTTAACGGCAAAAATTCCAAGCACAGGACTAGGTAAGTTTTTAAGTGCAATATTAAGAGTTGGAAAGCCAATAATTCTACCTTTTTTTTCACCGTGTCCTACGCGGCCAATAATGCTAAAGGGCTTACCTAATAAGGCTTCTGCTGTCTTAAAATCTCCTAGTTCAAGCGCCATCCTGATACGTGAACTGCTTATCCTTAATTTATTCCTAAATACGCCCTTCAAAAAATCAATTTCAAAACGATATTTTTGTGCTAAAGTTTTTAATAAGACGCCATCGCCTGAGCGGCTTTTACCAAAACGAAAATCATCCCCTACCAGTAAATAATGTACATTCAGTTTTTTGATTAAAATATTTTTAACAAAGGCATGTGCCTCTAAATTTGCAAATGCGCGATTAAAATAGATAAGTAAACATTCATCTATATTTTCCCCCTCAAGTGCTAAAAAGCGCGTTCTAAAATTACTCAACTGCGCCTGATGTTTGCCAAAATAATGTTTAGGATTAGGCACAAAAGATATGAGCAAACTAGGCAGACGATATTGCTTTGACTTTTGTTTGAGTAACTTAAATAATGCCAGATGTCCTAAGTGCATACCATCAAAGCTGCCAATTGTTGTAACACAAGGGGCGTGACGACCCTTAATATTATGAAGCCCTCTTATTAATTTCATCGTGCTAGAGAGATGTCTTTAATATTTCTATAATACGCATAGTGGGTTTAGGCACACCCACTTTAATATTAGATAATGTATGCCAGTTTTCGTTTGTATGCACGTCAGTAGTTAAAATTACCCGAGCATCAATGTCCAGGTGAAAATGGGTAAAAGTGTGCCTAAATGATGTAATTGCGCGTTTGCTTTTAGTGGTTAGCCCTAAGGCACGAACAACGGATTTAGTAATCATTTCAGGCGCACATTCAGGTAAACTCCATAACCCGCCCCAAACACCATTTTCCGGACGTTTATGTAAATAAATTTTTCCTTCGTTATTAATTATTGCAAGCATTTTAGTTTGTTTGACAGGTTTTATTTTATTAGCTTTTTTAATTGGCAACTTGTGTTGCATATTATTTTTTAGGGCAAGGCAATTTGCACTTAGAGGACAGACACTACATTTTGGCATTCTATGTGTACATAAAGTTGCACCTAAGTCCATTATTGCCTGCGTATAAAAACTAACCCGAGTTCTAGGAGTATTTTGCCAAGCAAGCTGCCATAATATTTTTAACGCGCTAGTGGTAATAGTTGGCTGATTAATTAAATAATAACGACACAGCACGCGTTTGACATTGGCATCTAAAATAGCAAAACGTGCGCCATAAGCAAATGACATAATGGCACCTGCGGTTGACTTTCCAATGCCTGGTAGTGCAAGGATTTGCGCAAAATTTTTTGGAAAAATGCCGTTATACTTTTTGCTAATTATTTGAGCGCTTTTATGTAAATTTCTTCCTCTAGCATAATAACCAAGTCCTGCCCAATAACGCATTACCTCATCAAGAGAGGTGCTTGCTAGGCTATTAATGTTTGGAAAGTGACGAATAAAGCGTTCAAAATATATTATTACACTTTTAACTTGGGTTTGCTGCAACATAATTTCTGATAACCAGATATGATAAACATTGCCTGTTTGCCAAGGAAAATGACGGCGAGGATGTTTGTCAAACCAAGTTAAAATTGCATTAGTAAAATAGGACACGACTCATCATTTAAGTTTTAATTTTAAATTTAGCGGATCATTTTTATCAATGCCTGACATAAAGGGTTTATTTAGTTTTCTATGCGTTATTTGATACACGCAGCCCAGCCAATTATTCATCACCTGAATAGCTGAATCACGCCAAGTATTATCAAGTTTAGTAAGTAATATTTGTTCTGGAAAATCTGAGATTAGCATATTTTTATCAAGCAGTTTTTGCTTAAATTCAGATAAAATCGCTTTCGCTTGTTCAGATAAATAATTTTTTGGAAAATAGGGATAATCGCGCTTATTTTGCAAAAATAAACTAATTTCGCGTTTATATTCTTTAAGCAAGCTAATTGAGTCATATTCGGGATGTCCTTGAAAAAAAACTAGGCGCAATAAATCTTCACTCACTGCCAAATGCACGCCAATTTGAGACTCAACCAGCACAGTTAGTTCTGCTTGCAAAAATTGCGCTTTACTAATTTCATTAAAGCGCGAATGTGGCACGTCAAAACGCGTATTGAGTGCACTCACCAGCGGATGCTCTCTTAGCACAACTTGGTGCGGGAAAACCCCCCAGCATTTTTCTTTTAACGCTTGACGTTTTTTTTGATAGCGAAATTGTAGCACCATATGCGTGGCAAAACAGGAGCATAAAGTAGAGGTAATATTTGCATAAGCCCATTCTATAATCTCTTCCAACTCATCCAGAAATGTTTGCTGAGATGCCAGTGCTGGTTCAGCACCAGTAATGATGAGCGCATCTAATCCTTGTGCGTAAATTTCGTCAACACTCTGATAATAATTTTTTATATACGCCTTGGCACGATTATTTCGTTTAATGCTTGTCAGCGAAAAGGGGTGTATGAAAAATTGTGCAATTTGATTGCTCTGCCCCACTAAGCGAAAAAACTGACGTTCAGTTGCATCAAGCGCTGTGTCTGGCATCATATTGAGCAGACCAACATGGAGCTCTCTAATATTTTGTTTATACGCTCTGCTTTCTGAAAGAATAAGTTCGCCCTCGCGCTTTAATCTTGCAAAAGAAGGCAGGCGACTATGTGCAATAAGCGGCATAATAAATATAGTAAAAAATCGCTATTTTACCTGCAATTACGATATTTTCTCTCCTTTAAGGTTTAGTCAACTATCTTCCAATTTAATCTTTTCCCTGCCATGAGCGGTACCAATTTTTCACCGCCTAACGGATAAAAACTTGGCACTTGCCAAGATTCTTTTTGTAAAGTAATAGTGCGTCTGTTACGCGGCAGATTATAAAAATCAGCACCAAAAAAAGCAGCAAAACCCTCCAACTTATCCAAAGCATTAAACTTCTCAAAAATACTTGTATATATCTCAATAGCAGCATGTGCGTTAAAAATACCTGCACAACCGCAACCAGACTCCTTGTTAGATTTACTATGCGGCGCTGAATCGGTACCTAGAAAGAATTTTGTATTAGCAGATATGGCTGCGTTAATAAGTGCTTCTTGATGTGGTTTTTTGCGTTTTAGTATGGGTAAACAAAAATGATGCGAAAAAACTCCGCCTAAAAATATATCATTGCGATTCATTAGTAAATGGTGTGGCGTAATTGTTGCAGCAAGTTTTTCTGAACCCTGATAAACAAAATCAACCGCTTCTTTGGTAGTGATATGCTCAAAAACAATACGAAGCGCTGGAAAATTCTGGCAGATTTTGACAAGCGTCTTATCAATAAAAATGCGTTCCCTGTCAAATATGTCAACTACATCATCAACCTCTTCACCATGTATTAAAAGCGGTACATCTAATCTTTGCATTTGCTCTAAAACAGGATAAATAGCGCGTATATTGCTAACACCACTGTCTGAATTTGTGGTTGCACCTGCTGGATAGAGTTTGCAGGCAATAACTTGGTTGCTTTTTGCAACCTTGTTAATCTCTTGTGTTTTGGTATTGTCCGTTAAATATAAAGTCATAAACGGTTTAAAATCATTATCACTCGGTAAATACGACATAATTTCTTCGTAATAAGACTTCGCTTTTTGAACACTGGTAACAGGTATTCTTAGATTTGGCATCACGATAGCACGCCCTACTTGTTTTGCACTAAAAGGAAGCACTGATTTCAGCGCCAGCCCATCTCTTAGGTGTAAATGCCAGTCGTCAGGCATGGTAATAGTGAGTGTTTGTATGTTTTTCACGCTTTTGTTTTTAAGCAACATCAATTAAAAAAACTTGCAAAAAACCCTCATACCCCAAGCGCAGTATGAGGGTTTCATAATTAACTCTGATGGTTTTTAAAATAGCGTCCTAAAAGTCAAATGTTAAACCAACGCCTGTACCATCATTCTCATCTTTATCTTTGTCCAGCGCGCGCGTTTCAATATAAAGTGTAACCCCCGTTACCATTTGCTGTTTATAGCCCACCGCAACTTCGGTGCGTTTATCCTCTCCTTCCTCATCTACTCTTTGAGTAGCGCCATGAAATGTACCTGCGCCAGGGATATTATAAGTTAGCCCTATACCAGTATAGTCAACATCTATATCATTTGTTTTTTCCTCTCTGATATAAAGAGCATCAATGCTGAGATTGTCTATATTATAATGGATCTCAATTCCCGTGGTATTATTGTCATTACTATTTTCGTTTGTACCAACAGAAAAACCAAGATTATCTTTTTCATAGTTTAGCACTAATGATTTTTTGGCATCTCCATCCTTAGAAGCATTTTTTGAAAGACCGACAATAACTTTCATATTATTTGCCATTATTGGACTAATATATTGAATTTGCGTGTCCTTTGAAGAAGAAGTACTTGCTTCGGAGACAGGTAAAAATTCGTTTATTAAATCAAGTGACTCTGCCACATACCGTTCAAACGGATCGTCAGTGTTTTTGGTAATTAAAAATTGTCCATATTTTTTGCTGGTAAACCCAATCTTGACACCATCCACTCTAACATCATTACTATCGCTCGTTATGATGGTCTGAGTAGACATACCGCCATTTGTGGAGGTAGGAACGCTGACAACAGTGCTTGTTATCTCTTCTTCATCATCTAAAAAATAACTCGCAAACTCAATTTCAAAAAACGTACTCAAATCGCCACTGATAATTCTATCCAGCCTAAATTCAACTTCCGTCTCCTCGCCACCAGAAGTTATGTCAGTATCAGTTTTACCAGTTTCATCTTTTTGACTGCCATAAAAAGCACTAAGAAAACCATTAACTTGCAAAGCAGAATCCTTGCTCGGCTCAAAGGTTACTGCTTGTGCCTCTAAACCAACAAACAAGAATAAGGCAAAAGTAGCCAATAATTTTTTAACCATTGCAATCTATCCTAAATAATTTGACGAAAGGTATATTTTACCACCCCCAATATTTTTTGGGTAAGAAGTTTATAAGGATGATTCAAATTATTGGTAAAATCGCTTTAGATGGACGGAAAGTTTATTAATATTGATGGCATAGAGGGCGCGGGTAAAAGCACGCAGATAAAACGTTTAGAGGAAACCCTTATTAAAAAAGGCATCCACACAATCAAGACGCGTGAACCAGGTGGTAGTCTTGCGGGTAATAAAATCCGAGCATTACTGCTGGACAATAATACCTGCATCCACCCAGATACTGAATTATTGCTGATATTTGCTGCTAGAAACGAGCACATACAGCAAAAAATTTTACCTGCACTTAATGGCGGAAGCTGGGTACTCAGTGATCGGTTTACCGATGCAACTTATGCCTATCAAGGCGGAGGCAGGGGGATTTCTAATGCACGCATTCGTATTTTAGAAAATTGGACACAGCAAGGCCTAACACCAGATTTATCATTTTTTTTAGATATGCCTCCTAAATTAGCATTAACACGCATTAAAGATCGTAGCAATAAAGATAGGATTGAATCAGAAGATTTAGTTTTTTTTGAGCGTGTACGTACTGCTTATCTTGCGCGCGCCAAAAGCTTATCAGATAAAATTATTATCATTGATGCCATGGCAAATATTGAGCAAATAACAAGACAAATTATAGCGCATATTACAAAAATTAACCAAAACTAATGACAACCTATCCATGGCATAAAAAAGCATTTAGCAAGTTACACCTTATGACAACAAAAAATCGATTGCCAAATACGCTTTTAATTACTGGCGCGCACCATGTTGGTAAGCTAATTTTAGCAAAATACTTTATTGCTTCTATGCTGTGTGAAAATAGAGAGAAAGATTTGCTCAAAGCATGTGGTGTGTGTCATGCTTGTGTTAGCCTTAGTAAAGACGATTTAAGTGCAAAATCTTCAGAAGCACAGTTGCGCATTCGTCGTTCACATCACAGAAATGTAATTTATTGTCGTCGTGAGTTGAATAAAAACAAAAAACTTTCTGAAGTAATGCAGATAGACCAGGTACGTACATTTTGCGATGCACTGCAAAAAACTAGCAATGGGCTTAAAATTGGACTACTTTTTTATGCTGATGAAATGAATCAAAATAGCGCTGATAGTTTGTTAAAAACCTTGGAAGAGCCACCACTAAACACGCTTATTATTTTGTTAGCACACCGTTTGCATCAATTGCCTGCAACCATCATAAGTCGTTGTCAAATAGTTTATATTGCTCCTAGTTATGATGAAGAAACAAAAGCTTGGCTAAGTGCAAAAATTCCAAAAAATAAACCCAATATTGACGTTGTGCAGCTATTAAAAATGTCTTATGGAGTGCCACTTGCTGCGCTTTCGATGTTAGAAGAAAATAATTACGATAATTACCAGTGTTGGCAGAAATACTTACTCATACTTATTCAAAATCCGCTTGATATAGTAGATAAAGACAATATGCCTGATGATTTGCAAATTGCGCTTAGATGCCTTAGAGATCTGCTAATATGTGCAATTAGGGGTAAACTTATTAGGGGAAAAATTACAGAAAAATTTGTCGGAGAGGAAGAGGTAGTTGCACTCAACACGCTAATTAAAAATAGTCGCCTCCGTTTTTTATTTGCATTGCTCGGTGATGTGGAACATGCTACATATCTTAGTAATAAACAAACAAACTTTCCACTACTGTTTGATAACATCCTTGCCGTTTGGTCGCATATCACAAAACTTGCGAGTTATCCTAAAATTACAGATACACCTTATGCTATAACAAAAGTACAAGAATCACTGTAGTAATAACTACACTAGACATTATTCCTCCGATAAGAGAAAGATTTTCGGCAACGCCAACTGCGATTTTTGCTTTTGTTTCATAGCTAAGACCACCAGTAACGAATCCCAGTGTTTTTGATAACATAACTTTAGTTTTTATAATTCATAAAAACATTCTTGTAAGCTGTTTTTTAAGCGAACAAAACAGGTAGCGTGTGCTATTTATTTTTTGGTAGTCAATACTGCTATGGCATCTATTTCAATTTTTGCATCTTTAGGCAGAGCGCTAACGCCAACAGTAACACGCGCTGGGTAGGGTTTTTTTAAATATTTTGCCATAATTTTATTGACCAGCGCAAAGTGAGATAAATCAGTTAGATAAATATTAAGTTTTACAATATCATTTAATTCACATCCTGCCGCTATGCATATAGCCGATAAATTCTCAAAAACCTGATGTATTTGTTCATTTATTTCTTGAGATATGAGAACCATAGTTTTGGCAACAAGCGGAATTTGTCCTGATAAATAAATAGTTTTGTCTTTATTTGTACTCGTAGTTACGCACACGGCCTGTGAATAAGCACCAATTGCTGCGGGCGCCTTATTAGTTTGGATAATTTTTTTTTGCATTTTCTACTCGCTAACGTAAAATAATTGAGTGGGTACAGGCATAAGTCTATTTTCTAAGCATAAATTTAAAATTAGTCTTAAAAGTTAATTTTTTAAAATAAAAAATGTGTATTGATGTAGTACTAGTTATTGGTGCCCAGGGCCGGGGTCGAACCGGCACGCCTTTAACAGGCGCAGGATTTTAAGTCCTGTGTGTCTACCAATTTCACCACCCGGGCCTTATAAGTTGCGATAATTATACTGATTATTATTTGCTATTTTGGGTAAAATTGCAACTTTATGCGTTGGAATAATTGATGCTGAAATTACTAATAATTGCTGGGATTTTATGGCTGGCGGTTATAATTTTTAAGAGGATTAAATCAAGCAGAAGAGGCATTAAAACTAGTGCAACAGGGGGGCAAATGGTTGCTTGCTACGCTTGTGGGCTGCATATACCTAAGCAGGAAGCGATTTACAGAAATAACACCCCTTATTGTTCACTTGATCATATTAAAAAATGAAGATACTAATTGATTTTTTGCCTGTGGCACTATTTTTTATCAGCTATAAATTTTATGGCATTTATATTGCTATTTATGTAATGATAGCTACTGTTTTTCTGCAAATGTTTTGGCATCGTTTAAAGCATGGCCGCTATGAAAAAATGCATATTATTGCTTTGGCTATGATTATTATTTTTGGCGGCTTGACTTTATGGTTTAAAGATCCTGAGTTTGTGATGTGGAAAGTAAGCATTATTAATTTAATTTTTGCCCTTATTATTATCTCAAGTTTGTGGATTGGCAAACGCCCGCTTATAGAACGTATTTTAGGAAAACATATTGATTTGCCGAGTAAAATATGGCAACGTATTAGTTGGTTGTGGGGGGGTATGTTTACACTCATCGCAATTGTCAATGCTTACTATACTTTAGAAGCGCTCAGGCTTCGCACGAAGCTTATTGACTCAGACAGCGTTTATGGCACTGGCGCCTTAGATTTGCAATTATTAGTATGCAAAAATGAATTATGTCAAATGGCCCAGCAAGCGGAAAATGCTTGGGTTAATTTTAAATTATTTGGTGCGATAGGCATCACTATTGTATTTATGATAATTACGGCGATTTATATTTCGCGTTATCATAAAAATTAAAGACTGTAATTATTTAAAATTAGCTCTAAAAATGCCTGCGAAGAAAAACACGCTTGATTTTTAGTATATTTTATTTTTACAAGATACGGATAAAAATTATCAATTATGGAACAAAAAAAAACCGCACTTTACGATGTGCATCTTTTGGCGGGTGCGAATATGGTAAATTTTGCTAATTGGCAGCTTCCTATTCATTACGGTTCACAAATAGAAGAACATCACAGCGTGCGCACAAATGCCGGCATGTTTGATGTGTCGCATATGACAATTATTGACATAAAAGGCGCCAAGGCAAAATTTTTTATGCGCACGCTCATTGCTAATGATGTTATTAAATTGACAAAACAAGGAGAGGCACTTTATAGTTGCATGTTAAATGATAGTGGTGGAGTTATTGATGATTTAATTGTTTATTATGGGAGTGATACAAATTATCGTATGATTGTTAATGCTAAAACTCGTGATAAAAATATGCGCTGGATTAAAAACAAAAAACAGCCCTTTGCACTTAGTATGCAAGTACGTGATGATTTAGCCATGATTGCTGTTCAGGGGCCGAACGCCATCAGTAAATTTAAATCTGCTATGCCAGGCACAGAAGAAATGTTGACAGATTTGCCATTATTTTCTGCTACCTCAGTGGGAGAGTTGTTTATAGCGAGAACAGGTTATACGGGTGAGGACGGCTTAGAGATTATATTGCCCAATAAAAGCGCGCCTTTTACTTGGAAAATGCTCCTAGAAGCTGGGGTCAAAGCATGTGGCTTAGGTGCGCGCGATACGCTTAGACTTGAAGCAGGACTAAATCTTTATGGACAAGAGATGGACGAAGATATTTCGCCCCTAGAGGCAGGACTTGCATGGACAGTTGATTTAGCAGATAAGGCGCGTGATTTTATCGGAAGAAGTGCATTTGAAAAACTCAAAAAAAGCGGAGTAAATAAAAAGCTAGTAGGATTAATATTGCTTGATAAAGGCGTGATGCGTGTTGGTCAAAAACTAAAAACTAATCAAGGTGAAGGCGTTATTACATCGGGCGGATTTTCGCCAACTATTTGTAAATCTATCGCATTAGCACGTATTATGAAAAACAGTAGTGGTAATTGCCAGGTTGTAGCGCGCAATAAATATTTAAATGCTAAAATTGTCAAACCAAAATTTGTGCGTCTCGGTAAAATTTTGGTTTAATGTTATATCAGATTAAGGGGGCATTATGAGCGAGATAAAACAACATTTAAAATACACCAAAACGCATGAATGGATAAAAGATAACGCAGATGGCACTTATACACTTGGAATCACCGACTATGCACAGTCTTTGCTGGGCGACTTGGTTTTTGTTGAACTACCCAAAATTGGCGCAACTTTTGAGGATGCAGAGGAATTTTGTATTGTAGAGTCTGTTAAGGCGGCAAGTAGTGTCTATGCACCTTGTAGTCTAAAGGTGATTGCGATAAATAAAGATATTGCAGATAAACCAGAAATTATTAATAAAGACTGTTTTGAATTGGGCTGGCTTGTTAAGTTTGAAACAGATAATATGGATAAACTAATAACCGCGAAGGAGTATGAATCGTTGTTGACAGAAGCTAGATAGCTAAATTCTAATACTACTAAAAGCAAATTAGATTCATGATATAGCGAAAACAAGGCTTACGACGTTATTTGTTAATGCGCGCTAAATCATCTATTCTCTTCCTTGTGTCAACTTACTTATTTTGTTTTTTAGAAACTAAAATAGATATGCGGAGATGCTTTGGTAGTATAATGCTGGCGTTGATAATTTGATTTAAGGGAGAATAAAAATGACAGGCGATAATATATCTGATTTGTATGACAGAGATTTTAGACAAGGGGCTAAAAATGACCCTAAGGCTTATGCAGAAAGATTGGGTTATGTTGATTTGAGCGATGATGTTGAGGTTAGGACAATTGTTAACACTAAAGAAATTACGCACATAACCCTTCCAGAGAAATTTATTTTAGATGACATGGATGTTTCTGCCTTATCTGCAGGAAGGGTTCATTTTAAGAAATCTACTGCCGCTACCTTGTCAAGTACTTTGAGCACTCTTGCTGGTAAAAAATAAAAAAGACTAATTACTTGTTTTTTATTTGAACAGCCTTGCTTGTAAATAAAGGTATTTTTTGTCGGGTGTTTTTCTAGAGAAGGCAAAAATGAGCAAAATAGTTTGTCTAGTCTTGAGAGAGCGGTGGTTAATCAGGGTACCACCTCGTAAAATTTTTAAGCAGTTGTAGCCCATCTTTTTGGCTCTTTTCTGGATGAAACTGCACTGCGAAAACTTTGTCTTTGGAAACCGCGCAGGTAATTTCCATACCATAGTGCGTTGTTGCACATGTTAGTTGTTCGTATTTCGGTTTGACAAAATAGCTGTGCACGCTGTAGAAACGCGTGTTATCTTCTATATTGTGCCAGAGCGGATGTGCTTTTTTTTGTGTGACGTTATTCCAACCCATGTGCGGAATTTTTTGGACAATATTTTTGCGGAATTTAAGAACTTTTCCAGCAAGCATGCCTAAACCCCTTGTCCCCCTGTTTTCTTCGCTATGCTCAAATAACAATTGTAGCCCCAAGCAAATACCCAGAAATGGTTTTTGTTTGGCACACTCTATAATAGTTTTGGTTAAATTATTTTTTACTAAAACATCCATGCAGGCGTGCATTGCACCTTGTCCAGGAAAAATAATGCGATCCGCAGAGCGCAACCGCTCTTTTTGGCGTGTAACAATTATAATATCGTTCGGAGCGATATATTCCAGCGCCTTTTTGACTGAGAAAATATTACTCATCGCATAATCAACAATAGCAATAGTTTGAGTCATTTGAAAGTTATTTTTGGTCGTAAAATTTACAGAATACCTTTAGTGGAAGCGATTTTGCCACAAAGCCTGTCATCAATTACAAACGCCATGCGAAGAGCCTTGCCAAACGCTTTAAAAATCGTTTCAGCTTGATGGTGTGCATTTTTGCCTTTGAGGTTGTCAATATGTAGCGTGATTTGCGCATGATTGACTAAGCCGCGAAAAAACTCAGAAAATAAATCAACATCAAATGAACCAATACGCGCGCGCCTAAATTTAACTACATAATACAAATCTGGCCTGCCAGATAAATCAAGCACAACACGTGAGAGAGCCTCATCAAGCGGTACATATGCATGGCCATAGCGCATTAACCCTTTTTTGTCATTCATTGCTTTCGCTAGTGCTTGACCTAAGGCGATACCAACATCCTCAACGCTGTGATGGTCATCAATGTGAGTATCCCCTTGGCAATGAATATCCATATCGATTAAACCGTGTTTTGCTACTTGTTCCAGCATGTGATCCAAAAATGTCACCCCAGTATTAATATCCGCCTTGCCGCTACCTCTAATATTAATACCAATGGACACATCAGTTTCATTGGTTTTGCGTCTAATATTAATCATCATGACCAATGATTTTGGATGAGTGTTTCGGCAATCTGCACGCTATTTAGCGCTGCTCCTTTTCTAATATTATCAGCAACCACCCATAAATTCAAACCTTGTGCGCATGATATATCTTCACGAATGCGGCTGACAAAAACCTCATCTCTGTTACTTGCTTCATTAAATGGCGTGGCATAACCGCCATCTTTACGTGTGTCCAAAATACGAACACCACTTGTTTTTGCCAATAAATTACGTGCTTCATCAGCACTGATTTTTTTCTTTGTTTCTATGTGAATTGCTTCTGAATGACCATAAATAACAGGCACCCTAACTGTGGTTGGGTTGACTAAAATAGCCTCATCTTCAAAGATTTTTTGCGTCTCCCATACCATTTTCATTTCTTCTTTAGTATAGCCGTTACTCTCAAACGCATCAATATGAGGGATTACATTAAAAGCAATTTGTTTAGAATATACTGTGTGCTGGGCATTTTTGCCATTTAGCAGCGCAACTAGTTGATTAGTTAGCTCGTTAATTGCACGCTTGCCTGAGCCCGATACCGCTTGATAAGTTGCAACATTAATGCGCACAATGCCAACAGCGTCATAAATCGGCTTTAGTGCGACAAGCATTTGAATCGTTGAGCAATTAGGGTTAGCAATAATATTACGATTTTTATACTTGCCAAGTGCGTGCACGTTCACCTCGGGTATAACAAGTGGCACATCTTCATCACGGCGAAAATGGGAGGTATTATCAATAACAATAGTGCCTTTTTTTGTAGCAATAGGAACATATTTTTCTGACACTAAACTGCCTGCTGAAAAAAAAGCGATATCTGTTTTGCTAAAATCAAAGTCTGCTAAATCTCTAACCACATAAGTTTGGTTTTGATGCCTTATTTTTTTACCAGCAGAGCGAATGCTTGCAATGGGATAAAGCGCATTCAGCGGAAAACTTCTTTGTGCCAATATTTCTAAAATAGCCTCTCCAACCGCACCTGTCGCACCTACTACTGCTACGCTATATTTTTTGTCCATATAATAGGGTGTGTAAACTCATACTAAAAACAGCTTCTATTATAGCCTAAATCATTTATTGACCATGCTTTGTTTGGATTGCTACGGGTTAAACGGTGTTATTAATTTCAATAAATTGGTGTTCTAAATCAAAACGCTTAACTAAATGCACTGATAAAGCTTGAACACCATAACGCTCTGTTGCATGGTGCCCAGCACTGATGTAACTAATATTATTTTCACTCGCAGTATAGGGGGTTTGTTCAGATATTTCGCCACTTAAATAAACATCAGCACCAATTGTAATTGCCTGATGTAGATAATTTTGTGCAGCCCCTGTGCACCAGGCTATGTCATCCAGTTTTTGTTTTTTAGCACCGCAAACTAGGGGTTTTCTTTGGAGCGTGCTTTCAATGCGTTTTTTAAAATCAAGCATTTTAATACTATTTAATTTTCCCCGCCAAAGGAAACTATTAGCGATAGGCTTAGCATTATGAATTCCCAATTTTTTTGCCAGTTGAATATTATTGCCCAAGCGCTCGTGCGCATCAAGCGGAAGATGGTAGGCAAATAAATTAATTTTCTGTGCAAGTAAAAGCGCAATTTTTATACGCATTGCGCCCGTAATTGGCTGCGGCGTATTTTTCCAAAAAAGTCCGTGATGACAAATAATGGCATCTACATTTTTTTTAATTGCTACTTCAATTAGTGCTAAGTTTGCGCTCACGCCGCTAATTATGCGTTTAATATGTTTACGACCCTCAATTTGCAGACCATTTGGACAATAATCTTTGAAGCTATGCACGTCCAATAATGTGTCCAAGTAATTCGCTAAGTTACTACGATCAATCATAATGCTTGTGATTTATTATAATACTTATAAACTAAGTCCATAAAAACATGGTTTTCTGCCCTTGTACCAACGGTTACCCGAAGGCAATTTTTCAGCCCTTGCTGTGCGGACAAGTTTTTAATTAGCACGTCATTTTTGCGCAAATAATGAAATAAATTATCCGCACCTCCAGCCTTAAACAATACAAAGTTTGCCTCAGACTTAAATACTCGGATTATGCTAAGCTTTGTTAGTAGAGAGACGAGTTCTGTGCGATTTTTAATAATACGCGCTATCTGTGCTGATAATTCACCGTAATTACTTAGAAAAAATTGCGCGCTGATTTGTGTCAGGGTATTTATATTATACGGCAGGCGTAATTTATTTAGCTCGGAAATTTTGTCCTTAGAACCAATTAAAAAGCCTAACCTAAGACCCGCTAGTCCAATTTTAGAGATGGTGCGCATAATCAGTAAATTATCATAATTTTTAAGTATACCTAGAAAATTATCGTGCGCATAAGCAGCATATGCCTCGTCTAATACAACAAGCCCGCTACTTGCTTTAATAATACGGTGAATATGATTCTTGTTAAATAAATTACCTGTTGGATTATTTGGATAAGCGATGAAAATTAATTGAGGCCTGTGTTTTTTGATATGATTTAGCGCACCATCTAAATCAATGTTAAAATGCGCATCGAGTGGGCAAGATACATAATTAAGACAGGTCAATTTAGCAATAATTTCATACATTACGAAACTAGGCGTAAAGCTCATCATAGTGGCGTTAGGTAAGGCTGCAAGCGCTAGGATCTGTATCAATTCATCAGAACCGTTACCTAAAAGAATATCATTGTCTTCGCTTAAGTTGAGATGACGCTTTAAAACTTGTTTTAATTTTGGCGTGTTTATATTAGGATAACGATTAAGATTAGCATTTTTGAGTTTTAAAAGATAGCGTTTGTTTAGCGCATCAGATATAACATAAGGATTTTCCATAGCGTCTAATTTAATACATTTTGGTGGATCCTCCGTTTGATAAGCACTAAGTTTTTTAATCTCTGGACGTAGCCAATTTTTTATGAAAGTGTTCACAGTATATGCCTTAATTTTACATGTTTTTGCGATTTGCCAAACTGCTGAGCATGTTTTAGGACGTCATAAGTGTAATTAAGCGCGAAGCTACAAGCAATATCAACGTCAAACCCGTTAGCAATATTAGCAGCAATTGCGCTGTTTAGGATGCAACCTGAACCATGAAAATTACCCGCTAATTTAGCATAACTAAAGGTTTGGAAGAGCTTAGCATTATGATATAACTGGTGATAGATTATTTCATTTGAAACATCTGTTTTAGTAACCAACACCCATGGTACATCTAGACTTGCTACGGCGTTTTTTTCTGTTAAATTTGGAGCAAGCATTTTAAGTTCGTATGCATTTGGTGTTAGACAAGTACTGCGACGAATAAGCGTTTTTTTAAGCAAAGCAAGTGTTTTTAGGTTGTGGAGTTTTTTTTGGCTGCTTGATTTGATAATTGGATCTAATACCACCTGCACATGAGGTAGTTTTTTTAGTACATTCTCAATACACTCAATTTGTGCGCCATTGCCTAGTAAACCAATTTTAATCACTAAGAAAGTAAATTCTTCTGCCAAGTGTTTAATTTGCTGTGTGATTATTTTGCCATGTACGCTACGTATACTTAGTATTGATCTTGTATTTTGCACACTCAGTATTGTGGCAATAGGTAGCACCTTTAAGCCATGCGCATTAAATGTTTTAATATCAACACAAAGCCCTGCATCACCGCTTGGATCTAGCCCTGACAATATTAAAACAGCTGCGCTTTTTGTTGCCATATTTCTGCTATATTTTTGTTGTATCGCTATCATAAATTATTTTTTGCTTCAAGTGCACTTAAATAACGAATAACCTTAAAAATGGCTTGTACAGAACCTGCTTCACGTGCACTAGTTGTGTATTTTCCGTTTATTACAAACGAGGGCACAGCATTTACCTCATACTTTTTCATGCGCCTTTTTGCTTTGTTTAATTTTACTGCGAGTGCAAAAGAACCCCATGCATTAAGCGCATCCTCACGCTTTATGTCATGCTCAGAAAGCCAGTTTATAAAATCTTCTTTGCTACTAAAAATAACATTATTCAAATGAATTGCCTCAAAAAGTTGAGCATGTAGTGATTCAACCTTATTAAGCTCCTCTAGCACAAAATAAAAAACAGCGCCACTCTCCCAGTGTTTGTCAAAAACTGCAGGCTGACGCACAAAATTGATATTGTCACCTTTGCTTTTAATATAATTATCAACATAAGGTTCTATATCGTAACAATGCGGACAATAATACCAAAATAATTCCCTCACCTCAATACGGTTTTTATCTTCAGTCGGAACAGGGTTAGTTAGTTTTTTATAATGCTTGCCCTCTTCAAAAGGCACCGCATATGAATGAAGAGATAAGGCAATAATGATAAGCGCAAATAATGATTTTTTCATAATAATTCTCCTTTTAGGATAGAGCGGTTGTATTGAATTATTTTTGCCATAAATTTATTATTTAGCATTTGCCAGAGCTCAGTGTAAGTTTTTTTTAGCACAGGGTGCCTCTCATCTGGATTTAGCTCGGCAAGTGGCGCTAGCACAAAAGCATATTTTAAAATTTCATCTCTGGGCAAATTATAATCTTTGTCAACTACATCGTCGTATAAAATTAAATCTAGGTCAATGATACGCGCTGAAAACTTAGCCATTTTTTTACTTCGTCCCTGCTTATTTTCAATTTTGTATAGCATGGTTTGCACCTCAGAGATAGTTTTTGTTGTGTGTGCATTAACACCTATGTTATAAAAATTATCGCCATCAAATCCCACTGCCTGGCTTTCATAAACACAAGATAAAGTAATATTAGAAAAAATCAAATGAAGTGATTTAAGTGCACGCGTGATTTGCATATTTCTATCAATATTACTACCGATATTAATATGAATTTTAGTCACCGTAAACTTTATTATTATATTTTTTTACCACGTCATTTCACTGTGCTTTAAAGATTTATATTCTGCTACGTTCAATTATAACACCGACACCATCAGCACCCGTTAGGGCTTGTCCCTTATTTAAAGTAAGTCTTAGCCAGGAAACGTTAAATTCAGTTATGACAATTTGTGCAATATTTTCTGCAAGCGTTTCCACTAGTTTAAACTTGCTAGCCTTAACAAAAGCAATTAAACGTTTAGCTACTGCTTTATAATCAAGGGTCATCTCAATACGGTCAGTGCGCACAGCGCGCTTTATATCAGCGGACATTTCTAAGTCTAGACTAATGGTTTGTCTGGTTTTTTTCTCCCAATCATAAACTCCAATAATAGTATCAATTTTGAGCGCTTTAATAAAAATAATATCTGCCATAATTATAAAGCCATTAAAAATAAACGAGACACGTAAAAATCAAGTTATACATACCATGCAAAAATCGCTAAAATAATTATTTTTTTGCTGGCGCGTCAATCAAGATATTCATATCTATAAAAATAAACATTATGTTACCTGAATTACTGCTGATTATTTTTGGCTTTTTGCTAGGCTCTGTTTCAAGTGCTATTATCGTGTGTTATATTTTGCATTTGCCCGATCCAAGAATTGAAGGCTCACACAATCCTGGCGCAACAAACGTGCTAAGAATAGGAGATAAAAAAGCGGCGGCTATTACGCTATTTGCTGATATGTTTAAAGGAATTATTGCTGTTACTAGCGCAAAATTATTTGGACTATCATTTCTTATGGAAACACTTGTGGCACTTGCAACAGTGCTCGGACATATTTATCCCATTTGGTTTGGATTTAAGGGCGGTAAAGGTGTTGCGACCTTTTTAGGTGCATTATGGGTACTGCATCCCGCGGTCGGCTTTTTAAGTAGCCTTACCTGGATTGTAACAGCAAAATTTGTTCAAATTTCTTCGCTTTCTGCTTTGGCGACGATAGTATTCACACCCGTTTATTTTTATTATTTTAGCCGTGTACCTGAGAGTACTTATGTAATTTGTTTAATATCTCTTTGTATATTTTGGACGCATAGGGAGAATATTAGGCGTCTTATTCACGGCAAGGAACGTAAAATATGAGTGCCTATTTTAGGATAAAATGTTAGTTTTATTTGCGATATTTGGAGTTTTATATGCTACTTCCTGTTTTGCGCTTTCCAGATAGGCGTCTTCGTATCAAGGCAAAACCTGTTTCTCTAGTAGATGATAGTGTGTGTGCTTTGGTGTCAGATATGTTTGAGACAATGTATTATGAAAATGGCATTGGGCTTGCTGCAACGCAAGTAAATCGCCATATACAAGTGATAGTAATGGATGTACCTGAGATACGCACAGATTACGAAGCACTGGTTGAAAATAGGAATAAAAATAACAATGAGCGCAAATCCAGGGAAGGTAAAAACCCTATTTGTTGTATTAATGCGAAAATTATTGCCCACAGCAATGTATGCGTAGATTCTAAAGAAGGCTGTTTGTCCGTGCCTAGTTTTCAAGCAAGCATTAAACGTTACTCTTTTGTGCATATTGAAGCACTTGATAAAACAGGCGCATCTTTTAGTTTAGAAGCAGAGGGACTATTAGCAATTTGTATTCAGCATGAGCTTGACCATCTTAGAGGTAAATTATTTGTTGATTATCTCTCTAAATTAAAACGTGAGCGTCTTGCGCAAAAATTGGCAGGAGTAAGCGTTTAAACGATTACTTTTAGTAAATTAGAGGATGTATTATTAGATTTATTTTTATGTTGTTTTGTAATTAGAAATGGAAAATAAGCATTCTCGCACATTAAAATAAAAATAGGCGCCATTTTGTAAAAAATATTTGCTATTAAGGCTGGTAAGAAAACATAATTTTTGGTATGCTACCCGCCTTGATAAAACCAATCAGACTGGTGCATCTCATATAAGAAAGCAACGCCATAACCATGAAACCTTTAGAGAATTTATGAAAAACCCAGATCTTCACCAGTGTATTGAGTCAAAATTAAAACATTATTTTGAGCAGTTAGATGGCGAATCTGCCTACGGCTTGTATCAAATGCTAGTGGAAGAGGTGGAAAAACCGCTGTTTGACTTTGTACTCAATTACACGAATAAAAATCAAAGCCAAGCCGCAAAAATTCTGGGCATTAATCGTGCGACCTTAAAGAAAAAAATCGTATTTTATAAATTAAAAACCAAGCCCTAGCGTTAGAATTTTAGCAGGGTAATTTAATTAAAGTATCAGTATAACTCTACTTGAATTGTGTGCTACATTGATTTTTGCGCACGCACACCGAGCAGGGATAATCCATTTTTAATAATCTGTTTAACCGCCTTAAGCAGTGCTAGGCGCGCATTTAATATATTCTCATTTTTGACCAATAATCTTTGCGCACCGTAATAACTGTGCAGACAAGCAGCAAGAGTTTGTAAATAATTTGCTAATTTATGTGGCTCATAGTTAAGCGCAGCAGTGGTTAAAATATTTTGATAGCGGTTTAGTTCACTTATTAGATTTTGTTCGTGCACACTATTTAGTAGTGAAAAATCAATATTATCTTGCACTTTATTAGCTACTTTTTTTAAGACACTGTAAATACGCGCATGTGCATATTGAATATAATAAACAGGATTATCCATTGTTTTTGATTTTGCTAAATTAATATCAAAATCAAGGTGTTGTTCCGAGCGACGCAAAATATAAAAAAATCTCGTAGCATCAACACCAATCTCTGTATATAACGACTTTAGCGTAATAAAATTTCCCGAGCGCGTGGACATTGCTATTTTTTGTTTATTACGATATAAATTTGCAAATTGCACTAGCAATACTTCCATTTTTTTTTCATCATAACCCAGTGCTTTAATGGCGGCCTTTATTCTTAGGATATAACCATGATGATCAGCGCCAAAAATATTAATAATTTTGTGATAAGTTTTATCGTTAACTTGGCGGCTAAATTTTTCATCGTGGTAAGCAATATCCGAAGCAAAATAAGTGCTCTGTCCATTTTTCCTGAGTATTACGCGATCTTTTTCATCACCAAATTTAGATGATTTAAACCAAAGAGCACCATCTTTTTCATAAGTAAAACCACTAGATTTTAAACGTTTAACAGTCTTAACCATTAATTCTAAACGTATTAAATCCTCTTCTAAAAACCATGTTTGATAAGAAACACCAAAGGCAGCTAAATCCTTTTTTATTGTGCCCAAAATTTTCTCGGCGCTAGTATTAAAAATTTCCCCATAATTATTTTTAAGTACGCCTTTAATATTTTCAATAAACCTATCTATATTCATTTCTGGATCATCTTTTTTATCTATATCTGCATAAACTTCATCGCGGGAATGCTTAAGTTTATCATGGTATTTGTTGTATAAATCTTTGGCGATTTGATAAATATAATCGCCTTGATAAGCATTTTGAGGAAAATATAAATTTTTGACACCTAGTAACTCTAAATAACGCAAATAAACACTTACTGCTAAAATATCTATTTGCCTACCCGCATTATTGACGTAGTATTCGCAATCTACTTCAAAACCAATGGCACGCATTAAATTAGCCAACGTGCTGCCATAAGCCGCGCTTCTGCCGTGTCCTATGTGTAGCGGACCTGTTGGATTAGCAGAGACAAATTCCAATAGTATGCGTTTATTTTTGCCAATATCAGTATGGCCATATTTATTTTTAGCTATTAAAATATTGGCAATTATCTTATATTGATGAGTTTTTGAGACAAAAAAATTGAGAAAGCCTGTAGGCGCAACTTCTATTTTGGCAATTTTTTCAAAAGAGACTATATTTTTTTTGATAAGGTACGCTATTTCTTCTGGTGTTAGAGCGAGACTATTTTGTTTTGCTAATATAAAGGCAATGTTACTCATGTAATCACCATGTCGGCTGTCCTTAACTTCGCTAACTTTATAAGAGGCAGGAATGGACACTATCCCTGGTAATTTTTTGTCTTCTATAAGCTTTGCCAAACTTTGCTTAATTAGTGCCTCAATATATACTTTCATTGCATTTTTTCACTTTTGCGTTTTGTAGTAGACTATCTTTTTAATTTAGATTATTTTTTCAAAAAAATGCGCCTCTTGCCAGTTATCGGCAATGCCAGCTTTTACGAGTAGAGGCACGCTGATTTTAAAAGCATTTTTCATCAAGGCGCTAATTTCATTTGCGTCCTGTTCTGCGCACGCTTTATGCGTCTCGAAAACTAGCTCATCATGCACCTGCATAATCATTTTAATATCCCTTTTTCTTGTATTTATCCAGCTATCAATATCAAGCATTGCGCGTTTAATAATATCAGCGGAGCTACCCTGCATTGGTGCGTTAACTGCTGTTCTTAGAGCGTGCTGTTTCCTTGTATTATTACTGGAATCAATATGCGGCAAATACAGTCTTCTACCTGTAATAGTTTCAACAAAGCCCTGTTGTTTTGCACTGATTTTAATATTTTCAATATATTGTTTTACTTTAGGATATTTGCGAAAATAAGTATCAATATATATTTTAGCCTCACTGCGGGTACAGTTAATTTGTTTTGCAAGCCCAAATGCGCTCATGCCATACATTAGTCCAAAATTAATGGCTTTAGCGCGGCGGCGATGCTCAGTACTCAATGCCTCAACAGGCAGATTAAATACTTCGCTTGCTGTTGCTTTATGAATATCTAAATTATGATAGAACGCAGACAATAAAACTTCGTCTTGAGATAGATGAGCCATAATACGCAGTTCAATTTGCGAGTAATCCAGGGCGATAATTACATAATTTTTGGGCGCAATAAATGCACGACGAATGTTTGCACCGTTTTGAGTGCGGATGGGGATATTTTGCAGATTTGGGTGGCTAGAAGACAAGCGGCCAGTTACAGTGCCTGCTTGATGATATGAGGTGTGAATACGTCTTGTTTTCGGATTAATTTGTTTAGGCAATGCTTCTAAGTAAGTAGAATTTAATTTACTAAGTGCCCTGTATTCAAGTAGCGTCTCTGCTAAGGGGTGTTTTAATAATTTAAGCGCCTCTTCATCGGTTGACGGCTCTCCACTTGGTGTAGTTTTTGATGCCTCTAAATTCAATCCTCCTTTGTTAAAAAGAATATCACGCACCTGCTTAGGTGAATCTAAATTAAACTTTTTTTTTGCCAAGTCATGCATTTTCTTTTTTAACTTTTGTGTCTTGGATAAAATATTTTGTTGCTGGTTTTTGAGTAACTCACTATCAATAAAAACACCATTCCGCTCCATTTTTTTTAACACATAAATAAATGGCAATTCTAGTTCATAATACAATTTTTTTAATGCAGGCTGGGTGTTAATTTTATCCGTCAATATCTGATTCAACTCTCTAGCAATAATTACATCTTCACACGCATATTTAGCAGCATTATCAATATTTACCTTGTCAAAAGAAATTTGTTTTTTGCCGCGTCCTACTACTTCAGAAGACTTAATAGTTTTATAATTGAGATAATATGCCGCTAAATTATCTATATTATGTAAGCTTGCTGTGCTATTTAAACAGTAGGATTTGAGCATTGTATCTTCGCTGATGCCATTTAAAGAAATAGCATAATTTGCTAAAACATGCGCATCATATTTTAAATTTTGCCCATTTTTTTTAATGGCACTATTTTCAAAAATTGGTTTTAAAACTGATAATACTAGGCCTCTTTTTAATTGTTTTGGCGCATCTAGATATTTGTGTGCAACAGGGATATAATACGCCACATTACCAAGCAAAAAAACTAGCCCAACTAATTCTGTACACATATAATTAAGACTGGTTGTTTCGGCATCAAAAACAAAAACCTTATGCGTTGTAATTTCTGTTACTAAATCATTTAGTGCCACTTCATCTAAGATTAATTTTTGTTCGTATTTTGATAATATATCTAAATTTTTAGTATCCCGGGCTATGTCAAGCATACTTTTACTAACTGTATGAAGCGTTGCAGTTTTTTGTCTATCCTTATTTGTTTTTGTCGTTTTTGCTTGCTTTATTTTTAACTGCCTAAACCATTCTCTGAAGCTATATTTTTGGTATAAATTCGCTAATTTTTCATAATCTGGTTTGGGAGCACAATCTTTAAAATCAATAGTAATATTGACATCATGTTTTAGTTTTATAAGGCTGTAAGATAAGTCAATAAGAGCAAAATTTTCTCGCAATTTTCCGCCGATCTTACCTTTAATTTTGTATGCATTTTTCTTAATATTCTCAAGAGTTTTGTATTTTTTTAACCAGACAAGTGCTGTTTTAGGCCCAATGCCTGGCACGCCAGGAATATTATCACTTTGATCGCCTGTAAGTGATAAAAAATCTAGCATTTGTTCAGGACAAACCCCCATTTTTTCAACTATAGCCTCGTGGTCCAAGTACTTACCCTTCATATCAATTTGGTGCACTGATTCGTCAACAAGCTGGTATAAATCTTTATCACCACTTGCAATTAGTAGTGGAATGCCTTGCTTTACTGCTTGTGTACAAAGTGTTGCAATAACATCATCTGCCTCCACGCATGGAACACTAATAAACGGTAGCCCCATAGCGCGTATGATGTCATACAGTGGCTTGATTTGAATTGATAAATCTTTCTCCATTGGTTTGCGATGCATTTTATATTTAGGATAAATATCGTGGCGAAAATTATCACCTTTGGCATCAAATATAGCGATAATTTCTGCTTCTTGATATTGGCGCATTAAGCGTTTAATTGCATTAATAACACCAAATATTGCACCCGTTGGAAAGCCATCATTATTTGTTAAATGCTGAGCTTGCATTGCGAAATAAGCACGAAATAAAAAAGCTGAACCATCCAGTAAAATAATTTTAGGTTGCATTTTAGAGATAGTATTTAATCTAAAAAATTATACGGTTTAAAATGATATACTGCACTATAAAATTATTTATTAAAGGCGTACTTCAATGCCACATTTTTTCATAAAATGCTTCGCTTCTTTAATAGAAAAAATATTAAAATGAAAAATGCTAGCAGCCAACACAGCATCAGCACCGCCTTCTGTAATGCCTGAAACCAAATGCTCCAGCAAGCCAACACCGCCAGAGGCAATGACAGGGACATCCAGCGTACTTGTCATTGCTTTAGTGAGTGTTAAATCAAAGCCATTTTTAGTGCCATCTTTATCCATAGAAGTAAGCAATACCTCACCAGCGCCAATATTTTTACTGCTCTGCGTTTGTTTTTTTGCCCATTTTAATGCGTTAATGCCTGTGCTTCTACGACCGCCATGCGTAAATACCTCCCATACATTGGTGGCTATTTTTTTTGCATCTATGGCGATTACTATACATTGCGAACCAAAATAATCGGACAACTCATGCACAAGCCGAGGATGATAAATAGCTGCAGAATTAACAGCAATTTTATCCGCCCCTGAATCAAGCATCAATTTTACATCTTTAATAGAAGCGATACCTCCGCCAACAGTTAGTGGAATAAAAACTTCTTTAGCAATGCTTTCAACTACATGCGAAAAGGTTAGCCGCCCCTCATAACTTGCGGTAATATCCAAAAACACCAATTCATCTGCACCCTGTTCATCATATTTTTTAGCAATTTCAACGGGGTCGCCTGCATCTTTGATATTGACAAACTTAGTCCCTTTAACTACACGCCCATCTTGGACATCTAAACAAGGAATAACACGTTTTGCTAAGCTCATAGCAAGTTGATTTTACCGTATAAAAAACATCGTAAATAATATAACTTAAAAGATAAAAATCTAGACCAAAAACTGACCTGTTTGTTTTGGTATAATCAAGCATTACTAAGCAATAGGTGCTAGTTTTAAGGTTTTCTAACCACTCAAGTTTTAGCACAAGCTTGTGAATTAGATGAGGTATGAAATTATACGCCCGCCACTCATGACTAAAATCATATTAAACGGTGATTTATTTGATATATTTCCAGGTAGCAACTGCCATGATCTTATCATGCAATTAAATTACCAAAAACAGCGAGTCGCTATTGAGATTAACGGCAACATCATTGCTAAATCTTCTTTCAAAACAACAACACTAGAGACAGGGGATAGGGTAGAAATTATATGTGCAGTCGGAGGAGGCTAAGTCTTTCAACCGAAGACTTCCCCTAACTTTTGTATCTTAATACTTTTATTAACCGAAACTTTTGTCAGGAAGATTCTTTAGGATCTTCCTGATCTTGTTCTTTTGTGATTAAGCTTACATTTTCAGCCTGCAAGCCCTTTTTTCCTTCAACTATATCAAAAGAAACCATTTGCCCATCACTTAATGTTCTATAGCCACCTGTATTAATGTTACGAAAATGTACAAATACATCTCCATCTTTGTGCTCAATAAAGCCAAAACCCTTCCTTGCATTAAACCACTTAACCACACCAGTTACCATCATCATTCTCCGCTTAAACTCTTGACACCTCAAAACAAAGCACCAACTGCCTCAAAAAGAAGCATCCCGCGTATTATAGCCTAAAAATTATTAAACACAAATTATATTGCACCTCCACCCCTTATTACACTTTTCTCTATTATTTATCTTCATTCATTTTAATATACTTAAAGGTGCTATTTACCCTAATGCATCATATAATCTTTAGCATTACATTAAAACAAATAATTAACTAGCTTTCATTAAGTAAATCACTATCAATTAAATCATATTCGCAGTGATTGATAAATTTATCTCATAGTATGCAATTAAAGCACCCGTAGTGAGTATTCATCATTGATGCTTTGGCGTGTGTATATAGCTAAGTAATTTAGTAAGCTTACCTATTCGCAGTATTTTTTCTTAGTTTAAGGTTTTAACCTTTTAACTTTTATATATTTTAATAAATTGAGATAGTTGCAAAAAGCAACTAAGTACGGGAAAACCACATATAATGATTTACTGCGCTAAAGTAGTAGCAAGGCTCACAGTTATCAGTAATGCAAATTAACTAGTAAATATCCTATGTGCTTAACTAATTTTCACAGTGAAATAAACCTTATAATAGATATTTAACGGGCATTAAAATAGTTAATAAGAAGTAATTAAAAGTATTTTAAAATCAAATTTTACAAATTAAATTAAGGCTTACATTATTAATACGCTGTTAATTATTATTATTGGCATATTCCCTAATTATTTTTTAGAGTTAAGCCATGCTTTATTGCCAGGTTTTTAAAATAATAACATAGTTGCCTTTATAGTTAAAACCTTGCTTCATTAAGTTTTTTATAGTTATTACAACCTAACTGCAATTTTAAATCACAGGCTTTACCATATAGCTCTTTTGCTTTGGTTTTATTTTGCTTCACTCCTTGACCTTCTTCATATAAAACCCCAAGATTATAACAACCTTCAGCATTTTCTAAAGCACAAGCCTTCTTATAATATTCTTTTGCTTTAATATAGCTTTGCTGAGTTCCTTGACCTTTAGTATATAAAACCCCAAGATTATTACAACCTAGAGCATATTCTAAACACAAGCCTTCTCATAATATTCTTTTGCTTTAATATAGCTTTGCTTCATTCCTTGACCTTTACCATATAAAATCCCAAGATTAAAACAACCGTTAGCTACTTCTAAGGCACAAGCCTTCTCATAATATTCTTTTGCTTTAATATAGCTTTGCCCAACTCCTTGACCTTGTGCATATAAATTTCCAAGCATTCAGCATTTCTAAAGCGCAAGCCTTCTCATAATATTCTTTTGCTTTAATATAGCTTTGCTGAACTCCTTGACCTTCTTGATATAAAGCCCCAAAATTATTACAACCTAGAGCAAATTCTAGTACACAAGCCTTCTCATAATATTCTTTTGCTTTAAAATAATTTTGCTTCATTCCTTGACCTTTACCATATAAAATCCCAAGATTAAAACAACCTCTAGCATCTTCTAATATACAAGCCTTCTCATAATATTCTTTTGCTTTAATATAGCTTTGCTGAGTTCCTTGACCTTTTTCATATAAAAACCCAAGAGCAAGGCAATGATCACTATTACCATCAACACAAGATTTTTCTAATAACTGAATATCCTCAGTAGCAGTAGCAGTGAAACTAAGAAATAAAGTTAGTAATAATAATATTTTTTTCATCCTTTATTCTTTTAATTATTCTCATAGATTTCTTTAATAATTAATTTACAAAATAGGTAATGGTTTGATGCAAATTGTATATTTAATCAATATTAAATAGAAATATTTGTTAAATATACTTGATTTTTTCCTTTAGAATTAAAGAATTTTTATCATTAATATAGATTGTTAAATAGGTAATGATTTGATATTTTTGAATTTATACAGTTATTTATCTAAGTTGCAACAGTGATACTTCCCCCAATAAGTTAGTTTTCAGCGCCATTACTTGAATATGTTAACAAAAATATATACCATTAAATAAACTTGCTATCTTATCATCCTTCTATTTCTATATTAGAATGTTTTAAAATAAACCAAAAATGAAAATACATAGCTTTTACCAGCAGGCGCGATTTAAGTTAAGCACACCAAAGGCAAGCAGTTGCCCAACTGACTCAGGGTTTGAAGTTGCGTTTGCTGGGTGCTCTAATGCAGGAAAGTCAAGCGCTATCAATGCAATTACACAGCAGAAAAAGTTAGCAAAAGTCAGTAAAACTCCTGGCAGAACAAGACATTTAGTATTTTTTGAATTAGATAAGAATAGACGTTTAGTAGATTTACCAGGCTATGGTTATACGCGTGTGCCGAGCGCACTCAAAAAAAAATGGCATCAAGAAATAGGCGCATATTTTGCTGAGCGTTCGTCCCTAAGCGGCTTAATGCTTATGATGGATATTCGCCATCCACTAAAAAAATTTGATGAAAAAATGCTTTATTTTTGCAGTAAACATCAAGTACCCGTGCATATTTTACTCACTAAAGCAGACAAACTAAATACACATAAAACTGCCTGTGCTAAAAAGGAAGTGGTAAAAAAATTGAGTGCATATAATTTTATGAGTGTGCAAACCTTTTCTGCAGTCAATCGTCACAATATTGATTTAGCTTGGGAGAAATTGGATATTTTTCTTTGCAGAATTTAATTGAGATTAAGTGTTTCAATTGTAAGTGCGCCGTTAGTATAAATGCAAATATCTGCTGCGATTTGTAGACTTTTTTTGACAATATGATACGCATCTAATTTTGTATTATCTATCAGCGCTCTTGCCGCTGCTTCTGCAAAATGCCCGCCTGAGCCAATTGCCATAAGTGGATACTCGGGTTCAACCACATCGCCACTTCCTGAAATCATCAGCGAGGTTTTTTTATCTGCAACAAGTAGTAGCGCCTCTAGCTGCCTTAGCGCTTTATCAGTGCGCCATTCTTTTGCCATTTCTACCGCAGCACGCACTAGTTGCCCATCAAAATTTTCTAACTTTGCTTCAAAGCGCTCAAAGAGCGTAAAAGCATCGGCAGTACCGCCTGCAAAACCAGCTAAAACATTATTGTGATAAAGACGACGCACTTTTTTGGCATTACCTTTAATGATTATATTCCCTAGTGAAACCTGACCATCACCGCCAATGACAACCCTATCATCTCGGCGCACTGATAAAATGGTTGTGCCACTAAATTGCTGCATATTTAATTTTTTATTAAGTTATATTAAATTTTTAAGCGCATTAAATTTTGCGTGGTATTATATCTTTTATGCTGACAACATTGTATAATACTTGTGCCTCTGATATTATTATTAGTGCGTCAAAAAGACAAGCGCGCGCTTTAAAGCTTGCTTATCAAGAACAACATCTTAAAGAAAAAAATATGGTTTGTGAGATGCCAAAAATACTTTCTTGGCAAACATTTATCACATTTGTTTGGCAAAGATTTGATTTACACTCAAAGACAATATTATTAACCAAGGCGCAACAATTTTTTCTGTGGTCCAGGCTTTTAGGCAGAAAAAAATTCTCTGCTCAACATAAACTTACTATTTCAGTGCAAGGAGAATATCAATTAGCGCAACGTTTTCTAATTTTAGAAAAAATACTCCTAAAACTAAATTATGCTAAAAATCAACGCTTTGTTCACTGTATCAAAGCATATCAAAATTTTTTAAGTGCAAATAATTTATGCGATGAGTTTGAAATAATACGCCGTGTGATACACCAAGAGATATTGCTACCGTTTACAGCGGTTTATTATTATGGGTTTAATGTTTTAACACCAGAACAAAAACTTTTTTTAAAAAAAGTAGGTGCACAAGCACTACCAAAGTTGCAAGTGAAAAAAAATATAAATTATCAAAATAAAATATTTACTCATATTAGTGAAGAATTATTTGCTACGGCGCGTTTAGCAAAAGCGCACTACGATTTTAATCCAAATACGCAAATTGCTGTAGTTATTCCAAACTTAGCCCAAAGAAAAAAGCAAGTAGTGCGTATACTAGATGATGTATTTTTTGAGCATAAAGATATATTGGAAAATTGGCAAAAACCGTATCATATCTCACTTGGAAAACCACTTAATGAATATGGATTAGTTGCGGGCGCACTAGATGTTTTATATTTTAGTTTGCAGTGGTTTCAGGGAAAAATATCACCTCAACTTTTTAGTAGCCTATTATGTTCTCCCTACATAAAAGGCGCAAAGGAAGAGCTGAATGCACGATTTGCTTTTGATATTTATTTGCAGTCTCAACATCCTCAAGTTTTTTTAAATATAAAAAAAGTACAACATACCTTAAACGCGACTCCTTGCAAAATACTGGCAAAACTCCTTTTAGGGTTTAGCAAGTTTATAAGCACACTTGATTTTGAAAATACGCATTCGTATGGAGCGCATAACGATAATTTTATTGCAATTTTAAATTATTGGGGATGGTTGTCGCAAATAAGGCTTTCTAGCACCGAATATCAAATATTTAGTAAGTGGCAAGAAGCACAACTGACATTTAATACCTTAGAAATTATCAAGTCAGTATCTGATTTTGAGGGTGCACTCCATGATTGGCAGCAATTATTATCTATAACAATTTTTGCACCTGAAGAAGGATCAGTAAGCATCCATATTTTAACGCCAAAAGAAGCAATAGGTGTTTACTTTGATAAGATGTGGATAACGCAAGTAACTGATGATTTTTTGCCAGGTAAACTCAATTTTCCGCGTTTTATTGATAGGCACATTGCTAGGGCCTATAAACTGCCAAAAAGTGACTACAAGCTATTAACAAGAGATGCACAGTTAATATTGGATGATTTTATGACATCAACGCATGATATTATCGTGAGTTATGCGTTATTTAGCGAAAATAAAATTCAGCAGCCTTCGCCGCTGGTTCGTTTTGAAAATTGCCCGGATGTGCCAAATTTTGCAAAAAATACGCAAAAATATGTAAATAATTTTGCAAAAAATTTATTTGACATTCTCCCAGACGATAAGGCACCTAAACTAATTTATAAACACATTAAATATGGCGTGAATGTATTGAGCGCGCAGGCAGAGTGTGCATTTAAAGGTTTTGCACACCGGCTTAATATCCCTAGAATGACACCAGTGTATATAGGTCTAAGTCCAATTGATAAAGGAATTTTAATGCACCACACGCTAGAGAGTTTGTGGAGAGAGGTTAAAAATTCAAGTGTGCTAGCGGAGTATAAAAATAAATTACAATCTTTAGTTGATAAGCATATTAGGCATATTTTTTCAAATAAAACTAATACTTTTGAGCAATTAGAAAAAAATAGAATGCGCAGTATTTTGTGCGCTTATTTTGAAAAAGAATTAATGCGCACACCATTTCGTGTTATCGCTTTGGAGAAAAAGCAAACAGTTAATATCAATGGTTTAATTTTTGATATACGTCTAGATAGAGTAGATGAACAGGAAAATGGTGCAAATATCATTTTTGATTATAAAACGAGTAAAGTTTCTTTAATAAATTGCGCCATCTCATCTCGCACCATGGGCGGCATTATTAGTGAAGCACAACTCCCCATTTATGCATTGAATAGTCTTATTGACGGCGTAGCATTTGTTGGCTTAAGAACGGATGGCATCTGCTATGTTGGCTACGTAAATGAAAGAATAGATGGTATAGTAAATAGCAAAAAAAATAATAGTTATGAGGAAATTATTACATTTTGGCGCACAGAATTAAACGCAACAAGTTTAGCATTTCAACAGGGCAGAGCAACAGTAGCACCTAGTGCTAAGGCTTGTGATCATTGCCAACTTTCTCCATTTTGCCGTATAGAATAAAGGGCAAATATTAAATGTGGCTGGGCAGCTATTTTTTAATTTTTGAAAATCTTATTAATTCTTTTTTAAGCATTCTTAGCAAAGAATACGGGTAATTTTTACGTTAAAATTTAGATTGAGGCTTACCCAAGTTTAATATTTTTTTTAGGAACGTGCGTATAGCATAGTAAAACTTCAGCGGCATATAATGCGTATTAGTACTTATTAAATAATTGTATGGTCGTATTATAAAACGCATAGCAATATTATATTTTGCTAAATATATTGTTTTAGATAATTGCATTCTTTCTCTGTGCAGATTACTTTCATCAGTAAACTGCACGTTGCCCGTCACACATTTAGGCATCATGAGTAATACACCAATCCTTCTCCAGTCATTTGTATAAGAATCAATTGGTTGGCACAGCTTTTTTGTGCGTGTTAATATTTTCTTGGCAGTGTCTTGTCTAATAATATAAGCATGTGTGCAGTAACATACACCAATAGCTTTAGCAATACGCCATTTTAATTTTGGTATTTTGATAGGTAATTTATACCAAAAATGGTTACCATAACAAATATAACCCAAAAGCAATATCTCCCAATTTTTTGGTAAATAATCAATGATTTGTAGTGCTTCTTTAAATTTTGGGCTAAGAATGGCATCATCTTCTAAAATAATCATTATTTTAATGTTTTCACTAAGCATTTGCTTATAAACACTAAGATGACTAAGTGCACAACCTATTTCACCGCGTGATAGCCTTCTGCCTATAGCAGAGATAGTATTTTTTTCTGCATAAACTTTATCAAGTTCTGCCTGTGTTAAAGTATTACCATCAATTGCGTCAAATAATTTATAGTTTAGCCCGAGTGTTTTACATTGCTGTACAATACGTCTTCTTCTTTTTTCATCTTTTGCCAGGCTAATAATAGTAATAGGGATTTTGGTGCCTTGCATTGCGTGTAAATATAAATAAAAATTGTGTTTAAAAATTTAATTTTAAAATTTTTCAAAGTATTTAGTTTAATATGAATTATGTTTAGTATCCATTTTTTACGATATAAATATTTACTTTTTAATTAGCATAAAATACTCTTTGAGTATATAACAGTATTTTCTGATGGCAAAAAAAGCCATAGTGTGTTTAAAATATTTTAGTGGCGTGCATATTATGCTGACATGATTTTGCTGAGGTATATTAGCCGTATTACACATTTCCTCTCGTCCTTTTTGTATATTGCTATTCTCAATGTCTCGTTTATCCACTACACATGTGGGCACCATTAAGAACAAATTAATTGCCGTAAAATCACCTGTATAAGAATCAATTGGTTGGCACAGCTTTTTTGTGCGTGTTAATATTTTCTTGGCAGTGTCTTGTCTAATAATATAAGCATGTGTGCAGTAACATACACCAATAGCTTTAGCAATACGCCATTTTAATTTTGGTATTTTGATAGGTAATTTATACCAAAAATGGTTACCATAACAAATATAACCCAAAAGCAATATCTCCCAATTTTTTGGTAAATAATCAATGATTTGTAGTGCTTCTTTAAATTTTGGGCTAAGAATGGCATCATCTTCTAAAATAATCATTATTTTAATGTTTTCACTAAGCATTTGCTTATAAACACTAAGATGACTAAGTGCACAACCTATTTCACCGCGTGATAGCCTTCTGCCTATAGCAGAGATAGTATTTTTTTCTGCATAAACTTTATCAAGTTCTGCCTGTGTTAAAGTATTACCATCAATTGCGTCAAATAATTTATAGTTTAGCCCGAGTGTTTTACATTGCTGTACAATACGTCTTCTTCTTTTTTCATCTTTTGCCAGGCTAATAATAGTAATAGGGATTTTGGTGCCTTGCATTGCGTGTAAATATAAATAAAAATTGTGTTTAAAAATTTAATTTTAAAATTTTTCAAAGTATTTAGTTTAATATGAATTATGTTTAGTATCCATTTTTTACGATATAAATATTTACTTTTTAATTAGCATAAAATACTCTTTGAGTATATAACAGTATTTTCTGATGGCAAAAAAAGCCATAGTGTGTTTAAAATATTTTAGTGGCGTGCATATTATGCTGACATGATTTTGCTGAGGTATATTAGCCGTATTACACATTTCCTCTCGTCCTTTTTGTATATTGCTATTCTCAATGCCTTCTGTGGACTGTTCACTACACGGGGGCACTATTAAGAACAAATTTATTTCTTTAGAATTACCTGTGTAATAATCAATTGGCTGGCATAGCTTTTTTGTGCGTGTTAATATTTTTTTGGCGGTGCTTTGCCTAATAACATAAGCATGTGTGCGCCGACATGAATCAGTAACTTTAGCAATACGCCATTTTAATTTTGGTATTTTGATAGGTAATTTATACCAAAAATGGTTACCATAACAAGTATAACCCAAAAACAATATTTCCCAATTTTTTGGTAAATAATCAATGATTTGTAGCGCTTCTTTAAATTTTGGGCTAAGAATGGCATCATCTTCTAAAATAATCATTATTTTAATGTTTTCACTAAGCATTTGCTTATAAACACTAAGATGACTAAGTGCACAACCTATTTCACCGCGTGATAGCCTTCTGCCTATAGCAGAGATAGTATTTTTTTCTGCATAAACTTTATCAAGTTCTGCCTGTGTTAAAGTATTACCATCAATTGCGTCAAATAATTTATAGTTTAGCCCGAGTGTTTTACATTGCTGTACAATACGTCTTCTTCTTTTTTCATCTTTTGCTAGGCTAATAATAGTAATAGGGATTTTGGTGTTTAGCATCAATATAATTAATCTTAAATATTAGATAGCAAAAAATTTACGTAGTAAATATTTGAGGTTTGTTTTATAAATACTCTTACATTCTTTAATAAATAACTGCATGCTAAAAGGAGTGTCAAAACCAAAGTTTTTCTTGATGTATTTATTCACAAATTTGTAAGACGAAAAAGAGCTATTACTACTATAAAATGGTTTGCCTAATCTATTTTCCCCTGTTTCACGCACCCAAATAGAAGCGCGTTCTGGGTATTTTTTTAGCACACAACCACATTGTTTAAAATAATAAGCGACAAATTTATGTGTCCCCAACACGTTCAAATATTTTTTGCTACACAGTGCTAGTACTTGTGCTTTTGACATTTGAATATTTAAGTCTTTAGGCAGTTTAAGTAATTTAGGATTTAGAATAATTGAGCTACCACAACATTTGTTAAATTTATTCAATTTATAAATTAGCATACCGCTATCACGATAAACATAGCCTCTGTCAATAATAAAACCATTTTCACCTTTATGTTGATTAAGATAGTTAGCAATACCCTTGTGGATAAAATCATCAGAATCAAAGAACATTATATAATCAGGATTATGTTTAAGAGCATATTTACAACCTAGTATATATTTGATACCCTTATCAAGACGCACATCTTTTATATTCATTTCATTCGCTTTACCTTTGCCAGGCGCTGAAAAATTATCAAGCACAATAAATTCAACTAGTGTAGAGTCGAAATAAATATCAGGTTTTTTATTGCACACCACGAGCACACGAAAATTTTTATCAGATTGCCTGCAAACAGAGTTTAGTGTGCGTTTAAGTAAGTATCCTATTTTATGATAATTGTTGCTATTATCCGGATGTCTTACAGAAGTAATAAAAACAATCATAATATAGGTTAAATAACAGTAAAAATATTGATAGTTGTATTTTAAATACAAAAAGTAAACACAACAAAGGCTAACATAAAAATACTAAACTCTAGGCGTTTTTGTCTGAAAAATTTTATTTTGATGTAAATAATTCATAATCTGCTCAACGCAATTTGCAGGTGTTTTTTTATGTGTTTCAAGGTGAATTTCTGCACATATAGGTTTTTCATATGGTGCATCAATACCAGTGAAGTTTACTATTTTGCCTTCTCTAGCCTGTTTATAAAAACCCTTGGGGTCTCTGTCCATACAAACCCTAAGTGGCGTATCAACAAAAACTTCTATAAATTCATTTTCTGCCATTAAGGCCCGAACCTGTTTACGATCTGAGGTAAAGGGTGAAATCATTGCAATAAGTGTAATTAGTCCGCTATCAACAAATAATTTACCTACCTCACCTATTCTTCTGATATGTTCAGAGCGATCTGTATCACTTAAATCTAAATCTTGATTAAGTCCATGTCTTATATTGTCGCCATCTAGTAAATAACTGTGATAGTTTAATTCGTATAATGTTTTATCTAATTCATTAGCAATTGTAGATTTGCCACTTGCACTTAGTCCGGTGAACCACAAAATAAAAGAGGACTGTTTTTTCTGTATTAGACGCTTTTGTTTGTCAATATGACGCTTGTGCCATATAATTTGCGGTGTATAAATTGATTTTAGGTTTGTCAGCATAATTAAAACAAAATTTTATTTGATATAATGTTCATAAGTTGAATATCTAGGTTTGTATGGAGGAAATATACAAAAACATAGCAATTTTAATTAAAATAGCCTTTGCGTTTGACTTAAAATACAAGCCTGAGCTTATCTTTAGTGTGCATTATCTTAGTTTTTCGGTCATTTTAGAAAAAATGAGGTATTTTACCCAAAAACTGGCTATAACTAAGACTTAATTGTGTTTGAAAGTGCCAACATAAAAATTTAACACATATTCCACCTTTACATAATGTCATCACTTATCAAAAGACTATTTGCCATACTTACGCAGCGACAAAGAAAAATAATTTTTGTGTTACAAATATTTATTATTATTAAGGCACTATTTGAAATTGCAACCATGGCACTTATTGGTTATTTTACTATTTTAATTACCGATATTTCTCGTATTGACAGTAATGTTTATCTCAATTATTTATATCAAATGTTAGAAATATCTAGCCAGAATTATTTTATGGCATTATTTGGGGTACTTATATTTATTTTTCTGCTGGTTAAAGGCTTTATGTCACTGATTCATATCTGGGTTTTTGCACTGTTCTTCCAGCGCGTTCAATTATCAATAAAAACCCGTTTATATCAATACTATATGTGTAAAAACTGGCTATTCCATACCTTACACGAAAGTAGCTATTTTACGACACAAATTAATACAGAAACAGCTCGTTTAATGCAAATTATTAAGGGACTTATGGGAATTAATACTGACTTAGTCCTTGTTATTTTTATAACTGTTTCATTAGCGGTTATTAACCCTATAATGGTTGTGAGTATGGTCGGAACTTTTGCTGCTATTTATTTGGTAATTTATAAAATTATTAAAGAAAAGCTTACTTATAACGGCAGGACTATTTCTAAATATTCACTATTTCAATATAAACTGATTGCTGAAGGATTCGGCGGTATTAAAGATATTCTTTTATTAAATTGTCAATCTAATTTTATAAACCATTTTAGAGAAAATGCCAAAAAAGTTTCCGACAGTCGAATCAGTAATGAGCTTATTTCAGGATCGCCCCAAACTTTAATAGAATTACTCACCGTCGGCTCTACCGTATTTCTAATTATTTATTTGTTTAGAGATTATGATGCTAATCCAGCACTGATTTTATCTACGCTTGCTGTTTATACGTTTGCTGGGTTTAAATTGCTTCCTACATTTCAGAGACTTTATAAATCCATTACAACTATTAAAGCCAGTATGGCTGCTTTTTATGCAATAGAAGAAGATTTAAAAAATAGTAGTGTCGTATTAAAACTACGCAAAAAAGATAATTTAGAATTAACCAACCCACCTCTTGATTTAAAACATAGTATTGAGCTGCGCGCCATTACATTCACCTATCCCCGTAACAAAGGACCTGCTTTAAATAATCTAAATTTAACAATTTATGCCAATCAAACTATTGGTTTGGTTGGCGCTTCTGGTGCGGGGAAATCAACATCTATTGACATTTTGCTTGGTTTAATAAAGCCAGATATGGGCGATATTATTATTGATGGTAGGATTCTGTATAACAGTAATTTACGCGCTTGGCAAGATAATTGCGGTTATGTGCCGCAGAGAATTTTTCTAATGAATCAAAGCATTGTTAGGAATATTGCTTTTGGAGTAGCTGAGGAAAAAATTGATTTAACTAAAGTTAAAAAAGTTATTCAACTTGCCCATCTAGATGATGTAATGCAAGAATTGCCAAAAGGCATATATACAAGTGTTGGTGAAAAAGGTGTCAGACTTTCTGGCGGCCAATGTCAGCGCCTTGGAATTGCTCGGGCGCTTTATCACGATGCAAAAGTTTTAGTATTAGATGAAGCAACTAGTTCCTTAGATGGCATCACAGAAAGGTTAATTATTGATGCAATTGCTGATTTTTCTGGGAAGAAAACTATTATTATGATTGCACACAAATTAAAGACGGTAGAAAAATGCGATAAAATTTTTTTTATGGATAAGGGACAAGTAATTGACGCAGGAACTTATCATGAGCTCAGTACACGTAACGCGCTATTTAACGAGATGTTTAATGTACAGCTAAATATAGATTTAACTAAATAATTTTTACAATCTCTCTCATGGGGCTTTGTTGCTTAATGTTTGGAACATCCTATTAATTTTGCAAATTATTGCGATTTCAAACACCACCATAGCGCTGATGAATAATACAAATAATACGGGCGCACTTGTTTTTTTAATTGTTGTATAATTCTCAAATTCTTTTTAGAAAAATAGTCGCGCTTATGCTTGTTGTTATATCACCTTCTAAAGCTCAAAATTTTGACAAAACGCCTATGCAAAAGGCAACAACGCCGCGTCAAATTGCGCAAAGTTTAAAATTGGTCAATATTTTAAAGTCTTTTTCAAAACAAAAGATTGCAATACTTATGTCAATTAGTAATCAATTAGCTACACTAAATTATGAACGTTTTCAGCAATTTCACACACCCTTTAATTTAGATAATGCTAAGCAGGCATTACTAGCATTTAGGGGCGATGTTTATAGCGGTATTGATACTGAGCATTATACCCAGAGCGATTTTGAGTTTGCACAGCAACATTTGCGTATTCTCTCTGGACTATATGGTATTTTAAAACCGCTAGATTTAATACAAGCCTACCGTTTAGAGATGGGTATAAAATTAAAAAATAAGCGAGGGCATAACTTATATCAGTTTTGGGGCGAGCGCTTGAGTGCTTCCTTAAATGAAGAAGAGACAAATATTGTCGTCAACCTGGCTTCAAAAGAATATTTTAAAGCTATTATTCCAAAGGCACTAAAAGCCAGTATTTTAACGGTTGATTTCAAAGAGCTAAAAGGCAGTACTTATAAAACAATTGGTATTTACGCCAAACGTGCACGCGGACTGATGGCGAATTTTATTATTAAAAACCGCATCACTGATTATTATAAGCTACGCCATTTTGATGCGATGAATTATTCCTTTAATCAGACATTATCAAAGCTATCTCATTTTGTATTTACACGCACATTAAATTCTTAGTTTTTTAATTTTCATCATTTTGAGCAAGGGATGTAAGCTCTTATGAGTAACACAAGACATATTACCACTAGCAATTTAATTAACAATTTGCTTTTATCGTATCAAGATAAAGATAATTATGTTTTTCGGGGTGAAAATAAAGATTACGGCAAAGTATCTTCAAATTTATACAGACAATATCACAAGGAGGGGAAAGACGATAACACTTTTATTTTAAAGACAGAAGAATATCTTATTGACGAAGAAAAAAAGCATTTTAGCTCTCATACACCCAATATAGAAGTGCTGACAGAGTTGCAGCACTATGGTGGTAAAACTTGTTTGCTTGATTTTACCCGCAATATGTATATTGCTTTATTTTTTGCTTGTAATTGCGAGGGTAAAGAAAATGGCAGAATTATTTTATTTAAAAATAAAAGTAAAGAAAAAACTAATATTGATTATGAAAGCAAAGATGATGATATTGTCACTCCAGTAGGGAAAAACCGCGCGCGTGGTTTTTCAACACAGTGCTTTTGTGCACGCAAAAAAAGGATATTTAGAAGTAGATAAAGAACAAATTATTACCATTGAAAAAGAGGATAAAGAGAAAAAAGGACAGCCTTTATGAAAAATAAAATAACTTTTGGCAGTGATGAGGAAGAAAGCTAAAGTAATAACCAAAAATATTAAATAAGATAAAAAATGATAAATAAAACTTACTGCTTTAGTTTAGAAATTACGTAGCCATCTCAAAAGTGAAACAACAAATATGCGTGTTGTGCGCTAGTGCATCAAGTTTTGCTGTGTGCGAAAGGTGTTATACCGTACTGCCAAAACAAACTAGACGTTGTTTATCTTGTGCGACTAAATTATATACCACTAGTAATTATTGCACTGAATGCCTACTAAAACCGCCTTATATGGAGCACACTTGGGCCCTTTATGATTATGAGGCGGCACTGCCTTATTTAATTAAACAATTCAAATATCAGCGCCAATTATCTATTGGTGCATTTTTTGCTAGAGAGATAGGGCATGCTTATGAGAGCATTGTACGTCACAGCGGACAATATGACGTGATTATTCCCATGCCGTTGCACTATAAGCGTATAAGGGAGCGTGGATTTAATCAAGTATTAGAATTATTAGCAGTAGTCAGTAATAAATACCCTAATCAGATAGATTACCAACTTTGCGGGCGTATTAAAGAGACGCCAAAATTTGCTCATTTGAATTTAGTACAGAGAAAGCGCCATATTAAAAATGCGTTTGATATTAGTCATATAAGGGCTAAACATATTTTAATAGTTGATGATGTCATGACAACAGGCGCAAGCTTGAACGAGCTTGCTAAAAGTATTAAAAGTAAAAATACGCATATTATTTCAGTGGATGCGCTTTGTTTAGCGAGAGCAGTGCTTAATTAGTTTTCTATGAAACTAACGGTAAAAAATTTCAGTAAATTTTTGCGTTTAAATCGAGTTAATATTTCAAGGAGAGAGGGATACTAAGTGATTAAAATTACTTAGTCTAGCAGGGACGATAATGCTTAAAAAAATCACCACTTGCTAACAGAGGAAATACCATAAGCACCAATACTGCGTGCTTTGTCAATGGCGTTTATATCCAAGCCACCTAGTAAATAAATAGGCAATTTTGCCTTTTTAATTAAATCTTGCGCTTTTTGCCAGCCTAGGGGAGTTGATTTTGGATGACTAGTGGTTTTTAAAATTGGAGATAGCAATGCAAAATCAGCACTGATACGTGCTGCTTGTGTTATTTCTCTTTGATTATGAACTGAAGCACCGAGTATTTTTTTCTCGCTAATTGGTCTAGCTTTAAGTGACATGAGTTTTTTTGTACTAAGATGAATTCCATCAAGTTGCGTGAGATCCATTTCGGTATTTTTTGCTGTGTTCAATAATAACGCTGCCTGATATGATTTGCACAATATTTGTGCGTGCATCAATAGTTTTTTCTGCACAGAGCTAAAATGTGTTTTAATGCGCAATTGTACGAGGCGAATCCCTTTTTTAAGTTGTATTTCTAGTTGAGATAAACTAAAAATCTCTGGTGTAATCCAATAATAAGGCGTGAGTTTAAGCGAAGTAATAACGCGTTTCATTGTAGGTAACAGTTGATACTTATACGCAGTATCAACAGGTAACCAAAATAATAATTGCCCTTCTTTTGCATCAATTTTATGTTTATAAGATAAAACATCAAATATAGTAATATCGACTATTTGGCTAGGATAATTATGCTGTATTTTTAGCCTAAACTTCATATTTATAACCTGAATGGCTAACTCTTCTGCTAACTCTCTAATGAGTCCGTCCTGCTCAGTTTCGTTCTGATTTATTTTACCTCCAGGTAGTTCTAGGTATCCCGCCATAAATTTATTTTTTTTTCGTTTAGAAAGCAGAATTTTGTCATGCTCATCTCTAATTATGCCGGCAGTAGCGTATATTCTCTTTTTAGTAGTCATATTTGTTTTTAAAGATATTAGTTAATGAAATTAGCTTTCTTTCATGGTGCGTGCTTGCGTAAAATAAACCTGCATTTTTTATACCTCAAGTAGCAAGAAAATAAAGATATAATCTTAAACCATACACATAAAAGCACAAATTAAATTGGATATTTTACAAAAAATACGCGCATTCAGTCACGACAAAAAATCACTTTCTAATGCTATGATAGGTTTGGAGAAAGAGGGGCTACGTCTTGATAAGTATGCTAATTTAGCAAAGACAGCTCATCCGCATATTTTTGGCTCAGCACTTACAAATCCATATATTACCACTGACTTTTCCGAAGCGATGCTTGAAATAATTACACCGCCCGATACGCTAGATAATACATTTCAATTTCTTAATAAGACCCAGAATTTTGTTTATCAGCATTTAGAAGATGAAGAAATATTTTGGTCGCAAAGTATGCCATGTGTTATTCGGGGTGAAACTTCAATTCCGCTTGCAAAATACGGCACTTCTAACTTAGGAAAAATGAAAACAATTTATAGGCGTGGTTTAGGTAATCGCTATGGGCGCGCGATGCAAATGATTTCTGGTATTCACTTCAATTATTCTTATAGCAAAAATTTTTGGCGCATATATCAAAGTATTATGCAAAATACTGATCCGCTTACTCAGTTTATTAATCATTATTATATGGCACTTACGCGCAATTTATTGCGTTTTGGTTGGTTATTAATTTATTTATTTGGCGCATCTCCAGCTGTATGTGCTTCATTTTTGAATAATTATCATAAACACTCTCTTGTGAAACTTTCGCCCAATACACTCTATGAACCCTATGCTACCTCACTAAGAATGGGCGATATTGGTTATCAAAACTTGTGCGAATATGAAGCGGGCGTTAAAGCAAATTATAACAGCTTATCCCATTATATTAGTAGCTTGAAAAGCGCAATGAATACACCTCATTCTGCTTATTCAAAAATTGGCGTAAACGTGCGTGGTAAATATGAACAACTTAGTGCTAATATCTTGCAAATTGAAAATGAATATTATGAAGCAGTGCGCCCAAAGCAAGCAATTATCAGCCCAATGGAAAGAGCAACAGATGCGCTTTATAAACGCGGTATTGCTTATATTGAACTGCGATCTTTGGATATTAATCCACTAATACCACTTGGTATTGATAAAGATACTATACGATTTTTAGAAGTTTTTTTTCTGTTTTGCTTACTAACAGAGGCACCTCCAATTTCCAGCATAGAGCAGGTTGAAATTGATGCAAACACAAATTTAGTCGCACATTCTGGGCGTAAACCACAATTAATTCTACATTATCAAAATAGGCCAATGACGCTCAAATTATGGGGTAGGAAATTACTAGATAGTATAAAAATTTGTGGCACATTATTTAGCCCAGAACATAGTAAAGCCATCAAACAAATGGCAAAACGTATTGACGATTTAACGCAGACACCATCGCATCAGATTTTAGAGGAAGTTAGTCAAGATTATCATTTGAGTTTTTTTGATTTTGCAAAGCATTTAAGCCTTAAAAATCAGACGTTTTATCAAAAAAAGTCACCAGATAAGGCGCATTTTGAAATGCTCATTAAAGTAGCCAAAGACTCTCTCAGTGCAAGGAAAAAATTAGAAAAAGATACCATGCCATTCGCTCATTATTTAGCACGTTATTTTGCGGGCGATGCTTAGAAAAATAATTTTAACCAAGTGCAGTTATGAGAAAATAAAAATTGAATTTTTATGTTGTGTATATCGCCTAAATTCATCCTCTCATCCTCTGTGTTAGCGATTGACTAGAATGATTTGTTAGGCAGATTCATTGTTTGAATCTACCCAACTATCTGGTCGTCTAATGTGTTTGGCAATTTAGTATCATCGTTACTTTGTGCTTTTTCAATCATTTCTTGACTCAATTCTTTTGTTGACTCGAAACTTTCTATTACTGTTTGTTCATTAATCTAGTATCTTTAAAGTTTGATTCTTCAAATACTGAACCAACTAAATTACTATTAGAGAAATCTATATTTTCAGAGATACATTTATGAAAATGAGAATCTGATAAATTAAAATTCAGTAATTTTGCACGACTAAAATTCGCATGAGGTAAATAAATATTAGATAAGTCAATATCTTGTGTTATTTAGATTTTCATCTAATTCAAACCTGTCACTTAACTTAACGATAGCTTTAATAGATTTAACAAAAGTTTCAGCAACTAATTGTTCACTATTTATCTTGTTTTGAGGCTCTATCGCTTTTGTGCACCTATTAGCTAAGCAAACTAACGGTTGTTAGAGGTGCCAAATATAAGCTTTAAGCAAAGAGAAATAAGTAGCCAGATTTATAACCAATAATAAGCCAAAGATTATGTTTTCTTAGACATTGTAGACTTTTATGCATTTAATAGATAATCAGAAAATGACGGACGTTTTTCTATGAAAACACTGTTACTTTCAATGTTTCTTTTTCCACAATTAAGACAACGTTTACTGTTTAACCATAGGTGTTTAGGCATAACTAAAAATTCACAAATATATAATTCTTTTGTTTCCCTCCATGCATTTTTTAAATTTTTCTCATCTTGCTTACCTCGCATACCAAAGTGTGAAAAATGGTGTAAAAAATAGCCAAAACACCCTTTACAGTCTTGCGTATATTTTTGTAGTATTTGCAAACCCCTAATAAACAAAAGAATTGTTTTAGCATTTTCGAAACTTAATGTAGAAAATTATTATTGCCTAACTAAAGTCTTGAATTTAACTACTACGGAAAACTGAGGTTTGTTTAGAGAGAAGCAATAAAACTAAGACAGAGCTTTTTGGAATAAAATGATTAAGGGAATTCTCTAACTTGCTCCATTTGCTTGACCGCGCGTTTTGCTTGTATTTAATGTAATTACTTACCAATACAAAAGTTGGCAAAAATATCGCCAAGTAAGTCATCTGAGGTGGTTTTTCCAGTGATTTCCCCTAAAGCATTAGCGCATAGACGTAAATCTTCGGCAAACAATTCTTCAGCAAAAAAATCATTAAGGCAGATATTTTTTTCAGCCCTTATTACGTACTGCCTGGCGGCTTTTAAAGATTCAATATGGCGTTTTCTAGCAAGAATGGTATGCTCTCCCAAATCATTTGCGCATGTAAGTTTTAATATTTCTGTGCTGAGTACGTCAATACCAAGATGGTATTTAGCAGAAATTGTAATAGTTGTTATTTTATTTTTGTTTTGTATTGTTTTTTGCACAACTCCCGCTTTTTCATCTGTGGCATCAATTTTATTTTTAATCAGTAGGGTTTGTACAAAATTAGTAGTATCAGGTAGAATGGAAAAATCTGGTTTGCTATTTGCTTCAAAAACCAAAAGAATTAAATCCGCGGCATACATCACTTTTTGCGTGCGTTTGATCCCCTCTTTTTCAATAATATTTTCGCTATGGCGTATTCCTGCAGTATCAGTTAAATAAATAGGCACACCACCTAGATATACAGTTTCTTTTAAAGAATCCCTAGTTGTCCCTGCTAGGTTTGTAACAATAGCACTATCAGTTTTTGTAAGTGCATTAAGTAGGCTAGATTTACCCACATTTGGCTTACCAATAATAGCAACGTGTATCCCATCTCTTAATATGCTACCCGCCTTAGCATTTTTTAAAATTTTATCCAATTGCATTTTGATATCTACCAATTTATTTTTTAGCTCATAGCGGCTTTTTATATCAATATCTTCATCGCTAAAATCAATATTTGCTTCAATGAAAATGCGCAGTTCATTGATAGATTTTACTAAGGCATTAATTTGGCTGGAAAATTTGCCTGTTAAAGAACGCAGTGCTGATTTCATAGATTGACGCGTGCTAGATGCGATTAAATCAGCAATGGCTTCCGCTTGGATTAAATCTATTTTGCCATTTAAAAAAGCACGTTTACTAAATTCACCTGCTTCAGCTAGTGCTGCACCTAAGTCAAGTGCAGTTTCTATTAAAGAATCTGTTACTGCTATGCTGCCATGTGCCTGTAATTCCAGTATATCTTCACCCGTAAAAGAATGGGGTGCTTTATAGAAAATAGCAATACCTTGATCAATCATTGCACCTGAGGTATCAAAAAAAGCACCATAGTGTGCGTGGCGTATTTTTGGTGTATAACCTAAAACAGCGTGTGCAATATTAAGTGCTTTAGAACCAGAAATGCGCACAACACTAATACTTGCTTTTCCACTCGGGCTTGCTCTGGCAACAATAGTATTTGAAGACATCGCTACTCTAAAAAATAATTTTAACAAAAATAATTTTTATTAGAATCGTTTATTTTACCGCTTTATGTACTCAAATACTAACCGTGCCAAATTTTTGTGCAACGCGTTAGAAGATAACAACTCAATACACCACCACTATTAGATGATGTGACTTTATTTAAAACGCGCTTCAAATTAAAATCATCTTTAAGAAATCAAGTGAGAGTGCCGACAGATGAGGCAGTTGCAAAAGTAGAAGCGCTAGAACACATGCTAGATACTGATCCTAATGTAGCCGCTGTGCCAGCAGAACTCACACCGGATGCCTGCACAGATGCTAAATCTCCTGCCATAACATTTTCTTTTGGTATAACAACATAAGTAATATCAGCAGTGTTTGTCTTAACAACTATGCTAATCTCATCTACAAGCATTTTTTCACCAAGCATATCGCTCATAAAGACTTCAGGATTTTTACGTATTTCTGAGCGAATATCTTTATCCATTAAATCTGGCAATTTCATTTTATTAACTTCGTTCACAGCAATCTCCTTAATGTTATCTCAAACATAAAAATATTCACATCTAACTATTATCTGCAGCAGTACCTATCGAACCAACTGAACTACCCGTGCCAATTGACCCTACTGTGCCGCTAACTGTACTAGCAGTACTAGCAGTAGCTGCTGTTCCCGCGGTAGAAGCGCAGCCTACTATTGTTTTTCTGGAGGCGTGCAATTTATCTAACTCATCATTAGACAGCCCTTTAGCATCTGAGGGTATAACAAAATAAAAAACATCTTTTTTGTTCAAAATTGGTTTAATATCCATAGATTCTTCAGTTTCGCGACCAAGATGATCCTTGATAAATCGTTTCGGATTTCGCAATAAATCAGCACGTAATTTTCCATCTTTAGATAGAGCTAGATAGAGCTTATTAACATTATCTATATTCATAATTATCTCCTAAAATTATGAGGCTGAACCAGCACTAAGAACGCTACTTGCCGTTGAAACAGTGCTAGCCAATGTGCCAAAAGAACCTATCGTGCCGGCAGTGCTAGCAGATCCTGCTGATTGCACATTCCTTAAATCATTGACACTTTCTGCATCAAATCCATGTGGTATCACGAGATGTATAACATCTTTTGGAGAAGTTACTAGCACAAATTTAGCATCTTTTGCAATATTACTAAAGTCATAATTTAGATTTTCTAAAGCCTCTTTAGGCGCCTCTTTAAGTTTCTTGCGAAATGCAACGTCGTATAGTTTGCTATAAGCATCAGTGGCCATTAAAAACCTCCTTAGTGTAGTTCTTTGATTAGTTTACCTTTTTAAAACTCAAAACTCATGCTAATTATAGCAGAGTAAAATAATAATAACAAAAATGTTCATAGCATATCATAAACACTTCATATTGACATATTAGCGGTATTGTATGACAATGAGATATCTATTTACAGATTAAAATTGGTATTATAGGCCATGAAATCATTAGATAATTTTAGACATACTAAATTTTAATGCTTAGTGAAAAACAAAAAATTGGCTATCAAAAAGAAAAGCAGGCGTTAAAATATCTTAAAAAGCAAGGTTTGTATTTCGTTGTACGAAATTACATAACCAAGCTTGGTGAAATTGATATAGTTATGCTTGATAGCGATATTTTAGTATTTGTAGAAGTGCGTTTTCGTTATGATGATAATTACGGTAGCGCGTTAATAAGTGTTAATCGCAAAAAGCAGATTAAAATTATGCGCGCCGCGCAATACTTTCTAAGTATGCATCAGCAATATATTGATAGTGTTTGCCGTTTTGATGTAGTTGCCATTAAACCTAATTTGAGTGATGAAAGTAAAAGTATCAAATTATTTACTGGATTTAAAAATATTTTTGGTTTTACTAGAGCGCAAAAAGATGAAATAACTTGGATAAAAAACGCATTTGACTTAAAGAGGATAAAATGAAAAAAATAGCGATGTTAGTATTGATTGTGCATGTATTACTTATCTCAGGATGCGCACCCGTTTTACTCACAAGTGGCGCGGTTATTGTTTCATCAGTATATCAAGATAGACGTAGCACTGGAGAGATTCTAGATGATAAAACTTTGTTGATATTTTTAAGGGAGTGGGTGCTCAATAACGATATATTAGAGGGTGGGCATGTTAATTTTTCAGTTTATAATCGTGCAGTGTTAATTACGGGCGAAGTAGCAAATGCGCGTGTGAAAAAAAATATTGAGACAGCAATTCTATCAAAACGCTCTGATATTGCTTATATTTATAATGAGCTTAATATTGCGCCAAATACATCACTAATTAGTCGGTTAAACGATAGTAAAACAAAAGCAGAAATTAAGTGGCTATATTATAATCAAGATGTTTTTTATCCTGGTCATGTGCTTGTGCACGTTGAAAACGGGATGGTGTATTTAATGGGCGCATTGACTGCACGTGAGGAAAATAAAGCGGTGAAAGAAGTAAAAAAAGTTTCAGGTGTCAAAAGCATCTTAAAACTGTTTGAGCATTTAGAAAAAAGGCCGCAACGAGAAATTGAACGTGATAGAAAGAGTAGAGAAGATACTATAAAAAAAGAAGAAATTGTTAGAGAAAAAGCGAAATTACTACGTGAAAGAGAAGCAATACAACAACAGATTGACAATTTAGAGTAATTTAATTTTTCTAATATTGAAAATTTAGCACAGTTGTTAAAAAATTAAAAATACGCTGAAAATAAAAATGTGTTTTAATTTTTATTTTTGGACAAGGCTTTAAATCCAATATCACGGCGATAATGATATATGTTTTTGTGTTTAATTTTATCAACGAGTGCGTAAGCGTTTTTCTGTGCTGTTTTAATATCAAGGCCGAGTGCAGTAACGCATAAAATACGCCCGCCGTTAGTAAGTAATTGATTGTTTTTCTCGGTTGTGCCCGCGTGAAATATCTTACTGAAAACTTTTTTATTGTCGTCATTTTGTGGCAGGTGTATTATTTCTCCTGTGCGGTAATGGTTTGGATAATTTTTTGCAGCAAGCACTACGCCAAGTGCACTCCGCTTATCCCAGTCAAGATATGCTTTGTTTAGTTTTCCATTTACTCCAAGCAAACATAGTGATGCTAAATCAGATTTTAGACGCATCATAATTGGTTGTGCTTCTGGATCTCCAAAGCGACAGTTATATTCTAGCACCTTGACACCAGCATTTTTATCAATTATTAGTCCTGCATACAAAAAACCACAATAAGGCATCCCTTCTTTTGCCATTGCATCTATTGTCGGAGAGATAATAGTCTCCATGATATTATCAAATATTTTTGGTGTCACAATCGGTGCAGGTGAATAAGCCCCCATTCCACCAGTGTTTACACCTTTGTCACCATCATAAAGCCTTTTGTGGTCTTGTGAAGTTGCCATTGGCAGAATGTTTTTGCCATCTGTCATTACGATAAAACTTACTTCTTCACCGTGTAAGAATTCTTCAATCACGACGCGCTTCCCTGCTTCACCAAAACGATTTTTGCTGAGCATCTCTTCCAATGCACGTATCGCTTCTTGTTTGCTGTGTGCAATAATTACGCCTTTTCCAGCAGCTAAACCATCAGCCTTAATAACAATAGGGACATCTGTTGCAAGTACATAATTTTTGGATTTTTCTAACTCAGTAAAAATAGCATAATTTGCACTTGGAATATTATTTCTTGTGCAAAAATTTTTACTAAACACTTTTGAGCCTTCTAGTTGTGCAGCATTTTTGGTTGGACCAAATATTGCTAGACCTGCCTGAATAAAAGTATCAACCACACCAAGAATGAGCGACTCCTCAGGACCTACAATAGTTAAGTCAATTGTATTTTTTTGGGCGAAATGAAGTAGAGATTTTATATCGGTTGCAGATATAGCAATATTTTTTATTTTTCTTTCGTATGCACTGCTACCGTTGCCTGGTGCCATAAAAACTAATTCAACTTTATCAGATTGCACACACCTCCACGCTAGTGCGTGTTCTCTACCACCACCACCAATTACTAAAATCCTCATACCATTAAATTTCTGTTGATTAGCGTTTATGCAAAAATTATATTCATATCAGTAAAGTATTTGCAAAACATATTTTTTAAATCTTAAAAATTGGTCTTTATAAAATCTTCAAAACAATGATGGGCAACAATTTGTGTGCCATCACAGTTAAAAGTCATTGCTACTGTGCTATTAAATAAACTTATGCTCACAGTGCGTAAAAAATAACCCTCTAAATTTCGTAAATCAGGTAAGGAGTTTAAAATAAATTTGAGCTCTTTAGTGTTACTTAGGTCTATATTTTTGATATTTGCATTGCGTTTCAAAAATGCGTATTGCCAAGTTTTAGACAAATAATTAAATATTTTATCTTTTGCAAGCATGGCGTAGAGACGTTTAATAAAATTGCCCTTTTCCTTAAGCGTTATGCGCACGAAATTACTACTTAAATAATTTTCATCCAGCAAATTTTCTGCTAAGTGCACTTCCATGTTTGCGGGATCAAAAATAGAAAAAGTTTTAACCTCGCCGTTATTAAAACCAATACTTAAACGATGCACGCCTGTTTTGAGTAATAAATATGTAAAAATTTTAATCATTTTAGTCATTTGTTTATCAATGATTGTGCAGGTACGTTCACGCTGATAAACTGTATCTCTCAAGCTAGCATCACCCTTGATACTTTGCATCAATGATTTATCAAAACCATAGCCAACGAGTGCTTTTTTAAGTGCTCCTGTTTCTTTTCCTATGACCATTCTTAGGGCGTTAATTAAGATTAAACAAATAATTTTTTGGGCATAAGATAATTACCTTGACAGCAGGCAATTGCGATAAAAATTTTTTCTTTGCTAAAAATTTTGAATATTTTACCTGCTGTGCATGGGTAATAAACACTTTGTCCATATTTTATTTTTTGCATCTGCTCTTCTTTCAAATAAAGTGATGGATAATAAATAAGTGCACTTTCGATTGGATAAATAAATTTATCTAATAATAACGTATCATTTTGTTTTTTTTTCAGAGCTTTTAATGCAACGCTCTGATTAATGCAATAATGTGCAAAACCTGTTCTTTTTAGTTCTTTCACAAAGGCATAACATCCAAGTGCATCACCAATATCTTCAACTAGTGTTCGCACATAAGTTCCTTTAGAACAAATCATATCTAGCATTAATAAACCATGCCTGTAATCTATTAGTTTAAGTGAAAAAATATTAACAAGACGTGCTTTTCTCTCCACCTCTTTGCCTTGTCTAGCTAGTTTATATAGGGGCACGCCTAATCTTTTGAGTGCTGAATACATAGGAGGTGTTTGCCAAATTTCGCCCACAAAAGACTTTAAAACTCTTTCAAGCATATTTTTTGATAAATACTTGTAATTTCTCGTTGCTATAATTTCTCCCTCAGCATCGCCTGTACTGGTTTTTTGCCCAAGTTTTGCAAGCGTAATATAGTGTTTATTTGTGCCTAATAAAAATTTAGAAATTTTGGTTGCTTTGCCAAAACAAATTGGCAAAATACCTGAAGCAAGTGGATCTAGAGTACCTGTATGCCCTGCTTTTTTTGCGTTAAATAAGTGTCTAACCTGTTGTAATATAGCATTTGAACTTTGTCCTTTTGGTTTATCAACTAAGACAATACCATGAATATTTCTACGATTGGTATTTTTCTTTTGATTCAAATGATACAAGATAGTAAATTTTTATTTTTTATGATAAGAGGAATTTTTTAAGATATATTGTCTATTTTTATGGTTTAAGTTTTAATCTAAGTGCATTTAATGCAATAAAACCTTTAGCATCTGCTTGATTATAACTTCCTCTATCATCTTCAAAGGTAGCGATGTTTTCTTTAAAAAGGCTATTATTTTTAGATTCTCTACCTACAATATATAGGTTGCCTTTATACAACTTAAGTCGCACCGTGCCACTTACGTTTTGTTGGCTCATATCAATACTAGCTTGCAGAGCTTTGCGTTCGGGCGTAAACCAAAAACCGTTGTAAATCATATGTGCATATTTTGGCATCAATTCATCTTTTAGATGTGCTAATTCCCTATCTAAAGTGAGAGATTCTATAGCACGGTGTGCTTTTAACATTATTGTGCCTGCTGGTGTCTCATAGCAGCCGCGAGACTTCATACCAACAAAACGATTTTCAACTATATCGCATCTGCCGATGCCATGTTTTCCTGCAATATCATTGAGATATAATATAGTATTCGCTGGCGATAATGGGTTTTCATTGATGGCAACAATATCACCTTCTTGATAAGTAATTGTTAAATATTCTGGTTCATCAGGCGCACGTTCAGGTGCGGTTGTCAAACGCCACATTTTTTCATTAGGTTCAAAGTTAGGATCTTCTAAATCACCGCCTTCATAAGAAGTGTGTAGTAAATTTGCATCCATAGAATAAGGTAATTTTTGTTTTTTCTCACCAACTTCAATATCATATTTTTTGGCATATGCCATTAAACTTTCGCGCGAATTAAGATTCCATTCACGCCAAGGTGCAATAATTTTAATATTAGCATCTAAGGCATATGCACTCAGCTCAAAACGCACTTGATCATTTCCTTTACCCGTTGCACCATGAGCAATTGTATCTGCACCAATTTTTCTGGCAATTTTTACCAAACGTTTGGCAATTAAAGGACGGGCTATTGCGCTTCCAAGTAAATATTCCCCTTCATAAATTGCATTTGCTCGAAACATTGGAAATACAAAATCTCGTGCAAACTCTTCACATAAATTTTCAATATAAATTTCTTTTACACCCATATCTTCTGCTTTTTTTCGTGCAGGCTCAATTTCTTCTTTTTGACCAATATCAGCAGTGAAAGTAACTACCTTTACGCCATAAGTTTGCTGCAAATATTTAATGATAATGCTGGTATCTAAACCACCAGAATAGGCAAGTACAACTTTTTTCATTGTGTTTTAATTAATAATTGTTTGGCTTATAATAATGAAATGCGCGCGTTAATAATATATTGCCCTGGCTGTCAACAACCTCTACTGTCCAAATACCTAACCAAGTATGCCACAGATTTTTTGATGACCATGTGCGCCAGTGCTCTGCACCAATAGGAAGTTTTACCTCTGCCATAATACGTCCTTTATAACGCCAGCGATGTATGATTACCTTGCCTATTAAATTGCGTATATTGGTAAAAAAATAAATTTTTCTAAGGCGATTATCAACAGTTGTAATAACACCTTGAGGCTCTCTATTATCAATTGCTTTTGCAAAAAGCGCATGTGAGATATTAGGGTGCGGCCATTCTGTATTCATGATATTTCTTTTTGTGTCAGTAATATTTATATTTTGAGCTAGGGATTGTGAATAAATTATCGTATTCTTAACCGCATCATTGCCTAAAACGGACATCACTTTTTTTTCTTTGCCAGCTTCAGTTGCGATAAATTCTGGCATCTGATTTATTATTTTAGAATCTTTTTCAAAATTTTCCATAAAGTTGCCACTGCTTGTATTGTGCCAAATAGTAATAATAATGCTAGTCAGAAATATAATAATTGAGAACAGATTCATTGTTTTATTCATTGATGGTAATCTTATGTCAAAATTTATTACTTATTATTTATTTTATTTACCATTTTAGATAAAAATATTTTTGCTTTAAAATTACCGTTAGTAGCACTTTTTTCTGCCCAGTGTTTCGCCTTAACTAAATCTTTGCTAACACCATCTCCAACGCTATACATTACAGCAATACTGTTTTGCGCTTCAGCAAAACCAAGTTCAGCCGAGCGTTTTACCCAGTAAAAAGACTCTTCCCTGTCTTTGGGAACAAATTGCCCTGTATAGTATAATAGAGCTAGATTGTATTGTGCTAAGACATTGTCCTCCATTGCTGACATTTTTAATTGCTCGACAATATTTGCATTAACAATGTGAGTTGAATCAGTTAGGCTTGAGAAATTTTCACTATTTTGTCCATTATTAGACTCTTGGTTTAGATATGGTATTATCTGCTTTGTTAATGCTTTATCGTGGTTTTTTATTGTTTTTAGTGGCGGTTTTGCTTGTGCATCTGTGTTTGGATAATTTTCATTGACAATACGTTCAAATAAATCATTTGCTAAATTATTTGTTCTAGTTTGAATAGTAGAATTGAAATTTAGTGCTTGTGCTAGTTTAGATTTTTTGATGGTATGTGTGCTGATAGTTTTTAGACTAGTAGTTTTTGGGTTTTGATGAGTGATTAATGATACGTTCTCTTTTGTTAGGGGTTTTAATTTCTCAATTTCTGGAGGATGTTTTTTTTCAGCAAGATTAACTATCATAGAAAGCGCTAAAGCAGTATTTTTTTCAGTAGTATCGTCTGTTAATAAATAGCTAGCTAAGTAATGTTTAGCTTCTGTATTACCACTTTTAGCCGCTTTTTTGTACCAGTAAAGTGCACGCTTAGGATTTTTTTCTACGCCTTGACCTAGTTGATATCTAAGTGCTAGACTATATTGTGCATTACTGTTGCCTTGTTTAGCAGCTTTACGAAATAAATCTGCTGCTTTTAGAAAATTTTTCTCAACACCCATGCCCCCTAAATATCTAAGTCCTAAACTATACTGAGCAGGCGCAAAGCCTTGCTCAGCCGACTTTCTAAACCACTTGATGGATGTTTTCAAATTGCGAGCTACGCCTTCTCCTTTGAAATAAAGTGTTGCTAAATTATGTTGTGCTGCGCTGTTACCATTCTGTGCTGCGCGCTTATACCAATAAATAGATTGTTTGTTATCGTGTTTAATATTGCCTTTACGATAAATCACCCCAGCTAGATGTTGTGCTGGTGCATAGTTTTGTTTAGCTGCTTTTAGTGCCCACTCCAAAGCAGTTGTATCATTTTTTTCAACCAGCCTTCCGATGCGATAAATACGTGCTAATTCATATTGTGCCAACACAAATTTACTTTTTGCTGATGCTAAGTAAAGCGTTAATGCTCGGTCATTTTGTTCATCTTCTTCAAGTAACTTAGCAAGATGAAATTGTGCTTTAGTATTGTGCTTTTGCACCGCCTTTTCTAGCCAAAATTTTGCTTTTTCTCTATCCTTAGCACCACCTCCACCACGTTGATACATCATGGCTAAATTATATTGCGCAGGAGCAAAATTCTGCTCTGCTGCCTTTTGATACCAAGCGCGTGCGTTTGCTAAATTTTTTTTAACACCAACACTATTATAATAACTGTTTGCTACATTAAATTGTGCAGAAGCATAACCAGCATCTGCAACCTGCATATACCAGTAGAATGCTATTTTGTAATTTTTTTTAACATTAATTCCATGGTAATACATATTACCTAAACTAAATTGTGCACGCACATTATTTTGTCTTGCAGATTTTGTTAATTGCTTGACAATATCACCCTTAGTTACAACAGAATTCTCTTTGGGCGAAGAGGGTAACTGCATTACCTCATCATGGCTGCTTTTAGTTTTAAGTAATTGCAAAGCATAAGTATAGTTTGATACGATGAAAAATAGTAAAGACGATAATAAAATTGTATTCACTGGTTTTTTGTTGATAAACTCATACTATTTTATCTTAATATAAAGCAGTCAAATATATATTATCAGATTATCATATTTTTGTGATTTGTTATTTATTTTACCTATTTTTTATCTCACAATATTTTTTTCAATCACATCATATAAACGTTTCATTCCAAGCGCAACACCTGAGCAAGGTGGCAACCCATTTTTAATATGTTCTAAAAAACTATCATTTAGATACACAGGGGATTTTTTTAAATATTTGCGTTTTTTAATTTCATCCATAAAACGTGCTTTATAAGTGGATGGATTTTGTAATTCTTCATAACCATTTGCGATTTCAATTCCGCTCAAATAAAACTCAAATCTTTTCGCAACACCATTTTTTATTCTTGCAAGTGCCGCCTGCTCTTTAGGATAATCATAAATAATGAGCGCCTCATAGCGTTTTAATTTAGGCTCAATGAGATGAATAAATAACATAGTTTGTAAATCTTGAATGTCACACTTATTGTAGCTAAGTCCATAAGTTTTTGCGCTATGTTTTAAGGCAGATAGATTCATTGAGAAAATATCTAGTTGTGCCAAGTTAATAAAAATATCACAATAAGATAAACATGTTACTTTTTGTCCTGGCAGGAGTATTTTGCTAAGTGAAATAACTTCATTTATCAGCTGTTGCATATCAAAATTAAGGCGATACCATTCAAGCATGATAAATTCATTGTAATTAAGGTTACCATATTCATTATCTCTAAAAACAGGGCATATTTGATAAATATCACCGCTACCTTTTGCAATCAGTGCTTTCATCGCTAATTCAGGCGAAGTGTGTAAATAATAATATTTTGGTATTTTTTCTAGGCTACGATTGACACTAACTGCAATACTGTCAATATAAACATCGCTATTTGCCTCGGGTGACAAGATGGGTGTCTTTACTTCTAATAAACCTAAACTATCAAAAAAAGCGCGCGTTATTTTAATAAAGTCAGCCCAATGTTTTAGATTTTGTCTTATTAAATTTGGCATCCATTCATTTTTCTATATTTTAAGTATATCTTCTCCAAGGTAGGGAATCCTATAAAATTGTGTAAAGAATATTGTGTGGCCATGAATATATTATATACCCGCCCGAATCTGGAGTTGCCCTCCTCAGTTAGTGCTATTAAACCCCTAAATTCTAGTTTTTAACGGATACATAATATTTTGCAATAGTGTAATAATTGGGATGACGGTATCTTTTATTATTGCTCTTTTTCTAATAATTTATTCGTACCGTATATTAGGGTTGGAAAGCCTGTTATGGTATAAAACATAAACATTAAGAACTTATCATATACTAAAAACATTAATGATGTCAGAACTAAGATCATACCAATTGTGAAAGGGAGTACTTTTTAAAAAATATCCACACTATTCTTGATTTCATACTTTTAATCTTTGTAATGGTAATAAACGGCTTTTGGCCTTTCAACTTTTTATTATTTGTAATGATAGTCAATATTTTCCTATTTTTCTTCAAAATGTACTGCTGTAAAAATGCCAAAAGTAATAAATATTATTAAAGTAATTGCTATAAGGTGAATTCTCTTCATATTTCTGCTAATTCCAATTATTATAACCCGAAATATTTACACTGGGGTATTTGTATCCAATTTATATTTAGCACTTAAAATATCATATTTAATGTAACCAATAAAGCTAAATTGACAGTCATTGTTTCAGCAGTTCTGATAAAGCTATTTGCTCCTTATAGTCTTACTTAGTTTAATTTATATCAGTTTGGGCAGAGCAATTTCTATTTGTGTGAAACCAGATGGTATGCGCTAAGTAGCAATAATGATATTTATTATTCAATATCATTTGCTAGTTTTGTTTTATAAGAAAAATATTTTAATGTTCTAGAATAACATAACACCATCTTTTGACTATCAAGCCCTGCCTATATATTCTTTTGTGCGGGTATCTACTTTGATTTTATCACCAATATTGATAAAAAGCGGCACGCGCACAACTGCACCTGTATTCATAGTGGCGGGTTTACCACCTGTGCCAGCAGTATCACCTTTTAAACCAGGGTCGGTGTCAATAACCTCTAGCATCACATGATTAGGCGGGGTGACTGAAATGGGACATTCATTCCAAAGCACAATCACACACATATCTTGCTCAACCAGCCATAATTTAGTCTCAGAAAGCACATCAGCTCTCAAAGAGTATTGGTCATAAGATTTTATATCCATAAAATACCATTCTTTGCCATCATTATATAGATATTGCATTTCAATCTCTTGCACATTAGCACCTTCTAAGGATTCGCCAGATTTAAAGGTTTTTTCTAAAACCCTGCCATTAATTAAATCTTTAAATTTCACTCTATTAAATGCTTGTCCCTTGCCTGGCTTGACAATATTATTTTCAACAATGCTACATGGATTGCCATCTAAGATAAGTTTAAGACCATTTTTAAATTGGTTTGTGTTGTAGTTTGCCATAATAAAGAATAGAGGGTAATAAAATTTCTTACGTAGTAACAAGTTTGTAATAATGCTAAAATTTATCAAAATAGGTTATTTTAACGAAAATTAAGTGCACATACACGAATATCAAGCAAAAGCGCTATTAAGCAAATATCAAATTGCACACCCGCGCGGTATTGTTGTTAGAAGTGTCCATGGAATTAAGGATGCTTTAAAAGATTTAGGCGGTAATAGCTGGGTAGTCAAGGCGCAGGTTCACGCGGGCGGGCGCGCTAAAAGTGGCGGTATTGTTTTTTGTAATCATGTGGGCGAAGTCATTCTGGCAGCTAAAAATTTAATAAATCAAAAATTAACGACAGCGCAAACCGATAAAAATGGCTTAGTTGTTAGAGAGGTTTTAATTGAAATTAAACAAAATATCATTACCGAGCTTTATATTAGTTTTTTAATTGATAGAAGCACTCGAAAAATCATCATACTTGCATCAACTAAAGGCGGTGTAAATATTGAAGAAATTGCTAAAAAATCACCAGAATTTATCAGTAAAACATTCATTAATTTATGTATTGGGCTTGCAGATTATCAGTGTCGTCAGATTAGTTTTATGCTTAGTATTCCTGACAAAATGCGAATATTATTTAGTCAAATGCTTAAAAATTTATATCGTCTATTTATTGAAAAAGATTTAATCTTAATGGAGATTAATCCGCTGGTTATCACACAGAGTAGCGAATTATTAGCTTTAGATGCAAAAATGGAATTTGATGATAATGCGCTTTACCGCAATCAAGATATTTTAGCGTTTAAGAATGATAATGGCAATATTAGCGCACGAGCAGAGGCATATAAACTAAGTTATATCAGACTTGATGGTGATATTGGTTGTATGGTAAATGGCGCAGGCTTAGCAATGGCGACAATGGATTTAATTGATTATTATGGCGGTAGTCCTGCAAATTTTCTAGATATTGGCGGAAATGCTACAGCAGAAAAAGTTGCCAAGGCATTTGAAATTATGACTGAAAGTAAAAAGTTAGCTGCTATACTCGTCAATATTTTTGGCGGTATTGTGCGTTGTGATTTAATTGCAACAGGAATTTTACGTGCATTTGAAATTTTAACACCAAGCGTGCCTATTGTAGTTCGCCTTGAAGGTACAAATGCAAAAAAAGCGCTTTTAATGCTTGAGAATAGTCCTTACAATATTGAAACGCAAGCTGACTTAATACTGGCTACAAAAAAAGTGATTACACTTAGTGAGTATGAGCATATTAATTGACGAGACCACTCGTGTTATTTGTCAAGGCTTTACTGGTAGACAAGGGAGTTTTCATTCCGAGCAAAGTATTCGTTACGGCACAAATTTTGTTGGCGGTATTACGCCAAATAAGGGCGGGCAGGTTCATCTAGGAAAACCTGTATTTAACACTGTTAAACAAGCTGTGCGTGAAACAAATGCGAATGCATCTATGATTTATGTGCCACCTGCTTTTGCTTGCGACTCCATTTTAGAGGCAATTGAGGCAGAGATTGAAATAATTGCTTGTATTACAGAAGGTATTCCTGTTCAAGATATGTTAAAAGTCAGCGCAGTTTTAAAGGGTAGTTGTAGCATATTAATAGGTCCGAATTGTCCAGGTGTTATCACCCCAGATAAATGTAAATTAGGCATTATGCCTGCTAACATCCACAAAAAAGGAAAAATTGGCATAATTTCCCGTTCTGGAACACTAACTTATGAAGCAATACATCAAACTACAAAAACAGGCTTAGGGCAAAGTACTTGCATCGGTATTGGCGGAGATCCAATTGGCGGTATTGATTTTATTTGTTGTTTGGAATTATTTGAACAAGATAATCAAACAGAGGCTATTATACTTATTGGCGAGATTGGCGGTGATAGTGAACAAAGAGCCGCAGAATATATCAAAGCACATATTTCAAAACCAGTGGTTGCCTATATTGCCGGCATAACCGCACCAACTGGTAGAAGAATGGGTCATGCTGGCGCTGTGATTAGCGACGGTATTGGTAGTGCCAAAGATAAAATTAAATCTTTAAAATCGTGCGGTATAGCAGTTGCACCAACCCTTATGCACATATCAAAAGTATTACAATCTTATGTTAAGATTTAAATACCTGTGTTAAAGTTTAATATACACCCCAAAAATCCGCAAAAACACCTTATCGCACAGCTTGTGCATATAATAGAAGAAGGTGGTGTATTCGTTTATCCCAGTGATTCTGGTTATGCACTCGGTTGTGCGCTTTGCAACAAATCTGGACTCAAGCGTATTCGTCTTATTCGCAAATTGGATGAGCATCATTATTTTACTCTGATGTTGCGCGACTTATCTCACATCAGCGATTACGCAATACTGAGCAATATTAATTTTAGATTACTCAAAAAAACACTCCCCGGGCATTACACCTTCATTTTACCTGCAACAAAAGAAGTGCCAAATCGTCTACTACACCCAAAGCGTAAAACGATTGGTATTCGTATTTCGCCACATTTTTTTCTAAAAGCATTATTTCTTAAATTGGACGCGCCGTTAATGAGTATTTCTCTCAAACTCCAAGGCTTAAGTTTTTGCGATGCAGATACAATAATTAACCATATTGGCAAACAGGTTGACGGGGTTGTAGATAGCGGTTACTGCCCATACAGTCCAAGCACTGTGATTGATTTATCTAGCAATCACCCTAAGTTGGTTAGAGAAGGTGCTGGTAAGGTTGATTTTTTAAATTAATATCTTTTAATTGTCTAAGCACGTAAATTATTTATCGCGAAAATTTTTGTAAATAAGGCTGTGTCTTATCAAACTTAATGTGTATATAACCATGCTTTGTTGTTTTATAGCAAGCGTTGCATTGATTAATAATATTTTGGTAAGCATTATAAATTTGCTCGGCTCTTTCTTTAGAGTGTGCTCTAGTTGATGAATATTTGGTGTTAAAAATGCTTTAACTATTTGTGCAATATTAAATTATTGTATTGTCCAAACCTCTCTAATTCCTTTATTACTTCCTCCACTCCATGGACATAAAACTTACTAAGTGTTAGATTATTTTCATCTATAGACAAACCTAGCTTGTGCATATAAATTATCCTTTTTTAGCTTTATAAAAAGCGAGTAATACTTATTATCATTCGCATTTGTAAGTCATTTTTCTACAAAAAATGTTAATATGGTAATAATTAAAGTTTCCTATGGAATATCTGGTAGGATTAGAGTGTAGAATTATCATATAAAAATCGTTGTATAATGTGCTCATATTTATCATAATTGACTTTCAAATACGCTGATGAAAGCAGACGAGATTAGAGAAAAATTTTTACATTATTTTGAAAAATTAGCACATACTAGAGAGTCTAGTGTTTCATTAATACCGCGCAGTGATAAAAGTTTATTATTTGTGAATGCAGGCATGGTGCCTTTTAAAAATGTCTTTAGCGGAGTAGAAAAAAGACCTTATATGCGTGCAGTTTCTGCTCAGCGTTGTGTGCGTGCTGGTGGTAAGCATAATGATTTAGAAAATGTTGGCTATACTACAAGGCATCATACTTTTTTTGAAATGCTGGGAAATTTTAGTTTTGGTGATTATTTTAAAAAAGAAGCCATTCGTTACGCTTGGGTTTTTTTAACAAAAGAGCTCAATTTGCCCGTTGATAAATTTTGGGTGAGCGTTTATGAAGATGATGATGAAGCCGAGCGTATTTGGATAGAAGAAATTGGTTTTCCTAAGACACGCATTTCTCGTTTAGGCGCTAAGGACAATTTTTGGGCAATGGGCGAGAGTGGACCTTGTGGGCCTTGTTCAGAGATATTTTACGATCATGGTCCGCAAGTTGCAGGTGGTCCGCCGGGACATGCTGATGGAGATGGCGATCGTTTTATTGAGGTTTGGAATTTAGTATTTACGCAGTTTGACCGCAAGACAGATGGACACTTGAAACCGCTGAAAAAACCTTGCGTTGACACAGGAATGGGACTTGAACGTATTACTGCGGTGATGCAAGGTGTGCATAATAACTATGATACTGATTTATTTTCGCCAATTATACGTTTTATTATTAAATTAGCAAGTGTCAAGCCTGAGCATAGCTCTGTACGTGTAATTGCTGATCATATCCGTTCTAGCGTATTTTTAATTGCAGACGGCGTTTTGCCCGATAATGAGGGACGTTGTTATGTATTAAGACGTATCATCCGCCGTGCTGTCCGTCATGGTCACAAAATTGGCATAAATCAAATTTTTTTCTATCGTTTAACACCCTTCGTGGTGCAAAAAATGTTTAATGCCTATCCTGAGCTTAAAAAGCAACAGGCACATATTGAAGAAGTGCTGAGGCAGGAAGAGAAGAGTTTTTTAAAAACACTTAGTCAGGGATTGGAAATTTTAGAATCAGAAGTTAAAATACAGAAAAATACGGCAGGGCAAAAAAATATTGGTTTGCAGAAAGAAAAAGTTTTAAGTGGGGCGTTGATTTTTAAGTTATATGATACTTATGGTTTTCCACCTGATTTAAGTGCTGATATTGCAAGAGAACACGGCTTGAAGATTGACATGGTAGGTTTTGAAGTACAAATGACAAGACAAAAAATTAAGTCAAGGATGGCGGGAAATTTTACGCAAAATGCACAAATTACGTTTGATCAGTCGACAAGATTCTTAGGTTATGAGAAAAAACAGCACCGTAGTAAGATAGAAAATATTATTCAAAATGGTAGTTTAATCCGTGTAATTAAAGAAAGAGATAAGGGAGTTATCGTGCTTAAGGAAAGTGTCTTTTATCCGCAATCGGGTGGACAGGTTGGCGATACAGGATATTTAGTAAATGATGTAGCGACATTTGCAGTTACTGACACACAAAAACAGTCTTCTGGTGCTTTTGAGCATTATGGAAAATTACTAGCAGGTGATTTACGCCCTGGTGATGTTGTTATAGGGAGAATTGATAAGAATAGGCGTAAAAATATTGCTAGAAATCATTCTGCTACACATCTGTTGCATGCAGCGCTTAGAGAGGTGCTCGGCGAAAATGTGCTACAAAAAGGATCGCTTGTTGATGAGAATAAATTGCGCTTTGATTTTGCCTACAACGACGTGGTACTCCAGTCTGATTTAGATAAAATTGAAGAGATGGTTAACTACAAGATTTTGACTAACACCACAGTATATACCGACATTATGTCGCTTGATGCTGCAAAGAAAAAAGGCGCTTTGGCATTATTTGGAGAGCAATACAACGATACGGTGCGTGTGCTTTCCATGGGTAAAAATGATTTCTCGGTTGAGTTATGTGGTGGCACACACGTAGAAGTACTCGGAGATATTGGCTCATTTAGAATCGTATCACAAAGCGCTGTAGCAATGGGTGTTCGTCGTATTGAAGCCATCACTGCCCATTGTGCTTATGAGTATGATAAAGTTTTAGCAAAGCAATTACACGAAGCTGCCTATCATCTAAAATCTGCTCCAAATAAGGTTGCAGATAAAGTTAAAAAAATGATAGATACTCAAAAAAAATTGGAGAAAAAACTGCTGGTATTTGAGAAAAAACTTACGAGTGCAAAAAGCGATGATTTGATAGATGCGGTAAAAATTATTAACACAGAGAAAATTGGTGAAATAAAGTTATTAGTTGCACGTATTGACAATATTAAAATAAAAGATTTACGCGTATTAACTGATAGATTAAGTCAGCGTCTTAAACGTGGTATTATTATGTTAGCAAGTGTTGAGGGAGATGATGTTCATTTGATTAGCCGCGTGAGTAAAATTTTGGCAAACACTTATTCAGCTAGTGATATTCTAAATGCAGTTGCTGAAAAGATTGGTGCCAAAGGTGGCGGTAGAGTAGATATGGCACAAGGTGGTGGCGGTGATGTGCACAAATTAAAATCTGCATTGGCTAGTGTACGTGACTTAATTCACTGAGAAAATAATATATCTAAATTTTAAGTGCTTTTTAAAACTAGTATTAGAGACTTATGTTAAGGGCTTAATATAGTAAATTTTTGCGTTTTTTCTTATGGTAAAATCAGCCTGCTAGTGGCACTAGTGCTGTAATATTTAATAAAAAGTTAAGGATACTTTATGGCTACAGTATTAAAGATAATTAAATGGCTTCTATTATTTGTTGGTTTTTTGAGCATTCTACTTATGACTTACTTACAAATGAATTATGGACTTGTAAGTAAATTTATCGCTGCACCTTCTTTTCATGAGAAAGCATTATCTGTTTATATGAATATGGCAGGCGGGTTGCTGGAAACTGGTGATATTGCTATGGCAAGCAGGTTGCTGGAAGCCGCACCTTCTTTTCATGAGAAAGCATTATCTATTTATATGAATATGGCAGGCAGGTTGCTGGAAGCTGCACCTTCTTTTCATGAGAAAGCATTATCTGTTTATATGAATATGGCAGACAGGTTGCTGGAAACTGGTGATATTGCTATGGCAAGCATTCGCAGAGTAAAAATAGCAGATGATGTTAAGCTTAGTGAAGTAGAAGAAGCGATGGCAAGTATTGCTACTGAGAGAGGGATTAGGGAGGTTGGTATTTTGCCATTATCTGAGCAGGTAGAAAAACAAACAGGCAAAAAGCAACGCTATCTTAAAATTTTTCAATATTGCTCTCCCAGAACAGCAATGGAAATGGTAGATTACTCTGATGCGTTTGGTGCTTATTTGCCTTGTCGTATTGCCCTTATTGAGGATAAAAAAGGCAAACATTGGCTCTATACGCTTGATATGAACTTGATGATTTATGGCGGTAAACCATTGCCAGTGCATCTGCAAGAAACAGCATTACAAGTGCGCAAAACCATTTATACTATTATGGACAGAGGGGCACAGGGTGATTTTTGATTGTTAATTTGCCCATAAATAAAAGCTATAACAATAAGTTGTTTTAGATAGATGATAAATAATAGTTATAAGGATTTAGCGTATGATATTATTTGCATCGACACTGGGCACATCAGGAGTAATTTTACCGCAAGTTATTTAGTCTGCTCTGAAAATATTAGTCGTTTTAGCAATTGTGTAAATTCTAAAAACTCTGTTGCCTTTGTTGATACAGGTAGTTATTTATCAGTGCCGAGACTGCTCGGCGTACTTAAAATAAAAAAAATTGCGCCTGCGCAAGTTGCTTATGTGATTGCCACACATGTTCACTTAGACCACTCAGGCGGTGCAGGTAAATTGTTGACATATTTGCCTCAAGCTAAACTCGTTGTGCACGAGAGAGGGGCTTCGCATCTTATCAATCCTAAAAAACTTAAATCAAGCGCTATCAGTGTTTATGGACAGAGCTTTTTTAAAAAAAATTTGGGCGACATCATTCCTATAGATGAAAATCGCGTTCTTATTGCTAAAGATGGTGAGATTATAATGCTCGGCGATAGAGCACTTAAATTAATTGATACTCCCGGACATGCTAAACATCATATTTGTATTTGGGATAAGCGCTCAGAGGGTATATTTAGTGGAGATACTTTAGGGGTTAGTTATCGTGAGTTTGATAGCAAAAATGGTATTATTATTTTTCCACCCACTTCGCCTAACCAATTTGAACCAGAGCGCTGGAAAATCACTATTGATAAACTTATGTGCCACAAACCAAGACGCGCTTATTTGACGCATTTTAACGCCATTAAAATGTCAAAAGAAATTGCTGGAAAACTAAAACGTGAAATAGATTTTTTTGCCAGCACGGCAAAAAAACACGCGCATAAAAGGAAACCCAGTTCATATATTACAGATGATTTATTCGCACACTTATTTGAGATTGCAAACCAAAATGGCTGTGCTTTAACTAAAAAGATGCAGTGGCAGCTTTTAAAAGGTGATTTGGAGATTTTTACTAAAGGACTTGTTGGTTGGTTAGAAAAGGAAAAAAGTGTTTAGTGTAAAATTTTGTAAATTAAAATTTAAAGATATTCCAAGAATTTTCAATTGTCATGTTTGGGAAAGGTTTGTATATAAGGAGTTGATTAAAGGAATGGAGCGATGAAACAACCTAAGACAAATGGAGGTTTCATATATTTTAAGAACTCTCAAAAAATGTACGATGTTTCTGATGAGGCTGTGAGTGGCATCATGAAAAAGAAAGGGAAACTCACGTATTCCAACCAGTGCGATGAGGTGCATATGCTATAATCGGGCGATGGAAAAAGTATTGCCGGTCAAAAATGAAGATGGTGCAATCGTAAACCCAATGAACTTGCACGTGGATGCTGTTGTTGGGAAAGAAATAATTTGTCCAGTGTGCGCTAACTTTGAATATAGCACATGGCCATACGGTTGGGATGCGCATGCGGGACATAGGTGCAAAGCTCTGCGCGGGAATGATCCAGAAAAACGAAAAGATGAATATAAAGGTATAACCGCTCATCTTTTTAGAAAAATGAGTGCAAATAACTTGTTATACGATGCCGGTAACGTCGGAGGTTTGTTGAAACACGGACTGCTTGCCGAGTTGTTGCGTTGGCATGGCGAAGTCAGCGACGCTATCATCTTCCTGGACCCCTTCGGTGGATTTCCAGTCCACTGTGTTTCGCCGCTTGTCATTGAACGCGTGCAAAAATTGCGTAACTCTGCTTTGCTTGATATACAGGTGGAAATAGCCAAGGGTTGCTATTACGGTAGCAGTTTTCTCGCTCGCCGTGCTATTAAAAATGCACCCAACCAAGCAGACAAAGTTTTTGTATCCGACCATAAAAAAGAAACCAGACAATTATTGCTTGCTTACGGGTTGCAAGAATTAAAGCGAGATAGATTTAACGCACGGGACGGCTATTCTATTTTAGATTGTGCGCGCGAAGGAGAAGTGGTTTTAATTGATCCGTTTGGCGATTTTCTTCCTCGCGAAGTGAAGGCTGATGACACAAAAAAAATCATCCCTAAAATCGCGCGCGTTTCTAAATATGCAACAGTTATTTTATTTGTGCTGAATTTAAATCCAGAAAACTCCGTCGGCAAAAAATACCAGAAATTGAAAGAAAAGCATCTGCGTGATGCGTGGTTTTTGTCCTGCCCGCCGATAAAAAATGTCGGTGTGCGTGGCGAATCAAAATATCATGTGGAAGTGTTGCTCGCATCACCGTGGCTACAAGCACCGAGCGCAAAAAATTTACATCGCGAACTGCAATGTTATACTACCACGCTTGCTAAAATACTCCACACTGAGGTGCGACTGTTCCCGCACGAATTGCCATGATACCATGACTACCACCGTGTCAAACATAGGCTATTGACTTTAAATCCACTGTAATCTTCTCGTCCCCATTAAAAATACTACCTTGTGCTGAATCATTCTTTATATTAACAAATAATTTATCAATCCTTAAATTCTAGTATTTTTTTGCGTCAAAAGCATCAGCTTATTCGTGAAATAAGCTCAACTAAGTATTTTTAGGATATTAAGATTTAGCGAGCGCACTGCGCATTTGTGAGATGGTTTTTGCATAATTTTTAGTATTAAAGATCGCAGATCCTGCGACAAAAGTGTCTGCACCAGCGGTAGCAATTTCACGGATGTTGCTAACTTTGACACCGCCATCAATCTCCAGACGAATAGCTAAATTACTATTGTCAATTATTTTGCGTACTTGTTCTAATTTATTTAAGGTAGAGGGAATAAAAGACTGTCCGCCAAAACCAGGATTAACTGACATCAGTAGAATCATATCTATTTTATCAAGCACATAATCTAGATAAGAAAGCGGCGTTGCTGGATTAAATACAAGCCCTGCTTTGCAGCCAGAGTCTTTAATTAAACTAATTGTTCTATCAATATGGGCACTTGCCTCTGGATGAAAAGTAATATAACTTGCACCTGCTTTGGCAAAATCTGGAATAATTCTATCCACAGGGCTAACCATTAAATGAACATCAATCGGCGCACGAACACCATTATTTTTTAGTGCTTCGCAAACCAGGGGCCCGATAGTTAAATTTGGGACATAGTGATTATCCATTACATCAAAATGGATAATGTCCGCTCCTGCTGATAAAACACTATCTACTTCTACGCCTAGTTTAGAAAAATCCGCTGATAAAATAGACGGTGCAATAAAATTTACCTGCTTCATAAAATTTGCATCTTTAAGACAAAAGAATCATTTTAGCGTATTTCCAAATAATACTTAAGTAAAAAGATAGTCTTAAAATTTAATCAAAGAGCGCCCTGTCATTTCAGGCGGTATTTTTAATTTCATAATTGCTAATAGCGTAGGTGCAATATCAGATAGTGCGCCCCTACCCACTTCCACAAGTTTTTTTGCTTTGCCAACAAAAACAAATGGCACTAAATTATTAGTGTGTGCGGTATGTGGTGCCCCGGTTTTATCATCCCACATTTTCTCAACATTGCCGTGATCTGCAGTAATAATCATTTCTGCATTTACTTTTTGTATTGCTTTATACACCCGTCCTAAACACCTATCTACCACTTCAACTGCATGCACTGCTGCTTTTAATTTACCGCTGTGACCAACCATATCTGTATTCGCATAATTGCAAATAATTAAATCATATTTTCTGCTTGCAATGCGCTCCACAAGTGCATCAGTTAGCTCAAGTGCACTCATCTCAGGTCTTAAATCATAGGTTGCAACATCAGGTGAAGGAACAAGCAGTCTATCTTCACCATTAAATGGTTTTTCAGCGCCACCATTAATAAAAAAAGTAACATGGGCATATTTTTCTGTTTCAGCAATTCTAAGTTGTGTTAGCCCTAAACTAGAAATATATTTTCCTAAAACATTATTTAGTTTTTGTGCAGGATAGATAACAGGTAAATTAAATTCTTTTTTGTATTCCGTTAAACAAACAAACTCTATGGGTAGAAAAGTGCCACAAGAAAATCCTTGAAAATTTTCATCAGTAAATGCTTGCGTAATTTGACGGATGCGATCAGCGCGATAATTCATACAAATTAGTATATCTCCTTTTTGCAAAGCAAGCATTTCTATGCTAGTTGAGGAAATAAATTCATCCGATTCACCTCGTTTGTAAGCGTTATCAATTGCATCTACTGCGCTATCTGCTTTGAACATCGCACGTCCATAGCGAATGAGCTCATAGGCATGGCGAGTTCTATTCCAGCGATTATCTCTATCCATAGCATGATAGCGACCGATAATGGAAATAATTTTCCCTGTTTTAAGCTGAGATATTTTATCTTCCAGACGCTTAATATAAATTTTTGCACTTTTAGGTGGACAATCTCTGCCATCTGTGAAAATATGTAAATATATTTTTTCGAGTTTTTCTTTTGCTAAAGTTTCAAGAAATGCCATAATATGTATCTCGTGCGAATGCACGCCGCCATCAGATAATAAACCCATAATATGCACTGCTTTTTTATTATCTTTGGCGTAGTTTAAAGCATTTTTTAATACAGGATTGCGATGGAAGTCGCCCGAAGCAATATCCTCACTTATACGTGTAAATTCTTGTTTTACAATACGTCCCGCACCTAAATTAAGATGTCCCACTTCAGAGTTACCCATCTGATTACCAGGGAGTCCAACATTACTACCAGAAGTATGAATGAGTGTGTTTGGATAAGTTGCACATAATCTATCCCACACTGGTGTTTTTGCCTGGGCAATGGCGTTATGCGCTTTATCTTTTGAATGTCCCCAGCCATCAAGAATAATGAGTAATTTTGTTTGCTTTCTCATAGCTATGCTATTTCTCAAAACAATTAAACATTAAAAAGAAAATTCATAATATCGCCATCTTCAACAAGATAATCTTTGCCCTCAGTACGCAGTTTACCGGCATCTTTAGCGCCTTTTTCACCGTTACAGCTGATAAAATCATCAAAGGAGATAACTTGAGCTCTAATAAAACCTTTTTCAAAATCACTATGAATTTTACCCGCTGCTTTTTTAGCATTATCGCCTTTAGTGATGGTCCAAGCACGCACCTCTTTTTCTCCTGCTGTAAAAAAAGTTTTTAGTCCCAGTAGTTTATAACCAGCATAAGTAAGTTTGTCTAAACCGGATTTATTTTGTCCAATATCAGCTAAGAATTCTATTTTTTCTTGAACAGATAATTGCGCTGTTTCTGCTTCAATTTGGGCACAAATTGTTATTAGTGGTGCATTTTCCTGTTTAGCATGTCTCGCGACATTATCTAAGTAGTTATTGTTTTTAAACCCTGTTTCATCAACATTAGCAACATATAATACAGGCTTGTTTGTAAGTAACATCAAATGCAATAATAAATCTTGATATGCACTTATATGTTCCATTTCACGCACAGGTTTTTCCAGATGAAGTGTTTTTTCAATATCAAGCAGGGCGCGTTTAAATTTTTGCGCTTTTTTATCACCAGTTTTAGTAAGTTTACTATATTTATCAATAGCACGCTCTACTCTGTCTAAATCCGATAAAATAAGCTCTGTATTGATAACTTCAATATCTGAAAGTGGATCTACCTTTCCCAAAATATGCGCTATGTCGCCCTCAAAACAACGCACTACATGAATAATGGCATCAGTGCTTCTAATGTTATCCAAAAACTGATTACCCAATCCTTCACCTTTAGCAGCACCAGATACTAAGCCAGCAATATCAACAAACTCTATAGTTGCGGGGATGATTTTTTTAGGGTGAACTAAGTCAGATAAATCTTTTAGACGTCCGTCATTTACTGCAACAATACCTACATTTGGATTTATGGTGCAAAATAGATAATTTTCCATTGCCACATTTGATTTTGTGAGCGCATTAAATAAAGTTGATTTGCCAACATTAGGTAAGCCAACAATTCCACAATTAAAACCCATCTATAAAATCCATTTGTTTAAGTTTTTATTACCATTATTTTGTATGTAATTTTTGCATTGCGTAATCCATGTTTCCTGCTACTAAATCACTCATTACACTATAAGCATTTTTAATGGTATTTATAATAACATTATTTTCTTTTTCTAGAAAATCTCCCAATACAAAATTAGACACCGATATATTGTTTGGTGGACGACCAATACCAAATCTTAAACGATAAAACTTTTCACTTCCCAACATTTCTATAATATGTCTTAGTCCGTTATGTCCGCCATGTCCGCCTGCATATTTTATTTTTACCTCTCCGAGCGCTAAATCTAGATCATCGTGAACAAGAAGAAATTCACTTGGCATAATACGATAAAAATGCATTATTTTTTGCAGAGCAAATCCGCTATGATTAACATAAGTATTGGGTTTTGCGAGATGAATATGGTATTTATTAATTGTTGTCGGCGTTAAGTAAGCGCAACGTTTCTTTTCTAGTGTAAAGCGACAATCTAAGTTTTTAGCAATATAATCAAGAAACCAGAAACCAATATTGTGACGATTGTTTTCATAATTAATACCTATATTTCCTAAGCCTACGATAAGTTTAATCTCCGTCTTGTTGCGGTTTTTCTTGTTCATCAGCTTCGGTTTGTTCCTCCTCCTCCTCCTCGTCTTCTATAATGCTGATTTTTTTAGCATTAGCAACGGAGATAACGGTTTGATTATGTACTTCTAGATTGCCGTGTGTAAATGCCTTAATAGTAATATTTTCTGGCATTTCAATCTCAAGCAAACCTAAATGCTCTCCAAGCTTTAAATCTGCAATATCAACATCAATTTTTTGCACCAATGCGCTAGGCAGGCAAATTACTTCAATGCTACTCATAAACTCATTAAGCACCGCCCCTAATCGTAATGCTTGATTTTGATTAGCATTAATAAAGTTAAGTGGTATTAAAGTAGTTATTTTATGTGTATCATCAACACGCAAAAAATCTACATGTATAATCGCATTAGAGGTAGGGTGGCGTTGTAAATCTTTAATAATAACAGGAGTGGATGATTTATTTACATCCAGCCTAACAATACGACTAAAAATATATTTACTATACGTGAGAAGGTAATTGAATTTATAACTATCTAAACTGATTGTCGTCGGTTTTTTTCCTATACCATAAACAACCCCAGGAATTTGATTTGCTAAACGAAGGCGGCGGCTCAAGCCACTACCCTTATCGTCTCTCAAGTTTGCTTCAATTGTAACACTCATTTTATTTAACTCCGTTTTTGATTATTGCATTGTAGAGACGCACAAGAAAAATACCTTTTAAGAGAGAAGGGATATGTTTTTGCGACCAGATATGCCTAAAGGCACGCTATTATACTTAAAAAACATTCTGTTGTAGTCACGATTTAAACGGTATAGATATTTGGAGTAATTTTGAATATTCTAACTGTTTATTTTTTTAAATATCAAATTATTTAGCATTCAGTGCATTATTTATTAAAGTTAAAAAATCATCAGCACTTTGACACTGATACAGTTTTTCACTCTCAATACTAATGCCGTATTGATGTGCAATTTTTTCATATTTAGGCAGGCGATAATATAATAATTTTACAAACACCCAGCGCGCAAAATCATCTGGTTCAATACAAGCAATATAGGTTAGGCACTTTTTTGCTAAATATTCTTTGAGTTGTGTGCGTAAAAATGTTGGCTCATAATAGAGGGGTTTTGGATTTTTTCGTGCACGCTGAATAATAAGTTTTTCACTACTTGCATTGGTTTTAAGATAAATAATCAGTGTATGCTTTGCTAATGTTGCAATGCTAGATTGGTCTAATTCACAGATGCTACCGCCTGCATCATTCACAAAATGTGCATAACGATAGATATGAAGCGCCTTGTCAATAAATTTTTCTACGTCAAGCATTGCGTTGGTTTCTGCATTTTTATGCAAAATTTGTCGTCTGTTAAACTCATCAAATGGCAATGCTCCTGATTCAGGATTGCCAATTTTTCCTAAAAAACTAGCGATGGGTGTTAGATTATCAAATGCAATATTATGATTTACATAAATAGCATCGCTCATCAGTAAATGGTGTAAAAAATCATCATACATCATCCGCTTTTTAATGTTATCCAAAATCGCCTCATCTAGGTAACGTGTGCCGATACGATAATCGCCAGAATAATGAAACCATTCCCTAGTGTCTCTTAATAATTTAGAAATATACGTTTTACCAATGCCTGACATACCAAGCAAAGTGATGCGTTTATGGTTTGATTTTGTGAAATGATAAGATTGACAATTCATTGTATTTTATAAAGTTTTATTTTGTAAAAATTTGAAATAACAAGGTCTTATAATAGCCCATCTTGTTTAAACATATCACGAATACCACGAATTGCTTGGCGTGTTCTGTGTTCGTTTTCAATTAAACTAAAACGCACCGAGTCGTCTCCGTATTGACCAAAACCAATACCCGGCGATACTCCGACTTTGGCAATTTTAAGCAGATGCTTGCTAAACTCTAAAGATCCAAGATGTTGGTAAAACTCAGGAATTTTTGCCCAAATAAACATCGTTGCCTTGGGTTTTATAATATGCCAGCCTATAGTGTTTAAGCCATCACAGAGCACATCTCTTCTGTGCTGGTATTGAGCACAAATATCAAGCACACATTGCTGATTACCTTCTAGCGCCTCAATTGCTGCTACTTGTATCGGTGTGAACATACCGTAATCCAAATAAGATTTTAAACGTGCAAGCGCATTAACAAGCGTAGCATTACCTACCATAAAACCAATGCGCCAGCCAGGCATATTATAACTCTTAGAGAGGGAAAAAAATTCCACCGCAACTTCTCTTGCACCGCTTACTTGCATAATGCTTGGTGCTACATAACCATCAAAAACAATATCTGCATAGGCTAAATCTTGTATCACCCATATTTTATGCTCTTTTGCGATTGCAATAACACGTTCAAAAAATTTTAGTTCAACCGTTTTTGTGGTTGGATTAGAAGGATAATTAAGTAGTAGCATTTTTGGTTTAGGCGAAACATTTTTAATAACTTTTTCAATCTCGCTGAAAAAATTAGTTTTTTCTGTGCAAGGTATATGGTGAATATTAGCTCCTGCGATAATAAATCCGTAGGGATGAATGGGGTAGGCGGGACTTGGCACTAAAATTGCATCACCCTCAGCTATTACAGCCATAGCTAAATGCGATAATCCTTCTTTAGAACCAATAGTAACAATAGCCTCAGTCTCTGGATCTAAGTCAACTTGATAGCGTTTTTTATACCAATTTGTGATAGCACGCCTCAATCGTGGAATACCTTTAGAAGCAGAATAGCGATGTGTATTTTCTCTTCTTGCAACTTCTACCAATTTTTCAACAATATGAAACGGCGTGCTCTGATCCGGGTTACCCATGCCAAAATCAATAATATCTTCACCGCGCGCGCGCGCCTCATCTTTAAGCTGATTTGTAATAGCAAAAATATAATTAGGTAGTTTGCTTACTCTAGGAAAATTGGTATCCATTTAATTTTGAGTTTTAATCTTAAAAAAGCGCACCACTTATTCTGCGTATTTTACGTATTAAAATGGATAAAATAAGAGCTAAACTTGCGAATATTTAGAACACCTGTGTCAAGTAGTAAGTACTGCCCCTTAATGCCTAGTAATTTACCACTAATATGCGCTGTTTTATTAAAATTAAGTGTAGTAATTTTTTTTGGATATAAAAGCACAGGATAATTAATTTCTATTATTTTATCCTCTAATATTTCTGCCTCAAGTATATCAATGTCATCTTTAATTCTGGCCAACAAATCTTGTTTTTGCGCACGCAAATCAACTGGACTAATTTCGTTCTTAAGCATTTTACGCCAATTTGTTTTATCGCTTATAAATTGTTTCAAAATACTCTCCAGTTTTCCAGATTTTAAGCGACTATCTACCTTTAATATCGGTAGTGCTGTTACCGCACCTTGATCAATAAAACGCTCTGGAATATTGTTAAAACGCGTAATACCAACCTTAAGCTCACTTGAATTTGCTAAGTAAATGATATGTGGTGCAAAACAATTCTCTTCTCCCCAGCGCGGTTCGCGGCAAGTTCCTAAATGATAATGACATCTCTCGGGCAATAAAATACATAAATCACAACGTGCAAGGTTTTGTGAGCAGGGGTAGCAATACCCCTGTGCATAACTCTTTTTGGTTAGAGTGCTACAATTCTTGCAATAAATTGTATTGTCCCAATACAGGCTTATATCGTAGTTTAGTAGGCCATTAAGTGCTATATAAGTTTTGCCAATAGGCAATTCATAGTGTGCCATGCTAAAATCTAAGCGTACGCGCATTTTATCGAGCACCCCCTCTATTTTTTTAGTCATTAATGCTAGTTTCGCCATAAATTATTGACATAATAAGCGTTGTATTTGTAAATATCTATTCGTTGTTTTTTGTATAATACTTGCTGGTAATTTTGGTGCAGGCGGTTTTTTATCCCAATTGCAATTTTCTAAATAATCGCGTACAATTTGCTTATCAAAGCTATCTGGGCTTTTGCCAATTTGATATGCTTCTTTTGACCAAAAGCGCGATGAATCAGGTGTTAATAATTCATCAATAAGTACTAAATTATTTTCATTATCCAAGCCAAATTCAAACTTTGTATCAGCGATAATAATACCGCGTTTCAAAGCAAAATCTGTAGCATATTGATATAATTCTAAACTTATTTTATGAACTTTATCTGCTAGTGACTTTCCTAAAAGCGTACTAGTTTTTTCAAAGCTAATATTTTCATCGTGTTCAAGGGCTTTTGCTTTGGTTGACGGCGTGTAAATCACGTTTGGTAATTGCTCTGCTAGTGATAAATTAGCGGGCAGTTTAATACCGCAAATTAAGCCTGTATTTTGATAATCTCTCCAGCCTGAACCTATTAAATAGCCGCGAACAATTGCCTCTACTGGTAGCGGTTTCATTTTTTTAACAATCACTGCCCTATCTGAAACTTGCCTTATTTCCGCATCAGAAAGCACTGTATCAAGCGATTCTCCTGTTAAGTGATGGTTGATAATATGGCGTGTTTTGTGGAACCAAAAATTTGAAATAGCTGTAAGCACAGAGCCCTTTTGATTAATAGGCTCATCTAGGACAATATCAAATGCAGATAACCTATCTGTGGTAACAACGAGTATTCTACTACTGTCAATCTCATAAATATCCCTCACCTTACCACGAGCAAGCAGTGGTAGATTTAATTTAGTTTCATATAGCGGATTCATTGGTTTTATTAATTATTTTATTATTTTGTGTAATGCAGTTAGTTTTGATAATTATTGCTTTTTAATAAGCAAAAAGGTTAAATGGTGCAATTTTTTTTTGAAAATCTTTTAATTCTGATTTTCTTGACAGGCGATCATGAAGAGCTAAAAATGGTAGCGGATCTCTAGGAGTATTATACACTCTAATCTCAAAATGCAAATGCGCTGCTGTTGCTAAACCTGTTTTGCCAACATAACCAATAATTTCACCGCGCTTAACAGGATTTTTAGGAGATAGTTGTGGGCTAAATTTTGATAGATGTGCATAAACGGTAGTATATTTTTGATTGTGTTTTAAAAAAATAACATTACCATAATTACCTGCAAATTCCATACGACTTACAAAACCATCTGCACTTGCTCTCACGGGTGTGCCATTTTTTGCTTTATAATCAATACCTTTATGTGCACGATATACTTTTAAAATTGGATGAAATCTGCGTTTTTGAAAACCTGAGCTAACCACATGGCCCACAACAGGTGCTAAAAATAAAACATTCATATCATAACCATTTTCATCGTAGTAATTTTCCTCACCTACTTGATTTTGATATAAAAATGCTTGAACTTGTTTTTTCTTACCAAAGTAATATACTGCTAATATTTTTTTACCTACAGCATTATCTGCTACTTTGTCATAAATGATAATAAAGTAATCCCCCTTTCTCAGATCTTTTTTAAAATCAATGCGATTTAGAAAAATTTGATATATTTTTTTTGAGTCGTTTTCAGATACGCCTGCTCGCCTAGCGTCGTAGAACAAAGAATGGCTTATATGGATAATTTTTTTTTCTAAAGTCGTGTGGTTCGGCTGATGTCTTCTTGTGCTAGGTACATTTTTTTTCTTCGTTATTAATTGTGTTTCATCGTCTGAGTATGCATAAATTAGTTTTTTAAGTTGCCAATTTTTATCCAAAAAATACGCAAATGAATTATTAAGAGGCTGCAAAAAATATATATACTCCAATTTTTTGACATAAGTTGTTTCGTAAAAAAAATACCAAATCAACAATATAAGCCAAATACGCCAACTAAAAATCATATAATTTTGATGTAAAAGTCATGCCACTATTACGATATATTTTGCATAACTTTTCGTGCTAATATGCGGGCTTTTTTATCGTTTTGGATAATACTTTCAAGACAGTCAAGGCGACAGGTTGGATGCTTCTCAAGTGTTTCTTCAATAATAACAGCAATATCTAAAAATCCAATTTCACAATTTAAAAAAGCATTAACTGCCACTTCGTTTGCGCTACTGAGCGTTGCCATTGCGTTACCGCCCTGTTTTAGGGCTTCTATGCTCAGCTTTAAACACGGAAATTGTTTTAAATTAGGTTGATAGAATTCAAGGGGAGAAGATGCACTTAAATCTAAATCAGCCACGCCAGAGTTTATACGATTTGGGTAGGAAAGCGCGTAAGTAATTGCTGTGCGCATATCAGGTAGACTAAGTTGTGCAAGCGAAGAGCCATCTTCATAAAATACTTGTGAATGCACCAAACTTTGAGGGTGAATGATGACCTCAATAGCATCGCTTGATAAACCAAATAAATAATGGGCTTCAATTATTTCTAAACCTTTATTCATCATGGTGGCAGAATCAATTGAAATTTTGCGTCCCATTTGCCAATTTGGATGTGCACAAGCTTCATCCGGTGTTATATGTCTGAGTTCGGCATAAGGTGTATTTAAAAATGGACCGCCAGAAGCAGTCAGTTGAATTTTTTTTAAACCTGATTTTCCAGATTTTAAACACTGAAAAATTGCCGAATGTTCACTATCTACTGGTAATAATTCTGCTTTTGATTGATGTAAGGTTTGCATGAGCAAATCACCAGACAATACTAATGTTTCTTTATTTGCAAGAAGTAAACGTTTACTTGCCTTAATACTTGCAAGTGCCGAATGCATACCAGCACTACCAACAATAGCTGCCATGACATAATCTAAATCTTTGTGCGCAACAATATCACAGAGATCCTCTTCGCCACAAAGCACTTCTGTTTGGATATAGCCTTTTTCTTTAAGTGTTTTTTGCAAATATTTTGCAGCAGCAATATTTTTCATAAGCGCAAACCGAGGTTGATAGCGCTGACACAGCAGAGACATTTTTTTCCAATTTTTATCTGCGCTGAGTGCAAAAATTTTGAATAAATTAGGATGCAAGTCAACCACAGCCAGTGTGTTTGTACCAATTGATCCTGTTGCACCTAGTATGGCGAGCTGCTTCATTTAGAGCTCTTTAAAAAATAAAAAAGCATAAAATAAAGGTGCGCTTGCTGCCAAACTATCTATCCTATCTAATAAACCACCATGCCCAGGTAAAATATTACTACTGTCTTTTAGTTGCGCTGCACGTTTAAATAAGCTTTCATATAAATCACCAACAGCGGAAAACAAAACTAAAACAAGGCTTAGCGATAAATAAAATAGCAGATGCGCTATGTCTGTTATTATATTTGCTAAATATAAACCAGCTGTGCTAATTACAAGCACACTAGTAACAGAGCCGATTAAGCCTTCAATAGTTTTTTTTGGGCTGATATATTTTGCTAGGGGTCTATAACCAAAAAACCGACCGATTAGATAAGCGCCAATATCTGCGCTCCAAATAAGCGCCATTAGCAAAACGACGTAGTGATTATTTTTTTCATAAATTAGCACAAATGCACCTAACATTGGTATTAAAAACAAAGCACCGTTCAATAAACGTAGCCACCAATCACCATACCAATAATGCTTGTAATTAGGAAAATTAATAATTAAAAATATATTAAACAACCACCATAAAAAAGAAATAGTGATAATAAGTATTGGCAAAAAGAACATGATAAGGCTAAGCACTAAGCATAGTAATAAAAAAACGCCATAATGATATACGTGCTTAATTTGCGATAATTTACACCATTCCCAAGCGGCGATAAGTACCAAAATAACTAGTAGAGATTTGAAGGCGTAGTGTGGAAGCTGATAAACCCCAAGCAGAAAAAGTGTAGCGAGAAAAACAGCACTAATCATTCGTATCAAAAATGCTTCCCGTTTCATTATACGCACTGCTTATTTTAAATAGCTCAAAAATAAAACCAATGTAAACTCACAAAATCAAAATAAATCAACCATTTTGAGACTTGGTTATTAAATTTATCAAGACTAAGTTATTCCTTGTGCTTGTATCATAACCTCTTCTCTAAAGTCGCTTCGTGCTTTTTCAATACCTTCGCCAACTTCATAACGCACAAAAGATATCACTCGTGCGTTGTGAGATTTGAGCAGTGTTGCGATTGTGATGTCAGGATTTTTAACAAATTTCTGGCCGTATAGCGTGATTTCATTGATAAATTTATCCAGTTTGCCATTAACTATTTTTTCAATAATATTCTCTATTTTAGAGTTTTTTTTTGCTTGCTCAGCAAAAATTGCTTTTTCTCTAGTTATGCGCACATCAGGCACGCTTGTTTTATCAACATATTCTGGATTGCTCGCCACGATGTGCATGGCAATATCTTTAGCAAGTATTTCGTCTTCCTTTGTGAGATTTACAAGCACCCCGATACGCTCTCCATGTTGATAACTACCGATGAAACCGGTGTCAATTGTCATTGCCGTTAGGCGTCGAACACTAACATTTTCACCAACCTTTGCCACCAATGTTTCTCTGGCTGATTCAACACTTACATTTGTTTTAATTTTAGTTTTCATCAATGTTGGGATATTTTTTATATTTTGCCTCAATGCTAGTGCTACCAAAGTATTAGTAAAATTTTTAAAATCATCACTTTTGGTAACAAAATCAGTTTCTGAGTTAATTTCAAGCAAAACACCATGTTTTCCATTTTCTGACAGTGCAAGTTTCGTAACACCCTCAGTTGTTATCCTAGAAGTTTTTTTTGCAGCTTTTATAGCACCCTCTGCACGCATTAAATCAATAGCCATTTCTAAATCACCACTAGTTGCTATCAATGCTTTTTTACATTCCATCATGCCACAGCCAGCTCTATCTCTTAATTTTTTTACCAAAGTAGCGCTGATTACTGTCATGATATTTCCAAATTTTTAAATTATTTTTGTGTTATAGAATCACTTTTAGATTCATTCTTAACTAGAAATTTATCTTTCTTGTCTGTTACCATAGTTATTTTTTTATTTGGTTCTACCTTTAATATTGTTGTTTTTGCTTCCAATATAGCATTAGTTAGCTCTCTGACATAAAAAGCAATAGAGCGAATTGAGTCATCATTACCAGGAATAATATAATCAATATTTTCTGGGTTATAATTTGTATCCACTACACCTATGACAGGAATATTTAATTTTTGCGCTTCTTTAACTGCAATTTTTTCATAACCAACATCAATTACAAATAAGGCATCAGGCATTTTTTCAATATTTTTAATACCGCCAAGATTTTTTTCTAATTTCTCTAATTCCCTTGACATCAAGAGCCCTTCCTTTTTATTCACATGTGCAAAATTTTCCCCGGCCAAATATTCTAAATCTTTAAGACGTTTAATTGAAGATTTAATAGTTTTGTAATTTGTCAGCATACCACCTAGCCAACGATGATTAACATAGGGCATTGCACAACGGATAGATTCCTTTTTAATAATCTCGGTGGCGGCGCGTTTAGTGCCAACAAATAAAATATTACCACCTTCACTAACAAGTTTGCCTGCAAAATTAAGTGCATCAGAGAACATTACTAAGGTTTTTTCTAAATTGATAATATGGATATTACCGCGAATACCATAAATATAAGGCGCCATTTTTGGGTGCCAGAAACGTGATTTATGCCCAAAATGGACACCCGAATCTAGCATTGTCTTCATTTTAATTTTTACCACTATTTACTCTCCCGGGTTATAACTTCCACGTCTCACCAAGTTGAACTTGCTAGCATTTATAACAAACAAATTTGCTTAAATACAAAAACAAGCACCCCAACTTAGTTTTAAAAGTATCACTGCGTCATACTTTCTGATTTGTGTGATAAATAAAAAACAACGCATAAAAAATGCGTAGCGGGTGATTATCCCATAATTTTTTTATTTTTTTTAAATATTTTTAAATTGGCATATTCTAGCGCAGAAATCTGCAGTTATAAAGTAAATAGAGTAAAAAACTTATTAGGGGAGTTTTTAAAAATTTATATAGACTATTTTAATATGGTTATAAGGCATTATTTCGTGATATAAAGGGCTTAATTTATTAGCGGTAAGTGTCATTTGTTACTGTTGTGTTTGCGGTTTTTTAATCATAAAGATAGGAGAAACAACAATGCCAGATGCTAATCAACGAAGTCCTGGAGAAAATGCTAATATAGTCAATATACAGGGCATTTTGCATACTTTTATCAGCCATATATTCGCACTACCTCAGGTGGTCAGTATTTCTTTAGCAAGACAGGCAGATAATACCGTTACTTTAATTGCTAACCAGCTAGATGATAATGTACAAGGAATAGAGCCTATTAATATTATCGCTAGCGTGATAGGTGATCTTTTAGGTAGTGCTATGAGTATGCCTTTTAGCATTTCTAATGATTTAGTAATCAGTGGCACGACCTCAGGCTTAGAGATTGAGCAAGGGGAAACCATCACTATAACTGCAGATATGATAAGCACAAGTGATGTAGATAATGCCGACGAAGTTAGATTTACAGTAAATAATGTACTAGGCGGTTTTTTTGAGCTAGTAGCGCATGAGGGCGTTGCCGTTAAGAGCTTTACACTGCAAAATATTGGGGATGGCAATGTTCATTTTGTCCACTACGGCATGGATAGTCCACCCACTTTTGATGTTAGCTTAAGCGATAGTGTAGCGACGATCTCTGCCCCAGCAACATATAGTAGCATGATACCACAAACTGGATTAGTTGCGCATTTTGATGCACAAAATATTGATGGCGATGGTGATTCTAGTAATCAGCCAGCAAATGGTGCAACAGTAAGAACTTGGAGAGATGTCTCAGAATCAAATGACACACATCATATGGGCACTATACTTAGCCCTCCACTTTATGTGGCTAATGTGATTAATGGTCATGGCGCGCTTACATTTTTTGCGGATGACAGATATGATAGAGGCCTTTTTATTAATTCTGGTCATACAGATATTGAAGGAGGGGACTATATTCAAAAAACCTTTGCTTTACTGGTTAAAACAGGGACGAATATTGATAAATTTCAAGTAATTTATGAACAAGGTAATGCAAATGTAGGTTATAGCTTTACTGTAGTAAATGGACATCTTTATGCTGGTGTTTGGAATAGAAGAGATTGGGATGAGGGGCACCAATATAAATTTATTGACTTAGGTGCAGCTAGAGAAAATACCGTTTATAGTATTGTTGCTGTGCAAGACTCAAGTAGTCTAAGTGATGAGGCTAATACCTTTAAAGCATATCTAAATGGCAGATTTATTCTTGAGCTAGACCACGTGGATGCACAAACGGCTCATGGTGGAGATGTTTCAATAGGACTTACTATTAGCAGTAGGTATATTAGCGACACGCTTCATCCTCTTAGTCATGAACATGTTGGTCATAGCACGACCCATCATCAATTTGTTGGTTATGTTGGCGAACTATTGCTATATAACTATGCTTTAAGTGAAGATGAAATTGGTAGTCTAACAAACTATATGGTTAATAAATGGAATATTAGCTTTGAACCTACTGCTACCATTTCTAAATTAGAACTCCATAAGGGAGGAGTTGTAACTATTACTACTGATATGATTAATGTGGATGATTTTAATCATTTTGCAGATGAAATTATATTTAGTGTTAGCAATGTTGTAAGCGGTTTTTTTGAGCATTCTAATAATCTGAAAACTGCTATCGCAACTTTTACGCTTAAAGATATTCAAAATGGCAATATTAAATTTATTCATGATGGTAGTCTTAATACACCTAGTTTTGAAATTAGTTTCAGCGATGGTGTATTTACGAGAGATTTAGTAGCTGATATTACATTTAGTCTAATATCACAAGTTGGATTAGTCGCCCACTTTGACGCCCAAAACGTTGATGGAGATGGTGATTTTAGCAATCAGCCAGTAGACGGTGAGGTAATAACAACCTGGACAGATATTTCACACTCAGACCATCAGCATCATGCACAGCAGAGCCTGGAGGATTCAAGACCAACTTATAGAGCAAGTGCTATTAACAGCTATAGTGCACTTCAATTTGATGGACTCAACGACCATTTTCGTATTAATAATCACGAGGATATTAATACAGGCAGTCATATCCAAAAAACACTTGCTGTGCTCATTAAGACAGGTATTGATATCAGTGGCTTTCAAGTGATTTATGAACAAGGTAATTTTCTTAGGGGTTATAATGTTGTGATTGCAAATGGCCGTCTTTATACAGGGATTTGGAATAAAGATTGGGATGCAGGACATCAATATAAATTTATAGACATGGGGGAGGCACAAGAAAATACTGCTTATACAATTGTTGCTATTCACGATTCCAGTGCGAATAGTGACGCAAATAATATTTTTAAAGTTTATTTAGATGGTGTGTTAGTCGGTCAGGTAGACCATGTGGACGCACAAGTAACACATGCTAGCTCTAGCATCGGACACACCACCACCCATATAATCAATCCAGCAAATCTTGAAGCTGTTAATCATTGGGAGGATAGTCATTTTCATGGCTACATTGGTGAGTTCTTATTATATGATCGAGCCTTAAGTAAGGATGAACTTGGTGACTTAACAGAATACATGGTTAATAGGTGGGACATTGATCTTAAACCTATTCTCACGGCTTCTAACTTTAAGGTGGGACGGGGGGGAAGTATTACAGTTAGTGCTGATATGATTCATGCGACTACTTTTGATGATACAGATACACTCACCTTTACTGTATCTGGTATTACATATGCACGCTTTGAGCGAACAGGTAGTCCAGGGGTTGCTATTACTAGCTTTACACAAGCAGAGATTGAACAAGGCAGTATTCACTTTATCCACGATAGGAGTGCACATAACCCAAGCTTTACTATCATGGTTAGTGATGGCACTTACGAGAGTGATGCGTTATTAGCTAATGTTATAGTTAATTTTAGACCTACTATTAGCCTTAATACCTTGGAGGTAGGTGAAGGTGAAACTATCACTATAAGCTCTGATATCATTAGTGCCCAGGATACTAATCAGGGAGATACACTCACCTTTACTGTATCTAATATTACATATGCTCGCTTTGAGCGAGCAGGCAGCCCAGGGGTTGCTATTACTAGCTTTACACAAGCAGAGATTGAACAAGGCAGTATTCACTTTATCCATGATGGTAGTGTACATAACCCAAGCTTTACTATCATGGTTAGTGATGGCACTTACGAGAGTGATGCGTTATTAGTAAGTGTTATAGTTAATTTTAGACCTACTATTAGCCTTAATACCTTGGAGATAGGTGAAGGTGAAACTATCACTATAGGCCCTGATATCATTAGTGCCCAGGATACTAATCAGGGAGATACACTCACCTTTACTGTATCTGATATTACATATGCTCGCTTTGAGCGAGCAGGTAGTCCAGGGGTTGCTATTACTAGCTTTACACAAGCAGAGATTGAACAAGGTAGTATTCACTTTATCCATGATGGGAGTACGCGTAAACCAAGCTTTACTATCATGGTTAGTGATGGCACTTACGAGAGTGATGCGTTATTAGCAAGTGTTATAGTTAATTTTAGACCTACTATTAGCCTTAATACCTTGGAGATAGGTGAAGGTGAAACTATCACTATAAGCTCTGATATCATTAGTGCCCAGGATACTAATCAGGGAGATACACTCACCTTTACTGTATCTAATATTACATATGCTCGCTTTGAGCGAGCAGGCAGCCCAGGGGTTGCTATTACTAGCTTTACACAAGCAGAGATTGAACAAGGCAGTATTCACTTTATCCATGATGGTAGTGTACATAACCCAAGCTTTACTATCATGGTTAGTGATGGCACTTACGAGAGTAATGCGTTATTAGCTAGTGTTATAGTTAATTTTAGACCTACTATTAGCCTTAATACCTTGGAGGTAGGTGAAGGTGAAACTATCACTATAAGCCCTGATATCATTAGTGCCCAGGATACTAATCAGGGAGATACACTCACCTTTACTGTATCTAGTATTACATATGCTCGCTTTGAGCGAACAGGTAGTCCAGGGACTGCTATTACTAGCTTTACACAAGCAGAGATTGAACAAGGCAGTATTCACTTTATCCACGATGGGAGTGCACATAACCCAAGCTTTACTATCATGGTTAGCGATGGCACTTACACTAGTGATCTGTTATTAGTCAATGTTATAGTTAATTCTATACCTACTATTGATTTTCATCCCTTTGAGGTAGGTCAGGGTGAAGCTATCACTATAGGCCCTGATATCATCATTGCCCGGGACGTTGATCAAGAAGATACACTCACCTTTACTGTATCTGATGTTAGATATGCACGCTTTGAGCGAGCAGGTAGTCCAGGGGTTGCTATTACTAGCTTTACACAAACAGAGTTTGAACAAGGCAGTATTCGCTTTACCCATGATGGGAGTACGCGTAAACCAGGCTTTACTATTAAGGTTAGTGATGGCATTAACGAGAGTGAAGGGCTAGTAATTGGTGTTGGAGTTAATTTTAGACCTACTATTAGCCTTAATACCTTGGAGGTAGGTCAAGGTGAAACTATCACTATAAGCTCTGATATCATCAGTGCCCAGGATGCTAATCGGGGAGATACACTCACCTTTACTGTATTTGCTATCATATGCTCGCTTTGAGCGAACAGGTAGCCCAGGGGTTGCTATTACTAGCTTTACACAAGCAGAGATTGAACAAGGCAGTATTCACTTTATCCATGATGGGAGTGCACATAACCCAGTGTTTGTTATCAGAGTTAGCGATGGCACTTACGAGAGTAGTCTGCTATTAGCTAGTGTTATAGTTAATTTTAGACCTACTATTAGCCTTAATACCTTGGAGGTAGGTGAAGGTGAAACTATCACTATAAGCTCTGATATCATTAGTGCCCAGAACCCTAATCAGGGAGATACACTCACCTTTACTGTATCTGATATTACATATGCACGCTTTGAGCGAACAGGTAGTCCAGGGGTTGCTATTACTAGCTTTACACAAGCAGAGATTGAACAAGGCAGTATTCACTTTATCCATGATGGTAGTGTACATAACCCAAGCTTTACTATCATGGTTAGTGATGGCACTTACGAGAGTAGTGCGTTATTAGCTAGTGTTATAGTTAATTTTAGACCTACTATTAGCCTTAATACCTTGGAGGTAGGTCAAGGTGAAACTATCACTATAAGCTCTGATATCATTAGTGCCCAGGATACTAATCAGGGAGATACACTCACCTTTACTGTATCTAGTATTACATATGCTCGCTTTGAGCGAACAGGTAGTCCAGGGACTGCTATTACTAGCTTTACACAAGCAGAGATTGAACAAGGCAGTATTCACTTTATCCACGATGGGAGTGCACATAACCCAAGCTTTACTATCATGGTTAGCGATGGCACTTACACTAGTAATCTGTTATTAGTCAATGTTATAGTTAATTCTATACCTACTATTGATTTTCATCCCTTTGAGGTAGGTCAGGGTGAAGCTATCACTATAGGCCCTGATATCATCATTGCCCGGGACGTTGATCAAGAAGATACACTCACCTTTACTGTATCTGATGTTAGATATGCACGCTTTGAGCGAGCAGGTAGTCCAGGGGTTGCTATTACTAGCTTTACACAAACAGAGTTTGAACAAGGCAGTATTCGCTTTACCCATGATGGGAGTACGCGTAAACCAGGCTTTACTATTAAGGTTAGTGATGGCATTAACGAGAGTGAAGGGCTAGTAATTGGTGTTGGAGTTAATTTTAGACCTACTATTAGCCTTAATACCTTGGAGGTAGATCAAGGTGAAACTATCACTATAAGCTCTGATATCATCAGTGCCCAGGATGCTAATCGGGGAGATACACTCACCTTTACTGTATTTGCTATCGGATATGCTCGCTTTGAGCGAACAGGTAGCCCAGGGGTTGCTATTACTAGCTTTACACAAGCAGAGATTGAACAAGGCAGTATTCACTTTATCCATGATGGGAGTGCACATAACCCAGTGTTTGTTATCAGAGTTAGCGATGGCACTTACGAGAGTAGTCTGCTATTAGCTAGTGTTATAGTTAATTTTAGACCTACTATTAGCCTTAATACCTTGGAGGTAGGTGAAGGTGAAACTATCACTATAAGCTCTGATATCATTAGTGCCCAGAACCCTAATCAGGGAGATACACTCACCTTTACTGTATCTGATATTACATATGCTCGCTTTGAGCGAACAGGTAGTCCAGGGGTTGCTATTACTAGCTTTACACAAGCAGAGATTGAACAAGGCAGTATTCACTTTATCCACGATGGGAGTGTACATAACCCAAGCTTTACTATCATGGTTAGTGATGGCACTTACGAGAGTAATGCGTTATTAGCTAGTGTTATAGTTAATTTTAGACCTACTATTAGCCTTAATACCTTTGAGATAGGTGAAGGTAAAACTATCATTATAAGCCCTGATATCATTAGTGCCCAGGATGCTAACCAGGGAGATACACTCACCTTTGAGGTAGCTTCTGTGGGATCTATCTTTGAGCGAGCAGGTAGTCCAGGGACTGTTCTTATTAGTTTTACACAAGCAGAGATTGAACAAGGTAGTATTTACTTTAAACACCTCATTAGGACTTCATATGACACATTTTTTTTTATCAGGGTTAGCGATGGCACTTACACTAGTGATCTGTTATTAGTCAATGTTATAGTTAATTCTATACCTACTATTGATTTTCATCCCTTTGAGGTAGGTCAGGGTGAAGCTATCACTATAGGCCCTGATATCATCATTGCCCAGGACGTTGATCAAGAAGATACACTCACCTTTACTGTATCTGATGTTAGATATGCACGCTTTGAGCGAGCAGGTAGTCCAGGGGTTGCTATTACTAGCTTTACACAAACAGAGTTTGAACAAGGCAGTATTCGCTTTACCCATGATGGGAGTACGCGTAGACCAGGCTTTACTATTAAGGTTAGTGATGGCATTAACGAGAGTGAAGGGCTAATAATTGGTGTTGGAGTTAATTTTAGACCTACTATTAGCCTTAATACCTTGGAGGTAGGTCAAGGTGAAACTATCACTATAGGCCCTGATACCATCAGTGCCCAGGATGCTAATCAGGGAGATACACTCACCTTTACTGTATTTGCTATCGGATATGCTCGCTTTGAGCGATCAGGTAGCCCAGGGGTTGCTATTACTAGCTTTACACAAGCAGAGATTGAACAAGGCAGTATTCACTTTATCCATGATGGGAGTGTACATAACCCAAGCTTTACTATCATGGTTAGTGATGGCACTTACGAGAGTGATGCGTTATTAGCAAGTGTTATAGTTAATTTTAGACCTACTATTAGCCTTAATACCTTGGAGATAGGTGAAGGTGAAACTATCACTATAGGCTCTGATATCATTAGTGCCCAGGATACTAATCAGGGAGATACACTCACCTTTACTGTATCTAATATTACATATGCTCGCTTTGAGCGAACAGGTAGTCCAGGGGTTGCTATTACTAGCTTTACACAAGCAGAGATTGAACAAGGTGATATTCACTTTATCCACGATGGGAGTGTACATAACCCAAGCTTTACTATCATGGTTAGTGATGGCACTTACGAGAGTAATGCGTTATTAGCTAGTGTTATAGTTAATTTTAGACCTACTATTAGCCTTAATACCTTGGAGATAGGTGAAGGTAAAACTATCATTATAAGCCCTGATATCATTAGTGCCCAGGATGCTAACCAGGGAGATACACTCACCTTTGAGATAGCTGCTGTGGGATCTGTCTTTGAGCGAGCAGGTAGTCCAGGGACTTTTATTAGTCGTTTTACACAAGCAGAGATTGAACAAGGTAGTATTTACTTTAAACACCTCAGTAGGAGTTCATATGACCCATTTTTTTTTATCAGGGTTAGCGATGGCACTTACACTAGTGATCTGTTATTAGTCAATGTTATAGTTAATTCTATACCTACTATTGATTTTCATCCCTTTGAGGTAGGTCAGGGTGAAGCTATCACTATAGGCCCTGATATCATCATTGCCCAGGACGTTGATCAAGAAGATACACTCACCTTTACTGTATCTGATGTTAGATATGCACGCTTTGAGCGAGCAGGTAGTCCAGGGGTTGCTATTACTAGCTTTACACAAACAGAGTTTGAACAAGGCAGTATTCGCTTTACCCATGATGGGAGTACGCGTAAACCAGGCTTTACTATTAAGGTTAGTGATGGCATTAACGAGAGTGAAGGGCTAGTAATTGGTGTTATAGTTAATTTTAGACCTACTATTAGCCTTAATACCTTGGAGGTAGGTCAAGGTGAAACTATCACTATAAGCTCTGATATCATCATTGCCCAGGATGCTAATCGGGGAGATACACTCACCTTTACTGTATCTGGTATTACATATGCACGCTTTGAGCGAACAGGTAGTCCAGGGGTTGCTATTACTAGCTTTACACAAGCAGAGATTGAACAAGGTGATATTCACTTTATCCACGATGGGAGTGCACATAACCCAAGCTTTACTATCATGGTTAGTGATGGCACTTACGAGAGTGATGCGTTATTAGCAAGTGTTATAGTTAATTTTAGACCTACTATTAGCCTTAATACCTTGGAGGTAGGTGAAGGTGAAACTATCACTATAAGCTCTGATATCATTAGTGCCCAGAACCCTAATCAGGGAGATACACTCACCTTTACTGTATCTGATATTACATATGCTCGCTTTGAGCGAACAGGTAGTCCAGGGGTTGCTATTACTAGCTTTACACAAGCAGAGATTGAACAAGGCAGTATTCACTTTATCCACGATGGGAGTGTACATAACCCAAGCTTTACTATCATGGTTAGTGATGGCACTTACGAGAGTAATGCGTTATTAGCTAGTGTTATAGTTAATTTTAGACCTACTATTAGCCTTAATACCTTTGAGATAGGTGAAGGTAAAACTATCATTATAAGCCCTGATATCATTAGTGCCCAGGATGCTAACCAGGGAGATACACTCACCTTTGAGGTAGCTTCTGTGGGATCTATCTTTGAGCGAGCAGGTAGTCCAGGGACTGTTCTTATTAGTTTTACACAAGCAGAGATTGAACAAGGTAGTATTTACTTTAAACACCTCATTAGGACTTCATATGACACATTTTTTTTTATCAGGGTTAGCGATGGCACTTACACTAGTGATCTGTTATTAGTCAATGTTATAGTTAATTCTATACCTACTATTGATTTTCATCCCTTTGAGGTAGGTCAGGGTGAAGCTATCACTATAGGCCCTGATATCATCATTGCCCAGGACGTTGATCAAGAAGATACACTCACCTTTACTGTATCTGATGTTAGATATGCACGCTTTGAGCGAGCAGGTAGTCCAGGGGTTGCTATTACTAGCTTTACACAAACAGAGTTTGAACAAGGCAGTATTCGCTTTACCCATGATGGGAGTACGCGTAGACCAGGCTTTACTATTAAGGTTAGTGATGGCATTAACGAGAGTGAAGGGCTAATAATTGGTGTTAGAGTTAATTTTAGACCTATTATTAGCCTTAATACCTTGGAGGTAGGTCAAGGTGAAACTATCACTATAAGCTCTGATATCATCAGTGCCCAGGATGCTAATCGGGGAGATACACTCACCTTTACTGTATTTGCTATCGGATATGCTCGCTTTGAGCGAGCAGGTAGTCCAGGGGTTGCTATTACTAGCTTTACACAAGCAGAGATTGAACAAGGCAGTATTCACTTTATCCACGATGGGAGTGCACATAACCCAGTGTTTGTTATCAGAGTTAGCGATGGCACTTACGAGAGTAGTCTGCTATTAGCTAGTGTTATAGTTAATTTTAGACCTACTATTAGCCTTAATACCTTGGAGGTAGGTGAAGGTGAAACTATCACTATAAGCTCTGATATCATTAGTGCCCAGGATACTAATCAGGGAGATACACTCACCTTTACTGTATCTAGTATTACATATGCTCGCTTTGAGCGATCAGGTAGCCCAGGGGTTGCTATTACTAGCTTTACACAAGCAGAGATTGAACAAGGTAGTATTCACTTTATCCACGATGGGAGTGTACATAACCCAAGCTTTACTATCATGGTTAGTGATGGCACTTACGAGAGTGATGCGTTATTAGCAAGTGTTATAGTTAATTTTAGACCTACTATTAGCCTTAATACCTTGGAGGTAGGTCAAGGTGAAACTATCACTATAAGCTCTGATATCATCATTGCCCAGGACGCTAATCGGGGAGATACACTCACCTTTACTGTATCTGGTATTACATATGCACGCTTTGAGCGAACAGGTAGTCCAGGGGTTGCTATTACTAGCTTTACACAAGCAGAGATTGAACAAGGCGATATTCACTTTATCCACGATGGGAGTGTACATAACCCAAGCTTTACTATCATGGTTAGTGATGGCACTTACGAGAGTGATGCGTTATTAGCAAGTGTTATAGTTAATTTTAGACCTACTATTAGCCTTAATACCTTGGAGGTAGGTGAAGGTGAAACTATCACTATAAGCCCTGATATCATCAGTGCCCAGGATACTAATCAGGAAGATACACTCACCTTTACTGTATCTGGTATTACATATGCACGCTTTGAGCGAGCAGGTAGTCCAGGGGTTGCTATTACTAGCTTTACACAAGCAGAGATTGAACAAGGCAGTATTCACTTTATCCACGATGGGAGTGCACATAACCCAGTGTTTGTTATCAGAGTTAGCGATGGCACTTATGAGAGTAGTCTGCTATTAGCTAGTGTTATAGTTAATTTTAGACCTACTATTAGCCTTAATACCTTGGAGGTAGGTGAAGGTGAAACTATCACTATAAGCTCTGATATCATTAGTGCCCAGGATACTAATCAGGGAGATACACTCACCTTTACTGTATCTAGTATTACATATGCTCGCTTTGAGCGATCAGGTAGCCCAGGGGTTGCTATTACTAGCTTTACACAAGCAGAGATTGAACAAGGTAGTATTCACTTTATCCACGATGGGAGTGTACATAACCCAAGCTTTACTATCATGGTTAGTGATGGCACTTACGAGAGTGATGCGTTATTAGCTAATGTTATAGTTAATTTTAGACCTACTATTAGCCTTAATACCTTGGAGGTAGGTCAAGGTGAAACTATCACTATAAGCTCTGATATCATCATTGCCCAGGATGCTAATCGGGGAGATACACTCACCTTTACTGTATCTGGTATTACATATGCACGCTTTGAGCGAACAGGTAGTCCAGGGGTTGCTATTACTAGCTTTACACAAGCAGAGATTGAACAAGGTGATATTCACTTTATCCACGATGGGAGTGCACATAACCCAAGCTTTACTATCATGGTTAGTGATGGCACTTACGAGAGTGATGCGTTATTAGCAAGTGTTATAGTTAATTTTAGACCTACTATTAGCCTTAATACCTTGGAGGTAGGTGAAGGTGAAACTATCACTATAAGCTCTGATATCATTAGTGCCCAGAACCCTAATCAGGGAGATACACTCACCTTTACTGTATCTGATATTACATATGCTCGCTTTGAGCGAACAGGTAGTCCAGGGGTTGCTATTACTAGCTTTACACAAGCAGAGATTGAACAAGGCAGTATTCACTTTATCCACGATGGGAGTGTACATAACCCAAGCTTTACTATCATGGTTAGTGATGGCACTTACGAGAGTAATGCGTTATTAGCTAGTGTTATAGTTAATTTTAGACCTACTATTAGCCTTAATACCTTTGAGATAGGTGAAGGTAAAACTATCATTATAAGCCCTGATATCATTAGTGCCCAGGATGCTAACCAGGGAGATACACTCACCTTTGAGGTAGCTTCTGTGGGATCTATCTTTGAGCGAGCAGGTAGTCCAGGGACTGTTCTTATTAGTTTTACACAAGCAGAGATTGAACAAGGTAGTATTTACTTTAAACACCTCATTAGGACTTCATATGACACATTTTTTTTTATCAGGGTTAGCGATGGCACTTACACTAGTGATCTGTTATTAGTCAATGTTATAGTTAATTCTATACCTACTATTGATTTTCATCCCTTTGAGGTAGGTCAGGGTGAAGCTATCACTATAGGCCCTGATATCATCATTGCCCAGGACGTTGATCAAGAAGATACACTCACCTTTACTGTATCTGATGTTAGATATGCACGCTTTGAGCGAGCAGGTAGTCCAGGGGTTGCTATTACTAGCTTTACACAAACAGAGTTTGAACAAGGCAGTATTCGCTTTACCCATGATGGGAGTACGCGTAGACCAGGCTTTACTATTAAGGTTAGTGATGGCATTAACGAGAGTGAAGGGCTAATAATTGGTGTTAGAGTTAATTTTAGACCTATTATTAGCCTTAATACCTTGGAGGTAGGTCAAGGTGAAACTATCACTATAAGCTCTGATATCATCAGTGCCCAGGATGCTAATCGGGGAGATACACTCACCTTTACTGTATTTGCTATCGGATATGCTCGCTTTGAGCGATCAGGTAGCCCAGGGGTTGCTATTACTAGCTTTACACAAGCAGAGATTGAACAAGGCAGTATTCACTTTATCCATGATGGTAGTGTACATAACCCAAGCTTTACTATCATGGTTAGTGATGGCACTTACGAGAGTGATGCGTTATTAGCAAGTGTTATAGTTAATTTTAGACCTACTATTAGCCTTAATACCTTGGAGGTAGGTGAAGGTGAAACTATCACTGTAAGCTCTGATATCATTAGTGCCCAGGATACTAATCAGGGAGATACACTCACCTTTACTGTATCTAATATTACATATGCTCGCTTTGAGCGAGCAGGTAGTCCAGGGGTTGCTATTACTAGCTTTACACAAGCAGAGATTGAACAAGGTAGTATTCACTTTATCCATGATGGGAGTGTACATAACCCAAGCTTTACTATCATGGTTAGTGATGGCACTTACGAGAGTGATGCGTTATTAGCTAATGTTATAGTTAAATTTAGACCTACTATTAGCCTTAATACCTTGGAGGTAGGTGAAGGTGAAACTATCACTGTAAGCTCTGATATCATTAGTGCCCAGGATACTAATCAGGGAGATACACTCACCTTTACTGTATCTAATATTACATATGCTCGCTTTGAGCGAGCAGGTAGTCCAGGGGTTGCTATTACTAGCTTTACACAAGCAGAGATTGAACAAGGTAGTATTCACTTTATCCATGATGGGAGTGTACATAACCCAAGCTTTACTATCATGGTTAGTGATGGCACTTACGAGAGTGATGCGTTATTAGCTAATGTTATAGTTAAATTTAGACCTACTATTAGCCTTAATACCTTGGAGGTAGGTGAAGGTGAAACTATCACTGTAAGCTCTGATATCATTAGTGCCCAGGATACTAATCAGGGAGATACACTCACCTTTACTGTATCTAATATTACATATGCTCGCTTTGAGCGAGCAGGTAGTCCAGGGGTTGCTATTACTAGCTTTACACAAGCAGAGATTGAACAAGGTAGTATTCACTTTATCCATGATGGGAGTGTACATAACCCAAGTTTTACTATCATGGTTAGTGATGGCACTTACGAGAGTGATGCGTTATTAGCTAATGTTATAGTTAATTTTAGACCTACTATTAGCCTTAATACCTTGGAGGTAGGTGAAGGTGAAACTATCACTGTAAGCTCTGATATCATTAGTGCCCAGGATACTAATCAGGGAGATACACTCACCTTTACTGTATCTAATATTACATATGCTCGCTTTGAGCGAGCAGGTAGTCCAGGGGTTGCTATTACTAGCTTTACACAAGCAGAGATTGAACAAGGTAGTATTCACTTTATCCATGATGGGAGTGTACATAACCCAAGCTTTACTATCATGGTTAGTGATGGCACTTACGAGAGTGATGCGTTATTAGCTAATGTTATAGTTAAATTTAGACCTACTATTAGCCTTAATACCTTGGAGGTAGGTGAAGGTGAAACTATTACTATAAGCCCTGATATCATTAGTGCCCAGGATACTAATCAGGGAGATACACTCACCTTTACTGTATCTAATATTACATATGCTCGCTTTGAGCGAACAGGTAGCCCAGGGGTTGCTATTACTAGCTTTACACAAGCAGAGATTGAACAAGGCAGTATTCACTTTATCCATGATGGGAGTGCACACAACCCAAGCTTTACTATCATGGTTAGTGATGGTACTTACGAGAGTAATGCGTTATTAGCTAGTGTTATAGTTAATTTTAGACCTACTATTAGCCTTAATACCTTGGAGATAGATCAAGGTGAAACTATCACTATAAGCTCTGATATCATTAGTGCCCAGGATACTAATCAGGGAGATACACTCACCTTTACTGTATCTGGTATTACATATGCTCGCTTTGAGCGAACAGGTAGCCCAGGGGTTGCTATTACTAGCTTTACACAAGCAGAGATTGAACAAGGTAGTATTCACTTTATCCATGATGGGAGTGTACATAACCCAAGCTTTACTATCATGGTTAGTGATGGCACTTACGAGGGTAGCGTGTTTTCTGCTGATATTGTATTTAATCTAGTGGTACCACAAACTGGACTTATTGCCCATTTTGATGCACAAAATATTGATGGTGATGGTGATTTAAGTAATCAGCCAGTAGATGGTAATTTAGTGGAAATATGGGTGAGTAGTTCTAGTTTAGAGAGTGCACTCCGTGCAATAACGCCGTTCGAAAGGGTTAGGCCTACTTATGTTGATGATGGCATTAATGGTCATGGCGTACTTCAATTTGATGGTGTAGATGATTCTTTGCATATTAATAACTATATAAATATTAATGGACCCTATAGTCAAAAATCATTTGCTATGCTCATTAAAACAGGTAGTGATATTGATAGTTTGCAAGTAATTTATGAACAAGGAGATAACACTAAGGGTTATAATATTGTTATCTCAGACGGACACCTTTATGTTGGTGTTTGGAATAGAGACTGGGACGTAGGACATACGCATAAATTCATTGATTTAGGTGTAGTGAGAGCGAATGCTGTCTATAACATTATTACGGTCCAAGACTCTAGCACAAGTAGTGATGTAAGTAATATTTTTAAGGCTTATTTAAATGGCGCATTTGTTGGTGAAGTAGACCATGTGGATGCACAAACTGCTCATACTGCTTCTACCATAGGATCAAGTGGCATCACAGTTAACCCTGTTAATTATGAATCTGTTAATTATGCTGATGGTTATTTTAACGGTTATATTGGTGAGCTTTTATCATATAACCATGCTTTAAGCGAAGATGAAATTAGTGATTTAACAGATTATATGATTTACAAATGGGATATTAATATTGAAACCGCCATCAAAACTGCTACTTTAGAACTCCATAAAGGGCAGGTAATTACCGTTACTACTGATATGATAGATGCGGTTTATTTTAATCATCTTGCTAGTGAAATTATATTTGGTGTTGCAAATGTTGCACATGGTTTTTTTGCGTTGCATGATAATCCAAGCGTTGCTGTTACCACTTTCACACTACAAGATATTGAAGACGGTAATGTTAAATTTACTCATGATTCCAGCAATGATGCGCCTAGTTTTGATATTCGCATAAGTGATGGCACGACGACCACGAGTTTTACTCCTACTGTAATTAATTTTGATGTTACAGTGTCATATGTGTACGGCAATGAGCGACATAACGTAATTATCGGCACAGACGGTGATGATGTACTCGTTGGTGGATCTGGCGATGATGTTTTAACAGGTGGCTTAGGTAGTGATATTTTTGATTATAATAATGTAAATGATGGTTTTGATATCATTACTGATTTTAGTCTTAGCGAGGGTGATAAACTAGATTTATCAGATTTATTAGACTATCAAGCAGGCGATGCACTTTCTGATTTTGTGCGAGTAGGAGTCGATTTATATGACAAATGTGTTTTTGTTGACATTGATGCTGATAATGATGGCAACATCGATCTTGTCGTCATACTTGAGGGTGCTGGCACTAGTGCGCTTACTTTATCTGACTTTACAGATAATCTAATTGTTTTATAAAGACTTATTTATATAAATTTGTTTTTTTATAAAAAACTTTTGTATTCAATATTAAACTTAGTCTAGGCTACTAGGATATTTTTTGTGGAATCTTGATATGATACAAAAGACAATTTTGTTTTTTTGCTTGATGTTATTTATTTTATATATCAAAGCAGAAACACAAAATTTTAATTTACCTGATTTAATTACTAAATCTTTAGATTATCACCCTTTAATTAAGTCCAGTATTTATTTAGAAAATGCTGCTAAACAAGGCGTGCAGAGCGCAAAATGGCAATATTTTCCAACACCACAAATATCAACTAGTAAAGTAAATACATCTGAGACGGACATAAATTATTCTGGTGATAAACACATAGAAAAAATTTCTTTCACACAACCAATTTGGGCAGGTGGTAGATTAGATGCTATTTTAGAAAAATCGCAAGCAGAACTTATTTTAAGACAAGCAGTAAGAAAAATAAATGAGCAGGATGTGGCATTTAATATTATTCGCGCTTATACCACCTGGACTAGGAATTATCTGAAATATCAAGCATTTTTGCGAAGTAAGAAAGAACACGATGCACTTGGGGTGAGAATTAAACGTCGCATTGAAGAGGGTATTTCTTCTAGTAGTGAATTACACTTACTAAGCAGTCGTCTAGATCAAGTGAAATCTAATATAAACACTTTTAAGGCACGCTACAAAAATTCTCTACTCAGATTAAGTATATTAGTTGGCATACCTTTAGATCTTGAGAATTTAGTTAAAAATATGGCAGGTGATTATAATATAACTGGGGAGCAAGAAAATTTAGCCAAGAAAATGTTTTTAATCAATCCTAGATTAAAACAATTAGTGGCACAAATAAAAATAGCACAAACAAAGATTGAAGAAACCAAAGCACAGCTTTCCCCTAACTTTAGATTAAAGCTAGAAAGGCAATGGGGCAATTTTTCTCGCTCAAATTCCAGTCCTGAAAATCGCATATTTTTTGAACTATTTAGTAATTTTGGTGCAGGACTATCTAATTTTTCAGAAATTAATAAAGCCGAGTTAGCATATAGTGCTGCAAAGTTTGCACTGCAAGCTGAAAAAGATAAAATTCTAGCGCAATTTAAAACAGATTGGGCGCTATATCAATCATTATTTATGCAAAAAGAATTACTAACATCTGCACTTAAAGAAGCAAAAAAAACGCAATATTCTTGGTATCGTCAATTTTTAGCAGGCAAGAAAAGTTGGCAAGATGTGATGAATTCTGTGCGTGAGGTATCTCAATTAGAATCACAATTAGCAGATAAAAACAGCGAAATTACGCTTATTAACTGGAATCTTGCCATTCAAATATATGGTATTCGCCAAACCATCCTAAAACAATCTTTGAATAAAATCACCAAAAATTAAGAATGAAACAAAGTTTACTGCTCAGCTTAAAACGCTTATCACAACTGCAACGAATGAGATTTGATGGGCTTGAATTACAACAAGCTGTTGATGATGCTTATGGTGATTCTAGTAATTATTTACAAATACTGAAAGATATTTGCACTAATTTAGTGATCCCTAAAGTAAAAGAAATTAAATCGCTGACCGATTACTCACTACTGCCGCTACTTATTGTAAATGAAAAGAAGCACTGGGGCGTGTTAAAGGGTGTAAATGCTAAAGGTGAATGGATTGGAGAATGGTTTTCACTAGAGAAAAATAATTGGCTTGAAGTGGCTATTAGTGATTTATCTCACTACAAAGTATTTAAACTTAAAATGAAAAAAAAGTTTAATGCAAGCAAAAGTCAAATTTTTCAAATGGTAAAAACAGAATTACTTACGCATAAAAAATGGTTAATTGATGCGGGCATTGCCGGTGTTTTTATTAATATTGTTTCGGTTGTGAGTGCGTTTTATACCATGCAGATTTATGATCGCGTTGTGCCGACCTCTGCAAAACAAACACTTTTAGTGCTGACACTTGGTGTTTTTTTTATTATTTTGATGGAATTTATCGCTAAATTAGTGCGTTTTAGTTTGCATGAGAAATTAATTGATAATGTTGATAGACGTTTATCTAGAGATGTTTATAAGCGTTTTTTAGCACTAAGAATGGATCAATTGCCAAAAAGTGTTGGCAGTTTAGCTTCACAGATGCGTGGCTATGAATCTGTGCGCAGTTTCTTATCCTCTGTCGTTACTTATTTGGTAATTGATGCACCTTTTATAATTTTTTATGTATTACTCATTGCGCTCATTGGTGGCTACTTAGCTTTTGTGCCTGTGGCATTTTTTATATTAGCATTAGCAGTAGGTTTATATTTTCATTCTAAAATTGAATATTTGGCAGATAATATAAATGAGTCAGTCAATCTAAGGCTTGGGCTTTTAGTTGAATCAGTTGAAGGTGCTGAGACCATTAAATCCGGTCAAGGTGGTTGGCGTATGTTATCTAATTGGATGGCAACAACTGATGAAGGGCGTGATTATGACCTAGAAATGAAACGCACAAGTGATCATTCACAATGTATGGTTGCACTTTTTCAACAATCCTCTTTTATACTTATTATTGCATCAGGGGCGTTATTAATTGGTGATGGCGGCCTAACAATGGGCGGGCTGATTGCTTGTTCTATTTTATCGGGGCGCATTTTAGCGCCCGTTGCACAAATTCCATCTCATTTAGTACAGTGGGCAAATACTAAAGCTGCTATTCGCTCACTGGATATTATTTGGGATTTAAAAAGCGACCATGATGACATTGAGCAACCTGTGGTATTTGAGAATCTGATAGGACATTATCAAATTGAAGCGCAAACACAAATAAATTATGGCGAAAAAACAGCTTTAGTTTTACCAAATATGCACATTCGCTCTGGTGAGAAAATTGCTGTTTTAGGCCCAATTGGTTCAGGAAAAAGTTCACTGCTTCGTCTTTTAAGTGGCATGTATAAACCAAATTCTGGCCGTATTTCGCTAGACGATGTTAATCTAGCACATATTTCTAAACCAGTATTATCAGAAAAAATAGGTTTTTTGCAACAAGAAGGCAGGTTATTTAAAGGCTCGCTTCGTGAAAACCTTATTTTAGGCTTAATAGACCCTGGTGATGATAAGATTTTAGAGGTAGCAAAACTTACAGGTTTATTGGATAGTGTCATTAGTAGAAGTGACAAGGGCTTACAGCAAGATATTTTTGAAGGTGGTCTTGGTTTATCGGGTGGTCAAAAGCAGTTAGTTAATTTCACGCGAGTAATATTAAGAGAACCTAAAATTTGGCTTCTAGATGAGCCAACCGCTTCGTTTGATCGTAATTTAGAAATGCGTTTAATTATGCTATTAAAACGTATCTTAAAAAGTCAAGATACCTTAGTATTGGTAACGCATAAAATGGAAATGTTAGCACTGGTTGAGCGTTTAATTGTTGTGCATAATAATCAAGTAATCATGGATGGCGCTAAGGCAGAAGTTATAAGTCAATTATCTGCTAAAAATAATAATGAGCAAAAACAAAACAGGCTATGAAATTAGCAACATTTTTATTTAAAATCGGTCGCTCAGTCTCAGTTTCCTATTTATTATTAGCAGGACTTATTATATTTTTACTCTGGGCAATGTTATTTGATATTGATGAAACAATTAGAGCGCAAGGCAGTGTAGTTGCAAATGGCAGAACGCAAATTATTCAAGTGGCTGATGGCGGTGTCCTAGCTAAATTACTGGTTTATGAAGGGCAAGAAGTGCAAAAAGGCGAATTATTGGCCTCATTAGAAAAGGACAGGGCTAAAGCGAGTTATCACCAAATTAAAACACAAGTCGCTTATTTGAAAGCTGCCTTAGCAAGAGCCCGCGCAGAAATTTTAGATACAAATATTATTTTTGATGATTTTGTAAAACCTTATCCCGATTTTATGGATGCACAAAAAGCTCTATATCAGCAGAGAAAAAAATCTCTAAAAGAAACTATATCCATATTAGAACACAGTTTAGCTATGAGCAAAAAAGAGTGGGAAATTATCAAGCGCTTGTCAAAATCTGGTGATGTTAGTCAACTAGAATCGCTAAGAGCAGAGCAAAAATTATTAGAGTTTAAAAGAAAAATTACTGAGATTAAAAATAAGTATTATGAAAAGACACGCTCAGAAATTGAAAAACTAGCAGGCGAATTGGCTATTAGCCTGCACAAATTAAAAGCACAAGAAAATATTTTGCAATATACTGATATTCGCTCCCCAGTTTCTGGAGTTATAAAATCACTAAGGGTAACAACGTTAGGTGGTGTATTAAGACCCGGAGAGAATCTTATGGAAATATCTCCTGACCAAGGCGGTATTATTTTAGAAGTAAAAGTTAATCCCTCAGATATTGGCAGATTAAAATTAGGAATGCTTGCTAGTATAAAGTTAGACGCATTTGATTATACAATTTTTGGCGGTATGGGCGGCGTTGTTAATCATATTAGCCCAGATACTTTATTGGAAAAAGATAGTCTTGGGCGAGAAATGTTATTTTATAAAGTCAATGTTCAAATTCAAGGTATTGAGAATAAAGATAATACAAAATCTAAAAATATTAAAGTCAAACTCGGCATGTCTGCTACTGTTGATATTAGGGTGGGCACTAGATCCTTATTTGCCTACTTAACAAAACCAGTAACTAGAGGATTTAGAGGTGCACTTAATGAACAATAATTTCAAAAATAGTACTTATCAAAAGTATTTTAATATTTTTATAAAAATATGGCGTCCCCTAGGGGAGTCGAACCCCTGTTGCCAGGATGAAAACCTGGAGTCCTGGGCCTCTAGACGAAGGGGACAAGAACGCATTTCACACAGATATTATTTTTTATTCTTGCTTGCATAAATTTTTGTTTATTTGGTGGAGCTAGGCGGGATTGAACCGCCGACCTTTACACTGCCAGTGTAACGCTCTCCCAGCTGAGCTATAGCCCCAGTTATTTCAGATAAAAAACCTCTCTTTAGTCTAACTCAGTCAAACCATCAGAATTACAATTGAAATTAATATATGCTATCTAAACGACAGTGCAATTGGCATAGCTTTGAAAATTTAATGAGCAATCATTTTATATATTTTTTGTAAATAATCTCCCAACAACCTAAGCATTAAAAATGCCAAGGCAAAAATTAAAAGTGCTAGATTATAGTGTTAATTCTGTATTAGTCAAGTTACTGCACCCGCCCCTTATTACACTTTTTTCTATATTATCTTTATTCATTTTAATATACTTAAAGGTATTATTTGCCTTAATGCATCATATAATCTTTGGCATTACATTAAAACAAATAATTCAACAAATATTTCACTATTAACAAACTAGAACACACCCCGTACATAATTCTACCAAATAGACAGCAGACATTTAAAAAATCTTATCACAGAAATATTAGTCTTTGTTTTTATGATATTAAACTGTATAAAGCCCCTAAAGCCGAATAGCATATTACATGCAAATGATTGATATATAATTGTAATCCACAACTTTTGTTAAGGATTCAAATACAAATAATGAGTGGTAATTTATGACATCTAAAAAAGACCTATCGGAGCAAGATATTCGTACAAAATATATTCTGCCCGCTATAAAACAAGCGGGTTGGGATGTGCAGAGTCAAATCCGAGAAGAGGTCTATTTTACCGATGGTCGTATTTATGTCAAAGGTAACTTGACGACAAGAGGGAAGAAGAAAAAAGCGGATTATATCCTTTACTACAAACCGAATATCCCCATTGCTGTCATTGAAGCGAAAAATAATAATTACTCGGTGCGAGCGGGCATACAGCAGGCTTTAGGTTACGCAAAAATTCTAGATATCCCATCGGTATATAGTAGCAATGGAGACGGGTTTTGTGAACATGATCGTACTTGCACTGATGGAAACATAGAAAAAGAGTTTTCTCTTAACAAATTCCCCTCGCCGAATGTGCTTTGGCAACGTTATAAAAAATACAAGAACATTGTTACTGACAATCAGGAGCGTATCTCACAGCAAGATTATTCCTTTGATGATGCCGACAAGAGCCCGCGTTACTACCAGCAGATAGCTATTAATCGTACAGTGGAAGCCATTGCCCGGGGGCAGAGTCGCATCTTACTGACTATGGCAACGGGAACTGGAAAAACTTATACCGCCTTTCAAATTATTTATCGTTTATGGAGGAGCAAAACCAAAAAACGCATTTTATTTTTAGCCGATAGAAATGTGTTGATTGATCAGGCAATGCGTAATGATTTTCGTCATTTCAAAGATAAGATGACGCGCATCAAGCACAGCAAAATAGACAAGTCATACGAAATTTATCTTGCCTTATATCAGGGATTAACTAATTATAATGAAGACAAAGATGCTTATCAAGAATTCAGTCAAGACTTTTTTGATCTTGTGATAATTGATGAATGTCATCGCGGTAGTGCAGCTGATGACAGTGCCTGGCGGAAAATCCTCTCGTATTTTTACAAGGCTACGCATATTGGTTTGACTGCCACGCCCAGGGAAACGGAAAGGATTTCCAACACGAAATATTTTGGCGATCCAATTTACACCTATTCACTAAGACAAGGTATACAAGATGGTTTTCTTGCGCCTTACAAAGTTTTGCGAATTAGTTTGAATATAGATATAGAAGGATGGCGCCCTGAGGTGGGTAAAACTGATAAAGAAGGACGGCTAATTGACGATCGTGTCTATAATCAAAAAGATTATGATAAAAATCTAGTCATTTATGAACGCACCGAAACCGTTGCCAGAAAAGTGAGTGAATTCCTGAGTAAAACTAACCGCTATGACAAAACTATCATTTTTTGCGTCGATATTGAGCATGCTGAACGAATGCGCACTGCTATTGCTAATGAAAATAGTGATTTGGTGGCAAAGAATAGTAAATATGTGATGCAGATTACAGGCGATAACGAGGAAGGTAAGCGCGAACTGGATAATTTTATTGCCCTTGAAGAAAGTCATCCGGTTATTGCCACCACCTCAAAATTGATGACTACCGGTGTTGATGCTCAAACCTGCAAACTGATTGTGCTCGATAGCAATATTGGCTCTATGACGGAGTTTAAACAAATCATTGGACGTGGCACACGCATTAACGAAGAGTTTGATAAAACATTCTTCACCATTATGGATTTTCGCAACGTCACGGATTTGTTTGCTGATCCTGATTTTGACGGAGATCCAATCAGAGTTAAAGAGCTCGGTGAAGATGATAAATTTGAATCACCTGAAGATGAAACAGTCAGTGATGAACTTGTAATAGATGAAGACGGTGAAGAAATTGTTTTTGAACTATCTGAGCAGTCAGAAGTCATTGCTGGTGGTGACATTGTCACTGAACCCAGAGCAAAATACTATGTCAATGGCGTGAATGTTGCAGTGCTAAATGAACGTATTCAATACATGGGTGGCGACGGCAAACTTATCACTGGCAACCTTAAGGATTACACCCGCCAAAAAGTCCTTGAGCAATACCAATCACTTGATGATTTTCTAAACAAATGGAACGAGGCGGATAAAAAGCGTGTCATCATTGAAGAACTTACCGAGCAAGGTATCGTGTATGAAAATCTCAAAGAGGCGATCAATAAAGAGATGGATATTTTTGATATGATCTGTCACACTGCATTTGAAAAGCCGCCACTGAGCAGAGCAGAACGAGCAAAGAATGTCAAAAAACGAGATTACTTCACAAAGTATGGCGAACGAGCACGTGCGGTATTAAATGCCTTGCTTGATAAATATGCCGATGAAGGCATAGAAAATATTGAGGATATGAAAATATTACAAGTTAATCCGTTGAGTAAATTTGGAACACCGCATGAGATTGTTAGTTTTTTTGGTGGTAGAATGGGTTATATTAATGCCCTGAACGAGTTGGAGCGAGAGATTTATAGCGCAATTTAAATAATAGGAGGAAATAAAGTCATGCAACCTCAGTATAAAATAGAATCCTTATCTATCTCTGATCTAAAACTTGATCAAAATAATCCACGTTTTGAGAAAACAAACTCTCAGAAAGATGCCATTAATACCATGTTTGAAAAAATGGGTCAAAAGATCGTTCCTCTTGCCAAGCACATAGCAGAAAACGGCTTAAACCCATCTCAGAGACCAATAATATTTAAAGAGAACAATCAGCTTGTAGATGGAGATAGCAATAGAAGATTATCAGTGCTGAAGGCAATGAAAACCCCTAATCTAATAAATGATGAAAAATTGAGAAATCAAATAAAAGAAATTGATGCTAGTAATATTCCTTCAGTAGTCGAGTGTGTCGTATTCAAGAACAGAGATGATGCGAAGATATGGATTGGACTTAACCATAATGGTCAAGGAAAAGGAGAAGGGGTAATACCATGGACACCTGAATCCAAAGGTAGATTCAATAATATGGAAAGTATTGGAACTCAATTCCTCAATAAATATGTAGAACAAGAAAACACAGAGTTTTACCACAAGAGCACAATGGACAGAGTTTTTGGCAACGGATTTATCAAAAAAGAATTAGGCATTACTTTAGAAAATGAAAAAGTAAATGTGTCAAAAATTAATGAGGAGAAAGCCAAATATCTTGTCAGTGCATTAAAAAATGTTAAAGTCAAAGAAGTATATGATACTGGACTTATACGTAAATTCTATAAAGAAAATATCTCAGCAGAACTACTCACGCCATCAAGTAATAAACCTGATTTTGTCCATAAGCTATCCTCTTCAGCAGAACTACTCACGCCATCAAGTAAAAAGGAAAAACCTACAACGCAGTCTCGCACAAGTGTAGCTCCAATGTCTTTGAAATTGAATATAGATAATCAGAGATCTATCAATATTTTCAAAGAGTTGAAAGAAATAAATGTATTTACATTTCCCAATGCTTCTGCTGTTTTGCTAAGAGTATTTTTGGAGTTATCAGTTAATTTTTATATTTCAAAAAATTCTGTTCAATGTAAAGGAGATCAGTTAAATTCCCGTTTTGAGGAGGCGGTAAATCATATGCAGCTCGAAAAAAATGAAAAAAAAGCCTTGCAGAAAGTTATTTCAGATGTTAATAAACCGACGCATACTAGTCTTCTAAATATATATGTACATAATTCACATTACAACCCACGTCCCTATGACATTAAAATATCTTTTGACGATTTCATATTATTTTTCCAGAAGGTTTATCCTCTATGAATTTTTATTCTCCGTTGAGGTATCCTGGAGGTAAAAGCCGATTACTCCCATTTATCAAAAATGTTATTCAAGAGAACAATCTGCTGGGTATTAGTTATGTGGAACCGTATGCTGGTGGAGCTGCCATAGCATTAGGCTTGCTTTTTGATGACTTTGCTTCTGAGATAACTATAAATGATATTGATAGATCAATTTACGCTTTTTGGTATTCGGCGGTTTTTAGAACAGATGATTTATGCGACAAAATACAAAAAACAAAAATCAGCATTTCTAATTGGAAGAGGATGAAGAATATCCAGACAAATAAACAAGACGTGGATTTGTTGGAACTTGGTTTTTCCACTTTCTTCTTGAATCGCACAAATATTTCTGGAGTGATGAAAGCAGGTGTCATAGGTGGGCTAAACCAAAATGGTAAGTACAAAATAAATGCTAGATTTAACAAAGAAATACTGACTGAAAGAATACAAAAAATAGGTAAGTTTAGAAGCAGAATACAAGTGAAGAATCTTGATGCATTAATTTTGCTCAAAAAGATAGAAGAAAAATCCTTTATTTATTTGGACCCTCCGTATGTTAAGAAAGCCAATAACCTGTATATCAATTTTTATAAAAAGAAAGATCATGAAGAATTAGCTAGATTTACTTGTGATTACCTTTCGAGAACAAATTACTGGATAACATCTTACGATAAAGATGAGTTGGTTTTTGATTCTTATAGGTTTTGCAATAATAAATTGTATTGGAATAATCACTACGGAACTTCAAACGCTAAAAAGTGTGAAGAAATAATTTTTGTTGATAGTAGATTAAAAACGCATAAGGCGAGGAAATATTTATGACCAACATATCAGGCATCATCAAATCCATCCGCAATATCATGCGGAAGGATAAGGGCACAGGTAACGATGTATCACGCATTGAGCAACTCGGCTGGATGCTGTTTCTCAAAATATTCAGCGATAAAGATAAAGAACTTGAGCTAATTCAAGATGATTACATCTCACCAATCCCTGAAAAATTGTATTGGGACGAATGGGCTGGTAATGAAGAAGGGATGACTGGCGATGAATTGCTTACCTTTGTTGATCAAACACTCTTTCCCAAGTTGGCGAATATTGACCTTTCCACAGGCAACAAACGTACCGTATTAGTGCGTGAGGTTTTTGCCAATAATTACAACTACATGAAGTCAGGCATTCATCTGCGCCAAGTGATTAACCATCTCAATAGAATTGATTTTAATACTAGCAAAGATAAGCAGGTATTCGGGCAGATTTACGAAACCTTCTTAGGCGAACTGCAAAGCGCGGGCTCTCTGGGTGAATATTATACTCCACGTGCGATTACCAAGTTGTTAACTGAACTCACTGACCCTAAACCGCATGAGAAAATACTGGACCCTTCTTGTGGTACTGGTGGATTTCTAACTGCCGCGCTAGAGCATCTCAAAACTAAAGCCACTAATCTGGAAAAACGCACCGCCATACAAGACAACATTATCGGCTGGGAGTATAAACCGCTGCCGTATCTACTATGTAATACCAATTTAATTTTGCACGACATCAATCTGCCAAATATTAGATCCGGTGATTCACTAGCGCGTCCCTTAACCGAATATAGTGAAAAAGATCGCGTTCATATTATCCTGACTAATCCGCCTTTTGGTGGTGTAGTGGCAGACAACAATGAAAATAACTTCCCACAAACCTATCGCACCACAGAATCAGCTGACCTGTTTTTAATTCTAATGATTCACTTACTTAAAACCGGTGGCAGGGCAGCCATTGTTTTACCCGATGGCTCATTCACGGGTGATGGCGTCAAGCAACGCATCCGTCAAAAATTGCTAAAAGATTGCAACCTGCATACCATTATTCGCCTGCCCAATTCAATTTTTAAGCCTTATGCAGGTGTAGCAACTAATCTATTGTTTTTTACCAAAGGCGAGGCGACAAAAACTATCTGGTACTATGAGCATCAACTGCCAGAAGGCTATAAGTCCTACTCCAAAACTAAGCCGATACAGTTAGCAGAGTTTGATACCCTAAAAAAGTGGTGGCGCAAGCGAGAAGAAAACAAGCAGGCATGGCAGGTGGACATCAAAACCATTACTGAAAATGGCTATAACCTTGATATTAAAAACCCGCACCAGCCAGAAGTAGAAAAGTCATACTCCAGTGCTGAGCTACTAGAATTGATGCAGCGGTCATTTAATAAAAGCGACTATTTGCTGGAGAAACTCAAGAATGAGTTGGTATAAGTGGTAAGAAGACCAACGGAACAAAAAAGAACAGCCGCGTTAGTGGCGGCTGTCGGGCCGTGGGTCCTGTTAAGGATACCAGCGGTGGAGTACGTGTGTATTTTGACATAATAAGTGCGTTTGTCAATACTTTTTATAAAATAAATCTAGGAGTAAATTGAGTGAGAAAGGCGATAGTATATGTTGATGGCTTTAACCTATATTATGGCATCAGTGACCTGAATAAGCAGATTATGAAGTGGTTAGATATAGAAAAGTTGGCAAAAAGTTTTTTGAAACCAAACGATTATTTAGAGGAGACTAAGTACTTTACCTCAATGATTAAAAGAGGCAAGAGTAAATCTTCTCGACAAAAGTTGTATCTCCAAGCATTAGAGCATCACTGCAATAACTTGACCATTATTAAGGGTCATTTTTTAAGCAAAAAAGAAGCTTGCCAAAATTGCGGTCATGAGGATCTAACATTTGAAGAAAAGAAAACTGATGTGAATATTGCTTGCGAGATGTTAGCTGATGCATATAAAAATCGGTTTAATGTCTCTTTTTTAGTCAGTGGCGATAGTGATTTAGTGCCAGCGGTAGAAAAAGTCATAGCCATTGGGAAAGTGGTTATTGTTGTTAACCCGCCAAAACGAAAAAGTTTTGAACTTAATAAGGTAGCGAGCGCTAGCTTTCACATCGGTCTCAACCGACTAAAAAAATGCCTGCTACCCGCAGAAATTTCTGTTGAAAAGGGAAAAATTGTCATGCCAGAAGAATGGACAAGAGGGCTGATACAGTGGTAGATAAAACTATTGATTTTAGGTATGTGCCATTAAGTTTTATTTCAAACCATAATGGGGTCGAACGGCAGTCATTAAATACAGTTTTATTTAAGCATGTATCAGAAGTATTTAGAAAAATAAGTCCGCTAGGAAAGTTGCTTGATTTCACTCAATACGGCTACACGGCTTCAGCAAAAGATAAAGGGAATTGCAGACTCCTCAGAATTACTGATATTAATAATGGCAAAGTGAACTGGAATAATATTCCCTACAGCGATTGTAAAGCCATCAAAAAATATGAACTATCTTCAAAAGATGTTTTGATTGCCAGGACAGGAAATAATATTAGTTATCTTGTTGATGAAAATGTTCCTAACGATACAGTTTTTGCCAGTTACCTAATCAGATTAATTTGCAATAAAGAGAAACTATTATCTGAGTATCTATATTTATTCCTTAATAGTTATGCTTTTTGGCCGCAGATATTGACAAAACAGCAAGGTTCTTTGTTGCAAAATGTTAATGCAGAAAGAATGAAGGAGTTACTAATTCCGTATTGTCCATTAGAAGAACAAAAAAAATTAGTTGATAATAGTAATGAGCAGGTTATTCAAGCTCAAAAGAAGATCAAGTATTTGCTTAATTGTCATCAGCAATTGACAACTGAACTCAGCCACCAACAAACCCTACTAAAAAAACTCCGTCAGCAGATTTTGCAAGAAGCCATTGAGGGAAAACTAACCGCCGAGTGGCGACAACAAAACCCTGATGTTGAACCCGCTAGCGAACTGCTAGCGTGCATACAAGCAGAAAAAGAGCAGTTAATTAAAGACAAGAAAATCAAGAAACAGAAATCACTGCCCCCAATTAGCGATGAAGAAAAACCTTTTGATTTGCCTGATGGGTGGGTTTGGTGTCGGCTTATTGAACTTTCAGAGGTTAATACTGGCGCAACGCCACTTACTTCAGAACCGTCCTATTATGGAGGGAGTATTAATTGGATGACCAGTGGTGATACTGGAAATGATTACGTCCTAACAACAAAAAATAGAATAACTGAAAAAGCTCTTAACCAAACAAATTGCAAAATATTTCCTATCGAAACTTTAGTTGTGGCAATGTATGGGCAAGGAAAAACTAGAGGGCAAATTACAGAGTTAAAAATTGAAGCCGCCACCAACCAAGCTTGTGCAGCTATTCAACTATATTTATTCTCGCCAATAACAAATCAATTTATAAAAATCCACTTTAAAAAAATATATGATGAAATTAGAGAGTTAGCACAAGGTGGAGCACAACCAAATTTAAATATGAGAAAAATTAAATCAACTATTATTGCTTTCCCACCACTCCCCGAACAAAAAGCTATCGTCACTAAAGTAAAGAAACTTCTCGCTCTGTGCGATCAAACACAAACCCAAATCACCGCCAGTAAAATACACGCCAAACAACTAATGCAGGCGGTATTGAAAGAAGCATTTTCCCAACAGATGGGAAATAAAATATCAGCATTGCCGATAATACCAGTATTAGAAAATAAGTATTTTGTTAAACGCAAAATGTTAGCTTCTTATATCATCAATCAATCTTTAGAGGATGAAAATTTTGGCGATACTAAATTTGAAAAAATGCTCTATTTATCCGATTGCCATATTCTTAAAAGGAATTTAGGGCAGAAATATTTGCAAAAAGCCGCAGGTCCTTATGATAATAAATTCACCTATGCATTTTTTAAGCAGGTGCAAACATCCAAGTGGTTTAAAAAGCAAAAAATTGGTGCAATAAATCGTATTGTGGCAGGAAAAAATATTGAAAAATCAAAAAATACTTATAACTATTTTTCTGATGAAGAATTAGAGCATGTTGATGATATGCTTCAATTATTTAAAAAATCAAATTATCAAAAGCCTGAAATAGTGGCAACGCTCTATGCTGTTTGGAATAATCGCATTATCAATCAGCAGAAAGTTACTGACGAACTATTAAAATCTGATTTTTTAGCATGGGATAAACAAAAAAATAAATACAAAGACCGTATTTTTGCAACACTAGATTGGATGCGAGAAAAAAATATTATCCCTGGTGGATGGGGTGATATTGTCGCTAAACCTAGCAAATAGCCTAGTCATTTATAAAAATAAGTTTATCAAATATAATAGTTAATATGTCTTGATTTATAAAATTTATAGGCTAAATATGATAGAATTTTATTCGCCCTAGAATTTACTTTAAAGATTGATGCAAATTAAATATTTCTGTGAAAAAAGCTATACACTAATTATTATTTATCACTTGGGCGCTTTAGAAAATTCTATTCATATTATTTGCGACCATAAAACAAAAAAAAGTTGCGTGGTTGATCCAGCTTGGGATAGTGATTTACTCGTGCATACCTCTCAGGATGCAGGTTATGATATTTCTGCTATTTGGCTTACGCATTGGCATTCTGATCACACAAATGCTAGTGACGATTTAGCGTTAAAGACTGGCGCACTTATTTATGCTGGTGTGCATGAGATTCCTTATTTATCTGCGATTAAACAACATATTCATCCTTTACTAGATGGGCAGATTATCACAATTGGGGATAGTGTAGCGCGCGTCATACATACTCCCGGGCATACTGCAGGTGGTATATCTTTTTTACTTAAAAATAATTTTATTGCAGGTGATGCGCTATTTGTTTATGGTGCTGGACATTGTCAATTAGCAGGTTCTGATGCACGCCAACTTTTTTTAACCATGCAAAAAATAAAAAAACAAATTCCAAATAGCACTTATTTACGTTGCGGTCATGATTATGGCGATGTGCTTACAACGACGATGGCAGTGCAGAAAGAAAGTAATCCATTTTTATTTATTGATAATATGGATGATTTTGTACGTTATAGAGAAAAAATCCACGATGAAACTAGAACATATCCGATGTCGGCTATGTCTCTAAGTGAAATCAAAGCACTACTGTGATTGCCTTTTTTGGTGGTGCTTTTGATCCCGTTCATTTTGGACATTTAAAATGCGCTCAAAATGCGCTAGATGTTCTACCATTATCAACATTATTTTTAATGCCTTATAAAATAAGTCAACATAAAAAGCTATTACTATTTTCTGATGAGGCGCGTTTAGAGATGCTTAAAGTAGCTAGTAAACATATAGATAAAATATTTGTTGATGATAGAGAAATTAAACGTGGCGGTATCACTTATACCATAGACAGTTTACGCTCTATTCGTCTTGACTATCCAGATGAAAATATTTGTTTTTTGCTTGGCATGGATAGTTTTAATCATATTAGTAGCTGGCAAGAGAGCAGATATTTGAGTAATTTTTGTCATTTTATTGTATTTACTCGCCCAAATTATATTTTAAGATCAAACCCTAGTTTGTCATTTAAGCGCATTTATCGTATTTCCCACTTGACAACGCAAAAACAAGGTTTATTATATTTGATTGAACAGGATATTAATATTTCTAGTCACGACATTCGTTATAAAATAACGCATGGGAAATCAGTTGATGATTTAGTTCCTGGGGCAGTTGTTGATTATATTAAAATACATCAGGCATTGTAACCACTGATTTTTAGGCATATTAGTTAGTTAAATTTAATGACATTTCGCACGAAAATTATTCAAATTGAGAGTTTATTATCCGATTTTAAAGCGCGTAATATCACACCTCTTTTGATTAGTGATTTTAATTACGAAGTAAGAGCAATGGTTATTGCAACGGGAGATTCTTGTGTGCAGGCTAAAAGTATTGCTAATCGCCTTAAAATGGCGGTTAAAAAAAATAAGTTGGGATATTTAGGTATTGAAGGCTTAGAGCTAGGTGAGTGGATTTTGCTAGATTTAGAAGATGTTATCGTGCATATTATGCTTGAGGAAACAAGAAGTTTTTATAAATTAGAAAAGTTGTGGCGCTAGTTTTGAATTAAAATTTATTCCTGCTTTAGGAAAAATTTCATACCGAACGAAAGTAGTTATTAAATGGTTTACAGTTTATTATATTAACATTATGTGTTAATTTTATGGTACGCTTGAATTGCAACAAAAATTGGGTATCATTATGCTTGATGTTAGGAAAGGGCGTATTTAGACCTAAAGAAAATAATTAAGAGATTTGTGATGCAGAAATTGGCACGGTATTTTTTGTTTATTATGGGGTTTATGTTTTCGCTTAGTGCGATGTCGGCGATTGATTACAAAGATGGTGTGCCGATTTTAAAAAAAGATGCTGAAATAACACAGGCACAGGAAAATGCGATTCGTGAAGGCGCTATAAGATGGTGCTCTGACATAGAAGATGACAATGAGAGAGAGCAATGTGTGCTAGATTATTTTGTTAATCACAATTATGAAGGTGAACCGGATTGTGATTAACAATTAGTGAATATTTATTTAGAGATTTTTGCTTTTGGATAAATATTTTTTTAAATGATGTCAGTTATAAGGAGAGACATAATGAAATTCAAAATGCTATTAGTTGGTGTTGCGAGCGGGGCAATTTTACTAAATACGCCTGTTTTCGCAAAACCGGTAGGTATTGCAAAAGGTATGATGGAAGTTGTGGGAATTAGTCGTAATCAAGATAATAATGCAACCATCCATCCTGCATTTTCTAAAACATCACGCCCTTGTCCACCGTTTTGTATTCAGCCGATGAATCCTTTTGTACCTGCACAAATAGAAACAGTTGGTGAAATAGAAATGATTGCGGCAGCGAAAATGGTTGCAAATGGCGATAGAAGTATTTTACTTGTTGATGGGCGCACACCTGTCTGGACAACTGCGGCAAAAGGCGGCACTATTCCGCATTCAATCAATGTGCCATTTAATACTTTAAATGATCAAGCGATTGCAAAAGATCCAACTGCTGTAGCGGATATTTTGACTGAGAAATTTGCTGTAAAAGAGCAAGATGGCATTTGGAATTTTACCGAAGCAAAAACTTTATATTTATTCTGTAATGGTATGTGGTGTGGTCAATCACCTGCTTCTATTCGCGCACTCCTAAAGCTTGGTTATCCTGAGAATAAAATTAAATACTATCGCGGTGGTATGCAAGATTGGCATATTCTTGGTTTGTCTACGGTTAGCAAATGAATCATGTAGTGTGTTTAGCGTTTTTTTAATTTAGTTAAGGGCGCGTTTTTTGCGCCTTTATTTTTTTGACTGGTTATTTACTTGTAAAGGACAAAATATAATTTAATACTGGTGGAATATTTATCAAATAATGAAAAAGATTACAATATGTATTTTATTATTTGCTTTTAGTCTGCATAGTAGTGCATTTTTTTTAGATTTTCTTACTCCAACTTTTCATCAAAAGATCGCTAGTTATCCCAGTTTAGCCAAGCTGATTAAAGATTATCAACCTGATTATGAACGTGAGGAGCGCATTATTAGTCAAGTTGCTGATAGCGTTATTGAAGGTGAAGTTGAGTGGTTGGAGGTTTCTCAGGACAAAATTTTTGCTATTTATACTGAGGGTGAATCTGATAAAATAAAAGGTGGCATTATTATTTTACACAGCCGTGGTTTTCACCCGAATTGGGAGGATGTAGTTAAACCACTCAGAGTGAGCTTAGCACAAGCAGGCTGGGATACATTATCAGTGCAAATGCCTGTGCTGGATAAAAAAGCAAAATACTACGATTATGTTTCTATATTTCCTCATGCTATGTTGCGTATTCAAGCTGCAATTGATTTTTATAAACAAAAAGGTATTAGTCGTATCATTTTAGTCGCGCATGCTTGCGGTGCACATATGGCGCAATATTTTTTGGATAAATACGGTGCACAGGATTTAAGTGGTTTTGTTGGCATTGGTATGGGTGCAACAGATTTTGGTCAGCGTGCATTGAGTCCGATTATATTCACATTGATGCAACTAAATACTCCTATCTTAGATGTGATAGCCGAGTATGATTATCCAGCTGTTCAGCGTTTTGCCAAAGTAAGAAATGAAGCATTTATTTTGTTGGGAAATCCTAAAAATAAACAGGTGATTATTAAAGATGCTGACCATGATTATAGGTCACCAAAGACAACAGCTACTTTGGTTAGTGTTGTTGCAGGTTGGTTAGATGATGTACAAAAAAATCGTGCATCAAAATAAATTAGCGTTATTAATACTATTTTTTGTTTAATTGCATTTTAAAATTACTAAAATTAAATCTATTTTGTGCAGAACATATTGTGAATTTTTTCTTGAAATTCGTTTTATTATATGTTGTCTATTACTCAGTCATTTTTGCTATGGAAGATATACACAACAAATTTTACGAGGCTTATTTAGCTAAAAGCAGTGATTATAAGGTGCATACTCAACATCTTAATGTTGATGGTACACCAAAATTTATCAATCATTTAATTTTAGAAAGTTCGCCCTATTTATTGCAGCATGCGCATAATCCAGTCAACTGGCATACCTGGGATGCTGATACCTTAAATAAAGCAAAACGAGAAAATAAATTAATTTTTCTCTCAATTGGTTATGCGACTTGTCATTGGTGTCACGTAATGGAGAAAGAGAGTTTTGATGATTTAGAAGTTGCTAAATTATTAAATAAGCATTTTATTAGTATTAAGGTAGATCGGGAAGTGCGGCCCGATATTGATGATGTATTTATGACAACAACGCAATTAGTGGCAGGACAAGGCGGTTGGCCTCTCAATGTTTTTTTAACGCCAGATGCTAAAATGTTTTTTGGCGGCACTTATTTTCCTAAAGCACATTTTTTATCCTTACTCGCTGAAACAGAAAAAATTTGGCAGACTGCGCGTAATAAGGTTTATCAGCAATCTGAACAAATACAAAATATTATTGAGAAAAACCAGCGTATTAAGCACGAAACAAAAGTATTAAGTGATGATATTATGCAAAAAACGAGCGCGGGCATCTTAGCGCGTTTTGATAATTTACAAGGTGGGTTTGGACAGGCACCAAAATTTCCACACGAGACGATGTTACTTTTTTTACTAGATGCACAAAAACGCAATCCTACTATAGATAAAGAAAATGCGGTTAAACTGAGTTTAAAAGCGATGGCACAAGGCGGTTTATATGATGTAGTGGGTGGTGGTTTTCACCGTTATGCAACTGATAATGACTGGCTTGTGCCACATTTTGAAAAAATGCTTTACAATCAAGCACAACTTGCTACAGTTTACGCTAAGGCTTATGCGTTGACGCAAATACCTTTTTATAAACGTATCACAACCGAAATACTGGATTATGTTTTGCGTGAAATGCGTGCTACAAATGGCGGTTTTTATTCAGCAACTGATGCTGATAGTGCAGGTGGAGAAGGCATTTTTTTTATTTGGGGTTTAGATGAAATTAAAACTATACTTAACGCAGATACTTTTTTATTAGCGCAAAACCTTTTTGATTTTAGCCAAAATACTTTATTTGAAGACAAACATATTATTCGTTATAGAGATATAAACCTAAATCCCAAATATTTTTCTGTTGCTGACAACATTAAAGAAAAACTTTATGCTGTGCGCGAACAACGGGAAAAACCACTACTTGATGATAAGATTTTATTATCTTGGAACGCGATGATGGCAAAAAGTTTTTTGCAAGCAGGTATTATTTTAAAATCAGAAAATTATATTAATACTGCTTTAGAAACGTTTGAATTTTTGAAAAAATTTCGCCAAGATGATGGTCAGTTAAAACGCGTGTTACTTGGTTTTGAATATAGCACAGATGCTTTGCTTGAAGATTATGCACAGCTAATTGATTTTAATTTGAGTGTTTTTGATTATACAAATAAACCGTTGTATTTGAAAGAAGCAGCACAATTAATGTCTGAAGCTATCCATAAGTTTTGGGATAGTGAGAATTATGGTTTTTTTCTGCATCAAGCAGAGCATTTATACCTAAAACTTAAGCATGCAGAAGATGGCGCCCTGGCGAGTTCAAATGCGCTCATGTTCCATGCACTTATACGTCTTTATCATCGTAGTGGTGATGAGTTATATCAAGATCATGCACAGAAACTACTCAGTTATTTTGCGCACAAAATAGAAAAAGAACCGCATTATTACACTACAATGATGATTGGCATAAATGATTTTGTTCACGGCGAGCTTGATCATGTTAGATGGGCGTATGGTGGTAAAATTCGTGTAGCACTCAGTCAAGATACTGCAAGTGGAACTGCTACGTATAAAAACAATATACGCAAAAATATCGTCAGTAATAATATAAAAGAAGATACAACTCAAAATAAAATAAGTCGCGATAATCAGCCGCTTTATTACACACTTACCTTGTCTATGCCAACAGGATGGCATGTTAATAGTAGCAAACCTAAGCAAGCAGATTTAGTTGCTACAAAAATTAAAAATCTAAATTCCAATTGGGAATTACGCGCAGTGCATTATCCTGAGGCAGAATATGAAAAAATTGCCCTAAAAGATGAAGAGATAGCGGTTTATAAAAATGAGGTACTGTTACGGTTTCAATTGTTACTAAAAGATAAAATGCGTTATAGCCCTATTCATTTAAGTTTAACTCTGCAGGCTTGTAATACAAGCATTTGCTTAGCACCGAGTGTGTTGACATTCAAATAAAGCAAGAAATTTGCATAAAAATAAAAATACTCAGGAAATTATCTTTTTAACGTAAACTTTGATTTTTTCTTAAGCAGACAAAAGGTATGATTATTAAGGTGTTTTGTCTTTTGTCTTAAGAAAAAAGAGTTACCTCGCAAAATCAATATATTGCTTATAAAGGCTTTTATAAAATAACTGATTTAAGTTATCAGTATCCTGTTTAAGATAAACAGCTAAAGACACAGCAGTGAAGAGAGGGGGGAGTGAAAGCCTTTAGAAGACTTAAAGACTTTAAAGAAAACCATCCTGTCATTGTGTAGTGCTAGATACTATTTTGAAGCGAATAAATGACACAAGTGCTATCTCTATATCCTTTGTGGATTTATATACTCGCTTAGTCTTTGCTTGTGTCATTAACAGGCACACCCAAAATGCATTAGGGTAAATAGCACCTTTAAGTATATTAAAATGAATGAAGATAAATATAGAGAAAAGTGTCATAAAGGTGGATATATACACTATATTTTTCATATCGGCGAGTATGATATAATGGTGCAACTTTTTTCTGCACAGCACTTTTTATGACAAAATTGTTGACTCGTAATCAATTTTATTACATTTTTATTATCGCGCTTATAATTTTGCCTCTGCTAGCGCCGGGTTTAGAGAGTTATTCACTTGCAATAGAACCAGAAAGCTTTAAAGTTGTAGTAGCAGTAAGTGCTAGCGGTATTTTATTATTGCTTTGGGTTATTTCTGGAGGCATAGGAGAAGCAACTCGCTTTGTCAAAACAATATTTTATTTACCGATTATCGCTTTTCTAATATGGAATGCTATTTCTCTTTTTTGGGCGGTTAATTTTGAAGACGGTATTTTTGCGACTGTGCAATATTCGGTGATGGCACTTGCATTTTTTCTAACTTTTGATGCAGTTTATCACAAAGAAGATTTAGCCGAAAAAATGCTCATATTATTTATTATTGTTGGTTTTTTGGTTTCAACCATAGGACTGCTACAAATTTATTTTCCAGATAGTCAAACGATACAAAAGTTTGTCAGGCAAGCAGTTGTGCCTGGCTCTACTTTTGGTAATAAAAATATGTCTAGCCATTTTTTGGTGATGATTCTTCCCATTAGTATCATTTTACTTTGGCGCGAGCGCAAGCTGGAAAAAATTATATTTTTAACCGCTATGACAACACCTATGTTATGGTTCTTGTTCAATAGCTATACGCGCACAGGGTTGCTTGCATTAATAGTAGAGATAATGATATTCACGTTTTTTATCCTATTTGATAAGTGGAAAAATAAAAATATTCAGCCAGCAAAGATGGTGGATATTCCATCTAAAAAAATACATGAAAAATCGGCACTTAAAGCAAAAAAGCGCACTCTAATTGCGACTAAAAAAAATACTCAATTTAAAGCAAAAAAACCCCAAGCGATATTTGCTCAAAAAGACAAGCATATTGACAAATCAAAAAGCAAAAAACGCGTGATTATTTTTTCTGGCGTATTAGTTTTTATAATTGGTATTAATTTCACAGCAACAGGTTTTCAGTGGAATGAAAAAATTTTAGAAAAGGCAGCAAGTATTGTATCTGGAGATGACAACGGCCGCTTGCCAGCGTGGGTAAATACTTTACCGATGATTAGAGATCATTTCATTATTGGCGTTGGCAGTGGTAATTGGGAAGCAAATTATCCTTATTATTATGATTATTGGGCTGAAGATGTTATTTTTAATGAGCGTATACGCCTAAGACGTCTGCATAATAGTTATTTGGAGATATTAGCAAATGTTGGCGTGATTGGTTTGTCCTTTTTATTGTGGCTACTTTTTTTAAGTGTGCGTGCTATGCTAAGCATATTGATAAATCCACTACATCCTAAACGTTACCTTGTGCTCGGTATTGGGTTGGCGCTGGTTGGTTTTTCAGTTTCTGCCATGTTCAGTTTTCCTTTGAGAGTATTTTTTCCTGGCGTGCTGACATTGGTTTATATTGCTATTGTTGCTGGCATTGTAATCCAAGATAAGCATAAAAATAATTTTGGGAATGAAGCTAATTACTTCATTCTCCCTAATACTTTTACCAAGTTATTTTTGATTTTATTGATACCGTCAAGTGTTTTATTAATTTATGCAAGTTATAGCTGGGCACAAAGTGGACATTACCATCAAAAATCGATAGAGCATTTATCTTTATTTAAAACACACGCTTATGATTATGCACTAGAATCTGTAGAATACGCGCCCTATAGGGCAAGGAGTTTAGCGTTGCTGGGCGATATACTTAGAAAAGATTCTGCTAAATTACCGTCTGCCATTTATTATTTGGAAAAAAGCCTACATTATAGCCCTACTAATAGTTTAGTGTTAACAGCACTTGCTAGCAGTTATCGTCGTTTAGCAACTGTTAGATTAAAAATAGGTGATGAGGTAGGGCACGAAAGAGCAGCAGAAAATTATGTTAAAACCTTGCATCGTCTGATTAAATTAGATCCTAGAAACGTAAAAGGTTATGCTTTTCTAACAGGGTATCATTTACGAAGAAATCAAATTGATAAAGCAAAAATATATTATAACAAAATGCTTAAATGGGCAGATTATTTTCAAGATAGGAATGAAAGAATGAGAAGTTTTGGACCTTACGATGGTCTAGTAAGGACCGTCAAAAAAGCAATACAACCACATCTTGATATGCAAGAGACTGGTTCAAAAAGTTAGTTTTTCCAATAAGATTATTTTTTAAGTTTTGCCAGCAGTTCTTCTTCACTTTCTTTATGATTAGGGTCAGGTAAGCAACAATCAACAGGACAGACTTCTGCACATTGAGGCGTATCAAAATGCCCTTTACACTCAGTGCATTTAGTAGGGTCTATCTCATAAATCTCCTCACCTACATAAATTGCATCATTTGGACATTCTGGCAGACAAACATCACAATTGATACATTCATCAGTTATATATAAGGACATCGTTCTTTATTGCTTTCTCAAGTTGCAGTAGTATTTTACTCTTCTTATTAGAATTTTTTTATCTATAAGTGTAAATAATTCTGATAAATCAGGTCCTGATATTTTTGTGGTCAATAATTTTCTAAGTGGCATAAATAATGCTTTTCCTGTTAGGTGTGTTTGTTTTTTTAGGCGCGCACACAATAATTTAAAACTTTCATTTTCTTCTAAAGAGGTTAACACACATGCACAAAATACTGGCTTTATATCATAAGTGTTATCTAGCCTATTATTTAACTCAGTATCGGAGAAAATAATATTTGCCCACGACAAAGCCTCATCTGCTAAATCAATATTGTGGCGAATGATACGCACAAACTGTATTTTTTGATTTGCAGGCACAATTTTTGCGACGAATGGTTTAATATAAAGCCAAAATGCTTCATCACTGAGAGCTTTAAGTGCTAAACGCTGGAAATAATGCAGATGGTTTTTATCAAACTGAGCAGGCGCTTTTGCAATATGGCGAAAATTGAAATTATATGCAAGAGCCTCTAAACTCAGTAGCTCATTTTTTTCATAGCGGTGTCCTAGGTGTGCTAAATAATTTAAAACAGCAATGGGTAAATATCCCATTTTTCTCAACACCCTAATACTTATTGAACCATTTCGTTTAGAAAGTGGCTTGTTATCGCTAGCTAGAATAAGTGGTATGTGTGCATACTTAGGTGCTGTGTGTTTTAGCGCCTTTAAAATCATTATTTGTCTTGGCGTATTACTCAAATGATCCTCGCCACGTATAATGTGCGTTATTGACATTAAGACATCGTCAAGTGCATTTGCAAAGAAAAATACTTCTGTGCCATCTGAGCGTTTGATAATAAAATCACCAATATCATTATTTTTATAAATTGACCCTCCTTTAACAGCATCATCAAAAATTGTTGTATCCATTTGAGAGACTTTAAAACGCAAACTATGTTTTTTGCTTAAATCATAATATTCAAGTTTGCGACAACACCCATCATAGCGCGGCGCTTGCTTCATTTTAAGTTGAATTTTGCGACTCCTCTCTAAAGTTTTGGCATTGCAAAAGCAAGCATAAACTTTATTTTGAGCATGAAGTGTATCTAGGTATTTTTGATAAATATTATGACGCTTAGATTGCTGATAAAGATTGCTATCATTTTTTCCATAACCTTGCCAATCTAGTCCGAGCCACGCTAAATCTGTGCAGATAGCATCAATATATTTTTGCTTACTACGCTCTTTATCAGTATCTTCAATTCTAAGTAGAAAAACTCCTTGATGTTTTTTAGCATAAAGTGCATTAAAAAGGGCTGTTCTTGCGTTGCCAATATGAATATAACCAGTTGGGCTTGGGCAAAAGCGTGTTTTGATAGTAGGCATATCAAATATTTAAAGTAAAATTCAGGCAAGATACGAAGATTTCAAAAAAGAAAATTAGTATGAGTTGCTTATTTTAACTGATTATAAAAATTCTAACGAAATATTGCACCTCCACCCCTTATTACACTTTTCTCTATATTTATCTTCATTCATTTTAATATACTTAAAGGTGCTATTTGCCCTAATGCATCATATAATCTTTGGCATTACATTAAAACAAATAATTAACTAGCTTTCATTAAGTAAATCACTATCAATTAAAGCATATTCGCAGTGATTGATAAATTTATCTCATAGTATGCAATTAAAGCACCCACAGTGAGTATTTATCGTTAGCGCTTTGGTGTGTATATATGGCTAAGTAATTTAGTGATAATATTTGTTAAAGGATTATTTTTGGTTAAAATGATATTTAAGTAGCAAAGTCAATATGATTGACTTTTAGAAAATAAAGAAAACAATAAAAATAACCAAGATTTATTTTGTTGCATTTTTTCTATTATTAGTAGTAGGGCATGCTACCTCTAAAACCTACGCTGATTTAACTATTGAAAATATTATTAGTGTATATAATAGTGGTAAAAAAGCTGGTGTAAATAGCTTCATTGAAACAAATTAGGAGTTTATAACCATGAATAAAGAACTAGAAAAACTCATCAGCCATACTGAAGAATTAGAGGCGTGCAGAGAATAAAGACTATAGCCTTCTTGTTAAAAAATACACAGAAATAATTGAGCATGAATCATTTAAAGACCTTAGTGAAACAAACAAAGCTGTCTTTTACAATAATCGTGGCATTGCTTATGAAAAAAAGGTGAATATGACAGGGCTATTGCAGATTATGATAAAGCTATAGCATTAAAGCCAAAGTATGCTGGTGCTTACAATAATCGTGGCAATGCTTATAAAAACAAAGGTGAATATGACAGAGCAATTGCAGATTATGATAAAGCCATAGCATTAAATCCAAAGTATGCTGATTTTTACAATAATCGTGGCATTGCTTATAAAAACAAAAGTGAATATGACAGGGCTATTGCAGATTATGATAAAGCTATAGCATTAAATCCAAAGTATGCTATGGCTTACAATAATCGTGGCATTGCTTATGAAAAAAAGGTGAATATGATAGAGCCATTGCAGATTATGATAAAGCTATAGCATTAAATCCACAAGATGCTGATTTTTACAATAATCGTGGCATTGCTTATGAAAAACAAAGGTGAATATGACAGGGCTATTGCAGATTATGATAAAGCTATAGCATTAAAGCCAAAGTATGCTGATTTTTATAATAATCGTGGTATTGCTTATGACAAAAAAGGTGAATATGACAGAGCTATTGCAGATTATGATAAAGCTATAGCATTAAATCCAAAGATGCTGATTTTTACAATAATCGTGGCATTGCTTATAAAAACAAAAATGAATATGACAGAGCTATTGCAGATTATGATAAAGCTATTGTATTAAATCCACAAGATGCTGATTTTTACAATAATCGTGGTGCTGTTTATTACAAAAAATGTGAATATGACAGGGCTATTGCAGATTATGATAAAGCTATAGCATTAAAGCCAAAGTATGCTATACAATAATCGTGGCGTTGCTTATGACAAAAAAGATGAGCATGAAAAAGGTGAATATGATTAAAACCAAAGCTATTGCAGATTGACAGAGCAATTGCAATTTTGAAAGCCATAGCCAAAGTATGCTGAGGCTTACAATAATCGTGGTGTTGCTTATAACAAAAAAGGTGAGTATGTATTATAAATTTTGATAAAGCCATAGCATTATGAACAGTTGCTATTCATAATAGAGCAGCTAATATAGTGCTCAAAGATGCAGCCATTGAACAAGAAAAAATTAATCAAGAAAATCTAGAAAAAATATGCAAAAGCTAGGGAGAAGGCTACAGAAGACCTTAAAAAAACAATTAAAAAATATGAAGCCAATATTTTACAAAGAAGCGGGGCTATTGAATCACAAAAAGAATACCAAAAGGAACTTAATAAAACTAATAAACTAGTCAATAAATGTATTATATTACTTGTAATGCTTAGCACACCTGCTTATGGAAGTGTTGCTATATATGCTTATGCTACTATACAGCCAAACTTTGATACTTTTAAAATCTCATCTCTGGTTATTTTAATTACCCTAGTTTTATCACCACTAGTTTGGTATATTCGCTTGTTGCGCCATGATAGAGATAAATACTGGGCATTAAAGGAAGATGCTTATACTAAAGGTGTGCTAGCAAATTTAATTGATGCAAGTCCAGGAATTAGAGATAAGATGTTGAAAAAATTCTTTGACTATAATGGTAAATATAATAATGCTCAATTAATTGCAAATTGGGGTCAGCCTCATACAAATATTAGCAATAATATTCTGCTTGATAAAATTGAACAGAGTTTCAAGACTCTGTTTGATAAAATTAATACAAAAAAGGACAAAAAATATAAACCATCTGAGACAAAACTTTAAAGCATCTCATCCTAAAATAGTATATTAGAATTACCTTAATTTTCGCTAATATTCCACTATTAACAAACCAAAGCACCCCATGCATAATACTAGTGCATGGACAGCAGATAGATGAGGACCAGTAACTTTTTTCTTAAAACAAAAGATAAAATACCTTAGTAATTATGCCTTTTGCCTATTAAGAAAAAGCGCAGTATATTTTTTAATTTATACAGCGCCATCTAAAAATCTCTCTGCATCTAGTGCTGCCATGCAACCAGAGCCTGCTGATGTTACCGCCTGTCTATAAATATAATCAGCCACATCTCCTGCGGCAAAAACCCCTGCAACATTAGTTTCAGTCGCATTGCCATTTGTGCCACTTTTGACTTTAATATAATTATGTGTCATCTCTAATTGTCCAGCAAAAATATTAGTATTCGGTTTGTGGCCAATAGCAATGAAAACACCATGCACATTAATTTCATATTTTTTATGTTTTTTATGATCTATAAGGCGCACACCCGTTACGCCAGATTCATCGCCTAATATTTCATCCAAAGTATGATAATATTTAATGCTCACATTGCCATTTTTTGCTTTTTTAATGAGTTGTTCTGAAAGAATTTTTTCTGCTCTAAAAATATCTCTACGATGACAAATGCTAACATGACTTGCAATATTAGATAAAAAAAGCGCTTCTTCAACCGCAGTATTACCGCCACCAATTACAACTACAGGTTTATTTTTATAAAAAAAACCATCACAAGTTGCGCACGCAGAAACACCCTTACCTTTAAATTTTTCTTCAGAAGGTAATCCTAAATATTTAGCACTAGCACCTGTTGCAATAATGACAGCATCAGCTAAATAGGTCGTCTGCCCGCCATATAAACTAAATGGACGTTTGCTAAAATTAACACGCATAATGTGATCATTGATTATTTTGTTCCAAAAACGCTCAGCATGTAATTTCATACGCTCCATCAAATCAGGTCCTTGCACACCCAAATTATCACCGGGCCAATTATCAACATCAGTCGTAGTCATCAGTTGTCCGCCTTGCTCTAGTCCTGTGATAATAACTGGGTTCAAATTTGCTCTTGCTGCGTAAACAGCAGCTGCATAACCTGCAGGACCTGAACCAATTATAATCAAGCGATGGTGCTGTGTATTTGACATTTTTATCTCCAATTCTTGATATAATGACGCACTATTATACTGACTATGTTAAAACATTAAATTTTTTTGTTAATCGTTAATATCTTGCTCATAAACTACTTAAATGCTGACTAATGTGTTCGTTCTCTCTAAATGAGAAATAGTGCTCTCCCTTTGCATATTTGAAGAAAAACAAAATCTAAATTTGAAAAAAAACATAAAGCCTAAATTTTACTCAAAGATAAATGCACATCAAGTTGTGCAGAATAAAGGGCATAGAAGAATTTATGAAGCCATATTTTTTTTATTGTTTGGCTTAGGTTTATTTTATCTATTATCCCTAATCACGCATAGCTCATCAGATGATATTTGGCGTAGTAGTGATAAAGTGGGCACTAGTGTGTTTAATTGGGGCGGGTCTGTTGGTGCAGAGCTATCTGAATTTTCTTTTTTTTATCTTGGCTTAGCTTCTTATTTGATACCGCTTATTTTATTATTAGTCAGCATACACAGTTATCAATATTTCCAGAAAAATAAATCTGTAAGCTATACGCGTATTGTTTATCGTAGTGTTGGCTTTGTGTTGATTTTGGCTTTTAGTGCGGGTTTTATGACGCATAATATCTACGCCTTAGCCGGTGGTTCTGTTGGTATCTTGGTGCACCAATTATTATCAGGATTATTTGGGCATCTAGTTAATATTGTCTATGTCAGTCTTGTTATGATTGCACTTAGTATTACGGGTTATTTGTCTTGGTTTGTTTTATTTGATAAAACTGGACGCATGCTACTAGCAGTAGTAGCAAATATTAAATCTTATTTTGAGCATAAAAAATTTGTGCGTGAAGAAAAATATCAGGCAAAGCAACTAAAAAAAGATCGTGTTGATCTTATCAAAGCAAATCTTAAAGTTAAACGCGACACACCAGAAATTTTGCCCAAACAATCCTATATATCAGAAAGTATGCGTGCTGTGGTTGGTAGTCAAAAAAAAATATTTGACAATAAAGATAATATGCTACCTTCCTTGTCCTTGCTTGATTCTCCCCCAAAACAAGATGGCGGTTATTCTAAAGATACTCTGGATATGATGTCAAAACAAGTAGAGGCAAAACTTAAAGATTTTGGTCTTGAAGCTCGTATTGAGACTGTAACACCTGGTCCTGTTATCACTCAGTTTGAAATTAGTTTAGCCCCAGGAATTAAAGTTGGTCAAGTTATGAGTTTAAATAAGGATTTAGCACGTGCTTTATTGGTGGAGAGTGTGCGTATTATTGATGTTATTGTAGGAAAGCCTGTGATTGGTTTAGAAATTCCAAATTTCAAACGAGAGATGATTAGTTTGAAACAAATTTTATCTTCTAATGAATTTGAGGCTAGTCGCTCACCGCTCAGCATTGCACTTGGCAAAAATATTAATGGACAGGCGGTGATTAGCGATTTAGCAAAAATGCCACATTTACTACTTGCAGGTGCAACGGGTATGGGTAAATCAGTGAGCTTAAACGCAATGATTCTAAGTATTTTATATAAATCATCACCGAAAGATGTGCGTTTTATTATGATTGACCCTAAGGTAGTGGAGCTTACTTCTTATGTTGATATTCCACACTTACTAACGCCCGTTATCACAGATATGAACGAAGCTGCTAGTGCCTTGAGGTGGTCTGTTGCTGAAATGGAACGCCGTTATAATTTACTTGCTAAGCTTAGTGTGCGTAATATCATGGCTGCTAATAACAAAATATTAAATGCTATCAAAAATAAAAAACCGCTACTTGATCCTTTTGTGAACCCAAGCGAATTGGCTAAAGGCGAAAATCCGCCTGAGATTGAACCACTACCCCTTATCGTGATAATTATTGATGAATATGCAGATATGCTTGGTGCATTAGCACAAGATGATCGAAATAAATCTAAACGTGTAGAATCTTTAATTGTACGCCTAGCGCAAAAAGCCAGGGCAGCAGGAATCCACCTAGTTATAGCTACGCAACGCCCTTCAGTTGATGTAATTACAGGCATTATTAAATCAAATATCCCAACTAGAATTGCATTTAAAGTTTCTTCTAAAATTGATTCGCGCACTATTTTAGACCAAAGTGGAGCGGAGCAATTACTCGGCATGGGTGATATGCTTTACATGACAACAGGACAAAATGTTTTTAAACGCATTCATGGCGCTTTTGTTTCTGATGATGAAGTAAGGCGCGTGACCGAGGCACTAAGAGAGGATGTAACGCCAAAATATGTACACGATATTACAAGTTATAGCGATAAAAATAATACAGGGGATAATTTTGATGGCTACACGCCAAATGCAGGAGGCGAAAAAGATCCTATGTATGACGAAGCAGTGCAAATTGTCCTAAGTACCAAACGTGCTTCTATTTCTAGTTTACAAAGACGCCTGCGTATTGGTTATAACCGCGCGGCGCGCATCATTGAGGATATGGAAGCAAGTGGTATTGTCTCATCTATGAATGCTAGTGGTAGCCGTGATATTTTAGTGCCGAATCACGATGAGCAAAACTAAAATAAAAAACTGCGATGAAAAAGCAAATTTTATCTGTTTTGTAGCTATACTTAATTTTATTAATACTCCGACTTTATGGCATTATGATATAAAGCTTTCTTTATACTCAATTTAGGCAAATAATGCTTAATTAGATAGTGCTTAAAAAAACTTGAGATAAAACCTGAAAGTGCTGAAAAATTTAAGCACGTTAAAATATTAACCATGTCAATCAAAAATACGCTTTGGATTTTAAGTTTTGTTTTTGTTGCTCCCGTCTTATTCGGTGGTGCATTTTATTTTTTTGCGCCACATTTTTTCACAAACAAAACCCTCAATTATGGGGAGTTAATAGAACCAGCTATTATTATAAATATAGATGATATAAAAAATCAAACAAAATTCAAGCAAAAATGGACACTTGTCTATAAAAATAAAACTTGTGCGCGTATGTGTTTAGAGATACTAGAGGAAATGAAAACTATTCATTTACTTGCTAATGATAAAATAAAACGCATACAGCGTTTATTTATAAGCGAAAGCGATATACCGAAAGGGACAAAAAGAATAATACAACAACAGGACACACTATATTACCGCAATAAAAAGAAATTCTCAAAGTTTGCACATTTTCCAGAAAATAGTTTGTTTTTAATGGACCCGCTCGGTAATGTTATCCTACGTTATGACACAAATATGCTAGATATTAAGGCAGTAGTCAAAGATTTAGAACGACTTTTGAAATACTCATATATCGGATAAATAATGTATTACTTACATTTAATGAAAAATTTATTAGCGCTTTGCAAACTAAAAGTAGTGCTATTAATTTTACTTACTGCCATCGTTGGAATGTTGCTTACGCCTTATCCATTTGAACAACTACCTGTGATGATTATCGCTATGTTTGGCATTGGTGCATCAGCTGCTTCTGCTGCAGTATTTAACCATGTTATTGACCAAAATATTGATGCTAAAATGCACCGCACCCGAAAGCGCCCATTACCGCAAGGTCAAATCACACAGGAACAAGCACTTATCTGGGGTGTGATACTTGGTTTCTTGGGTATTATTGTTTTATGGTTTTTTGTAAATATGCTCACTGCACTTCTCACATTTTCATCGCTTATTGGTTATGCTGTGTTTTATACGATGTATCTAAAACGTGCAACGCCACAAAATATTGTCATTGGTGGTGCTGCAGGCGCAATGCCGCCTGTGCTTGGTTGGAGTGCGATGACAGGTGAAGTGGGCGAATATGTTTTGTTACTTTTTCTGATTATCTTTATCTGGACACCACCGCATTTTTGGTCACTTGCAGTTTACAGACACAAAGAATACAAAAAAGCAAATGTACCCATGTTGCCTGTTACACACAGCCTAGCATTTACACGCACACAAATATTACTCTACACAATTTTACTTGATTATCGTGACTTTGCTACCCTATTTAACAAAAATGAATGGTATATTATATTTATCAGTGAGCCTCATACTTAATATTATTTTTCTCAGTTATGCCATTCGTATTATTAAAAATCCACACAATATGCGCATTCCAAAACGTACTTTTGTTTATTCAATTAACTATTTAATGATTTTGTTTCTTGCCCTGCTTATTGATCATTATTATTTAACTTTTTTCTAAAAGGTAGATAAGAATACTCAAGCCATTACCTATTCGCAGTATTTTTTCTTAGTTTAAAATCAAATTTTACAAATTAAATTAAGGCTTACATTATTAATACGCTGTTAATTATTATTATTGGCATATTCCCTAATTATTTTTTAGAGTTAAGCCATGCTTTATTGCAAAATTTTTAAAATAATAACACTGTTACTTTTATAGTTAAAACCTTGCTTCATTAAGTTTTTTATAGTTATTACAACCTAACTGCAATTTTAAATCACAGGCTTTAGCATAGTAATTCTTTTGCTTTAATATAATTTTGCTTCACTCCTTGACCTTTATGATATAAAAACCCAAGATTAGAGCAACCTCTAGCACTTTCTAAAGCACAAGCTTTCTCATAATATTCTTTTGCTTTAATATAATTTTGTTTCACTCCTTGACCGTTATCATATAAAAGCCCAAAATTATAACAACCGTCAGCATTCTCTAAAGCACAAGCTTTCTCAAAGTATTCTTTTGCTTTAATATAGCTTTGCTTCACTCCTTGACCTTTACCATATAAACCCCCAAGATTATTACAACCTCCAGCATTTTCTAAAGCACAAGCTTTCTCATAATATTCTTTTGCTTTGGTTTTATTTTGTTTTATTCCTTGACCAATATCGTACAAACCCCCAAGATTAAAACAACCTTGAGCCAGTTCTAAAGCACAAGCCTTCTCATAATATTCTTTTGCTTTAAAATAATTTTGTTTCACTCCTTGACCTTCTGCATACAAATCCCCAAGATTAAAACAACCTTCAGCACCTTCTAAAGCACAAGCCTTCTCAAATATTCTTTTGCTTTAATATAGTTTTGCCCAACTCCTTGACCGATACCATATAAACCCCCAAGATTAAAACAACCAGTAGCATCTCCTAAAGCACAAGATTTTTCCCAATATTCTTTTGCTTTAATATAGCTTTGCTTCACTCCTTGACCTTGTGCATATAAAAACCCAAGATTATAACAACCTTCAGCACCTTCTAAAGCGCAAGCTTTTTCCCAATATTCTTTTGCTTTAATATAGTTTTGCCCAACTCCTAGACCGATACCATATAAACCCCCAAGGTTAAAACAACCTTTAGCACCTTCTAAAGCACAAGCTTTTTCATAATATTCTTTTGCTTTAAAATAATTTTGCCCAACTCCTTGACCTTTTTGATATAAAACCCCAAGATTAAAACAACCTTCAGCATCTTCTAATAGCACAAGCCTTCTCATAATATTCTTTTGCTTTAAAGTAACTTTGCTGAGTTCCTTGACCGTTAGCATATAAACCCCCAAGATTATAACAACCTCTAGCATCTTCTAATATACAAGCTTTCTCATAATATTCTTTTGCTTTAATATAGCTTTGCTGAGTTCCTTGACCTTTTTCATATAAAAATCCAAGATGAAAGCAATCATTACCATTACCATCAGCACAAGATTTTTCTAATAACTGAATATCCTCAGTAGCAGTAGCAGTGAAACTAAGAAATAAAGTTAGGAGTAATAATATTTTTTTCATCCCTTATTCTTTTAATTACTCTCATAGATTTCTTTAATAATTGACTTACAAAATAGGTAATGGTTTGATGCATATTTTTCAATGACAAGCCTTGATTATAAAACGATAATTTTAGCAAATCTGCGCTTTCCTACTTGATATACCGCCTCACCTTTTTTGAGCACAAAATCTTTGTTGTCTGTCTTGTTACCACGTATTCTAACCGCGCCTGCTTTAATCATTCTTAAACCTTCTGAGGTGCTACTGACTAATTGTACCTCTTTTAGTGCATTTGCAAGTTTAATGCCTGCTGTTAGTTTAAATGTTGGTATATTATCAGGAATAATATGCCTTTTAAATTGATTGAAAAACTCTTCCTCAATATTATCTATTTCAACTTGTGGATGAAAACGTTGTACTATTTCTTTCGCTAAAATAATTTTAATGTCTTTAGGATTTTTACCTGCCGTTACCTCAGAACGCCAGGCGCTTATTGTTTTAAGTGTCCTAAAGCTCAATAATTCTAAATAGCGCCACATCAAAGTATCTGAAATAGACATTATTTTGCCGAACATATTATGGGGCGTATCATCAATAGCAATATAGTTTTCTAGCGATTTAGACATTTTTTCAATGCCATTTAAGCCCTCTAAAATAGGCATTGTTAAGATAACTTGCGGTTCAAGCCCTCTATTTTTTTGTAGCTCACGCCCAACGAGTAAATTAAATTTTTGATCACTGCCACCAAGTTCAATATCCGCATTTAATATTACTGAGTCATAGGCTTGAGCTAGTGGATATAAAAATTCATGGATACCAATGGGCTGGTTATTTTTATAACGTTTACTAAAATCATCCCGTTCAAGCATACGCGCTACCGTCATCTCACCCGCTAAGCGAATCATATCTGTTGCTGATACTTTCTTCATCCACTGTGAGTTAAAGACAACTGTAGTTTTATTTTTATCTAAGATTTTAAAAACTTGTGCTTCATAGGTTTTAGCATTATGGATTATCTCCTTTGTTGTAAGCGATTTGCGCATAATATTTTTGCCAGTTGGGTCACCAATTATTGCTGTGAAATCACCAATTACAAAAATTACTTCGTGTCCTAAATCTTGAAACTCTTTGAGTTTATTAATAAGTACCGTATGCCCAAGATGCAAATCTGGCGCACTAGGATCAAAGCCTGCTTTAACACGTAATTTTCTTTTCCGTTTTAATTTTTCCTTGAGCAACTCCAAAGGCAAAATCTCATCAATACCACGCTTAATTAGTGTTAATTGTGCATGCATCTGTGCTTTTGTCATTTTTTATTTTATTTTCAATTTTATTTTAATATTGGAGCAAAAATGCAATTCTAAAATGTTTTATGTCACTGCATGTATTTTTAATGCGTCTTTAATTTTTTGAGCAATTTGTCCATACGCTCTGCGATTTTTGGCGTTGTGTCGTATATAAAAACCAAAGCGGGCGTACGTCTTAATTTTGTGTGATATGTAAGTTGTCTTCTAAAAAATTTTTTTGCTCTAGTCAAACGACTTGTCATTTGCGTACGCGCATTATCATCATCTAAATTAAAAAAAACTTTTGCCACACTCAAATCTCTGTTTACTAAAACTTCAGTAATCTTAACTAATTTTAATTTTGGATCGCTACTTCCATAGGCTAACAATTTAATCAACTCGCATTTTATAAGTGTATTAATGCGTAGCAAGCGGTAAGATGGCCTTGTATTTAGATTAAAACTCAATTTGTGTATTTCATATAATTTTTATTAAATCGCTTTACTCATACATTATTTTGCATAATGTATTATTTGTAAAATTTTTTTACAAAGCGCGTATCTTTTCAATACGCTTAAATACCTCAATATGATCGCCTATACGCACATCATTATAATTTTTAACACCAATGCCACATTCTGTGCCTGAAACAACTTCCACCACTTCTTCTTTAAAACGTCTAAGAGATTCTAATTCACCCTCATAAATAACAATATTTTCGCGCAAAACGCGAATCGGGTTAGTATGCTTCATGCTACCTTCAAGCACAATACAACCAGCAATACCCCCCATTTTTTTAGACTTAAATACCTCCTTAACCTCAGCAAGTCCAACAATTTCTTCGCTAAACTCAGGTGCTAATAAACCTGACATCATCGCCTTTACATCATCAATCAAGTGGTATACAACGCTGTAATAATGAATTTCAACATTATCGCGCTCTGCACTTTTTTTAGCCACAGCATCGGCGCGAACATTAAATCCAAACACTTTTGCCTTACTAGCACCAGCAAAACTAACATCAGAATCATTGATTGCACCAACACCTGAAGCTATAATCTCCACCGATATCTCATCAGTTGAGAGCGATTCTATTGCTCCTACTAAGGCTTGCACAGAACCGCGTGCATCGGCTTTAATTAAAATATTTAGGGTTTGTGTTTTGTCTTGTTCCATCTGCGCTATCATAGTATCCATTTTGACAAGATGTTGTTTTTGTAATTTAGATTCTCTACTTTTAATGCGTCTTGAATCAACAATTTCTTTTGCCTTGCGCTCATTTTCTAATACTATAAATTCATCTCCCGCTAAGGGAATACCCGACAAACCTAACATTTCAACCGGCATAGCAGACGTTGCTGATGATATATTTTCTCCTTGATCATCAATTAGTTGTTTAATACGCCCATATTCTAAACCAGCAACAATCATATCGCCTTTATTTAATGTGCCTGACTTTACAAGTATTGTGGTTACTTTGCCACGTCCTTTATCTAATTTTGCTTCAAGCACAACACCTTTTGCTTGCGCTTTAACAACCGCAACTAACTCTAAAATTTCAGCTTGTAATATAATCGCCTCTAGCAACGCGCTAATACCTAAACCTGTGTGCGCTGAAACTTCCACCATCATCACATCGCCGCCCCAGTCATCAGACACAACATCGTGTGTTGCCAAAACTTGTTTGACTTTATCAGGACGCGCATCCTCTTTGTCCATTTTGTTAATAGCAACAATAATTGGTACATGTGCAGCTTTCGCGTGCTTGATTGAATCAATTGTTTCTGGCATTACACCATCATCAGCAGCAACCACTAAAATAACAATATCTGTTGTATTTGCACCACGTGAGCGCATCTGAGTGAATATTGCATGGCCCGGTGTATCTAAGAAGGTAATGCTGCCAGCTTTTGTATTAATTTTATAAGCACCAATATGCTGGGTAATGCCACCTGACTCACTTTTAACAATTTTAGATTTACGAATATAATCCAGTAAAGAAGTCTTACCGTGATCAACATGCCCCATCATCGTTACAACTGGTGGGCGCGGTAACTGCTCAGCATCTACTTCATCCTCTGATAAAACAATATCTTCAACGCTATCATCGCTCATAGTGACTGGTGTATGTCCCATTTCTTCAACTACTAGCACGGCAGTATCTTGATCAACTACATCATTAATCATTGCGATTACACCCATAGACATCATTTGCTTAAGCACTTCTCCTGCTTTCACATTCATCTGTTGGGCAAGTGCTGTAATTTGAATGCTCTTGGGTATCTTTACTTGATAAGTAATTGGATTAACTGGTTTAACAAAGGCATGCTTTTTAGCTTGTTCTTCCCTTAATTTTTGTGCTAGACGCGTTTTATCTCTTTTCTTTAATTTACGCGTGAATAGCTCCGATTCGTGTTGTTGTTTGTTGCTTTTAACATCTTTTACTTGATATGTATATTTTTGAAGAGGCACTACTGTTTTGCCGGGCTTTTCTTTGGTATGCTTAACATTAGGTTTTTTAGTTATTTCTGGTCCTTCAACCTCTTTTTCTTTAGTTTGTTGTGCGCGCATTAACATCTGCCTTTGTGCATCTTGCGCTAATATTTTTTGTTCCTCATTACGGCTTTTTGTAATGGATTCTTGGTGTGATTTTAATAATGCACTATTCACTTGAGTACGCACAAGCTTTTTCTCAGAAGTTATTTTTTTATGCTTGATTTCAATAGCAACATCTGATTTTTTTGTGATTTTGCCCCTCACAAGTTGCAAGCGCTTTGTTGGCACTGATATTTTGCTACTGTCTTTACGTTTGCTCCTAATATATTCTACGAGTTTGCTTTTTTCTTCTTTGGACAAGACTGACTGAGCAGACCTACCTTTAATGCCAGCATCCTTTAACTGCTCTAGGAGTTTATCTACACTTAGCTTATAAGTTTCAGACAATTGCTCTACGGTAATATCTATCATATTAATTTTTAAATTTTATGCGAATTCTTCTCTTCAAACCAAGGCGCTCTGGCTGCCATAATAATTTCTGAAGCACGCACTCTATCCATCTCTTTTATTTCAATAAGCTCATCAATAGAAAGTTCCGCTAAACCCTCTTGAGTTGTTATTTTATCAGCAATAAGCATATTGGCTAATTCTTCATCTACCCCTATAATATGCAACAATTCTCCTCTCAATTCATCATTATCTAATGCCTGAGATAAGAGAATATCTTGGGCGCGATCCTTTAATTCACCAGCAACTTCAGCATTAAAGCCCTCAATTTTTTCTAACACTTCTAATTCTGTTAAATGCACATCATCAATACTTAAAAAGCCTTCAGAAACTAAAGTGGCGGCAATATCTGCATCAATATTTAATTTTTCTGCTAACGCAGTTTCTAGCACCTTAAGATCTTGTTGTTTCTTTTCTAGCGACTGACTATGAGATATTACATTAAGACGCCAACCTGTGAGTTGAGAGGCAAGACGCACATTTTGCCCATTACGCCCAATAGCAAGCGCTAATTGCTCATCTTCTATAGCAACATCCATCGATTTTTCTTCTTCATCTATTACGATAGATACAACTGTTGCAGGTGCGATAGCATTGATAACAAATTGAGCAGGATCAGGGTGGTATAAAATCACATCAATATGCTCACCATTTAGTTCGTTAGACACCGCCTGCACGCGCGAACCACGCATACCAATGCAAGAGCCAATTGGGTCAATACGCCTATCTTTCGTGCGAATAGCTAACTTAGCTCGTAATCCAGGATCTCTTGCTACGCCCATAATTTCAATAATACCCTCTGCTATTTCAGGAACTTCTATGGTGAATAATTTTGCCATCATTTCATTTGTAGTGCGGCTAAATTGCACTTGCACACCTCTTGGCATCATTTTCACCTCTTCAACACACGCTTTTAGACGATCACCCTTGTGCACCAATTCGTTGCCAATACTATTTTCTCTTTTAATCACACCTTCAACACTACCTAAATCAACATAAATATTACCACGATCAACACGCCTGACTGTAACATTTATCATCTCGCTAACACGGCTTTCATACTCAGTAATCGTTTTAGCACGCTCTGCTTCTCCTACTTTTTGTATGATAACTTGTTTTGCAATTTGTGCGGCAACGCGCCCAAATTTCACTGGCTCAATTTGCTCTTCATAAAAATCGCCAGCCTCAATATCTCCTGCCTTATTTTTTTCAATATGACACTCGGGGTTAAATTCTTCTGTATCAACAATTTCTACGCCATCTTCAACTACAAGCCAACGCCTGAAAGTATCAAAGTTACCTGTTTCTTTATCAATATGCACACGCACGATTTGTTTGGTGCACTTCTCTTTTTCGCAAGCAGTAGCAAGAGCTTCTTCCAGGGCAGAAAATACTTCATCTTGGCTGATTCTTTTCTCATTAGCAATAGCTTCAACTCTCAAACATAATTCTTTATTTTGCATGTACTCTTCCTTAAAAATATACTACTAAATTTGATTTTTCCACCATATCAATTGGTAAAATAACTGTGCCTGATGTTGTTATTAATTCAATATGTGCTTTCTTTTTATCAACACTTTTAATATCGCCTTTGAATTTGCGTCTTCCCTCATATGGTTTAAACAATTTCATGCGCACTTTACTACCCAAAAAACGTGCATAATGCTCTAGAGTAAAGAGCGGCCTTTCTATACCGGGCGAAGATACCTCTAAAAAACAAGCATCTGAAAATAAGGGTTCAACATCTAAAATAGCACTTACTTGATGGCTTGTCTTTTCGCAGTCTGCCAAACTAACACCCCTACTTGCATCAAGGGAATCAATATAAATACGCAAAATACTTTTTTTGGTATTAATATACTGAATGCCCAATAATTCATAACCCATATCAGCTAAAACAGGTGTGATTAATGTACCTACTTGCTCATTTAATCTATTCATATCTGCTTAATATACACTCATTAGAAGATATTGGATAAAAAAATTTAGTATACAATAAAAAACCCCCGAAAAAAAGGGGGTATAGAGGCGTATTATACGCAAAATTGAATGCTGTGGATATAAAGTAATCTTAAAAATATGATATTTTTTATTTAATCAGACACATCATCTAGATAGTTATATTTATTTGTCGCAAATGACAAAAATATACTCTTCCAGTTTGTGACTATCAAGGCTTTATTTTAACCCTTTTTCACCCTTTGCCTCGCTCATAAAGCAGCGCTACATATCAGAATATTCATTTTGTAATTGAGCACATGAAAGACACTAGCGCCAGGTTTTACCGTTTGAGCCATAGCTCGTGATACATAAGCTAGTTAACAAATAGAACCACTGACCACATTAATATTTTTTATCCTTTTGCTTTTAAAATACGCTAACCCACCAAATGCATAAAGACAATCTTAATTATTGTCAAACATTCTAATCACGACATACAACACAAACCATGCAAAACATTGCAAACTCTTTAAAGTGCAAACTGCAAACTGGTAGCGGGGGTAGGATTCGAACCTACGACCTTCGGGTTATGAGCCCGACGAGCTACCAGACTGCTCCACCCCGCAACAAAGCTTAAAATATACTATAAAACAGCTTAAAACTCAAGTCTTAATAGCTACTTTTATATCATTGTCGGTCTTATAAAATGCTGATAAAATTCCAGAACTATGCTTAAAATTGCTTTTTTAATGGATGATGTAAGGCGCATAAATCCTGCTAAAGATTCTTCTTTCGCGATGATGCTTTCTGCACACAAACGAAGTTATCAATTATTTTGTTTTGACAGCCAGCAAATGCACGCTGATAAACAAGGTATAACCGCTAAGGTATTTAAAGTTGAAGTCTTTGATAAAGCAGATAATTTTGTCAAGATTATTGGGCAGGAAATATTAAATTTAGCCAATGTTGACGTTATTTTAATGCGCAAAAATCCTCCCTTTAATATGAATTATATCTACGCCACTTATTTGCTTGAGTATTTAGAACAAAAAGGTGTGCTGGTTGTCAATAAGCCGCGTGCTCTGAGAGATTTTAATGAAAAATTAGCTATTATGCGCTTCCCAGATTGTATTACTAATACTCTTGTATCAAGCAATATAGAACACTTAATAACGTTTATCAAAGAACAAAAAACTGCTATTGTTAAGCCGCTAGATGAAATGGGTGGTGAAAATATTTTTAAATTATCAATTGATGATGATAAAAAGCACATAGTGGATATTTTGGGTGAATTAACGCATTTTGGCACAACACCTATTATGGCTCAGCGCTATTTAACAGCAATCGCGCGCGGTGATAAACGTATTTTAATCATTGATGGTAAACCGATACCTTATGCACTCGCTCGCATACCAAAAGCGGGGAGTTTTAAGGGCAATTTAGCAGCGGGTGCAATTGGTGTGGGGCAAAAATTAAGCGCGCGCGATAAATATTTATGTGCACAAGTTGCGTCTACTCTAACTCAAAATGGACTTATTTTTGTCGGACTAGATATTATTGGCGACTATATTAGTGAAATTAATGTTACCAGCCCAACTGGTATTAGAGAATTAGATAAAATCTATCATATACGCATTGCTGATGTATTGCTTGATACTATTGAAAATAGGTTAAGTAATAACGTGCTAACATCATCCCACTAAATGTTGCAAACAAAGAAAATATAATATTAAAAAATCCGTAAAAACTTGCCCTCATATAGGCGCCTAACTCAAGCATCTGTGCCATCTCTAAAGAAACAGCAGACATTGTTGAAAACGAGCCTGCAAAACCAACCAGTAAAAATAAGCGATAGGGCTCAGACAAAGATTTTTCTATTATTAAGATAATGGCAATACCTGCAATAAAAGAGGCAAATATATTTGCAAATAAAACGCTTATGGACATATTTTTATCCAAATCGCTTAGCCATAAACTTAAATAATAGCGTGCTGTTGCACCCAAAGTAGCGCCTAATATAACAGTGAGTATTTCCATTTTTACCCTTGTAATTTTTAGTTTTTTGTTACTTTATCTTAGGATTTTTGTCTTTTTCTGTGGCAGTTTTTTGCATTTTAGCTTTTTCATGTGCATCTCTGTCCCATCCTCTATACTTCTCTAAACGTTCAGAAATTTTTGCCTCTAAGCCTCTATCGGTTGGTTTATAATAGCAACGCTCACCTAAGGCACTTGGAAAATATTTTTGCCCTTTAGTATAAGCATGCGGTTCATCATGTGCATAACGATAGCCCGAACTTAATCCATATTTTTTTGACAATTCATCTGTCATGTTACACAAGTGTTTTGGCACATGCATATAAGCGCTTGCTTTAGCATCTTTGAGCGCTGCCTTAAATGCTAAATAAACTGCATTACTTTTAGCTGCTAGTGCACAATAAATAATTGCTTGGGCGATTGCCCTATATCCTTCTTTATCTCCCACACGATGATAAATATCCCAAGCATTTAAACAAATACCAAGCGCTCTCGGATCAGCATTTCCGATATCCTCAGATGCAATTGCTAGTAAACGTCGCGCAATCACTTTTGCATCACAGCCTGCTTCTATCATACGCACAAACCAATAAAGTGCTGCATCTGGTGCTGAACCACGCACTGATTTATGAAACGCTGAGAGTTGCTGATAAAAAATATCGCCATGCTTATCAAAACTTGGAGGTTTATTATGGAGGATTTTTTTGAGTTTTATTTCGTCAATGTTTTTCTCATCGCACTGGGAAATAGATTCCATATAGTTCATTAAATAACGCGCATCACCATGACTATTCACAACTAAATATTGCTTTGCCTCCTGCGTAAATTTAATTTCAGCGTCAGTATTAGAGTTTAAATAATTAAGTGTGCGTTCTAGAATTTGTATCTGTGCTTCCTCACTAAGCGGATTAAGTTTATAAACACTCAGACGTGAAAGTAAAGAACGCGTTAATGCAAAAGATGGATTTTCCGTTGTTGCGCCAATAAGTGTTATTAATCCAGATTCAACATGTGGTAGCAGTGCATCTTGCTGTGTGCGATTAAATCGATGTATTTCATCCACAAACAAGACAAGAAAGCCATGCATAATATTACTATTTTTTGCCAATTGTACAGCATCCCGTATTGATTTTATACCTTCACTCACCGCAGAAATTTCAACGAAATTAATATTTTCTCCTTGACTTATAATATGGGCAATGGTTGTTTTCCCGCTACCAGGTGGTCCCCAGAGAATCATGGAGTGTGCCTTTTTTTGCAAAATTGCACGTCTAAGTGCACTATTTTCTTTTAGAAGATGCGTTTGTCCAAAAAAATGTGTCAATGTTTTTGGTCGTAGTAAATAAGCAAGTGGTGTATTATTTGCCATAATTTAAGTTTGTATTTTTCAGTTATTCTACTTAAAATTTTGTTATAACGAAACCAATAAGTAAGATTGATAGTTAGAAAATATAAAGTTGATAATCATAGGGAATTAAATAATGGTAATGCCTTAATCAAAAAATAATCTAATCAAAAAATAAACGATTTGGAATGATATTTTTCAAGAGAAGTTTATAATAGAATAAAGAAGAAGATAGGGAGTATATGGATATTGCAATAAAAAAACCATCAAAAATCGTCAAAATTTAACCTTATTAACAAGATATTTATTCTCCATCTACATAACAATTTTCAATTATTTTTTTACCTTACGTTTAAAATAAACGTCATAGCGTGTGCCACTAAAAGCATAAGTGGTAGCTTATGAAATAACTGATATAGTTAATACTCTTAAAATAAATCCAATAATATATTTTTTCATTTTGTCTCCTGTTTTTAGACGAGCGTATAATTTTAGCAGTTAAGCTGTTTTTCTGCTTACTAAGGTTTGATAATGATTGCGATAATTTTTATTGTAATGGGTGCTACCCCCTCTACTTTGTGTAAAATTAACATGTTCAATTTTTAAGAGATTATTTGTTGTCTTTGTGATAAAGATAGCCCTTAGTTCTAGGCGTTTTGCTAGATCAAATGCCCGCATTTTTCCCATCGCCATCATTGCTGTAGCATAAGCATCCGCCATCATCGCGCTTTTATGAATAACACTTACTGATAAAAGCTTGTGCTCAGCTGGAAGAGCGGTTTTTGGATTAAAAATATGACTATATTCTTCCCCGTTATAAATAATAAAATTGCGATAATTGCCAGAAGTTGCGATGGCGTGATCATCTAGGTTAATAACAGTAGGATTACTGTGATCTGGTTTTTCAATACCGATATGCCAATCATCGCCATTTGAATGGCTTCCGCGCGCTAATACTTCACCGCCAATTTCAATGAGAAAATTATAGATACCATGTGCATCCAATAATTTTGCAATTTCATCTAGTGCATAACCTTTAGCAATGGCGGAAAAATCTAGGTGAATATCTCTGTTTTTTTTAACTCTTAAAATATCCAAATCCAAATAATTTATACCACTAACACCGTGCGCCTTCGCTATAGACTTAGCATTTGGCTTTAAAAATACTTTATTTTCCCTGCTATTTAACTGAATGCTTGCTGTACTTTCATAAAAACCCCATAAATCAGATAAGCGCCCTAAACCAATATCAAAATAACCATCAGTTTGTTCATAAAGCATTTTTGATATGCTTAGTAAATAAAATAACTCACTAGAGACATCAATCCATAATGTGCTAGTGTTACGATTTAATTTAGCCACTTCAGAGCCTGTATTCCAAGATGAAAAAACACGATTAATCGCCATTAGGCGTCCATCAATTAAATGTTGGCTAATATTGTTCTTACCTTGTTCTACGTATACAATATGATAACGTGTGCCCATTGTTTTACCATGCAAATTCACAATTTTATTATTACACGCTGATAATAAAATAAACGCGAGTAAAATGGTTATTTTTATCAAATTTTGGTAAATATTAGTGACAAAATTTCTGCCCATCGTAATTGCTATTTTAACCACATCAGTATTAGCAAATATGCAAAATGTACAAACAGAAAAAAGTGATTCACTGGATTATCTTTTATATGAAGTGGAACAAAAAGCGCTACTTCAGGGTATTAGTCAAAAAACTATTAATCAAGCATTTGACGACTTAAAATTAAACACACGTGTTATTGAATTAGATAGAAGACAGCCTGAATTTACAGTTGGTTTTTGGCAATATTTAAATACGCGTGTAAACGATGTGCGTCTTAATCATGCACGCAAATATTATCAAAAATATCAAAAAAAATTACAAAAAATTTACTCTGACTACGGCGTGCCACCACATATTTTACTTGCCATTTGGGGTATTGAAACAAACTTTAGCCAGCATACTGGCAATTTTAGCCTTATTGAAGTATTAGTAACGCTTGCTTTTGATAAAAAAAGACACGCTTTTTTTACTGAGCAACTTTTGAGTGCCTTAAAACTTATTGATGACGGTATTATTCCATTAAATGCTAAAAGTTCCTGGGCAGGAGCGCTTGGTGCTATGCAGTTTATGCCGACTAATGTTGTTGCTTACTCCGTTGATGCTAATGAAAATAAGCTAGACTTATGGTATGACTTGGATGATATTTTTGCTAGTGCCGCTTATTTTTTAACGCAAATTGGCTGGCATAAAGGTGAACGTTGGGGACGAGAAGTTAAATTGCCGAATACTTTTGATTATGAATTAGCTACATTACATCATAAAAAACCGCTTTCTTACTGGCAAGCACTGGGCGTGCGTAGTGTAAGAAATAAAGCACTACCAAATAGTGATCTCTTAGGGGCAGTTGTTTTACCAATGGGTCATAAAGGTCCAGCATTTTTAGTATATCGTAATTTTGAGGCGCTCCTTAATTGGAATCGCTCCATTTTTTACGCACTAACGGTTGGTCATCTATCCGACAAAATATTAAACAATCAACCTTTATATGCCATACCAATTCCAAGCATTGCTTTAAAAACAAAGACCATTATCAGCGTGCAAAAAAAACTTAATACGCTTGGTTTCAACTCGGGTTTGCCAGATGGTATTGTCGGTGTTAAAACGCGCGCAGCATTGCGTGCTTTGCAAAAAAAGCATAAACTGCTTGCAGATGGATATATAAATCAGGAATTATTAGAAATTATTGGCATATTAAATACTGATGTCCGTTGAATATTATCTTGCTTTTGATGTTGGCACAAAACGCACAGGTATTGCAATTGCCAATAGTCTTACAAACATTGCGCGCGGTATCACTAGCGTTAGGCATCATAAAGATGGACGTATTAATTGGAGAGAAATTGATGCGATTATCATCGCGTATCCGATCTCAATATTCATTGTTGGCATGCCTTTTTATAAAGGTCTTACACAAGAAATGTCGCTTATTGCACGTGCATTTGGTAAAAAACTCATAGTACGTTATCAGAAGCGCGTGATTTATATTGATGAACATCTCTCCTCCTATGAGGCTAGAAAACAATTAAAATGGCATCATTTGCATCGTAACGCCAAACATGGGGCAATAGATGAGCGCGCATCAATACTCATTTTGCAAACTTGGTTAAATGAAGTAAATAAAACCCCTTAACAAAATAAGATGCCTAAAATTTTTAAAGAGTTTAATTTTAAAAAACACGTAGCATTTGAGTTGTCAAACCATCTTAAATTATTTTAATAATGTCAACTATTGATAATAGCATACAGCTCAGCTCATCTGGAAAACTGAGACACTTGCTCGGTTTAAAAAATTTATCTCAGACTCAACTGCAATACATCTTAACAGTTGCTAGTGGCTTGATTGAAAATGGTGTTTTGAAAAAATCGCATACTCTAAAAGATATAACGGTTGCAAACTTATTTTTTGAACCAAGTACACGCACACGTAATACATTTGAAATTGCTGCCAAAAATTCTGGAGCCAATGTGATTAATGTTGACTTAGAAAACTCAGCAACTAAAAAAAATGAGGGTTTGTTTGACACAATGCAGACGCTTGCCGCGATGCCAATTGACATTTTTATCGTGCGTCATCAAACAAATGGTTTAGTGCATCGTATTGCTACTAAAATGCATAATGTCGGTGTCATTAACGCAGGTGATGGCACGAATGCTCATCCAACACAAGCATTATTAGATATGCTCACTATCTATCAGCATAGACCTGACATGAGCAAACTATCTGTTGCAATTGTTGGCGATATTATTCATTCTCGCGTAGCACACTCAGATATTTGTGCGCTCACAATACTTGGGGTACAAGATATTCGTTTAATTGCACCGCCCAGACTACAGCAACACAGCTATGAATCTGATTGTGTTATATGCACTAGTGACCTTAAAAAAGGTATTCAAGATGCGGATGTTATCATTATATTAAGGCTACAAAAAGAGCGTATGCTCGCTTTTGATATGCCAAATGAGATAGAATATTTTGCAAATTATGGACTTACACAAGAAAAATTAAACTTAGCTAAATCTAATGCAATTGTAATGCACCCAGGACCTATTAATCGTGAAGTAGAAATTGCATCTGCTGTTGCAGATGGTAAACAGTCAGTTATTCTAAAACAAGTTACTAATGGCATTGCTGTGCGTATGGCGGTGATGTCTATTCTAATAAAAAACATTAAAACAGATACACTATGACCAATGTCAAAGATTTTTCGTATGATAATTTATCAAAAATCATCCATACGCTTAATACAAATGAGAACCCAGCAAACGCACATGGCATGTTGTGCGGCTTAATCTGCGCTGTGCAAGAACTAAATATAACACTGTGGCTAAGCCAAATTGCAGGTGATAATACGAATTTAGCGCTCAAAAACAAAACACTTACCTCCCTTTATAAATATACAAACGAACAACTTAACTGCGATGATTTTAGCTTTGAACCAATCATTGCAGAAGAAATAGAATCGCTTGACTATCAAGTTGAAAGTTTAACTCGATGGTGTCAAGGTTTTTTATTTGGACTTAGATTTGGAAAAATTAAAACTCGTAGTACTGAAACGCTTGAGGCAATTAGAGATATTTCGAACATTAGTAAACTAAGTGATGAAGTAGCAAACACCGAGGATAATAGCAGAGACTTTTATGAAATATTAGAGTTTGTGCGTATGAGTGTTTTACTTATTTATCAAGCAAGTTGCCAACAAGAAAGCTAATTTTATTAAGTATTTTGTATAATAAAATAATAACTTCGTTTGATACTTTTTATTTGGTATTAGTAAATTTTTTCAAAATGTGTTAAAAAATTTTTGGCATTCATCTCACCAATAATACGCAAATGTCTTAATTCTGCGCCATTTTTGAAAAATAAAATACCGGGCGGTCCAATGATATTAAAACGTTTCATAAGTGCCTTATCATCGCGATTATTTTCTGTTACATCAGCTTTTAACGCAATCACTCCGCTCAGTTTATCAATAACACTAGCATTTGTAAAAACATTTCTCTCCCATATTTTACAGGACACGCACCAATCAGCATAAAAATCTAACATAACCACTTGATTATCTTTCTGTGCGCGCACCAAAATATTATCAAGCTCCAAATTGTTAGTGACTTTCTCAAAATTTAACTGTTTTGCTTGTGAGGTATTTTGACTGTACATCTGCCAGATAGATAATGGTGCTAACATATCACCACCACCTCTTGCAACCAATAACCAAAGCAAAATACCATAGGCAAATATCATAAGACCAATAGTTTTAAAAATTCCTTGCCAAGGCGTAGCATCTTTTGTTAGTGGCTTGAGTGCGCCCATAGCACCCATTGAAATAGTAATAAGGCTTGCCCACAAAATAAGAGAGACTAAGTCGCTTACAATTCTATCAAGCAAATAAATCGCAATGCCTAACATTAAAATACCAAATACTGCCTTAATTTTATCCATCCACGTGCCCATTTTTGGCAAAATTTTTCCAGCGGTTGTGCCGATTAAAAGTAGTGGTATACCCATGCCAATGCTCATTGAAAACAATGCTAAACCGCCTAAAACTGCATCACCTGTTTGGCCAATATAAATGAGTGCGCCCGCTAGCGGCGGTGCTACGCAAGGACCTACAATCAGTGCTGACAGAAAACCCATTACTGCAACCCCCCAAAGACTAGATTTTTGCTGATTGCTTAAATCTCTAGCTTTTTTCTGAAGAAACGCAGGCAATTGAATATCAAAATAACCAAACATTGACAATGCTAGCACTACAAACACCGCACTAAAACTTGTAATTACCCAAGGATTTTGAAACCAGATTTGTAAATTTTCGCCCGAATATCCCGTTATCACGCCAGCAAGCGCATAAGTAAATGACATTGTAAGCACAAAAACCAGAGACATAAAGAAAGCGCGCGTCAAAGAAATATGCGTACCTTGTCCAACGATAATACCTGATAAAATCGGTATCATAGGAAACACACACGGCGTAAATGAAAGCAATAAACCAAAACCAAAGAAACTCGCTAATACCCACCATAATTTATCACTTTTTAAAATATTGACAATACCAACATCTTCGCTCTTATATGTAGTTTTGTCCACATCAAGTGCTGAGACGTTGACAAATGCTTCCACAGACTTAGATGCAGTATTTTTTGTACTTGCCGGCAGGGTCAAGTTCACATGCTTCTCTTGTGGCGGATAACAAACACCGCCTTCCCAACAACCTTGATATTTTGCAGAAATTTCAATATCACGATTAACAATATTAGCCAGCAAAATTTCTGCTTTTAACACACCCTTGTAAGTCTCAACTTTACCAAAATAAGGATCATCCTTTATCTCTCCTTCTGGCAAAGCTACGTGGCTAACATCTGCTCCTTTAACATTAAAACTGATTTTGTCGCGATATAAGTAATAGTCCGAACGAATACGCCAAGTAGCAATGAGTGTTTTTTCATCTTGAGTATTGATGCTAAAAATAAAAGCCTTATCAGGCGGCAAAGGCTCTGGATCACCGCCACCGATAAAACGATTAAAGATATTTTTGCTACGCTGACCCGCCTCAGAAATCGCATCACCAGCGCTTTTTATCACACCTCTAGCACTAAAATCGTCAGCTAGATCAGAACCGTCTACTAGTTCAATTAACATATTTTTTTGCACTGGTGGATAACACACGCCAATATCAGCACAACCTTGGTAACTAACGGATAAATTTAATGTTTTTATTTGATTTACTAGGACAGGAATAATAACTTTAACTTTGTTGCGATAAATGCCAACACGTCCAAAAAACTCGTCTTCCTGAATGCGTGCAATAGGAAAAATTGCTTTGCCTAATGCTTTTGATGCATCAGAGGAAATTTTAATTTTTTCTTTATATAAATAATAACCTTCAGCGATTTTAAAATTGAGAGTAATCTCATTTGACCTACCATTAACTTTAAGCACAAACGCTTCATCAACAGGTAACAAATCTGCTTGCGTTTGTGCTTGTGCTGGTGCAAACAAATCAGCAAATATCAGCAATAGAACAGGTAAAATAGCTCTTAATGTTATTAACATAAATACTCCCTATAGGGTCATTATACGCCAAATTTTTTGTATATAAGTAACATCAATTTAAGCAACCTTTATCTTATAGTGTTTCAATTTATAATGCTAAATAATCTTATTAAAAGATGGTCTTACACATAAATCATGATTATGAATATTCGCACTAACTTGGTTTTATATCTAATACTTATCTTTGCCATCAGCACTTTATTTGTGATGGCTTTATTTATAGAAAATAAATATATGTCTATTAGTATTTTGTTGCTATTGATGTGCGCTATATTAGTATTTTATTTTATTTATAAAGATTTTATATTGCCTCTATCTCTTTTAGAAAATTGGTTTGTGCGCTATGAAAAGAATCAAGATTTAAGCAGTCCGCCTAGTGTTCAAAAATCATCACTTCACGCCATTAGTCAGGCAGCTAATCATTTATTAGATGAAGAACAAAATTTATACGACGATATGGAAAATGTTCTCAAAAAACAAATAGAGCGTCTCACTGCAAAATCAAGTTTATTAGAGACCTTATATAATATTTCTGCAAACTTAAATACAATGCGTGGCAGCAAGGAATTGCTGACATACTTCTTGCAAATATTTATGGGTATAACAGATGCTAATGCAGGCGTGATACGTTTATTAGACGATGAAAATTTTTTAAATTTAGCGCATGTTAAAGGTAATCTTGATAACATTAATCAAGAAAAAAAAATTACCCAGGGTGCGTGTTTATGTACAAATATAGCGCTTTCTCCTAAAGTGCGTGTGCAGTTTAGTGTGCATACTTGTGCTAAATGTGTTGGCATTGCTACCAAGCAAAAATCAAAATATGGCACTATTTTTATTCCATTTCATGATGGCGATAAACCGCTTGGCATTGTCAGTTTATTTTTTGATAAAACACCTTCGCTTACTCAAGATGAGCGTGCCCTATTAAAAGCAATTGGCGAGCATCTTGCTATGGCACTTAACCGTGCAAAAAATGATATGGCCAGACAGAGACTGTATCTAAACCAAGAGCGCCTGTTTTTATCGCAAGATATACACGATTCACTATCACAGGTTTTGCACAGCATAAATCTTCAAACCTCAGTGTTGCTTGATATTATCAAAAATGGATCTAGAGCGGAAGCGCAAAATAAAGCAAAAGATATTGCAAACGGCATTAACCAAGCCCATACTGAGCTTAGACATTTAATGCACCATTTTCGTATACCGCTAGATGCCAAAGGTATTAACGCTTCAATTGAGAATCTTGTTCATGCCTTTAGGGCAGAGTCGTGTATCAGTGTTTATTTGCAGCATAAAGATAAAATTGATGTTAAACCTGAGATAGAAGTGCAGATCTTACGTATTGTCAAAGAAGCGCTCACAAATGCTAAAAAGCATGCAAAAGCAAAAAATATTAGAATTTTAGTCTCGCAGCAACATTTAATAATTGAAGATGATGGAGTGGGTTTTGATAGCAAAAATATTGATAGTCATAGTGGCTTTAGCCTTGGATTTGAGATTATGAAGGAAAGGGCTGAGCGCATTGGTGCAACACTCAGTGTTGAAAGTGAAATTAGTGAAGGGACACAAATCATGCTAAAATTTTCAAATATGAACCATGCGTGCTAATTTTTCTGTTTTTCATTCACCTAACATATGATGAAAATTGCTGTAATTGATGATCATCGTTTATTTAGAGAAGGACTCACTGCACTCCTTGGCAGGCACCATATTGAAGTTGTTACATTTACTAATGACGCACAAGGTTTGCTAGATCTATCTCATCATAAAGTGGATATTATCTTGATAGATATGCGTATGCCACGCATGTCTGGGTTGGAAGTGCTTACCCAAATTAAAACAAAAAATATTTCCAACGCGCCCATTGTAATTTTAACTACTAGCCATGATGAAAAAGATTTAAAGAACGCTTTGCAAGCAGGTGCACAAGCTTATCTGCTTAAAGATATGAAGCCAGAAGAACTAGTAAGCGCACTTGATGATGTGCTTAGCGGCAAAATCATTGTCGCAAAAGAAATGACTCATTTACTTGCTAAAATTTTAAAGGACAAACTTTATGGCAAACAAAATATTTTTGACAAACTAACGCCTAAAGAAAAAGAGGTAGCTTGTCTCATCGCAAGTGGACTTAATAACAAACGTATCGCATGCGAATTAAATATTTCAGATGGTACAGTCAAATTACATGTTAAGGCGATTTTAAGAAAATTTCAGTTGCATTCTAGGGTAGAGGTTGCGATAATGCTTATTGAAAATAGTTTTTGCAAAAATAATCTTGCTTCACGTTTTGCAAAAACTAGCTAGTAATATTTTTAATTTACATAATGTCTGAAACTTATCAAACACTGTTTACTAAGGCTTTAACACAAATAACTGAGCTTATGCCTTGGGACCTAGTAGATGAGTTGGCACAGGAAAAACCACTGCTACTTGTTGACGTGCGCGAGCAAAATGAATTTAATGTGATGCACATAAAACACGCTATTCATGTTCCTAGGGGAGTCTTAGAAAGTGCTTGTGAATGGGGTTACCATGACACTGTTCCCGCCTTAGCAAATGGTCGCAAGCAAAGTATTGTGCTGATTTGTCGCTCAGGAAGGCGCAGTGCGCTAGCGACGTTAACGATGAAGCAACTTGGTTTTAAGCATGTACGCTCGCTCGCACTTGGCATCAAAGGTTGGAATGATAGTGAGTTTAAGCTCATAAATGCAAAAAATAAAATTTTAAACACCGATGAGGCGGATGCGTATTTAAATCAAACACTTACTCAGAATAAATTAACGCCGAGCAAAAAAAGCACAAATTAGGTCCAGAAAAATAATAATTCTTTTTGTATTAAGACAATAGTAAAAAATTGGCAAAAATTATCGTCGGTATTGATGAGGCAGGTAGAGGAGCGCTTGCCGGAGAAGTTGTTGCGGCTGCAGTAATTTTGCCTGAGAATTTTGCTTTAAAGAACATTACTGATTCAAAAAAACTTAGTACTAAAAAACGTGCTGAATTATTTTTACACATCACAAACAAATGTTATTTTGCAATTGGCAAAGCAAGTGCAGAAGAAATTGATAGGTTTAATATTTTAAAGGCAGCCTTAATGGCAATGAAGCGTGCTGTTTTGTTATTGAAAATGCCTTATGATATTGCATTGGTTGATGGCAATATTTGTCCAGATATTAAGTTTTGTCGCCCGGTTATAAAAGGAGATATTCTTCATCCTGTGATTAGTGCTGCTTCTATTGTGGCAAAAGTAACGCGTGATGAGCAAATGCTCAATTTAGAAAAATGCTATCCGCAATATAATTTTGCAAAACACAAGGGCTATGCAACGAAGGCTCACCGACTAGCAATTAAAAAATTTGGCATCATTGAATCAGTACATAGAAAATCTTTTTCTCCCTGTAAAAATTAAGAGAAATATAGCAAAAATACGCCTAGCCTAATTTTTTTTCAGGACAAATTAAATATATCATTTTTTGCTAAAATTGCTTGTGCGTTTCGCTCGCGTTCTGCAAGTAACTTATCGCGTAGTTCTTCATCATAAACTGCTAGTATTTGCAGTGCTAAATATGCTGCATTTTTTGCACCAGTGCTACCGATAGCAACAGTTGCAACAGGAATACCACTCGGCATCTGTGCTGTTGAAAGCAAGGAATCTAGCCCACCTAGTGACGCATCAATTGGAATTCCGATAACAGGCTTAATCGTGTGTGCTGCTACCGTGCCTGCTAAATGCGCTGCGAGCCCTGCTGCTGCAACAAAAACTGCACAACCGCGTGCTTCAGCATTTTTAACATAAGAATGTGTAAAATTCGGTGTGCGATGTGCTGAGGCAATTCTCAGTTCATAAGAAACACTAAAATATTTTAATATTTTAATTGTGTTTTCTAAAATTGGTAGGTCCGAATCTGAACCCATTAAAATCGCAACAAATGCTTTATCTGGCATAATTCATCTCTGCTTTATTTTTTTTTAATAATTCTTCTTTTCTCAAAAAAATCACCACTTTACATAGTATTTAAATTCTTGTTTAATTTTGAATCCAGACTGAATTTGCCTGCACCAACAGCAACGAGCAATAATAAACCGCCAATCATTGCGATTTCTTTTAAGAAAACTGCACCCATAATATCGTGAAAAATAAATGCAGTAAATACAGTAAAAATACTAAGAGCGAGTGCGGCAAGGCGTGTCTTGTAACCAATGATAATCATCAGTCCGCCTAATAATTTAACAGTAAAAGCAAGCCACACCAAAATTTCAGGAATACCTTTGATTGCAGCAAAATCAACAGGCACACTACCTTTTAATAAAGAAAGTCCACCCAAAAAATAAATCAATGCCAAACAAATTCGTCCAACAAGCATAATAAGCGGATTTTGATGTAATGCGTTTAACATACATACCTCCAAAAAAATAAAGCCTATTTTTCTAACTTCTTAAAATTGCACTAGCGCAAATACTAAGAACGTACCATTTTTTAGAAAATATGCCTCGAAAAATTTAATTAATGAAATCAGGTGTAGCATTGTAACATTTTAAATCAAGATTCAATTCTTTTTTGTTCTAACTCCGCAACTTTTTTGATATATGGCATTGACAAATCGCATTTTTGCACGCAAAAGAATATACACTTTTTTAAAAAGGTGTAAAATGCACGCCCTTTGCGTTTAATTGTTAAAATAGGATGAAAATTGTGCAAAATGTAGTGGAGAAAAATAATTTAATGAGGTTAGTAAATCCGCATGGTGCAAAGCAGTTAAAGCCATTACTGCTTACTGGAGATAAAGCACGCCTAGAATTAGAAAAATCTAAAAAACTGGCTAAAATTAATCTTAGCTCACGAGAGGTTGGTGATGTTATTATGATGGGTATCGGTGGTTTTACACCGCTTGACGGCTTTATGAATAAATCTGACTGGCAAGGCGTTTGCGATGATATGACCATGTCAAATGGCTTATTTTGGCCAATTCCCATCACGCTATCTGTCAATAGTGAAAAGGCGGGTAGCATATCTGATGGCGATGAGGTAGCACTTATTAATGACGAAGACCGTAAAATTATAGCAACTATGTTGGTGACAGAAAAATATAATATTGATAAGATACACGAATGCAGAGAGGTTTATAAGACAACCGATGAAAAACATCCAGGCGTGAAAATGGTGATGAAACAAGGTGATGTAAACTTGGCTGGACCAATTAAAGTTTTATCTCAAGGTGTATTTCCAGATTGGTATGGTGATTTATATATGACGCCTGCACAAACACGTTCTTACTTTGCGTCAAAGGGCTGGCAGACAATTACTGCATTTCAGACGCGCAATCCCATGCATCGTGCACATGAATATTTGGTAAAAGTTGCGTTGGAGATTAGCGATGGCGTAATGATACATTCATTGCTTGGAAAATTAAAACCAGGCGATATTCCTGCTAAAGTGCGTAGTCAGGCTATTGCAAAATTAATAGAAAATTATTTTGTTAAAGACACTATATTACAATCAGGCTATCCGCTTGATATGCGTTATGCAGGGCCTAGAGAGGCGCTTCTTCACGCGTTATTTAGACAAAACTATGGTTGCTCCCATCTCATTGTTGGTCGCGACCATGCTGGGGTTGGAGATTATTATGGGCCTTTTGATGCACATCATATTTTTGATGAAATTCCAGAAAATACCTTAGAAACCAAAGCACTTAGAATTGATTGGACCTTTTGGTGTTATAGTTGCGATAGCATGGCAAGCATGAAAACTTGTCCACACAAAGAAGAAGATAGATTACTACTGTCGGGCACTAAGTTAAGATATATGTTGAGTGAAAATTTAGAAGTGCCTGAGCATTTTTCACGCCCAGAAGTATTGTCTGTACTGCACAAGTATTATGGCAATTTAAAAGATGATGGAAACATTAAAGTGGAATTATCAGGACATTCTGCTAAATAATCTATACTGACACAGTAAAATTGTTTATTTTTGTTGTAGCAATTTTTTTTTATAAGTATAATGCAGGCCTTGGTACGTATAAAATGAAAAAATTGGCATATAATTATGTTGGAATTGAAGTATAAAATTGCCAATAATGATTTAATTTGCGCTTAAATTTAATTGAAGGAGAATCACGTCTATGATTACTGTCAATCCATTTGCCCAGCTTTTGGAATTTATACCACCCATTGCAATGCAGGGTTACGTACTTACGATGTTATTGTTGGTTGTCGGGGGCGTAGTGCTTGACATGATTCATAAAAAAAGTGCCAAGTACTTTTTTGGAAATTCAAAAAAGTTAAAAGAAAATGCAACCAGGAAAGTTAGCGGTGGCGAAAAGGCATTGATTGCACTTAAGACAGTTACAGAAGATGTGTTAACCTCTGCTGAATTCTGCAACACTAAGCGTAGAGCTGCCCACCTTTTGACTATGTACGGTTTCGTTATTTTCGTAGCAACCACGATTATTATGATTTTTAGTCTGCCCGCCACAGAGATGGTAGCATCTACTATTTTGCCGCAATTGTGGCATATAAGCGGATTGATGCTGACTGGTGGTGTTTACTGGTTCTGGTTTTTCATCCGTGTGGATATGGCTGTTGAAGGAAATAAGTGGTATCGTGTTGTGCGTGCTGATTTATTTAGTCTTTCGTTGATGGCTACCTCAACTTTTGCTCTGATTTGGTCTTATTTACAATCTACAGGTGGTGCATTCTGGGCGACTTTATTTTTCGGTTTGTTTGTCTTTTCTAGCACTGTGTTATTTGCAGGAGTGCTATGGTCTAAATTTGCTCATATGTTCTTTAAACCAGTGGCAGCTTTTCAAAGGCGTATGACTGAGGCAGATGGTTCCAGAGAGAACTTGCCAAAACCAGCAGATAAGCCAGAAAAATTTGGTCTTGGCATCAAGCGTGAAGCGCCACTACACTACTAAAATTGATTTAATAAACTGAAAAACAGGGGAGATAAATATGCCGACATTTGTATATATGACCCGTTGTGATGGCTGTGGACATTGTGTTGACATTTGTCCATCTGACATTATGCACATTGACACAACCTATCGCCGTGCCTACAACATTGAGCCCAATATGTGCTGGGAGTGCTACGCCTGCGTAAAAGCTTGCCCACAAAATGCTATTGATGTACGTGGATATGCTGATTTTGCTCCTTTGGGTCATAGCGTTCGCGTGCTTCGTGAAGAGGAAAAGGGCACTATTTCTTGGAAGATTAAATTTAGAGATGGCCGTGAAAAAAATTTCCTTTCGCCTATTACCACTAAGCCGTGGGGAAAACATATTCCAAAATTGAGTGATTTACCAATGCCTGGTAAAGATGAGTTTCAAAATCAATTACTTTGTCATGAACCAGATGCGCTTAATGTTGATGATGGGCTACCAGTTATGAAAAACTTAACACTTAGAGAGGGAGTGTATTATTAATGGGTAAAATTAAAACAGTTTACGAAGATTGTGATATTTTAGTTGTTGGTGGTGGTATGGCGGGCACTGGTGCTGCATACGAGGCTAGATATTGGGGGCGCGATATGAAGATTGTCGTCGCTGAAAAAGCTAATATTAATCGTAGTGGAGCAGTTGCTCAAGGACTTTATGCCATCAACTGCTATATGGGTATGCAGTGGGATGAAAATCAACCTGAGGACCATGTGCGTTATGCACGTAATGACTTAATGGGTATGGTGCGTGAAGATTTAGCCTATGATATGGCACGTCATGTGGATTCTGCAGTGCATAAATTTGAAGAATGGGGATTGCCTTTTATGCGCGACAAGAAAACTGGCCGTTACCAACGAGAGGGTAAATGGCAGATTATGATTCATGGTGAAAGCTATAAACCAATTGTTGCTGAAGCGGCGCGTAAGTCTGCTGATAAAATTTATAATAGAATTATGGTGACTCACCTATTAATGGATGAAAGCCATGAAAACAGAGTTGCTGGTGCTGTAGGTTTTAATTGTCGCACGGGCGACTATCATGTTTTTAGAGCTAAGGCTGTGATTGTCAGCGCTGGCGGTGCCTCACATATTTTTAAACCTCGTTCTGTGGGTGAGGGTATGGGAAGAACTTGGTATGCTCCGTGGAGCAGTGGTTCGGCTTATGCTTTACCTATTGCGGCTGGTGCCAAAATGACCCAAATGGAAAATCGTATAGTTCTAGCACGATTTAAAGACGGTTATGGACCAGTAGGAGCTTACTTCTTGCATCTTAAAACTTACACCCAAAATACCTATGGTGAAGAGTACGAATCTAAGTGGTATGACCATACTAAAGCAATTGTAGGTGAATATATTGACCATACGCCAACCCCGACTTGTTTGCGTAATCATGCATTTATTGAAGAAGTTAAAGCTGGTAGGGGACCTATTCACATGGCCACTATGGAGGCTTTCCAAGACCCTCATTTAGAAGAGATAGGTTGGGAAAATTTTCTAGGTATGACTATCGGTCAGGCCGTTGTTTGGGCATCTCAAAATATTGACCCAAAATATACCAATCCTGAACTAACAACATCTGAACCTTATGTTATGGGTTCTCATGCAACTTGTTCGGGTGCTTGGGTGAGTGGGCCAGAAGACCTGTCTCCGTCTGAATATTTCTGGGGATATAACCGTATGATGACAATTGATGGCCTTTTTGGTGCTGGCGATGCTGTGGGTGGCACAGCACATAAATTTTCTTCAGGCTCATTTACAGAAGGTCGTCTTGCTGCAAAAGCTGCGGTGAATTACATTAACGATGGACGTGCTGATAATATTAGTGTATCAGACAAAAAACTTAAAGATTTAAAAAAGGTCATCTATCAGCCGTTAGAAAACTATGCAGTGGGTCGTAATGAAATCGTTGCAGGCACTGTTTCACCAAGCTACTTACTACCAATTCAAGGCTTACAACGTCTTGAAAAAATAATGGATGAATATATTGGCGGCATCAGCGTAAACTATATGACCAATGAGAATTTGCTTAAACGCGGTATAGAACTGTTGGACATATTTGCAGAAGACCTAGAGCATATTGGTGCTGAAGATATTCATCAACTGATGCGCACATGGGAGTTGAAACACCGTCATCTTACTTCAGAATCTGTTGCACAACATACACTATTTCGTAAGGAAACGCGTTGGCCGGGCTATTATTATCGCGGAGATCATATGAAACTTGATGACAAGAATTGGCATTGCTTGACCGTATCGCGCCGTGATCCAAAAACTGGCAAATGGGAAATGGAAAAAGCACCTGTTTATCATCTTGTTGATGATGATAAGAAAAAAGATAAGAAAGAAAATAAGTAATTAACATTGTATACGATTGGTAACTACGTCATACGTCAAATTGAATTCTATGAAGGTGGATTTCCATGGCACGTAAATAAACATAACGAGTTTATCTGCGCTAACGCAGGTATGATAACAGTTCATATCAAAATGCTTGGACAAGAAATCACGCGTAGATACGCTGATGGTAAATGGTTGGTTATTCCTGCCGGCATAGAACATGTTATTCGTCCAGTCAATGGCTCTGTAAAATCATTTCTACTTATTGAACACGAAGAAGATGTAGGATAATCTAAGGATGGAATATCACAATGTGCGCCCCGAATTAAAGCTAATCAAAATTTGATATGAATCGCATATTAGTAAAATAACGGATATTAATTTTTTATTGGAAGGTATTAAATGGATTTCCTTAAGAAAACAGACAAAGAAATTTTAGAGATTGCCAATCCTTTGTGGGGTGACCTTATTAAATATTCTAATAATCAAGATTATGCTGGATTTACCAAGCATTTTTGCAAGAGAATGATGCAAGGTGCTAATGAAATAGAAATAGGTAAACAATGGGCAAAGAATAATTTAACCAAAAATCTATCCAGAGAAAGGGAGTTTTTGGGTTGTTTAAGGCGAGGGGAGTATATAACCGTGCTTTACAAACAAACCAATGATAAAATTCCGGGCGACTATTTAGGCAGACTCGTGCTGGGCATTGAAGATAGTAAAATTAAGATATTTGGTGCAACAATATTTTAACAATCTTGTGAAAATACTTGCTTAGCAAAACTAAATCAAACCTATGCAACGCTTCTTACTATCTAAAAGAAAATACCTGAAACCAAAGCAAAATCTAAATATAGCAAGTCGTTCAAGCAAGGTATAATACCTGCGATTATTGTTGCAAAAATTCAAAGCATGGATAATCAAAAAAATTCTGAAAATCAGACCAACGTGGCAGAGAAGATTAAAAATATTGTTATCCTATCTGATACACATGGTTTTGTTCATCCAGACATTACTAGCTTAGCATCTCAGTGCGATTTGGTAGTGCATGCAGGAGATGTCGGATCAGGGGAAGTATTGGCGCAATTAAAACCTTTAGAAAAAACTATTGCTGTGGCTGGTAATAATGACGAGCATCTAGCAAATTTAGCTACCATTGCAGAGATTGAATTGCCTGGTGGTAAATTAATTGTAGAACACGGACACAGACATGGACATTACCATATACCGCATAAGTCTTTGCGCCAAGCACACAAAAAAGCAAAATTAGTGGTTTATGGGCATACCCATAAACAAGTCTGTGATATGAGCGCCGAGCCTTGGGTTGTCAACCCCGGGGCAGCAGGTAAAACGCGCACTAATGGCGGTGCTTCGTGTCTGCTATTAATCGCTTCTGATCAAACAGATTGGCAAATTAAACCGCTTCGTTTTATTGACTAAAAGCGAAATAATAAATTGAGCTCCTCTGCTTTAGTTAGGGCAGCTGCTAAATAGATTGTGACTGGATAGTAAACAAAAAAGGTTGCGGATTTTACGGGAATTATTAAAGTTATTGTTATAATAGCACTCTTTATTTATCTAGCGAAAAATGCTCATATGAAAAATGCTTTTTATGCACAGTCGGGCGGGGTTACCGCAGTAATTAACGCTTCGGCGTGCGGCGTTATTGAAACAGCGCGCAAATACAAAAATAAAATTGGCACGGTTTATGCAGGGGAAAATGGCATTGTTGGCGCATTAACGGAAAACTTAATTGATACTTACAAAGAATCTGCTGCTGATATTGCCGCACTGAAAAATACTCCATCTGGTGCCTTTGGATCTTGTCGTTATAAGATGAAATCTTTAGAAGATAACAAAGTAGAATATGAAAGATTAATAGAAGTTTTTAAAGTACATAATATTGGTTATTTTTTTTACAATGGCGGTGGTGATTCTGCGGATACTTGCTTAAAAATTTCTAAATTATCTGAGAAAATGCACTATCCCATACAGGCGATTCATATTCCAAAAACAGTAGATAATGATTTGCCCATTACGGATAATTGCCCTGGGTTTGGTTCGGTTGCGAAATATGTTGCTGTTTCAACAATAGAGGCAAGTTTTGATGTAGCATCTATGGCAGCAACTTCAACGAAAATATTTGTACTTGAAGTAATGGGCAGGCATGCAGGCTGGATTGCATCTGCTGGTGGTTTGGTTGACCATTCTATTCCGGTCGTTATTTTATTTCCAGAGATAGATTTTGATAAAAAGAAATTTTTGGCTCGTGTTGATAATAATGTGAAGAAATTTGGTTATTGCACTATCGTGGTATCTGAAGGGACAAGGTATGCAAATGGCAAGTTTTTGGCAGAACAAGATAGCAAAGATTCTTTTGGACACGCGCAACTAGGCGGTGCTGCGCCTGTGGTTGCAGATATAATTAAAAATAAATTGGGTTATAAATATCATTGGGCGGTTGCCGATTATTTACAAAGATCAGCGAGGCACTTATCGTCAAATTCTGATGTTGAGCAAGCATACGCCTTAGGACAATCTGCTGTGAAAATGGCAATCTCTGGTAAAAATTCAGTTATGCCAACCATTGTGCGCACAGCCAATAATCCTTATACTTGGGAGATTGGTTCGGCTGATTTATCAAAGGTAGCAAATATAGAAAAAAAAATGCCTATGAACTTTATTAGCGCAGATGGTTTTGGCATTACGCAATCTTGTCGTGATTATTTACAACCTCTTATTGCAGGAGAGAATTATCCGCCTTATAAAAATGGTTTGCCAGATTATGTGGTTCTAAAAAAAGAAAAAATAGCAAAAAAATTAGTCTCTTTTGAAATTTAACCTATAAAAGATTAATTTGAGGCAAAACTTTATCTATTTCATTTTGAGAGAAAATTATGAGAATCATTTTATTAGGACCGCCCGGTGCTGGCAAAGGCACGCAGGCAGCGAATATTTGTGAAAAATTTGCCTTAGTACAAATATCAACTGGAGACATGTTAAGAGCGGCAGTTAAAGCGCAAACAGCGCTTGGCAAAAAAGCAAAAAAAGTTATGGATGCAGGCGAGTTAGTATCTGACGATATAATTATCTCTTTGGTTAAAGAAAGAATTAGCGCACCTGATTGCAAAAATGGTTTTTTATTTGATGGCTTCCCGCGCACCTTAATACAAGCCGAAACGCTCAAAAAAGATAAAATTACCATTGACTGCCTAATAGAAATGCGCGTTCCTGATGAAAATATTATTGATAGAATGTCTGGCAGGCGCGTGCATCTAGCCTCAGGTAGAACCTATCATATTAAATATAATCCACCCAAAATAAAAAATTACGATGACATTACAGGCGAAGCACTTATTCAAAGAGAGGATGACAGTGAAAAAACAGTCAGATCGCGCCTTAGCATTTATCACAAGCAAACACAACCACTAATTGATTATTATCAAAACTGGCGTCGAAAAGATAGCACTGCACCATATTACAGTAGTATTGATGGTGTTGGGGACTTAGAGGATATAAAAATGCGTATCTTTGCGATCTTGCCTAAGTATTTTGTTTGAAGAATAATAAAAACAGCAGTATTGAGGGTTAGCCTGATATTTTTGATGAAAAATTTTGGAATTTCTAGAAAAATTAGATATATGGTGCTTTATGCATTACCTTACAGCCTGCGTTACAATTTTTTTCCGATACTTGGCAGAGAAAAATTTTATGACTTAAGAAGTGAATTTTCATTAAAATATTTTCATGACATATTAAAATATTTTCATGACAAAAAATGTATTTTTGTGCACATTCCTAAAACTGCAGGTATTTCTGTTAATAAATCTTTATTTTCTTGTACGATAGGTCATAGCACTATTGAAGACTATCAGTATATTCTTGGTATGGATTTTAAACATTATTTTAAATTCGCCTTTGTACGTAACCCTTGGTCACGCTTATTTTCTGCTTATTGTTTTTTAAAACAGGGTGGGATTACGAAAAGCGATAAACTATGGGGGGCAGAAAACCTTTCTAATTACAACAATTTTAAAGAATTTGTTACCAACTGGCTAAACAAGTCAAATATCAATAGCTACTATCATTTTATACCACAATATAAATTTTTATGTCTGCCTCACCGTAAAAAATTAGAAATTGATTTCTTGGGTTATTTTGAGAATCTAGATGCAGATTTTGAGCGCATAAAGGCTAAATTGTCTTTGCCAAGATATTTAACTATTGGACATGAAAACTCCTTACAATATCCAGATTATAAAAATATTTATACCAAAAAAATGCGCGATATTGTGTATAGAGTATATCGGACAGATATTAAGTTATTTGGTTATAATTTTGACAATACAAATTTAAAATACCATGAAAAGAATTTATACTAGCCTCTATTCTTTATTATGTTAAAAAGGTAGAACCATGGTAAATTTCCTGATACAGCTTATTTCCTAATAATTTTATTTTAATTTTATGCCACCTCCTAAAGTCAGTGTAATTATTCCTATTTATAACATTGAGCGCTATGTTAAAAATTGCATTTATAGCATTCTAACCCAGACGCTAACAGATTACGAAGTAATTATTGTAAACGATGGTTCAACAGATAAGTCAATTGAAATTATTAAATCTATAGTCCAGGATGATAGACGTTTTATTTTTGTTGAACAAAAGAATCAAGGGCAGGGATGTGCTAGGAATAATGGCATTGAGCGCGCGCGAGCAGATTACATTTCTTTTATTGATGGTGATGATTATGTTGATAAAAATTATTTACGTTCTTTATATGAGACTACCATAAAACATGACGTTATGATGTGCAGTTGCGATGTATTTCAAGCAAGTAGGGTTGGCCATTTATTAAAATGTGTGCCTTATTGCCGAAAAATAGTAACTTGGGAGGATGCCGTTAAAGATATTTTAAATGGGCATTCACTGGGTTCTCCGTGCAATAAGATTTATCATAAAAGTTTGTTTAATGGCGTTAGATTTCCTGATACAGGGTATTACGAAGATGTCATCACTAATATATTGCTTTTATTAAAAAATAAACCGAAGAAATTTATGCATATAAAGCATAGTTTATATTACTACGTGCAAAGAGGAGATAGCTCTAGCAACGCGATAAATAAAACTAAAATAACAGATTTCATTAAGGCACTGAATAATACTAATTTGCATTTAAAAGAATATGGTGTTTATAAAAAATTTAAGTCTGCGTATGAAGCTCATTATACAATTTCAATTAGCGGTTTGATGCGAAAAATAGTACGCCATAATGTCAATTGTTCTCAGAATATGTTCCAGTTATATAAAATGTTTGATAAAAATGTGTTAAAAACAGTTATTGCTAAATTTTTTCTTAGACATTATAAAAGTAGTCGGCTTGATATTCGCCATATCGTCGCGCTTAGTTTATTGAGCTCAGGACGGTTAGGTCGAGCTATATATCGGAAAATTTCCATAATTTATTTAAAGTATGGGCATTAAACAGCGGTTTAATTTTTATTTGCGCTATTTGCTGTTTTATGCTTTTAGTCTTGTGGTTACTAAACACTTTTAAATACATTAGCAATATACGATATCTGCATAAATCCAAAAAAATACCGCTCTTTTTCTTAACAGGAAAAGGCATAATTACTAAGGTATTTTATCTTTTGTTTTAAGAAAAAAGTTACCTCGCAAAATTAATATATTACTTATGCTATTAAAGACTTTACAGAATAACTGATTTGAGTTATCAGTTAAAAATATGAATCATCGTGCTAATGAAAATACAAAATCCTGCCGTTTTAGCAAACACATGGGTTGTCAGCAATTTTAGATGCCTTTGATGTTAAAAGAAAAACACTCTAATGATATATTGAACTGGCTTAAATTGATAAGCCCAAAGCCTTAAAAACAAAAGCAGGTGCACCCTCTCGGGATAGAGAGCTATTATTGATAATTAAATACCTATATAAATAGACTTTGTCCTAACTTGGCTAATGATAAGGACAAAATGCGCATTTATCCTAAAACAAAAAGGATAAATGCTAACTACGGGTGCTTTAATTGCATACTATGAGATAAATCTATCAATCACTGCGAATATGATTTAATTGATAGTGATTTATCCAATGAAAGCTAGTTAATTATTTGTTTTAATGTAATGCTAAAGATTATATGATGCATTAGGGTAAATAGCACCTTTAAGTATATTAAAATGAATGAAGATAAATATAGAGAAAAGTGTAATAAGGGGTGGGTGCAATTAATTGTTTCTCACATTATTTGGTGTTAAAATAGCGACATGTGTTGCTTTTTTAGAAAATTAGGCAAAAAATAAATAATACGAGGGAGTAAAAATAAATGAAAGTAAAACAGATATTAACTTGGGCGACTGTTGTGTTTTGGATGGGTATTTTTTTTGTGCATGCAGGTGTGGGCGAAGATACTTATAATGCTAATTGTTCTTCCTGCCATGGTAAGGGTGGCAACAAGCCTATATTACCAACTTATCCTAAGCTAGGCGGACAGAATACTGCTTACACGCTAAAACAAATTAAAGATTTTCAAAGCGGTGCACGCAAGGATGCAACGATGAATGTGATGGTTAATTTGATTAAAGGTAAAGAAAAAGCAGTTGCTGATTATCTTGCTAAACAATGATATTTTCTTAATTATTTGGATAAAATAAACCGTATTCCCCTATAAAGAAAGATTTATTTTTAATAACAGAGCTATGCATCAATTATTAGCAATATTTTCTGCTGTTCTTTTGCTTGTATCACACTCCTCTATATTTGCCCAGATAAACAATAAATCAGATACAAGTCGTGGGAAAACACTATCGGTAACCTGTATTGGTTGCCATGGTGCCGATGGCAATAGCCCGAGCGGTGCTTTTCCAAAAATTGCTGGCCAACATGCAAACTACTTATTTAAACAACTCAAAGATTTTAAGTCTAAGACGCGTAGTAGTACGCTAATGTTAGGGATTACTACACCATTATCTGATCAAGATATGCGTGATTTATCCGCTTTTTTTGCAAGCCAAATAAAAAATTCTAACGTTGTAGATGGCAAAAAAAAGCTTTTTAAATTAGGGAAGGAACTTTATCATGGAGGTAATATTGCGCGTGCAATTGTTGCTTGTGCTGCTTGCCATGGACCCAGTGGGGAAGGTGTTGCAAATGCTAAATTTCCAGTTTTGTCTGGACAACATGTACGTTATATCAAAGATCAGCTTAAAAATTTTCGTGCCTACTACCTTAATAAAAAATTCAGTGACACGCCTAAACCAACTAGAGAAAACGATTTGAATGAGGTTATGAGAGATGTTAGCGCCCAGCTAACTGACCATGATATTGAAGCATTATCTGCATATATTACCACCCTCAACTAACATGCTTGATATTTTATCAGCACTAAAATAAGTTGCATGAAACAAGCTAGTTAAAAATGTAAATTCAAAAAATATTTCATATTTACTTAAATACAACTTGTTTAAATTAACATTAATAATAATTTTATGTACTTACTAATATTTTTATAAAAATCATTATATGAAAACTTCAATGGAAAATTTAGGAGAATTATTAAGAGAAATCAAAGTAGAGTTACCTATTGATATATTCCATACTGAGGTAGACAAAAAAATAAAAAAACTAGCAAAAGAGGCGCATATTAATGGTTTTAGAAAAGGAAAGGTGCCAACAGGTATTATCAAAAATAGATTTGGAAAAAATATTAGATATGAAACTGCTAATACAATAATTGGTGATTTTCTACCTAAAATATTTGTCAAAGAAAATGCGCATCCTGTAGCAACACCTGATATTGTTTCTCTAGATTTTAGTCAAAATGATGTGTTCCGTTTTAAAGTGCGTTTTGAAATTAACCCAGAAATTATTTTAAAACCACTATCTGAGCTCGAGTTTGATTATCTTAGTTGCGAAATCACACCAGAAAATATAAATAAAGCGCTTGGTAGTTTACAGCAAAAACATATTAAGTATAGTGCTACTGATAGGATATCCAAGCTTGGAGATAAAATTAATTTAGATTTTTTTGGTAGCATTGAAGGACAAGCTTTTAAAGGCGGTGAAGCGAAAAATTATGAATTATTGCTTGGCAGTAAGCAAATGGTTCCAGATTTTGAAGAGGGCTTAATTGGTAAAAAATTGGGTGATACTTTCACGTTAAACATCACTTTTCCAGAACATTATCCCGCCAGACATTTAGCAAAAAAAACTGTTCAATTTAAGGTACATATTAACCAAGTGCTTATGCCAGGAAATTTACCTGAGTTAACTGATGAATTTGCCCAAAAATTAGGTTCTAAAAATTTAGCTGAGTTAACTGTTAATATCAAGCAACATATGATAGAAGAGGCAAATACACGCTTAAATTCCAAAAATAAAGAGGTAGTTTTTTCTAAACTCATAAAAGCTAATCCAATTACGCTACCGAAAACAAGTATTGAAGCAGAAACAAAGCGCCTAGCTAATCATCAAAACCTTAAAACAGATGCCATACACAACAAAGATATTGGCGAAAACATGCAAGCTGAAGTAAAAAAGCGGGTTCATCTTGGATTATTGCTCGCAAAAATTATTGTTGATTATAAATTAAAAGTTTCTGATGAACAGATAAAAGAAAAAATACGCGCTATCTCATCTGCCTATGGAAAGCAAGCTGATACAATGTTTGATGAGCTCTATCAAAATCAGGAAAAACGCTCAGACATTTCTGCGCTACTTCTAGAAGAAGAAATCATAACCTATATCGTAAAATATGCTAAAGTTAATCATATTAAAATGCCATTTAATGACGTGGTTAAAGCGTGATATAATGTGTATTCTTTTTGGATTTTTTAAGTTTTATAATTTTAGTTTTTTATAGTATTAAGGAATATATTTCAGTGAGTAATATTACAGGTCTCAATCAAATCCCAATAGTTATTGAACAATCTGCCCGTGGCGAGAGAGCCTATGATATATATTCTAGATTACTGAAAGAACGTGTTATATTTATTGTTGGCTCTGTAGAAGAGCACATGGCAAATGTTGTTGTAGCACAATTATTATTCTTGGAATCTGAAAATCCAGACAAAGATATCCACCTTTACATTAATTCCCCAGGTGGCATAGTCTCAGGAGGGTTGGCAATTTATGATACTATGCAGTTTATTAAACCAAGAGTCTCAACTCTCTGCATTGGACAGGCAGCGAGTATGGGTGCGTTATTACTTGCAGCAGGTGCAAAAGGCAAGCGTTTTGCACTTCCTAACTCAAGGATTATGATTCACCAGCCTCTAGGTGGATTTAGTGGACAAGCAAGCGATGTTGACATTCAAGCGCAAGAAATTTTGCGTATTAGAGCGAAACTTAATAATATTTTAAAAAAACATACTGGACAGACAATTAAACGCATTGAAAAAGATACGGATAGGGATAATTTTATGCCTCCAGATACAGCAGTTTCGTATGGCTTAATTGATAAGGTTATCAGTAAGAGATGAGGGAAAATTATGATTAGTAACACGAAAACCGGCAATCAGTGTTGTTCTTTTTGCGGTAAAAATAAATCAGATGTTGGAAAATTAGTAGAAGGACCTAGCGTGAGTATTTGTAGAAGTTGTATTGGTGATTGTGTCATGCTATTTGAAGAAACGGATAAGAAACAAAGGATTTCTCTGAACCAGCACTTTTACACGCCTAAGGAGCTACATAGATTCTTAGATGAATTTGTTATCGGGCAAGATCGGGCAAAAAAAATCCTATCAGTTGCTGTATATAATCACTATAAGCGTTTAAGAAGCGCAGATAAAGGAGATGAGGTTGAATTAGATAAAAGTAACATTTTACTCATAGGTCCAACTGGTTCTGGAAAAACTTTGTTGGCTAAAACTCTGGCGCGCGTACTAGATGTGCCCTTTGCAATTGCTGATGCAACAACGCTAACTGAGGCAGGTTATGTCGGTGATGATGTTGAAAATGTAATTAAAGGCTTATTAGCAAAATGTAAATTTGATCGCAGTAAAGCAGAACGAGGTATTGTTTTTATAGATGAAATTGATAAAATCTCTAGGAGATCAGATAGCCCATCTATAACACGTGATGTTTCTGGCGAAGGTGTGCAACAAGCGTTGCTTAAAATTATTGAAGGCACAGTTACTTCTGTACCGCCACAGGGCGGGCGTAAACATCCACATCAGGAAACCATTGATGTAGATACGACAAATATTTTATTTATTTGCGGTGGCGCCTTTGACGGCTTAAATAAAATTATTGAAAAGCGTGTTGAATATCCGCACAGTATTGGCTTTTCTGCAGCTGTTAAAACTTCTGATAAAACATCAATTTCTGAATTATTCGCACTTATTGAGCCTGATGACTTAGTACGTTATGGCTTGATTCCGGAATTAATTGGTAGATTATCTGTGCATACTTCGCTTGATGAACTGGATGAAAAAACACTCATTGAGATTTTGACAAAACCTAAAAATGCGGTTATAAAGCAGTTTCAAGTATTTTTTGCAATGGAAAACGTCAAGCTAGAATTCAAACACTCAGCACTATCTGCGATTGCTAAACTTGCTGTCAAGCGTAAAACAGGTGCGCGTGGCTTACGCTCAATTTTAGAACATATACTACTTGACACAATGTATAATATTCCCACGCTGAAAGAAGAAATAGCCAAAGTTATCATTGATAAATCAGTTATTGAAAATGGTGCAAAACCTCTACTTATTAAGAAGAATAAGGCCACAAAAGCAGGATAATTATTATTTAATAAGAGTTTATTGAGCCCTGTTTGTTCGTAGCGCTAGTTTTCGTGTCTGATTCTTTGGTTTTCGCGTTAAGTGCGTTGGGTAATTTTTTTGCATCATAAACATTTAGATATAAATATTTAGGTTCGTGTTATTTGAAAAATCAAAACAAAGCGTTGGTTTAGGTGAACGGGTTTTACTTCTTTATGTTCAGTTAGCACATCAGGATAATTATTCTAAAAGCGAGTTTTTAGAGCTTGCAAAATCAAGTGGCACATGTGTAATACATGAGATTTTAATTTACAAAGATAAGCCAAATGCACATTTTTTTATAGGACGTGGTAAAGTTGCAGAAATTGGGAAACTGGTTTCTAAAGATAGTGTTGAAGTGGTTATTTGCTCGCAAACATTATCACCCTCACAACAGAGAAATTTAGAAAAATCATTTGGCTGTCGCGTTCTGGATAGAACAGGCTTAATATTAGATATTTTTGCATTAAGAGCGCATTCCTTTGAGGGTAAATTACAGGTTGAATTAGCGCAATTAAACCGTATGTTGACACGATTGATTAAAGGTTGGACGCATCTTGAACGGCAAAAGGGCGGTATTGGACTTAGAGGCCCTGGTGAAACACAACTAGAAGTAGATAGACGTCTTATTCAAAAACGTATTATACATTTAAAAAGAAGGCTTAAAAAAGTGGATATGCAACGTAGCTTAGCACGTAGGTTACGCACTAAAAATAAAATACCTATTGTTGCACTGGTTGGTTATACCAACGCTGGCAAATCAACACTGTTTAATCGATTAGCCAATACAAATGTTTATACCGATGATAAGTTATTTGCCACGCTAGATACCACGCTTAGAAAAATGATGTTGCCTGCTTTGGGCGAAATTATAATAGTTGATACTGTTGGCTTTATAGAAGATTTGCCTTATAACCTAATAGAGGCATTCAAATCAACTCTGCAAGAAACCATAAAAGCTGACTTATTGCTACATATTATTGATATCTCTGATACCTCTTCAACACAAAAGATTAGCCAAGTTGAAAGCGTCCTATCGGAAATGAACGCGCACCATGTGCCAAGTATTTTACTGATGAATAAAATTGATAGACTGTCATCTTCTAAACCTAAAGTGTATACTAATTATGCTGGTCATATGCATAAGATCTGGTTATCTGCTAAAACTGGTGCAGGCATTGATTTATTACACGAAGCATTATCGCAAAATTTAAGTGGTTTTATGACTAAAGCTAGTATTAAACTGGGGACAAAAAATGCTAATATTCGTAGTGAAATTTATAAAACTGGTTTTGTCAATCAAGAAAAGGTTAATAAATTTGGTGAGTGGATACTTGAAATTAGTGTAACAAGACAATACCTAAATAAATTATTACTACACAAAGGCATCCATTTATTATGGGAACAATCAACAACACTGACATAATAAATCTAGAAGACCAGGCTATTCCACTGTTGCCTCTTCGTGATATTGTGGTTTTTCCACATACTGTTATTCCGCTTTTTATTGGTCGTGAGCAATCAGTGAATGCGGTTACTGCGGCAATGTCTGGCAACAAGCATATTTTGCTGGTAACGCAGAAAAAGGAAGCGGTGAATAATCCTAGCCAAAGTGATTTATATCAAGTTGGCACTATGGCTGTTGTTTTACAAATGCTTAAACTACCTGATAATACGATTAAAGTTTTAGTAGAAGGTGTTCAGCGTGTGAAAATTAAAAATTATTTACCATCCAAAGATTTTTATCTAGTTCAATTTGAAACGCTTGGCTCCAGAAAAATGAATACCAAGAAACTAGCAGCGACCATGCGCCTAACTTTAGAAGCATTTGAAAAATATACTAAACTTAATAAAAAAATTCCAGAGGAAATTTTACAAACACTCAACACTAGCACTGATGTTGAGCGCATCAGCGATGTGATTATCTCACATATTTCGCTAAAACTTGATGAGAAACAAAAATTACTAGAGAATAAAAATGCGCTTGATCGTCTGGAAAAAGTGTTAAGCACACTGATGGTAGAAATTGATGTATTAAATATTGAACAAAAAATCCATAATCGTATCCGTAAACAAATGGAGACTAATCAGCGTGATTATTATTTGAATGAGCAAATGAAATCCATACAAAAAGAACTTGGACATAATGATGAAGAAAACGAAATCGAAGAATTCGAGTCCAAGATTAAAAAAGCAAAATTACCTAAGGAAGTAAAAACTAAGGCAACATCTGAGCTAGCTAAACTAAGAAGGATGTCATCTCAATCATCTGATGCTGCAGTGATTCGCACCTATTTGGACAATTTATGCGAAGTGCCTTGGTATAAAAAAACAAAAATTAACAAAAATTTAAAAAATGCACAAGTGGTGTTGGATAATGATCACTATGGCTTAGATAAAGTTAAAGAACGCATCCTAGAATATTTAGCGGTGCAAAATAGAGTAAATACTGACAAAGCCAATATTTTGTGTTTAGTAGGCCCTCCTGGTGTTGGTAAAACATCGCTAGGAGAATCAATCGCTAGGGCGGTTAATCGTAAATTCATACGCATGGCGCTTGGTGGTGTTAGAGATGAGGCGGAAATCAGGGGACACAGGCGTACTTATATCGGCGCAATGCCGGGGACAATTGTGCAAAAAATGCAAAAGGTAAAAGTTAAAAATCCGCTCTTTTTGTTAGATGAAATTGATAAGATGGGTATAGATTTTCGTGGCGATCCAACTTCAGCCTTGCTTGAAGTGCTAGACCCTGAGCAAAATCATACCTTTAATGATCATTACTTGGAAGTAGATTATGATTTATCACAAATAATGTTTGTTACTACAGCAAATTCAACAAATATTTCTGAACCACTTCTGGATAGAATGGAGGTAATTCGCCTTTCAGGCTATACCGAAGATGAAAAATTAGAAATTGCTAAACGTCACCTTATGGCGAAAGAAATGAAAAATAACGGACTTAAAAAATCAGAGATTGAATTCAAAGATAAAGCTATTTTAGAAATTATTCGCTACTATACTTCAGAATCTGGTGTGCGCCATCTAACACGTGAAATTTCTAATATTTGTCGCAAAGTTGTAAAGAACATCCTCCTTCAGGAAAATAAAGCAATTAAAATAGAAAAAAAAACTGTTATAACTGATAAAAAAATCAGTACTTACTTAGGTGTGCGTAAATATCGTTTTGGCATGGCAGATGATAAAAACAGAGTAGGCGAAGTAACAGGGCTTGCTTGGACGCAGGTTGGTGGCGATTTACTCACTATTGAAGCGATTGCTAACAAGGGCAAAGGCAAATTAAATTATACTGGGCGTTTAGGTGATATAATGCAGGAATCGATACAGGCAGCTATGGCAGTTATTCGTGCGCGCACAAAAATACTTAGTATTGATGAAGAGTTCTATCATAAATTTGATATTCACGTCCACCTGCCCGATGGCGCAACACCAAAAGATGGACCGAGTGCTGGTGTTGCAATTTGCACTGCTATCGCTTCAGCCCTAACTAATCAAAAAGTCAATGCTTCTATTGCCATGACTGGTGAAATTACTTTAAGAGGTGAAATAACGCCAATTGGAGGCTTAAAAGAAAAATTACTCGCAGCACTCAGAGGTGGTATTAAAAAAGTGCTTATCCCCAAGGAAAATGAGCGTGAATTATCTGAAGTGCCTGATAAAATTAAAAATAAATTAGAAATTATCAAAGTGCAGTGGATTGATGAGGTTTTTAATTATGCGCTTGAAAGTAAAAAATCATCTACACCAACCTCGTATTGAATGAATATTTTGTCGGCAACTAATTTGAAAAATGTTTTAGATGTAACAATGATTATTCATTAATACTGTCATTTGCTTTATCTGCATTATTTTCCGCTTCAATCACTTTTGCAATACTGACTAAAAACTCTTTTTTTGGAATTTCAATGAGACGCACACCTTGCGTGTTGCGCTTAATCACAGAAACCTCAGAAACTTTAGCGCGCACCATTGCAGCATTATTTGTGATAAGAATAATTTCATCTTCAACTGCCACTGAGGTTGCGCCCACAACTTTGCCGTTACGACTTGAGGTTTTAATAGAGATAATACCAGATCCGCCACGGTGCTGTAAGCGATATTCTTTAAGCTTTGTGCGTTTACCATAACCAAATTCGGTGGCAGTAAGAATTGTATTTTGATTATTAGTTACAATAAGCGAAACTATACGATCATCTTTTTTTAAGCGAATACCGCGTACACCAATTGCTGTTCTGCCAACTGAACGCACATCTGTCTCAGAAAAACGAATAGATTTTCCAAAAGCAGAAAATAATAATATATCATGTGTGCCTGAAGTTAGCTTAACATCAATTAATGTATCATTATTTTTTAGCTCAAGTGCAATAATACCATTCGCCCTAGGACGCGAAAACTGCCTAAGCACTGTTTTTTTCACTGTGCCATTACTGGTTGCCATAAAGACAAATTCATCATCCCTATATGCTTTGACAGGCAGTATTGTTGTAATAGTTTCTTTACTAGATTCCGTATTTTCTAAAGGCAATAAATTGACAATTGGCTTACCCCTTGCTTTACGCGATGCCATCGGTAATTCATACACTTTTAGCCAATAAACTTTACCAAAACTGGAAAAACAAAGCACCGTGTCATGAGAATTCACGATAAATAATTGATTAATAAAATCTTCATCTTTCATTCTTGTTGCAGTCTTACCTTTGCCGCCACGACGCTGAGCACTATAATCTATTAAAGATTGCGCTTTGACATAACCACTATGAGATAAAGTAACAACACGCTCTTCCTCTGCGATTAAGTCTTCTAGTGTTAAATCAATCTTATCTTGCCAAATTTCAGTTAAACGCTTTGAACTAAAATGTTCCTTTATTTCAATTAGTTCATATTCAATCACCTGCATCAGACGTTCTGGACTACGCAGAATATCTAGTAAATCCTTAATTTGCGTAATCAACTCATTAAATTCATCAAAAATTTTATTTTTTTCCAAGCCTGTTAAACGATGTAATCTTAAATCAAGAATCGCCTGTGCTTGCTCAGGTGATAAATTATATTGCCCGCCTTCTTTTAAGCCAAAGTCTTCGGATAAATTTTCAAGTTTAAAATCTTGCATATCATGCAAACCAATGAGTTCTCTAATAATATTGCCCTGCCAAGTTTTTGCCATTAAGGCAATTTTTGCTTTTGCTGGATTAGGTGCTATTTTGATTAGTGCGATAACATCATCAATATTACTTAGTGCAACGCTTAATCCCTCCAATAAATGTGTACGCACACGTGCCTTATTTAATTCAAAAACACTGCGTCTTGTTACAATTTCTCTCCTATGAGCGACAAATGCGTGCAAAATTTCTTTAAGCGTCATTAACTGTGGTTTATTTTGGTGAATTACTACCATGTTAATACCAAACACAGTTTGCATCTCTGTCAAGCGATAAAGATTATTGAGAACCACTTCTGGTACTTCAGAACGACGAATTTCAATCACAATGCGCACACCTTCTTTATCCGATTCATCTCTTAGTGCGCTAATACCTTCAATGCGTTTTTCTTTGACCAATTCTGCAATTTTAGTAATGAGTTTTGCTTTATTAACCTGATATGGTAATTCACTAACAATAATACTTTGCCCCTCATTTTCAACATGAGCGCACGCACGCAAATAAATTTTACCCCGGCCTGTTTCATAGGCCTGCCTAATACCTAAAGTACCATTGATAATGCCTGCAGTTGGAAAATCAGGGCCTGGTAAAATTTCAAGCAAGGCGCTTATGCTAATATTTTCATTACGAATAAATGCTAAACAAGCATCAATTACCTCAGATAAATTGTGCGTTGGAATATTTGTTGCCATTCCTACTGCAATACCTGATGAACCGTTAATAAGTAAATTCGGAACGCGTGTCGGTAAAACGGATGGCTCGTGCTCTGATTCATCATAATTCGCAACAAAATCAACTGTGTCTTTATTTAAATCATGAAGTAGCTCGTGTGCAAGCTTACTCATACGAATTTCGGTATAACGCATTGCAGCAGCCGAATCTCCATCAATTGAACCAAAATTCCCCTGACCATCAATCAAAATATCACGCATAGAAAAAACTTGCGCCATACGTACAATCGTGTCATAAACCGCACTATCACCGTGTGGATGATATTTACCAATCACATCCCCGACAATTCTAGCTGATTTTTTATACGGCTTGTTATGATCATTATTCAAAACGCTCATTGCATAAAGAACACGCCGATGTACAGGTTTTAACCCATCACGCACATCAGGCAAAGCACGACCAATAATCACGCTCATTGCGTAGTCAAGATAAGATTTTTGCATTTCATCTTCAATACTAATCATAGAATATCTTGTCTCAAGTGATGCGTTGTTTTCATCCATAATTGTTTATAAATTTTGAAAAATATATATTAAAAAACCTTCAAGAATTGTAACATAAAACGTAGTGTAGCAAAAAATGAACGTACGAAAGAAATACCGCGTAATAAAACTGAAAAAATAGTCTAATAAATATTATTGCTCTAGGCGCACACGATTCGCCTTTGCTAATTCTATAAGCAAAATTTCGCTATCCTGCCAGCCTAGACAACTATCGGTAATACTTTTACCGTATTCTAGTTTATCAATTGGTGCAATGTCCTGACGGCCTTCTTTGAGATGACTTTCTATCATTACACCAAGGATTTTATTTGAGCCTACTTTGAGTTGTGCTATTATATCATCTGCAACATGCAGTTGATTTTTAAATTCTTTTTGGCTATTGCCGTGACTACAATCAATCATCAGCCGCTCAGGTAACGTAGCTTCTTTTAATTTTTGACAAGTCAGTGTAATATCTTCTTTGTGGTAATTTGTTTTAGTGCCACCACGCAAAATAATATGGCAATTTTTATTGCCTAAGGTCTGATAACGTTTTAATCTACCCTTTTTGCTAATAGACCAAAACATGTGCGGATAAGCAGCAGAAATAACCGCGTCAATAGCAATATTAATATTACCGCTCGTGCCATTCTTAAAACCAACAGGACATGATAAACCTGAAGCAAGCTCACGATGAGTTTGGCTTTCAGTCGTGCGTGCGCCAATTGCCCCCCAAGTGATTAAATCTGAAAAATATTGCGGCGTAATTAAATCTAAATATTCCATTGCAGTTGGCATACCTAAACTTGTAATATCACGAAGTAAACGCCGCGCTATATTTAAACCTTTGTCCATATCAAAACTTTCATCTAAATCTGGATCATAGATTAAACCTTTCCAGCCAACTGTTGTGCGCGGTTTTTCAAAATAAACGCGCATCACAATCAATAGGTCTTGTGCTAGTTTTCGTTTTAATACGCATAAGCGCCTGGCATATTCTAAGGCAGCTTTTGGCTCGTGAATGGAGCAAGGGCCAATAATGACTATCAAACGCCCATCTAAACCATAAATAATATCTTTGATGATTTTTCTAGTAGAACTTACAAGATGTGCGCTATCTTTATCAAGCGCATAACGATGGATTAATTCTATCGGTGGTATCGGCGCTTGAGATCCTTTAATCCTGATATTATTATGCTTTTTGCCGAAATCTTTATCACACATCTTTGTTTTTTTTGATACATGCGTAAGCTGAGTGATTATGAATTGATTCAAAATTTTCTGCTTCTAGTTGATACGAGATAATTGCACTTTGTTCATCTAATTTTGTTGCAATATCACGCACTAAATCTTCCACAAATGCTGGATTTTCATAAGCGCGCTCAGTGACGACTTTCTCATCTTCTCGCTTAAGTGTAGCATATAGTTCACTAGAGGCACAAGATTCTGCAATATCAATCAAGTCTTCTATCCATAATTTTTTATTTATTGCAATCAAAGCATTAATAGTAATATGAGAGCGTTGATTATGTGCGCCATATTTAGAAATATTTTTGGAACAGGGGCACAAGCTAGTAACAGGCACCACAGCTTTTAAATGTATTTTAGTAGTACCTGATTCCAATTTACCGCTAATACCCACCTGATAATCCATCATACTTATAATATGAGATGAAGGTGCAATTTTATTTCTAAAAAAAGTGAAATCTGCGTCTACTTGCACATTTTTTGTTTTTAACTTACGAGAAACCTTGGTAAGTATATCTACAAATGAATGCGTGCTAAATAACGGGGTTTCTTCATTTAACACCTCAATGAAACGCGACATATGCGTGCCTTTAACTTCTTTAGCTAACTCCACTGTCATAGTAAACTTACCAATGGTTCTTTGCTCCACATTCGATTTATCAACAAAAATCATTGGATGACAGATATCTTTAACTCCAACTTGATCAATGATAATATTACGCGTATCAAGTTTGCTTTGTGTATCTGGTAAATCACACGCCATTATGTTTGCTCCGAATAAGAAATGTAAAAGACCACTTGTCTCTTCCATATAATAACTTTTAATAACCAAGTATGCCTTGTGTCAAAAGTATCCTCTAAATACTCAAAAAAGTTTTTCCAAACTTTCTGTGACTGGATTAACAACATCAGAGTTTAATTTTTTTGATAGATTGATAATCTAAGGATTCAATAACTAATTTTGTTTTATTTTTAATTGCACGAAAACCAATTAATATATCTATATTATCCAGCGCATCAGCTATCATCACAAATCCTGCTTTACAATGATAAGCAAGCATCTGCACACAATTGCCAATATAATTTTTTAACGTATAAACAGCAGGAAAATTAGCAGTTACTCTTGTTACAAACATCAAGTTTTCATCCATAAAAAACTAAGATAGTAGATTATACCAGTGATTAATATTCAAATAACCTGACATTAATTATTAAATAAAACAGCTGGATTAATATATTTAAGAATTTAATAATTCTAATTGAGAAACATTTTTATAACCTCTAGGTAATAAATTACCGCGTCTAGCACGCTTAGCAACATAATGTGCTAAATCATCAAATTTAAGCAAAAGATAACGACGGCCTGCCCAAATTTTCAAAACATGCTTCTCACTTACAACCGCCATATTACACATAAAATCAACATTACGTTCAAAGTCAGCACGTTTAATATCAACAAGCTTATTGCCTCTGCCCTTAACAAATTCTGCTAATTCTAATAAGGGGAAGACAAGCAAACGTCCAAGACGCGTTACTACTACTAAATATTCTTTGTCAATACACCCTATTTTTGCCATCGGTAACGCATGAGTACCAACAGGGAGCGATAAGTAAGTTTTACCATTTTGTCTTTGCGATATTAAGTTTTCTGCTCGTATGATAAAACCATAACCAGCGCTACTCGCAACCATAATTTTTTCTTTTTTACTTGTGAGTATCACAGAGATAAATTTAGTACCACTTGGTGGTGATAACTTACCTGTTAATGGTTCACCTTGCCCTCTCACACTTGGAAGCAAGTGTGCGCCTAACGTATAGGACCTGCCATGAGAATCCGAAAAAATTACCAATTGATTGCTACGTCCTTTAGCACTCATTAAATAAGAATCACCAGACTTATAGGTGAGCTTTTCGAGGCTAATGTTATGACTTTTTGCGCTACGTATCCAGCCCATTTTTGAAAGTATCACTGTAATATTTTCCACTACAGTCATTGTGGACTCTGGTAGTGTTTTTGCTGTTTTTGCATGTGCAATTATAGTAGAGCGACGATTATCGCTAAATGTGGTCATAACATAGTTTAATTCACGCTTAATAAGTGTATTTAGACGACGCTTACTTCCTAAGACTAACTCAATTTCTGCGCGCTCTTTTGTGAGTTTATCTTTCTCTGTTTGAATCTTAATTTCTTCCAATTTTGCTAAATGTTTTAATCTTAACTCCAAAATTGCATCTGCCTGTTTATCGCTGAATTTAAAATGTGCGATGAGTGCAGATTTTGGTTTATCCTCATAACGAATAATGTGGATGACTTCATCAATATTAAGAAAGGTAATTAACAATCCCTCTAAAATATGTAGACGCTCCAAAATATTTTTAAGGCGCGATTGTGAACGTTTTACCACTAATTGACGGCGATAACTCAACCACTCTGATAGTATCATCGGCAAAGATTTAACTTGTGGCTTACCATCTAGTCCGATAACATTCATATTAACGCGATAATTTTTTTCCAAGTCAGTAATTGCACATAAATGTAACATTAAAGCCTCGCTATCTACGCGATTAGAGCGGAGTACTAAGACAATTCTTATACGCTGTTCGTGATCAGATTCATCTTTGATGTCTTCTATCATTTGCAGTTTTTTAGCCTGCATTTGCATTGCAATTTGCATCACAATTTTTGAAGGTGAAGTTTGGTAAGGCAACGCATCAATGATAATATTATTTTGCTCAGTTTGATAACGAGCGCGCATTTTAACAGTACCAACTCCCGATTCATATAATTGCTCTAATTCCACACTAGGGCTGATAATTTGCGCTTCAACAGGATAATCTGGTGCAGGAATAAAACGCATCAAATCTCTTAGTTCTGCTTTAGGATTTTCAAGTAAATAAATACACGCACCTAGCACTTCGCCTAAATTATGGGGTGGCACATCGGTTGCCATTCCAACTGCGATACCTGAAGCGCCATTGAGTAATAAATTTGGTACTTCTGCTGGTAAATATTTTGGCTCATTCAGTGAACCATCAAAATTAGCGACCCATTCTACTGTGCCTAATGTAATTTCTTTAAGCAGTAAATTAGCATAGTGAGAGAGCTTTGATTCAGTATAACGCATTGCTGCAAAAGATTTTGGATCATCTTCTGCGCCCCAATTCCCTTGACCATCAATGAAAGGATAGCGATAAGCAAATGGTTGCGCCATAAGCACCATTGCTTCATAACAAGCACTATCACCGTGTGGATGAAATTTGCCAAGCACATCACCAACAGTACGTGCTGATTTTTTATATTTTGCGCCTGCATGCAAACCTAGCTCACTCATTGCATAAATAATGCGCCGCTGAACGGGCTTTAACCCATCGCCTAAAAAAGGTAATGCTCTATCTAGAATTACATACATTGAATAATTTAGATAAGCCTGCTCACTAAACCTTTCAACACTAATTTGTTCTTCCATGTCTAGCGCCATCGTATTGCCACTGAAAAATTTCCTTGTTTGATATTTATAAAAATAAAATTGATTAAATAAATGCGAATTTTATGATAGATTGATACAATGATACAACTCATTTATAAAATGAATAAATTATCGTATTTTATGTACTCTGAGACCTTTGCACAACCCCACTAAAAACCCTATCTAGTAAAATAAAACACTACCTAACTAGCCACAAAAAACTTCAAATGTCTTGGAAACAAACCCAACAATCGCTGGCAGATACACTTGCTATTCAACATAATCCTTATCTGAATTAGATGATACCCATAATATTACTAACTGGCAATAAGTAGAATAGACTTTATCAAAACTACATAATATATCTTATCCAAAATCTATAGAAGTAAAGCATAAAACATAACATTCTTTTTAGTTTTCGGTTAAAATAAACTTGGGATAGGTTAATTTAATCCTAGCGTTGAAAATATTTTATTGTAGGAGAAAGTAAAATGAGTAAGAAAGGAGAAATTAAAATTACAGTTGAAGTGGATGGTAAAAAGGTTGACATGGTTATTCCAGATGGTGTAGAAATTAATCAAAATAATTTAGAATCAATTAATGCTTCAGGCGGGTTTGGGCGATTCTTTAAGGCAATAAAAATGAGTGCTGAAGGACATCATCTTAGCGCTTTCGTAGAGTTTGAAAAAGCAAAAAAAGACTTTAAACATGGATATATATTTTAACAAAAAATATTTTAAGAAATAACTGTCTTATCAAATTTGTGAATAGAAATGCTAAGTAAAAAATATTAGCTAATTGGCTGGCTTTTAAATAAATTACCTAAACATTTATGTTTTACGTAGGTGTCGTTGTTTCAAATTTTCTTTACCAAAATTTTTCAGGTTTTTACTATCGTCAATATTTGCTACTGTAGCACTTAAATTTGTTTTTTCTGCACCTCAACAAAACTTAACTTATAAATATTAACTCAGCAGAGCAGTGGCTAGCTTGGCCTGTGGCGAAGTTATCAATTAAAGCGCGCTACTTTATTAACGATTTAGGCACTTTTTTAGTAATATTTTAATAAAAAAAGAGAAGGGTGTGAGTAAAGTGTTAACTTGACGTGTTTATGCTCTATTATAAAACTCCTCTTTAGTTACTATTAATAACAATTATAATGACACCGTTGTGAATTATAAAATGGAGCAAAAAGTGGACAATATGGCAAATAAGAATATTAAAAAATTATATGATCGTTCTTTTCGTAATCACTTGATCAATAATCCCAGTGCTGGTGCTCAAGAATTAGGTTATCCATTGTTACCAGATACTGAGGTGAAAGTTGTGGTGAGCACAAAGGATGTTTTTTATGTGGCATTATTTTCAGGCATACTTGAAGAATCCTTAAAACAAGTTATGGCAGCTGGTGTCGGTACTAGTACCGTAGGCTGTGCTGGCACTGCTAGTAGCATTTCTACATTCACCAGTTCAGTTGGCAGTGCCGGTAGTGCGGGTACTTTGGGTTGTGCAGGTTCGGTTAAAATTGGTACTTAAAACGGGTTAAAAAATTAATAAATAATAGAGGTGAGTTATGAATGTAGCAGATGTTACCGGTAAACTATACGATAGGAAGTGGCGCAATGACTTAAAACGTGACACTAAGGCTTATGTTAAAGATTTGGGTTATGATGCTAACAGTGGCGCCGAGTTTGTTGTTAAAGAGTCCACAAAAGATGTGTCTTACATCATTATGCCAGGTGATGGTGTTATCACAGAAGATTTTACTAAAAGTATTCAGGCAGCAGGTTTAGGCAGTGCTGGTAGTGTTGGCACTGCTGCCACTGCCTCTACTCTTGGCACTGTTACTAGCACTGCTAGTTCAGGTGGTTGTGTTAGCTCGCTTGGCACTGCTGGCACAGGTGCATAATCTTTTAGATGTTTATTTATTGAAATAATTAAAGGAGAAGCGAAGTGATAAATATCAATGAAGCTAGAGAATTCTACGATAAGATAACCCATGATAAGGGCTTACGTGAAGACTTGCGTAAAAAACCTTATAAATACGCTAAAGAATTGGGTCATGATCTTGATAAAGGAATAACAATTGCTGTTAAAACAAACAGAAAAGACGTAACTTATATTATCTTTCCAGGCGCAGATTTTATTCTAGATGATAAGGCGTTAAACATAGTATCAGCTGGGGTTAAAGCAGGCACTGCTGGCAGTGCTGGAAGTGCCTCCACTGCTAGCACCGTTGGCAGTGTTTGTGCGTCTTTCAGCACAGCAGGGAGTGTTGGCAGTATTTCTACCGTTGGTAGTGCAACGGGATAAAATCGCGCTCTTGTTCTCTTGGGTTTGTAATAACGGTAACACTGACTTGTGCTACTTTCTAGTTTTAGGCTGGTTGCCCTAATTAAAATATGATGAGCACCAGCAATTTTCTTTTATTCTAGGACCTTTGAGACTATTTTTTATAGCTAAGCCACGCTCAAAGGTGGACAAAGACCTGCAAGTGTGCTTACTGCTTTTATGATAGCCCCCTAAAAGCTTGCATAATGTAGTAAAAACATCTTTTCTTTTTGCTATGAATATAAATGCTAGATCATCCTCTTGATATGCTAATAGCAAGCAACATTTTGAAACTTCAATTGCTTGTTTAATCTTTTTTTGCACATCTTCTTCATGCTTGTGCTTATTCCGTGATAGATGTTGGTAGGTCATTAAAACTGATGTGCTGTTAAGAGCCTGAAATAATATTTCAAACTCTCTATTTAGAATATATTTCTCTCCCCCATTTTCTTGCGATAGGATGTATTCCCAGTTTCTAGCCCTATATCTGGATCAATAAAAATAAGTGCGTTTTTTGTTTTTAAGATGATCTCAAATTTTTTCCAGTACTGGTGCCTAGTGTCATCCTCAAAAAATATCTCGTTTACGGGATATAGGGTGGTATACGATTTAACATGTGGCTTCAGCCATCTTTTCCAATGTTTAAGATCTTTGGTATCACACTTCTCAATAAAAGATAATAGTTCACGTGATTTTCCTTCAATAGGTTTTGGTTTTTTCTTTCTTTCATTATCATCATCTCTGGGCTTTGTCAGCATTGGAATGAATACGTAATTTGATGCTACTCTTTTCTTTAGTAGGTAGGTTATCAAATCATATTTGAAATAATCTCTGTCGTTGCCGAAGTGTTTTAACTGAACCATATTACTTTACGACTCAACTATCAAAACGAGACATTACCACCTAAATATGCAATATTATTGTTATCTTTCATACCTGCTATGATTATATTACGCTCTGTCTTTTTAGTGTTGCACCTAACTATTCAGATTTGGACAATGGCAAATCAAGTTACGGTCTCCATAAAGATTATCAACGCGTTTAACAGGCGCAAAATAGATTTTATTTTTAAGCGTTTCTAGAGGATAAACAGCTTCTTTTGATGTATAAGGATAACGCCAATTGACCAAGTCATCTATGGTATGTGGTGCATTTTTAAGCGGGTTATTTTTTTTCTCCCACACACCTTCTTTAACCTTATCAATCTCTTTGTGAATTTGTCTCATTGCACAAATAAAACGCTCAATTTCCGCTTTCGATTCACTTTCAGTTGGCTCAACCATTAAAGTGCCTGCAACGGGAAAGGACATAGTTGGTGCATGGAAACCATAATCAATCAAACGTTTTGCAATATCTTCTTCAGTAATACCACTCTCAGTTTTAATACTTCTTAAATCTAAGATACATTCGTGTGCAACTAAACCACATGTGCCTGTGTAAAGTATCGGATAATATTCTGCTAACTGCTGAGCAATATAATTCGCACTAAGAATTGCTACCTTGCTTGACTTAGCCAGACCCTCTCTACCAAGTAATTGAATATATGCCCAAGAAATAGGTAAGATACTTGCGCTACCAAAATGTGCAGCAGAAACAGCATAACTATTTTCATCAAGTGGATTACCCGGTAAAAATTTTGCTAAATGCGCTTTAACGCCAATAGGCCCCATTCCAGGTCCACCACCACCATGCGGAATAGCAAAAGTTTTATGCAGATTAATATGCGAGACATCAGCACCAAACTCACCAACTTTGGCTAAACCAACCATAGCATTTAAGTTTGCGCCATCCAAATAAACCTGCCCTTGATGGGCGTGCACTAAATTGCAAACTTCCTTGATATGCTCCTCAAATACACCATGCGTTGAAGGATAAGTAATCATAATAGCAGCAAGTTCATTTTTATATTTAGCAAGTTTTTGACGCAAATCTTCTAAATCTACATTGCCTTTGTCATCGCACTTAACAACTTTAACGTGCATCCCTGCCATTGTCGCACTAGCAGGATTTGTGCCGTGTGCTGAACTGGGGATAAGACAAATATGACGCTCGCCTTGTCCTTTTGATTCATGGTATCTTTTAATCGCAAGAAGACCAGCAAACTCACCCTGAGAACCAGCATTTGGCTGCAGGGATATTTTGTCATAGCCCGTAATTTCCAATAGATCCCTTTCCAATTCTCTAAATAATTGCTGATAGCCCTTAGTTTGCTCATGCGGCGCATAAGGATGTAAATTAGCAAAACCAGGCAAAGAGAGTGTTCGCATCTCGCTTGCTCCATTAAGTTTCATAGTACACGACCCGAGTGCAATCATAGAATGATTAAGTGCAATATCCTTACTCTCTAAACGTTTTAAATAACGCATTATCTCGTTTTCACAGTGATAAGAATTAAATACAGCATGCGTTAAAAAATTATTTTTACGCACAAGTGTTTTGTCCATGGCTAACTTTTCATCTGTAACTTCAGGCATATTTGCACCAAATAAAGAAAGTAATGCTTTTACGTCATAATTTGTTGTTGCTTCATCCAGGGCAATGCTAATTATGCTTGGTGTGATAGCACGCAAATTAATACGTTTTTTAAGTGCTCTATCTAATACTTTATTAGCATCAACATCAAGTATAGTAACAGTGTCAAAAAAGTTATTTGCTATAACATTAAACTGTGCATCAGAGAGACCTTTGGCAAGCGTTTTAGCATGATAGTGAACGCGTCTTGCAATGCGTCTTAGTCCGTGCGGACCATGATAAATTGCATAAGCAGCGGCAATAACTGCTAATAACACCTGCGCAGTGCAGATATTACTTGTTGCCCTATCACGTCTAATATGTTGTTCTCTAGTTTGAAGTGCCATCCTAAATGCAACATTACCTACCACATCTTTAGAAACACCGATAATACGCCCAGGGATCATACGCTTATAAATTTCTTTAGTTGCTAAAAAAGCAGCGTGCGGACCGCCAAATCCCATCGGAACGCCAAATCTCTGCGAACTACCAATTACTACGTCAGCCCCCATATCTGCTGGCGTTTTAATTAAAGTTAGTGCTAGTAAATCAGAGGCCACAATACTCATTACTTTTTTGGCTTTTGCTTTTTTGATAAGTGCTGTTAAATCAAATATCTCTCCTTGTGTATTTGGATAGGAAAATAATACGGCAAAACAATTTTCAAAATTAAATTGATTTATATCTTCAAGTATTACTTCAATACCAAGTGGTTGAGCACGCGTTTTAATAATTGTGATATTTTGCGGGTGTGTGTGTTTATCAACCAGTAAACATTTATTTTTTTGACTGTGCCCAGCACGTAAACACATCATCATTGCTTCAGCACAGGCACTTGCTTCATCAAGCAGTGAAGCATTTGCTATTTCCATACCTGTTAAATCAATTATTACCTGCTGAAAATTTATTAGCATCTCTAAACGTCCCTGTGAAATTTCAGCCTGATAAGGTGTATAAGCACTGTACCAGCCAGGATTTTCTAAAATATTTCTACGAATAACGCTCGGGGTGATACTACTATAATAACCTTGACCGATAAAGCTTTTAAATATTTTATTTTGTTTACTAAGTGTTTCTGCACGTTCCAATAAATTATTTTCACTCAAGCCCAATGCTAAAGATAATGGTTTGAGATTGATAATATTGCTTGGTAGTATTTTATGCACCATATCATCAAGCGTATGCATGCCGATAACGGATAACATCGCATCAATATCTTTTTTAGATAAGCCTATATGGCGCTCTAAGAATTCGTTATTCATTTGTTTTAGTGCTAAAAAGTTCGTTTAATATAAAAGTGTTCCTATCCTGGTGGCCAGTGAAGCATTCTGCCTGCGAGCAGGTGCAAGTGGATATGATAAATCGTTTGTCCACCATTTTCATTACAATTAATCACCAAACGATACCCATCTTCTGCAAAACCTTTATGCCGCGCAAGATTGCGCGCAATAAGAACAAGTCTGCCTATTAATTTCGTATCATCAGTTTCATTAATCGTTGTGATATGCGCCTTTGGAATTACCAAAAAATGCACAGGTGCTTGCGGATTTACATCGCTAAAGGCAAGTAGTTCATCATTTTCATATAAAATATCCGCTGGAACTTTACCAGCTGCAATCTCGCAAAACAAACACTCGCCCATCTTTCTCTCCTTAAAAATTCGTAGATTTTTGTTATCTGCTTTTGAGCCAGAATAATACTGTAAAAAAACCAGCAATACCAGCATAAAGTAGACTATGTTGTAATAACAAAACAGTAATAATTACTGCAGTTGCAACCATAAACCCCATATATTGTTGTTTATTTTGCTTGATAATTGCTTGCTCAATGTTTGCGAGCTGGTGAGTATGTTTTTTGTGTATTTTCCCCATCTTGTCAATTTTATCGAGTACATCTACGCTTAATTTTGGTAATTTAGGCACTGCTTCTAACCATTCAGGAACGCGTGATTTCAGTGCACGAAACAAATGACTTGGTTGGTATTTTTGCTGAGCAAGTTTTTCCAAAAATGGCTTAGCAGTTGCCCATAAATCAAGACTAGGATAAAGTGTTCTACCTAAACCTTCAATATTAAGTAGCGTTTTGTCTAACAACAATAATTGTGGTTGAACATGCATATTAAAGCGCTTGGCTTGTTTAAATAAACTGAGCAAGACCTCTCCAAAAGAAATTTCGTTTAAATTCTTTTTAAATAGTGGTGTACACACTACAGAAATTGCATTTTCAAAAGCAATCAAATCTATCTCCTCATCCACCCACCCAGAATCTAGGTGTGCTCTTGCAACACGCTTATAATCTTCGTTAAAAAAACCCAAGAAACTCTCCGTTAAATAATATTTATCAGTTTCACTGAGTGTGCCCATAATGCCAAAATCAACCCCTAAATATTTGCCATCATCGCCAACAAAAATATTACCAGGATGCATATCAGCATGAAAAAAATTATACTCAAAAACTTGAGAGAAAAAAATAATAACACCATTTTCTGCGAGTTTTTTTAAATTAATATTTTTTTCTTTTAAGGTTTTAATATCGCTAATTGGTGTGCCATAAATGCGTTCTGATACGAGTATATTTACTCGAGATAAATCCCAATAAATTTTAGGCACATAAAGCAAATTAGAATGCTTAAAATGTGTGCGTAAACGGTTTGCATTAGCTGCTTCATTTAACATATCAAGTTCGCCATAAATAATGCGCTCAAACTCAGATACTGCACCTATAGGACTTAAACGCCTACCATCTGGATGTTTGTTAAGCCACTTCGCAAAACGATACATCAAACGAATATCGCGCTCAATTTGCGCTTTAATATTTGGCCTGACAACTTTGATTACAACGGCATCGCCTGCTAAAGTTACTGCACTATGAACTTGGGCAATTGAAGCCGAAGCAAGCGGTTTTTTATCAAATTTTGTAAAAACATACTCTAATTTTTGAGAAAGTGATTTTTCAATAATTTTTATTGCCACATCACCATTAAAACTTGGACAGGCATCTTGTAATTTGCTAAGCTCTAAGCCAACATCATCTGGCAGTAAATCCCTGCGCGTAGAAAGCGTTTGTCCAAACTTGATAAAAATAGGTCCTAAGTGCTCTAAACTCAAGCGAATTCTCTCACCTCTGGGACATCTAGTAAGCGGTAAATAATGCCAAGGTAGTAAATAAAGCAGTGGTTTAAAAAACTTGAGTGCTGGAATTGAAAGCAACAGTGCATCTAAACGATAGCGTATCAAAATAGTAATAATATGCAACAGCCTCAGAAAATCCCGCATGGAAAATATCTTAATATATTATTTAGCTGAAATATCAGGTCCTAGAAGGCAATTTAACCCTATATTTGCTAATTTATCAAAGGAGGAATATGCAGACGCCAAAAATATGCTACCCTCTCTGCTATTGTTTTTATATTGACTGTGTATAAATGCAAACGCTCTACCTGCTTGGTATGCAATTGTATCGCCCACATAATAAGACAACAACTCTTCAAAATCTAACTCAATATCTGCTAATAAATCAAACAATAATTGGATTGTTTTTACATCCCCTGTTGCAAATAATTGATTGCGTCTGAGTAGCTCTCTAGCGTCTGCACCACTAATTAATGCCAAAAAAGTTTTGCTATCTAGTGTGACATCTAAATCTGTCTTTGCTTTGGCTCTAGATAATAAATACACGCGTGATTTACTAAAATAAACAATCCAGCGAATAGGTGTATTTAAAAGACGTACTTGCACTATTTTGTGCATTAGCGGTTTAATGTCAATTGTCTCATCTAATGCAAGCAAATAATTTATTTGCTCTTCAAGCAAGGCAGAGAGAGTACTAAGCGCTAAACTAATCATTTAATTCCCTTGTGAAGTGCAACAATACCGCCTGATAAATTATGATATTCGCATAGTTTAAATCCTGCTGATAAAATCATCGCTTTTAAATTTTCTTGATTAGGATGTTTACGAATAGATTCCGCCAAATATTTATAACTTTCTCTATCACGCGCAAACAGGGCGCCTAATTTTGGCATCACACGAAATGAATACGTATCATATAAAATATCCAAAACTTCTGATTGCACTTTAGAAAATTCCAAAATAATTAACCGCCCCCCCGATTTTAAAACGCGATAAGATTCTTGTAACGCACACGCTTTGTTAGTCATATTTCTTAGCCCGAATGCGATAGAGACGCAATCAAAATAATTATCTTTAAAACAAAGCGCCTCAGCACTCGTTTGTATCAGTTTAATTTGATAATCACCTTGATTGAGTAATTTTTTACGCCCTTCTTTTAACATTGAGAAATTAACATCAGCAAGTACCACCTCGCCAGAAGATCCCAATTTTCTAGCAAATCGAGATGCCATGTCGCCTGTGCCTCCTGCAATATCTAAAATGCGCTCGCCTGCCTTAACAGCACTGTGTAATAAAGTATAATGTTTCCATAATCTATGCATGCCAAAAGAAAGCATATCGTTCATCAAATCATAATTTTGTGCAACCGAATCAAATACTTCGCGTACTAAATCTTCTTTGCTGTTGACATCAACTTCTCTAAAACCAAAATGCGTAGTTCTGTTATTCATAAATTTCTTTATAAAATTTCAATTACTTCCTGTGTCCTTTCTTCCATGATTAGCAATTCCTTCAAAGTCTTCCATTATTCTTAACAATTCTTAATTAGGTTTAAATTCTGTCATAAAAGTTTTTTGTTATTTTTTTGCTACTCTGTTTAACAGTGTTAATTCATTAATATTCTCTCAATGATTCGCCTGTATAAATTTGTGTAGGTCTAAAAATTCTATTATGACTAACTTGTTCTTTCCAGTGTGCAATCCAGCCTGCAGAACGTGCTACTGCAAAAATTGGCGTAAATTGATCTGCTGGAAAGCCAAAAATTTCAGCATAGATAATGCCTGAATAGAAATCAACATTTGGATAAACGCCTTTTTTCCCAAGCAATTCAGCGCAAACCCTCTCTACCTCAAGTGCAACTTCAAAACGCTGACTGAGAGAAATACGGGATTGTTTCACATAATCCTCTAATAATTTTTGTAAAATCATTGCTCTTGGGTCTTTAGTTTTATATTCCCGATGACCCATGCCCCAAATTTTCCCCTTATCTTTTAGGCGCTTTTCAATCCAACTTTTCACTTTTTTCACGTGACCAATCTCATCAAGCATCTGCAATACTTTTTCATTTGCACCGCCGTGAAGAGGCCCTGCTAATGTGCCTACTGCTGCTGAAATAGAGGCAAAAAGATTAGCCAGGGTGGATGCAGTTACCATGGCTGAAAAAGTAGAAGCATTAATGGTATGCTCAGCATGTAAAACTAAACACGCATCAAATAATTTAACTAGTTCAGGTTCAGGTTTTTTGCCAAAAAACATGTAAAGAAAATTTTCTGCATACCCCATGTTTCTCTCGGGAGATATAGGATCATAACCACTTCTTACATGCTCCCACATTGCTACTAATGTGCTCATGTTCGCAATAATTCTCAGCATTGCATTTTGAGTGATTTTAGAATCGTGTGCCATCGCTTTAGCATCAGGGTAAAAAGTTGCCATACTTGCAATTGCCATTTGCAAGACATCCATGGGATGACCATTAAGTGGTAGACTCCACATCATACGGCGAATATTGCTTTTAGTGCGATAACGTTCTTGTAGTGATTCCTGAAAAAGTTGTAATTGTGTCGCGCTTGGAATCTCACCATTAAGTAACAGCAAAGCTACCTCTTCAAAACTACAATGTTTGGCTAATGTTTCAATTGAGTAACCCCTGTACGCTAGAATACCCCGCTCGCCATCGATATAAGAAATGCCTGATTCTGTGGCAGGTACATCAGCTAAACCCGGAATATATTCTATCATGGCTATCTCCTTTATGCTAGAACACAGACTAAGATAAAAAATTAAGGCGTAAAAGAAGAGCCGCACCCACAAGTGGTTTTGGCATTAGGGTTATGAATAATAAAACGTGTGCCTTGTAAATCTTCTAAATAATCTACTGTTGAACCAGCTAAATATTGATAACTCATTGGATCAACCACTAAAACCACACCATCTTTTTTAACATAACTATCCCCTTCTTGATACTTTTTATCAAAGGTAAAACCGTAGGAAAAACCAGCGCAACCGCCACCAGTAATATAAACTCTTAATTTTAAGTTCTCATCTTTCTCTTCTTTAATCAATGTTTTAACCTTGTGTGCTGCATTGTTGGTAAACACAATATCAGCAACTTCATATTTTTCTAGTGCTTTTGTCATGATGCTCCTAGTTTTAAAAACTTTAATAATTGATGTTTTTTGTCCTACGGTATTAATCCTGCTAGCGGTAGTCCTTCAGTTTCATCAAAACCAAACATAATATTCATATTCTGCACCGCCTGTCCTGATGCACCTTTCAATAAATTATCAATTGCTGAAAGAATAATCCACTTGCCATTTTCTTGTCGTTCCATACCAATATGACATAAGTTACTTAGTTTAACAAAGCGCGTCTCGGGTGAAATACCTTCTGGTAAAATTTTCACAAAATGCTCACCCTCATAAGCCTGTGTAAACAATTCTACCACATTTATACTCGGTAGTATATCAACATAAATACTTGCTAACATTCCTCTTATCATTGGTACTAGGTGCGGGATAAAAGTAATGGCTATTTTTTTACTTGCTAAATCTGTGAGTGTTTGATTAATTTCAGGTAAGTGACGATGACCGCTAATACCATAAGCTTTTATGCTTTCTGATACTTCACACAAACTGTTTGTTAAATTCACAGTTCTGCCTGCTCCACTAACGCCTGATTTGCAATCAGCAATAATATTTTTCACATCGACACCCTTGTGAGAAAGTAATGGTTTTAACGCAAGCGCAATAGCAGTTGGATAACAGCCTGGATTTGCTACAAGTTTAGCTGTCTTAATTTCCTCCCTATAATGTTCTGTCAAGCCATAAACTGCCATCTCAAGTAAATGTGCCGCGCTATGTTTTATTTGATAATAACTCTGCCACGTGCGCACATCTCTAATACGAAAATCTGCGCCTAAATCGATAATACGCACGCCACTATCAATAAGTGCTGGTACCATATTCATTGCAACACCATGTGGCGTAGCAAAAAAAACCACGTCACAAGTGCGTAAATTTTCAATATCTGCTGTGCTAAAGGATAAATTCGTCTGCCCGATTAAACTTGGAAATACTCGGCTAACCAATTCACCGCTTAATGTTCTTGAGGTAATTACCTCCAAGTGCGCTTTAGGGTGTGCTAGCAACAACCTTAATAATTCAACTCCTGTGTAACCCGTGCCGCCAACTATACCAACTTTAATCATTTTGTTTTAATATAGATTCTAAATAATGAATATTAACACCGCCTTGTTTAAAAGCCTCATCACCAGTTATCCGCTTTTGTAAATTAATATTCGTTTTAATACCACCGATAATTATTTCATTAAGCGCATTTCTCATTTTAGTAATGGTAGTTTTACGCGTCTTAGCAAAAGTGATAATTTTGCCAATCATAGAATCATAGGTAGACGGCACGGTATAACCGTCGTAAATATGTGAATCAACACGCACACCCAAACCGCCAGGCATGTGCAGATGCGTAATTTTACCAGGTGATGGTACAAAATTATCGCTATCTTCAGCGTTAATACGACACTCAATAGCATAACCGCTTAGATTAACATCTTTTTGCTTTATATTTAGTTTTTCGCCTTGTGCAACGCGAATTTGCTCTCTTAAAATATCAACTCCTGTTACCATTTCTGTAACAGGGTGTTCAACTTGTACGCGCGTATTCATCTCAATAAAATAAAATGCGCCTTGTTCGTATAAAAATTCAAAGGTTCCTAAACTTTGATAGCCAATGTCTTGGCACGCTTTAACGCACATGCTTCCAATATGCTCGCGCACTTGTTCGCTTATACCTGGCGCTGGCGCTTCTTCTAATATTTTTTGATGCCGTCTTTGCACAGAACAATCGCGCTCGCCTAAATGAATAGCATTGCCATAAGAATCAGCTAACACTTGCACTTCTATATGGCGCGGCGTGGTTAAAAACTTTTCCATGTAAATATCAGAATTAGCAAAAAAATTTAAAGACTCTCTTCTGGTTAATTCAATTGTGCTATTAAGTGATTTTTTATTTGACACCACACGCATACCGCGACCACCACCACCACCTACTGCTTTAATTATCACTGGAAAACCAATTTTTTCTGCAAGAAGCACACACTTTTTTTCATTATAGCTGAGCACGCCATCAGAACCAGGAACACAAGGCATGCCTGCGCTCTTCATCGTTTTAATAGCAAGTACCTTATCACCCATCGTGCGAATATTATTAGAACTAGGTCCGATAAAAATAAAACCGCTTTTTTCTACCTGCTCAGCAAAACTAGCATTTTCTGACAAAAATCCATAACCTGGGTGGATAGCATCAGCGTGTGTTAATTCAGCAGCACTAATAATTGCTGGGATATTAAGATAACTATCTTTCGCTGCTGGAGGACCAATACAGACTGTTTCATCAGCTAATAAAACATGTTGTAATTCTTTATCAGCTGTAGAATAAACAGCAACGGTTTGTATATCAAGTTCACGACAAGCACGTAAGATTCTAAGGGCAATTTCACCGCGGTTAGCAATTAAAATTTTGCTTATCATAACGGTGCTATTTTGATTAAATTTTGACCAAATTCAACGCCATCACCATCTTGACAAAGCATTTCAACAACAAGACCCACCTTGTCAGACTCTATTTGATTCATAATTTTCATTGCTTCAATAATACACACCACATCACCTACTGATATTTTTTGCCCAACATTTACAAATGGTTTGCCATTAGGCGAAGATGCCCTATAAAAAGTGCCTACCATAGGTGAAGTAATAGCGTGTATACTATCGTCATCTTCGTGTTGTAGTGTTGATGACTCTGCTTTTGTAGTAGCTGGCACAGAAGGGGTTGCTTGAGCACTTGTATGTTGCAAGCGTGCCGAGGCAGTGTCGATATGATGGGATACATGATGGCTCTCCCGAGCAATACGCACTGATTCTTCACCTTCCTTTACTTCAATTTCTAATAAATTAGATTGCTCCAATAATTCAATCAATTTTTTAATTTTACGAATATCCATTCTGTCGTCCTATTTTTGATTAGACGCTATATTTTCACTAATATACTTAATGGCAAAGCGCAGAGCCAGTTCATAGCCAAATATGCCTAGACCAGTGATTATGCCACTTGCAATATCAGAAAAATAAGAATGATGGCGAAAATTTTCACGCGCATAAATATTAGATAAATGTAGTTCAACAAATGGAATATTTACAGCAAGTAATGCATCTCTGAGCGCAATACTAGTATGCGTAAACCCCGCAGGATTAATAATAATAAAACGCACCTTATCTTGATAGGCTTGATGAATGCAACTGATTAAATCACTTTCGCCATTATGTTGAAAATGACTAAGGGTTAAATGATGACTATGGGCAATATGCTCTAAGCTAGACACAATATTATCTAAAGATTCACCGCTATAATATTTTGGTTCACGTACGCCCAATAAATTTAAATTAGGGCCATTTAACAGCATAATATCTGACATAAGACGCACCCTAGTAAGTTAAATAAATAGACACAAGCAACGTTAAGTAAAAAAACTATATAAAGTAAAACCAGATTTTACCAAAAAGATAAAGGATTTTATGCACATTTTTACGACAATTAGACGCTAATTAAAAAATATAGCAAAGGGGATAAAGTAAAAATAAAGGCGGATTAAAACAAAGTGAGCCGCCAGTGTAAAGTTTTGTTTTAGGAGAGTATCTCAATCTAAAGAGATCAGTGGTTCACAAAAACACATCATTATATAATAAAATTATAATATTTTTAAAAAAAACAGAATCTTGGTGGCCAAACCTAGAGTCGAACTAGGGACACAGGGATTTTCAGTCCCTTGCTCTACCAACTGAGCTATTTGGCCATGAGCGCGAAATTATCACTTAATTCTCATCAAAAATCAAGTGTTTGCATGCATTCACCCCTTATTACACTTTTCTCTATTATTTATCTTCATTCATTTTAATATACTTAAAGGTGCTATTTGTTCTAATGCATCATATAATCTTTGGCATTACATTAAAACAAATAATTAACTAGCTTTCATTAAATAAATCACTATCAATTAAATCATATTCGCAGTGATTGATAAATTTATCTCATAGTATGCAATTAAAGCACCCGTAGTGAGCATTTATCTTTTTTGTTTTAGGATAAGTACGATAGTTTGTACTGACTGCTCGCCAATACGAGCAACATTTTAGGGTGAGATATTCAAAGGATGCTTAGATCCGACGTATGGGTTCGTTTTTTAACCACATTTTTCCAAGGTTACTGCCAATAAATTTTATTGAAGTAGTTGTTTCAAAAATTAAAGTCATCAAATGGTATGCGATCATAACAGCATTTTGTAAATCTTGGTCATCCTCAAGCTGCTCTACTTTTATTCCGAGATTTTGAATTTTTTCTATGCCAATCCTTTGTCCATGAACATAAATGGAATCATTTTCTGCACCCTTGGTTTCCGCATTAAAATATTTTGTAGGCGAAATCGCCATCAAGGGTATTAAATAGCGGATCAATATAAATACACTTCACTTGCTCCCTATATCTCTCTTGCAACAAATTTAACGCTTGAAAATTCTCGCTGTGAACTAACAAGCCATTCATTTGCTCTTCAATGGGACCAGCGTCTGACAGGGCAGCAAGCAGTTTATCCGTAAATGCTTGGTTGAAATAGCGAGTATCCAAAATCAGATATGGATTCTCTTTTAAAAAAGCAGGTTTCAGTGGATTGCTATATGCGGTGGCAGCAAGATCACCTTTTAGTTCATCAATCGCAAAAAGTTTCACCCATTCACCGCACTGTGTTTTATTTTTAGCAATCTCCGCATAAAGCGATTTAGGCACTTTATCCAGCGTCACGCAATACTGCGTCTCTAGCACAAATTTCTTTTTGAGCCACAGTTGTTTTTGAAAGTCCTCTAACTGTGCCAGAAAATCAATAATTTTATAACCGACATTTTTTATCGCCTTGGTTTGCGCTAGACCGCGTATAAATACGGCGGGATCATCAGACAATTCCAAATTATCAATGGAAATAACTTCACTTTTTAGATAATTGTCTAACTCTCGTCGCAGAAAACTGCCGAGATCTTTATGAATGAAATAATCAAAACTATTCTTGCCCGTATAAGTAGTGAGGTGCTTGCCAAGCAAGGTGCGGTTTTCATCCGTTTCGGTAGGGTAAGACGCAGTAATCAGAGACAGCCAAGCCGCCTTTGTTATCTTTAATTTTTGCCAAAATTCGCCATTCGGCTTCTTGATTGATGCAATGTTGTCGCTTGATTCCCTTTTGCGGGTATTTCTTTTTTTCACCGTCAGTCAAAGGGCGATGGTCAAAATAAATAATCAATTCATTTGCACTAATCTTGATAAAATCTTTTGCCAACATAAACAAGCGCTTTTTGTCGTTGCTTTCTTTGATGTTGTCTTTTTCGTTATCCGCCGCTGCAACCTCAAAGCACACTCGGCATTTGCCCAGTGGAGTTTTACTTCCTCGCCGTTGTAGGGAATGGAATAGGCTTCCCTGCCTTCGGTTTTATAACGGCGTAGCGACATAAAATCACCTTCGTCATAATAGCGGAAGAAGAAATTACAAAGATGGTTGTAAGTATCAGCTTCTATTTGTTGGTCGCCTCTAGCAGCTTTAATTTGAGCTTTTAGTGTCTTGACCTTTGGAGTATTCCCAGGCTCAACACCAAGTCCTTGCGCGTCTCTGGTTGCTTTTTCAAGATCTTTTTCAAGCAAGGAAATATCAGATCTAGCAATATCTCCTAGCGTCTCGCTAACTTGTGGCAACAGGTCATCGTTAAGAAATTTGTTAATTTCAGCACTTTTTAGCGCCATGACGCGATACAATCCAAAATCCAAATCACCGCGATCAAGTTGAAACAACTCACGTAGTTTTTCTTTAAATTTATAGAGATATTGCCTATTCTTATTTCTTGAAGAACTGACAGCCAATGCCTTGTATAATCAGTGCTGGTTTAAATTAATTAGTGAGGAAAAATGATTAAGTACAGCATGCGCATTCTTATGCAGTCAAGTTTTTATCTAATATTCATTAGTTTTATTTTTTTAATATTAACAAATGCATCATATGGTGCATATCCAGATGGCTTATACGCTCAGATAGAAACAAATAAAGGTAATATCGTTGCTAGACTTGCTTTTGATAAAGCGCCACTTACAGTGATTAATTTTGTTGGACTTGCCACAGGCCAGAAAGAAAATAGTTATACAAAAAAGCCTTATTATGATGGTCTGCGCTTTCATCGTGTTGTGGATAATTTTGTTATTCAAACAGGTGATCCAAGTGGCGATGGTTCAGGCGGGCCTGGTTATGTTTTTCCAGATGAGATAAACACACTAAAGCATGATAAGCCAGGTATTCTCTCAATGGCAAATAGAGGCCCTGATACGAATGGTAGTCAGTTTTTTATCACACATATTAAAACACCGCACTTAGACGGTAAACATACAGTATTTGGTGAAGTGATATCTGGAATGGAGGTTATTTATCGTATTGAGCAAGGAGATATTATTCAGCGCATTAAAATACTTAGAATCGGTGATGAGGCGAAAAATTTTGTTACAAATGAAAAAAGCTTTAGGGCACAATTAAAAATCTTAATGAATAAAAGAGACGAAATAATGAAGCACGATAGAAAAGATTTTGTGTCTTTTGTGAAACAACATTACCCCAAAGCACAAAAAACACCATCAGGGCTGTACTATGAAATTATAAGATCCAGTACAGGTGCACGTGTTAAAAATAATGATATAGTTAAAGTCCATTATAGCGCGCAGCTTGCAGATGGTAGCGAACTTATAAATTCTAAAAAAAACAATACGCCTCTCATTACTAAAATCGGCACAGGTACTACGATTAAAGCGTGGGAAGAAATTTTACCTATCATGCGAATTGGCGAAAAACGTTTGCTTATTACACCTTATAACCTAGCCTATGGCAAAACTGGTCGGGCTGGTTTAATTCCACCTAAAGCAACGATTATTTTTGAAGTAGAATTGCTTGAAGTAGTAAATCCATAAGTGTTGTATAGTCTCATATATTATGTTCTTAGAAATTCTTGATATATTAAATCGCCTAGATTCAGGATTTAATGTACTTCATTATTTAACGGTGCGTGCTATTTTTGCAGTGATGAGTGCATTAGCGGTGAGTTTGATATTTGGACGTTATATGATTAGAAAACTATCATATTATCAAATCAGACAAAGTATTCGCACCTATGGGCCTAGGAGACATTTAGAAAAATCAGGCACACCAACGATGGGCGGATTACTTATTTTATTTTCTTTTACAATGAGTTTACTCATTTGGAGTAATTGGCACAACGCTTATGTCTGGATAGTAATCTTCACTGCTTTTATTTTTGGTGTTATTGGCTTTATTGACGATATACTCAAAATTAAACAAAAAAATGCTCTTGGACTGAGTGCTAAGCAAAAATACACAGCACAATCTGTTGCTGCGCTTATTATCGCTTATTTGTTGTTTTTATTAGCAGATAACGACCATCAGGTTATCATACCATTTATAAAAAATACTGATTATGCCTTAGGCTTATGGACATTTTTACTGCTTACTTACTTTATTATTGTGGGTAGTAGTAATGCCGTTAATTTAACTGATGGATTAGATGGTTTAGCTATTATGCCTGTGATGTTAATTGCTGGAACATTTGCTATTTTTGCCTACCTAAGCGGAAATTATAGTTTTGCTCATTATTTAAATATTCCCTTCCTAGCACACGCGGGTGAATTAGTGATTGTTTGTAGCGCACTAATTGGTTCTAGTCTAGGATTTTTATGGTTTAATAGTTATCCTGCTGATATTTTTATGGGTGATGTTGGTTCTATTTCTTTAGGGGCATTACTGGCTGTCATTGCAATTAGTTTGCATCAAGAAATATTATTTTTTATTATTGGCGGTGTTTTTGTTATTGAGACATTGTCAGTGATTTTACAAGTCGGTTCTTATAAATTAAGAGGTGGTAAACGTATATTTTTAATGGCGCCACTACATCATCATTTTGAGCAAAAAGGTTGGTCTGAGCCTAAAATTATTGTGCGGTTTTGGATGATTACTTTGATTTTAGTACTCATTGGCTTATCTAGCCTTAAAATTCGCTAACTCTACATTGCTAGTAAATATTTATGACTATTAAATCGGATAGATGGATTGAAAAAATGGCACTTGAAAAGCAAATGATTATGCCATTTTTTGCAGAACAAATCAGCTATATAGGTGGCAAAAAAGCGATTTCTTATGGCGTATCAAGTTATGGTTATGATGTGCGTTGTGCAAGTGAATTTAAAGTTTTTACCAATATAAACTCTAGTATTGTTGATCCTAAAAATTTTAATCAGAAAAATTTTGTATCGCTTATAGCTGATACGTGCATTATTCCACCGAATTCATTTGCACTAGCATGCACCATTGAATATTTTAGAATTCCAAGATCAATACTTGTTGTCTGTTTAGGAAAGTCAACTTATGCACGTTGTGGCATCATTGTTAATGTAACGCCGTTAGAACCAGAGTGGGAGGGATATATCACTTTGGAATTTTCTAACACTACACCACTACCTGCTAAGATTTATGCAAACGAAGGAGTAGCGCAATTATTGTTTTTTGAATCTGATGAAATATGCAAAACTTCATATCAAGATAGGAAGGGTAAGTATCAAAAACAAACAGGAGTTACATTGCCAAAAGTATAAGTGTTAAATTAGATAAAATCAGCATTAAATAGAACAATGGGATATTTTAAATACTAGCTTAGTTTTTTCTAGGAAATTTTTTTAGCATTCTTCATCACATTAACAAGATGTTTGCCAAATGCAGAAGTGCTTACAAGATGGGCATTATCAATTAAGCGTGCTAAGTCGTAAGTCATAATCTTATTTGAAATAGCGTGTGATAGGGCAATTATTATTAAATCTGCTGCTTCTGACCAGTTCATATGTTTTAACATCATTTGAGCAGATAAAATAAGCGAACTAGGATTTGCCTTATTTTGATGAGCATGTTTTGGTGCTGTGCCATGGGTTGCTTCAAATAGCGCAATTTCTTTTGATAAATTTGCTCCAGGTACCATACCAATTCCACCGACTTGTGCTGCGAGCGCATCGGAAATATAATCACCGTTTAAATTCATTGTAGCAATCACGTCATAATCTTCTGGGTGTAACAACATTTGCTGAAAAAATGCGTCAGCAATTACATCTTTAACCACGATTTCAGCTTTTGTTTTTGGATGATAAAAATGATGCCAAGCATGACTATCTAATTGCTTTGCGCCAAATTCTGTGCGTGCAATTTCATAGCCCCAGTTTCTAAAAGATCCTTCGGTAAATTTCATAATATTACCTTTGTGGACAAATGTTACTGATTTCCTTTGATGAGTAATAGCATATTCAATAGCGCTTCTAACCAAACGCTGTGTGCCCTCTTTAGAAATAGTTTTAATTCCAACACTACTACTTTTAGGAAAACGAATTTTATTGACACCCATTTCTTTTTGTAAAAATTTTATAAGCATTTTTGCCTCATCAGAAAAAGCAGCATATTCTATACCTGCATAAATATCTTCAGAATTTTCACGAAAAATAACCATATCTATTTTCTCAGGATGCTTGAGCGGACTTGGTGTGCCCATAAAATATTTCACAGGTCTTTGACAAATAAATAAATCCAAATGTTGGCGAATTGCAACATTAAGTGAGCGCATACCGCCACCAACTGGTGTTGTAAGTGGTCCTTTAATTGCAACATGAAATTTTTTGAGTGCTTCTAGTGTAATATCTGGTAGCCAGCTATTATAATTTGCATAAGATTTTTCACCCGCATAAACTTCTAACCAATGAATTTTGCGCGTGTTGGCGTAGGCAATTTTCACAGCATAATCAACTACTTTTTGCATCACAGGTGTAATATCGCTACCGATACCATCACCTTCAATAAAGACAATAATTGGATTATTCGGGACAATAAGTTTATCATTTCGGTATTTTATTGGTGCGCCCGCTTTAGGAATGTTAATATATTTGTCGTTTATCATAAATAGTTTTTTTAAAACATAAAAGACGAGCAGCTTAACATTTTGATGACTTATTAAAAATACACAAATTTTTCATTGAGTTATTATCAATACTTAAAAAATAATTGCGATATATTTTAGAATTTAGTTTAGGTTATGAAAAACATATTATTCTTTTGTTTTGGTATTTGCTAAAAAATAGTGATAGGCAGGATTATTATTTTCACGGTGATAAATATAATCTAGTTCTTTAAAACGAGACTCTAAGGAATGCATGTCACCCAGAGCTTCTAAACCAATTAATACGCGCCCAAAATCTGCGCCATGATTGCGATAATGAAATAACGAAATATTCCAGTGACTACCAATTTTTAATAAAAATTTTAGTAAAGCACCTGGTTTTTCAGGAAAAGTAAAACGATATATCACTTCGTTATCAATCTGTGCTTTACCGCCTACCATATAGCGTACATGTGTTTTTGCTATTTCGTTATCACTCATATCAACAGTTTTGTAGTTTGCATTTAAAATTTCAAAGATTTGTTTTTCCTCTACTCTGCCATTTTCTAAGGCAATGCCAACAAAAATATAAGCCTCTTTTTTATCAGCGTAACGGTAGTTAAATTCAGTAATTACACGATTTTCTAATAATTGGCAAAAGCGCAAGAAACTGCCAGCTTTTTCAGGAATAGTCACTGCAAAAATTGCCTCTTTTTGTTTACCTAATTCCGCGCGTTCCGCGATGTGACGTAGGCGATCAAAATTCATATTTGCACCACTTAGAATGGCAACAATTTTTTTATTATTTAGATTTTTTGTTTTGATATAGCGTTTTACACCAGCCAAAGAAAGCGCTCCTGATGGTTCAGCAATACTGCGTGTATCATCATAAATATCTTTAATCGCTGCACATACTTCGTCATTACTTACTAGCACAGTATCATCAACGAGTTGGGTAGATAGGCGAAAGCTCTCACTGCCAATTCTTTTAGTCGCAACACCATCAGCAAACAGCCCTACATCAGATAACTCAACGCGTCTTTTTTTAATTAAAGATTCGGTTAGTGTTGGCGATCCATCACTTTCTACACCGATAATTTTGATGTTGGGCTTATATTTTTTTATATAAACGCCAATGCCTGTAATTAGACCGCCACCGCCGACAGGAACAAAAATAAAATCAATGAAGTTAAGCTGTGTTAATAATTCAATAGCAATGCTTGCTTGACCTGCAATTACCTCTATGTCATCGTAGGGATGGATAAGAGTGCGAGTTAATGTTTGGGATAATTTTTTAGCGTATTTATAAGCCTCGTCATAAATATTTCCCTCAAGAATTACTTCAGCACCTAGTTGTTTGACTGAATTTATTTTAATTTTCGGTGATGTTTTTGGCATGACAACAATGGCATTAATGCCAAGTTTTTGCGCTGACATTGCTACACCTTGTGCATGATTTCCTGCAGAAGCAGTAATAATTCCTCGTGCTTTTTCCTCTTTTGAGAGAGCACTAATTTTTTGATAAGCACCACGTAGTTTAAAAGAGCGAACAGGTGTCTTATCTTCGCGTTTAAGATAAATTGTCTGTTGATAACGTTGACTTAGATTTTTTAAATATGAAACAGGTGTTTGCTTCATTATTTCATAGACGCGCATATTATTTATAGCATCAATAATTTTTTGCATTAGCTTTATTTTGTTAGTTAAAATTTAGATATATTGGCAACATTATGTAATTTTTTCACCAAAGCTAAATCAACATATTGGTGTCCAAGCGCATTACCAGAAATTACTTGAAAATGTTTTTTTGGTTCACCCAAATGATTAACAACTATGAGTGCCCCATCAAAACAGTGTTTTTTGGTATAAATATTAACAGTGATAATACTCTTAATACCCGCCTCTGTAGCTGATAAGATACCATTTTCTGAATCTTCAAATGCTAAACATTCGCTTGACTTTAATCCTAATTTTTTCAGTACGTGAATATAAATATCGCCAGCAGGTTTTTTGTGCTTTACTACATCACCTGCTACAAGCAAATGAAAATAATTAAGCCAATTTTTGCCGAGGGTGCACGTAATAAGTATCTTAACATTACTGAACGTTGTTGTGGTTGCAATTACAAGCATAAGTCCAGCGTCTTTTGCTTCGTTTAATAGACGCTTAACGCCTAAGCGAAGTTTTATTTTTTTTGTTGTTAGAATGTGGTTTAAATTTTTTGTCTTAAACGCGTGTAATTTTCTCACCCATGAATCTAAATCAGGGCGCCTAAAATTAGGATGAAATGTTTTAATATAGTATTTGATGCGTTCCTTTCCGCCCGTTATAAAAAGTAGATCGTGATATAAGTCATTATTCCAGTGCCAATCTAAATTATTTTGTTTGAATGCTTTATTAAACGCGATTAAATGCCCATCTTGCTCTGTATTTGCTAGTGTTCCATCAACATCAAAAATAAGTGCTTTGAGCGTCATATTATATTTTTTAAAAAATATTAAGCTTAGTTAAAATAAATAGTTGCTATTCTACGATAGATTAGGTATAAATTGTCCGTTTTTTATATCAAAGAGAATGATGAACGATATTGAAGAATTTTCGTTAGAGCATTTTGAGTGTTATCAGCCAAAAAAAGGCGAATCTTTTATGGATGCTAATTGTCTAAATCATTTTAAACAGAAGTTATTACTTTGGCGTAGCCAATTAGTCAATGATGCAAAAACGACAGTAACACATATGCAAGATGATGCATATCAAGTTGCCGATATTAATGATAGGGCAACGCTTGAGGAAGAATTTTCTTTGGAACTTAGAACTAGAGACAGAGAGCGCAAACTCATTGATAAAATTGATAAAACACTACATATGGTTGAAATTGGTGAGTATGGATATTGTAAAACTTGTGGCATTGAAATTAACCTAGAGCGCTTAGAAGCGCGTCCGACTGCAGATCAATGCATTGATTGTAAGACTGTAGCTGAGAAGAAAGAATTGTAATCTTTTTACTTTTAGCGAATTTTAACTAAGAAAAATGCCGATAACTTTTGCAATTTCTCGTGTTAGCACCGATAATTTTTAAGGTACTGCCAGATGTAATTTTTCCAATCTCTGTAAGTTTAAAACGTGCACCAAGCGCGTAAATGTTTGCCAATTTCTCTCTTTTGACCGTAAAACATAATTCATAATCATCGCCACCAGCAAGAATAAGACACCAGTCATTTGTTTTTTTAATATAATGTGCCATGGTTTTTGAAATTGGTATTTTTTGCGCGTAAATTTCTGCACCAACATTACTTTGTAAAGTGATGTGTCCTAAATCAGAAATAAGACCATCAGATATATCAATAGCAGCATTTGCAATATGGAGCAGTGCTTTTCCTAATTCAACTTGCGGTGTTGGGCGATTTAACGCATTGAGTAAATTTCTATCCAGTTTCTCTCCCGTTTTTAACATTTTTAAGGCAAGCATAGCATTGCCAAGCGTATTTGAGATAAAAATTTTGTCGCCAACTTGTGCACGAGAACGCAATAATCCTGTATCAAATTTTAGTATACCGAGCATGTGAATAGAAATACTCAGTGTACCACGGGTAGTATCTCCGCCAATTAGATGGACGTTATATCTTCTCGCAAGTATGCGTAAACTTTGGCTAAATTCTCTAAGCCAATTTTTATCAACACTCGGCAGACTAAGCGCTAAGCTAAACCATTTTGGTGTTGCACCCATTGCTGCCAAATCGCTTAAATTTACAGCAAGTGCTTTATGTGCAATATCGCTTGCATTAGCATTTTTTTTAAAATGCACATCAACATTTAGCGTATCTGTGCTACTAACTAAATTTCCATCTTCAAGTGCACAAATTCCAGCATCATCACCAATACCAACTATTATATTACTTGATTTTGTCTGCCAATCAAAATAATGCGTAATGATTTCAAATTCATTCATTTTTTGCTTTGTCGCCGATTTTTTTTACACACACAAAGTAATAATATCTAAGTATAAACAACATGTGTGTTTTTTATTTTAGACGAACTGGATGATTTTTAAAATATTCAAAAAATAAAAAATCACATATACGCATTTTCTTTATGGCTGTGGTCAGTTGAATCAAGTACACCTTTAATTTGCGGAAATTTGGTCCTTAATTGACTTTCTACACCATTTTTAAGCGTAAGACTAACTGCGCTACAACCTTGGCAGCCACCGCCAAAATTAAGCACTACTGATTTATTCTCAGTCATTTGTATAAATTCAACAAAACCGCCATGTGATGCAAGTTGTGGACTAACTTCTGTAGCGATAAAATAAGCAATTCTTTCATTAAGTGGCGCATTTTTATCTGGCGCTGTACCTTTTGCATTAGGCGCAGTAATGGTAAGTTTTGTTTGTGAATTATCAAATTTCAGTGATACTTCAGATTCTTTTAAATAATTAAAATTACTTTTGTCAATATAGACATCAAAACCTTGATAAGAAAATTTCTCATAACTCGGAAGTAAATCTTTTGGAAAACAAAAATTGAAATTCACCGTTGCTATAGGCGTTCCTGCTTTAGTAATATCCACCTTGAGTGCAAGCGTCTTATCTTCTTGATTTTTAAATAAATCAGCAATATATTTTTCTGCTTCTTTGTCAATTTTAAACATATCTTGCTCCTTTTTAAACTTTAATGTCAAACCTTAATATTATCAATCAAGCGCGTTTTGCCTAATATCACTGCTGCTATGATGATTATACTATCATAGTTTATCTGATAATGCTCATCACAATTTAATAAACTATCTTTGTTGAGTATTTCAAAATAATCAGGCTTAAAATTTAATTTTAATGCTATTAATGCCTCTTTTTTTACCATATTTAGCTCCCTACTACATTTTAATTTTCTACGCGCTTCAATTAGTATTTGATAAAATTTAGGCGCAATAGCGCGTTCTTTTACGCTTAAGTATTGGTTTCTGCTACTCATTGCTAAACCATCTTTCTCTCTTTGCGTGGGCACAGCAATGATATTAATATCAAAGTGAAAATCGTGCACCAGAGTTTTTATAATGTGTAATTGCTGGTAATCTTTTTCACCAAATAAAGCAATATTTGGCGTAGTAATAATAAATAATTTACTCATAATAAGTGCAATACCATGAAAAAAGTCTGGGCGGCTATTGCCGCAAAAACGTTCTGCTAGACTTGGTGCTTTAATATAAAAACCATCTGCAAGCGGGTATATATTTTCTGTATTTGGTGTAAATAGCGCACCAACATGGTAGGATTTTAGTAGTGCAGTATCTTCTTTTAAATTACGTGGATAAGTTTTTAAATCTTCATGTTTGCCAAACTGTGCTGGATTAATAAAAATACTTACAACTACCACATCACTCAGTGTGTTTGCTTTTTTAACAAGCGCTAAATGTCCTTTATGCAAAGCGCCCATAGTAGCAACTAAGGCAATAGTTTTTTGTTTTTGTCTCGCTTTTTTGCAAAAAATACGCATTTCTTCTATGCGTTTAAATATTTTCATGACAAATATGCTGAGGGGATATAGTGTATATATTTATATTTTTTAAAAATAGCAATCATTATTTTTTTTAACTAAAACTGTGTTTTTCTGTTGGAAATTGATGATTTTTAACCTCAGCTATAAAGCCACGAATTGCATTTTGAATAGTACCATAATCTTTTAAAAAATCTTTGGCAAAAGAGGGCATTTTACTAAGTCCCAGAATATCAGTGATAACTAAAACCTGACCATCACACCAAATGCCTGCACCAATGCCAATTACTGGAATTTTTAAGTGCTGACTAATTTTTTTTGCAAGTGTGCTTGGCACGCATTCTAATAATAATAATCCAATACCTAATTGTTCTAAAAATTTTGCATCCTCTAATATTTTCTTTGCATCTGTTTCACTTCTGCCTTGAACTTTATATCCGCCAATTTTTTTGACATGTTGTGGCTGTAGCCCTAAATGTGCACAGACGTTAATTTTATTTTGTAGGAGTGTTTTGATGATTAGCGCAATATTTTTACCACCCTCCAGTTTGACCATTTCCGCCCCGGCAGAGATTAATTTCTGTGCATTTTTTATAGCAGTAGTGTTTGTGTTATAACTTTGATAGGGCATATCAGCAATCACGTAACTGCGCTTGCACTTCTGGGCGACCAATTTTGTGTGATAAATCATAGCAGACATACTAACTGATAGCGTATCTTTTTCACCTTGAACTACCATACCAAGCGAATCACCAATAAGCGCAATATCAATTCCTAAGTCATCTAGCATTTCGGCAATGAGTGCATCATAAGCGGTCAAGCAAGTAATTTTTTCTTTGTGCTTCATAGATTGAATACGTAATATTTTTTTGATTTTTATTTTTTGTTCGTCTCTCATGATGTTTTGTTTTTAAAATATGCAAAAATAATATATCAAATTAATCATCCATAAACATCAATCAACACGCAATATTTTTTGATGTGTACTATGAATTAAAACAGAGAGTTTTCCTACAGTTGGTATGTACAGATCAGGTGCAATGTCAAAAAGCGGAATGAGTACAAAAGCACGTTTTGTTATTTCAGCGTGCGGTATTATGAGTTTTTCAGTGCGAATAATTTTATTGCCAAATATTAAAATGTCTAGATCAATTATACGTGCTTCCCATTTCTTTTTGCGTACACGTCCCGCTACGTGTTCAATTGCTTGGCAGATTTTTAAAAGCTCAATGGCTGAAAGTGTAGTATCTATTGCCACAACTGCATTACAATAATCAGGCTGAGATGTATTAAGCAGTGATTTAGAAATATAGTATTTAGATAGTGCGCTGATTTTAATATATGTTTGCTCTTTAAGTGCACTGAACGCTCTTTTAAGCTGAATTTTAGGATTATTGAGGTTTGAACCCAAACCGATATATGCTCGCGTTAATGGAGGCATGGTGTTAATTGTAACCAAAGTTAAATATTATAAATTAGAGGAGCTTTTATTTTTTCAACATAATCCTTAGGATGATAAAATATGCCAATATTTTTCTATTTTACTGTTTTATTCAATAGCCTGCACACCTCCACCCCTTATTACACTTTTCTCTATATTTATCTTCATTCATTTTAATATACTTAAAGGTGCTATTTGCCCTAATGCATCATATAATCTTTGGCATTACATTAAAACAAATAATTAACTAGCTTTCATTGGATAAATCACTATCAATTAAAGCATATTCGCAGTGATTGATAAATTTATCTCATAGTATGTAATTAAAGCACCCGTAGTTAGCATTTATCTTTTTATTTTAAGATAAATGCGCATTTTGTCCTTATCATTAGCCAATTAGTCTACCAAGTAGTTAGAGATACTTGCACAGGTTAAATCACATTGATTGCAAAAGACTTTAATATGGGGATATGTTTTTATTCTTAGCCAAGTTAGGACAAAGTCTATTTATATAGGTATTTAATTATCAATAATAGCTCTCTATCCCGGAAGGTGCACCTGCTTTTGTTTTTAGGGCTTTGGGCTTATCAATTTAAGCCAGTTCAATATATCATTAGAGTGTTTTTCTTTTAACATCAAAGGCATCTAAAATTGCTGACAACCCATGTGTTTGCTAAAACGGCAGGATTTTGTATTTTCATTAGCACGATGATTCATATTTTTAACTGATAACTCAAATCAGTTATTCTGTAAAATATTTAATAGTATAAGTAATATATTAATTTTGTGAGGTAACTTTTTTCTTAAAACAAAAGATAAAATACCTTAGTAATTATGCCTTTTCCTGTTAAGAAAAAGAGCGGTATTTTTTTGGATTTATACATAGCTTTTAAGTATAAAATAAATAAAGCGTGAAAAGGAATAAAATGAAACCCATTATTTTGATGTTATTGGCGTTGGTAACATTTGCTTGTGGACGAAGTGATCCAAAAATTTCAGGTCGCTGGTATAGCGAAAAGCAAGTGACACAAGGTGCCTTGGTATTTAAAGGACACTGTGTTTCTTGCCATGGCATTCGTGGCGCTGGCATTCTTTCTAATTGGCGAAAACCGCTTGCAGACGGTTCTTATTCACCACCTCCTATAAATGGCACAGCGCATGCTTGGCATCATTCACTTAAAAACTTGAAAAAGGTAATTAATATAGGCGGCGTGCCATTTGGCGGTAAAATGCCCGCGTTTAAAAATAAATTATCAGCAGCAGAAAAAGAAGCAGTAATTGCTTTTTTTCAAAATGAATGGGATGATAAAATCTATCAGGCGTGGCTTAAACGTGGCGGATTGAAATAATTGTGCCATCTGTTTTGCATTCATTTGTATGCAACTCACTTAAAAATACAGTAATGATTTGCCATAAATCTAAATATATTTTTATTCATATACCTAAAACTGCAGGTACTACAGTTAGAAATTATTTAATGAAAATTGGTGCGGCCGACTCTGAAAGAATTTTGGGTTTTCCAAACATGAATTTTATGCAAAATTTTGCACAAGTCATTAATCTTTACCCCAACTATTTTACATTTAGCTTTGTGCGTAATCCGTTTGATCGTTTTGTTTCTTATTATGTGGATGGACTTAGAAGAAATAAATTGAAGATGAGAAATGGAAAAATAAACATGCTACCTTATGTAACAATGCGCGAATGTATTGAGCTAACACTTGAACTTAGAGAGGGTGCGAAAGGATATATTCCAAGCAGTTATACAATAGATTTAGAGAAAAACTTCGGTGTGTATAAGACACCGTTTAGCAAGCTTTATTTTGAAGAAAAACATAGTAAAGAACAAACTAAATTTCTGCTTGATTATAATCCTAAAACTTACTTTGATGTCAAACGATTTAATAGTGCTCCATGTGATTTTATTGCTAGATTTGAAAACTTTGATGTAGATTTTGCAAATTTACTTGATATTTTAAATTTACCTCAAATACCATATAAATCGTATAATATTTCAGAAGATAGACTATCAGAGAATAAAAAGAGGCATTATAGTCATTATTATGATAATGAAACTAAAAAGCTTGTTGAAGGAATGTATGCTCTAGATTTAGAACACTTAGGTTATGAATTTGAACAGGAAGGTAAAGTGAGTATTCTTAATCCACTTTACAAGTTAGAACAGGCAAAAGCACGTTATCAAAAAAAAATATCACTTTCTTTGAAAACATGGTTTTTTCTTTATTTAGAGCGTATTGGGACTTTTATAAAAATTACCAGTAAAAGAGGGTTTTGGCTGACTAAGAATAAATTATACAATCTTAATCTGAAAATATTTTAGGTTTTTATTATCAAGATAGAAATCAAAAATTATGTGATTATCTAAGGTAGGAATTTAACATAAAAATTAGCTGGTAAAATTATGATGATAGATTTTTTTAGAAAGTACACATGATATTTAGGGCTAGGAAGTTTCACCTTTATAAAGTCAGAGCACTAGTTAATAAGTTTATACGTAAGGAAAGTGTGGCAATATTCACTATTGGTCGCTGTGGTAGCACAGTGCTTCAGAACATGTTAGGGCAACATTCAGATATGGTGTGTGATGGCGAGATTTTTGATGACACCTCTTTTTATAAAGATTGCGGAGTATCTTTAACGCAATTTATGCAAACATATATGCATCAAAAAATATCAAGATTTTATAGCATTTCAACTAAATACTTACCAGCACAATTATCCGAAACTACTGGCTTAGATTTAGGACAACACATTGCTCTACTGCGTGAAAATAACTTTGGTAAATTTATCATCGTACACAGAAAAAATTACCTTAGATATCTTATTTCTATTCATGTTGGCAGAAAACTAAAAAAATATCATTTAAAAGAGAGCATAACTCTGGCAACAAAAATTAAGATTGATGTAAATAATGCTTTTAGAGGAAAGTCATTATTAGAGCATTTTAAGTCAATAGATAGACAATATGAGCAATTAAAAAATAATTTAAAAAAAGATATTGCATTGTATCTCACTTATGAAGATGATATTTTGGAAAATCCAAGAGTTGCTTATGAGAAAGTATGCACTTTTCTTAGAATAACTATTGAAGAGCCTAAGATTATATTTAAGCGCACTAATGCATTTAGTTATAACGAGATGCTTGAAAATTTTGTAGAAATTAAAACCATACTAAAAAATACATCGTATGAATGGATGTTAGATAATTAAATTACTCGGAGAAATATTTTCTAAAGATAAAAAAATATAAAACGTAGTTGATAAACGAAAATCAAAAACTGGACAATTATCTAAGGCGAAAATCTAATACAAAATAAGGTGATACGTTATGAATATTTTGCTATGCACAAGGTTATTGTGTATCAGAGATTATTGTGCCAATTGGTTTATTTTCTGCAATTTTAATTAGTGCTGATGGGCTTTTCCCAGATACAACATGTGTTTTGGTATTAGAGATTTTTGCTTGCTCGGCAGCGATTACTTTAGAATACATTCCGCCGCGTCCGAAATGCCCGCCCATTTTGCTTGCGACTCGTTTTAAGATTGGGTTTTGTATACTAATGTTTTTGATGAGTCTTGCATTTTTAACAAAACGTGGGTCGGCATCAAAAATTCCTACCTGGTCTGTCAGAATAATCAATTTGTCTGCATCAATAAGATTTGCAACCAAAGCAGCAAGTATATCATTATCACCAAAGCAAATTTCCTCTGTAGAAACAGTATCGTTTTCATTAATAACGGGCACAACTTTCATAGATAAAAGTTGGATTAAAGTGTTGCGGATATTATCATAGCGCTTAGAATTTTTAAGATTATCATGCGTTAGCAAAATTTGTGCAGTGTGTATTTTATGCAGAGAAAAACTGTGCTCATAAGCTTCAATGAGACCCATTTGTCCAACCGCCGCCGCCGCTTGTAATTTATAAATATTGTCTGGACGCTGCTTCCAGCCTAAACGTTTCATTCCCTCAGTAATAGCACCACTAGAAACCAAAATAACATCAATATGCCATTTTTTCTTAAGGCTTACGATTTGTGAAACCCAGTTTTCAATTACACTTTTATCCAGGCCTTTGCCATTATTAGTTAATAGTGAACTGCCAATTTTAATAATCCATTTTGTATTATTCTTTGACATATCTGTTAATTTTAGTTACTTATTTTTTGCTACATACACCATTTCATCAGAAGTGCATATGATACGCTTTTTTAAAAGAATTTTTTATCCTGTTGGAATTCACGGTAGAATATATCTCAGGTAAAATGGCTTTAGTAAAAGATGTTAGTAAAGAATTTTATTGATAATATTTTAAAATGAGTGTGGAGGAAATATGGTTAGAACAGAAACGCCGATTTGCGATTTTAACGCATCTGCCCCTGATTTTAATTTGCTAGGCACAGACGGAAAAATGCATACTTTAGCAGACTGTCTTGGTGCAAAGGGATTGCTTGTGATGTTTATTTGCAATCATTGCCCTTATGTGCGCTCAATTCGGGATAAAATTATTCGCGATGCTAAAGCACTAAAAGTACTTGGTGTTAATTCTGTTGCGATTATGTCCAATGATCCAAGTGAATACACAGAGGATAGTTTTGAGAATATGAAAAAAGTAGCACACACATTTAATTTTCCATTTCCTTATGTTATAGACGAAATACAAGCAGTTGCTAAAGCATTTGGCGCGGTATGCACGCCAGATTTTTTTGGCTATAATAAAGATTTAAAATTGCAATATCGTGGTCGCTTAGATGCTTCGCGTAAAGAAAGCATAGCGCATGCGCGACGTGATTTATTTTTAGCAATGAAGCAAGTAAGTGAAAAAGGAAAGGGACCTAAGGAACAAATTTCGAGTATGGGGTGTTCGATTAAATGGATAAAAGCATAATGTGTTTCCTATATTTTGTTACAAAGGAGAGAATATGTTAACAGTGAAACAAGCTTATACTGGTGCGTTATTAGAAAAAATTGCCCTAGATAGTGGTGAGGAAATTGAAAAAAAACTTAGTATTGCACACGCTCTACATTTAAATAATAGACAAGGTTTACCTGCTTATGAACGCATTGCTGTGCTTGAAAAATTAGCAGTATTGCTTCTTGATGAATCAAATAATTTGGCACAATTAATCGCTAATGAGGGCGGTAAACCGCTCTTAGACGCACAAGTAGAAGTTAGTCGGGCAATTGATGGTGTTAAGCTTGCAGTGAGTGAAATTCGCACAATGCGTGGTGTGCAAATTCCAATGGATTTAACACCAGCAGGTGCAGACAGAATAGCATTTACAATCCCTGAACCAATTGGCATTGTGGTCGCGGTGAGTGCATTTAATCACCCGCTTAATCTAATTGTGCATCAAGTTGTGCCTGCTATTGCAACCGGTTGTCCTGTGATCGTAAAACCTGCTGAGCAGACACCACTTTCTTGTCTTAATTTTGTGCGCTTAGTAGAAAAGGCAGGTTTAACTCCTGGTTGGTTACAAGTTTGTGTGTGTGGTGTTTCTGATGCTGAAAAATTGGTAACAGATAACCGCATAAATTTCTTCAGCTTTATCGGTTCAGCACACGTTGGCTGGTATTTGCGTTCCAAACTTAGCGCAGGGGTGCGTTGTTCCCTAGAACATGGCGGTGCTGCACCACTTATTTTCCATAGTCATCGAGATATTGATGGTTTTATAAACGGTCTTAGTAAAGCAGCTTTTTATCACGCAGGGCAAGTTTGTGTGTCAACGCAACGCGTTTTTGTGCCGAAAAGTATGACACGCACTATTGCACAAAAACTTGCAGAAAAAGCAAAAACACTCAAAGTTGGTGATGCAATTTTGCCAGACACTGAAGTTGGCCCTCTTATTTTACCGAGGGAAGTAGAAAGAGTAGCAGCTTGGGTGGATGGAGCAATATCTGAAGGTGCAGAGTTATTATCAGGCGGTGAGCGTCTTGGTGAAACTTCATTTGCACCGACTGTTTTGCTTAATCCAAGCCTTAATTCTAAAGTTTCCACGCATGAGATTTTCGGTCCTGTAGTTTGTATCTATGCCTATGATGACGTTGACGTAGCAATTAAAATTGCAAATAGCTTGGATGTTGCGTTTCAAGCAGCAATTTTTAGCGATGATATTCATTTTGCAATGAATAATGCTAAAAAATTGGATGCCTCAGCAGTGATGATTAATGATTACAGCGTTTTTAGAACAGATTGGATGCCTTTTGCTGGGCGTCGCCATTCAGGTTACTCAACAGGTGGTATTGGTTATACTATGCGAGATATGTGTGAAGGCAAGATGTTGGTAATTAAAAGCTAATAATATATGAAGATTCTAAAGTTTTGGGATATAAGATAAAAAATTATTTCCAAAAGAAATGTGTTCGTTTTAAAATCTAAATTTTTTAAATAGTTATTTTGTACATGGAAATCAGAAATAAAATGATTCTCTAAGAGAAAAATTTAATATTGATATTGAAATTAAAGTAGGCGATAGTGTAATTTTTTACTAATTTTTTAAATATTTAGCAAAAAAACCCATCATGCAGGCATAAAACTCAATACGGTTTTCTTCATGTGTAAAGCCATGTCCCTCATTGTATTTAACCATGTAGGGTACAGAAATTCCTCTTTGTCTTAACTGTTTTACAATCTGATCCGATTCATTAATATTCACTCTAGGATCGTTAGCACCTTGGGCAACAAATAGCGGTTTTTTGATATGTTCTGTATTAAGCGCAGGCGAAATAGTTGCGATGATTTCCCTCTCTTTTGGATTATTTTCATCATACCACTGCTCATATATTTGTCTAAGATAAGGTTTCCAATATGCTGGAAACGACTTAAAAAGTGTAAATAAATTTGATACGCCGACATAATCTACACCGCAAGCATATAAATCTGGGGTCTTAACAAGACTGCCAAGTGTTGCAAGCCCGCCATAACTTGCACCATAAATTGCAATTTTATGAGAATTAATCATTCCTAAAGATAGTGCGTAGTGCACCCCATCTTCTAAATCATCTAACATTTTTCTGCCTATTTGCTTACTACCTTTTAAAAAGAATGTCTTGCCATAACCACCTGAACCACGATAATTGATTTGTAAACTCGCATAACCGCGGCTTGCAAATAGTTGAGCCTCGGGATTAAATCCCCAATAATCTCTAACCCCATAAGGACCACCATGTGGATTGATAATGAGTGGTATTTTGTCATTTTTATTTACGCGATGCGGTAAGGTTAAATAACCATACAATTTAACACCATCGCGTGTTTTAAAATTAATTGGCTGCATTTTTGCCATATCTTTTTCTTTTAATTGTGGCATTAAATCAAATACAAGTTCAAATTTATCAAGACAGACATCGTAAAGACAGTAACTGCCATAACATCTGTCATTATTTACGTAGAGTAAATATTTATCTTCATTATCAGTAGCACTAGCAATAGAAAATTCATCCTCACCAAAATGTGCGCAAAAGCGTGCTTGTAATTTTTGATAAGTTGTGCTCACCGGAATGATCTGTTTTTTTTCACCAACATACATATAATAGTCCACTTCATAGCCACGTTTTCTTGAAAGTGATAGTCCGCTCATATCAAAATCTTTGTGGCAATAAATTTTTTCAGTTACCTGTTTTGTAGAAAAATCATAGCGCACAATTTCACTGGTATCACTTTCTAAATTAGACATTACAAAGGCAATATTATTATGATGGGCGTTGTAGTCAAAATCAATAATATAAAATTCATCCCGCCACGAGGTTTTGATATGAGCTTCAAATGACATCTTATTATTTAAGCGATAATACAAAACATAATCTACGCCAGATTGTTGTTTAGTGAAAGCCTTTAGATTACCATCTTTATCAAAATCGTAACTGGAAATTGGGTTAAGCGGATCAGTATTATTAAAAAGTTTTTTGAGTTTTCCTGTGTGCACATTGAGTTTATAGGGTTCAAAAATTTGCTCATTTTCTTTATTCATCTCAATGATAATATGATGATTATCTTCTTTTAGTAATTCTAGGATACGCACTTTTATTTTAGCAAATGGTGTGAGTGCCTTTTTATTTTTGCCATCTAAATCTAGTGCAAATAGCTGATAATTTTCATCACCACCTTTATCTTTAATATATAAAATACGCTTGTCGCTAGCCCAGCCATAATCGCGAATGAGTTCTTTTCCTTCAAGCAAAATACACGTGCTTTTTTTAGTTGATATGTTCTTAATATAAAGGTGTTTTTTAGCGCTTTTACCTCTCTGGCGATAAGCAATATATTTGCCATTAGGTGAAAATTTAAAGGCAGATTGTTTGGGTTTTTTAAAATAATCTGCCACTGAATAGCGGTAATGATTGCGCTCAAGTTTTTTTAGAGCATCAATTTTAACTTGTGAATAAGGCAATGTATTATCACCAGGCAACTTTTGGGGTAAATCCTTGCTTGAATTTTTATTGATATCCATTTTATGCTTGAAAAATATTAGAAAATATACCTTAAATTTATACTCTAAATTAAATTTTTTTGACATCATATAATATAAAAATCGCTGTAACATAATATAGTAAAAATTAAGTTATGTATATATCCTATGAAGACGTTTTATTTTTATGATTTAGAAACTTTTGGTATAGATGTAAAAGTAAGCCGTATTGCACAATTCGCAGGGATTAGAACTGATGAAAATTTAAATATTATTGGCAAGTCTGATATGTTTTATGTGAAACCAAGTTATGATACCTTGCCACACCCAGAGGCATCTCTTGTTACAGGCATCGCGCCAGATAAATGCGAAAAACTTGGCATCATTGAGCATCAATCTATGCAAAAAATTATGGCAAATTTTATGGCAGAACCTGACACTTGTATTGTTGGTTACAATAACATTCGTTTTGACGATGAATTTATTCGTTATAGCCTTTATCGCAATTTATTTGACCCATACGCTTGGCAGTATAAGAATGGCAATAGCCGTTGGGATATTATTGATGTAGTGCGTTTTTGTTATGCACTAAAACCAAACGATAGCCTAAATTGGGCATTTGATGAAGAAGGTATCTCATGTTTTAAATTAGATAAGTTAGCACCTGCTAATAACATTAGCCACGATGATGCTCATGACGCACTTGCAGATGTTCGTGTAACCATTGAAATTGCAAAACGCATTAAAAGAACACAAGCTAAATTATTTGATTATGCACTTAGTTTACGTGATAAAAAAATAGTGGCGCAGCAATTAAAATTACATACACCAACCCTGCATACCTCAAGAATGTATGCCGCTAAAGAGCACTGCACAAAACTCGTTAGCGCACTTTGTTATCATCCATATTATAGAGGACGTGCTTTAGTTTTTGATTTAAGTAAACATCCAGAAATGTTGCTGGATTTATCTGCTTCAGAACTCAAATTGCGTTTATTTGGCAAAGAAGAAGAACTAGAAAGTAAAGATCGTTTAACACTTAAAGAGCTAATATTCAATAAAAGTCCGATGTTTATTACAAGCAAAAGGCCGCCTGTTCATCTTGGTATTGACACTAAAAAATGTTTGGCTCATTTGGAAATTATTAAACAGCACATTAAAAGCATTGAAGCAAAATTAACACAAGTTTATATGCAAACAGAGATTAAAAAAACACGAGATGTGGACCAAATGCTCTACGATGGTTTTATAGAAAAAAATGATAGAAATTTATTAGATGCTGTGCATAAAATGAATAACAATACTTTGGCAAATTATCATCCTGATTTTGTTGATGGACGTCTAGCACAGTTACTTATTCATTTTAAAGCACGTAATTATCCAAATACTTTAAGTAAAATTGAAGAAGAGGCATGGTTTGAAATTGTGCAAAATCGTTTGCAAACAGGTGCAGATGGATATTTATCACTTAGTGTTTATTTTGCAATCCTAGAAGTGATGCGCGCACATCATCCAGAAAAAAATGTACTTTGGCGAGCCCTAGAAGATTATGGTGAGTCATTTTTATAATGTTATATTTTCTAAAGGTTTAATATATTGTGAGATTAATATACTTAGAATTCTAAAATTTGAGCACTATTTTGTGCCCTGTTTTAGACTTTATATTTGTATTAGAAATAATCACTTAGCGAAAGGATTTATCGTGTTATAATCCCGCTGTATTGTGATTTTAATTTATTAGCTATTTTTTTTTACATAGATAGCGATATATTGAATATGGAGGTAAATATGAAAATAGACGTTAAGATTACCAAGCGGTTGTATGATAAAAAATTTCGCCAGCAGTTAAGAGAAAACCCTAGTCATTATGCAAGTGAGCTCGGTTATCAAATTAGTAGCGATGCTAAAATTATTGTCAAGCAAAATACAAAAGAGATTTTTTATGTTACAATGGTAGATACTCGCATAGAGTCCGGTAATCTAGATATGAATATTCAGTCAATCCAGGTAGCAGGTCAAAGTTTAAGTAGTGCAGGCACAGCAAGTTCAGCAAGTTCAGCAAGTTCAGCAACTTCAACCTTAGGTACGTTAACCACAGGTGCTTGCGTTGGTTCTATCGGCTCTGCTGGAGACCCAACTGATAAATCATAGCTGTAGATTTTGTACGTTGGTTTTGCAAATTTGTGTTATGATTGGCGTACTATTCAGCGAGCAGTCAATGATGGTTGCTCATTTATTTTCTCTAAGATACAAAGATTATTTTTTGCTTTTTTGAGACAGACTTGCTCAATGATAAGTTTATCATCGCTATACGCTTTGCTAGCTAAAATGTGCTTGGCATATGGTTAGTTGTGTTCTTTTTGAATGTAATTATCATATTGCGGTAAAATTCCATATTGAGAGCTGAAACATCAATATTTGTAATGAAATGACAAAAATTAGCGCATAATTAAATTATTTTGCTAAAGACCATGATGGCAGAGAGTTTGCTATAAATTCCGCGTTGTAATCTGCAATTAATGATGTCAATGCCAGATTCCTTATATTAACAGATTTTTCATTGGTAAAATAAAGCTTAACTTGCTCTCAAACCCGGTCACCTTCATCAAAATAATAAACGCTTATTGGGTTTTGATAATCTCCTCAATATGTTCAGCATAATTAAATCTTGAGCAAATAACTTTGTTAGGAGTAATAGCTATATCCTTAAAATCAACCTTCTTTATACTCTCCTCTAATTCTAAATCCTTCTTAAGATTCTAATAGATTAAAATTTAATTCCGCCTAATTTTGCAACAATATGTATGTCTTTATCGCCACGACCAGATAGATTGATAATAATGTGTCTGTTGCGAGAAAGTTTTTTTGCTAACTGGATACCGTAAGCAACTGCGTGTGCTGATTCTAAGGCGGGTAAAATTCCCTCCTGTTTTGTAAGTAAATGAAAAGCATTTAAGGCTTTATCATCGGTTATTGCCTCATAATGTACGCGCTTAATATCTTTTAAATGTGCATGCTCAGGTCCCACGCCTGGATAATTAAGTCCTGCAGAAATAGAATGACCTGTAATAATTTGCCCATTTTTATCGTGTATCAAATAAGTTTTATTACCATGTAAAATGCCAACACTACCTTTGCAAAGTGCTGCTGCATGTGCATCTAAACCCTCATCTAAACCATAACCTGCTGCCTCAATACCATATAGTGCAACCGATTTGTCATTTAAAAAAGGATAAAACATTCCGATGGCATTTGAGCCACCGCCAACGCACGCAATAAGTGCATCAGGCAACCCGCCAACTTGTGTCTCAAATTGTGCTTTAGTCTCTATACCAATTATGCTTTGAAAATCTCTTACCATCATCGGATAAGGATGCGGTCCTGCAACCGAACCAATAATGTAAAAGGTATTATCAATATTTGTTATCCAATCTCGCATTGCTTCATTAAGTGCATCTTTGAGTGTTTTTGAACCTGAGTTGACCAAATTGATACGCGCACCGAGTAATTTCATACGATAGGCATTTTGTTTTTGACGCGCCATATCAATTGCACCCATATAAATTACGCATTCTAAACCCAATTTAGCAGCAACTGTTGCGGTAGCAACGCCATGTTGTCCTGCGCCTGTTTCTGCAATAATACGCGTTTTACCCATACGTTTTGCTAGTAAAATTTGACCGATGGTATTGTTAATCTTATGTGCACCTGTATGGTTTAAGTCTTCGCGTTTTAGATAAATTTGTGCTCCCTGGCAATATTTACTTAGACTCTTAGCAAAATAAAGCGGGCTTGGTCTTCCTGCATAATGTTTGAGCTCATATTGAAATTCGGCTTTAAAATTTATATCGTCTTTATATTTTAAATATGCTACTTTTAAAGCACTTACTGCTGCTACCAAAGTTTCTGGAATAAACATACCTCCATATTCGCCAAAATATCCCTTATCATTTGGCAAATGATACAAGGCTTTATTTTGTATTTTTTTATTTTGCATAACTCACTTGTTTTATAAATCGTTTTATTTTACTAAAACTCTTTACACCGACGGTACTTTCAACACCCGATGACACGTCAATACCATAAGGTTTTACTATTTTAATTGCATTGCCAACATTATTTTCATTAAGCCCCCCTGCTAAAATAATTGCTTGTTTGATTTCATTACGAGTAGTACAAACAAGCGACCAATCAAATGTCACACCACTACCGCCATATTTTTCCTTGTGATGGGCATCCAATAATAAAGCAGAGGCTTTTTCATAATCAGCTGCAAGCTTGGCTAAATTTGTATTGGATGTTATTCTTAGTGCTTTAATAAATGGTAGCTCATATTGTGCACATACTTTTGGTGTTTCATCGCCGTGAAACTGCAATGAATCAATTGCAACCGCATTTATGACTTTATCAATAAAATTGTGCTCAGCATTGACAAATAAACCCACACGATTAATAAAAGGCGGCAGGGAAAAAATAATTTTATTTGCTTGCTTAATATCAACAAAACGAGGAGATTTTTTATAAAACACTAAACCAATTGCATCAATGTCTAATACAGTACACTTCTTAGCAATTGCGGCGTCAGTTATACCGCAAACTTTTATTTTAGGTTGCACTATTCTCAGATATTAATATTTTTCAAGATGAAATTTCTTTTTAAAATATTAAGATTTCTTAAGCATTAAGTTTTTGCTTAGCATCAATGAACGTATCTATTCTTTTTTTATCTATCCACCAATTATCGCCTACCAATTGATCAATTGCGTTTGAAAGTTTTTTTAGAAAAACCTTTGGATCATCTAATTCTAAAGTACGCTGCCACAAATCAAAACTGCGTTGATCAGTAACATGGCTATGATTATCAGCAACAGAAGATAGCATTTGATTAGTAAAAAAAGTTAATTCATCATCCGCACCCAGGCGAATATTAGCAATATAATGTGCACTAGCAGCAGCAATAGCACACGTATCTGATTCTTTGGGTGATTCTTTAATCAAATGCTCTAATATCATAACGGTAAGTTCTGCATCAATTGGAAAGGTTATACCAAGCCATAAGCCATGACCTAAGGCAACCAAACTATCTGGACCTTCGGCTAAAAATAATAAATCACACGCTTTGACTGCTAATTCCCATAAATCTTCTTTTTCAGCTAAATGAAAAGCTTCAAACGCTTTATTCCAAGAATCTTTTGCTTCGCTACGCTCAATTTGAATACGCGCAATTTTAAGGAGTAAATTTATTCTATCTTTTGTCGGTGCTATTTTAGGTAGATTATCAAGTGTATTTTTATAATAATCTAGCTGGTGGTTTAATTGAGATGTGCTCGCGTATAAATCTTCGGCATCTTCTGCATCAAATAAATTTTTATCTTGGTTTAAATATTTAAAACTCATCAATATATGTTATTCTTGTAATTCAAAAATATTAATAATACACAACTTTAAGAGAATGCAGATTCTAAACGATCTTCCCAATTTTCTGGCATATCAGCAAAGTGTGGTTTTACATCGATTCTAAAAAAACGCTCATTTGTTGCGTGTGCTAATTTATTAACCTTTACTTCTAAGTCTGAAAAATTATTAAGTTCAGGATATGCAATTAAAATTTCGCTTAACTTTAACATTTGCTTTTTAAATTTTTTTAAATATATTTTACCGCGATAACATCAAAAAAAGATGAGCAAAAATGCAGATTGTATCCAAGCTAACACAAAAACAATAATTTTAGTAACGTGTAATTATTTTTGCGCAATTATTTTGTTTTTTCACATATATTTAGCTTTTTATATTAAACAATTAATTTTTTCTAAGTAAAATTTTCAAAGAAATACAAATATTTAAAAAATGCAAAAACTTATTATAAATCCACAATGGACAATTTTATGTTTTAGTATATATTTTTGGTGCGATTTTGTTGGGTATTAAAAGTTAATTGCGCATAACACAAGCCACAGCAAAGATTATTTGCTTCTAAGGGATTACCGCTATTAATCGTCTTTGTTGGTTAATTTACGCATATTTCCACTTAAATGTTTTCCAATTAGTGATATTAATCTAAGTCCCTCCTGAGTATTAGGTTCACAAATCAGTTGATATGCCCCTGTAATGCCACCTTTAGCTACGGGTGTAGCTGCAATACTTTGACTCATCGCAGTAAAGGTATCAGATAAACTGATCAAAAAGTGTTGGTTCTCTGGGCGATCAAGTTCACGGAGCAAATACATCAATCCTTCGTTGCGTGTAAGTCGATCAAGTAGCGCAATACCTTCACTAAATGTTGAAGATAATCGAGTAATCATTTCATCCGAAAGCGCATCTTGAGCAGCTTTGACTAGCAGTGCAAGCTCAGAAAGTCTTTCTATGTCAGTATTATCACCTGTTGTAGTAGAGAATTTTTCTTTTTGTTCAGTCACAATTATATATCCTCACAGTAGTCCACGAACACTAGTCCAATACATCTCATTATAAGACATCTTAAGCCAATGCATTGATTTATTTGCAGGTTTTAGATTGGGCGGATTTTGATAGTTAAACATTGCGTAGGTTGCACGATCATGTCCTGCTTCAATAAAACAATACACCTTGCCATCATAATCTTTTACTGGAACGCCAATTTTAACTATTGAAGCGATGTTCTCTGCAACTACTTCAGCTTGAAAGTGTGCAGCAGAACCTGTCTTACTGACAGGCAAATTAGTTGTATCACCCACCACATAGACGTTATCACGATTTTCCATTTTAAGTGTATGACGATCAGTGCCAATCCAGCCATTTTTACCAAGTTTGTTGTTTTCAATGACCTCCATTCCATTATGTTCTGGAACGGAAATGAGTAGGTCGTATTGGTACTGTGAACCTTCTAAACTCTTGACTATTTTATTTTCAACATCCACTTCTTCAACATTAAATAAGGTCTCATATTCAACATCCATACGGTCAAATTCAGGCTTTGCCCATTTTGCAACATTTTCAATGCTGTGGATGCGGTTAATTGGATAGTGATACTTTATCTTAACCTTATCACGAATACCGCGCGTTTTAAAGTAATCATTTAGCGAAAAGACAATTTCTACTGGTGATATTGGACATTTATGTGGCACACCGACGACGATAGCGATCTTACCACCATTAAATTTGCTCAGACTTTTAAACATACTCACTGCACCTTTCTCAGTATAAAAAGTCTCAGAACCTTCATTTAACCCAGGAATATTGCGAGGCATAATTCGTGATCCAGTAGCAATTATGAGGATAGTATAATCATATCTCTTGCCGCTCTTGGTCTTCACCCAATTCTCATCAAGGACAAATTGCTCAACTGGATCAACATAAAAATTAACACTTGATTCAAGCAAACTTATCTGATCACGATAAAGATTATCTGGCATCATTTGCCCAAACGCAACATACAGTAGGCCAGGCTGATACATATGCCACTTTGAAGCAGAGAGCATGGTAATATTTACTTTATTAGCGCGCACCTCAGACCTTAGTCTTCGTGCAAGGTTATTAGCTATAATAGTGCCACCAGTGCCACCACCAACAATTAATATTCTCATGTTTGTCATTATTAAGTTCTATTTTAATTTACGAACTGTGATATGCCAGACATCTTTGACTTGCTCACTACTGACTATCTCATGTCCAATTTTATTGACCCATTCTGGTACATCATCAGCTGTGCCTTTATCGGTTGAAAGTAACTCTAATGTATCACCTATATCAGCTTGCTTCATGTAGGTAATAAGCTCCATCAGTGGTCCAGGGCAATATGTATTGCGCGCATCAACAATCTTGTTTTCATTCATTTACTACCTCTTTTGCAATTATTGTCACTATTATCAGAAAGTAAGTAACTGTCCTCCTTTAGCATCATTCAAAAATTTTGTCAATCCCGTTGGTGGGCCAAAATCTGAATCAAGTTCTTTTTCTGTAATATCCATTAAATCAAGTGCCATTGAACATGGCAATAACTGTGCATCACCAAGTTCAGCTGCTTGTTGGAATAGGTGTTTAAATTCTGGCACACCTTTTTTTGTCAAAAGATTTCCAAATTTGCCTTCAGTTAGTGGATTAGCTGTGTTTTTCTTGACAAAACACGTAATGGCATTCATGGAAAAAAAGACCGAAACCACATCACCGCTTGCAGCTGCAACCGATGCTACCATTGCTGCCATATGCAATTTTTCACGTGTTCCAGAAACACAAACAATATAAATTTGATTAGACATTATAAATATACCTCATTTTCTTTGAATCACAAAATACACGAGTTTTATTGACAAAACAGCAAAACCACGTATATCTTAGTTAGATAAACATTCCTAATACCACCGACGTTAAACCCTAACATTTTAACAAAGTTAAGAGTCAACATTAATACGGTATTATATGGTGTACAGTTTTTCATATTAACATATTTTATCTTATTTAGGATTTTATTCGCCGCATCGCCCAAGCCGAAGCCAACCCCAATACTAGCCAAAGAGCTGCATTGGCAATTGCTGTTGCACTAATAAATTGCTCAGAAAGTCTTTCAAGCTCTGCCATTGCATCTGGCGGCTGGTTTGCAAACATTGTGCTAGTTTCTTGTGGCGGCGTCATTATGAAGTATGGCACTATCAGTAATATAGGGGACATCCAGCGCCAAGGAGCCTTACCAAATACTAAGCCAGCAAGTCCTGCTGACGTACATGCTACGGCAAGCAACCACCATAATTGACGCGTTTCTACAGGTGCTAGAGTCGCAAGTGGAATTTCAGGTGGAAACCCAAGTGATGGTGCTAGAAAAAAAACAACGTATCCTGCCACCCCCCAACCCAGTCCATACCGCCAGTCAAACTTAGTCTCACTTTTACGCGTAGCCACCATGGTAGCCAATATCAGCATAGCAAAACCAATAGCGGTGAAGATGTTTGACAAGAACGTGGATGTTGTTCGTTCAAGCCCATCTTTTGGCGTCCATGAGTTTGCCGAATGTTCATGGCTTGCGTGGTCATGTTCTAGCAAAGAGTTATTTTCAAAAACTTCTGCGCTATGAATAATGGGGATAACTTGCCAGAACTGGACAACTGTTACCACTAGGCCTGAAAGCATCCCAACTAATAATGCATAATAAATGATTCTTTGAAATAGCATTAAGTACTACTCTCTGTATTAAAAATCTAATGGCAAGGAAACCCTTGTGAATGACGCACGTCATGAGCAGCATTATGCGCTACAGGTATTTGTGCAAAACCTACGCCATATATAATGATACTTCCTAATAGGAATACACTAAGGAGCTGTAGTGTTTTTGAAATAGTAGCTGAAAATGCTGTATTAAAAGTAGTAGTTAAAGTTTTATTTTGCATCATTATCCCTCCTTATGCTAGTTAAAAAATTGATTTGATAAAATAAACATCACCCTCTACCGCGATGCCAACTAACTCGCTTGATAGCAAAAGCAGCAGTACTATCAAGTATATAGCCAATAATTCCAATGACAAGAACCATGGCAGTAAGGTGATCATAGGACAGTGTCTCCCGTGCATCTGCTATGGAGTAACCAAGACCAGAGGTTACTCCAAGGAATTCTGCTGGTACTAGAACAATCCAGGCAACGCCAATAGCAAGGCGTACGCCAGTTAGAATATCAAAAGCAATTGCTGGCAAAATAATTTGTGTAAGCGTATGCCAAGGATTTGCGCCTAAGTTACGTGCTACTTTAAACCACGCTGGATCAACCTTTGCTAAGCCAGCAGCAGTTGCAAATGCCACAGGCCAAATAGCAGCAATCGAAAGCAAAAAGATAATCGCCTGATTCCACGTGAGAAACACGATGACTGCAATTGGCTCCCAAGAAAGTGGGCTGACCATGCGCAGTAGCTGAAAAGGAGAATTACTCAGCTCACGGAATATTTTGCTCCAACCAAGGAGAATGCCAATCGGTACGCCACAACCAACGGCTATTAAAAGCGCTATACCCATGCGGTATCCACTGCTCATCATGGCATTAGGAATCGTGCCATTTGACCATAATAACCCCATTGCTTTGAGTGTTGGTATAGGCCCAAAATCAGCAAAGTTTGTAGTGTCGGGGTTTATGTAGATAAGGTAGCCTCCAAGCCACCAAAGTGCGAATAAAATCGCTAAACCCGCTATCCAATTGAAGAGACGCCGTCCAGTAGACTTTAAATAACCTTTCTCAACTTTAGTTGTTGCAATATTATTATCACTCATTGCAACATCTGCTGGAACATCATTACCCAAAATAATTCTCTGTATGTACTAAAATTTGCTTAAAACAAAATCTAATGGCAAGGAAACCCTTGTGAGTGGCGCACGTCATGAGCAGCATTATGCGCTACAGGTATTTGTGCAAAACCTGCACCATATATAATTATACTTCCTAACAGGAACACACTAAAAAGCTGCAGTGTTTTTGAAACAGTAGCTGAAAAAACTGCGTTAAAAGTAGTAGTTAAAGTTTTTTCTTTCATAATTATTCCTCTCTATGGCTAGTCTCCTTCAACTAAATAACTGGTTGTAAGAGACTAATTTTATTAAAAACTGTAGTATTCAGATTTAAAGTTCAACAATCTCTGTGCGTGTATAAGGATTTCCTATTTTTGGAACGCTTGAATCATTTTTCCATTTGGGATTTAGCTCAAGTGCCTTTTTGATAAAATTATAATTGACAAGATCCTGAGATACAAAGTCAGAATCTAGCGAGTTAATAAACGCTGAGTCAAAGTTGTCAGGAAATACTACTTCTTCCCGCATTTCATTTACAACAAATTCAGTAGCAGATGGATATGGCCAACCTTGAAAATTAATACGATCTTGCCCCCACTCAGCGTGCTGAATAGCAGCCGGATTTTTGTAGTAAGCTGGATCATAGAACAGCATTGCACGTTCAATTGCTTTCTTTCCTGCTGGCAGATATTTCTTACCTTCTGGAGAGAGCATATGCGCCATTTCTTTTCTATTTTCACCAAGATGAATTTGTGCAGCAACAATGGCATTATGCACGCCTTGCGCCCAAGCTGCACGGTCTGGATCCATAGCATCTTCTTCGTGCATAACCACGACACAGCAAGGATGGCCTTTCCAAACATCACCAGTGAAACGAAGTACTTTACCGCCCGCTTTGATTTCACCAAGAGCGTTAAATGGCTCAGCAACACAGTAGCCATCAATCTTCCTCGAAGCTAGGGCAGGCGGCATAGAAGGTGGCGGCAGGATTTGATAATTACATTCGTTAGGTGCTAATTTAGCACTTTGCGGACGCATAACAGGTGTGATTCCTGCCTCTCTCATTATTTTTTGTGAAACAATATTATGGATTGAAAACCAATAAGGTACAGCAAATTGCTTACCGCCAAAGTCTTTAGGAGAAGTAATACCGGTATGTTTTCCAACTAAGATAGCTGAACCATTTGTATGGTCCCAAGCTGTGATTTTAACTGGATAATCAATGTTGTAACGCATGGCAATAGGGATTGGAATCAACATGTGCGTCAGGTTGAAGCGGTGCGCTTGAAATGCTTCTACCAAAGGTGACCAGCCACGTATAAGTGTTGGGCGAACAGAGTCAATGCCTTCCCTTTTGAAAAAACCCAACTCATGTGCAACAAGCAACGCAGCCGCATCTGTGATTGGTATATAGCAAATTTTAACCACTGGATCCCATTTTTTTGCTTTTGCCCAAGAAAATTTTGGCATAGCAGAACCCATTGCCGCTGCAGCACCAATCTTGAGTAAGTCGCGTCGGTTCACGCCAGTACCTAGAACGCGTTGGAATTTAGAGTCATATTCCAGAACTAAATTTGAGTCCTTTATACCATCTCCATGCTCTTTATACATTTTCTTCATGTCAGTCATAGCAATCTCCTTCTTTTTTATTAAGCCAAATTTAAACAACTTGTTTAATCTCTAAGCACCCAACCTTTTCTCAGGCAAAGCTCCACTATCATCTCCTGTACTAGAACCGTTATTCAACGATGCATCAGCAGATGCATTACGAAAAATTTGCATTAGGTGTTTATGTGTTTTACGAACATTCTGGTTATCAATTTCACGCGGATCAGCAAGGTCAATCACCAGGTCATGTAGGATTTTACCAGGTGACCCCGCCATAACCAATACGCGGTCAGCCATCAAAACTGCCTCACCAATATCATGAGTAACCATCATCAGGTTAAAGCCTAACTCTTTTGATATAGAACGCACATCTTTTTGTAGAGATGTGCGAGTAAAGGTATCAAGTGCTGAGAAAGGTTCGTCTAAAAGGAGTAATTTCGGACACATTACCAGTGATCGCGCAAGTGCAACGCGTTGCTGTTGCCCACCAGAAAGATCTTGCACATTATTCTGTGAAAAATCCTCAAGACCGACAAGATTGATTGCTTCAGCTACTCTGTCGTTTTTTTTCTTACTAGACCAACCAGCAAAGTGAAGACCGATACCAATGTTGCGCTTGACTGTCATCCAAGGAAAAAGGTGAGGATTTTGGAACATCATAACCCAACGAGGAGATGTCTTTTTAATAACTTCATCGTTAATGTGAACTGTACCCTCTGTGGCACGCAGTAGACCAGCAACTATTTGGAGAAGGGTGGATTTACCGCAACCAGATCGACCTACGATAACAAGAGATTCACCTAATTTTGCCTCTATATTGACATTTTCAAAAGTGAGAGGTGATTTATGAGAATAACGGTGGGCGAGCTCTTTAACGCTCACATGCACGCCATTACTACCATTACGTGTTTCAGGCTCTGCTGTGCATGATGCTGCTGGTCGCTCTTTAACGCTCACATGCACGTCATTACGTGTGGACATTTATGTTCACCCCCCCTAAAAAAGTAAATAGCAGTGCTTTAATCAGCAAAAAACACCTTTCTTGATCATGATTGCAAAAATACATGCTACTATTTCTTGCAGTGTGTGCTTTATCAGGTATATCAATTTTTTCAGATATTACCAAAGGTTGCACTACCTTCCTACATATAATAACTTTTAAGAAAACATCTAGCATAATAATTTTTAACTCCTATTTTGCCTTCATTCAAAACTATTCTACCACATAAACTTATGAAAATATCTAAAATTTATTTAGACCATATTGAGACGTTTACTAACCTGCTTAATGTGTCTTTCAAGATCAGATTCATCCAGTAAATTGCGTCTAATCATTGAATGCACTAATGCCAGAAGCTGTCTTTCTGGAGAAGGCATATCTGCATATATGCTCTCAACCAGCTCATCCTCTTCTAATCGGCGCTCAAGCGCAGAAAGTGCACAAGAACCTTCACTTAGTGCATCACACATCCCTTCTAAATTTACCCTCCAAGGAGGATCCGGGTTGTCTACACCATATTGCTTACATAAATCTGTCCAAACTCTCCCATTATTGCGGATATTTTCCAGCAATGGGATAGGAGATTTATCTACACCCCGCCTACTAGTGGCCATGTTTCACTGGATTGACGGCCTTATGTATGGGGCGCTTCGCATTATGTTTTCGATCAGGGTGTGGTAACGCCACCCCAATCATACAATCGCGAGTCACAATCTCCGCTAACTGATCCTCGGTCCAGCCTCCTGTACCTTCTGGCTTCATTGGCATTACCATAAAACGGCATTTTTGGTTTGAATCCTCTACCCGTACCTCAACATCTTCGGGTATTGTCAAGCCAAACTCACTAAGTACCTGCCTCGGCCAGCGAACAATTCTGCGACGATAGTTTGGTGTTCTATACCATTCTGGTGAGTGCCCAAGTATCGGACGCGGATAGCACGAACACAATGTACACACGACAACATGTTTTAATTTAGGTGTATCTTCCAGAACACGTAAGTCACAATAATCACTTGGTGTACCAAAGTTTGTCGGTGGACTTTTAACCCAGTCAATACCTACTTCCAAGCTTGCTTTAACACCATCTTTCAATGCAAGTTTCTTGAAATCGGGGTCTAGCCAAGCTTTTGCAACTAGACGTGCTGCCGGTAGTGGGCCAATATTGTGCGCATACTCAGCAAATTGCCTATGGTCTTCGGCACTAAAAAGACCTTTCTCAATAGCAAGTTCACGCACAGCAGTCTCAAGTATCTCAAAATCACTTATCTCATCAACCATAGGTGCAACTTTATGTTTCTCAGCCATTTTCTACTTCTCCCCTAAATATCTATTAAGTCATCAAATTACTCATACCAGATCTAACCAGCGCTCAGATAATTCAGTTTGCAATGAATCATTTGCATACGCATGTGGATAATCAGGCCACAAATCTTTTTGCTTAAAGCGTATGATATAGAACCATTCTGGATTGTCGCAGTTATCCCAAGCCTCATCTTCTGCAGCTGGGCTTTCATGGGTTGCAACAACTACCTCCCCAACGGCTCCTCGCGTATAAGTCATGGTGCGCGTGTAGAAAACATCCGGCAAATCCTTAACCCGCACACGATCACCTGTTCTAAATTTAGCTGGGCCAGCCTCCCCTTTGAAACATTGAGGATCGCCTATCCCTGTCGCCTTATCGGCGTGATGATTTTTACTCATAGCGTTTTTTAACCTCCTCTATTTTGTTCATTAATTCGGTAAGTGTTATGTATTGTTTGTCAACCATAATCCTTGCAGCAGTAAGCAACCATCGTGCATAATATGGCAGAGCTAGGTAGTTGGAATTGCCTAAATCAACATTTTGTCTACGTCTTCTTTCTTCAGCGTTCCAAGTACCACGCCAAGCTAAGCATTCACAGGTTACATAGGTGTTCAATTCCCACTGCTCCTCTTCCTTTTCCTCCCATTGCATAGGCGTATCTGGCTCGCCTCCGACGTCATGTGGTGTTCGCATACACTCTCTATAACGAGTATGGTCAAATGTATCTGGATATGGCGCGTCCTTTGGCGACTTTAATGCGTTACGTACGTTCATGTTCTCATAACCTCCTCAATAAAAATTTCAAAATTTTCAACTAAATCACACTGCATACATGGCTATGGTAAACTATAATTGACCTAAGCCATTAGGCTACAAATTAAAATTCAAACTAGATGTCAAAGTAAGCATGGAATTAAAGTATACAGCGAAATAAATTATCTAGTCCAATATTTTATTATTATTGTTATTATAGGAATTAACTATGAATAGCACAAATATTTTTCCACGTTCCCTTCAATATCTGATTGCTGTAGCTGAACATGGCAACTTTACACGTGCTGCTGAAGCGCTATATGTATCACAGCCAACTCTATCACAGCAAATTAAAAAATTGGAAGAGTCGCTACAGTCAATACTATTAAACCGCTCTGGGCGAACTATAGAGCTAACAGATACTGGAAAAATCTATTTGCGTCATGTCCGTCGCGCTTGGAAAGAGTTGGATGTGGGAATGTCTGCTATTCATGACGTGAAAGATTTGAAATGTGGTTTATTTCGTTTAGGATGGACGCCACTCACCGACCACCTAACTTGTCGCTTGTTAGAAAGCTTTAACAGCCATTATCCGAACATCACTTCAAAAGCTTTAGAGATGCCTCAGAATAAGATTGAGCTAGCTATTATTGAAGACGATATAGATGTTGGTATTGTTTTTAGTAACAAACTTTCAAGCAAAGCACAATCAAGCGAATTAGAGATTTACACACTATTTGAAGAATCACTTTGTCTTGCTGTTGGTAATGGACATCCACATGCCAGAAAGAAAGAGACAATAAATTTGCAAGAACTAAGGCAAGAATCACTAGCATTACTCGATACCAATTTTATACTGCGACAACATGTAGACAGGTATTGTAGTGAACATGGCATTATACCTTATGTTGCAATAGAAGCTAATTCACTCAGCGTAATTATAGAGATAGTACAGACAGGCTCACTAGCAACTGTTCTCCCCGAAAGCATTATCTGTACGCAACATGGGTTGCATTCAATTGTGCCATCTCCAAAACTGCCTCGTAAAGCAGTTAGTATGCTTTATCGCAAAGGTGATTACAAGAGTTATGCTTGTCTAGCCTTTATAAAATTAGCGCATAATTGGACCGCTCACAGACACGATTAAAGACTCTACAACCTTTTAAAAAATACTTATGATCGGAGTAAAATTAAAATTAAAATGAAAATAGTAATGGTGAGTATAGTATGGCGGTGAGATTGATTATAGTTGAGACATGTCCCGCTTGTTATTTATCATGTATGAAAGAGTAAGTTTATAATGATATAAGGAGAACGAAATGTCAATAGAGCAAAATACCCGTCCTCCCCTTCCTCCTTTTACCAGGGAGGCGGCGTCTCAGAAAGTGCGAATGGCTGAAGATGGATGGAACACGCGTAATCCCGAACGAGTTGCACTCGCTTATACTCTTAACAGCACTTGGAGAAACCGCGCTGAGTTTTTCTCTGGGCGTGGGGCAATTGTGCTGTTTCTGCAACGCAAATGGTCTAAAGAGTTGGACTATCGCCTTATTAAAGAGTTATGGGCTTTTGATGACACACGCATCGCGGTGCGTTTTGCCTATGAATGGCATAATGATTCTGGTAATTGGTTTCGTTCTTACGGCAACGAAAACTGGGAATTTGATAAAAATGGCCTCATGCGTCTTCGCATAGCAAGTATCAATGATCTTCCTATTGAGGAATCAAGACGCAAGTACCATTGGCCTTTAGGTCGTAGACCGGATGAACACCCGGGACTGTCCGAACTTGGCCTTTGATACATTTAGTTTAAGAAATAATTGCACACAGACATAATTAAAGTCTGACCTATCTTCGTTATATTATTTTTAAATTATACGGATGGATCCTTTATCATTTTGTTTCTGGTACGCGAATTTAATACTATTTAAGAATTTGAGAGGTTTCTAAAGAGTTGGAAAAATTACCACATTTGTCATGTGTAATTATCCTTCTCTGAAATTGTCTCGGTTTTGCCTTTTTAAATAATGGGAATTTTTTCAACCTCGTGTGATAATAACAATAGCAGATTAAATCTCGCCAAGTAGCAATCCATGTAAATACATCACAGCACACTAGGCTTAATTTATTGAAAATTCATCCAAAGGCCTTTTTTAAAATCAGGGACAATGCTTTTACATAACAGAGGCGCATCAATACTGTCGTTAACAGTGAGAGATGTTTTTACTTTTATCCTGATACAGTTATCAAGATAAAGATTATATTGTTTTAAAATATCCTTAGCCTAATTTTTTTGTATACCATAACTGCGTTGATTCCTCATTTGTAATAAAATCGCGAGATTTTAATAGCTTACCGCGCATTATAATCATAAAATCAGCAGGGGGTTGAAATCCGTTATGTATAAACATTTTTTTGGTATTATATAAAAATGTCAAAAATAAAAAAAGCACACAGAGTAAAACCAAATATTTTAAAAATAAAAACCATAGCGACAACTGAGCATTTTAATATTGAGCGCCTGGATCTTAAGTTCAGTAATAATGCGCGACGCACTTATGAGCGTTTGAAAGGTAGCAACGAAGGTGCAGTACTTATTGTACCATTATTTGGCAATGATACTGTACTTTTGATTTATGAGTACTCTTGTGGTACCAACAAATATGAATTGGCGTTTCCTAAAGGTAAAATTGATTTAGGCGAATCGGCTTTTGAAGCAGCGAATCGTGAATTAAAAGAGGAATTAGGTTATAGTGCAGAAAAATTGACCTGTCTTAAAACAGTAACGCTTGCGCCTGGTTATCAATCAAATTTTACTCATATTATCCTTGCAGAAAAATTATATCCCAAAACAGAAAGTGGCGATGAACCAGAACCGCTTGAAGTAGTTGAGCGTAAACTTTCCAATTTAGAAGATTGGGTAGGAGATGATGATTTATCAGAAGGACGTAGTATTGCAGCGCTTTATTTGACACGCACTTTTCTTTTATCACGCTAAATTTTAATTTTATAAATTACTACAAATTTATGATAACTTTAAACTCTGAGCGTTTATGTGTGCTTGATGCGGAAAATTTTGATTTTCCAAACGTTGAATGTGCTGTTGACAAACTTGGCGGATTGCTCGCTATTGGCGGAGATTTAAAAACTAAGCGGTTGCTAAATGCTTATAAATTAGGAATATTTCCTTGGTATAGCGCGGGTGAACCTATTTTATGGTATGCACCTAATCCTAGAATGGTAATAACGCCTGAGCGAGCAAAAATTAGCCGTAGCTTAAAAAAAACGCTTCGGAAAAAAACCTTTGATGTGCGTGTTAATGCACATTTTAAAAAAGTTATAGAGTATTGTGTAAATATTAAACGCGTCGGTCAAGATGACACTTGGATTACAGATGAAATGCAGGCAGCTTATATTAAATTGAACGCACAAGGTTATGCACATTCTGTTGAAACCTATGAAGCAGGACGTCTTGTTGGTGGCTTATATGGTGTTGGACTTGGGCGTGTATTTTTTGGTGAATCAATGTTTTCTTGTGTTTCAGATGCTGCAAAAATTGCTTTTTTTTATCTTGTTAAAAAAATGGATTACCATCTTATAGACTGTCAAATACCGAGCGCGCATTTAGCAAGTTTAGGCGCTTATAAAATGACGCGTAGTGTATTTAGCGCTCAATTGAGGATTTTGTTAAGGTAGAATGGCATTTTTTGTTTCTTTATAAAATGACGCGTTATTTTATGATGTTTTTGATTATATTTTCACTTACTGCTTGCGGTAGAATGGGCGAGCTGACACCTGTTGTAAAAATAGATATAGTACTGGAAAAATAAAAGTTAATGCTCAAAGAAATTAAAATTTCACGTATGATTTTTTTAAAGGCGATATTTTGAGTGCATTTTTTTATCAAAATGAATATTTAATGTGCGAACGCGTGCGCGTTTTTGATTTAGCAAAAATTTATCAAACACCACTTTATATTTATTCTCAGTCGGCGATTAAAGAAAATTATCAATATTTTAATCAAGCGTTTTCTCATCATAATCATTTGATTTGTTATGCAGTCAAAGCGAATTCTAATTTAGCAGTTTTAAATACGCTTGCCAAGCTTGGCGCAGGTTTTAATATTGCTTCTCTGGGAGAATTAATGCGTGTATTAGCAGCAGGAGGACGTGCAGATACTTGTGTTTTTTCAGGTGTTGCTAAATCAGAGTTTGAAATTAAACGCGCACTTTTGCTTGGCATATTATGCTTTAATATTGAATCCGAAGCAGAACTTGAGCGTGTACAAATGGTTGCGAAAAATTTAACTAAAGTCGCACCAATTTCTGTACGTATCAATCCTGATGTTGATGCAAAAACGCATCCTTATATTTCCACAGGGTTAAAAAATAATAAATTTGGCGTTTCTGTTGATAAAGCACTAGGACTTTATTTGAAAGCGCGTACATTGTCAAATGTTAAAATATACGGGATTGATTGCCATATTGGCTCACAGATTACTGAATCTAGCCCATTTTTAAATGCACTCACACGCGTTCTAGAATTGATAGGCGATCTAGAGAAACACGATATTTTTTTAAAGCATATTAATTTAGGTGGTGGTTTTGGCATTCGCTATCAAAATGAAAAAATATTTGATTTAAATACCTATGCACGGAATATTACGGGAAAAATAGGAAATTATAAACTCATCATTGAGCCTGGGCGAGCTTTAGTAGGTACTGCAGGAATTTTTGTAACACAGGTTGAATTTTTAAAAAAAGATACGCATAAATCATTTGCAATCATAGATGGAGCAATGAATGATTTACTGCGACCCGCGTTATATCAGGCTTATCACGAAGTTTTGCCTGTGGTAAAACATCAAGCAGGCGTAGAAAATATTTGGGATATAGTTGGGCCAGTTTGCGAGACGAGCGATTTTTTAGCAAAAGATAGAATGCTAAATTTAAAAGCAGGAGATTTTTTAGCACTGATGTCAGTTGGAGCATATGGTTTTGTGATGAGTTCAAACTATAATAGCCGCGTGCGGGCTGCTGAAGTAATGGTTTGTGCGGATAAACATTATTTGGTGCGTGCAAGAGAAAAAATATCTAATTTATTTGCACACGAATACGTTGTGAAATAATAGCACAAAAATAATTTTTCTAAAAGATTTTACAAATTTTGTGGTTTTAATGAGTGTATATTCTCTAAAAATTCTATGACTTTTTTGTGAGCACACTAAATTTTTCGTTAATTGTAAAAAATATGAAAAAAATAGCTATTAGTGCCACTGAACCCTCTGCAGATTTAATTGCTGGTGAATTAATTGCAACATTAAAAAAAATAGATTCTGCTATACATATTTTTGGCTTAGCAGGTGATCAAATGGCGAAGGCAGGTTGTGATGTATGGTGGCATTTATCTGAAGTTTCGGTGATGGGTTTTAGTGAGGTCTTTAGAAAACTACCCAAACTATTACACTTAAAGCGAGAGATGGTAACGCGTTTTTTGGCAGCTTCGCCTGATGTTTTTATTAGTATTGATGGCCCTGATTTTAATTTAAAAATTGCACGCAAACTAAAACAAAAATCTATCAAAACCGTGCATTTTGTCAGTCCATCAGTTTGGGCTTGGCGCGCCTGGCGTATAAAAAAAATTAAAAAATCAATCGACTTACTTTTGTGTCTTTTCCCCTTTGAGCCTCGGTTTTATGAAAAAAGTGGCGTGCGTGCATTATTTGTTGGTCACCCACTAACACATAAAATTCAGCCAAGATTACATTATCAAAATACCAGTCAAGTACTGCTAATGCCTGGATCTCGTACAGATGAGATAAGGGCAATGCTACCCAATATGTTAAAAGCCAGTGTCTTAATGGCAGAGCAGCAATCAACTTTATCTTTTCATTTGGCATTAAATAATGTATGTGAAAAAAAATGGGTTAAGGAGCAGCTTGCATATTTTAATTTGGATATTAATGTTACATACGGGAGGAGTCATCACCAGCTAAAAATGTCTGATGTGGCAATTATTGCCTCAGGCACAGCAACACTAGAAGCACTTATGATTGGTGTGCCGATGGTAGTGGTTTATAAGATGTCAACCTTGAGTTATTATATTGCCAGAGGCTTAATCAAAATTCCTTTTATTGCTTTGCCTAATATTATTGCAGGTGAAAATTTAGTGTCTGAACTGATTCAAAAAGATGCGAGCGCAAAGTGTATTGCTCAGCGTACCTTGGATTTAGTATTGAAAGATAATAGCGCCTTGATTGCGCGTTTTAATGATATTTATCACTATTTAAATTGTGATACGAATCAAGTAGTGCACGCAATTCAAAAAGTCTTAGATGAAAAGTAGGCGAGGTTTTTATAAAATATCTGGCAAGCAGGTTAAATAAGAATAGATACTAAATAATTTTTTGTGAAGAAACACTTATGACAAGTAATATTAATGATAGGAGAATTGCTGATGTAGTTCGTTTTGCGTTAAAAGAAGATATTGGTACAGGCGATATTTCTGCAACATTGCTACCTAAAAATATGAAATTGCGTGCGCGTGCAGTCAGCAGGGAAAATGCGCTTATTTGTGGCGTAGAATATTTTAATGAAGCATTTTTACAGCTAGATAATGATGCACAAATAAGCTGGCATATTAAAGCAGGTGATATAGTACATAGTCAAACAAATATTTGCACTATATATGCACAAGCTCGCGCACTTTTAAGTGCAGAGCGCACAGCACTTAATTTTTTACAAACTTTATCTGCTACTGCTACACAAACACATTTTTTACTTGATAAAATTAAACATACCAAGGCAACACTCCTAGATACGCGTAAAACTCTACCAAATCTTCGTACAGCACAAAAATTGGCGGTGCTTTGTGCAGGTGGCATGAACCATCGTCAGGGGCTTTTTGATGCTGTGATGCTAAAAGAGAATCATATTAATGCTTTGGGTGGTCTAGATCCTGCAATAAAACAAGCAAAGAAAAAATATCCAGATTTAAGTGTGATAGTTGAAGTAGAAAATATATTACAGTTAAAAAAGGTTTTAGCTTATGAAGGCAACCTGCATATACTTTGTGACAATTTTACACCTGCAGTATTGAGAGAGGCAGTCAAACTAAATCAAGGTAAACATCCTTTAGAAGCATCAGGCGGTATTGATATACATAACATTAAAGTATATGCCGAGACAGGCGTTAATTATATTTCAGTGGGTAGTATAACCAAAAATATCAAAGCAATTGATTTATCAATTATAACTGATACTTGGTGATTTTTTAAAATAGGGCGGTTATATGATATTTAAGTTATCTTTTAAAGATTAAAGAAAATAAGGCTATCACAAAATTTACAAAATAAGCAACATAGATAATGAAGATTAGAGTCCTTAATCGGCAATATTTGAATCATATTTTTAAAATTACTGTTCGCCGGAAAAATCAAATATTGAATTGGCTATTCTACGAAGCTTATTATGGCATTCTTTCTAAACTCTCTTGTCATTATGGCGTTTTAAAACAAAAAAGAGATACGCCTGTTGTTATTTCATTCACCACTACATTGGAGCGTATTAGTACAGTGCATCTGTGTATTGAAACATTGCTTCGGCAATCGCTTAAGCCAGATTATATCTTTTTGTGGCTAGGAGAAGAAATAGCGCAAATATCAGAAAAAGTAACAATATTAAATAAAATACAAACGAAGGCACTCAAGCGGTTAAAAAAATTAAAAAGTCGTGGCTTAGAGATTAAATTTTGTAAAAATATCGGCTCTTATAATAAAATTATCCATACGCTTAAAAATTATCCTAACACTGTCTTAGTTACCGTAGATGATGATATTTTTTATCATAAATATTTTTTAAAAGAATTATATCTAGCCTATCAAAAAAAACCACAATATATCCATTGTCATCGTGCGCGTCTTATGCAAAAAAATACCGATGGTAAATTTCAAGATTATAAGTATTGGAAGTTATTTTCGCGTCATTTTCTGCCTCCATCGTTATTAGTTTTTCCAACGGGTTGTGCTGGTGTTTTATATCCACCAAATATATTCTCACAAGAAATTTTTAACGAAAAAGTTTTTATGAGAATATGTCCTAACGCTGACGATATATGGTTAAAAGCAATGTCTTTACTAAATGGCGTAATATGCAAAAAAATTAAGCATTCAAAGAAGATTATTATCATTAGAGGTACGCAAAAAACAGCGTTATTGCATAAAAATATTATTGAAAATAGAAATAATATAGCCATTGATGCAGTATTTAAGCACTATAATCTATATCCATCTCTTACAGGAACTAAAAAATAGGTGCACACGACTAATATTTTATTATGTCTGACTTATTAGAATTTGATAAGGAGCATATTTGGCATCCTTACAGTAAGTTACCAAGTAATATTGCCTCATATCAAGTTTTGTCAGCACACGGCGTTTATTTAATGCTAAGAAGTGGTGCGCGTGTCATTGATGGCATGAGCTCTTGGTGGGCGGCAATACACGGTTATAATCATCCTAAGCTTAATCGCGCTTTGACTTATCAGCTCGGTAAAATGGCGCACGTGATGTTTGGCGGACTTACGCATAAAAGTGCAATAATACTAGCAAAAAAACTTATTGATATAACACCAAAATCTTTAAGCAGAATTTTTTTTTCTGATTCAGGTTCGGTTGCTGTTGAAGTGGCAATTAAAATAGCACTTCAATATCAAATTGGTGTGGGGAAGCCTCAAAAAAATAAACTTATTACTGCGCTTGGTGGTTATCATGGAGATACTTTTGCTGCGATGTCGCTGTGCGATAAAAAACAAGGTATGCATACTTTGTTTCACACGGTTTTGCCCAAGCATTTTTTCGCAAAGCAACCAAATGAAACAGGCGCAATTGATGATTTAGAACAATTATTTAAAATACATCATAGTGAAATTGCTGCTTTTATTATTGAGCCAATTGTTCAAGGTGCAGGTGGTATGCGTATTTATGATAAACACTATCTTAAAGTAGCAAAATCTTTGTGTAAACGCTATGATGTGTTATTTATTGCTGATGAAATTGCTACTGGCTTTGGGCGTACAGGTAAATTATTTGCCATAGAATATGCAAATATTAGTCCTGATATTTTGTGTTTAGGCAAGGCACTTACAGGGGGTTATCTCTCACTTGCGGCAACACTTACTTCAGAGCATATTGCAACAAAAGTCGCTACACTTATGCATGGGCCAACTTTTATGGCAAATGCACTTGCATGTGCGGTGGCAAACGCAAATCTTGATATCTTGTTAAATACAAATTGGCAAAGCAAAATACAGCGTATTGAGAGCATATTGTCAAGTGAATTATTACCACTCAAAGAGAATACACATGTCGTTGATGTACGCATTTTAGGTGCAATTGGTGTGGTTGAGATGATAAATACAATTGATGTTAACAAGATACAAATTGCTTTAATTGAGCGTGGTGTTTGGTTACGCCCATTTGGACGTTTGCTGTATACTATGCCCGCTTTTATTATGACAGATAAGGAGTTGATGCAAATTACATGTGCAATGAAAGAGGTGGTTAGTGTATAAAAGATATTTGCGATATAGCGTCGTTTTGAGTTGTATTTTAATGACGTTTTCTTTTGCTTACGAAGATATTGACGTTGTACTTGAAGCAAAAAAAATAACGGGCGATAGCTACTATGTTGGTGGTTATGCAGGCACGGCTACTGAGTATGAAGGATTTATCTCAAATGCAGGGTTTATTGTTACCAAAGAGGGTGTTGTTGTTTTTGATGCACTTGGCACACCTGCACTTGCAAATGCAATGTTGATACGTATTCGTGAAATAACAAACCTTCCGATTAAACTTATTATCACCAGTCATTATCACGCGGATCATATTTATGGTTTGCAAGTATTTAAAGAAGCGGGTGCTGAAATCTGGGCACCTAAAGGTGCACTGGATTATTTTTATTCTGATAATGCAAAAAATTTGCTAATAGCACGGCGCGAATTATTATTTCCTTGGGTAGATGAAAAAACTTATTTGCTAAAGCCTGATAGAATTATTGATAAAGATATTGAGTTTAGTTTAGGAGAACACAGTTTTTTAATTAGTTTTTTTGGCGCCGTCCATTCTGACGGCGATATGTCTCTTTTGATTAAAAAAGATCGTATTCTTTTTAGCGGTGATATCATTTTTACAGGGCGTATCCCTTTTATTGGAGATGCGGATGTTTATAAATGGCTTGATGTTTTGGGTAGGCTAAAAAAACTCTCGGTGGATTATGTTCTTCCAGGTCATGGAAAAATATCTACCGATGGAAAAAAAATACTAATTATAACAGAGAGTTATTTAAATTTTTTGCTAGATAAACTCACACCGGCGGTGCAAGATTTTGTTGATTTTGATGAAATTTATGCACGAATTGATTGGTCCTCTTTTGAACATTTACCCGCATTTAACCGCGTGAATCGTCGTAATGCTTATGCAGTGTATTTATATTTAGAGAGGACCTTAGACTAATTTTTTTATTTTTTAACTAAATTTTTTAATATTTTTAATGGGAGGAAGTTATGGCAAATGAAGGCTATCATGAAGTACAAGAAAAATTAACTGCTAAAACAAAAGATATGCATAGGGCAATTATTTCACTGATGGAAGAATTAGAGGCGATAGACTGGTATAACCAGAGAGTTGACGTTTGCGAAAATAAAGAATTAAAGGCAATTCTTAAACATAATCGTGATGAAGAAAAAGAACATGCAGCGATGGTATTAGAGTGGATTAGACGCCAAGATAGTGTTTTAGATAAAGAATTAAAGGATTATTTATTTACTGATAAACCCATTGCACATTAGTTAGCTAAAATAATTGTTTCTCTTGGTTTTGAAAAATTAAAAAGGGTAGATATTGCACCACCCTTTATTTTGAAGTTTTAAATTTTATAAATAGCTTAATCATCCAATCCAGGAATGTGTTTTTTTACAATCTCAATTTTTTGCACACGTTCATCGCAAAAGCCATGTTCTTCTACTCGTGTAATAATACGCTCAACACATTCAGTAACATCTTCACACTGCCAAGTTATTTTTGATGATTGTCCATCGTCTAGTGTAACGGTAAGCAGTGCACCTGCAAAAGTCATCGTAGGTAAAAAAGTCAGCGATGTATTCATAACAAATAGTAAAGCCATGAGTATTTTTTTCATGATATTTCTCCTAAATAATGTTTTATAAGTATATTATAAACTAATTATATTATAATATATGTTTTTTTTGCAGGGTTATTATGCTTTTTATAACATTTACACCTAAAAATTTGTAAAAAATTGTTTTAAAATTTATCCTGGTACGTTTTTAGCGCATTTTTAGTCAGTATTATTCAATTGGATCTACATCTAAAAACCAGCGTACACCACTTTTACTTTTGATTTTTGCCTCGTTTTCATACAGTTTGCCTAATAGTGCGTGCAATTTAGTGCGATTTTTGCTAGATAAATAAAGGTTTGCATAAAAATAATCTGCCTTTTTTTCAATAATTGCGCTAGTAGGTCCCCAGATTTCAACCTCAGAAATAGCAAAATTTTTAAGCAATGCACTAATATTTTCAAGAAAGTTAAGCGCTTTTTTTTGTTTCTTTGCATTTGCGCAAATGAGCGCTTGATAACTAAAAGGTGGCAGATCTGCTTCTTTGCGTTCTGTTAATAAAATACGTGCAAGCTTAGCATAGCTGTGTGCTTTTATAAAATGAAATAGTGGGTGGTGAATTTGGCGGGTTTGAATATAAACCTCTCCTTTATCCTTACTTCTGCCTGCCCGCCCTGCAACCTGCATTAGCAACTGTGCTAATTTTTCTGTTGCACGAAAATCTAAGCTAAAAAAACTAGCGTCTGCGTCAACAATGCCCACCATTGATAAATTAGAAAAATCGTGTCCTTTAGAGAGCATTTGTGTACCAATGATTAGACATGGCTTATCGCAGCTAATACGTTTTAAATAGTGCGTCATTGCCCCTTTTTGCCTAGTAGTATCTTTGTCAATTCGGATAATATTAATTTTTGGAAAATGTGTATATAATATTTCTGCTAAGCGCTCAGTACCATAACCGCTTGTGCCAAGTTTTTGTTTATGACAAAGTGGACAGGAAATATGTGGCATTATTTCAAAACCGCAGTGATGGCACTTTAGGCGGTGGCTTTGATGGTGTAAAACTAAACGCACACTGCAGTGTGTGCACTTTGCTTGCCAATTGCAGTGATAACAATGATAAATTGGCGCGTAACCACGTCTATTAATAAAGAGCATTACCTGTTTATGATTAGCTAAATGTGTAGCAATTTTTTTCAGTAATTTTGGTGAAAGCGCAACATTATTTTGATTTTTTATGTCAATTAAACTAACACGTGGTAAACATGCGCTACCTGCTCTTATCGGCAGACTAAGACGTGTAATTTTTTCTTTTGTGCTATTATATAAAGTTTCTAGTGAAGGTGTTGCTGAACCAAGAACAAGTGGAATATTATATGTTTTAGCCAATACAAAACTTAAGTTACGCGCGCAGTAACGAAAACCAGATTGTTGTTTAAAAGAATCATCATGTTCTTCGTCAACGATAATCATACCAAGATTTTTAGTAGGCGTAAAAATAGCAGAGCGCGTGCCTAAAATTACACCAGCCTGACTTGTTTTTCCATAGAGATAAGCAGCTACTTTTTCTTTTTGGCTGAGCCTAGAATGAATGAGAATAACGCGAGCGTCAAAACGCATCTCAAAGCGTTTAATCATTTGTGGTGTTAGTCCGATTTCAGGCACTAAAATAAGTGTCTGTTTATTTTTTGTGAGCATTTGTTTTGCGATATGCAAATAAACTTCAGTTTTTCCACTACCAGTAACGCCATGTAATAAAAAAGTATGATAGGTATTTTCTGAGTTTAAAATTTGTGTGATAGCATTTTTTTGCATTTGATTTAAAATTGGTTTATTATGCGCGTCATCTTGGGTATTTTTTCTTTTTTTTGCTACGTGCATTTTTTTAATTTTTGCCGCCTTGCCTAGTCTTAAATTTTTAGGCAGTGCAGTGTGTATTACTTCACCGATGGGGTGATGATAATACCTTGCTGCCCATTTTAGAAAATTTAGCATTGTATCGTTTAAAATAGGTGTTTTATCAAGCACCATTTCAATAGATTTTATTTTTCCCAAATATACACTGCTATTTGGCAAATTTATGACCACACCAACCATTTTTCTTCCAGCAAACGCTACCAGCACACGCACGCCAATTGCAAGCGCTTTATCGCTTAAATAATCAAAACTTGTGCGTAGTGGGACTGCTAAGGCAACAGAGACAATATACAAAACTGATTTACGTTAAAATATGTTTATTTTAAGTGAATATTGTGGTTATTATTCAAAATAATATTTTAGATAATGATATGCCAAAGGATGATGAAATTAACACTTTTGTCGCCATTTTGCTTACACGTCTAGAAATTCAAGGTTATATTGATAAATCACAATTAGTAGCTGAGATAGTGATTCGTTTTGTTGATATAAAAGAAATAACACTACTTAATCGGCGTTATAGAAATATTAACAAACCAACGAATGTGCTGAGTTTTGTTGATACTACAAGAGATATGCCAAGTGCAGTAAAAGTAGTATTGCCAAAATTTTTGGGTGATATTGTCATTTGTTCTTCAATTGTTAAGGAAGAGGCATTAGCGCAAGATAAAACGCTAACAGCGCATTTTCTACATATTCTTATGCACGCTATTTTGCATTTAGCTGGTTTCGACCACAAGCATAAAGTTGAGGCAACCGCAATGCAAGATTTAGAAATAGAATTACTCAGTGGTTTTGGTGTTTCTAATCCTTACGCAACACGGTAATATTTTGTTGTGATGACATTCTAGTCAATAATCCTAGTCATTACCAGTTAAAGTATATTTATCAAAATATTTTTTGAGTCTGTATTTTCTTTAGCAACTTTTAATTTTTCGCCATTTAAGTGCTGACTTTGTGCACTCATTAGATAAACAATTGCTGGGCTAATTTTTTCTACACGCGCAATTTTATTTTTATTTTCTGCAGGATGTGAATGTGCTCTTAGATTAGTGTGCATAGCGGGAGGTATGAAAATATTCACCTTAATTGTGCTATAATTAAGCTCTTGTGTCAATACTTGAGCAAACGCATTTAATCCGGATTTTGATACACCATAAGCACCCCAATATGCATCTGGTTTTATGCTAATATTATCTGATATAAATAAAATGCGCGCATCCTTAGATTTTTTAAGTAGTGGCAGACAATATTTTGTCAGCATAAAAGGCGCATTCAAATTAGTCTGCATTGTTTCATACCACGTTTTAGTGTCGTATTGCTCAATAGAGGTTAGCACACCAAGTGTAGCAGCATTATGAACGATGCCATCTAATTTAGAAAATTCTTTTTTAATTGCAAGTCCTATCTCTAAATAATGTTTCTCCTTAGCACCTATGAAGTCAAATGCGTGGATGACAGGTTCTGGATAATTGCAATGTATAATTTTATCATAGAGTTTTTCTAAAGCTAGCATATCGCGTCCAAGCAAAATAACTCTCGCACCTGAGCGTGCTAAATCTAAGCTAATAGCGCGACCAAAACCTTGCTCTGCACCTGTGACTAAAATAATTTTATGTGCTAAAGTTTCTTGCTTTGTAAGATAATTTTTTGGAATTGCAATCATGTTTTTTTATTAAAGATAATGTAATATTGCAAAATTATGGCAATTGCTTAGCGCTACTTACTCCCAATTGTTTAAATTTTTCAGCACGGCTAATAAGACTGCCTTTACCTGTTGAAAGTTTTTTATACGCTTCGTCATAACTGCCTTTAGCGCGATCTAGATGTGTTTCTACTTTTGTTAATTCTTTGACAAATCCGTGCAGTTTTTCATACATTGCTGCTGCTTGTCGTGCGATTTCTTCAGCATTTTTATTTTGTTTTTCTGTTTGCCAAATATGGTGAACAATTTTCAAACTCATGGTCAATGTGCTCGGTGAAACTAAAATAATATTTTTCTTTGCTGCATTAGAAAATAAATCTTGATTTTCTTCTAAGGCAACTAGCAGTGCTGATTCAATTGGCATAAATACAAAAATAAAATCTAGCGTTCTCACGCCTTTTAGATTTTCATATGCTTTGAGATTAATGCCATTAATGTGATTTTTAATAGCATTAATATGTGCTTTTAACAGCATTTCTTTTTGCACTTTTTCGCTTGTAATAACATAATCCTGATAATATTTGAGCGACACTTTAGAATCAATAATAATATCTTCATTATTTGGCAGATGGATAACTACATCGGGGTAAAAAATATCTCCTTCGTCATTAGTAAGACGTTTTTGTAATTCAAATTCATAACCCTCTCTTAGACCTGAATGCGCTAGAATACTACTGAGTAAAACCTCGCCCCAATTACCTTGCATTTTATTGTCAAAAGTTAGTGCTTTACTTAAATTTTGCGCGGTTTTTTGTGTATTTTCATTGGCACTTGCTAATTGTTTAACTTGCTCAGATAGACGTACTCTTTCTTCGCTTTGCTCTTTATTTAAATGCTCAATTTTATTTTTAAAAGCTTCAAGTTGTTTTTCTAGCGGGATAAGTAAGTTTTTGCTTTCTTTAGTGAGTATCTCCTCTTTATGCGTTAATATTTCTTCAGCAAGCTGTTTAAATTCTCTACCTAATGTTTCTTTAGATAATTTTAAGAACTTAATCTGTTCCTCGTAATAATGCACTTTTTCTGTTAGTTGAATTTTGAGCTCTGCTGCGCGTATATCTAAGTTTTTATTATTTATTTGTAGGCTGTTAAAATTGTTTTTAAGTTGCGTTTTATCTTGGGTTAAATTATTATTTTGCTGCATTAATAATTGATTTTTTTGTTTGCTATTTTCCTGTCTTATGAAAAGCCAAATAACAAGCATTAATAAAAAAATGCTAATAATACTAAGCCAAATCATTAGTTAATCTTTAAATATAGTTTGAAGAAATAGGCGATATGATAAAACCCAATAAACTTATTATAAGTTCTCCCACCATCACATCAAAGAAACTAAACAATAACCCCATCAGTATCCCACCAATAATATATAAAAATACTGGTATATACCATATGGTTAAGTATCCATAATAGAATAGAAATATAAACTTAACTGCAAACCCTATTATTACATAAGTGCCTAACAAAACATGAAACACCACAGAACTACCACGAAAATTTTTAAAATGTCTCTTGTGTGTATCTAAAAGGCCTACGAATACAATATACACAATTATGAGAGATAAGGGTATATTTTCCATTAATTAAACTCCTGACGCTTAAATTCAGCAAGCGGGAGAGTTAGCCTGTCCGCTGTAATGACTTATCAGGTGGATTTTAACAAATAAAATTAATAACTCGCATTTTAATTTACACCGAACCCTTTATTTTTTGAAAATAATGTAGGCTACTTCATTTAACTGTTTGCCTATCTCCATGTATTTGTCAATATTTTTAATTTCTATTTTGTAGTTCATTATTTTATTTGTCTAATTACTATAAAAGATATATCATCTTATAAACTCTACTAAAAAAGATTATGTAAAAATACTATTATCTTTATAATTCTAATCTTAGATTTTCATTTTACAATATCTCAATAAGTTGTTCAGGTTTATCTAGTGTTTTGTATATATGCCAGCTAGGTTTCGGCTTATTATAACCGTAACGAACTGCAATACTTTTAATTTGTGCATATCTTGCAGCGCACATATCTTTAACATCATCTCCGACAAATAAGCATTCACTTGGATGTGTTTTAAGTTTTTGGCAGGCATATAGTAATGGTTCAGGGTGCGGTTTTTTGTGTTTGCAAGTATCGCCGCAGATAACAACTTGAGGATAAACACGAAGCGCATTTAGTAATAAATGCGTCAATTTTTCAGATTTATTGGTAACAACACCCCAAGTAATTTTTTTGCGTTCAAGTTTTTTAATGGTAGGGTGTATGCCATCAAACAAGCGGCTCTTTTGACAAATATTTTTTTCATAAATTATCAGCATATTTTGTTGGTAATGATCAAGCAAATTCTGCCAATATTGAAGTGATTTTTTAGATACTAACATTTTATTTTTAAGCACAGTTTTTAACATCACCCTCACACCGCTTGAAACTAACGGTTTAATACGCATGAGGGATTGTTTTTCGTAGCCATATTGAGAAAGTGTTTTATTAAGGGCAAATAATAAATCTGGCGCACTGTCAACGAGTGTGCCATCTAGGTCAAATAAGACAGTATGTATTGTCATTGTAGTCAAGTATAATAATTTGGCATATTTTTATATCCTATTTTTTTAATTTATTTATTTTCAATTTATTCTTATGTTGCAATTTATTCGCTCTGTTATATTTTTTATTGGTATGGTAATAGTTTTGCCGTTAGTTATTGCACCTTTACTTATATGTGCTTTTTGTCCTATTAAGATGCGTTATACAATCGCTTCACGTTTCGCCGTGTTTAATATTTGGTGGTTGAAAATAACAGTTGGCATTTACTGTGAAGTTATAGGGGGACATCATATACCCAAAACACCGTGCGTTATTTTATCTAATCACCAATCAACTTGGGAGACTTTTATGTTGCAACTTGTTTTTCCAGCACAAGTTTGGGTAATTAAAAAACAATTGCTATACATCCCAATTTTTGGTTGGGGAATTGCACTTTTGAAACCAATCGTAATCAGCAGGTCAAGGCAATTAAGTGCCCTAAAAAAAATTATTAAACAAGGTAAACAGCGATTAAAACTTGGCTTATGGGTAGTTATTTTCCCAGAAGGCACGCGTCAAAAAAAAGTGGGACATTATCAAAGTGGCGCTGCAATGATAGCAAAAAGTGCACAAGTACCCATTTTGCCTATTTATCATAATGCGGGTGATTTTTGGAAAAAAGGACAATTTATGAAGCAATCAGGCACGATTAAATTTATCATTGGGCTGCCGCTTGAAAGCGCACATAAATCTGCAAAAGAGCTAAGTTTTGAGGTAGAAAAATGGGCAAAAGCACAAGAGAAAATTTTGCATTTAAAAGTATAATTATTTGATAAAGGCGCATAGTTTCTAACAACTGAATTGTTGTTATTATTTTTACCCCAGTTTTCAAAATGATCATTTGTTTTAGTTTAAAATAAGTTTATTTTTTATTATTTATTTTGCATGGCTAATACTCGTAAATTTTCTGCACAAATTGTTGATGGTTTTGAGCGTGCACCAAGCAGGGCCATGTTATATCCAGTGGGATTTAAAAAATCTGATTTCAAAAAACCTCAGGTTGGTGTTGCTTCCACATGGTCAATGGTTACCCCGTGCAATATGCACATTGATAAATTAGCGCGCGAAGCTGAACTGGGCGTTAACAGCGCAGGCGGTAAAGCAATTATTTTTAATACCATCACTGTATCTGATGGTATTTCTATGGGTTCAGAAGGGATGAAGTATTCGCTTGTTTCGCGTGAAGTAATTGCAGACTCTATTGAAACAGTTGTTGCTTGTCAAGGTTTTGATGGCGTTATTGCAATTGGAGGTTGTGATAAAAATATGCCTGGCTGTCTTATTGGTCTTGCACGACTTAATCGCCCAAGTATTTTTGTTTATGGCGGCACAATTATGCCTGGTGCTAATCACAGCGATATTGTTTCTGTTTTTGAGGCAGTTGGTAAATATGCAAATAATACGCTAAATGCATCTCAACTAGAACAAATTGAATTAAGTGCTATTCCTGGTGCAGGTTCTTGTGGCGGCATGTATACCGCAAATACAATGGCATCTGCCATTGAGGCACTTGGTATGAGTCTACCGAATAGCTCGGCGCAAAATGCGATTTCAAAAGATAAAATTGATGATTGTAAGCGCGCAGGTATTATGGTTTTTGAATTGTTAGAAAAAGATATTAAGCCTAGCGATATTATGACAAAAAAAGCTTTTGAAAATGCGATAACGACTGTCATTGCACTTGGCGGTTCAACAAATGCAGTGTTGCATTTAATTGCCATGGCAGATGCCATTGATGTTGCACTAAGTTTAGATGATTTTACGCGTCTTGGAAAGAAAGTACCTGTGCTTGCTGATTTAAAACCAAGTGGCCAATATATGATGAGTGAGTTGGTTGCAATTGGTGGCACATTACCGCTTTTAAAAATGTTGTTAGAGGTAGGGCTTTTGCATGGAGATGTGATGACAGTAACAGGAAAAACCTTGAAAGAAAATTTAGCCAATGTAAAACCATATCCCAGTAGTCAAAATATTATTAGAACTCTAGATAATCCTATTAAAAAAGAATCACACTTAGTGATACTAAAAGGCAATTTAGCAAATGAAGGCGGGGTTGCTAAAATTACTGGCAAGGAAGGCTTGTTATTTCGTGGCAGAGCAAAAGTTTTTAATCAAGAAGAAGACGCGTTAAAAGCTATTTTAGGTAATAAAATTGTTGCAGATGATGTGATTTGTATCCGCTATGAGGGACCCAAAGGCGGGCCTGGAATGCGTGAAATGCTCACGCCTACCTCAGCAGTGATGGGTAAAGGTTTAGGAGATAAAGTAGCCTTGATTACCGATGGACGTTTTTCTGGTGGCACGCATGGTTTTGTAGTGGGTCATATCACGCCTGAGGCAGCCGTAGGTGGATTAATTGCTTTAGTGGAAAATGGAGATGAAATTATTATTGATGCTAAAAATGCAACGATCAATCTAATGGTATCTGATGCACTAATTGCAAAAAGACGCAAAAACTGGCAGATTCCAAGCCCTCGTTACAAAAAAGGTGTGCTCGCTAAATATGAAAAATCGGTTAGCTCTGCTTCTAAGGGTGCGATAACAACCTGATTTTCACGTAAAGATTGCATAGTGAGTTTTTTGTCAATAAGTAAAATTTGCAATAAACCAAAATAAGATGTCTCATGGATATTTTATTTGATAGTATGTTGAATGCTTTCTCTTTGTACTGACTGGTAATGATTTAAAATAAGCAATATTTCCATGAATTATTTCCCTATTTTTGTTCGTATTAGTCAGCAAAATTGTTTGGTAGTTGGCGGTGGCGATATTGCACTTAGGAAGTGCATATTACTTCTTAAAGCTAAAGCAAATATTACCTGTGTTGCACTAAAGCATTGTGATGTACTCCTTTCTTTAGCTAAAGAAAATAACATTAAGCTTGAAAAAAAAGCATTTTTGGATAGCGATATTAATGGACAAAAACTTGTTATATCAGCAACGAATGACGCTATACTCAACGCGCATATTAGTCATTTAGCACGCAGTGTTAATATTTTTGTCAATGTGGTAGATAGTCCAGATTTATGCTCTTTTGTGATGCCATCTATTGTTGATAGATCTCCTGTTGTTATTGCAGTTTCATCTGCAGGTAAAGCACCTGTATTAGCACGTTTACTTAGAGCAAAAATTGAAACTATGATTCCTGCTGCTTATGGCGAATTAGCAGTTCTAGCAGGACGTTTTAGAAATAAAGTTAAGGCAAAATTTAACAGTATACAAAAAAGGCGTATTTTTTGGGAGTCATTATTCTCTGGTGTGGTTGCTGAACAAGTTTTTGCTGGCAATATAAAACAAGCTGAAAAAATAGTCAACAGCCGTTTGGCAGACAGTAAAAATGATAACTCTCCTACCGGAGAAGTTTATTTAGTAGGCGGCGGTCCTGGGGATCCTGACTTACTCACTTTTAAAGCACTTAGATTGATGCAACAAGCTGATATTATTTTATATGATAGATTAGTCTCAAAAGCAGTGATGGAATTGGTGCGCCGTGATGCTAAAATCATTTATGTTGGCAAAGAGCGTGGCAGTCATAGCTTAGTGCAGGGCGGTATTAATAAATTATTGGTTCGTCTTGCAAAAGCAGGTAAGAGGGTGTGCCGCCTAAAAGGTGGCGATCCATTTATTTTTGGCCGCGGTGGTGAAGAGATTGAAGAATTGGCAGCGCATCATATTGCATTTCAAGTAGTGCCTGGTATTACTGCTGCTTCAGGATGTGCTGCTTATTCTGGTATCCCACTGACGCATCGTGATTATTCTCAGTCTTGTCGTTTTGTTACGGGTCATCTGCAAAATAATACTATGGATTTACCTTGGCATGAACTGGTTGTTGAGCAGCAAACTATTGTTTTTTATATGGGTTTAACTGGTGCAGAACATATTTCAAAGCAAATGATAAAACATGGTATGCGTGCTGATATGCCTGTAGCTTTAGTGGAAAAAGGTACACTACCCGAACACAAAGTGCATATTACAACCCTAGCAGGTTTAGAATATTTAACAAGCGATGAAGATATTAGTGCACCGACCCTTATTATTGTTGGTGAAATTGTTAAATTAAGAGAAAAACTAAATTGGTATCATCAAGATTGATAAGCTTGTAATATATTATCTATAAAATTTAGTAGAGAGAAATTTACTACATAATATTTGAATACAACCGCCATATTAGCATTTAGCTAGCATGACTTGTTAGGCGACTTTATTATAATAAATAATTATTTTTATTCACTTAAAATAATCTGTGATCAGCTTCCACAAATTATCCATATCATTATCTTTTTCACTATTAAAATATTCTTTGACCGACTTCAAAAAGACTATCTATCGTTTCACTATAACATTTCTTATAACCAAACAATTCTTTTTTATCACCTAATATATTAAGTAAATCATTATTACTTTCTAGATATTCACAATAATCTATAGCACTAAAAGTAATTATTATAGGTACTCCAATAACATCCGGTATTATAGTAGGAAATATTTTTTCGCCTTATTATTTCTCATTTCATTTTTTTTGCTACTGCCATATAACTATTAGCAGGCACTTAATGTGCTATAGAATATAGATAAATCTTAATATCAGCTTAGTATCAGAAAAGTATTTCACTCTTATCTTTTTAAGCACTTATATTTTGCTTAATAATACGTTCCATATCAACAGGACGCTCTGGCAGGCTAGTTAAAATAGAATGAATAAAGGTATCTTTATCTGCACTTAGAATAGGGTTAAAGCGTTTTTCAAATGCCAGCGTTGAAACTGGTTTTGCCGATAAGTCAGCACCACACACGCTACCTGCTTGTGCACCAGGGTAAATCTCAATATATTCTGGCAGAGAAAAAATTTTCTCAGTCAAAGAATTATATAATTTTTGCGCCATGATTTTTTCCTGTCCGCGCAAATCTGGCCTACCGATACTGCCGACAAATAAAGTATGACCAGTTATTAGAAACCATGGCTTAGGGCTCCGTCTATTATCGCTTACTAATAGGCAGATACTGTCTTGCGTGTGTCCCGGGGTGTGTATAATTTTTGCGCTAACATTGCCAATAACGAGCGCATCGCCATCATTTAAGGCAGAAAATGAAAATTTTGCATCAGAAGATGCATGGAGCATATACTCTCCTGAGCATTTTTTAGCGAGCTCTCGCCCGCCTGATATATGGTCAGCATGAATATGCGTATCAACTACATAATCAATATTGACATTTCTTAACGCTGCTTGATGGCTAAACCAGGCAATATCATTTTGATGCACGTCAACAGCAATTGCCTTACCTTTGCCACCACAGCCAAATAGATAAGCAAGAGATGAAGAATCACTAGGAGCTTGTCTTTGTAGTAAAAACATTATCAATTAAGAAGGTTTAGTTAAAACTGTATAATAACATAAAACTTTATTGTCTATATACTATAAGCTACTAAACTGCAATACACAAACATTTAAGACTATTACCACGGCAATAAAACATGTTAAAAGTATTAAAATATTCTACATTTAAGCGTGGCGTCATTGAGAATTACGCACAAATAATACAGCAATTAATACAAGTTTTTTTAGTTGGACTTACTATAGGTATGACTAGAATAGTTATTCCTGGCTTAGCCGACACTGAATTTGGTTTGGCTGAGAATCAATTTTTTTTACTAAGCTCTTTTGTAGTTGTATTTGGTGTGGTTAAAGCAATAATGAACCTATTAGCAGGACGTTTTAGCGATCATTATGGACGTAAATTAATACTTGTTATAGGCTGGATTGTCGCCATCCCTGTCCCTTTTATGGTTTTATACGCACAAAGTTGGAATTGGATTGTTTTGGCCACGCTTTTGCTCGGCATTAATCAAGGTTTATGCTGGTCAATGACCATCAACAGTAAACTGGATTTAGCGCGCTTAGACCAAAAAGGGCTAGTTAACGGCATTAATGAATTTTCTGGCTATATTGCTGTTGCTATTGCTGGGCTTGTTACCGCTTATTTTGTTGATTTAATGGGCGCACGACAAGGATTATTTATATTTGGTTTAGCAGTGATACTTTTAGGTTTGCTGCTAGCAATGTTTTTTATTAAGGAAACAAATACTTTTGCAAAATTGGAGGAAAAATCTAGTATTTTAAAACCAAAGCAAAGTCTTACAAATTTATTTATTTATGCGAGCTGGCAAAATAGAATACTACTATCTCTAAATCAAGCAGGTTTGATAGAAAAGTTTGCCGATTCTTTAGTTTGGATATTTTTACCTGTGTTTTTTCTTTCGCGTGATTTAAGTTTGCTAAGCAGCAGTGCTATTATCTTAGTTTACGCAGTAGTTTGGGGTACTTTACAACTTATTACTGGAGTATTATCTGACAAAATAGGGCGAAAAAAACTTATTGTTGGTGGTATGTGGTTATGCGCTATTGGTTTAATAAGCATACCATACAGTGATGGTGTGTTGTTATGGACTATAGAATCTGGCGTTATAGGTGCTGGTATGGCAATGTTATACCCAACGCTAGGTGCTGCTGTTGCTGATTTTAGTGCACCTGAAAAACGCGCTACATTACTTGGAATTTATCGTTTCTGGCGTGATTTTGGTTATGCCGTAAGTGCTTTAACTATGGGGCTAGTAGCACAGTGGACTCAAGCATTAATAGCACCATTTTGGTTAGCATCTTTTGCGATGATATTATCAGGTGTGTATGTTTTAGTTGCAGTGCCTAAGATATCAAAACCTCTTTAGGAACTAATTTTTGTAATGCATTTTTAATTTCTGGTGTAAATACCTCTTTAATTTTTAAAAGATTTTCAATATGCCATTCTCTTATTTCTTCCAATTCACTCTCTGGAGACCCAATAACGCCATCTTGATATATTGCAATTCTTGATGCGCGTTTTTCATCAAGACGATCCCACTCAAGCAGACAACCGAAATTACTTGTTATTTCTGTTTCTCGTTTTTTTAGAGAATCAAATAGATTTTTATTTCTCTCTTTATCTCCTTGGTCTATATATAGCTCTACTCTTGTTTTTCCTCCCCCTCCAAAGACAGCCGAATATAAAATTCCCTGTTCGCCAGATGCAAAAGCATACCAATTTTGAGGCAACCCAGATTTTGCATTAGTAAACTTATGTATCTCTCTTAATTCATCTACAAGTACTTGAAAGTAAGCTTTGTATTTTTCGCCTTTTAACCCAACATTTTTTGAAGCTTTTGGTTTGTTAGATTTTTACCATTCATTTGGAAAAACAATAGGTTTGAAATTATACGCTGGTTTTGAGTCATCAATTTTTATTACCTCTACTACAATTCCAAAAAACTGTGTTTCAACATCAGTTCGTTGATTTAACCATTCTAAGGCTTGTCTGTGCTCATCTCGTATATCTTCTGACATCCAAATAACTATGGATGCATCAAAACCTGCAGCATATGTTAATAACTTTCCTAAGTGATCATGATCTGTTCGAGCATATTGATTTTCTATTATTACCGTTCGTGAACTCCCAAGATCTTTTGCTAATAGGTCTAATGAAAAATTTCCAGTTAGTGCCTCTTCTTCTGTTAGCTCAAGTTCTAGCCCAAGAGCTAATTCCTAAAGCGTCTATATTTTTCGCAAGCCAAGGCGTAAAGTTGATAGCTTCATTGGGCCATATTTCATGCAACGGTATTTTTTTTATCTCTCCAAAACCACTCATTTATTCTTTTCTATATAACCATAGGCTAACTATGGTACATTAAAACAGCCTATGCAACAAAAAAGAATTACTGTAATAAATGAGGTATAATGCCGAATTCTTGCGGGAGTGGTGGAATTGGTAGACACGCTGGATTTAGGTTCCAGTGCCTAAAAGCGTGAGAGTTCGAGTCTCTCCTTCCGCACCATTTCAAAAAGCTAAAAACTTCTAAAAATTTTAAAATGCGCTAAGACCATACCAGCTTGGCGTTACTGTGATGCTAAGAAGGACTATAATTTGTATAATAATAAAAGGAATAACGCCTTTATAAATATCAGTTATAACAATACTTTTTGGCGCTACACCTTTTAGATAAAACAAACTAAAACCAAAGGGTGGCGTTAAAAATGAAGTTTGTAGATTGATAGCGATTAAAACAGCAAACCAGGTCATATCAATACCCAAGCTGTGTGCGATAGGATATAAGATGGGCACTACAATGAGAGCAATCTCAATAAAATCAATAAAAAAACCGAGTATAAAAATTAGAAGCATGGATATAATAATAAATACCCATTCTTTAGCAGGCATATTATGAATAATATTTTCAATAAACACATCACCGCCTGTGTAAGAGAAAACCATAGAAAAAGCAGTTGCACCAATAAGAATGGTAAAAATCATTGCAGTTATTTTTGCAGTTTCTAAGCAAGATATTTTTAGTATTTGCAAGTTAAATTTTTTATGTAGGAAAGCAAGTAATACTGCACCCATTGCACCTAAAGATGCTGATTCTGTTGGCGTTGCAATGCCACTTAAGATGCTACCTAACACAATAAAAATAAGGAATAGGGGCGGTATAATAGCAGCCATTAAACGCATTATATTACGCCATTTTTCACGCGGGTTCATTTGTTTTTTCAAGCGCGCAATAGGTACTTTATGATAGTAACTATATGCAGTAACATAAACAAGATAACCAAAAATGAGTGTAAGTGCAGGATAAACTGCTGCTTGAAATAAATCACCCACAGGCAAATTTACCACATCCGCTAAAATAATGAGCACAATACTTGGTGGTACAATCTGCCCTAGTGTACCAGATGCACAAATAACCCCAGTAGCTAGACGTTTATTTACTTGGTGTTTTAACATAGCTGGCAAAGCAATCACACCCATTACCACAACACTAGCACCGACAACACCTGTTGAGGCAGCAAGAAGGACGCCAATGAATATAGTTGAGAGGGCTAAGCCTCCGCGCACATTGCTTAGAAGTGAGTTTAGAGATTCAAGTAGTTCATCAGCAAGTTGTGTTTTTTGGAGCATCATTCCCATAAAAACAAATAGGGGTACGGCAACTAAAATTGTATTTTCCATAATACTCATAATACGATAAGGCATGAGTTCAAAAAGCATAATACCTTCAGGAGAAAATAGTGCAAATAATACTGAGATACCAGCAAAAGTAAACGCAACTGGAAATCCAAATAGCAACATTACTAAACACACAAAGAACATAATGAGGCCAATCATAACACTTCCTTATGTATTGATTTAGTGTGATATTTGATGAGTTGCCAATTACGAGAAATGAATGTGAATGTGTTTATGATGAGTAAAGTAAAAGCAATTGGTATGATACCTTTAATCACAAAACGGTAGGGTAGTCCGCCCGGATCGCCACTTTCTTCACCGAGCAAATAAGCCTCATAACTAAAGTATGTGCTGTAATAAGTGATAATAAAACTGATAGGAAGAATAAAAAATATTGCACCAATTATGTTAATGAATGCTTGTTTTTTTGGTTCTAAATGTTGGTAAATTAAATCCACTCGCACATGAGCGTCTTTTTGGAGTGCATAGCTCATTGTGAGTAGAAATAATGCTGAGAAAAAATGCCATTCTAGCTCCTGCAAGGCGATATAGCTATTATTGAAAACATAACGCAAAATAACATTTGCAAAAACACTCAGTATGGTCAGTAACAAAAAAGAAATAGTTAAACTTTCTATTAAATATTGCCCATAGCGTGTGATACGCCTTGTCATAAGTTTATTCGCTACTGTTTAAATTATTCAAATATGCTTTATCAGAAATATTTGTCCAAGCGCGCACTTTTTTCAAATAATTATGTTGAGAATGAATAATATCACTTGCTAATTCAGATTTTTTTGCTCTCTCATCTAGTAGAGTTTTATTTGCTTTTTTCAGCACTTTTATCACAGATTTTGGAAAAGTTTTAATTTCAATGTTTGGATAATCTTTTTTAATTTTTATCAGATTTATCGCGTTTTTATCGGTAGAATCTGCATACATTTGGTAAGCAGAAAGTTTCATTGCACTAATTAGAATAGTCTTTAAATCTTCGGGCAAGCTGTCAAATCTTTTAAGATTAATTAAAAATTGCAGTTCGGTTGCTGGTTCGTGCCAGCCTGTGTAATAATATTTGGCAATTTTATGAAAACCCATACGCAAATCTAGCGAAGGGCCAACCCACTCCAGCGCATCAATAGTACCCCTGTCTAATGCTGTATAAAGTTCTCCTGCTGGTATATTTTCTGGTTTTACGCCAACTTTTGCCATCACTTCACCCGCAAAGCCAGGAATGCGCATTTTCAAACCTTTTAAATCAGCAGGAGATTTAATTTCCCGCTGAAACCACCCACCCATTTGATTACCCGTATTTCCCCCAATAATAGCTTTTAACCCATGTTTTTGATAAACCTTATCCATTAACTCCTGACCGCCACCATATTCAAACCATGCATATTGTTCCCAAGTTGTCATACCAAAGGGCATGGAAGTAAAATAAAGCGTATTCGCATCTTTCCCTTTCCAATAATAAGAGGCAGAATGTCCCAAATCATATTGGCCAGATTTGACCAGATCAAAAATGCCAAATGGTGCCCTGTGTTTATTACTTGAGTCAATTTTAATTTTGAGTCTGCCGTTTGACATTTTATCTGCTAGTTGGGTAAAACGTTTAGTGGTTTCGCTAAAAATAGGAAAATTTTTGGGCCAAGTTTCTGCAAGTTTGAGATGATAAATTTTAGTCATATCCACGCTATTTTCGGGAGTAGTATTTTGCATATCTTCAGCGCTACATGCAAATAATAAGGTTGTTAGGAGTATGGTTAATATATTTTTCTTCATTGTTTTACCCTAAAGTTTAAATTATTGAGATTTTATACCGTTTGTGCTAGAATTACGCGATTTTGTTGTGCTAAATCATTAAAAGTTCTGATATTTTGATAGCGTTTTTCAAACATTTTTAGTAGTCTCTTTCTTTGAGAGAATCCATGTTCTAATAATAAATAACCTCCTTTTTTCAAAAAGTTTGGTGCATATTTTATAATATGCTCAAGTGCTGATAAACCGTAATTATCTGAGACTAAAGCATGCATTGGTTCATAATTTAGATTGATTAAGTGTATGTCATTTTTTGCAATATAGGGCGGATTAGCAATAATTAAATCGAATAGCATTCCAGTATTTAGTGGTTCAAACCAAGAACCATAATAAAAGCGAATATAATGATTATGAGAAATAATACAACGTGCATTCTCTTGCGCTAGAGCTAGTGCTTTGGCTGAATTATCGGTGGCGAATATGCACCATTTTCTGCGTATATCTGAAAGTGTAATTGCAATAACACCACTACCTGTTGCAAGTTCTAGCATATCAATATCACTGTTTTTATCGTATAAATCTAATGCAATATCAATGAGTAATTCTGTTTCCTCCCTGGGGATAAGCGCATGTTTATTGATTTTAAATTTAAGATGGTAAAAATACTTAAACCCTGTTAGATAAGCAAGCGGCACACCTTTGTTCCTTTGACTAATAAGTGTATCTAGTTTTTCTTTTTCTCGCTGAGATAGACAATATGCTGCGTGTGCATATAATTCGGCACTACTTTTTTTTAACACAAATGCTAGCAATGGTAAAACATCACTGCTGTTTGTATTAAGGTAGTTTTTTATTGTACTCAATATTTAGTTAGGACACTCAGTTTATCAATTGTTTGTGTTTTTTGTTGCACTTGCTGGGTGATTTTTGTTTGTTGTCTTGCTTGGTATAAGTTTTTAGATGCAATCATAAGACCGAGTGCAATAAAAGCACCAGGTGGTAAAATAACAAGTAAGTTATTTTCGTAAAAATCAAATTCTACAGTTAAATATTGACCGAAGTCACCAAATAAAATTGTAGCATTATTAAATAAAGTTCCACTGCCAATAAGCTCACGCAGAGCACCAAGTATGACAAGCACTACACTAAATCCTAACCCCATTGCAAAGCCATCTAGCAAGGATTTGCCCCAAGTATTTTTAGAAGCAAATATTTCAGCACGACCAAGAATAGCACAATTTGTCACAATGAGCGGCACAAAAATACCGAGCACCAAATACAGTTCATAAAAATAAGATTGGATGAGTAATTCTACGATGGTAACAAATGATGCAATGAGTAAAACAAAAACAGGGATACGTACTGTTATATTAATATAATTTCTAAATAACGAAACAGTTAAATTAGAAGCGCTAAGCACAAAAGTGGTGGCTATGCCCAAACCAAGCGCATTGACAATGTTATTACTAACAGCAAGTAGTGGACATAAGCCAAGCAAAGCGACTAAAGCCTGATTATTATTCCACAAGCCATTTTTAATAATTTTGATATAATCCATTGAGCAGTGATATCCTTTTAACAGTAACAATTTCAAAGCGTATTATACGACTTTTTAAAATACAAATGCGGGCACTTAACAGGTAGCACAATATTAATTAAAAATTCAAGATAATTTTTGCTAAACTATGTACAAATAATTTATGGCAGTTTGAGATATTACTTTTAAGTCAATGCAGCGCAAAATTGAGTTAGTACCCGCTTATCTAATACATAGTAGAAATTATCAAGAATACAGTTTGTTACTGGATTTTTTTACCCGCGATTATGGTATGATTCGTTGCGTGGCTAAGGGCGCTAAACGTGGCAGAAAACTGCTCATACAACCATTTTCTTATTTGTGTATTTCTTTTAGCGGTAAGGGTGCATTAAAAACGCTTTTATATTTTGAAATATCTGATGTTCCTCATTTTTTTTCTGGAGAATCTTTGATACTTATGATGTATATCAATGAGTTATTATTAAAATTATTAATTGCTCAAGAACCACTCACACGTTTATTTGATGCATATCGCTACTTTGTTAATCATTTTAATAATTTAGAACGTGTGAAAAAATATTGGTTACTTAGATTGTTTGAGAAAAAATTATTAGCTGAACTGGGCTATGGCGCTAGTTATACACTTGATACGAGTAAAAATTCTATTATGCCAAATTTATTTTATAAATATCAACATCAGTCAGGATTTATGTGCACAAGAACAGGCAACATATCGGGCATATTGTTAGATTTACTAGCAGAAGCTAAACTAAATAAACCGCCAAGTGACGCTGACTTTTATATTTGCCGTAATTTATTTCGCACGCAATTAGTAGCACTTTTAGGTAATAAAATACTTCAAAGTCGCGCTTTATTTGCTCTTTGTCGCACGTAAATTTTTCTTTTAGCTATATAAATTTTTTGCTTATAAGTTATTATTATTTTTTTAACCATGAAAAGTAAAAAAAATCCAATATCTCTTGGTGTTAATATTGATCATATTGCAACGATAAGACAAGCTAGACTAACCAATTATCCTAATTTAATAGAGGCGGTAAACTTAGTAGAAGCAGCAGGTGCTGACAGTATTACTCTGCATTTAAGAGAAGACAGACGCCACATTCAAGATGAAGACGTTTTTGCGCTTAGAAAAGTACTTAAAACTAAAATGAATTTAGAAATGGCAGCAACTACTGAAATGATTTATATTGCTGGTCAAATTAAGCCTCATGCTTGCTGTTTGGTTCCAGAAAGAAGAGCAGAACTTACGACCGAAGGTGGGCTAGATGTGCTCGCTCAGATAAGTAAAATATCCAAGACATGTGCACAGCTAAGCAAAGCTAATATTAGAGTATCGCTTTTTATTGATGCAGATAAGGCACAAATTGAAGCGGCACATAAAGCAGGCGCGCCCGTCATTGAATTACACACTGGACATTATGCTAATTTAAAAGATGTCAGGGATAAAAAATTAGAGCTGGTAAAACTTATTTCCGCTGCACATTATGCACATGAGATTGGTTTGCAAGTTGACGCCGGACATGGCTTACATTTAAAAAATACTGCTGATATTGCAAATATTGAGCAAATTGTAACACTTAATATTGGTCATGCTATTATTGCTCGGGCAATTTTTGTTGGTATAAAAAAAGCTGTTTTTGAAATGAAACAACTAATATCTCAGGTGAGAAAATAATGATATTAGAGATGCGCTAAAAATGATGATATATTTGGTAAACTAATGATTTATGGTATTGGCACAGATATTGTCTCAACTGAGCGTATTAGTCATATTCTATCTCGTTATAAACTAGCATTTATTAGACGTATATTAACCAAAAAGGAAATAGAAACGCTTGATTGTAAAATAAATGACATAAACACAGTTTACTATTGTGCTAAACGTTTTTCTGCCAAAGAGGCGCTTGCTAAAGCTTTAGGTATTGGTATTGGCAGTGTTGTTGGTTTTCAAGATTTAGCAGTACGCAATGACAAAGCAGGCAAGCCATATTTTCAAATGAGTAGACGTCTAAGTGTTTATTTGACAAAAAATCATATTCATAAGATACATCTAAGTTTATCCGATGAGAAACATTATGCACTTGCATTTGTGATTTTAGAGTCATAATTTAATTTTTCTATTGCATAAAATAAGGCGTATGTATCATTTAAAACCTTAGAAAAATAAAGATTAAGTAGAAAGATGATAATATTGTCAAAACAAGTTAGAATCACCCAATGGAGTAAGTTGAAAAACCAGATTCTATAAAATTAAACACCTGATAAATTATTCCAGCGGATAGGTTAATGTCGCCTTTGAGTTCTAATGTTAAATTGAAAAGAGAAATATGAAAATATCTACAAAATATGGTTTCGCATTTTTGTGTAATCCTAAATGTGCATCATCTTCTATAGAGCATGCATTAGATAATTACTCCAATGTTCGAATGTCACGTTATCCGATTGACTCTGAGTTAAAGCATATAAATGCAAGAGACTATTGTGAATTTGTATTGCCACTACTAAAAAAAATAAAGCCTCAGATCAGCATTGATGCATTTTGTATTATCAGAGAACCACTTGATTGGTTTAGGAGTTGGTATAAATTTAGAACGCGAGATGCACTAAAAAACCCAGCACATAAATTACATAAGAATTATACTGGTAAAATTAGCTTTAACGAATTTGTAGAAGCCCATATATCAAAAGGAGACCGCCTATCTTTTGCAACCTTCAAGGAAGGGGCGGAACAGTTTAATTTCATGAAACTCACCGAAAATACTGTTGGTGTTAACTATATCTTTCCTATGGATAATATGGCCAAAGTATCTCAATTTCTGTCTTTCAAAATTGGAGAAAAAGTCAATATTCCGAAAAGGTACGTATCACCAAAGGAAGAAACTTTCTTAGACCCTAAATTGGAAGATAAGCTTTGTGAATATCTTAGAAAGGATATTACCATTTACAAATTTGTAAAATTGTGTGGAATATTTAACAGGCAGATTCACTCGGAAAAGCTTTCTGCTTTGCTCCAAGCTTGCCAGTAATCTGAGTGTTCTAATGCACAAGATTTTTTCTAAATATTCTTTTGCCTTAATATAATTTTATTCAATTTTTCACTCATGTAGTATGAACGCTACGGGTTAAAAAACTTTTAGCATTTCCGTGATTAAAAGTTTCCTAATAGCTGTTAGTTCTCTTAGCAGTAATAGTAAAACTAGGATAAGTAATAATATTTTTTATAAGCGACGGGAGGCAAAAAAAGCCTTCAGCAGATTGCTACTTTCATTTGCTAATAAACCCCCTATAACTATAATCTTATGGTTAAAACATGGCATTAAACGAAAATCGCAACAACCTCCGCACACACCACTTTTTTTGTCATAAGTAGCAAAAATAAGGCGTGTTATTCTAGCGTGCAGCATGAGTGCAAAGCACATTGCACACGGTTCAAGTGTTGTGTAAAGCGTGCTGTTAGGTAAGCGATAATTATTTGCTAGGCGTGCTCCTTTTCGTATTGCTATCATTTCAGCGTGTGCACTTGGATCGCACTTTTTAATGGGCATATTATGTGCACGCGTAATAAGTTTATTATCATCAGAGACTAAAACAGCACCGACCGGAACTTCTAAATTTTTTCCTGCTTTTTTCGCTTCAGTCAGTGCTACCTGCATCCATGTATAATCCAATTGATTGAGTGCTGTATTTTTAGAGTTTTTATCCATTTATAAAAATGGCAGTAAAAATCAAAGCGCCCAGATAATGACTGCGCAAAAACGCTTGAAAACAGCGCACTTTATTGCGATCTTTGATAAGATACTGATAATACATCATAAGAGCAGCTGCAATAAAAAGAAAGCCATAATAAACACCGCTTAGTTCAAATAAAAAGCCAATTGCAATGAAAAGTAACAGCAGAACAATTTGCAGTATAGCGATAATTATTGTATCAAAGCGTCCAAAAAGAATTGCACTTGATTTAATGCCTATTTTTATATCATCCTCTCTATCTACGATAGCATAAATGCTATCATAAATCATCGTCCAAACGATACTTGTAATAAATACCAACCATGCTCTATAGTCAATATAATTGGTAATTGCAGCGAAAGACATCGGTGCGCTCATTGCAAAAGCCATACCTAAAATAAGCTGAGGCAGATGTGTATAACGTTTCATAAAGGGATAAATGCCAGTAAGTATCATCGCAATAGAAGCAAGAGTAAGAGTTAGTAAATTTGTCATTAGTAGCAAAAAAAAAGCGAGTAGTAGTAAAGCAAAAAATAACATTAGTGCTGAACGCACAGTAATTTCTCCCGAACTAATGGGACGGTTTTTTGTGCGCCTGATAAATTTATCCAAGTTTCTATCAATAATATCATTTATAACACAACCAGCACTGCGCATCAGAACAACGCCTAGTATAAAAATAATTAATATTTTTAATTGTGGTATTCCATTACTAGCAAGCCAAAGCGCCCACAGTGTGGGCCAAAGTAGTAAATAAATACCGATGGGTTTATCAAGACGCATTAAGCGTATATAAGCGCCTATATGCATATAAATATCTCAAATATTACACGAGTTATCATTAATCTATAGGCTATCAATCACTCTTTTAAAGTTAGCACTAAGGGGTGCTGAAATTTTTTGATAAGCATTATTTTTAGGATTAATAAAATTAATTTGTTCGGCGTGTAAACATAAATGTTTTATTTGATGTGTATGCATTATTTGATTAAAGTCATCATCGCCGTATTTATCATCACCGACAAGAGGATGCCCTGCATAAGCAGCGTGCAGGCGAATTTGATGCGTGCGCCCAGTTTTAATATGGATACGCACTAAACTAAGACTCCAGTTGCTATGGTGAATATTTTTAATTGGATGAAAGTAGCTCAAGGCAACCTTTCCTTGTGTACTCACTTTACTGTGATGAGCGTGTTTTGAAGTTTTTTTTAATATAGGGGCATCAATAGTGTGTTTTTTTTTCTGCCAGGCATTTTTGAGCAAAGCTAAATAATATTTTTCTACTTTTCGCGCACGCAACTGTGCTTGTAAAGATTTTAATACTAAGCGTTTTTTAGCGATAAGAAGGCAACCTGAGGCATCTTTATCAAGTCGATGGACCAACTCTAGTGTTTTGCCATATACTTGACGCATTGCCTCTATTACACCAAGATTAATGCCACTGCCGCCATGTGAAGCTAAGCCCGGCAATTTGTTAAGTGCAATTAAACCATCGTCTTCATATAACACACTATCTTTTAAAATTTGTGTTAATGATTTAGAGATAGATATTGTAGAAGAAGTTGAATTATAAACGGGCGGCACGCGCAAAGTATCACCCGATTTTAATTTATAATGCACACGCTGGCGTCCTTTATTGATGCGCACAGAACCTTTTCTAATAAGGCGATAAATATGCGATTTTGGTACGCCTTTTAAATGTTTAATAAGATAATTATCAAGACGTTGACCTTGTGCATTATCGTCAATCTTATAATATTTAACTGACATTTAAGAATAGTGTATTAAAGTTTTTAGTGGTTATTTCTGCAACTTTTTCAGGTGTAATTTTGTGTAGATGAGCAATTTCTTTGACTACAAAATAAGTATAAGCAGGTGAATTTGGTTTTCCCCTATAAGGCGTTGGTGTTAAATAAGGCGCATCGGTTTCAACAAGCATAGCATCCAGTGGAATTTTTTTGGCAACTGCCTGTAATTCTTGGGCATTTTTAAAAGTAACAATGCCTGAAAATGAAATATAAAACCCTAAATCAATGGCAGCCTTTGCCATCTTATAGTCTTCAGTAAAACAGTGCATTACTCCGCGTTTAGCACCTGATTCTTTCATTACACCAAGCGTATCATCTCTGGCATTTCTACTATGAATAATAAGCGGTTTATTTGAAATGTTACTCGCATCAATATGGCGTGCAAAGCGCTCCCTTTGCCAAGGTGTATTATTTTTGTCTAAGCGAAAATAATCTAACCCTGTTTCACCAATAGCGACTATATTATCATCTCTAGCAAATGCTAATAACTCATTAACACTTGGGTCATGCACATTTTCCTCGTTAGGGTGTACGCCCACTGAGGCATAAATTTGTGTGTATTTTTTGGCAAGAGAGTGCACTTTATCAAAATCTTCTAAATTAATGCAGACGCATAAAAATTTTTCTACCGAGAAACCCTTTGCATGAGCAAGCATGCTTTCAACACTGCCACCAAAAGCGTTCAAGTCCAATTTATCAATATGACAATGTGAATCAATAATAACCATATCAATTAAGCACTACGCATTTTAATATTGAGCAAATAACGATTATCTTTCATATAAGGCACGTTGAGTGTTTGTATACTCATATTTTTATCAGGTAAATTATTTTCTAAAAATGCCTGTTTTGATTTCATAAGTAAATACTGACCATCAGCACATAGTAAATGTTTGCTAAATTTCAGCGTTTTATCCACACTCGCAAATGCTCTGGTGGTAATTTGTGCAAAGCACGAGTTAGGTTTATAGTGTTCAACACGACTGTGAATAATTTTTATATTTTTAAGTGATAATTGCACCAGGATAAAATACAAAAAATTATATTTTTTTTGTGCGCTTTCAAGTAATGTAACAGATAAATTTGGTTTAGCAATACCAAGTACAATCCCAGGCAGACCTGCACCAGTGCCAATATCAAGTAATGTGTTATTGTTCACATAAGGCAGAATGGCTAAACTGTCAAATAAATGTTTTATTATCATTTCTTTTCTATTACAAATAGCAGTGAGATTATAAACTTTATTCCATTTATTAAGTAAATAAATGAAGGCTAATAACTGTTTACATTGATACGCATCTAGTTCAAGGTTTAGTTGTTTAATGCCATTTATAAGCAAAGAATTTAGTATTTCTAATTTTGTGTCAATCATAGTGCTATTATAACAATAGACATTTTTATAAAGTAAAATTATAATGCAATCATATTTCACTATTTTTCAGTTGTGAAAGATTTTAGTCTGTAAATTTTTTAGTTATAATACCAAAAATTTATTTTTAGAATTATCCATTTGTAATTAATGTCCAAATCGGAACAATTATTTTTTGAAGCACAAAAATACATTCCTGGCGGTGTAAATTCGCCCGTGCGCGCTTTTATGGGCGTGGGAGGTCATCCTATTTTTTTTAAACGTGCTTTTGGTGCTTATCTTTATGATGAAGATAATAATTCTTATATTGACTTTGTGGGTTCTTGGGGTCCGATGATTTTAGGGCATAATCATCCTGAAGTAATCCTAGCAGTTAAAAATATGCTAGATTATGGTGTAAGCTTTGGTGCGCCAACAAAAATTGAAACGCAAATGGCAAAGAAAATTTGTACTCTTATCCCCGCTATAGAATTGGTGCGCATGGTAAATTCAGGCACAGAAGCTGTTATGAGCGCTGTTCGTTTAGCACGCGGTTATACTCAACGCGATAAGATTATTAAGTTTGAAGGTTGTTATCACGGACATTCAGATGCATTACTTGTTAAGGCAGGATCGGGTGCGCTTACGCTTGGTGAGCCAAGCTCTAAAGGAGTGCCCAAAGATTTAGCTAAACATACGCTCATACTTGCTTATAACGATGTAGATGCATTGCAAGATATTTTTAAAAGTATAGGCAGTGAGATTGCTTGTGTTATTGTTGAGCCTGTTGCTGGCAATATGAATTGCGTATTACCGATAGATGGTTTTTTAGAAACTTTACGTACCCTGTGCGATGAATACGCTAGTGTGCTTATTTTTGATGAGGTAATGAGCGGTTTTAGAGTAGCCCTAGGCGGTGCAAGCAGTTATTATAATATTACCCCTGATTTGGTGACACTTGGTAAAGTCATTGGCGCTGGCTTTCCTGTGGGTGCTTTTGGCGGTAAAACTAAAATTATGCGTCATATCGCCCCACTTGGCGGGGTTTATCAAGCTGGTACTCTTTCAGGAAATCCAGTGGCGATAGCAGCAGGTTTGGCGACACTTAATATCCTTTCGGATACATCTGATTTTTATGAAGATTTACATCAAAAAACTAGATATTTGGTGTGTGGCATTTTACAGTGTGCGCATAAATACAATATTAAAATGAGTGCGAATAGTATCGGTGCAATGTTTGGTTTATTTTTTACAAATGTTAAGACTGTAACGCGTTTTGATGAAGTGATGAGTTGTGATATAGTGCGTTTTAAGAAATTTTATCATTTGATGTTAACACAAGGAATTTATTTTGCTCCTTCGCCTTATGAAGCAGGTTTTATCTCTAGTGCTCACAGTTATTCTGACATTGATAAAACCATTGCTGCTGCTGATTATGCGCTTAGTCATCTTTAAGTGAATATTTTTTTGACTATTTTGTTTAATATTAATTTGAATCATGTCTTTAGCTATTTTTGATTTAGATCAAACACTCATTGCTGGTGATAGCGATTTTTTGTGGGGAGAATTTTTAGCTGAACGCGGATTGGTTGACCAAAATTTATATAAAGAAAAAAATACACATTTTTATGAAGAGTATCGTTTAGGGTGCCTTGACATTAAGGAATATCTTACTTTTTCTTTAGCGCCATTTGCAATTTATGAACCTGCACAGCTTAGAATCTGGCATGCAGAATTTATGCGCCTCAAAATCAAACCAATTTTGCTTTCCAAAGCTAGGGCAAAAGTAAGCGAGCATAAAAAAAAGGGTGATATAACAATAGTCATTACTGCAACGAATCGTTTTATCGCAGAGCCCATTGTTAAACATTATAACATTGATTATCTTTTAGCAACTGAGTTGGAAATAAAAGATGGACGCTATACAGGAAACATTACAGGTGTGCCATGCTTTCAAATAGGTAAAGTTACGCAACTTAAAAAGTGGTTACGTACACAAGGAAAAACACTAAGAGACAGTTATTTTTATTCGGATTCGCATAATGACTTGCCATTATTCCAATTAGTTACGCACCCTATTGCCACTAATGCTGATGATAAATTACGCGCCATCGCTCACCAAAATAATTGGCAACAACAAAATTGGAATTAACAAAACTTTCTATTTGTTATGTTTTAAATTTCTTTGACTGACTTACTACAAACTAAAAACGAAGCACAAAAATACCCGCTCAAAAATGGGTTGTTGCTATTTATTATGTATTAACAGCTTGCAAAGGTATATCAAGCCTGCAGTTGTCTAAAGAACTTGGTATAACACAAAAGAGTGCGTGGTTTATGTTGCAGAGAATTAGAAAAGCTTGTGCGCAGGGTATTTTTAAACTTTATAAGATGGTAGAAGTAGACGAGACTTATATCGGTAGCAAAGAGGCTAACAAACACGCACACAAAAGATTAGAAGGCAGTCAGGGCGGTGCAAATAAATCTATTGTATTTAGTATGAGACAAAGACAAGGTAGAGTAAAGGCACAGGTTATACGAGACACTAAGAGCAAAACCTTACAAGGTGTTTTATCAAATAATATAGCACCAGATACTTTACTATGCATTGATGAATTAAGAGGCAATAAAGGCGTAAACTACGATAGATTAAAAGTCAATCATTCTACTAAAGGATATGTCAATGGTATGGCACATACAAATGGAATAGAGAGCGTATGGGCAGTCTTAAAGAGAGGTTATAACGGGAGTGTATCATATAACCTTCTCACATAAACATCTATAGCGGTATATCAATGATCTTATTTTTAAATTAAATGAGGGTAATTGCAAGATTAATACCAAAGATAGAATGTTATCGCTAGTTAAAGGTTTGCTGGTAAGAGACTGCCTTATAAGGCATTGATTAAGTAAAATGGGTAATATAGCAAATAAGATTTTATTAGGTGACGCAATAGAACTCTTAAAGAAATTAAAATGAAAAAGACCGAATTAGACAAAATTACACTAAGTGAATTTAAAATTGCTATAAAAGATATTTTTAGGCATACATCGAAAAATGCACAGTATCAAAACAAGAAACCAACGAACACCGAATTAAACGTGGATAATTAGTGGTTTGCAGATTTAGGTATATAATTTCCCAAAATAAATACTAGGGAGTTGTTAGTTTTTCTCAACCATGTTTAACGCGCGCAACATCAGCTGTGCTTGCTGTGCCACAAACCGTTGCAAGTGATGATGGTGGTGCTCTGTTTTTGTGGCCTCTACCTGCGCATGGTACTAAGCATATCATTATCAACGCCTTTATCTGGCATTACTGCATACTTTATATCTCTTGTATTAGTCATTACAACAATTTTAGCATCGTCAGGAGGCATTTTATAATTCACCTTTTCTAGTGCCCCTCTTGCATTACTTCGTAATTCATTGCGCTATTTTCTATCATAAATTTTTTTCTTTCCAACTTCATTTGACATAACATCCCCATACTAAAATTATTAAAAAACAGAAATATATGCTGACAGCTGACACTGTACCAGAAATTAAATAATAATTACAGTTCAATTTAACCGACAAACTAAACTCTCTACATTGACACATTTTTATTTTATGGTTTGACAAATCAATAAGACTACAGCAACTTTTTTGTTTCTAAAAGTAGAAAGAGTCTTGAGCTATTTTTGGTTTGTTTTTATAGCAAAACTTTTTCAATATTTACCTTTTTAATAAAATCTTGCTGCCAATTTTTACCAAGCAAATTTTTAGCTAAAATTTCAATAGGATAAACAGCGCGTATGCCTGTAGTACTTTCATAACGCGCTAAACCTTGACGACACGAGGGACAAGTGGTGAGAATTTGTACCTCATTTTTATCTACTTTAGTTTTCCCCATAAGAATGTTTAAATCTTTTTTAATTTCATTTTCTTTTTTAAATTTCACCTGTTTAGCAATGTCAGGTCTTGCTATTGCAAAACTGCCGGATTCGCCACAGCAACGGTCATTATTTAAAGTTTTTGTGCCTATCAGATCGTCAATAACTTCTTTTGAATTTTTGCTTTTAATGGGATCATGGCATGGGGCGTGATAAAGAAATTTTTGCTTATTATTTTTTAAAGTTATATCTTTTTCTAATAAATATTCATGAATATCAAGTAGACGTGATTTAGCAAATATACTCTCTAATTTATAATCAAATAATTGGTCAATGCAAGTGCCACATGAAACAATAATATCTTGAATATCCAAATAATTAAGCGTATTTGCCATACGATACATTAGCACACGATTATCAGTTATAATTTTTGTAGCAACTTCAAGATCACCGCTTGCACGCTGTGGGTAGCCACAGCATAAATAACCAGGTGGAAGCACAATACGAACACCCGCATGATACAGTAGTGCAAGCGTTGCTAAACCAATTTGAGAAAATAAACGCTCTGAGCCACAGCCTGGAAAATATAGCACGCTGGGTGCATTATCGTCGCATGTCTTGGGGTTTGCTAAAATAGGAATGGTTCCTCTTTCTTCAATATTTAGCAGTTTTCTAAATGGTTTTAGTTTTGTATCTTTTGGTAGTGGTTTATCTAATAAAGTAATAATTTCAGTGGCAAAATTTGCTCTGCCAATCGTTTTACTTGGTATTTTTTTAGGAATAAATGGCTGTGCTAGTTTAGAGAGAATATGCTGGCTACGATAGCCGATATTGAGCAAATTTTTTGCCACGTTAATCGTAAATGGTTTAGTGCTATTTAAAAATACCATCGCCATTTTAGCGAGGATATTATCGTGTTTTTTATGGTGTTTTTTTAAAATATGGCGCATTTTCATTGAGACATCACCAAAATCAATATCAACAGGACAAGGCGTGTAGCAACGATGACAAATAGTACAGTGGTCAGCAATATCATCTAATTCATCAAAATGTGCAAACGATACACCGCGTCTAGTTTGTTCTTCGTATAAAAAAGCTTCAATGATTAAATTTGAACCGATAATTTTATCACGTGGTGAATAGAGTAAATTTGCCTCAGGCACATGCGTGGTGCACACGGGCTTGCATTTGCCACAGCGCACACAACTTTTAGTCATATTATTAATCTCACCAATTTCACTATTTTCTAAAATAATTGCCTCTTTTTCTAATAATCGTAGCGAAGGCGTATAAGCATTATCTAGATTACTGCCTATAAGTAATTTTCCTCTATTAAAATTACCATTTGGATCAATTTTTTGTTTATAACGTGCAAAATCTTTTTTGTGTTTGTCTGACAAATAACGAAATTTAGTCAGACCAATGCCATGCTCTCCTGAGATGACACCACCTAATTTATTTGCTAAATCCATAATTTCATCAACAACTTTATTGGCTTGTGCAAGCATCTCTGGAATGTGCGAATGCACAGGAATATTAGTATGCACATTACCATCTCCTGCGTGCATGTGTGTGGCGATAAAAAGACGTGAAAATTTATATTTTTTATGTATTTTCTCAATGGTTGTTCTAAGATCATTAAATAACTCACCGACATATAAATCAAATAGTGGGTTTTTAATTGAAAGATTGAGAGAGATGTGATGCTCTCCTGATTGTAGTTTAGCAAAAACTTGCGCATTGTTTAAATTGTCTAGCATATTTTGCCAACCTTTTTTTACTTTATTTATCAAGTTTTGAGCTAGTTGATATTTTTCTTTTAGCCATACTTGCTGCTGTTTATTAAAATTGCTAAGACAAGTTTCTATTGCAATCAGTGTTTTTAATTTATTTTCAATAGATAGACGAAGATTAATACGCTCAATCTCATCATTATATTCTGCTAATCTATCAAGTGGAATAACAACATCTTCGTTAATTTTAAAAGCATTGGTATGTGCGGCGATAGCAGCAGTATTTTCTCTATCGCGCCAAAATATTTTGCGTTCCTGCTCATCTTTTGCCACAAAACATGCACCATCATAATGCGTCGCTAAATCCCTAATGTGCTTAATTTCTACTTTTAAACTGGCAGATTTTTTTGCTTCAAAATCAATGAGTAATACCATTTTTGGCAGTTGCGTACGCTGTGCCTTGGTAGTGTAATGAATGGCCTTGATGTAACGAAAATCCAAATGTTCTAAGCCGATGAGCTCAGTTTCTGGATTATTGTCAATATGGTTTTTAATATCAACAATAGCTGATACTGCTTGATGAATTTTTGCGTCAAAAAATTCCAAACACAGAGTCGCAACCAATGCAAATTTTGGATGCAGAATAAATTCAGCGGAGGTGATTAAACCATCGCAACCTTCTTTTTGCACGCCTGGCAGCCCCCCTAAAAATTTATTGGTAACATCTTTACCTAATGCGTGATAGCGTATAGTTTTTGTATCTATGCTAATACGTTTTTGCTTAATGATGGTTTTTACATCATCTGCTAAATAATTAAGCTCAAAATGTATAAATTTTTCTAAATGTATTTTTCCTAAATTATGATGTAATCTCTTTATTTCAAGCCAATTTCCTGTCGGCAGAACCATTTTCCATGCGCGTAGATTATCCAGCGTTGTGCCAAAACGCACTGCTTTTTTACCACCAGCATTCATCGCAATATTACCACCGATTGTTGATGCATCTTCTGAGGTAGGGTCAATGGCAAAAATGCGCCCATGTTTTGTGGCAAGTTCTGAAACTCTACGCGTGATTACACCTGCACCAACACGCACATAGCACGGATTATCTTTTTCATTTTTTTTGTTTTGTAGGTTATTTTTTACTGCGCCAATAGTGAGTAATTTTTCTGTGTTAATAACTGCAGTTTTATGTGTGAGTGGCACACCGCTACCTGTATAACCTGTGCCACCACCTCTAGGAATAATACTTAGTCCAAGTTTAATGCACGCTTTTACTAGGGATGCAACCTCATTTTCAGTATCTGGAGTGATAACAACAATCGGGTATTCTACGCGCCAATCACTCGCATCAGTGCTGTGGGCTGCACGCGAAAGCGCATCAAAACGAATATTATCATGAGAAGTAATTTTGCGTAGCATTTGATAAATAATAGTTTGACTTTTTTCTAATTCAGTTAAAAAATCATTAAAATCTGTAATGGATATTTTTGTGTACTTAATAAGGCTAACAACTTTTTCGTGTTCACCAGCGCGTTTAATAATTTGATTAAGTCTGTGTGCAAGTCCAAGAGTAAGTGCTTTTAGGCGCTTTTTATTATTGAGTAAATCTTCTTGTAAATATGGATTACGTCTAACAATCCAAATATCACCTAAAATTTCAAAGAGCATTTTTGCAGAAAGTCCTGTTTTTCTATCAGCGCGTAAACTCTCTAAGATATGCCACGCCTTTTTCCCTAGGAGGCGATAGACAATTTCTCTATCAGAGAAAGAGGTATAGTTATAAGGAATTTCCCGATATGACATAAGTGGAAAGCTAAGAATTAATTTTTGTCATTTATTTTACCTAAGATATATGCTGAAGTTATAAGAACAATGCACCCACCCCTTATTACACTTTTCTCTATATTTATATTCATTCATTTTAATATACTTAAAGGTGTTGTTTGCCCTAATGCATCATATAATTTTTGGCATTACATTAAAACAAATAATTAACTAGCTTTCATTGGATAAATCACTATCAATTAAAGCATATTCGCAGTGATTGATAAATTTATCTCATAGTATGTAATTAAAGCACCCGTAGTTAGCATTTATCTTTTTATTTTAGGATAAATGCGCATTTTGTCCTTATCATTAGCCAATTAGTCTACCAAGTAGTTAGAGATACTTGCACAGGTTAAATCACATTGATTGCAAAAGACTTTAATATGGGGATATGTTTTTATTCTTAGCCAAGTTAGGACAAAGTCTATTTATATAGGTATTTAATTATCAATAATAGCTCTCTATCCCGAAGGTGCACCTGCTTTTGTTTTTAGGGCTTTGGGCTTATCAATTTAAGCCAGTTCAATATATCATTAGAGTGTTTTTCTTTTAACATCAAAGGCATCTAAAATTGCTGACAACCCATGTGTTTGCTAAAACGGCAGGATTTTGTATTTTCATTAGCACGATGATTCATATTTTTAACTGATAACTCAAATCAGTTATTCTGTAAAGTCTTTAATAGCATAAGTAATATATTAATTTTGCGAGGTAACTTTTTTCTTAAAACAAAAGATAAAATACCTTAGTAATTATGCCTTTTCCTGTTAAGAAAAAGAGCGGTATTTTTTTGGATTTATGCAACTTTTGTGACAAAAACTAATATTATGAGATACGTGTAAATTGGTGAAAAAATAATTCTAATATGATGAGGAATATTCCAATAACTTCAGTGTAATTTAGATATTTATTATTGAAAAATAACTGATAACAAGAGAAAAAATTGGCATAATAAGCGACAGTAATGCAACTTGATAGAGGCATATTTAATTAAATGATAATAACCGATAAAGCCAATAACCGATCCAAATAACCCTAAATAAAAAATAGAAAAAAGCTTTATTATCGGAATAAATCAGGGTTCCACCTTTCAAGGTAATACCAGAAAAACCAGAGGTAATATGCCAAAAGTAAGCCCATCTGTGGTAGTTTGTAGTGCATTTAGTGGGTATTTATTTCTTTGAGCACAACGCTAATAAGTGATTGCATAAACATTGCTAAAAACACAAATAATAATCTAAAAAATAACTATTTTCCTTTGAGAAAGGATTCCCAAGAAATAAACAGTTAGTCCGATTAAGGCAATTAGCATTCTTAACCTAAGAGAAGACCAAGCACCAGTGCCTATAACATTCCACTTAATTGCAAGAGGTGTTGCTGACCAAATAACGGTTGTTAGTAGATAAACGTATGCTAGTCCTTTATTTTATTAGAGACTTTATTTTTTTTCAATAAGTACTTTGCGTGAAAGTTTAATACGATCCCTCTCAATAGAAATTACTTTGACCTTAATTTTTTCCCCTTCTTGAAAATAGTCATTGATGTTATTCACGCGTTCATGTGCAATTTCAGAGATATGAAGCAAACCATCTTGGTTAGGCAAAATACTAATGAAAGCACCAAAGTCAACAATTTTAGAAATGAGTCCTTCGTAAATTTTACCAACCTCAGCCACTTCAGTAACACGTTCTACCATACTAAGTGCTTGTTTAAAATCTTTTTCTTTATTAGCAAATATGGTTACTACGCCTTCATCATTCACATCGATACTTGCGCCTGTTTCAGCAATGATACTTTTAATAGTTTCGCCACCTTTACCAATTAAATCACGAATTTTACCCTTATCAATAGTAAGTGTTTTTGTTTTAGGCGCATTTTTTGATGTGGTATTTGCTTCACAAATTATTTTATTCATTTCACCTAAAATATATAACCTTGCTTTTCTTGCCTGTTTCAGCGCAATAGACATAATTTCTTCGGTAATACCACTAATTTTAATATCCATTTGCAGGGCGTTAATCCCGCTACTTGTGCCTGCCACTTTAAAGTCCATATCACCCAAATGATCCTCATCACCTAAAATATCAGTAAGCACTTGGAATTTATCACTATTTTCATCTTTGACAAGCCCCATTGCAATACCAGCAACAGGTGCTTTGAGTGGCACACCTGCATCCAGTAGCGCTAAACTTGCACCGCAAACACTTGCCATAGAACTTGATCCATTGGATTCAGTAATTTCAGATACTACGCGGATAGTGTAAGGATAATCTTCAATAGAAGGTAGACAAGCAAATATACTGCGACGTGCCAGACGGCCATGACCAATTTCGCGACGTTTTGTTGAACCAATCATTCCTGTTTCCCCAACGCAGTAAGGCGGAAAATTATAATGCAGTAAAAAATAATCTTCTTGTCTGCTGTTTGCCTCTAAGGTTTCAACAAGCTGTGCATCTTTCTTTGAACCAAGAGTGGTAACCACAAGTGCTTGTGTTTCGCCACGTGTAAATAAAGCAGAACCGTGTGTATTAGCGAGTACACCTCTTTCAATACGAAGTGGGCGCACTGTCTCATTATCTCTGCCGTCAATCCTCTTCTCACCATTCAAAATACGCGTGCGCACAATAGTTCCCTCTATTTTTTGAATGCATTTATTTATATCGTCAGAGCTTATGTTTAATTCGTCATTGATAAATTTTTCTTGCGCAAGCATTTTAATTTCATTTATTTTCTGGTAGCGTGTGAGTTTTTCTATCATTTTATAGGCTTCACTGATATCAGCATTAAACGCTTCTTTAAGGTTTTGATACAACCCATCGTTTATGTTTGTTCTTTGCCAAACCATAATCGGATTATTGACTTCTTCGGCAAATTTTTTGATATTCTCTATTACCACTTGAAAAGACTTGTGTGCATACATTACCGCACCGAGCATAATAGCTTCACTTAATTCCTTTGCCTCAGATTCCACCATTAGCACTGCATGTTGAGTGCCTGCTACCACCATGTTTAAACTAGAGTTTTTAAGTTCACTATAAGTTGGGTTGAGCAAATAATTATCATCTTGGTAGCCAACGCGCACTGCACCAACCGGACCTGTAAATGGCAATCCTGATATTGCAAGCGCTGTTGAGGCAGCAATCATTGCAATAATATCTGGATCTGTTTCTGTATTTGCAGATAAAACTGTAATGATAATTTGTACTTCATTTGTAAAATCATCTGGGAATAGTGGACGAATAGGGCGATCTATCAATCTGGAGGTGAGTATTTCTTTTTCATTTGGACGACCTTCACGTTTTAAATAGCCACCAGGAACCTTTCCGGTAGCATAACTTTTTTCAATATAATTAACAGAAAGTGGAAAGAAACTCCGCCCTATTGTTGGTTCTTTTTTTGCCACCACGCTAGCAAGCACTTGCGTATCGTCCATACTTGCAAACACACTAGCATCTGACTGGCGTGCAATACGCCCCGTTTCTAAAGTGATTTGATGCCTTCCAAAGCGGAATGTTTTGCTTTTTATTTCCATTTTATTACCCTAATATAAACATGATTTTGACAAGCAAATAAATAAGTTTTACTTGAAAATATAGAAGATATCGTTGTTTTTAAACATGCAAAAAATAGAAAACTAAAACAATATATTTTAAAATAAAACTCTTAAATTGCCAGCCAATACCTAAATATTTAATTTTTGACTGATTAAAACTAATAAACGAATTATACACGCAATTATCCATAAAAATTGTCAATAATATTTTATACTTGGTTGTCTTATTTTAAGAGAAGAACAAAATAGGAAATAGTTGATTTTAACGAATATCAAAATTTATACTTTGTTTTTTACTTAAAAATATTTTACCTAATATAGGTTTATTTTAGATATCAGCATACCACTTTCTGTATGTTGAAATGAAAACACCTAAAGTTTAATATACCGATTAAAACATATAAATCTTAGTGACTAAATGTTTTAAAATGTCGCTCTTTAAGAATTTAATTTGTTAGACTAATTTGTTTAGCTTCATTATTTCTAATAAAGTATTAGTTGATTTTAGTGTGTTTTTAGTTAGTTAAGGAGAGATATGATTAAATCAAAAAAAGATATGGGTATCATTCATATTCCGATGTTATCACCTCATTTGGAATTATTTACTTTTTCTAAAGCAGAATTTGGTGTTAGCGATGAAATGCTCAAAAAAAATCCTGAATCTGTTAATCAAATAAACTTTACTTTTGTAATAAATAGCAAAGGGCAGGGGCATCATTTGGCAGGCCTTCATATGCGTGATATTTTACGTTTAGTTGATGGCAAGCGCACGCGTTATGAAATTGCTGCTACGCTCAAAGATAAATACCAAGAAAGCGATACTAATATTCTTATTTCTAATTTGGCTTACAATTATGTGATTATGTCAGCAGAAAGTAATATTCCTAGAGGTCAGGCGGCAATCTGGGGGCAACTTGGTGTAACGCCTTGTTATTATGAAGAATTTGTGGCGACATTAAAAATACATTGCATGCACTTAAATAATAGGCCTAGTCATGTTAATTATTTAACGGAAGCGCTTGACAACATGTACATACCGACAGCTGATAATATGTCAGATGCAGATTTGCTGATTGTTGCAATAGATGATTATATGCAGCCAGAATTAATGACCTTTAATCAAAATCGTCTAAAAGATAAAAAGCGGTGGATGCCAGTTAAACTATCTGATGCTGAAATGATGTATGGGCCCATTTTTACACCTGAAAAAGATGGTGTTTGTTTACATTGTATTACTAATAATATGCGCAATAACAGAGAAATGCGCGGTTTTTTAGAATATAACAAACCTGGTTCTTTAAGCGCAAAAGTAGAAGCAGATACGCCACTTTTATCAAAATCTCATGCAGTACATATATTGTTTACTATCATTAAAAGTTTGATTCTTGGAGATGAGAAAAACGCAGATTACTTGAAGACACCATCGGGTGAATATTACCATAAGTTGTTGACAAATTATTTATTCGCTCACGATGTGCTCACTAGTAATTTAACAACGCATTTTGCTAATAAACGTCCACAATGCTTATCCTGCGGAGACCCTGTGTTAAATGATCAAAATAGAAAATTGCAACCTGTTAATTTAGTTAAAGATGATGGTCACTCAGTTTTCACAAGTGGTGGCATGAAAGCGGTTTCTTCAGAACAAACATTGAAAAAATATGCACATCTTGTCTCACCAATTACAGGTGTTATTAGTGCAATTGAGTCCGCATCTCCAAGCGATGACGATTGGATGCATGTGTATTGGTCAGGCAGTAATTTAGCAATTATTAATCGTAATTTCAGAGCATTGACTAATAGCATTCGTTCTAAAAGTGCAGGTAAAGGTCGCAGTGATAACCAAGCTAGGGTAAGTGCGATGTGTGAGGCTTTAGAACGTTATAGCGGTGTATTTAATGGTAATGAAATTCGCAAGATAGCAAAGTTTTCTGATTTTCCAAAGGGCGATGCTTTACATCCAAATGACATTATGCTTTTTAGCAAAAATCAGTATAAGCTCAGAGAAGAAATTGCTGCTAAAGAATATCGTTTTTATAATTTGCCTGCTGAAGATTTTGATGAAAATGCTGAAGTGGAATGGTCACCTGTTTGGTCTATCACTCAGAAAAAATATATTTGGATGATGTGTTATCAATTATATTTTTCTTATGATCCTGCTACATTTTATGGTCCTGGGAAGGGGGATAAACTCAATCGTAATTTTGCTAATCCTGATTCTAATGGCGCTGCTTCAGGTAATACACCAGCAGAAGCATTTGTGCAGGGTTTTATGGAATTAGTTGAACGTGATGCTTATGCGATATGGTGGTATAACCGCGTTTTTTATCCAGAAGTAGATCTTGCTAGTTTTAATGACCCTTATTTAGACATGGCAGTGTTGCGTTACAGGGAAAAATATAAGCGCAAACTTTGGGTGCTGGATATTAGCAATGATTTAGGTATCCCGACATTTGTTGCTATTTCTTATCGTTTTGACAAGAAAAAGCAAGATATTTGTATTTCAGCAGGTTCACACTTTGACCCGCATATTGCAACGCTTAGAGCAGTATGTGAACTTAATCAATATGTTTCAGCAGTGCTTAAATCTACTGATGATGAGAATAGTTATACCTATTTTGATAGAGAATGCAATGAGTGGTGGCAGAATGCAACTTTAGAATCCGACCCTTATTTACTTCCTGACCCGAATGCTAAAAAAATTACTAAGAGCAGTTATCCACTTATTAAGCGTAATTTAAATGAAGAAGTGCAGGCTTGTATTGATATTGCGCACTTAAAAGGTCTAGAAGTGTTAGTGCTTGAGCAGACAAAACCAGATGTTGGATTGCCCGTTATTAAAGTTATGGTGCCGGGCATGCGCCATTTTTGGGCACGTTTCGCACCAGGGCGTTTGTTTGATGTTCCCGTTGAAATGGGTAAATTATCTAAGCCATTAAAAGAAGAGGATTTAAACCCTATTCCTGTATTTATTTAAGCGGATTAAATAAATGTTTAATTCAAGCGATTCTTTAATTAAAGTAGCAAAGATTGCTCCAAATATCCATTTGAATTATATTTATAGTGGCACAATTGATGGCGATAAACAATACCTTGCTCTTTCTTCTAGCCAGCGTAAAACAGATACTTTCTATGCAGATGATTTAGTGCTTGATTTAATCAGGCAAATAGATGGTCAGCGTACTACTAAAAGCGTAATTAAAGCTTTGCTAAAAAAGGGATATAGCGAGGACAATATTAAGCTCAGATTAAATGCGCTTATTAGTAGCGATATTATCATATCAGCTGATTATAAAATGTGTGATAAAAAAGCTAGTTTTTGGTTAGATCTTGGTATTAAACCAGGTTATGTAGAACATAAATTTAAGTTACAGCATTTTTATTTTATCAATCATAGTAAGAGCAATAAGGCGACTATTTTACTCAAAAAAGCAATGAGTTATCTTGGTTTGCAAGTGACTACTAAACCCTCAGATAAGGCTGTGTCAGTTGTGGTTGTTGATGATTATTTGCAAACCGAGTTAAAAGCACTAAGTCAAAAATTATATACACAGGCTAAAAAATGGCTTCTCGTCAGTGTTACTGGTATTACGCCGATGCTTGGGCCTATCTTTGCACATCATACAGATAGTTTTTGTTATGAATGTCTTTACAAGCGCATACGTAATAATCGTCAAATAGAAAATATAATGGGACGTTATATAGAGAAAGCCGAAATTATTAATCCCACTTTTTGTGATGAAGAAGCAATGCGTTCGTGTGCTTATCAATTTGCTCTGGCAATTGCGCGTTATGTTGTTATGGGTTATAGCAAAATCAGCAATCATATTCAGTGTTTTGACTGGCATAGACATCAAACAAGCTATCACAAAGTTATGCAACTCCCTCAGTGTGTACAGTGTGGTTCTGCGTTATTAGCTAGTAGAAGTATTACACCATTTGAGTTTGATGAGGTTAGCACAACTTTAGAAACTAGTGGTGGTTATAAAATTGTTTCACCTGAGAAAACACTTGCACGTTATGGTCACTTAGTCAGCTCAATTAGTGGTGTGGTAAGCCATTTGAATTTAATCTCTAAACCAGAAGATGATTGGATTCATGTTTATGAATCTGGCAATAATCTTGCAATGCAAGCTGATAATATTCACCTCGCCTTAGCGAGTGTGCGTATGCTTAATGCTGGCAAAGGTACAACGAAAATACAAGCAAAAGCGAGTGCTTTAGCCGAATCTATTGAGCGTTATTGCTCTGCTTTTCAAGGTGATGAAATACGAAAGCGCGCGCGTTTTATTGATTTTGCAGCAGATGAGGTAATATTGCCAAATACTTTTATGCATTATAGTAAAAAACAATACGAAAATGCTAATTTAACTAACAGCAAAATGAGTACATTTCATCATACACCTCAAGTAATTGATAAAAATGAATATTATGAATGGTCACCGATTTGGTCATTATTAGAGCAAAAAACATGTTGGGTGCCGACACAATTGCTTTATTTTGGCTATCCTTATGGTAATAAATGGATAGCCTCCGCTGATACAAATGGCACTGCTTCAGGTAATAGCAAGACAGAGGCTTTTGTGCAGGCTTTCTTAGAATTAATAGAGCGCGATAATGTTGCCATTTGGTGGCATAATCGCTTGCAGTATTGTGCGGTTGATTTAAGTAGTTTTGAGAATAATTACATCAGGCAAGTGCAAAAAATTTATAAAGAGCGTTATCAGAGAAAATTATGGGTTATTGATATTACAACAGATAATGATATACCTACTTTTGTTGCAGTTTCTCATTATACAGGTGAAGATGATTATCAAGAGGTTTGCTTTTCTTCAGCAGCACATTTTGATGCTAATATTGCAATGCTTAGGACAATTTGCGAACATAACCAATTATGGGTGCTTATTCGTAATAACCGCCTAAACAAAGAATATCATGAGTTGTCGCACGAATTTGCTTATTGGCTTAAAAGTGCACGTGTTGATAAGGATGGTTTTTGTTATTTAAATCCAAGCAATGAACCACTTAAGAAGTTTAGCGATTATACTGATTATCGTCATTTATCGCTAAATGTACAACGTCAAAAGTGCCTTGATATTGTAAAAAAGAATAACTGGCAAATATTTATTAGCGATTTAACGCGTGTTGATATCGCTATGCCTGTAGTCAAAGTGATGATACCACAACTTAGAAGTATGCATACGCGTCTGGACACAGGCAGGTTATACGAAGTGCCCGTTAAAATGGGTAAGCTTAAAAAAACATATACTGAGGATGAACTTAACCCTGTTACCATTTTTGTTTAATTTTAACTGGTTATATTTTTAAATATTTTGTGAATATACTGGTTTTTTCATGTGTTTTTTAGTTGACTAAAAAATTGGTTTTAGATGGTTTAATTTGATAAATAATCTGGAATATAAAAGGAGAATAGTTATGTTTATTACCGAGCTTATGAAAATAGATAAATTTGTAATAAGTACTAATAAAGAATGTAGTATTAGCAAAAATAAGGGTAAATACGAAATCAGTGTTGCTAATTTTGTGCACGAAATCCCAGAACATATTGCCAATATATTTAAATTTATTAGTGCTCGCGCGTCAATTAGTTTAAAAGAAGTCAGAGAGGAAGCCAATAATTATAGCACAAAGGGCAGTAACATTATTTTAGCTATTAGCAGTTATTTATACTGGGGGTATTTTGTTTTACATATTGCAGATGCAGATGAAAAAATTCTAATTACTATAAATAATGCATTGTATGGCGGTGATTTAATTGGCTTAGCTGATGAAGGAGAATTAATAGGTAAGAAATTTGTATTATCGCGTTTTTCTTTACTAAATAGAGAGGAGAATCATCTAATCCTCACTAAAGCCATGAAAGATAAACGCATTTTAATTGAACATGAAAACTTAGGACAATTTTTCTTTAAACTATTTCAAGGTGCAACTTTAGATGAATTATCTGCGCTTTATGACAAAAAAAATAGACCAAGTATTATTTTATTGTTAAGATTATTATTAGCAGAAGATTTTATAATTTCTTTTGCAGAGAATAAGCCTATACCTTCGCGCATAGAAGAAGGCTCTGAAGTGGACACGCAATGGGATTTTGCTGATCTTAGTTTGCATGCAAACAGTAGAGTTGGTTTTAATTTTGGAGAATTTGGGGGTGCATTTCCTTTTGTTAATATTATTAAACCACGTCCATCTATTAGAGTCATACCAGAGGGTAAGCGCATAGATCTATATCAGCCAAATGTCAGTGATTTAATAGCTCACGATGCGCCACTAACACAACTGCAAATGCAACGTATATCTGTACGTCGTTATGATGAAGAAAATCCAATTTCATTAAAACAATTAGGCGAGTTTCTCTATCGCACATCACGCGTTTTATTTAAATCAGAAATTGAAGTAACAAATATTAATGATCAAATACAAAAAACTTTGATGGGACTTGCTTGGAGACCTTATCCAACTGGCGGTGCAAGTTATGAATTAGAAGTTTATGTGACGGTAGATAGAGCGAGAGATTTACAGGCTGGTATTTATTATTATGCACCAGAGACGCATCAACTGGTATGTCTTTCAGAGCGTAATCGGCATACAGAATCTTTAATAGATGCAGCGCACACTTCTTGCGCACGTATTGTTAGACCGCAAGTATTATTACATGTTGCTGCACGTTTCCAGCGTGTAAGCTGGAAATACCATGCTATTGCCTATGTTACAACTTTGCGTAACACAGGGGTGTTGTATCAAACTTTTTACTTAAATGCTATTGCCATGGGTATTGCGCCGTGTGGTTTGGGATCTGGTAATATTAGAGAATTTGCACTTGCTACTGGTAATGATCCTCTAGTAGAAAGTAATGTTGGTGAGTTTATGCTAGGTAGTTTACCTAAAGATTTCAGCTTTGCTAATTTAGCTAGAAGTGATATTGAACGTATTCACGGTGCAATTTCAGCTGGCGTAGGAAAAAAGAATGCTTGATGATAAGCAAATTTATCATTGGATTGCGCGAGCTAGCAGTCCTAGAGAGCGTGTTGAATGTAATGCTTTTACGCCTTTGGCCCATCAAGATGAAATTATTATTTCTGATAGAATTAAAAAATGGCAAGCAGTTCTAAAAGATAATCATATTGGTATAGATGAAATTTTAACTCGGCGACAGATGAATGGTGAAAAATTTCAAACGTCAGTATTGGACGTTGAAGTAACATGTCCTGACGCTCTACCTAAGTGGGCAAAAAATTTTCATAAATTGATACGATCCTGGGCAGATATAGAAAGTTCAAAGCAAAATTTATTTAGCCTAGTTGATGATGTTGATATTGATAAATCAATGTTGGGATATAGCTGGGGTTTTTTGGCTAGAATACAGATAGATAAGATTATTCAAACTCTAAAATCAAAAAAAATTTATTTGGAAAAAGATGCTATTTCAGAATTGATAAAGTATTTTTTAACGCGTATTTATACGCCTGTGATGAATATATTAGGTGCTTACTATAGTATTACTCATGACAGTAAATCTCAAAATGTTCGGAATAAAGAAGGGTTAGAAATTTATAATCAGCTTGAAACTTGGATTAAGATATTAGAAAAACAACCCGTATTATCTGCTGTTATTGGTGAAATTTATTGTGATTGGTTTTCTTCAACACATGAGATGCTAGTACGTCTAGAGGAAGATATTACACTGCTTACTCAGCATTTTTTCAATAAAACTTCAGAAACGACTATCGTTAAAGATATTAAATGTGGATTAGGAGATCCGCATAGGGGAGGGCGCTCAGTTGCCATTATTAAAATAAATTTAGGAGAAATAGTTTATAAACCAAAGAATTTATTGGGCACAAATGCTATTGGTGTACTACTGGAAGAATTGCATGTTTTAAATCCTGATTATATGCCATTAGCACCAGAATTTCTTAATCAAGGTGATTATGGTTGGGAGCAAAAAGTAAGTGCTAAATCTTGTAAAAATAAGACCGAGGTGAATTTTTTTTATCAGCGCTTAGGTGCTTGGCTTAGACTACTTCAAATATTGAACGCTAATGATTTTTGGTATGATAATTTAATTGCTAGCAAGGATATGCCCTATTTTATTGACTATGAAACAGTTATTGGCACGCCATGGTACGGAAGGACTGAACCAGTAAGCTCGCTTGCTGGTATCGGCATATTACCTATGTCTATACCTGCTTATGACAAATTAGAAAACCCCATCGATATCAGTTGTATGGTGCCGCCTGGTAAGCAAAGAACACCTTTTCAAAAAGGTTATATGAGCATATCGGGTGATGAAGAGGAAGTATTAACTTTAAAAGCTGTAGATTTTGCAGTCTATTTAAATAACAAATTTGAAGATATTAACCCTTATTTTGATTCTTTTCAGCAAGGTTTTAGGGTAATGAATAAATTAATAACAACTGGTCAGGGTCAATTAGCGTTTGCTAAATTTCTATCAAGTGTAACACGAGCAAGATTTCGTCATATTTTTATTGATACTTGGAGCGCTTATAATTATATTTCTTCCATTAATAGAAATTATACTATTGATGGTGTTAGGCGCGCAATTGCACATGATATATTGTTTAAAGCGGTAGGTTATTATCCTTATGAAATTATAGAAACCGCGATAGAAAGTATTAAGCATAATGATATTCCTATTTACGAGATACAAAGTGATAATACTAGTGCTTATACTTTTGATAATCAAGAAGTTAAAAATCAGTTTGAGTTTTCGCCAATTAATTATATTAAACACAACATTGAACATGCACATTTAGTTGAGCTAGATTTAGCTTATGTGCGTAGTTTATATGCGATGCGCTATGATAGCCCAAAGCGTCCATATCAGATAAAAAATGATATCAAGCATTATAAGCCACTAGAGGTTGCTTATCAGATCGGTGATAATTTATTAGCACTACTAGATGACAACAAAGATCACGTGGATCTTTATAGTATTACTCTGGATGTTTTGTCCGGCAATTATTCTGTGCGTACTGTTAGTTATAATTTTGATGGTTTATGTGCATTGATAATATTTTTTGCGCGCTTATATCGCCTTAGTCATCGTTCTTCTTATTATGATGCTCTAGAAAAATTGTATTATTTAGTTTCAGAATCCTCAAAGGCAGAACAAATTTATTTACGTGAAGATATTTATGGCATAATGAGTGCAAAATTAGCGCAAATTGTAGCTTATCATGAATTATCAGATTGGTTTGATGTAGATAAAAAAATTGCATCTAATTATCAAAGCATCCTATCTATTTTGACTAATAGTGAAAAGCTTTATAGCGACTATAGATTAGGATTATCAGGTTTGTTAAGTGTATTAGCATTTAGCCGTAGTCAATCTTTTAATACAAATGATTATCTTAGCCATATTAGCGAGCAGCTAAATGATAAAAAATTAATTATCGGCGAATATAATTCTATGATGACAAGTCACTTAGAATCATTATTACCTAGTGAATACTTGGGTAGGGCGCTTGTAAAACATTATTGGCGAAATACCTCAATTGAAGCACAATTATCTCGCGCTTTTAAGATAAATGAGACAAGTAAAATAAGTTGTGCAGATTTGAATATTAATCTTTATTTGGCATCAGTTAGCAATAATTTAGCACAAAAAATACCACAATTAAAAAATAAATTACAACAATTCACACCAAAGAATTTAGAGACAAGCACCACAAAGAAACTCATTAATTCAATTTATAATCATTTATATTTTGAGAAATACCATAAGGCAAGTAAAAAAAATACAGCAATCTCAAAACAATTAAAACTTGTGCTAATCAACCGTTTTGTAGCCAATAATAAATGGTTTTGCGACACTTGGGCAGAAGATAAACATTTATTATCAGCATTGGGTGGTATGGTTGATATTGGGCTTTCCTTTCTCGCCGAGGTAGACAACAAGCGTATGCTCAATCCTGCCAGGATGATTGAATTATAGAAAGAAATAGATATTATTTTAGTTAACTACTGTGCCACTTACATGAACTGTTGCACCGATTACAAAAGGGTCATGACTATAAGGGTTTCTCCAAATACTACTAGCGCAGTTAGCACAGCCAGCTGCACTTACACCACCTAGCACTTCAGCAGGTATTTTTTGGCTTGGAATAACCACGTATATAGTATCTTTAGTATTTGTAACTACTTTTACTTTTGCGTCAAATAGCACTTGTTTAGGGTTAGACCTTAATTCTTTACGAAAATTTTTATCAAAAAGCTTGTTTTGTATTGCTTTATGTGCATCCATTTTTCTTCTCCTATTGATTATAAAAAACTCCTAACTAAACCGTGCTGCCCGTATAGCACTAACCTCTTTTTAGTAGCAAGTCGTGATATATTCCGTTCTACTTATTTTACCTGAACGAGGCCGTTCAGCTGCTGCATTTATACTGCCTAGCACTTCAGTAGACATTTTTTGGCTTGGAATAACTATGTGGATAGTATCTTTAGTATTTGTAACTACTTTTACTTTTGCGTCAAATAGCACTTGTTTAGGGTTAGCTCTTAATTCTTTACGAAAATTTTTATCAAAAAATTTGTTTTGTATTTCTTTATGTGCATCCATTTTTCTTCTCCTATTGATTACAAAAATTCCTTACCATGAGCCACCTGTTACGTCAGGCGACATACATGATAAGTTAAAAGCAGTGGTATACCCATCCCGATGCTTTATAAGCTTCATATAAATCAGGCGACGTAATAAGCATTTGATCCCTTTTACTTAAATTAGCTATTTCAGCTGCACTTACACCACCTAGCGCTTCAATAGGTATTTTTTGGCTTGGAATAACTACATAGATAGTATCTTTAGTATTTGTAACTACTTTTACTTTTGCGTCAAATAGCACTTGTTTAGGGTTAGCTCTTAATTTTTTACGAAAATCTTTATCAAAAAATTTACCTTGTACCTTGTTATGTAAATCCATTTCAACCCCCCTATTATTAAAAAGGAACCTCAATAAAAGTTAAAACCTTACAACATTAAAATATGAGATATCCATTCTTATAAGCTTGATATGCCGGCCTATTAAGCAGTATATCCATTCTACTGAAATGTGGTTTTACAATACCACCACTCACTTTAGCTAGATTTTTAGATAGATGATTAGGCATCACTACACACACTTTTTGCTCTGGAATAACCACATAGATAGTATTTTTAGTATTTGTAACTACTTTTATTTTTGCGTCAAATAGCACTTGTTTAGGGTTAGCTCTTAATTTTTTACGAAAATTTTTATCAAAAGATTTGTTTTGTATTTCTTTATGTGCATCCATTTTTCTTTTCCTATCTGATTACAAAAATTCCTTACCATGAGCCACCTGTTGCGCCCATTGCACAGAGGTTATGACTATGAGGACTCTGAATACCGTTACGAATGTTAGCAGCACTTACACCACCTAGTACTTCGGCAGACACTTTTTGCTCTGGAATAACTACATAGATAGTATCTTTAGTATTTGTAACTACTTTTACTTTTGCGTCAAATAGCACTTGTTTAGGGTTAGCTCTTAATTTTTTACGAAAATCTTTATCAAAAAATTTACCTTGTACCTTGTTATGTAAATCCATTTCAACCCCCCTATTATTAAAAAGGAACCTCAATAAAAGTTAAAACCTTACAACATTAAAATATGAGATATCCATTCTTATAAGCTTGATATGCCGGCCTATTAAGCAGTATATCCATTCTACTGAAATGCGGTTTTACAATACCACCACTCACTTTAGCTAGATTTTTAGATAGATGATTAGGTATCACTACATAAGTAACATTTTTTTGCATACCCATTACATCCTCCTACATTAACATTAATGATAAATTCTCACTACAACTTCACATCCCTTGAAACCTAGCTTCAATTAAATCTTAATGTTCTAAAGAGTAGTGTAGCAGAAAAGTTAATACATTAGAGGTATTTACCTTAATATTTCTAAAGTACGGATATGAACAAGTATTTTTTCAGTGATAATAATTCCTATTACTCCCGACAAAAATGCTATTTTATAAATTTATTCTGCTGAAATTAAAGCCTGTATAATGCCACTACTTTGCTTCTAAATTATCCATAGACAATGGCAATAAAAACTTATAATTTTAGTGCGGGACCTGCAATGATTCCAGATTCAGTGCGTAAAATAATAACAGAGGAATTCAAGCATTATGCCAAAAAAAAAATCAAAGCGCCAATAACAGAAATATCTCATCGCTCTGATGATTTCCTCCAGCTTGCACATGATGCAAAACAAAATCTGCGAGAACTTATAAATATTCCAAATAATTATAAAATATTATTTTTACAAGGCGGTGCTTCAGCGCAATTTTCTATGGTGCCTATGAATTTACTTAGAAAAAATAAATTAGATGGCAAGGCGTACGCAAACTATGCAATTACAGGACATTGGTCGCTTAAAGCATTTAAAGAAGGTGTTAGGTATTGTGTGGCGCATATTTGCACAGATAGTCGCGATAATAATTTTAGAACAGTTGAAGATGTAAACGATTGGCGTATTGATAAACGTAGCTCTTATGTGCATATTACGCCGAATGAAACAGTGGCAGGTTTAGCATTTGAAGAGGTACCTATTTGCGATATGCCAGTTGTAGCCGACATGTCTTCAATGATTTTATCTATGCCTATTGAGGTGGGAGATTATGGTGTTATTTATGCGGGGGCACAGAAAAACATTGGTGTTGCTGGTTTAACTGTCGTCATCGTGCGCGAAGATTTAATCGGCAAAACTTTAGCACATACGCCAAGTTTATTTGATTATAAGCTACAAGCTGATTATGAATCAATGTATAACACACCAGCAACTTTTTCTTGGTATGTTGCTGCGCGTATATTTACCTGGATCAAAGATCAAGGTGGTATTTCTGAAATAGCTAGAATAAATCATTTAAAAGCAAAAATGCTTTATCAAGCAATTGATAGTTCAGAATTTTATTATAATAAAGTTGCGTTAAAATATCGTTCTAAAATGAATGTGATATTTTCGCTTGCAGATGAGCGTTTGAGTGCGCGTTTTTTGTCAGAATCTTTTGAGGCGGGGCTACTTTTTTTAAAAGGGCATAGATTAGTTGGCGGAATGCGTGCGAGTATTTATAATGCTATGCCAATTGAAGGGGTATCATCTTTGATTGATTTCATGGCTGATTTTGCTCAGCGCTATGGCTGATTTTATGCCTATTTATTTACTGTTTAGACATGATAAATATTTTTGATATTTAATAAAATAAAAAAGAAATAAGTGTATTAATTCATCACTAATAAGCTGACAAAATAATTTATGGATAAGCAACAAATATTGACTGATTTACGCCAAAAAATTGATCAATTAGATAAGGAAATACAATATTTAATCACGCAACGTGCAACGCTTGTCTTAGAAGTTGCCATGCATAAAAAAAATAAATTACAAACCATAAATTATTATAGTCCAGAACGCGAGGCGCAAGTATTAAAAGCAGTGAAAGCGCGCAATTTCAGTGCTTTATCTGATGAGGCAATGACAATTATTTTTAGAGAAATTATATCTGCCTGTTTAGCACTTGAACAAAAACTTACTATTGCTTATTTAGGACCTGAAGGCACCTTTAGTGAAGAAGCAGTATATCAACATTTTGGGCGCTCCATTAATACTTTAAGCAGTATGAGCATTGAAGATGTATTTGCAGAAGTTGTTAAAAGAAATGCACATTATGGCGTGGTACCCGTAGAAAATTCTAGTAATGGTGTGATTAGTGCAACACTTGATATGCTTTATCAGTGTAATCTTAAAATCTGTGGTGAAGTGGAAATGCCAATTCACCATCAATTAATGGCAAAACACCAAGCACAGCATATTGAAGTGATTTACGCACATCAGCAGGCACTAGATCAATGTAGGCGTTGGCTATTTCATCATTACCCTAAAGCAAGATTAGTATCGCTTGCAAGTAATGCTTTGGCAGCAAAAACTGTAAAAGAAGTGCCAAATAGCGCCGCAATTGCTTCAAATGTTGCATTAGAGCTTTATCAATTAAATAAAATTGCAAACAATATTGAAGATGCGGTGGGTAACCGCACACGTTTTTTAATACTAGGTAGGGAACTAATAGCGCCAAGTGGCCATGATAAAACCTCTCTCTTAATCATTACCAAACACGAAGCAGGTGCGTTATTTAATGCCTTAGAACCCTTTAAAGAAGCAAATATTAATATTTTGCAATTAGCACATCATCCGCTACCAAACACAAAATGGGAGTATTTGTTTTTTTTAGATATTGCAGGACATAGAGAAGATTTAGAAGTTTTAGGCGTATTAAAAATAATAGAAAGCAAAGTGCGTAAGCTAATTATGCTTGGCTCTTATCCGAGCATGATATGATAAACATTTGTCCATTTTTATCCCAAATTAAGCCCTATCAAGCAGGCAAATCTATTGATGCTTTAAAACGAGAATTTAATTTAACACATATAATCAAACTTGCTTCTAACGAAAACCCTTTTGAAATTAGTAAAAATGTATATCCTGCAGTTACAAATGCGCTTAACGAAATTAATCGTTATCCAGATAGCTCTGGATTTTTGTTAAAACAGGCATTAGTAAAACATTTGAGCACAAGTTCAAATGCGGACATTGGTATTCAAAATTTAGTTTTAGGAAACGGTTCTAATGATGTGTTGGAATTAATTGCCAGAGCGTGCGTATGTACAGTAGAAGATGAAGTTATTTTTTCTGAATATGCGTTTGCGATCTATGCTTTGATAACACAGATACTGGGTGCAAAAGCAATTATCACACCAGCAGAAAATTATGGACATCATTTGCCAGCAATGTTGCAGGCTATCACAGATAAAACTAAATTAATTTTTATTGCTAATCCTAATAACCCAACAGGTACATTTTTAAGCGATAATACGATCTATGAGTTCTTGCATTCTGTGCCGAGTTCGGTGTGTGTGGCATTAGATGAGGCTTATTTTGAATATTTAAACGTACCACACAAAACACTTAGTTATTTATCTGAGTTTAAAAATTTAGTGATTACACGCAGTTTTTCTAAAGCGTATGGTTTAGCAGGTTTGCGCGTTGGTTATGGCATAGCGCATGCAAAAATTATTGATTATTTAAATCGTATTCGCCAGCCTTTCAACGTCAGTAGTATTGCACAGGTAGCAGCAGTTGCAGTTTTAGATGACAGTGCCTATTTAAAGGAAGTGGTGTTTAAAAATGAAACAGGTTTGGCACAATTATCAGCAGGTTTTGATACACTTCATCTATCTTATATCCCTTCTAAAACAAATTTTATAAGTGTTAAAGTTGGTGATGCTTCACGCATTTATAAAGAGTTACTGAGGCTAGGAATAATTGTGCGTCTAGTAGAAATGCCTGGTTTTGTGCGCATTTCTGTTGGCAGAGAAACAGAAAATACGCATCTTTTAAAAACTTTAGCGCAAATATTATAAACTTTTTGCGTAAATATGAAAATATTATGATTAATCAAATAACAATAATTGGTGTTGGTTTAATTGGTGGTTCATTTGCTAAAGCTTTAAAGAAATATCATTTAGCACGCCATATTGTTGGTTATTCTCTAAATGAGGCACAATTAAAAATTGCATTAAAATTAGATGTGATTGATGCTTATAAAACGGATATATCAGAGGCAGTTGATGGTTCAGAAATTATTATTTTAGCAACACCTGTCGCAAGTTTTGAGAATATTTTTTTTTGTATCAAAGAGCATTTAGGGACACATACCATTATCAGTGATGTTGGTAGTGTCAAAGGTAGTGTAATTAAGACGGCAAAGCTTGTACTTGCTGAAAATGTCAGTTGCTTTATTCCCGCGCATCCAATTGCAGGCAGTGAAAAAAATGGCATTTTGGCAAGTGATGCAAAATTATTTTTTGGTAAAAAATTAATCTTAACACCTCTAGAAAATAACAAAGAAGAGGATATTGTGCGTGTTGAAAATATTTGGCAGAAAATTGGCGCACAAGTTGAGCGTATGTCTGCTTATCGCCACGATGCATTAATGGCAATGAGTAGTCATTTACCCCATATGCTTGCATTTTCTTTGTTAGATTATTTACACAGGCAAAAAGAAAACCCTCATAGTTATGTGGCAGGTGGTTTTAAAGATTTTTCGCGTATTGCTTCAAGTGATGCAACGATGTGGCGTGATATTGCGCTTACAAATAAGGATGAGTTATTGCACCATATTGCTGGTTATAAAAAGACGCTTAGTCATTTAAGCAATTTAATTGATAATCAAGATGGCAAAGCTTTGTTTAAATTATTTAAACAGGCAAATGATGCGCGTGATCAATATTTACGTTGATGAGTGATTTTATTATTTCTCCTAGTCAAAATTTAAGCGGTAATATAACGCTTCCTGGCGATAAATCTATTTCGCATCGCAGTGTAATGCTAGGAGCAATTGCAAATGGCGAAACTGTAGTGAAAGACTTTTTGATGGGCACAGATACACTTGAAACCGTGCGCGCCTTTAGGGCAATGGGTGTAAATATTATTAAAGAAAATCATAATCTTATCATACGCGGTGTTGGTTTATTCGGACTTAATGCGCCAAAAGATCCGCTTGATTTAGGGAACTCAGGCACTGCAATGCGCCTTATGACAGGTTTATTGTCAGCGCAGCATTTTTCCTCAAAATTAATAGGCGATGCCTCACTCTCAAAACGTCCAATGGATCGCGTCATTAAACCGCTTTGCCAAATGGGTGCTCATATTGATAGTAATAAAAATATGCCGCCCCTTCACATTCACAAAAATAAGCAATTATCTGGTATTTATTATAATATGCCTATTGCTTCTGCACAAGTGAAATCAGCAATTTTATTGGCAGGATTGTATGCAAATAGTGCAGTTTGTGTGTGTGAAAAATTACCTGTGCGCGACCATACTGAGAGAATGCTTGCGCGTTTTGGTGCTTCTATTGTAAAAGAAAATCAGTGCATTACTTTGGAACAAAGCACCTTAAGTGCCACAGAAATTATTGTACCTGCTGATATTTCATCAGCAGCTTTTTTTATGCTAGGCGCGAGTATTGCAAAAGACGGACAAATAAAACTAAATGGTGTTAATATCAATCCAACAAGAACAGGCGTTATTGATATTTTGCATTTAATGGGTGCAAATATTCACATCACTAATCAGCGTGAGTTGGCTGGTGAATTACTAGCTGATATTGAAGTTAAGTCCGCACAACTTAACGGCATTCATATTCCTAAGCATTTAGTGCCTCTTGCTATTGATGAATTTCCCGCAATATTCATTGCTGCAGCGCTTGCTAAAGGAGAAACTGTTTTAACAGATGCTAAAGAGTTGCAGGTAAAAGAAAGTGACCGTATATGCGTAATGGCAAAAGGGTTAGCAAAACTTGGTATCAAAACCGAGATACTTCCTGATGGCATAGTTATTACAGGCGGTGAGTTTCAAGTTTTAGATGCTGTAATTGATAGCTATGGAGACCATCGCATTGCTATGGCATTTGCTATGGCGGGACTACGCACTAAGCGTATATTTAGTATTCGTAATTGCAATAATGTGAAAACTTCATTCCCTAACTTTGTTGAACTTGCAAGAGAGACAGGGCTTGATATTAAAATAACAAGCTAACCCAAATCACTTACCATGTTAGATTATAGAGTAAAAAATTTGCAATACAATTTTTGACATTATAATGTTGAAGTACACTAAATTTCTCAACGAATTAAAGATTGATTATAAAGTTTGTTAACAACGGACACTTATTCAATAATGTACACAGCTGAGCTGGCAATTATTGATTACGTACTTGGAAAACACATTGTATAAACTGTCCTAATTTCCCCAAGGGGAATTATAGTTTTGCACCTCAGGAATGTCCATGTGTGCAAATTTTCTTAAATTTTTCCAGCCTCAGTATTCATTAAAGATTTTTCTAATCCCTTGGTATAACCCACATGGCATTGTCCACAAGTATTTTTTGATACCTAGATACTACCTGGGTCAGGATAAAAATCTTTGGGACTACGCACCATTTTTTCAGGCTTACTCTGATGCGTTTCTTCAACAGTGGACGCCTTAGGATTGCCGCTATGACAAATAACACAATCTTCACTGTCACCGTATTTGGGCACCTAACGCTTTAATGTGTAGCATCATAGCACTATCTGCCTCTCGTATCAGTTCAATATCATGATGGCAGTCAATACATTGCAAAGGATGTGCCGACGAATAATGAACTAAAAAGTAGTAAAAGGCAAGTAAAGAAATATTTGTGTTTTTATCTTGTAACATTAATAATCTCCTAAATTTTAATGACTAAACTCAGCCCGCCTTTTGTGGATGGTTTTTAATTGCCTTGTTATAACTTTACATATGCATTAGCAATTATTTTATTGATTTCAGCTGCTAATACTTGAGCCTTATGCATTTTAGATTGAACAATCTCGTAGTTATCCCAATATTGTTACTATCTTTTCTTTTTCTAGCTTTTGTTTGCTTCCATGACAGTAACGTCAATGATATTAATTGAACCGGCAGAGATAATCACTGAGTTTTGTGCTAAATAGGTGTTGATTTGTTCTAGTAAAGGTTCTAATAACCCTTTTTGATGAAGCAAGTTTCTAAAACACCAAATACTTAAAAATGATCTGGCATAGTTTCACTGAGGTTTAAATTAATAAAGCATCTAAACATTAAATCTCTAGCAATTTGTTTTTCTAAGGCTTCATCACTTAAGTTATACCAAGCTTGTAAAATTAGAATCTTGAACATTAATAAAGGGGGATAAGTAGGGTTACTATTTTTTAAGTTATGTAGTTTTGATAAAGTCTATTCTACTTATTGCCAGTTAATAATGTTATGGGTATCATCTAATTCAGATAAGGATTATGTTGAATAACAAGTGTATCTGCCAGTGATTGTTGGGTTTGTTATCCAAGACATTTAAAGTTTTTGTGGTTAGTTAGATAAGTATTTTACTAGATAGGGTTTTTAGTGGGGTTGTGCAAAGGTCTCAAGTTATTACAATAATAAGTGGACTTAAATAGTCTGATAACTAAATAACCATTAGTGGACACAGGACACAGCCCACATCAGCATTAAAAAATGCAATAATATTGGATGTCTTAAAGTTTTTGTTTGAGTAATTGAATTCACTTGGGCAGGGTTGGCTTACCGCCTGTTGCCTTCATTACTTGACCAGCAAAAAAAGCAATAACAAGTAGACTTAACAAATTAGGCTAAATCGTGTTAGAATATCTATAATCTGATGATTAAGGTGTAATAGTAGAATTTAACTTTTAACCTAAATAAAGGAGATAAACCATGTCAAACAAGATTTTATACACACCACAAGAGTTGAAACAATTAATAGCTACGGGGGATGTTACCGTTATTGATGTACGTGACTCTGAGACGTACGCCAAAGAACATATATCCGGTGCAGCCAATATAAATGCGGTATTTTCTCAATTGTCTATGACCACAAAAGACGGACTTAGGGAGATGATTGGTACTTTTAGCAAACTGCTTTCAGAGGCAGGGGTATCACAAGATAAAAAAGTCATTTTTTACGAAGATACACTCAACACTCTCTATGGTGGTTCGTGTCGCGGTTATTTTCAGTTGACTTTTTTAGGTCATAAAGATGTTGGTGTGCTTGACGGTGGTTTACTGAAGTGGAAAAGTGAAGGTTTTGCCACCAATAGTGAGGCGGTAACACCCACACCAACAACATTCATACCAGAACCTGACTATTCAAATATGGTTACCAAAGATGTTATGAAAGCGGCACTTAATAACCCATCTATTAAAATATTGGACAATCGTGATGAGGAAGAGTGGATTGGTGTCAGCTCATCCCCTTATGGGGTTGATTTTGCACCACGAAAAGGACGTATACCCGGTGCAAAATGGATAGAATGGTATCGTTTTATGGAATCTGATGATACTGGCAAGGTCAGTCATTTTATAACACCAGATGCCACGCGAAAATTACTTGCCACAAGCGCTGATATGCATCCTGATGATGATATTATTGTTTATTGTTTTAAGGGAGCACGTGCTTCAAATACTCTGTTAGCAATGGAATTAGCTGGTTTTAAAAATGTCCGTAATTATTATGGGTCGTGGAATGAATGGTCGCGTGATGATTCATGCCCAATTGATGATAGCGTACTTGAGTGGTCAGACAATAAATAAAAAATCACAGGGTAGTTTTATCAATACTAAAGGGAGATTGTAATTAAACTCTTTGACTTAGGACGTTCAGGCAATTGCTATAAAATTAGATTGTTTCTAGCTATTTTGGGCATTGATTACAAGAAAATTGCGGTTGATGTCGTCTCTGGCGAAAATACAACTGATGAATTTTTGATGATGAACCCAAATGGACTTGTGCCAGTGCTTATTGATGGTGAAAAAACCATTTATGATTCTGCAGCAATTTTGTCTTATTTAGCCAAAAATTACGCAAATAAACATTGGCTTCCCAATGATGCAATGGAGTTTGCCAAAATAATTAGATGGCTAGTATTTGAACAAAGTGAGGGTCGCTACGGCTTAGCACGTGCCCGAGCAATGTGTCTTAATAACCCGACACCGTTAGCACGATTAGGTTCTTTAGAAGAAGCTCAGATGTTGGGCGTACAAGCGTTAGAAATATTAAATAAGCAACTTTTAGAAACGAATTGGCTTGCAGGCGGTGAAAAAGCGACAATCGCTGATATTGCTTGTTATCCATATACTGCTATGAGTGTTGACGGCGGTCTTTCACTAGCACCGTATAATGCAATAAAACGTTGGATGAAAAATATTGAGCATTTTGATAGCTATATTGCATTGCCTGCCATTTAGTAGTCCAGCTTAAAGTATTTCAGCGTCTGTTTTTGGATTCAAACGTTAGATATCAAGTTTTTGTTTTAGTAATTGATTAATTTGAGCGGGGTTGGCTTTGCCAGTAGTGGCTTTCATCACTTGACCAATAAAAAAGCAAAATTTGTTGGATGAGATTTGAAAATGCTTATTATTCCTCATGATACATCTTAGGTAGAAATTAGTTCAGCTTTTGGCGGATTGGCTGTTTACCACAGACACGCATTAGAAAAAGCAAAATATATAGGTGTTACAGAGAATGGTATAGAAATTTGCGAACATGTGATATTACATAAGCAAGTTAAGGATCAAGGGTTTAAAATATTTATTAATTCTGCTTTAATTAATGTAGGATTCGTAATACATACTCAATATTTTTCCTATAGCAAAAAACTAAACAGGGTAATTTGGCGAACAATAAGGAAGATGCTTATTACGGGTTTAGGTAAAAATAATTTTAGTGCTCTAAGAGCATATTTATTAACAAGGAGAAAGCAAATGATTAGAAAGACAAAAGCAGATTAGCTAACTACTAAATTGCTTGTATCCCGAAACCAATAGAGCCTCACAACGCTAAGTCTTGGTCTAAAATAGAAATTTTAGCATCACATCGAAACCCGATGAAAAGATGGGCTTTAATCAAATGGTCTCAGCTGTAAATAGCCACAGATATGGCGTTAAAACGCACACCATACGAATACCAGTTTATTACATAGTGCATTAGAATCGGATGGTTACTATGAATCTAGTACTAAAATGGCACGCCCAAGACGATTCGAACGTCTGACCTACGGCTTAGAAGGCCGTTGCTCTATCCAGCTGAGCTATGGGCGCATTTTTTACTACAACTTATTTTCTTGGTGTTAACAGTATTTTGGTCGGAGTGGAGGGATTTGAACCCCCGACCACCTGGTCCCAAACCAGATACGCTACCAAGCTGCGCTACACTCCGAAAAAGCTCGTAAATGATACTAATTTTACTGTATGCAGTCAATTAAAATATTGTGCGTGTGCTTCTTTTTCTGCTCTGGTTGCGGAAATAATAGCAATAGGTTTACGATTAGTATCAATTTTTCTGCTAAGATTTATTTCATCTTGACTTTTTAATGAGGCACTGTCAGTGCTTGAAAATAAAATATTTTGCCCGCCTGTCATGGCTAAATATACTTTGGCTAAAATTTGTGCATCAAGTAATGCTCCATGCAGTGTACGTTTGCTTAAATCTACTTGATATTTTCTTGCTAGTGCATCCAAACTATGCCCACTGCTCGGATTAATTTGTTTAGAGATATTAACACTGTCGATGATGTTACATAAATCTTCAATGCGCACTTTCGCACCAAGTAAGCTCAATTCATAATTTAGAAAACCTAAATCAAAATTGGCATTATGAATAACAAGTGTTGCACCTTTGATAAAGCCCAAAAAAGATTTTGCAAGCGTTTTAAAATTTGGCTTGTCAAGCAAAAAATCATCAGTGATGCCATGAATTTTAAGTGATTCCCCAACGCTACGATTAGGTTTAATATAGCGGTGATATTCTCTGTTAGTTAGTGTTCTATTTATAATTTCTACACCACCAATTTCAATAATGCGATGACCTTTAGTACTTTCTAGCCCTGTAGTTTCAGTATCTAGTGCGATGAGCCTATTTGTCATTTTATTTTTAAGGTTTTGTTAAATGAATGATTTCGTTATCTATACTGAGTGTATTCTTATTTTGCTGATAAGTGTTAAGATTATTAGTTTTAATTTTATTTTGACTCCAATTATCTAGTTCATCACGCATTCCTATAAATTTGTATTTTGGCACACCAAAACCACATGAATTGGCAACTAATTCAACTTCTAAATGAACTATTTGACGTGCACCATTTTGACGAGTAAAGTGTGCTAATAAGTTTTGCCAGTTATTGCTGTTTGGATAAATGAGGCGTGCGCGTCCGTAAATTCTTAGAATTTTAGGCGTATCATTAAAAGCACAAAACATCAGAGTCATTCTAGTATTTCTTTCCAAATGGGCAGCAGTTTCATTACCACTACCTGTAAGATTAAGCCATAATAATTCGCAGGTATTTTTAATATAAAGGCTTACACAATCTTTGGGAGATAAATTAATACGACTTGTTTCTGTTGCAGTCGCTACAAAAAATAGATGTTGCTTTTTAATAAAATTAATATGGTTTTTATTTAATACTTGATATTTTTTACCCATTTTTCACCTTTTTTCTTGCCTATTCTTTTGTTTATTAATTTTTCTACTATTCATAAAAAAATTGAGTTAAAATTGTTCTCTATTTTATCATTTTTTTAAGTTTAGTAGGAATTGTTATGGCAAGAGTAACTGTGGAAGATTGTCTCAAGCATGTTGATAATCGTTTTGATTTAATTTTAATTGCAGCAAAGCGTGCACATCAGCTTAGTCGCTTAACACATAGAAGCGTTTTGGAGGTTGGACGTGATAAACCCTCGGTGATTGCACTTAGAGAAATATCAGAGGGTCTTATTGATAAGTCAATTTTAAATGAAGAGGAAAGTTCTTTGACTATGTCAGGCGGTGATGACGGTCAAATTAGCATTACTGAAGTGGAAAAAGAGCTAACGCGCGATATTTTAGAAGATAAATCGCATATGGATGTCGTGGGCATGACATCCTCAGATAATACTGAAGATAAGCGATAGATTAAAAATAATTTTAGTTTTTCTTTTTTAATTCTTTTCATTTTTTCAAATTTTTTATTTTTTTGAAATAAATTGTTTGTGGAAATAAGTGATGAGCGATAAAATTTACCCTGTTATTAAATCGCATAAAGAACCGCTGATTACTAGAGCAGTTTATGAAAAAATGTATCAAGAGTCTATCAAAGATCCAGATTCTTTTTGGGCAGCACAAGCGGAAAAATTTCTAAGCTGGAATACAAAATGGCAACAAGTTTCAAATTGCGATTTTAGTCAAGCAAAAATTGCTTGGTTTGAAGGTGCGACGCTTAATGTGAGTTATAATTGTTTGGATAGGCATTTGCCTGAAAAAGCAAATGATATTGCTATTATCTGGGAAGGAGATGAACCGAGTGAGAGCAAAAGTTTAACTTATCAAGCGCTTTATGAAGCGGTGTGTCGTTTTGCAAATGGTTTAAAAAAGTTAGATGTTCAACGCGGCGATAGGGTTTGTCTTTATATGCCGATGATTTTAGAGGCTACAATTGCAATGCTTGCGTGCGCTAGAATTGGCGCTATTCATTCGGTAGTTTTTGGTGGTTTTTCACCTGAAGCGTTACGCGATAGAATTCTAGATTTAAGATGTAAAGTTGTTATTACCGCAGATAAATCACGCAGAGGTGGAAAACTTATTGCGCTTAAAGATAATGTGGACAAGGCGCTAATTGGTTGTGATTTTGTTAAAACTGTTCTGGTTGTTAATAATGCGAACAGCAAAATTAATTGGCAGAGGCGCGATATTTGGTATCACGAGCTCATCAAAAATTTACCAAATAGTTGCGAGGCAGTGCCTTTTGATGCAGAAACACCACTTTTTATTCTTTATACTTCAGGTTCAACAGGTAAACCTAAAGGTGTACTCCATACTTCAGGTGGTTATTTACTCTATGTCGCTGTAACTTATAAATTCGTGTTTGATTATCACCCGGGCGATATTTACTGGTGTACTGCTGATGTAGGTTGGATTACAGGGCATTCTTATATTGTTTATGGACCGCTTGCAAATGGAGCAACTACACTTATGTTTGAAGGTGTGCCAGCTTATCCTGATGCTGCGCGTTTTTGGCAGATTATAGATAAACATAAAGTCAATATTTTTTATACTGCGCCCACTGCAATTCGTGCACTGATGGGCGCAGGTGATAAGTTTGTTGACAAAACTTCTCGCACAAGTTTGCGTATTTTAGGAAGCGTGGGCGAGCCAATTAATCCAGAAGCATGGGAATGGTATTACCATAAAATAGGTAGGGCAAGGTGCCCCATTGTGGATACCTGGTGGCAAACTGAGACAGGCGGACATTTAATTACCCCTATGCCTTATGCAACTGAGATGAAGCCAGGATCAGCAAGTTTAGCATTTTTCGGTATTGAGCCTGAAATAATCAGCGAAAAAGGTGAATTATGTACAGGTGAAGCCAAAGGTATTTTAGTTTTTTCTAAATCTTGGCCTGGGCAAATGCGCTCACTTTATAATAATCACGTGCGTTTTATTGAAACTTATTTTTCTAAGTTTAAAGGTAAATATTTGTCAGGTGATGGTGTCAGGCGCGATAAAGATGGCTACTATTGGATTACGGGAAGAATTGATGATGTGCTTAATGTTTCAGGACACCGTCTTGGTAGTGCAGAAATTGAATCAGCGCTTGTGCTTCATAAATTAGTAAGTGAGGCAGCAGCGGTTGGTATGGCGCACAAAATTAAAGGCGAAGGAATTTATGCCTTTATTTCACTTATTGCAGGTAAGGTAGGTGATGCGCTTCTTGAAAGAGAATTAATTAATTTAGTGCGCAAAGAAATTGGAGCAATTGCTACCATTGATAAGATTCAGTTTACGCGTGATTTACCAAAAACTCGTTCGGGTAAAATTATGCGCCGAATATTACGCAAAATTGCAGCAGGTGATTTAGAGAACTTCGGCGATACTTCTACACTTGCTAACCCGCAAGTTATTGATGACTTAATTGCAGGTAATAAAGGTAGTCAATAGATTTTATAGCAAGAGAATCAAGTCTCGTTTACCTCATTTTGTAACCACTGAGCCACTTTTTTAGCGTAGTAACTAAAAATAGCATCTGCACCTGCACGTTTAAAGGCAAGCAGTGTTTCAAAGACAATAGCTTTTTCATCAATAAAACCTTTTTCAGCTGCTACTTTAATCATTGTGTATTCGCCACTTACTTGATAGGCAAATGTTGGAAAATTAAATTTTTGCTTGACGCGATAAATAATATCTAAATAGGCAATACCTGGTTTTATCATCACCATGTCTGCTCCTTCTTTGATATCAAGTGCAACTTCTCTTAGTGCTTCATCGCTATTTGCAAAGTCCATTTGGTAAGTTTTTTTATCCGCCATGCCTAAATTTTTAGCTGAGCCAATAGCATCACGAAATGGCGTGTAATAATTTGAGGCGTATTTCGCAGAGTAGGCAAGAATTTGTGTATTGATAAAATTATTTTTTTCTAAAGCATCACGAATTATACCAATGCGTCCATCCATCATATCAGAGGGTGCAATAATATCTGCACCTGCTTGTGCGTGTGAGAGTGCCTGCTTTATCAAAATTTCCACTGTTTCATCATTTAATATATGATTATTTTTATCTATAATGCCATCTTGCCCATGACTGGTATAAGGATCCAGTGCAACATCGCTTATCAGCGCAATATTACTCGTAGCATTTTTTATTTCAGAAATTGCACGCTGCACTAAGCCATTTTTTTGATAACTTTCACTGGCATCTAAACTTTTCTTTTGAGGATTAATTACTGGAAAAATTGCCATAGCAGGAATACCAAGCTGAGCAAGTGTTTTTGCTTCATCAATGATTAAGTCAATACTGAGGCGATAAACATCAGGCATGGCAGGAATCTTCTCGCATTTTTTTTCACCTTCAATTACAAATACAGGGTAAATTAAATCAGCAGGTGTGAGAGAATTTTCGCGCATAAGTAAACGAGAATAAGTATTTTTTCTCATTCGACGTGGTCGCTCTGGTAGAATAGGCATCTGTTGTGAGTTTTATTTTTTAAAACCCACATTATACAATACACAAAATATAGTAAGACTAACGAGCAATGAAAAGTAATGCTAAAAAATCTAGTAATTTATCAAATATAAAGAAATCTTATCTTGCTCCATTCCCAAGTGCGGATAAAGTTTATGTAGCGGGCTCACATCCTAGTATTAAAGTAGGGATGCGCATGGTTTCTTTAAGTGATAGCATTGGTGCATTAGGTGGTAAGAATGATGGTGTTTTTATTTATGATACTTCAGGCGCCTATACTGACCCAAATGTTAAAATTGATTTTAGACGTGGTCTTCCTAAATTACGCACTAAGTGGATTGAAGAACGTGGCGATAGCGAAGTATTACGTTATTTTAGCGCACAGTATGCAAAAGAACGTCTTAATAATAAAAAACTAGACGCATTAAGATTTGAGCATATCCAAAAGCCAAAACGTGCTAAAACTAGCAAGAATGTTACGCAAATGTATTACGCGAAATGCGGTATTATTACACCAGAGATGGAGTATATTGCTATTCGTGAAAATTGTAAATGGCAAGACTACAAGGATAATATTACTCAACATAAAGGCGAATCTTTTGGTGCAAATATTCCCAAAGAAATTACGCCAGAGTTTGTACGTAGTGAAGTAGCATGCGGACGCGCGGTTATTCCGCTTAATATCAATCATCCTGAAAGTGAACCAATGATTATTGGACGTAATTTTTTGGTAAAAATTAATGGTAATATCGGCAATTCAGCACTTAGCTCTTCTATTGAAGAAGAAGTAAATAAAATGGTATGGGCGGCCCGTTGGGGTGCTGATACTATTATGGATTTATCTACTGGTAAAAATATTCATGAAACCAGAGAATGGATTATTCGTAATTCGCCAGTTCCTGTTGGCACTGTGCCTATTTATCAAGCACTAGAAAAAGTTGGTGGTGTGGCTGAAGAATTAAATTGGGAAATTTTTAAAGATACGCTTATTGAACAAGCTGAACAGGGTGTGGATTATTTCACCATTCATGCAGGTGTGCGTCTTAAGTATGTGCCACTGACTGCAAAGCGTATAACAGGTATTGTCTCAAGAGGTGGCTCTATTATGGCTAAATGGTGTTTAGCGCACCACAGGGAAAACTTTTTATATACGCATTTTGCTGATATTTGTGAAATTATGAAATCTTATGATGTGAGTTTTTCTCTAGGAGATGGACTACGCCCAGGAGCTATTGCCGATGCAAATGATAAAGCGCAATTTAGTGAATTAGAAACTTTAGGCGAACTTACTAAAATTGCTTGGCAACATGAGGTGCAAACTTTTGTTGAAGGACCTGGTCATGTGCCGATGAATTTGATAAAAGAAAATATGGATAAACAATTAGCGGTGTGTGGAGAAGCGCCGTTTTATACCTTGGGCCCGCTGACCACAGATATTGCCCCGGGTTATGACCACATTACCTCAGCTATTGGTGCAGCGCAAATTGCTTGGTATGGCTGCGCAATGCTTTGTTATGTGACGCCTAAGGAACATTTAGGGTTACCCAATGAAGATGATGTTAAACAAGGAATTATTGCTTATAAAATTGCAGCACACGCAGCTGATTTAGCTAAGGGCCACCCCGGGGCGCAAATTCGTGATAATGCTTTGTCTGCTGCGCGTTTTGAATTTCGCTGGGAAGATCAATTTAATTTAAGTCTAGACCCTGATACTGCCCGTAGTTATCACGATGAAACTTTGCCAAAACAAGCAGCAAAAAGTGCACATTTTTGTTCAATGTGTGGCCCTAAATTTTGCTCTATGAAAATTACTCAAGATATTAAAGATTTAGTAAATAATCAAAATCTGGATAAGCAGAAAAGTTTAACAAAGAATAAAACAGCAGAATTAAAAAACATTGAAAAAAATATGGCAGAAAAATCAAAAGAATTTCTAGTAAATGACACCTATCTTTATATTAAATAATTTTTTTCTTAATATAATAATTTTAAGTTCTTACTAAAACTTATTAGCATTCTCATCTTTTGCGTAAGTAGAACAAAATAAAAAATTAAAAAATGTTTCTGATTGAAGACATATTAAAAAAATATTGATTTGTAGTGAGACATCATCCTTTAATAAGAGCAGTTCGTCAAGTTAAAAAATGTAAAGACTTTGCTAGTGTGGTTAGTTTAGTGTGGGTAATTAAAACACTGATTTATTATTATTTTTTCCGTAATCGCTTCTTTAATATATCTACATACAGTTTAGACAAGAAAACATTAGTAATAGCCCGTAGTAGTGGTGATGGATTTTTTGCATGTTGCGGTTTTAGAATAATAGCTATTGGACAATTTTTTAATAAATATAAAAAACTGCCAGAATATATTGATAGTACGTGTCAATTTCAATCATACAAACTAAATAATGAAAAATATATAGATGTTGTGCACAATTTTTTTAAAGAAACTAACATTAATATTCAATATACCCACCCTGTTAATTTTGGTGTTCGTTATAAGATTCTTTCTTTTGAAGACATAAAACTTTTTATGGAAAAATATTTTCAACCTTCTACTAAAGTTATGAAAATCATCAAAAATATTGAAAAAAATATCAATTAAATAGCTATGATAATCTGTGTGCTCTTTATTATCAAGGCACAGATAAAGCCACAGAAACTAATTTACCTAGCTATGAAGAATTCTTAGAAAAAGCAAAAATACTTAAAGCAAAATATCCTGAAGTTAAATTTTTATTGCAATCTGACGAGGTCAATTTTTTAAAGGCAGGACTAAAATATTTTCCAGACGCCATTTTTTTTAAGGACGAAAATATACCTCGTATTCCACAACTTTATAAAAACTCTGAACATGCTTTCAATTTTTTAGCCATTGTTATTATTTTGTCAAAATGCAAATATCTTATTTGCACAAGCAGCAGTGTCTCTAATTGGATAAGATATTATCGGGAGAATAGAAGGAATATGATACGATATTATTCGCCTAAAAAATATAATGCAAATCACGATAAAAATAAAAGAAACCCTTGGCTATGAGAAACTATATTGTAAGCAATTTTTTAGTTTTTTCAGCGCAGTAAATGAAAGCGGGGGGAATGTTAAGCCAGACCGTTTTGCTCTTAGTAACTATTGGAAACGTATTATAGAGTTTTGTTTTAAAACCTCGAGCAGTTAGAGAAGGAACCCTGTGAATATATATCATAGTCAATAGTTTTCCTCCAGGTTTTAAAATATCATAAGCTGTCCTTAGAAGACTGCTTTGTAAACTAGATTCAAAAATCGTCCAAGGCAGTCCCGAAATAATGCAATCACAACTTTCTTTTCCATGTTTTTTGAGGTAGTGTTTTACGTTTTGAGCACTATCATTATAAACAATAGCCTTCGGGCATCTTTGTTTGGTAACTTCTGCAAATTCTGGGTTTATTTCAAGTGCAAAAAAAATGGCATTATCCGCAAGTTTTTCCAAAATCTTTTCTGTAAAAGCTCCATTGCCAGAGCCAAACTCAACTACAATAGAAAGCTTATTAAGCTGGGCTTTGTCAGTAATTAGATTGCTCAGCTTTTTGCTAGAAGGTGTAATTGAGCCTGTTTTTTTAGGATGAGAAAGAGATTGTATCAAGTAATGCAGTACACTAAATTTTCTAAGTTTGCTATGAATGTGTTTCACTATAATGATTTTTTATAAAGCATTTAAGAATTTATATTAGCCTTAAAAGCTTTGTCTATTATTTTGCTTACTTTGCATTATTACATCAATCATTTTATATAGACGTCTGCTTGCCCCTTGTTTACTTAAGAAGAAATGATGTGCATTCTCTGCTAACTGATCAATCCTTTTCTCATTACTAAGCAATGTGATGATGGTTATGAACAACTCATTTGCATTTTGAACTTGAATAGCAGCATTGTGTTTGATAAGTCCATTTGCAATTTCGCTAAAATTTTCCGTATATTTTGCATATAGTATACACTTTTTAAGTGCTGCAGGTTCAAGCATATTGTGTCCTCCTACAGGAGTCAGTGTGCCTCCAATAAATGTTATTTTACAAATTTTATAAAATGCCATAAGTTCACCCAATGTATCACCAAGCAAGATATTAATATCGCTATTTATCTTTTTATTTTGTGTACGTTTAAGATAAGGGAGCTGATATTTTATAAGTATTTTTTCTATTTCATAAATACGTTCAGGGTGCCTTGGAACAATAATAACAAGCGTATTCTTTAGTTGTGTTTGATATTTTATATACGACATTAAAATTTTTACTTCTTCACCTGAGTGCGTGCTTGCAAATAAAACAACACGCCTTGTGCCAATAATATTTTTTATTTCACCAAAAGTTGTTAGTGATTTTTTACTGTCAATATCAAATTTTATATTGCCAATATTTCGTACTTTTTTCATTGCAACACCTAAGGCTAAAAAACGCATCATACTCATTTCATTTTGCGTGGCAATTATGCTAATACGATTCATAATAAAACGACTAAAAGCGCTGAATCTTAAATATTTTTTCATTGAGCGCTTAGATAGTCTAGCATTTGCAAGAATTATAGGAATACCTTTTTGATTTAGGTGATAAATTAAATTAGGCCAAATTTCTGTTTCCATGATAATACAAATATCAGGCCGTGTTTTACGTATAAAGTTAGAGATAGCAAAGCTAACATCAAATGGAAAATAATAATGTATTACTTGTTTTGTATAGTCCTTAATGACCATATTTGCAGAACTTGGTGTTGTAGTTGTAATTATAATTAATGTGTCTTTTTTTTGTATTAGGTATTCAATAACGGGTTTAAGCGCTAAAAATTCACCAACTGAGACGCAATGTAGCCAAATTGTTTTTTTTTGATAAGATAAACGATAAGGCGGTTTTATAAAACCAAATCGCTCATTCAAGCGCACGCGATAAGCATGTAGTTTTAGACTTTTTACTAACAGCCTAAAAATAGCAATAGGCAGTAAAAATAAACTAATAATATGATAGAGATATAACCAAAACATTAGAACTAGATGCAAAATTATTTATGCAAAAGTTTCTATGACAAAAAATTGTATGTTAAGCAGTTTGTATTTTGCAAAAACTAATTTTAAAAAATGAGATGACATAAGAAAAATTATTTTTTTGCAGGTTTTTGCCAATTTTTAAGACTTAATTGTTTTGCTCTGCTCAAAGTGAGTGTTTTTTTTGGTACATCTTTAGTGATAGTAGATCCCGCACCAATTGTCGCATCTTCTCCAATATGGACAGGTGCAACAAGCTCAGAACCAGAACCAATAAATGCGCAGTCTCCAATTTTAGTTTGATGTTTATTCACTCCATCATAATTGCAAGTAATAACACCTGCACCAACACTAACTTGATTTCCAATATCACTGTCACCAATGTAGCTCAAATGATTAATTTTGCTATGTTTACCAATATAAGATTTTTTGATTTCAACAAAATTTCCAATTTTACTTGCTGCTGCTAATGTAGTATGTGCGCGAATACGTGCAAATGGACCAACTGATACATTTTCTTTAATATGTGCACCCTCAATAACACTATGTTCAAGAATAATGCTATCATCGCCGATAATAGTATTTTTAATCACACAATTAGCGCCGATGTTTACGCGAGAGCCAAGCGATACTTCTCCGATAAATAGTGTGTTAACATCAATGATGCAATCTGTGTTAAAACTTAGTATACCACGACAATCAAAACGGTGCGGATCTCTTAATGTAAGCCCTGCTTGCATAAATTTTTTAGCTTGTTGCAATTGGAAAATGCGCTCTAATTTTGCAAGTTCAATTTTATTATTTACACCCATAATTTCAGAGTTGTCTAGACAATGGAGTGTTGTTGGTGTAATATTGTCGCGGTATAAAAGTGCGATTAAATTAGTTAAGTATAACTCATTTTGTGCATTGTTTTTATTGAGCTGATTTAAGTAAATGTGGAGCAAATTTGCTTTTATAGCAAGAAATCCTGTATGCACTTCGCAAATATTCCTCTCTTTAGTATTAGCATCTTTTTCTTCAATGATTTCACTGACATCACCATTTTTATTTCTAACAATACGTCCATAACCATGTGGATTATCTAGCTTTGCTGTTAGGAGTGCAGCATTTAATTTTTGTGCTTTATCAATAAGTGTTTTCAGTGTTTCTACGCGCACAAGTGGTGTATCACCATAGAGAATTAGAACTAGACCTTGATTGATAAAAGGCATCGCCTGCATCAGAGCGTGTCCTGTGCCTAATTGTTTTTCTTGTTTCACCCAATTTATAGTTTCATTTGTAAAATAGCGCTTAATATTTTCACATTGATGACCACAAACAATGTGCACTTGGTCGCTAACAGATTGCGCTGATTTGAGTACATAGTGAAGCAGTGGCTTATCTGATAAATGGTGTAGCACTTTAGGTAGGTTAGAGCGCATACGACTGCCTTTACCTGCTGCTAAAATCACGCTGTGAATCATAGGATATTTTGTTAATAAACAATGTTTATTTTACACGTTTATCTGGGGGTGCTCTCAACAATAAGGCATAATTGGTTTTTAAAAAAAATACTCCAAAATGACGTGCTGTTATGAAATTATAAAACAGAGAATCAGTGATAAGTTTTGATTAAAAATACATATAATTAGGTCATGATAAGAAATTTGCACACGCTGTTATTAAAATATAAATTGCATATTGGTGTTGCTGAATCTTGTACAGGGGGTGCATTATCTAGTGCACTGACATCTCAGGCAGGCAGTTCTCTATATTTTGAGGGCGGCTATATTGCTTATAGCAATGAAGCAAAAATTAAATTACTTGGTGTTGATAAAGCACTTGTTGAAACTTATGGTGCAGTGAGCAAAGAAGTAGCTGGTGCAATGGCTTTTTCTGTTTATAAAATTTTAAATACCCAGGTATCGCTATCAATTAGCGGCATTGCGGGACCAAGTGGCGGTAATATATTAAAACCAGTAGGCAGTGTATATTTTGGATTTTATATTCCTGATTTTAAAGAAATACCACTGATAAAACACAGATATTTTTATGGGAATCGTTATTTAATTATTGAGCAAAGCGTAAATTTTGCACTTACTCACTTGCATGAATTACTAGATAAAATCTAAATTTTATATGACAAATTACTACCCAATTAGTATTGCGCCTATGTTAGATTGGACTGACAAACATTGTCGCTATTTTCATCGATTGTTATCAAAGCATGTTAATTTATATACCGAAATGATTACAACGCAGGCAATTTTAAAAGGAAATAGAGAAAAATTATTAAATTTTCATCCATTTGAAAAGCCACTTACTTTGCAAATTGGTGGCGCAAATGCTACAGATATGGCAATGTGCGCGCGTATTGGTGCAGATTTTGGTTATGATGCTATTAATATTAACGTTGGCTGCCCAAGCGCGCGCGCGCAAAGCGGTATATTTGGCGCTTGTTTAATGAAGACACCAAGTGTGGTTGCAGACAGCGTTCTGGCTATATGCCAAGCAGTGAAAATTCCTGTAAGCGTTAAATGCAGAATCGGTGTTGATGAATACGAAGAATATGATAATTTGTATCATTTTATTGACACTGTCTCAAGTGCGGGATGTTATAACTTTATTATTCATGCTAGAAAAGCATGGCTTTCAGGACTAAGTCCTAAGCAAAATAGAACGCTCCCTCCGCTTCGTTATGAGTTAGTGTATCAAATTAAAAGGGATTTTCCTAATTTAATTATTACGATAAATGGAGGTATTAATAACATTCAAATGATTATAAAACATCTTGACAAAGTTGATGGTGTAATGCTGGGTAGAAGAGCTTATCATAACCCTTATTTGCTTGGTGAAATAGAAAACTTTTTCCGGCCAAATTCTAAATTATCAAGCCGAGAGATTATATTGACTAATTTTTTAAAATATATAGATTTTAGGCAAAAAGAAGGCGTAGCAATTAGACAGATGACAAAGCATATTTTCGGGCTTTATTATGCTGAAATTGGTGCTAAAGAATTCAAAAGTTTACTGAGCAATAAAATGTTGACATCTGCGATGCTAAAAGCCTGGTTGATGTGGCAAATAAAAAAATTACAGTCAAAATAATTTTGATGAAACAAATATTTTTCTATGATTTTGAAATTATGACGCGTTTCTTAATTTTATATTTATAATTCGGTAAAATCTGACAGCATATGGTTTGTAGACATATTAATTTTTTAGTTTGAGATTATGCTTATTGTCATAATGAATATGATTTGTTAGTGATGCCCAAAAAGAATAATGAAGTGATTGCAAGTATTGATATTGGCAGTGCCAAAATATTGGTTTTGGTTGCTGAACTTGATAGTACGGGATTACATATTCTTGGCATTGGTAGCGCGCATTCTGATGGTATTAAAAATGGCGTTGTTGTTGATATTGATGCTGTGGTTAGTGCGGTAAAGCGTGCTGTTTCTGAAGCAGAACACGTTTCAAATATTTGTATTGATTTTATTATTGCTGGTGTTTCAGGGCTATATATCAATAGCTTAAATTCTACTGGCCGGATTTCTATTCGTCATGGTGAAGTAGATGAATCCGATGTTGCACGTGTTTTACAGAGTGCTAGCGCTATTACACTGCCCGCTAATCAAGAAATTTTACACACACTGCCGCGTATCTTTATATTAGATGGAACCGCTAAAATTAATCACCCTATTGGTATGCATGGCAGTATTTTAGAAGCGCAAGTACATATTGTGACCAACGAGAAATCTAGTAGTAAAAATATTGTTAAAAGTATTACACAATGTAGTATTGATGTTACACATCAAGTATTTAATGCATTAGCAGCGAGTAAATCTGCGCTTACTAGGGATGAAAAAAAATTAGGCGTTTGTCTGATTGATATTGGTAGTGATATAACCGATGTTATTATTTTTTCAGGTCATGCTGTTTGTTATAGCGCTGTGTTGCCGATTGCAGGTAATTTGGTTACGACTGACGTTATGTATGCTTTTACAATTTCACAACAAATGGCAGAAACCTTAAAATTAGAGCACGGTTGCGCACTTGCAGAATCAGTAGATAAGGAGCATTATATTGGTGTTGCAAACGTAGAAGGTGCTGATAGTAAAAAATTATCTTCGTACATGCTTGCAGAAGTGATTGAAGCAAGATATGAAGAAATTTTTACAGAGGTGAGAAAATTACTACAAGCCAGCGGTTATGATAGTAGTATTGCTTCTGGTATAGTGTTAACAGGTGGTGCAGCAAAAATTAAGCATTGTACACGTCTCTCGGAGCGTATTTTTAATAAACCAACTAGAATCGGTGAAAATCATGGAATTTTGGGCGCAGATCACCTAGGTTCTGATCCAAGTTATTCAGTGGTGAGTGGCTTGCTGATGTGCGATAATAAACTCAGTTATGATGTAAATAAATTCAAAAAAAATAATTGGCAAAAAAATAGTTTTTTTTCAAAATTACAAACATGGTTATTTCGCTTCTAAAATAATTTTCTTTTTTCTAAATGATTAAACAAAGAACAATTAGTGCTTCAACTAGTGCTAGAGGCATTGGTATTCATAGCGGTAAAGAAGTTACTTTAACTCTGTCTCCTGCGAAAATTGATGATGGTGTGGTTTTCAAGCGCCTAGATCTAAGAGGAAGCATTATCAAGGCGCACAGTGCTTTTGTTAATGAAGTTAATTTATCAACTAGCTTGGAAAAAGATGGTACTAAGGTCTCCACCGTAGAGCATCTGCTTTCTGCTTTATCGGGCTTAGGCATTGATAATGTTTTAGTTGAGCTTGATTCATTTGAGGTGCCTATTATGGATGGGAGTGCGGCACCGTTTATTTTTTTAATTCAGGCGGCAGGTATTGTTGAACAAAATGCGTATAAAAAATTTTTTGTGGTTAAAAAACCTGTTGAAGTAAAACTAAATGATAGTTGGGCACGCGTGTTGCCGTATTTTGGTTTTCAGATTTGTTTAGAAATTAATTTTAGTCATAGATTTATCAAACAAAGTGGGCAAAGACTTTGTATTGATTTTGCTAAAGAATCTTATTTAAAAGAGATTAGCCGTGCGCGAACTTTTGGTTTAATTAAAGATTTAGAGATGCTTCAAAATATGGGACTTGGTTTAGGTGCAAGTGTAGAAAATGCAGTTGCTTTAGGCGAGGAAGGCGTATTAAATGAAGATGGTGTGCGTTATCGCAATGAGTTTGTCAAGCATAAAATTCTAGATATTGTGGGCGATTTATATTTACTGGGTGGTAGTATTGTTGGTAAATATGAAGGTTACAAAACTGGACATCAACTCAATGATAAATTGCTCTCTAAACTTATCAATACACCAAGTGCATGGCAAATACAAACTTTTGATGAAAAAAATGCACCTATGATTTTTTATTCTGATGACTATTGGCATAAAGAATTGTAATAAGGTAATTGGTGTATAATGATGTGCCTGTTACCATCTTTGGCGATTATGATTTTTTGTCAAAAGTGATTAAAATGAATAGTGTTAGTTAAAAAAGAAGTAGCACAAGCAAAAAACTTGCATGATATTTAAAAAATAAAGTAGCAAATAAAAACATAAGTATCTAAAATTATGTAAATATGATGGAAATAAATGGCGCTGAAATTATTATTAAATGCTTGCAAAAAGAAGGAATAAAATATATTTTTGGCTATCCAGGCGGAGCAGTATTACATATCTATGATGCAATTGAGTTACAAGGCACTATTCGTCATATTTTAGTCAGACATGAACAAGGAGCAGTGCATGCTGCTGACGGTTATGCACGGGCAAGTGGTAAAATTGGCGTAGTGCTTGTTACTTCAGGTCCTGGTCTTACAAATGCGGTAACGGGCATTGCTACAGCTTACATGGATTCCATTCCGCTTGTCATTCTTTCAGGGCAAGTAGCAACGCCTGTGATTGGCAGTGATGCGTTTCAGGAGGTTGATAGTGTAGGCATTACGCGCTCTTGCGTGAAACATAATTATTTGGTCAAAGATGTTTCTAAACTGGCGATCACCATTAAAAAAGCATTTTATATTGCTTCAACGGGCCGCCCTGGCCCAGTAGTGGTTGATATTCCTAAAGATATTACTATAAACAAAATAAAGAAATTTTCTTATCCAATTCAAATAGAACTACGTTCTTATAAACCTGCCAAACATCCTGATTTATTACAGGTAAGTAAGGCAGTGGGGCTTATTAGTAAATCGAAAAAACCTGTTATTTACTCAGGCGGTGGTAGCATTATCGGTAATGCGAGTAAAGCGCTTATTACGCTTACACATCGGCTTGGTTTTCCGATTACGCAAACACTTATGGGCTTAGGTGCCTATCCTGCAGATGATAAACAATTTATTGGCATGCTTGGCATGCATGGCACTTATGAGGCAAATATGACTATGCACCATTCGGATTGTGTAATTGCAGTCGGTGCGCGCTTTGATGATAGGGTAACGGCAAATATAAAAAAATTCTGCCCCTATGCTAAAATTATTCATATTGACATTGACCCCTCTTCTATTTCAAAGAATATTCGTGTTGATGTGCCGCTTATCGGAGAAGCCTCTTTGGTTTTAGAGGCAGTTCTTGATGCGTTTAAAGATAAAAAATTAGCTGGTATTTCATCTTGGTGGCAGCAAATTAATAAATGGCGCTCTCTCGATTCTTTGTCTTATCAAAAATCGCAAAAAATTATTAAGCCGCAAGCAGTAATTGAAGCATTGTATAAAATTACTAAAGGTGATGCAATTATTACTTCAGATGTTGGGCAACATCAAATGTGGGCGGCACAATACTATCCATTTAATAAACCAAGACATTGGATTAATTCTGGCGGACTAGGTACAATGGGATTTGGCTTGCCCGCAGCTATGGGTGCAAAATTTGCAATGCCAAATAAAGACGTAGCATGTGTTACGGGTGAGGGTAGTATTCAAATGATGCTACAGGAACTTTCAACGATGTTGCAATATCATACCCCAGTTAAAATTATTAACCTCAATAATCGTTATTTAGGGATGATCAGACAATGGCAGGAATTTTTTTATGAAAAACGCTATAGTATGTCTTATATGGATGCGCTTCCTGATTTTGTTAAGTTAGCAGAGAGTTACGGTCACATTGGTATAAAAATAGAAAAAGTTAATGAAATTGAGCCTGCTCTAATAGAAGCGTTTAATAATAAGAAACGCACCGTATTTTTGGATTTTATTACTGATCCAAATGAGAATGTTTTTCCGATGATTCCTTCTGGTGCTGGACATAATGAGATGTTACTTGCTGGCAGAGATGAGATGTTGTCAAGTGATGACGCAGGATTAAGTTTGGTATGAGACATATTATATCGCTTCTATTAGAAAATGAGTCAGGTGCACTCTCACGAGTGGTAGATTTATTTTCTGCACGTGGTTTTAATATTGAATCTTTAACGGTTGCAGAAACACACATATCTTCGCTATCACGTTTAACTTTGGTTAGTATTGGCAGTGATGATGTAATTGAGCAAATTGTCAAGCAATTAGAAAAATTAGTAGACACAATTAAAGTAATTGATTTAACCAAAAAACCACATATTGAGCGTGAACTAATGCTTATTAAAATTATCATTAATGAGAAAAATTTTGCACAAATTAAGCAATTGGTAGATATTTTTTCCTGTCAAATTGTTGATGTTTCAGAAAAAACTTATATCATTGATATTTCAGGAAAATCAAGAAAATTAGATGCGTTTCTAAATGCGCTTATTGTATTTAGTAAAGCCAATATTTTGGAAGTCTCAAGAACGGGTGCAATGGGTGTTTATCGCGGTCAATCTGTTTTATGATATAACATTATGTAAAGAGATTGATTAAATGGACATGCAATTGGTTTTATTGGTGGGATATAGAGTGTTAGTTTTGTCAAAATTTTAAAAAGGAAAAAAAATAGATGAATAGGTATTACGATAAGGATGCAGATTTAAAAGTGATTAGAAGAACAAAAGTAGCTATTATTGGTTATGGCTCTCAAGGACACGCGCATGCAAATAATTTAAAGGATTCAGGCGTTGAAGTAGTGGTAGGTTTAAGAGCAGGTTCGAACTCTATTTCTAAGGCAAAAGCATCAGGATTAGTAGTTGCTAACATTGAGAAAGCAACTGCAAGTGCTGATTTAGTTATGATTTTGGCACCTGATGAATTTCAAGCAAAACTGTATAAAAATGAGATTGAACCCAATTTAAAATCGGGTGCAACACTTGGCTTTGCACACGGCTTTAATATTCATTTTGGACAAATTAAACCAAGAGCAGATTTAGATGTGATTCTAATTGCACCTAAAGCCCCTGGTCATACGGTGCGCACTGAGTTTGTAAAAGGTGGTGGCATTCCTGATTTAATCGCAGTTTTTCAGGATATTTCTGGACATGCAAAAGAAATGGCACTTTCTTACGCTGTGGCAATTGGCGGTGGACGAACAGGTATTTTAGAAACTTCGTTTAAAGATGAAACAGAAACCGATTTATTCGGTGAACAGGCAGTACTTTGCGGCGGCACAACTGCGCTAGTACAAACTGGATTTGAAGTTTTACTAGAAGCAGGTTATGAACCAGAAATGGCGTATTTTGAGTGTTTACATGAACTTAAACTCATTGTTGATTTGATGTATGAAGGCGGAATTGCTAATATGCGTTATTCTATTTCTAATACAGCTGAATACGGCGATATTACGCGTGGTCCTCGTATTATTAATGAGCATACAAAAGCAGAGATGAGAAAAATTTTATCCGAAATTCAAGATGGTTCGTTTGCCAGAGAATTTGTTGCAAATGTTGATAAATTGCCTCAAATGCGTGGTAAACAACATGCACATAAAATTGAAAAAACTGGCACAGATTTGCGTGCAATGATGCCATGGATTGAAAAAGTGGTTGATAAAACAAAAAATTAGTCAAATAAAACACGCTAAATTAAAGTATTTTTTCTCTTAAATGTTATTTTTGATTTAGTTTTTTGTTGTTTACTCAATTAAAATGCAACAAAATCAATATTTAAGATGGGTGACAATGTGACATTTTTAGAAAAGAAGCGCAAACGTGGTATTTATCTATTACCAAATATTCTAACAACGTTTGGCTTATTTGCGGGATTCTACGCAATTATCTTAGCTGTGAATGGCTATTATGAGCAAAGTGCTATTGCTGTTTTTGTAGCAATATTATTTGATGGCTTAGATGGTAGAGTAGCGCGGTTGACACAAACACAAAGCACGTTTGGCGCAGAATATGACTCTATGTCGGATATGTTATCTTTTAGCATTGCTCCAGCTTTATTAGCATACGTTTGGGCACTGAACACATTGGGGAAATTTGGCTGGCTTGTGAGTTTTTTGTATGTAGCTTCAGGAGCACTTAGGCTTGCACGATTTAATACGCAAATTGGCACACAAGATAAAAATTATTTTCAAGGTTTGCCTAGTCCTTCAGCAGCAGGACTTGTTGCAAGTTTTGTCTGGTTTTCTCATAATTATGAATTAACATTTAATTCAGCTACCCTCATTACTTGGCTGATTATTTTTATTGTAGCACTTCTAATGGTAAGTAATATTCGTTATCATAGTTTTAAAAGTTTTAATTTAAAAGGCAGATCCTCTTTTAAAATTATGCTACTTAGTGTTTTTGTTATTGTTTTAATTTCCTTAAGACCTCCTGAGATATTGTTTTCTTTCTTTCTGATATATAGTATTTCAGGTGTAGTTATTACTATTTTTGGCTTGCGAAAAAAGCATTTAGAAAAAATACATAAAAAAGCAAAAATTACGTCACCTGATATATAATATGCTTATCATGAACCCGAAAAATGCTTTCCTCTTCTTTTCTTCATATTACCTTGATTTTCTATTATTCTGCTTAGGTGACTGCGATTTTTGGCGATTATGTCGCTAATTTTTGGCATTACATAAATTTAAAATTTTTTAAAACGTAAGCTATTTTAATCAGGGAGTTCTTCATGACAAATAAACTAATTATTTTTGATACGACGCTTAGAGATGGCGAGCAAAGCCCTGGGGCGTCAATGACTAAAGAAGAAAAGGTTCGTATTGCTAAATCCTTAGAAAAAATGCATGTTGATGTCATTGAAGCAGGGTTTGCTATTGCCTCAAAGGGTGACTTTGAAGCAGTTAGGGCAGTGGCCTGTGCAATTAAGGATAGCCGAGTTTGTTCATTAGCGCGCGCTTTAGAAAAAGATATAGATAGCGCAGTTTTAGCCCTTAAAGGTGCAAATGCCATGCGTATTCACACTTTTATTGCTACCTCAGCTATTCATATGCAAAAAAAATTAAATATGACACCGGAGGAAGTGATAACGCAAGCAGTAGGTGCGGTGAAATACGCACGCAATTTTTGCGATGACGTAGAATTTTCTCCCGAAGATGCTGGACGTTCAGATATTGATTTTTTGTGCCGCATTATTGAAAAAACAATTGAAGCAGGTGCACACACAATCAACATTCCTGATACGGTGGGCTATAATTTGCCGCATCAATTTGGCGTTATAATAAAAAATATTATAGAGCGTGTGCCTAATTCTGATAGGGCTATTTTTTCAGCCCACTGTCATAATGATTTAGGTTTAGCGGTTGCAAATTCACTTTCTGCTGTTTTAAATGGTGCGCGTCAAATTGAATGCACCATTAATGGTTTGGGTGAAAGAGCAGGAAATACTTCTCTAGAAGAAGTAGTAATGGGAGTGAGAATGCGTCAAGATATTTTTGATTGTGATACAAATATTGATACCACACATATTTTGACAACTTCACGCTTGGTTTCCAATATTACAGGTTTTGTAGTTCAGCCTAACAAGGCAATTGTCGGCGCTAATGCGTTTGCACACGAAGCAGGCATTCATCAAGATGGTGTGCTTAAACACCGTGAAACTTACGAAATTATGCAAGCAGAGGATGTTGGTTGGCACGCTAATCAACTAGTATTAGGCAAACATTCAGGGCGTAATGCTCTTCGCTCTAGGTTGTCAGAGCTTGGTATTAGTTTTAATAAAGAGGAGAGTTTTGAAAAAACTTTTGTGCGCTTTAAAACATTGGCAGATAAAAAACATCAAATTTTTGATGAGGATTTGCAAGCTCTCGCTGGCGATAGTGAAACACAAATGGATAAAATAATTACCTTAAAAAGCCTAAGTATTAATATTAAAAATACTGGCGAAGTTAAGGCAACGGTTAATCTAATAATTACAGGCAAGGAGAAAAGAGCAACAGCAATAACAAGTGGGGCAGTTGATGCAACTTTTTCTGCGATTGATAAACTTATTGATATTAAAATATATTTACAGCTTTATTCGGTTAATAATGTAACAAGTGGCACCGATTCTTTGGGTGTTGTCAGTGTGCGTATTGAATATAAAAACCGTATTGTTAGCGCAAGTGGCATGGATATGGATATTGTCAAAGCCTCAGCTAAGGCCTATATTAATGCGATTAACCGTATTTTGCTTGATAATCGTAAAAGTTATACGCAAATATGAAAAATGTACTTTTTCATGAATTTTCTCTAACACAACTTGGCATCCCATTTTGGTTAGCAAAAAGGGTGCGGGCACATATACAAATGGATCAGGTGCAAATTAAAAAAATAAGTACCGTAGAAAATGTAACAAAAGATGCTAAAGCGTCCAAGAACAACATTTTTTCTAAAATTCGTTGTTTAGTGGTAGAAAATAAAGCAAACCGCGCACATTGTTTTATGAGTGATAAAAAACAGCACGTATTATTGGTTAAGATGTTACTAGCTATTAATTTAGATGAAAAAAATACTCAGTGCATTGCTTTGGAAGAAGTTGAGTTAATGCAAATGTTAAAGCAAGTTGAAAATGAAATAAAAACAATTTTGCTTATGGCAGATGACATGTATATTAAAAATGATAAGATTTTTGTTTGCCCACATCCTGCTGATATAATAATTGACAACACGCTCAGACCCCGAGCGTGGGAAGTGCTTAAAAGACTGAAGGAGTATTTAGTAAGAGAATAATCCAAGTAAAGTTGAAAATGAAAGAATTAAAGGGTTTGTGCGAATCTTTAAAATAGGAAAAAATTAAAAATGTCCCAAGAAAATTTAAGTCTAACGTCTTCTCAAAGAGAGAAACTCAAAACACCAAATAATGAAAAAAAGTTATTGCTACATTCTTGTTGTGCGCCCTGTGCAGGCGATATTATGGAAGCACTCAATGCTTCAAATATCAATACTACAATTTTTTTCTATAATCCAAATATTCATCCACGTGCAGAATATGAACTGCGTAAACAGGAAAATATTACTTTTGCCAAAAAATTAAATATGGATTTTATAGACAGCGATTATGATAGAGAAAATTGGTTTTTGCGCACCAAGGGGCAAGAAAAAGAACCAGAGCGTGGCGCGCGTTGCACCACTTGTTTTGATATGCGTTTTGAACGCACAGCACAATTTGCCAATGAAAATAACTTTTCTCTTTTTTCTTCAACACTTGGTATTTCTCGTTGGAAAGATATGGCACAAATCAATGCTTGTGGTCTGCGCGCAACAACGCGTTATAAAAATCTAAACTATTGGGTTTTTAATTGGCGCAAACGTGGCGGTAGCAGCCGCATGATAGAAATTGCGAAACGCGAAAAATTTTATCAGCAAGAGTATTGTGGTTGTGTTTATAGTTTGCGTGATACAAATCATTGGCGCGAAAAAAATGGGCGCACAAAGATAAAACGTGGCGTTAAATTTTATCGCTAATTTTTCAATAAATATTAAAGAAGCAATTTTATGAATATGCGTGATGTCCGGAAGCTAGCGTACATTGGTTTAATAAATATTAAACGTCTCGATTACCCTACCCAAGAACCACTTGTACAATAAAGTAAATTATATTTTCAAGATTGGGTAATTCATTATTTAATTGGAGGTATTTCAAATCTAAAAAAAACTGGAGATGGTGGTATTGACAGCTGATTTTATTTTAGTCTTCCATGTGAAAATTCCGGAGAGTGTATTTTAGAAATTAAAGGGGCAGTAATTTAAACATTACGCAAGTTAGAGCATTTATTAAAACCTGTAGGGAAAAAACCGTGTAGGTATTCTCATTACAATGGGATGCATTACTGGTGGAATGCGTAAAGAATGTTATGAATTAGGTAAAATAAATAACTAAGTCTATCATTATGATATTATCAGCGTTGATGATTTAATGTGTGCTAAACCTCCTAATGCTGTGATACTGTAACACAACTTTTAACCATAAATTAATTTAAAATAACGCATATAAAACCTAGATTGTAATATTAATAATGGCAATGAAAAAATCCCTAAACAATAATCCCCTAAAAGAATTTAGTGCTTCTAAAAACAAAGCTATTATAAACACTGAACTTTTAGAGATTCCAAAATTAATCAAAGCCTCTAAAAAATCAAATAACAAAGATCCTAAGATCCCCAGAATTATTTATCAAACTTTTAAAAGTAATTGTGTACCTAAAGGAATGTATGACTCTGCTATGTCTTGGGTGAAATTTAATCCAACATACGAATATAGGTTTTTTGATGATAATGACTGCATTGCACTTATTAAAAATAATTTTGATCAAAAAATCCTAGATATTTATCTCTCTATCAAAATTGGTGCATTCCGTGCTGATATTTGGCGATATTGCGCACTTTATTTAACAGGCGGAGTTTACGCTGATATTGATACCGTTTGTACACGCAGTCTTGGTCAATTTATGCAGGATAATTTGGATTTTATTTCGATGGTCCCGAAAGAGCCTACATTTGATACTAAAACTTATTTAGTATGGAACCAATTTATTTGTACCCAAGCCAGACATCCTTTTTTAGAACAAATGATTTATCGTATTAAAACAAAGGTGCAGGTAAACAAAGCAACAAATTTATTTCACATAACGGGATCTCCAGGACTTGGTATTGCCATAAATCAGGTACTTGGCAGAAATAAGTATTATCCTATTGACGCCGGGAAATATAGAACAAAGTATCATAAATTTAGAATGCTTGATGTAAGAGAAGACGCAAATGAGCATAAGGAATTTTTAAGTTGGTATCCTGATTATCAAGAAGATTTAAAAAACATGGATGTTTTGCATTGGTTAGATGCTTCAAGAATCAGAGATAGAAAAGGCTATAAGCGTATATTAAGAAAATTATTAGGTGAAAAATTATCTAGCAATATTGGTAAAATGATAGGTATGCAATTTACATTAATAAAAAACATTATCGTGAAACTTATTTATTTGTTTACCAGATCAAAAGTAACGAAGTTATAAACAAATTTTTTAGTCTTTACGAAGTCAGAAGTGGCTAGTGTTTTGTGGTGAAGTCAAGCAGGCGATTAATAGCATTTTGTGCTTGGCTGATAATATCTGGTTCAATATTAATTTCATTGTTATGCACTTTTAAGACATGCAAGCATTTTTCTAAATTATTCATTGCCATCCATTCACAGTGTGCACAGCTTTCACAGGTTGCACCGATACCCATACTTGGTGCTTCAATAAATTTTTTGTTCGGTGCTATTTCGCGCATTTTATGAAAAATACCATTATCAGTTGCAACGATATAAGTTTGCTCTGCCCTATCTCTAACGGCTTTAATTAATTCTGTTGTTGAGCCAACCACATCAGCAAGCTCAATTACCTCCATCGGAGATTCAGGATGCACTAAAACACAAGCTCCTGGCATTTTTTCTTTTAATTTTATCAGTGCATCTGCTTTAAATGCTTCGTGCACAACGCAGCTACCATGCCAAAGAAGCATGTCTGCGTGCGTGCGTGCTCTTATATAAGCACCCAAATGTCTATCAGGCGCCCAAAGGATTTTTTCCCCTTGTTCGTGTAAGTGTTCTACTATTTTAAGTGCGCTACCTGAAGTAACAACCCAGTTAGCTTTCGCTTTCACAGCAGCGGAAGTATTTGCATAAACAACCACTTCTCTTTCTTTGTGCTTAGCACAAAAAGCATTAAAATCGTCTATAGGGCAAGAAATATCAAGTGAGCAAGTTGCACGATTATCTAACACTAAAACAGTTTTTTCAGGTGCGAGAATTTTTGCCGTTTCACCCATAAATTTAACACCAGCAATAACAATCACGTTTGCATGACAATATTTGCCAAAACGCGCCATTTCTAAAGAATCAGCAACGATACCTCCTGTTTTTTCTGCAAGTAATTGTAACTCTGATGCTACATAGTAATGTGCAAGCAAAACAGCATTTTGTTTTTTTAGCTCTCGCTTGATTTGCGTTTCTAATACACTCATTAGTAAAATAGGATAAATTAATATTTTTAATGCGTCATTTCAAAAATATGTTAATTATTTAAAATTTATTTACTCGTGTCAAAATCTTCTGACAAAGCTTGCTGTGTTTGTTTATCTAATGTTAGTCTAACTTGATAATGCGCATGGTTAACAGCAATTAAAACAGGTTTTTTTGCTTTAAAAGCATGTATTTGTTCTAGCGTTAGCTCAAAACGCATAAAATGCACCGAAGAAGTTTTTTCATCATTATCACGTGTTAAATCTTCGTTGCTAATGGGAATAATTTCCTCCCCGCCATCAATTTTCATACTAATAGATTTTTCAATTCCAATAAGTTTAGCAAGCGCACTGCGCCTTTCGTTTATGTCATTATATTCAATCATCATCGTTGCTTTTAAATTAGAACCATTTGGAATTAGTGGGTTATAAACTTTTAATTCTTCTAGAATACCTTCTGGCTCAAAAATGCGCTCAATTCTAAGCATTTCTTGAATTTGATATAAAATGGTGTTGTGATTTTCAAATAGCAGACGAATATGTTTACCTAAGTTAACATCACGTTTTTTTTTAAGTACCATAACATGCGCACGTATTTTAGAACGTTTTTTTGCATAAACCTCCAGTGGCATTAAATCTTTAGGAGTAAGAAAATTTTGATTGTTATAATTCATAATCCATACGCTTTTTTTAGTAAATAAATTGGATGGACAGCAGGTGTATTATATTTGCTTAAATGTGTAATATGTTTGCTAGCAAGTATGCAATCGCTAACGACATAATCCATTGTTTCATCAACTTTTTGAACAATTGGACGCGCAATTTTTCTTGCATTCTCATAAGTATTTTGGCGCACACCATAACTGCCATTGTGTCCCGAACATCTTTCAAAAACTGTTAGTTTTAGTCCGGGAATAAGAGTTAAGATTTGCTTAGTTTTTGCGCCAATATTTTGCACACGTTGATGACAGGCAACTTGATAGAGCACTTTGTGACTGAGTGCCTTAAAATTAGTGCTAAGTTTATTATTTTGATGGAGATAAAACAAATATTCAAATGGATCAAAAAATGCTTTAGCAATAGCGCTAATTTCTTTATCATCAGGTAATAATAGTGGTAGCTCATTTTTAAACATCAATACACAAGAAGGAATGGGGGCAATAAATTTATAACCTACCTTGCTGAGTTTATAAAGGGATTTTTTATTGTGTTTTGCAAAACGGATAACACTTTCTATATCACCGAGTTCTAGCTTAGGCATCGCGCAGCATTTTATTTTTTTTACGAGCATAGTTTCTATTTGATTGTGGCGCAAAACTGTATTCAAATCAAGCACACTATCTACTTGATTATATTCACCATAACAAGTAGCAAATATGGCAACCTTTTCTTTATAGAAATTTTTTTTTGGATGCTGGGTCTTTAAAATTTGGCTTGGGCGATTTTTACTATGATAACTTGCTATGTGTGCACTCGGGTGTATGCCTATAAATTTATTAAGCAAGCCGCGCATATAAGAATTATTCCTACTTGCTTGATTAACAACATTATTAATAACAGGTATGCTTGCTAATTTCCCAACTAATTGTGGCGCACTTAGTATTTTGCGTGATATTTTTACACCATCTCTCTTAAATGCAACTGCTTTAGCACGCAACATCAAATGTGGAAAATCTACTTTCCATTCATGCGGAGGAACATAAGGACACTTAGTCATGTAACATAAATCGCATAAATAACATTCACTTACTACCTTTTGATAATTATTTTCATCAACACTATCTATTTCCATAGTTTTAGATGTGTCAATTAAATCAAATAAAGTTGGAAAAGCTTGGCAAAGATTAACACAGCGACGACAGCCGTGACAAATATCAAAAACGCGCTCTAATTCCGAAAATAAAGCATTCTTATTATAAAATTCTTCATTCTGCCAATCAATAGGCAGGCGCTCTGGTTTATCAAGAGAACCCTCTTTTATCATAATTTTTTGATACTAGGCAATCACGTATTTAAGCAACACGAAATTTAGAAGTTCAGAAGCAAAGAAAATTGTTTTTATTGGCTTTTTATACGTCTAAGCATTTACATAGAATCTAGTGCTTTTTGAAAACGATTAGCATGCGAACGTTCAGCTTTAGCAAGAGTCTCAAACCAATTCGATATTTCATCAAAACCTTCCTCTCGCGCTGTTTTTGCCATACCTGGATACATATCAGTATATTCATGTGTTTCACCAGCAACCGCAGCCTTTAAATTTTCGCTTGTTTCACCAATTGGTAATCCCGTTGCAGGGTCTCCAACCTCTTCTAAATATTCTAAATGACCGTGTGCATGACCTGTCTCACCCTCAGCAGTAGAGCGAAAAACTGCAGAAATATCATTGTATCCCTCAACATCTGCTTTTGCTGCAAAATATAAATAACGACGATTTGCTTGTGATTCACCTGAGAATGCGTCTTTTAAATTTTGCTCTGTTTTTGAATTTTTTAACGCCATTTTATTCTCCTTTTTAATGGTAGACTGATTTAATTATAGAAAGTTTATTATAACAAATTTAATGTGTTAGTTAAATTTTTTACAACACAAAAATTTTGTATTTCAAAAAACAAAATTCTGTTTGAGCAAATAGGACTCTTTAAGAGGATAATTAAATTTTTTGATTATTTTTTTTGCAAAATAAAATAGCGACCTGTAAAGATAATAATTTGTCTATGTTATAATTTAGCTGTTATTTTTTAATGTTGATTATTTTTAATGAGGGGTTATATTATGTTGTATGCTATTATGGCAGTAGATATTAAAAATAGTTTAGAAAAGCGTAAAATAGCTCGTAGTGCCCATATTGCACGTCTTGAACTGCTAAAAAATGAAGGGCGGCTAATTTTAGCAGGACCGCACCCAGCAATTGATACCGTAGAGCCCGGTGAATACGGTTTTAGTGGCAGTTTAGTTGTTGGAGAATTTGATGATTTAAGTGTAGCAAAAGCATGGGCGGATGCTGATCCTTATTTTATTTCTGGTGCTTACGAAAAAGTTATAGTAAAGCCTTTTAAAAAGGTCCTGCCGTGATTTCTTTTTTCTGGTGTAAATAATGGTTAGAGGCTACCAGCTAGATATGAACCCAAAGGCAAGTGTTGTAACAGAGTATTTTGCTGTTGTACACTTGCGCCACCTTAAACGTACGCGTTGTTCCCAGTCAGATGTTAGAATTGTTCGCTCTAAAGCAGATGCAATTAAAAAATCTAACAGGAAGAAAATGCTTTATGCAGCGCGCGTTATAGGTCCTGCACGTTCCTCAGAAGGATTCAATCTTTTTTATATTGTTGAGCTTTATCAAGATTAGCAAATATTACATACACTAGCAAAATCTAGACGTGGTGAACGCGGAAAAATTTTGCTTTTATCGCCGTAGCCTAAGGCGCATAAGAAAATGGATTTATAATTTTTTCTTGAAAAGAATTCCCCGTCAAGGCTGATGTTATTAAATCCAGCCATAGGCCCACAATCAAGTCCAAGTGCACGAGCAGCTAACATAAAGTAAGCACCTTGCAAGGTTGCATTCATGGTACCTGATACACTAATTTTTTCTTCACTACCAATAAACCAATTTTTGGCGTCTAGATTATGCGGAAAAAGCATTGGTAATTTTTGATAAAATTCTTTGTCATATGCGATAATTGCAACCACTGGTGCTTGCATAGATTTTTCAATATTGTCTGCATTAAGGTGTTTTTTTAAGCGTTCTTTTGCCCCCTTACTTATAATAAAAACAAGACGCATTGGGCATGAGTTTGCTGATGTTGATCCATATTTCATCAGCGCATAAATTTGTTTTAGTTGTTGTGTGGTTACTTTTTTATCAAGCCAGCCATTATGACTGCGTGCTTTACGAAACAAAATATCTAAACTATCATCTGAAAGCATTAGGACTCCTTTATTTAAAATATATAAAATTTATTTTTTGCCAACATCTTAGTAAAATTTATTATTTTTACGTCAAGTAGCTAGGCGTAAATATTAAAATAGCATGATTGCCAAATAGTTTTTAAAAAGTCTACTTAGATTATATAATATTTTTATGTTAAAAATTGTGTCCTATTTATTTTTTAAATTACAAAGAGGTTTCTACATACAAAAAGGAGAAATCAAATGAAACATATTGTAATTATTGGTTGTGGTTTTGCCGGTTTAACAAGCATTAAAACACTAAGAAAGCAGAGTAAATCTCTTAAAATTACGCTCATTGCACCTAAAGCAGAATTAGTTTATTTGCCAGGCTTAATTTGGATACCAAGCGCTAAGGTAAGTGCCTGTGATATTTGTGTACCGCTTGAACGTTTTTTTAAACGCTATCAAGTAAATTATATTAAAGATTGTGTTGTAGGTGTTGAATCTGAACGCACAGTATGTACCAAAAAAGGCGCACGTATTGATAGTGATGCACTCATCATTGCATCAGGTGGGCGCTTTATTAAAAAATTATCTGGTATTGAGCACGCAATTACACCTTGTGAAGGTGTTTTAGCCGCTGAGGAAATTAAAGAAAAATTAGCTAAAATGACAGGAGGCACTATCGCTTTTGGTTTTGCTAGTAATCCTAATGAACCTAGTGCGATGCGTGGCGGTCCTATCTTTGAATTTTTATTTACTATTGATACGCAACTGCGCAAGGAGAAAAGACGCACTCAATTTGAGTTAATATTTTTTAGTCCAGCATCTAAACCTGGTATTCGTTTAGGTGAGAATGCAGTGAGTAAGTTACTTTCGGAGATGAAAAAACGCAATATAAAAATGCATTTAGGCCATAAACTTAAAAGCTTTAGCGCACATAAGATTATTTCTGAAGGTGGTGAATTTAACGTAGATTTAATTTTATTTATGCCTGGCATAACAGGAAATAAATGGTTTGATAATACACTGTTTAAACGTAGTAAAGGTGGGTTATTGAAAGCTGATAAATTTTGTCAAGTTATTGGTGCAAAAAAAGTTTTTGTAGCGGGAGATTCTGGTAGTTTTCCTGGTCCAGAATGGCAGCCTAAACAAGCACATATGGCAGATTTACAAGCTATTGCTGCAGCAAAAAACGCGTTACTTAGTTTAGAAAATAAAATGGCATGTCATACATTTCGCAGTGAATTACTTTGTATTATTGACAGCCTTGATAAAGGCATGTTGGTTAAACGAAGCAACGATTACGCACTGATATTACCGCCACTTCGTTTATTTCATTATTTAAAAAAAATATTTGCTTGGTGGTATCTGCGTCAATATCGTTGATTTAAGAATATCACAGCACTACTTAGACCTTTTAAATTTTTAAAAGTGTCAGAGTTAAAAATTAATGTGCTTTGTTATACTCAGTTTATCAAATAAAGTTTATCAATACATTAAAATCAAACTATTTAATATTAAAGCGATATTAAATATGGCATCTTATAATATAGCTATTTTATGATAAATGAAAAAAAAGTAACTGTCAGTTTTTTTTATCGCTTGATAAAATTAGCATTTAAAATTCTTGCTATTCTACTTATTTTAATCTTAGTAGTAACATGGCTTTTTCAACATACTTTAAAAGGGTCTGTCGTTTCAAAGTTAGAAGATTTAACAAAATTAGAGATTGATCTTGCTAATTTTGGTTTAGATTATCAGAAGGGTGGTTTTGTTATTTCTACTCAATATATCGTATTTTCAAACCCACATTCTAAGCAGATGGTTGCGAGAATAGATGATCTAAATTTACCATTTTTTGCTGTGATATCTTTATTTTATAGGGATTATCGTAAAAGTAGCATATCGCTTGAAAAATTGACACTTAATCTTGATTCAATAAAAGAAATATCGCTAAATAAATTCACGTTGGATTACCAAAATTTATTTTATTTTATTGATGTAATTCGTGTTGAAAAAATTATTTTAAAGCAGAAGTCAGCACAAATTTTTGACACAGAACCGATACTTGCTTACTACCTAGATGGTAAGTTTTATATGACTATGTATCATCAAAATTTATCAGAAAATACTATTTTTTCTAAAGCCCTACCTGAATTTAATATAAAAGCAGTGTTAGATGTAGAAAAACTGGTGCGTGATAGAAAATTTTCACTCAGTGTTTTAGCAGATAATTCTGATATTAAATTGCATATAGACTTAGAAAAAGATTCTCAAAATAAAATAACTTTTATGTTACAAATTCCACACATAAAAGCAATGAAACTTATTGATTATTTGCCAGATAAATTCATAAATGAAGCGCTTTTTCATTGGCTTAAAAAAATATTTAAAGAGGGTGAATTGACTGATATTAAAGTATCAGTAATGCAAGAATTTAAAACAGATGTAAAGCCAAAAATTGATGTTCGTTTATATACCAAAAATGTGCTGTTTAATTTTGATGATGCCTGGCCCAATTTAGAAAATTTTAATGCCAACATTCATAGTGATGGTAAAAAATTATTTATTCATTTTAAAGATGCTAAGCTCAATGTATTAGCAATTGATAAAGCAGAGATTTATGTTGATGATTTATTAGGTAATTCAAGCTCCATCTCAGCAATTATGCAAACCTCAAACCGTAGTGAACAACTATTAGAATTTTTGAAATTGGACGCTCTAGCACTAAATTTAACAGTGTTAGATACTTTGTTTTTATCTGGCAATGCAAAAACCTATATTCAGCTAAAACTACCACTAAACAAAAATACAGCACCAGATATACGTGTTATGAGTCAACTAAAAAATAATAGGTTAATGCTTAAAAATCCATCTATTACAATTGATAATATAAATGGTGACGTTATTTATTTTGATAAGAAACTCGGTGCGAAAGCAAAAGGTATATTCAAAAAAAAGCCACTTGATTTAGACTGGTATTATGAAAAAGATAGTTTAAATATTCTAGCCACTACGACCCAGACAAACTTGGCTTTATTTACTAAAGACTTAACGCAGAATAAAAATAATAAGCCACACCTTTGGCAGGTAAAGCTGCTTGCAGCAGGCATTGGTGTAAGTGCAACTATGTCTTATCAAAAGGGTATTTTGTCGCAGTTGCATATCCACAGCGTAAAAATTGATAGCAATCTTAATCAAAAAAATAATTGGCAAATTACGCCAAATATAATCCCTGATATGTTTGTTAATGCTCATCAAATTCATATTAATGATTATTTATTACCTGATCTACAATTTAGGCTAATGCATGATGATTCTGATGCTTTACTTATTGAGGAAGGTTATTTTACGAATAAGGCACTTGGCATATCTTTTCATGGTAAGTGGTCTGAAAAAGAAAGTGAATTTTATAGTACTATCAATCATGATAAACTATCATTAGTTTTAAAAGAAATTGGCATTTCTGAATCAGTAAAAGGCGGTAAATTTAAAAGTAATATTCATTTTACTTGCTCATGTGCACCTTGGAACATTAGCTTAAATAATATTGTGGGGGAAGCAAATATCCATGTTGAAAAAGGCGTACTTAATGAAAAAGATATTGGCAATTTTGGACGCATTTTATCAGTACTTAATATTAATGCACTCAAAAAAAGATTGAAGCTAAACTTTTCTGACGTGATTGCTAAAGGTTTTGAATATGATAATATCAATACAAATCTTAAAATTGAAAAAGGCATGATGCACATTGAAAAATTTAAACTATTGAGTTCATCTAGTAATATTGATTTAACAGGCAAGATAAATTTATTAACCGGTGTGCTAAATTTAGAAGCAACGGTTATTCCTTCAGTATCTGGAAGTTTGCCAGTATTAACTTACCTATTAGGTACTGGTGCCGTTGGTCTTGCTATCTGGACAGCAGATCAATTGTTATTTAGAGGCGAAAAACTTGATTCTGTGCTAAAAAAAGTGATTTTTTTTGATTACACAATTAGCGGCAATTTAGACAATCCTATTATTCAAAGTAAAAATTTAGAAAAATAGCATAATTTTAAGAGCACTTACGCCCCATGGTGCTGCTAAGTCGTCGGTGTTTAGTCAGTATTTTTTATTTTTATTTAGCATACAAATCACTGAGTGTTTGGGATAATTTTGCCCAAGAATCACTATCAGCATAACGGTTATAGCGTAAATTATTGATATTAAAGCGCGCGCCAATTTCATTTGCTTCGGGATTGCTAAAAGCATGCACAGTATCGTTATAATTATAAAATTCATAATCTACGTCATATTTTTCCATTTCATTTAAAAATGCCTCCGTTTGTGTTTTAGGCACAATTTTGTCATCACTGCCGTTAAAAACTAGTACTTTAGATTTAATATTCGGCGTATGACCTCTACGAGGTGTTAATGCACCGTGAAAACTTGCAACCATTTTAAGTGGTAGACCTAGGCGCGCCATCTCTAACACAATACTGCCACCAAAACAATAACCAATCGCAGAGAGCATATCATTTGCAACACTTTGATGTTTAGAGAAAATAGTCATTGCTTTTTGAAAACGGGATTTTGCGCTATCTAAATTTTTATGCACAGCGCTTGAAAATTGTTTAGCAATTTTAGGATGCGTCGTATTTTGTCCAGCGCCATACATATCAATAGCAAAAGCGCTATAGCCCATAAGCGCTAATTGACGCGCCCGTGTTTTAGCATAATCATTAAGCCCCCACCATTCATGCACAATTATAATACCCGGGCGTTTACCCGGATAACGGTCATCCCAAACTAAATAACCATTCATCTCAATACCATCTGCTTGATAACGCACTATTTCTTCTCGCAGTTGTGCGTTTGCAAAAAATGTAATCAGTAAAAAAATAAAAAAAGTAAATAATTTTATTCTCATATCTATTTTTGTTTTGGTTTATAAAAGAATAATTTTTACTAGATTAAAGAATCACAGCACAGTTTTGTTTTAAAAATAGTAACTTATTCTTTGAAAGTTAGGGCTCAATGATAACATGAAAATTGTTCAGGTGTAGCAGCAATTTTTTACCATAGGATTTATTAACAATACGTCTATCAAATAGGGTAATTTTACCACGATCATTCTCACTTCTAATTAAGCGACCGCAGGCTTGAATCAATTTTAATGCTGCATCAGGCAGGCTGATTTCTAAAAAAGCGTTACGCCCTTTAGATTCTAAGTAGTGTTGTGTAGTTTTTTCTAGTGGCGAGTTTGGCACATTAAAACGCAATTTAGTAATTATAATATGTGTCAGATAATCACCGCGTAAATCAACCCCTTCGTAAAAACTATCTAAGCCAAAGATAATACTACCCTTTCCCTTATCACGCAAAGTTTTATGTTTTTTTAAAATAATATGTTTTGCGTATTTGTCTTGACATAAAAGAGAGCAGTTAATTTTATCCGCTATATGACGCGCAACACTAAGCATTTGTTTACGTGCGGTGAATAAAACTAAGGTTCCAGTTTTGGTATTAAGGCGTGCTATCAGTTCTTTGCTTAGTGCTACGTCTAGGTCATCAGAACCATGTGGCGTTAATTTTAAATTTGCAACAATAAAATTGGCTTTATAATTAAAAGGAGAAGCAAGGCGTACATAGTGGCTAATATATTTGTTTAGACCTAGTTGTGTGTTAAATCGTTCAAAATTTCCAAGTGTTGTAAGTGTTGCTGAAGTGAGAAGAGCGCCGTAGCATTTCGACCAAAGCATCTTTTTTAAGTCAGGTGCAATGTCAATTTTTGCTACGTGCAAGAGATAATCGCGGGTTTTTTTATTTGTTACTCCCTCCTCCACCCAGCGTGACATTGGCATATCTGTGTTTTTATCATTTTTGAGTGTATCATTAAGCAGTGTATACAAACGCGTTTTATAATGATTTGCTAGACTAATTCTTATTTTTATAGCCTCTAATATTTTTGTTGTTAATTTTTGTGTTTTAGCATTCTCAAGAAAATATACATTGCAACTCTCAAATATATCAAAAAGTATTTGAACATGCGTATATAATTTTTCGCTTAACAGACGATATTCTTCATCAATTACACCGAGATTGAATAATAAGATATCTGCTTCAAATATGCGCCTTTTTAATGCGTCAAATAATTCGTTTTTACTCTCAGAGAATTTAGAAAATTCAGCACTAAATTCGCTGATGCGCGCATTTTTTCCCCTAGAATACTGCACCATGTCTATTATAAGCTTTAATATTTTTTTAAATTCATTTTCTATGGTATTTAAACTAATACAATGGGAGAAATGAGTGCGCGCTTTGGTTGCAAGATGATGTGCTTCATCAAAAATATAAATATTATCTTCTGGCTCACCCAAAGTATTTGTATTATTCATTAAATCTGCGAGTACCAAGTCGTGATTAGCAACTAGTACGTCTTGATGATACAACTGCCTACGTGTATTAAAAAAACAGCAATTTTGGTAAAAATCGCATGCCTTTGCATCACAAGTATGATGGCTTGCTTGAATGTAGGTCCAGAGTTTTTGATTAAGCGGTTTGCTGAGTGTATCATATTCACCATCCCAAGTTTTATTTTGATATTTTTTTTCTAAACGTGCCAATGTTTTTTGCTGTGCTTTATTAATTCTTTCATCTCCTAAGAGTGCATCAAATAATGTATCTTGATAATTATTGTTTGCCAGATGATTTAAGTTACGTAAGCAAACATAACGATTTCTCCCCTTAACGAGTCCATAACTAAAATCAAGTAGACTATATTTGCCTACATCAGCTAAATCTTTATAAATTAATTGTTCTTGTAGTGCAATTGTTGTGCTGGAAATAATGAGTTTTTTTTTCAACATTTTAGCAATAATAATTGCGCTGATTAAATAGGCCAGAGTTTTGCCTACACCAGTTGGTGCTTCAATGCAAATAATATTTTTTTTACATTCCCCAGACAGTGTTTTTGAAATTTCAGCAATCATTTTGTTTTGTGCGAAACGCACTGTAAAATTTGGCATATTTTTTTTAATGGCATCAAATGCATGTTGAATTGTGTTTTGATAGCTTTTCTGAAAATTAAGTTTTTGATTGGACATCATTGATTTTAAAAAATTATTTAAAGAAACGATAAGCTAAGAAAATCATAGTATCTAAAAGAATAACATAGCTTAAAACTGCTAAGCTAAAACATTATAAAAGACGTTTAATTACTAAATCAGTGAGTGCTAAAAGCATAGTTTTAAATTTGTTATTTTCTAAATTTTGAATCGCATCTGCTGCTTTTTTGGCACATATTTTGGCTTGATTTACAGTATTATCAAACGCAGTGGTTTTATCTAAGATATTAATAATTTTCTCTATATTTCTGGTATCAGAATTTTCAAGTGCGTGTATGAGGAATTTACGATCTTTTTCTGTGGCGTATTCTAGGGCATAAATCATAGGTAGGGTAGTTTTCCCCTCGCTTAAATCATGGCCAATTTCTTTTCCTAGTATTTTAGTATTTGCCTTATAATCTAGCACATCATCAATAATTTGAAAGGCATTTCCTAAATTTAAACCATATATTTTAAGTGCTTTTTCCGTGTCAGGTTCTGATTGCGCAATAATTGCACCAAGTTGCGCAGCCGCTGCAAATAAATATGCAGTTTTATTTTCAATGATGCGAAAATATGAGCTTTTGTCTAATTTAGTATTTTGACGATTAAGAAGTTGTAAAACCTCTCCTTCAGCTATGATGTTCGTTGTCTTAGCAAGTATTGCCATTACACGCATAGAGTCTATTTCAACCATCATCTCAAATGCTCTCGAATACAAAAAATCTCCTGTGAGTACACTCGCAGAATTGCCCCATTTTTTATTTGCACTCATCTGAGCGCGTCTGATATTTGCTCGGTCCACCACATCATCGTGTAAAAGCGTTGCAGTGTGAATAAATTCAATAATTGCAGCAAGCAAATAATGCTTATCACCCGTATAGTTTAGTGATTTAGCAACGAGTATTAGAATAATCGGGCGCAAACGTTTGCCACCTGCATGGACAATATATTGACTAATTTGATTAATAAGTGCAACATCTGATATCAAGGTGCGATAAATGGTGCAGTTAAGCGCATCAATATCTTTGCGTAAATCTTTTTGTATAGTGTTAAAATCATTCATAAATATCTAAATAATAATCTAAAATTAAAGCGCAATTTGGACCAAGTTACGATACATTAAAATAAGCATTTATTATTTTTTATTGTAGTAGAAATATTGATCATCAAAAAAAGATAGTGTAGAACCCGCTATTTTTCTTTTAAAACACTTGCTAATAAATACATTTCGCGGCTTTTAGCTTTTGATGCTTTTGGTTTTCTAAAACATAGATATTTAAATTTTTGTCGGCAATGTACAAGTAAATCATCAAATCCCTCACCTTGAAAAATTTTCACTAGGCAGTAGCCTTTTTTATTTAGTATTTTACTTGCCATATCAAGTGCTAATTTGCTTAAAGTCATTATTTTGGGTATATCAACCGAAAGGTGACCACTCATATTTGGTGCCATATCAGAAAGCACAACATCAAACTTTCTCGCTTGAAGCGCGACTAAAATTTTTTGGTGAACTGCTGGTTCGCAAAAATTACCTTGAATAAAATCAACACCATCAATTGCTTTTATAGGAAATATATCATTTGCGACAACACGCCCTGTATTACCAACTTTTTTGATGGCAAGCTGTGACCAGCTACCAGGTGCTGCGCCTAAGTCAAGCACAAAATTACCTGTTTTAATTAAGTTGTCTTTTTGAATAATTTCTAGTAATTTATAAACTGCCCGTGAACGCCAGCCTATTTGCCTTGCTTGTTTTACAAAAATATCATTTTGATGCTCAAAAAGCCAACGTTTGCTACTGGTCTTTTTTTTCATAAAGGCATTTTACCCAATTTATTAAATATAAATAGTTTAAAGATGACAGACTATTATTATAGTGAGGACATCAGTGAAAAACCTAGTGAAGCAGAACATCGCTATTATCAAGGTATAATTACTATAATAGGTGAAAAGAAAGAACGTGCAGAACTTAAATTTGAAAAGTTTGCAAAATATTGTATTAAATTGAGTAACCTGGCAAAGGAGAATAATAATGGCTAGCAATAGAGATACTTATAAATATCACTGATAAAAGAAGGTAATAAAATCTTACATACAGGTATTACTAATGACTTACAACGCCGTGAATATGAGCATCAACAACATTATGGCAATGGGGTTCATATTAAGCAGGTTGGTCATCGCACCACTCGTGAAGCTGGCTTCAAATGGGAAGAAAAACAAAGAAAAACACTGAAAGACTGTAGGTCCCTAAAACTACATAACAAATCACTCCAGCGATATTGAGCTAAAATCACAAGACTGATTATTAATAGTTGGGTATATTAAGCAATCTATTAATAATTATAGCTCATAGGAGAAAAATATGTATGACCCATTAGATGTGGTAATACTCGGGGCTGTTAGAACAGTTGTCCCATTTTTCATTGGATGGTTGGTTTTTCGTTTTATCGCGAACAAAACTTACCCATTCAAAAAGCCCACCAAAATTGAGAAAAGGCCAAGATGGTTCTTGGCATTTTGGATAGGTCTTATGATAGTAGTCGTGCTTTCAACGCCGCTGATTAACATTGAAAAAAGTGATGTTCTTGGTCAAGTAGTGTTAAAAAGCGTGTTTTTTATTCTTTTCATAATTCCGGGATTAATCGGTTATTGGATGTATAAACGAAAAGTTAAAAAAGCTATAATAAACCGCTCAAGTTGACATCGCTACGCTCAATAAATAAAGGGAATGCTACCCTTTTAATTGAATAAAGGAACAGTAAAAGTAGCCTGCCCCTTATTTTTTAAGAAACCAGCCATTCTAACTGCAATTTATAAGCATTTTCTTTAAGCCAAGTTTGCTGGTTTTTGTAATGTGGCATGATGCTTTTAAGTAATTGCCAAAAAACAGGAGCATGGTTTTTATAAACTGTGTGGCACAGCTCATGACTTATAACATAATCAATCACTTCAATGGGCGACATTAACAGCAAATAATTAAGCATAATATTATTTTCTGGGCTACACGATCCCCAACGTGTTTTTGCATAACGAATATTTAGATGTTGCATTGAAAATTGCTGCTTTTGTATTTTTTGTCTTATTCTAGGAAGTGCAAGCGTTGCAAAATTTAGTTTATACCAACAATGGAAAATAGCATTTGCATTTGTTATCTCACTTGTCTTTAAGCTGAAATATTTATTATTAAAAATAAGTGGTAACCTTTGTGTCTGACTGATTTTAAGCATATAAGGCTTTCCTAAATATAAAAATGTTTCACCTGTTTGAAAAAGGCGCCTTCTGCGATTTTGTTTTTTTAATTCGTTTTGCTTTTTATTAATCCATTTTGTTTTTTGATGCACTAATTGTTTAATTTTTGTTTTTGATAGATTTTCTGGACTACGGATAATTAACTCACCAAAATCATTAATTTCTATGCCTAATGTTTTGCGTTTAGTGCGCACAAGATGATAATTTGTTAGCTGATTCACCAGTATTATTTTTACTTATGATTAGTAATGTGCTTTATTTTTCTGGGTTAATCTATCCACAATCTTGCATTTACAAACATTCTAAACCAGGGCGATAATTCGCGCCAGTGTTTAGGATGATACGAATTTTGTACACTACGATAAACGCGCTCAGGATGTGGCATCATAATACTAACTTGTCCATTTTCGCTAGTAACGCCTGCAACCCCATGTGCTGAACCATTTGGATTAAAAGGGTAACGTTTTGTAATCTTACCTGTATTATCTACATAACAAAGAGTGTTATATTTTGGCATATATGTTTGCTTAAATTCTGTGCGTCCTTCACAGTGTGCAATTGTAATTGGTAGCAGTGCATCCCCCATATCGTGAAAGAAAATAGAAGGAGATTTTAGAATTTTAACTGCAGAAAAGCGTGCTTCAAACTGTTGTGATAGATTTGGGTTAAAGCTAGGAAAATGACTACTGCCAGGGATAATTTCTCTCAAATATGTGAGCATCTGGCAACCATTACAAACTCCAAGTGTAAATGAATCATCACGATTAAAAAAAGTTTGAAACATTATTTTAGTTTTTTCGTGTAATAAAATCGTATTTGCCCAGCCTCTACCTGCACCTAATACATCGCCATAAGAAAAACCACCACATGCAACAACACCTTTAAAATCTTTTAAATCAACAAGCCCATTTAATAAATCACTCATATGTACATCTATCGCATCAAAACGTGCTCTATAAAAAGCAGCTGCCATTTCAATATGGCCATTAATGCCTTGCTCGCGCAAAATTGCAACTTTAGGGCGAATGTTGCGCTTGACATAGTGTTTATTTATTTTTTTATGCGCGCTCATTTTTTTGCTATAAGATGCGAGCATTTTTTCGCCAGTTTCAAAATCACTGACAATTGGTAAGGCTTTTTTTACATTGGCAATATTATCTAATTCTGCTTGAGCACAGACAGGGTTATCACGCATTTTAGCGATTTGATAGGAAGTATATGACCATAATTTCTCCAAAACAATACGTGTTTCAGCAAATTTTTTTTGACCATTATGATAAATGTTAATCGTATCATTTTTGTTTATACACGCAATTTCTTGTGTGATATGTGCTATGTTTGCCTGTGTTAATTTTTCTTTAACTGCTTCAAGATTGCAATCTGCAATTTGTACGATGCAACCTAATTCTTCGTTAAAAAGATGAGCAATTAAATCATCGCTATTAATTTTAATATCTAAGCCAACACGTGTAGCAAAGGCCATTTCGCATAAGGTAACAAAAACTCCGCCATCTGATCGGTCGTGATAACTTAAAATAAGTTCATTTTTGTTTAAATCGTTTATGAGGTTAAAGAAAGATATAAAACAAGCAACATCATCCATATCAGGAATAACGCCTTGCGTGCTATTGAATACTTGGCTAAGTGCTGACGCACCTAAGCGCATTTTTCCCTGACCTAAATCAATTAAATATAAACGGCTTGATACATCTAAATTAAGCACAGGTGTTTTTTGCAAACGCACATCTCTAACTTTGCTAAATGCGCTAATAACTAAAGAAAGAGGTGCTATTACTGTTTGTTTTCCCAGTTTATTTTGCCAAGTAGTCTTCATGGAAAGTGAATCTTTGCCAACTGGAATGACGAGCCCAAGTTGTGTGCATAACGTACTAGCAGCTTTAACTGCTGCATAAAGTTTTGCATCTTCATCTTTGTGGTTTGCAGCGCACATCCAATTAGCGCTCAAATTAATATCAGTTAAATATTCAATATAAACACCCAGTAAATTAGTTAATGCTTCGCCAATTGTCATTCTTGCTGCTGCTTCAGGTGCATAAAGTGTAAGTGGAGATTTCTCACCAATTGCCATTGCTTCACCATGAAAATGTTCATAATCTGCAAGTGAAATCGCGCAATCTGCCACACCAACTTGATACCCACCTACCATCTGATCACGCGCAACTAGTCCGCCAACACTTCTGTCACTGATAGTAATTAAAAAATGCTTACTTGCTACACTTGGCAAACTTAAAATACGTTTTACTGCTTCTTTTAGTTCAATATGTTGTGTATTAAAATGACTTACAACCAAGTGAGTGCGTTTAGTATTTCTATGTTTTTTTGCTAATTTTCCAAGCAGTACTGACATAGGTATATCAATTACTTTATTTTTAAATAAAATATCGTTTAATAGCAGTTGTTTTTTCTTAATTGCTTTTCCGAGCACAGCAAATGGTGTGCGTTCACGCTGACAAATAGCATTAAATTTTTTAAGATTCTTCTTATCAATAACAAGCACATAACGTTCTTGCGCTTCGTTACACCAAATTTCCATGGGGCTCATTTGCGCGTCATCGCTAGGGATAGATCTAATATCAAGCAGTGCTCCTTTTTTACTTTCATAAACAAGTTCAGGTATTGCATTAGATAGACCCCCTGCACCTACATCGTGAATAGAAATAATTGGATTTTGTATGCCTAAATAAGTACAATGATTGATGACTTCTTGAGCGCGTCGTTGCATCTCTGCGTTTGCTCTTTGCACTGAGGCAAAATCAAGTTTTTCATTTTGCATGCCGCTTTCAGTAGAAGAACTAGCACCACCACCTAAACCGATAGGCATTGCAGGACCTCCAAGGACAATAATAAGTGCATTATCTGGAATAGTATTTTTTTTAATATGTGTTTTACGAATATGTCCAAGACCTCCTGCAAGCATAATTGGTTTATGATAGCCGCGTGTTTCAAAATATTTTTTGTTTTTTAAATTAGATATTTTCATTTCAAAACTGCGAAAATAACCGCAAATATTAGGGCGGCCAAATTCATTATTATAGCGTGCAGCGCCAATAGGCGCTTCAATCATAATATCTAGCGCTGAAGCAATATGACTTGGTTTATTCACTTCATGTTCCCAAGGATTTTGATATTCAGGTAAATGTAAATTAGATACCGAAAATCCACATAAACCAACCTTAGGTATTGAGCCTCTACCTGTTGCACCTTCATCGCGAATTTCTCCACCAGCACCAGTTGCTGCGCCAGAAAAAGGTGCGATAGCAGTCGGATGATTATGTGTCTCTACTTTCATTAAAATAGCTTTGTGTTCCTTTGTTACCATGTAACTACCATTCTTATTTGGAAAAAAAGCATGACTAATAAAAGCATTCGCTACTGCTGCATTATCTTTATAAACCGAAAGCAAACCAGTTTTGCGTTTCATATAGGTTTTTTTAATGAGGTCAAAAAGGGAGTATCTTTTATTTTGATTATCAATTGTCCAGCTAGCATTGAAAATTTTATGCCGACAATGTTCAGAATTTGTTTGTGCAAATGACATTAATTCAACATCAGTTGGGTTACGATTTAGTTTTTTAAAATGCAAAAATAAATAATTTATTTCATCAGCTTGTAGTGCTAAGCCCATTTTTTTATTGGCATAAGTGAGTGCTATTTTTCCTAAATTTAATATATCAATATATGCAAGATATTTTGGTTTTAGATGTGTAAATAATTGATTTACTTCTTTTAAAGACAAAATGTAGTTTTCAGTCATTTTGTCAAGCAAATGCCCGGCAATAATTTGCTTTTTTTTCAAACTAAGTGCCTTATTAAATTCATATAGTGTCGCACATTCAGCGCGTTTAACTTGACCTAAATTTGTATTTGATTTCTTATTAAATCCACATAAATGTAAAATATCCATTGCCTTTGATGACCAAGGTGAAACTGTGCCAAAACGTGGCGTGATGATAAGTGTGTTTTTGCTGGTTAATGTTTTAAAAAAATGTGCATTTAGCAATTTTTCTAACGTTGTTTTACTGTGTTTAGTGAGTGTTTTTGCTTCAATAAAATAAAGATAATTTATTTTTGTAATATGCTCTGTAATATTAGATATTTTTAATTTTTGATTCAGTACTTCGCGTTTAGATACGCTAAATAGTGTGTAGCTTTTAAAGAAATAAATCATCGCTTAGAGAGTGTACATTTTTTAATTTTTTCACATTGAACCTAAATACAGCAAAAATAAAATAATTAGCAGTATTTAAAAAAAAGACGGTTAAAAAAATTTAACTTAAAAAATATGTTGTTTTGAAAATATAGTCAATTTACTTTTTTCTCATTACCCAGTTGCTAACATATTCTCCTTTGTAGGTTTTAAATAACAATAATTCTAGTTTTTGCGCGTGAGGGTAACTGATTAAAAACAAAGCAAAATAAATACTAAAGCGTACTTTAAAGGTTGGTATATAGGCATTTTTTGATTTTAATTAAATGAAACAAATATACTAATTTTACCTAAAATTTAATATAGTAGGGCGCAGACTATTTTTACAACATTATATTTAGTTTTGTGTATAATTCCCAAAGGTTTTTTGGAGTTTGCAAGTTAGTGATTGTGTTTTTATGCTAGTCTTTTGTTATCTCAGTGGTAATTATTTTTCAAGGTAGTTATTTTAATTTAGCATTAGTGCAATACATCCTTTGATTATTTTAAGTTTTTATCATAATGCGTGATAAAAGCTGATATGTTTTAACTTACAAAATAATAATACTTATGATAATTAATTCTACTCACCCAACTCATATTCTTGGTTTTCCGCGTCTTGGCCCTAACCGAGAATATAAAAAAGCATTGGAATCCTATTGGAATGAAAAAATTGATCAACTAGAGTTACACCGCATAGGTGCGATGATTCGGAAAAATAATTGGCGTGTTCAGTTTGAAGCTGGATTAGATTTTGTTACTGTTGGTGATTTTGCTTGGTATGATCATGTGTTAAACACATCGTTACTTGTAGGAGCGATACCAAAAAGATTTAATACCAGCAAGGAAGCAGATGTGGATACGCTTTTTCGTATGGCGCGAGGGCGTGCTCCTTCTGGTAAGGATGCACAACCATGTGAAATGACTAAATGGTTTAATACCAATTATCATTATCTGGTGCCTGAATTAAATGCACAACAAGAATTTCACTTAGGCTATGCTCCTTTATTTAAGGAAGTAGAAGAGGCAAAGCAATGCGGTTATCATCCTAAAGTAGTATTACTCGGTCCGCTTAGTTATTTATGGTTAGCACGTTGTAATGGTTCTGATTTTAATAAATTAGATCTTCTTAAGCGATTGACTGATGTCTATGCACAGATACTCACAGAGCTTGCACGTCAAAAGATAGATTGGGTGCAAATGGATGAACCTATCTTGGCACTAGATTTGCCAAGCGAGTGGCAACGCGCTTTTAGCAATGCTTACAGTTGTTTTACGCAGATTGATATTCAATTGTTGTTAAGCAGCTATTTTGGTAGCTTTAAACACAATATAGCGATAGTTGCAAACTTGCCAGTTGCAGGGCTACATATAGATGTCACCACTGATAATGATTGGCTTACTACACTTTTGCAGTGGCCATCGGATAAAGTCTTATCATTAGGTATTGTAGATGGCAGAAATGTTTGGCGTGCTGATCTTAATCATCATCTTAGCCAATTACAGCAGGCCACTACTACACACAAAAAATTATGGGTCAGTTCTTCCTGCTCATTGCTTCATATCCCTGTAGATTTAGGGCAGGAAACGCAACTAGAATTCAGAAATGAGCAGATGGTTTGCTTTTGCAATTCAAAAATGTCGTGAAATAGCGCTTTTAGGGCAGGCTCTAGCTGGCCAGAAAAATCAGACAGCATTTGCAGATAGCGATCAAGTAGCGCGATTGCGCCGTATGTCCGTACGTATTCATAAAGAAAGCGTTAAGCAACGTGTTGTTGCTATTACTAAAGATATGCAAAGACGACATTCTTCTTATACCAAGCGGGCACAAGTGCGGTGTGAACAACTGAATTTACCTTTATTCCCCACCACCACCATTGGTTCTTTTCCACAAACTGAATCTATTAGATCTATTCGCAGTCAATTCAAAGCAGGTGTGTTAGATGAATCAGGTTATCAAGAAGCAATGCAGTCTGAGATTAAAGGTGTTATTAACCGCCAAGAGAAAATAGGTCTAGATGTGTTAGTGCACGGCGAACCTGAACGCAATGATATGGTTGAGTATTTTGGCGAATTATTGGATGGTATGATGGTAACGAATGCTGGATGGGTGCAAAGTTATGGCTCTCGCTGTGTTAAGCCTCCTATTCTTTATGGTGATATTAGTCGACCTGAACCTATGACCGTGTCTTGGAGTTCCTATGCACAAGGCTGTACAATAAAACCAGTAAAAGCTATGTTGACTGGCCCGATAACGATTTTATGCTGGTCTTTTGTGCGTGATGATATTGCTCGTGCTGATATTGCCCGCCAAATTGGTTTAGCACTTCGCGATGAAGTTGTTGATTTAGAAACTGCTGGTATGCGTATCATTCAAATAGATGAACCAGCACTACGTGAGGGGTTACCGCTACGTCGCTGTGACTGGGAGGAATATCTGACTTGGGCGGTGGAAAGTTTTCGGCTTGCTTCCTCTGGTGTTGCTGATACAACGCAAATACATTCGCATATGTGTTACAGTGAGTTTAATGATATTATTACCTCTATAGCAGCGTTGGATGCTGATGTAATTTCAATAGAATGCTCGCGCTCTAATATGAAATTGCTTGATGTTTTTGATCGTTTTGACTATCCTAATTCTATAGGCCCTGGCGTTTACGATATTCACTCACCATTAGTGCCAGCCGTTGAGAAGATGAAAACTTTACTAATTAAGGCAGCAAGCAAGATACCAGCTGAGCGTTTGTGGGTTAATCCTGATTGTGGCTTGAAAACTCGTGACTGGAAAGAAACAGAAGAGGCATTAGTCAATATGGTGCAAGCTGCCAAAGCTATGCGTTAGTGTTATAAAAAGTTTATTTTTTAAAATATTTCGTATAATCTTAGCATTGAAAAACTATTTCATGCTCAATTTTAAATCAGTTATTTCTGTAGCGTTTATAACTTTGCACCAATTATTAATTGACTTGGTCTAAATACTAGGCATTTTGCCGTATCTGGCAGGTAAAATGAATATTATTTTTTTAACCAAGAATAAAAATGTTATATGATATTGTTATTGTTGGCGGTGGTCCTGTTGGGCTTGCTTTTGCTGCTTCGCTTCGCGCTTCGCGTTTAAAAATTTTATTAGTAGAAAAATCATCACTGGATATTATTTCTAATGCTAAAGACGATGGCAGAGAAATTGCGCTTACACATGCCTCAGTTAAGATTTTAAAAAAACTGGGCGTGTGGCAATTAATTGCCTCTGATGACATAACACCTATTAGCGAAGCCCAAGTGTTTAATGGCAATAACCACAAGGATGGGTTAGTTTTTAAAGCAGAACACGCGCATTTAGATGCGCTGGGTTATTTAGTTGCTAATCATTTAATTAGAAGAGCTTTGTTTTCTATTGTACATGCAGCAGAAAATATTGAATTACTAACCGAGGTAACATTAGATAAAATAACACAAAAAGATTTAGAAAATGTTTTATTATTAAATAATACCAAAGAAGTACGTGCTAAATTGGTCGTAGCAGCAGATAGTCGCTTTTCTCGTGTTAGAGAGCAAGTGGGTATTGCAGCAACTATTGAAAATTTTTCTAAAACAATGATCGTAGCGCGTGCACAAAACACTATAGCGCATCATAATATTGCGCGTGAATATTTTAATTATCAAAAAACGCTAGCATTATTGCCTATAACATATCGTGGTTCACCGCATTACTATTCAGTTATACTTACTGTAAATATTGGTGAAGTGGATAGTGTGATAGCATTGTCTAATAATAAATTTGCTCATTATATCAGCACCATGCTACAAAATAAAATGGGCAAAATGAAATTCACAGATAAGCGTTATACTTACGCTTTACAAGGTGTTTTTGCTAAACGTTTTATTGCTAGGCGTCTTGCTTTAATTGGTGATGCAGCAGTGGCTATGCACCCAGTAACTGCACATGGTTTTAATTTAGGACTGCACGGTCAAAACTTACTTGCTGAATTAGTCATAAGAGCTTATCGCCGCCGTCAAGATGTTGGTAATTATTCGCTTTTAAAATCTTATGAATGTAGGCAAGTGCCACTTGCAAAATTGATGTATATGGGCACGAATGGTGTTGTTTCTTTATTTACAAATGATGCGCCTTTTATAAAACCAATTAGATATTTTATGCTTAAATTTGCTAAACATTTTTCACCTATTCACTATGTAATTACTCATCATCTAACACAATCTTAATATTATTAAAGAGATAATAGTGCGATGATAAATTTAAGTTATCTAAGAAGATCATATAGCAAGTCTACATTGTTAAAATCAGAGATAAGTTTAAACCCCTTTACAGAATTTGAGCATTGGTTAAATACTGCTAAAGCAACGAATATAGCGTTTGCTAATGCAATGGTTTTAGCGAGCGCTACAAGAAATGGCAGTGTGAGTACACGCACAGTGCTTTTGCAATACGTAAGTGAAAAAGAAGGCTTTGTCTTCTTTACGAATCATAATAGTCAAAAAGCACGGCAGATAAGGGAAAATAATCAAGTTGCTCTTACTTTTAATTGGCTTAGTTTAGAAAGACAAGTTCACATCATAGGTTATGCTGAAAAAATTAGTGAAAAGGAATCAGCACTATATTTTGCTACGCGCCCGAGGGAGAGTCAGATTAGTGCTTGGGCATCGTATCAAAGTGCAGTAATAGCTTCTAGAAAAACATTAGAAGATAGTTATCAAAAATCATCCAAGAGCTTTGCAAAAAATATTATACCCAAGCCTGAGTTCTGGGGTGGCTATCGTGTTATAGCCCATAATATAGAGTTTTGGCAAGGTAGAAATAATCGCTTGCATGATCGTTTTTTATATAAAAAAGACGAAAAAAATAACTGGTCCATCGTGCGTCTTGCACCTTGACTTAATGCCAGTTTTTATTAAATTATTTTCCTCGTAACACTTTCTAATGATAATGGATTTGGTTAGTAAAAATTTAAAATAATGCTACGGCGATATATATTCTGCTTTTTTTATTTTCCAAAAAATATAAAATCAAGCAAAATTGCATTCAAATAAATTTATTACTATATTATTTTGTGTGTATACGCTTTTAATTCTCTTCGTATGTTTTTTGTTTGTGGCATTTCTCCAAACCAAAATGCAAAGGAGTATGCTGCCTGCTCAATCAACATACCTGTGCCATCTGCAACTTGACTTGCACCATTCTTTTTTGCCCATTGTATAAAAGGAGTTTTCTTTTCACCATACACCAAATCATAGCAAAGAGCCTTTTTTGCTAAATTTTCAGGCAGAATAGGCATTTTATTTTCTAAAGATGCAGAAGTAGCATTGATAATTGCATCTAACCTTTCATTTTTAATTTTAGTCAAAGCAAACCCGCAAGTATTACCATAGGAGCTAAATTCTTTAGCAAGTATTACCGCCTTTTCTTCAGTACGATTTGCAATCATAACAAGCGCTGGTTTTTGTTTAAGTAATGGCAATAATATACCGCGTGCTGCACCACCTGCACCTAAAATCAGTAAACGCTTATTAGTTAGATTAAGCTTTAAATAATGCGTTAAATCACGTACTAAACCAACACCATCTGTATTATCACCAATGCATTTATTATTCTCTATTTTTATCGTATTAACTGCTTTTGCTATCTTAGCTACCTCTGTGAGTGTATCACTCATAGCAAATGCCTCATGTTTAAGTGGCACAGTGATATTAAACCCTAAACCACCAGATTTAATAAATTTATATACAGTTTGTTTAAAATTACTTTTAGAGGTTAGTATTTTTTCGTAGCGGATAGTTTTTTTTAAATCACGCGCGAAACTCTGATGAATAATGGGCGATAAACTATGTGCAACTGGATAACCAAAAAGAGCATATTTTTGTGTGCGTTTTACCATATTTACAAAAATAATATTTTTATCAGTGATATTTTTAGCGCATATTTTTTCTTTTATTTTCTAAGCGCCGAGAATTTTTATGAACTTTAGTACTAGAATTTTTGTAATATCTCCGTTTTTGATTGGTTTTTTTTACTTTTTGTTTGCGCTTAGAGGTGGAAATGCTGGAAAAAATGGTGGCTAAATGGCTAAGCCAAGATGTTTTTTTAATTGGAAGAGGTGTATTTGGGCGATAAATATCAATTAGCGGTATATCAGAAATAGGTTTTTTAATAAGTAAATCAGGCAAAATCTCAGTTTTAGAAATACCTTGATAGCTTTTGTGATGTGGATCACTAGGTGTTGTTTTTTTCTTAATTTCGTAATAGGGAAATGTTTTATAAGCATGCGGCAATAAAATAATTTTAACTTGATGTTTAATCTCTAAATTTGTAATATGATGGCGTTTCTCATTTAGCAGATAAGTAATGACTTCAATGGTTGATTTAATTGTAACCTCTGCAGTGCTTTTAGTAGCATTGCAACTATCTTCTAAGAATCTTAAAATTTGTAGTGCTAATCCAGGAATAGTTGGTATAGTGCCTTTGCCTTCGCATTGAGCACATACCCTTTGTGTTGCCTCAAGTACTGAGCTACGAATTCTTTGCCGAGACATTTCTAAAAGTCCAAAATTTGAGATATTGCCAATACGCGTGCGTGCTCTGTCTTTACCTAGTGTTTTTTGTAACTCAGCTTCAGTTAATTTTTGGTGTTCAGATGAGTTCATATCAATAAAATCAATCACAATTAAACCACCGGCATCTCTTAGACGCAGTTGATTTGCAATTTCTCTAGCAGCTTCTAAGTTTGTTCTGTAAGCGGTATCTTCAATATTGCTACCTTTATTTGCGCGTGCAGAGTTAATATCAATAGCAGTTAAAGCTTCGGTAGTATCAAAAACAACAGTTGCACCTGATTCTAAAGATATTTCGCGTTTAAAAACATTATTGACTTGGTTCTCAATACCTATGTGGCTAAATAGTGATTTTTCTTCAATATCAAAAAACTTTATTTTGTGTAAATAATGCGGCAAAACAAAAGTAATAAATTCTTTTGCATTCTTAAATTTTTTTAAATTGTCAATAATTACACTATCAATATCATCGCGCAAATAATCGCGAATACTGCGAATGATAATATCACTTTCTTGATAAATTAAAAAAGGTGCATCATGGTTTTCACTTTTTTTCAAAATAGAATCCCACAAACCTTTAAGATAATCAACTTCCCATTGTATTTCTTCTTGGCTTTTACCAGAAGCAACAGTGCGTAAGATAATACTTGTATTGCTAGCTATGTCTAATTTTTTGCTAATATCTTGAAGATTTTTGCGCTCATTCATGCGCACTTGTTTGGAGATATTAATGCCGTTATTTTTAGTTGGCATAAAAATCATATAAGTGCCAACCAAGTTGATAAAAGTTGTCAGTGCTGCGCCTTTATTACCTCTTTCTTCTTTATCTACCTGAACAATAAGTTCCTTGTTTTCTGTTAAAACGTCGGAAATTTTAAGCTTTTCTTTATTTTTATTTTCAGGGTAGTAAATATTAGAAATTTCCTTTAACGGCAAAAATCCTTGTCTTTCTTTACCATAATCAACAAAAGCTGCCTCTAAACTTGTTTCAATTTTAGAAATCCTGCCTTTGTATATATTACCTTTGTTTTTTTTATTTAGGCTACTTTCAACATCTAAGTCGGTTAATATTTTATTTTTAACAACAGCAACCCGAACTTCCTCCTCGTGTGTGGCGTTTATCAAGATATAATTCATAAGCTTGTCCCGTATTAGTGCTATTTGCCACACAGAACAACGTCAGATTTACATCAAAATGATTAAGATTTAGTGATGTGAAGCGGTAATAAATCATATCTAAAATATCCTTGTGTGAATACTAAAAATGAATTTTATTAAAAAATTTGTTTTCGTGTCAAAATAGCTTAAATTAGTAGTCTCAGTGTCTATTTGCATATTTTTATATTTTCATTTTGTAGTACAAAAAATAAGGCAAACCACCTAAGAATTAGTTTTTAGAAAAGTGCAATTTTTTTGCTAAAAATCTTCAAAATTGTTTTATTTATTTGCTGATTTCTTTAATGCTTTCAATATCAGCATAAGCTACATTAGCCTAAATTACGCACTATGCTAGGGCGTCATTCTATCATAATTATTGCGTAGCATTATTTATTTTTTAGCCAAAGAATTATTGGTTGAGTGTACGCCCGCCATCTATAGTGAGAATTTGCCCAGTTATATAAGGTGCGTTTGCTAAAAAATATAGGGCATTCGCAATGTCTTGAGGCACACCTTGTTTTTTAAGTGCAATTTTTTCTAGGATTTTTTGTTGTTCAAACTGTTCTTGTTTTTCAGATGGCAATAAAATAGAGCCAGGCGCAATGCCATTAACACGAATATCAGGTGCTAATTCTTTGGCTAAAGATTTTGTCATCATTGCCATACCTGCTTTAGTAATGTTATAAATGTTATAATTTTTAAGCGGGCGCTCAGCGTGAATATCAATGAGATTAATAACGGAGCCTTGTGTTTTTTTTAAAAGAGTATGTAGTGCTTGTGTGAGAAAAAAAGCACTCGTTAAGTTATGATTTATGAGTTCATGCCAATCAGTTATAGTTGCTTTTTCAAAAGGGGTTGAATAAAACCTAGAAGCATTATTAACCAGTAAATTAAGATGACTAATTTGAGTAGCTAAATTTTTAATATCATCCAATTTAGCTAAATCGGCATAAATGGCACGTGCGGAATCTTTGCGTATTAAATTAAGTTGTCGGGCAAGCATATTTGCTTGGTTTTTTGAAGATTTATAATGGATAATAACCACATAATTTTGTGCATGTAGTGTGCGGATAATTTCTGCACCAATGCGTTTTGCTGAACCAGTTACTAATGCCGTTTTTTTCATAGAGATTGCTCGTGCTTACAAAAATAATTAAAGAAACTATTATACAAAAAGGCGGTGTGATTGGCTTTGATGAGTTTATGAATTTAGCATTATATCATCATCAATACGGTTATTATCGCAGTGAGTTAGTAAAATTTCACAAAGCAGGTGATTTTACAACCGCACCAGAGATATCACCACTATTTGGTCGCTTAATTGCAAAACAGTTAGTAGAATTAGAGAATATATTAGACGCTGGAGCAATATTAGAATTTGGCGCAGGAAGTGGTGTTCTGGCTGGGGAGGTTGTAAAGACTTTATCCAAAATAGGAAAATTGCCAAAATATTATTATATTTTAGAACTCAGTGCAAAGCTACAGCAAAGACAATATCTTTATCTTAAAAAACAATTACCACATTTAATTGCGCATTTTGTTTGGCTCAAAGCATTGCCTGAAAATTTCAGCGGTGTCGTTATTGCAAATGAGGTGTTAGATGCCATGCCTAGCAAACGTTTTGAATTTAATTTTGGTAATTTAAGTGAGCTTTGTGTTGTAGGCGGTGATATGTGTTTTAGGTATCAAAAAAAAGCACCGCAAGGTTCACAAGCTCGGCAAATACTTGCTTTGTTAGCCCAAGATAAATCTTTTGCTACGTTAAAAAATATAGAGCGTTATGAAAGCGAATTTAATTTTTATCTTAAACCTTGGCTGAGCGCACTTTATGAAAAAATGCGTAGTGGCTTAATTTTAATTATTGACTATGGTTATACGCAAAAAGAATATTATCATCCAGAGCGTATAGGTGGCACGCTTAAATGTTATTATCGCCACAGAGCACATAATAATCCTTTTATTCATATCGGTAAGCAGGATATGACTACAAGTGTTCATTTTTCTTATCTTACAAATGTGGCACTTGAGCTGGGATTTGAACTTGTTGGCTTTACCACACAAGCAGCATTTTTACTTAATTTAGGTATTGAAAAATTATTGTGTGAAGCGCAAAAAAAAGAAGCACATTTGGCATTAGCACAAGGCGTAAAACAGTTATTATTACCAAATTTTATGGGAGAAATTTTTAAAGTTATAGCATTTTCTAAAAACAAATCCGTAAAATTATCAGGCTTTAAAGAGTTTGATAAATCTCATCATTTAGTTTAATAGAAATATTAAATGGAAATACTACAAATTATTGTTTTAGCACTCGTACAGGGTGCAAGTGAATTTTTACCGATTTCTTCTTCAGCACATTTAATTCTTATTCCTAAGCTTACAGACTGGCATGATCAAGGTTTGATATTTGATATTGCGCTACATTTAGGCACATTAGTTGCGGTAATTTTATATTTTAGAAAATATCTCTGTGTGCTCTGGCAAGGCTTTAGTAAATACATAATAAGTGGGCAAAATAATGATGAGGCTAAAATAATTTGGCAAATAATACTAGCCACTATTCCAGTTGGTTTGGCTGGTTTAATATTTAAAGATAACATTGCGAATGAACTGCGTTCTATAGCTGTTATTGCCTATGCAACGCTTGGTTTTGGTATTTTACTTGGCATAGCAGCTTGGATAAATAAGCGTAAAATAAAACACCTAAAAATAAGCTATTTTGATGCAGGAGTTATCGGTCTTTTTCAAGTTTTAGCACTTATTCCCGGAACTTCAAGGGCAGGTATTACTATCACAGCCGCACTATTACTCGGTTTATCGCAAAAATTATCCGCAAAATTTTCTTTTTTACTCGCTATTCCTGTCATTATATTATCTGCTGTTTTAGCAATTATTTCTTTATTTTCTGATGCTGGGCATTTAGACAGAACAGATATCAGCGCCATAATACTTGGCTTTAGTCTAGCAGCGCTTGCTGCTTATTTTACTATTACTTTATTTATGAAAATGCTTGCTGTGATTGGTATGTTCCCTTTTGTTATTTACCGCATTTTATTAGGTTTAGTGTTACTAATCTTTTTTGTTTGATTTTTAAGATACTATGCCAATACAAAGAAAAATGAGTGGATAGCGGTTAAAGGTGAAGAATATACAAAATTTCATGCGTTTATAAATTGCCAAGGTGTTAGTTTAACAGCAAATAGAACGAATTATTTTAGAGGTTTTGCTACTTATTTAGTTCTGATACTGACATTTAGAATTTGCACGTAACTTATTTTTTAATCGCCTAATTTGGTTTTCGTTTAAATGACAAGATGTTAGGTAACTTTCAATGCCACCTACTTTTTTTACCTCATCTAAAATAATACGAAGTAAAGCAGGGCTTGTACCCATTTTGCTTGCTAGATAATCCAGTGCTATGATACTATAAGGCGCACCAGAGATTAAATGAAATAAAGTAATAACAACACCTGTTCTGTCTTTTCCCGCATGGCAGTGAATGATACTTGCACCACTAAAATTAATAATTGTCTCCATTATTTTTTTGATGCTTGATTTGCATTTTGTAATAAAAAAAAGATAGGCAATTTCTGCATCATGATCTATATTACGGGTATGGTTGAATGCCACATTTTGATGCCAGGGGTCAAGAGGTGCATATACGATATTAAATTTTAATTTTAGTGCGCTATCATAATCATAATAATTTCGCTCTACATCTGATCTTAAATCAATGATTGAGCGGATGTTTAATCGCATTAAATCCCGTGCTAATAATGTTTTATCTGCAATAAGACATAAGGCACTACTGCGAAAAATTATTTCTTTTTTTATATTTTTATTAAAATTGGCAATATCTCTAAAATTCCAAAATAAATCACGGTAATAAATATTTTCAAGAAAATGAATAATTATATTTTGCTCAAGAGACAAATGAAATTTTTTAATAGCTTTTGGTAAATACTTCATAAATAAATTTAATAGTTTTCGTTTATGAGTATTTGCTTTAGTAATATCCATTGTGCCCAATTTTTCAATTTCTAAATTGAGTGGATAGCTATAACGGATTAAAAAGTGCCCAGGCAAGGCATTATGACCATTTTTATTTTCACACAAATAAATAATACGAATAAGTGTATTTAATGCTTTTTGATAAAAAACATAAAATTGATAACCATCGCCTTGAAGGGAAATTTTTGAACATGTTTCAAAATTGTTTTGAAAGCGATGAATAAGACTATATATTACATTTTTATTTTGCACGCCTGTATTTTTTTACGCATATTTTCTTGTACATATTTACTTGCATTTGTAATATTTTAAGTGCAAAAAAGAATATTGAATAATATTAGTGGACTTTTCAGAATGAGAATTATTTACGCAATAAGTGGAATATCTATTAGAAAGCCTAAATTTTATTTTTACTAAGTATTAGTTAAATAATTTGCACTTTATTTGAATTGGTAGTCGCGAGTGGATTCGAACCACCGACTCCCACCATGTCAAGGTGATACTCTGACCAGCTGAGTTACGCGACTAAAACTGGAGAACATGCCTATATTATAGTCTAAATCATTTTTTATGTCATTTTTTTTAACCAGATCCCTAACTTTAAACAACAACAAAACAATAACAGTTATATCCACCAAAGGCAGTGTCGGTAGGACTACTTTAGTTGCAAACTAGGTGGTTAGCTACAACTAGTGATAAAACAGATTATAAGCTCCTTTGTGCTCTTATTAAAATGGAGATGACTACTAAAGAAAAAAGAGTTTTAAAGTACTACTCTTGTTATAAATGATAAGCAGGTATTAAAGAATTAAGCACAAAAATTCTAAACATCATAGGAGATAAAAATAATATCAAACTATAGAAGATTTGTAGCCCATTATATTTTTTTTACTAAGAAAACTTAAAAAACTGACTAAATATGGATAACTTTTACTTGTTTAAATTACTGGGATTTTTTATCTTCGCGCTACCCGTATATTGATTTAACAGAGAAGAATCTTGATTTACCCGTCTTTAACTCTATTTAGTGCCTATTGTTGCTTTCTTTTTGAGCGTAATAGTCAAAAGAGTATTTCCATTTGGCTTCTTTTCCCTGTAAGTTACGCGTTGTGATATATTACGCTTAATTATTTTAGCCTATTTTTCCTTTAATTTATAAATTACAAAAGAAGACAAATCAGACTTCTTTGTAGCTAGGTATTTGATAAAAAGTTGTAAGTGCTAGACTTATTTCGCACTAAATTCTGTTTTTAATGTTCCAACCTACGTTATGCTAACCATTACACAGTGCCTGCACTACTAACTGTACCTGCTGAGCTTACTGTGCTAACCGAGCTAGTTACAGAGCTCAAACTACCGCCAGAACCGACTGTGCCAGCTGTACTCGCTGAACCTGCTGCTTCTATAGTGGAGAGGTCTGCAGAATTAATTGTCAAAGTTGATGGCATAATTAGATGAAACTTATCTTTAGTGTTGCGTTTTATGACAATCTGAGTATCTTTATCAATTTTATATCCCAATTTCTTTAGAAATTTTTCAGGATTATTTTCAACAGAATGTGCTAATTCTCTAGATACAAATTTCTCATTGATTGTGTTCATTATTATTCTCGTTGGTTGATTAGAAACTTTACCAATTAGCCACCACTACCTGCTGTGCCAATAGTGCCTATAGAGCTTGCGCTGCTGACTGTGCCTGAGACAGTTCCTGCAGTGGCAACACAACCCATGGTACCTACTGAACCTGCTGTGCCTGCAGCTGATATAGAAGACAAGTTTTTGGAACCAACGGTAGTACCTGACACCATCACTACATAAAATATATTCTTTGTATTTTGTTTTATTACTACCTTAATATCTTGATCAATTTTATATCCTAATTTTTTTAGATACTCAATAGGGTCATCTTTAATGGACCGTCTTGCTTCTTTAGATAAAAGTTTTTGATTCATTAGGTTCATAATTATTCTCCTAGATTTTTATTTCATTCAACCTGCTGTACCCGCTGAGCCACCTGTTGCAAAAGTCAAGGCAGAAGAAACAGGACAACTTGCTGTGCTAGCAGTAGAAACCGAACCTGCTGTACCCGCACATCCAGCGGCTTGAATATTTTTCATATTAGATAAGAGATCTTTAGAACTCATATCAGCACTAGGCATAGCAAAATAAAAAGTATTCTTCGTATTTTTATACACTTTTACTTGTTCAATATTAATATGCTTAGCATAAGCATTTGGATTTTCAGTAATTTCTTTTCTAAAATTTTTATCAAGAATATTAAAGTCTTCCATATTTATCCCCTATTTTTAGATGTAACTAGTTAGCGCTACCACCAGAACCAACGGTGCCAATGCTACCAACGCTACTAAGACAACTAGAGACACTGCCAACAGTTGACGCACTAGAAGAAGATCCTACGGTAGATACCGAACCAGCAGCGTCTATATACTTTAAAATTTCATCAGTTTTCTCAGTTTTATTTGGAATGATAAAATAAAAAACATCCTTTTTATTTTCATGGACTACAGCATCCAAATCAAAGTTAGTAGGACTTAATTCGTTAATATATTTTTTTGGGTTTTCAATAATATTTTTACGAAATGTTTTATCGTATAAAAGATTAGTTTTTATATTCTTATTTTCCATATCTTAAACAACCCCCCTATATTGTAGCTCTCATTGTATTAATTGTATTAATTGTATTATAGAATTTGTAAGAAATAATTATAATTTACAACATTCTTATAAACTTTAGCTATTTGCATAAAAGCAGATATTTTTGGAGGAATCACTTTTCATGTCTTAATTTAAACGATATCATTGAAAAATTTTATTAGATTTAAACAGTATTCTGTGCATTATACGATAATGGTACGTATAAGAAGCTATGATGATGGGACTGGGATAAATCAAAAAAGATATTTGCGACAATAAAAATAATTTACAAACTAACTAATAAATAATACTTGAACTTTATAGTTTTAATCGTAGCATATAGAATATTGTTTTATTTTAATTGGAGGGATGTATCATGGCAAAAAATAGAGACACTTATAAATATTATTTAAAAAGAGGAACATCACTTTTTGTCAGTTGCCTTATGGAACGAATTGACGAGCCAAGCGAATAGGTGAGCAAAATGAATGAGGAAAGAAAGCAGTTGTTGGAAAATTTGTTGAGTGCGACTATTGCAGATATTCAACTGTCTATTTCTTATCCGACTGAAAGGTCACTATCTATTGAAGAATATAGAATATTGTATTATGACTCAAATATTTGGAGTAGTAACCATCAAAGAAGAATCTATAGGCATAGAACGAAACCTGTCATTAAAAATAAATTGCTTAAAAATAAGCTCCTTGATTTTATGAGATATGAATTAGCAGAGTATATTGATGGAGATAGAATAGATTGCGCTACAGTGACTAGCTATTCCGATTTAGACCCCACTTCTTTAAGTAAATTATTAAAAGATATATTGATAATTGCTATTGTTTTTAGTATTAAAGAAGCTATTTTAAATTTTGAAAAATGGCTTGTTGTAAAACATGTTGATTTTCAAAGAATTTTATTGCTATCAGGAATTAAAATAAACGAAGAAATACAAGTATATGATGGATTAAAGCTCATGCCATTGCCCTCATCTTCTAGTGCTTTATCTCGAATAGATATTCTTCCAGAAATATGGCTTGGGCCAGAGGAAATAGTAAGCTCTTTGGGGGGGAAAACTCTAGCAGTACTTGATTGTATTACGGAGCCTAGATTTGCGAATCCAAAAAGTCGTTTAATAAAAAGAGATCCATTTAGAGCATTCAAAAGTCGTATGAAAGAGAATATAGAATTAGAAAATTTTAACTACAAAGAATTTTTTTGGAATTTATCGTTATGTTGCAAACATCCTATAATTTACTTTAGGTGGTGGGATCATGTAAATCAATGGGAGCCACTGGCCCCTCTATATGGTGGAGATGGTACTGGTATGGACGGCTTTGAATCTGGCCACTTTACAAGTTCTTATACAATTTCTAAGGATAATGTTAATAACGCAAAAGAATCTTATCAAAAATTCAAAAAACTTCCGCAACAGGTTAGAGAAAAACTCCTGATAGCAATACCCAGATGGTTAAGATCAAAGAGTGGAGGATTAGGTAGCCGAACGTTAGGTATTAGTTTTAATCCCATAAATGAAGGATTAGTTGACCGAGCAATTGATTTGGGCATTGCTTTTGAATCTATCTATTCAGACAGTAACATAAAACAACTGTCTTATACATTTCGTACACGAGTTGCATGGTATTTAGGAAAAAATCTTGACGAAAGAAAAGAATATATGAACTTATTTAAAGAAATTTATAATTGCCGTTCTAACGCAGTTCATAAAGGGAGACTTTCCAATACAATAAAAGTTAAAGGTAGAAATAAGCCTGTTGAGACAAAACTACTCCTTGATGAAGCAGACGAATTATGTTTTGCTAGTATTGTAAAAGTTATTGATGAGGGTAGATTCCCTGATTGGGAAACACTTGTTCTTGGCGATAATTAAATGCAACTCAAAAACTACCAGCAAGACGCATTTGAGAGATTAGACCACTGTTTGGATGCACTTAAATCGGTACGCAAGGACATAGCGGATGTCGAAGAATTTTATGCCAAGAAGAAAAAGCATCTTCCCGATGAACTAAAAACTATTCGCGTGCCACCTGGCAGACTTTGAAAAAACAAGGCACTCTGCCTCACATTGAGAAAGACGGCAAGACAGAAGACCTGATCACATCTCTCGCACCGCAACCTCTGGTGTTTTTGCTGGTGGTGGAGGTTCGTATTTTGGTGTCATATTGAGGGTGTATTTATTCCATAATTGTTAGGCAACATTATAATAGGGAAATAAGAACATTATAAATAATAAAAACTTACGTTCTATTTTCCTTTTAAAGTAGTAATTTGAGTAATTTGGATCTTGTAAGTGTAGCAAAATGTATCTCTATTATGCTATTGAAATATAACGGCTATGCTTTGTAGTGGAGCATATAAGTGATATTTGTAGCAATATTTATTAGATATTTTTAATGCAACCAACAGGACAATTTGTTATAATTTCAATCATTAGTTATCTCATTTGCAATTAATTCTGCTTGTTTTAATACGGTTTCTGTTGCCAGTTTCTGCATATCTGGTGGATAACCGAATTGCCTCAAAGTTCTTTTTATTATTACTCTCAATTTTGCTCTTACACTTTCTTTAATTGTCCAGTCAATTGATGCATTTGCTTTTACTCTTTCTATCAGGATTACTGCAAGTTTTCTTAATTTGTCTTTTTGCATTAATTCTTTTGCACTGTCATTGTCTGAAACTGCTGTATAAAAAGCATATTCAAAATCCGTTAAGCCAAGTGTTTTGGCTTCGTTGTCCATGTTTACAACTTCCTTACTCAATTTTATGAGTTCGTCCATTACTTCGGCAGCAGTCAATATTTTGTTATGATATTTGTTAATGGAGTTTTCAAGCATTTCCATTAATGATTTACTTTTTACCAAGTTCTTCTTTGAGCGTGTTTTTATTTCATCATTCAGTAGCTTTTTCAAAACTTCCAAAGCAACGTTTTTATGTTCCATTCCTTTTAATTCGAGAAGGAAATCTTCTGAAAGAATTGAAATGTCAGGTTTCTTTATTCCTGCTGCATCAAAAATATCTATCACTTGTTCAGAAACCAAAGCTTGGTCAATTACTTGACGTATTGTAGTTTCAATTTCTTCGTCCGTTTCTCCTTCTCCTGTTTCATCAAATTTTGCCAAACGTGCTTTTACTGCTTGAAAAAATGCAACTTTGTCTTTTGCATCCATTGCTTGCTCGTGCGGTATTGCAATTGCAAAGGATTTTGATAGTGCTGTTACTTCGTTGATATATCTTTTCTTCCCATCCTCTAAGCTCAAAATATGTTCTTCGGCTGAAAGAATTATTGTTAGTTTTTTTGAAGTTTCTGCTTTAAAATACTCTTCGTAAGCAAAACCGTGAAATAAATTTGAAACTACTTCCAGTTTTTCTAGCATCAATGCAACGGCTTGTTCTTGCAGAATTGTTGGGTCGCCTTTTCCTCCAGAATCTGAATAAAAAGATAGTGCATTTTTTAAATCAGATGCAATTCCAAGATAATCTACTACTAATCCGCCCGGTTTATCTTTATAAACTCTGTTAACTCTCGCTATTGCTTGCATTAGATTATGACCTTTCATTGCTTTGTCAATGTATAAGGTATGAAGCATCGGCACATCAAAACCAGTGAGCCACATATCCCGAACAATAACCAATTTTAGTTTATCTTCTGCATCTTTCATTCGGTCTGCAAGTGTTTTTCTTTGTTGTTTATTAGTGTGATGTTTGGCAATTTTTGGTCCATCAGAACTTGCCGAAGTCATAACAACTTTAATGACTCCTTTATCTAAATCATCAGAATGCCATTCAGGTTTTATTCTTATAATTTCATTGTAAAGGTCTGCTGCAATTCTTCTCGACATTGAAACAATCATTCCTTTACCATCAAAAACTTCCTGTCGTTGCTCAAAATGATCAATAATATCTTGTGCAATGTTTTTAACTCTATTTTTACTGCCAATTAGTGCTTCAAGTTGTGTCCACTTGGCTTTGGCTTGCTGAGTTTTTGTTAAATCATCTTGTTTTAAATCTTCATCTAATTCTTTAACCAGTTGTTTACCTTCATCACTTAAATTTACTTTTGCTAAACGACTTTCGTAATAAATACGAACAGTCGCCCCATCTTCAACAGCTTGGGCTATGTCGTAAACATCAATGTAATTTCCGAAAACAGCGGGTGTATTGGTATCAGCGTTTTCTATTGGTGTGCCTGTAAAACCAAGATAAGTCGCATTAGGTAAGGCATCACGCATATATTTTGCAAAACCATAAACGGTTTTTTTACCAACTACATTTCCATAAGTATCTTTGTCGTCTATTGTTTTAGCTTTAAAACCATATTGCGTTCTGTGTGCTTCATCAGCAATAACAACTATATTTTCCCTTTTTGATAAGGTTTCATATACATTACCATCTTCTATCTGGAATTTCTGAATGGTTGAAAATATAACTCCGCCCGAAGCCACTTTTAACTTTTCTTTTAAATCATCCCTGTTTTCAACTTGTTTGGGGTCTTGTCTTAGAAGTTGAGTTGATGCAGCGAAAGTATCAAACAATTGGTCGTCCAAATCGTTACGGTCGGTAATTACCAAAACCGTTGGATTATCCAAAGCTAAAACTATCTTGCCGGTGAAGAAAACCATTGAAAGCGATTTGCCACTTCCTTGCGTGTGCCAAACAACGCCACCTTTTCTGTCGCCTTTGGGTTGTGTTTTTACTCCTGCCACACTGTAACTTTCAGGCGATTCCATCACCATACTTAAAGGTGTTTCTTTTTCTAAAGAATGACCTGTTGCTCTTAAAGTAGATTCCACAGCTCGATTTACCGCATAGTATTGATGATAAGCAGCTAATTTTTTATTATCATCTTCTTTTTTAGATTTTTCAAAAACTATAAAATGACGGATTAAATCCAATAATGTTTCTTTGTTGAGCATTCCGTTTATAAGTGTTTCTAACTGGCTAACTAAGTTTGAGGCTTCTTCTTTTCCATCTGCTGATTTCCACGCCATAAAACGAGTTAATCCAGCCGGTAAAGAACAACCTGCTTTAGCTTCTAAACCATCGGAAATGATCATTAAACTATTGTAGGTAAAAAGACTTGGAATGATTTCTTTATAAGTCTGTAATTGTTTGAATGCTGATTTTACCGTTGCATTTTCGTCAGCAGGATTTTTTAATTCAATAATAACCAACGGAATACCATTTACAAAAAGAATTACATCAGGGCGTTTATTGTTTCTGTTTTCAATAACGGTAAACTGGTTGGCAACAATAAATTCATTGTTCTCAAGATTTTCAAAATCAATGAGCCATACTAAATCACCTCTTTGGTGTCCGTCTTTTTGATAAGAAACATTAATGCCTTCTGTTAGCATTCGGTGAAATGTTTCATTATTGGCAAGTAATTCGGGTGAATTAATACGCTTAATCTCTTTTAATGCTTCTATTTGCGCATTGTAAGGAACTTTTAGATTTATTCTACGAATAGCATTTTGCAATCTTTCAGTTAGCAAAACTTCTTCGTATGAGTTTCGCTCTGGTTTTTTGCCATCATGTGCAATATCTGGTGCATAAATGTATTGATAGCCTAAATGCTCCAATAATTCTATGGCAAATTTTTCTATATAGGATTCATTGAGGGTGGGCATGATTTTTAGGTATTTTGGCTGTATTACTGGATTTTTGATGGCAGGTTGTTAGTTTTCTAGTTTATCAATAGCGATTTTTAATCTGTTATTTTGCGAATCTTTTTAACATTGAGGAGTATTTCTCTCTGGCAAATATTATAATACTGCTGTTCGATTTAATGCTTCCAGAAAACTGATTTTGCCGCTTTTCATATCATTTCTTATCTCTAATATCTCATCTGCTTTAGGTAGACCGGACACAATAATTTTGCAATCCACGGATAATCTACCTAACAATTGATTTATTTCACTTATTAGATGCTCGCGTAAAATAGCTTGCGCCCATCTAAGACCTATCGCTTTATAAAACATGTAAAACCTTGTGTACTTTTCGAGAGACGAATTATTTTTATTCCAATGCCATTTTTTCGTCACCTTTCTAACATAGATATCGCTACTTTCTCCATATTTTATAGCATCATAATTATTCGTAATTTTTCTATATGCTAAATCCTCTTCATAAAATTTTGGACCCATGTATCTGTGTTTACCTAATCTCCGCATAATTTTTCTATGCTCTCTTGTGCCTCCTAAACGGTGCGGAATTTGTATGTTCCATATCTTTTTTTTGTTAATCAGTGTGTATTTTCTTTTCCATAAATTTCGGTCACCTACTGGCACAATTTGCAAATACCATGAAAATATCCGAAAGAGGTTTTTTTTCGTAAATCCATGCATATAAATTTTCCCGTCATCTTCTATGATTTCGTAAAATTTTTTTCCACTCCAAGTTAAATTCCTAGCCATTTTGTTAATAGAATCGCAGAGCATCTTAGCTATACTATTGCGCCTATTGTGTTCACACAGCTGCGCTACGATTGTTTTTGCTTTTTCACATTCTGAGTCTTCCCCTTCAAGAGTTACTGCGAAATTTTGTTGTTCATCTGTTTGCCCGCTAATTGGCATAATACCTAAACATATGTCTTGAGTGAACATGTGGATGTTGTGATTTAAATCTTGCTTTGCCAATAGACTCGGAAAACGAGCAGCCATAGATGGTTTGATTCTTCCGTGCAATCTCTGCCCTCTCATTCTGATGCCTCACTATTTATCATTGGGTCTATTCCTTGTTTCTTCTCTGTCTAGTGACTCTTTCAGCGTTTTCCAGCTCCGACCAAAATTTAGTTCTTCAGCGCCTTCTTTAGTAGAAAGATAAAGAGTTATAAAGATATCGATACCATTATAAGGTGACCCATGCTGATCCCACGCGAATGTCCTTATCAGTGCACTATTGTGATTGACAGCAGTGTCTATTCCGTACATGTGTGAATCAACTTGATGACGAGGAACATCAGATAATTTTTTATCAATTTTCGTTTTCCAATTTATTCTCAGCATACTTCGGTGTGAAATCTCAAAGGTACCTGAGATCAGAGCTATAGCGGCAGCGAAAAATGGCAATTTATCCGCATTATTTGCAAAATATTCATCCCAAACACCTACTACCTGCTCCCATAATTGAGCATTACCATGGTAATTAGCCATTAATTGTGCATATCCAGAAATATCTATTAAATCTAATAGAGGGGCTACAGCAATTTTCAAACCTTGTTGAGTATGCCAATCAGTTGATGATGATTCAGATTTTAATTTTATAAACTGTACTATGCAACCATGAAAATATGGCTCAAAAATATTACTTAACAAATTTTCATTGTTTGTTAGTAACGTATCAAAAGATTTTTCACCTACGGTATGTAAAAACTGGCCTGTATAATCTGGGAAGCCTTCTGGTTTTTTGGAGTAAGCCAACATTGGATTTTGTTTTGACATCAATTCCACTAATTTTTTTTGCCTATTGTTACTGGCCGCTACCAATTTTTCATATTCAAATTTCGCCCATGGTAATTCTTTTATTTTTAGATTCTCATTCAACTTGTTCCATTTCACCCGCCATATCTCTATTTGCAAATCAATTTTGTGCCAGAACCCCCATTCGCTACTCATTACTGCACCTGCTAACCATAGGCGTTTGGCTTCCATTGTTTTTTTAATCCATGATTCGTATAACTTTTTACTTTTTAAAATCAAAGAATTAGTGTTTTTTATAAAAACATCGGCTTCTGTTTGTAGCAACAATTCTTTTTGATACCAAATTGGACTTACCAGATGTCCCTCAATAGAAATCTCAAAATTCAGTTTTGATTTAAGCCACTCTAACCTTGGCAAACAATACGACGGAAATTCGTATTTATATAAGTTATCATCCTTTCTCCAAACAATCTTTGATAACTTTTTCTCAATCTTGCTCGCATCAAGTTTTTCTATATATTTTATGCACTCTAACGCGATGACTGTTGGCATAGCAGAGAATTTTTCAATTATTGCTAATTTCTCTAACACTTCGTTGACATCCAATTTATTTTCCAACTCAGGTGAGATTATATCTGATATTATTTTTCCTAAATACTCTAAAACATCCAATGCGCGGTCAGCTCTTCCATTTTTTGCCAATGTTTCAAGATAATCATTTAGAGACTCTGTAAAATCTAAAACTTCAACATATCTTTCTTCTCGTAAGTTAACCTCTAGGTAATTTTTAAGTATCGGGATAACCCTGTCCTCAACCCACTCTTTATTATTTGTAACTTCTGGTTGCAATGCCGTGCCAGTTTGATGGGCAATAGAAGTATGTGAATCTGTGGTTTTATACCAATCAGGGTGTATATATTTTTGTTCATACCAACGACTGTCAGAAGGTATGTTCTTTTTTAATTCTTCATAAATAATCAAGAATTGAATAATGCGTTTGCATAAAATTAGAAATGGTTTTCCGTTTAAATGAAGCTCTTTCGATGTAATATTAGATAATGTATGCAGAGCATCTAAGCATAAAGATGATTGTTTATAAGCATGATGTTGAAAATTTTTGTCGGACCACCAAAACTTTCCTGCTCTAACAGTTTCGCACCAGTGTTGTAATTGTAAAAAAAGATTAGAAGAAAGTTCCGTGGGGTCAAAGAGATTGAAAGCACGCTGGCCTAATTTAACAAACGATATTATTCCAACACCTGAAAGAAATGTCATTAGTGGAACTGCTGAATATATGGGAGGATAACCACTAATTCTTATGGCGATTAATATTAGCCCAAGAAAGGTTAGAAATGAAAGAAACCGCATATAAACGTTTCCAAGCATGTCTTGTGCCAAAAGATCTCTTATATTGTTCGGCACCTTGGCATAGATGGAACTACCAATGGCACTAATGCCAGCATAGTACAAACCAATAAATACACCACTTATACCGCTAATGGTTGCCAAGAATGTTGCATAGTCACTATTGTCAATTATTTTAAAGCCAATCTTTTCGAAAAGCGCATGAGAGTATGGATCAACAAACAACAAAACAACTGCGAATATTGGCGTGAACAAAATTTGCGACATCGTAAGCTGAAGCAACTTCCTAAATACACTTCCTTCAATTTTCCCCTCTTTTATATGGTGCTTGGCATTAAAAATTCTCGATCTAATCCAAAATAATATACGACTCATAAACGACTGTAGTCGCCAAAATATTCGATACCGCGAAAGAAAGATAAAAATAGAATTGTTCATTTGTTTATATTCGCCTTGATCTAATCGCTCATCAACTTTGGTAGCAGAGTGTCGCGTTTATTTTCAAGGATGTTAATTTGGAATTGGCTAGAAAATATTTTTCTTTTATTTGAAATCACTGTTTCCATCTGGATTTATTACATATTCGAACGTAACTTCATCAACGGCATCGGATCTGGAACCATCTTTAATGCTTGTCACTTTTAATATAGCGTAGTTAGCATATTTATTTTTTAAAATAATTAAATCACCCTCTTCCGCCGTTCTTACGCGAGAAGAAAAATCAAAAACACCAGCGTCCCCTAATATCTGAAATATCTGGTTTGTTTTTTATGACAGCCAACCCATCTATAGATGGCGGGTCATTGTATATGTGGATTGAAGTATCACTTGCTTTAGACCATGCCGTCTCAAACAAAAGAGCAGCACTGCCAATAGAACATCTACCATTATTATTGCTGTAATCAAAAGAAATACATCCTTTAAGACGCTTTCGCGCATACTTTTTTCCTGGTCGTGGCCACCACTCATTCAATAAACCTGCAACCACCAAAATAATAACTATAACTGGTTCAAAGACGGAATATCCAAACAACCACATTACGCCTGCCAACAGTGCCATAAATAATAAAATAAAACGGATTTTTCGTTGTATTTTTGTCATAATATTTTTACTTAATTACAACTCTTGTTTTACCGCTCATAAGATTGGGCAACAAAGTATATCGCAGTTTCTCAACTGTATCAATTTCTTTAAAATTAATTATCATTTTTTCCAAAAGAGGCGAAAGTGCGCCATCCATTTCCGATATTTTTTTATTGGAGGGAACCAACACCATTGAGTTTGACAGGTCATCTCTTTTTATGTGTCCCATTGTTGTTGCTTTGCTGTTGGCAATTCCAATAAATTTTTCTAAATAATGCTTTGTCCAAAAATAATAAAACCATTTTGGATACTTTTCCGATGCAACTTTAAATAAATGTTGATTCAAAATACATTTTTGTCCATCCCAAATTTTAAGCATTAAACTACCAGACCAAGAAAAAATTACATCTCCAAGATTCACAATATATTTTTCATCTACTTTTGATGTTGAATAATCCGAGTTTTCAGAAAAGTCATTCCGTAATTCTTTAATTTTCAATACAGGTAGTTTGTCAATTTTGTTTTCTGGTGGATATTTTTGACACGCCAAACCATTTAAGTATTCCGCTACCTCATCCAACGGTTTTTCTTCCCATTCCTCATCCGCTTCTTCTATAAACCATTGTCGGAACAATGTTTGTGCTGTGTCTTCAAGTGTTTTGTTCTGGCGGTGGAGCAGATCTATTTTGTCGTCAAGGGATGACAACACTTCGGCAATGGCTTTTTGTTCAGGGAGAGGAGGAAGTAGAGTTTTTAAATCAGCAATAAGTCCAATACTCAAGTTTTGTTGTGCAACACCACTACATAAATTTATCAATTCACGGTATCTATTAAAAAGATTGTAATAAATATAAAGATAATCAGTATGATTTTTATTTATCGTTAGATTGCAACATGCTTGATTCGTAGTAAGTGGTATTTTGGCAATAGCGATTTTCCCTGCTGTTGCACCATACATTGCTATGATGACAGAATTATCATTAACCCATTTAGCCGATGAATTTTGAAGCCCCTCTTCTGTGATTTTCATTTTAGTATCAAAAATACGATTAAAATTTATTTCTTTCGTGGTTAACCATGGAATGCTTCCGCCATAGTATTCTTTGTGTTTTGTTAGCGGTGTCCCACCAGATTTAATTTCAGACATAACATCCCCCAACCTCATTTCCCGCCAACCCCCAGGAAACAATGATTTTTCTTGCAGAACCACATATTTATTTTTAATGTTGTCTTTGAAATTTTGAGGGATTTTTTCCCAGTCCATCACATCAACCGAAATCAACAAATGGCTTTCTTCAAGATCTTCTTTAAGATTTGAAATTTCCATTGAGGTGCATTCAAAAACCGCCAAATCTAAATCGGATCTTTCGTTGGCTTTCCATGTTACGCGAGACCCATAAGCCCAAACTGCTTTGTAGGGAATGTGCCGCTTGATTATTTCATCAAGTAGTGCAAGTTGTTTTTTATCCAAATCTATGAGTTGTTCTTTACTCATGCATCTTCTATCATTTCTTGATAAAGCTCGGTCGCATCTTGAATGAAGCCATCTATTTGGTTTAATGTTTTTTCGGATTTTTCCATACTGTAATCATGGGCAGTATCTCCTCTTATATTATTGTAATCAACCAACCTATTTTGCATTTCTTGGTCTATAACCCCACTTTCATGCGCTATTCTAAAAATTGGCAATGGTGAACCCGGTATTTTGGGCAAGCCAGATTTTTCCAGCGTGTATTTTTTCAAGTGCTTCCACAAAGTGTCATAGCAAACTTCAAAACACTTGATAACAGAATTTTTAATTGCTTTTTGATTGACCGAAGATAAGTTTTGCTTATCTATTGTTAGATAGTTGTCATGCTGTTCTATTAGATTCTCAAGAGATTTTCCTAATTTTTCATAATCAACTTCGCTCATTTTTATTTCTCCAGTTTAATGTTTGCCAAATTTTTTAAAATTCGTTTGTTCAATTTTGCCTCTTCTTTCAACTGTCCTTCAAATTCTGCTTTCAATGTTGTGAATCGTTCCTCAAAATCAAAATCATCTTCTACTTCTGCTAGTCCAACGTAGCGTCCTGGGCTTAAAATATAATCCAACTCTTTAATTTTTTCAATTGAGGTTGAATGACAAAAGCCGGGGATGTTTTTATAGTCCCCCTCTTTTTTTCGCCACTTATGATATGTGCTGGCGACTTTCTGTATATCTTCCTTAGAAAATTCCTTTGTGCGCCTGTTAATTAAATGCCCTAAATCTTTAGCGTCAATAAAAAGTATTTCATCTATTCTATTTCTATCACCATTAAAACCATGTCTTTTATTGGAAGCAAACCATAAACAAGCGGGAATTTGCGTGTTGAGAAAAAGTTTTGCCGGTAAATTCACAATACAATCAATAAGCCCCGCGTCAACCAAGTTTTTACGAATTACGTCTTCATTAGAGGCTTTTGAGGTAAGCGAGCCTTTGGATAACACAAAACCAGCAACGCCTTTGGGTGACAAGTGATAGAGAAAATGCTGCACCCATGCAAAATTAGCATTTCCTGCTGGCGGTGTTCCGTATTGCCAACGCCCATCTTTACGGAGTAAATCGCCACTCCAATCGCTTACATTAAAAGGAGGATTGGCTATTACGTAATCACATTTTAAATCTTTGTGGGCATTATTTAAAAATGAGCCTTCGTTGTTCCATTCTACTTGCGAACTGTCAATACCACGAATAGCAAGGTTCATTTTTACCAATCTCCAGGTTGTTTGGTTGCTTTCTTGTCCGTAAATAGAAATATCGTTTATTTTTCCACTGTGTTCTTTGACAAACTTTTCTGATTGCACGAACATTCCACCCGAACCACAGCAGGGGTCAAAAACTCGTCCTTTGTAAGGTTCTAACATTTCAACTAATAATTCTACAACACCTCTTGGTGTGTAAAATTGTCCGCCTTTTTTGCCTTCGGCAAGTGCAAATTCACCTAAGAAATATTCAAAAACGTGCCCAAGAATATCGGCATTTCTAGATTTTGCATCACCTAAGTCAATGTTTCCAATCATATCAATTAGTTCGCCCAAACTTGTAAGATCAAGGTTTGGTCGAGCGTAAACCTTTGGCAAAACACCTTTCAAGGAAGGATTTTCCTTTTCAATGGCGTCCATTGCTTCATCAACTGTTTTTCCAATAGTTGGTTGCTTAGCTTCTGATAAAAGAAAATTCCATCGAGCATCAGCTGGGACAAAGAATACATTTTCAGCTTTGTATTCGTCCTTGTCTTCAGGGTCAGCACCAGCGTATTTTCCTTCTCCTTTTTTTAATTTTTCGTATAATTCTGTGAAGGCATCAGAGATATATTTTAGAAAAATCAGTCCTAGAACTACGTGTTTGTATTCTGCTGCATCTATATTTTTTCTCAATTTGTCAGCTGATTTCCAAAGTTGTTTCTCTAAAGGTTCATTATTATTGTTTACTTTCTTTTTTGCCATAAATTTTAATTCCCTTGTGTGTTGTGTAATTTCTATTTAATTGATGTATAACGCCAAGCTCAAGTTAACTTGAAGCGTTTTGTTATATTTTTTCTAATTTTAGATGATTAGAGATACATACTCTCATCTATTTACTGGTCTTGTTTTGATGCTCACCATTAATTTCTAGTGGAAAAGAAGCCCTTTTTTCAAGTTTCTCAATGTATAACAAAATATCACCTGGAATATCAATTTCATAGGAGTGTGCCCAAGTGATTATTTGATGAGCATAAATATCTGCAATCGTAAAATCTGGTCCTACATAGCTATTTTATACACCTTTGATGAACTAGTAAGTACTATGATAGAATAGCTAGTGCTATACTATTAAAATTTTGATATTGTCAGGATGCCAAGGTTTTGCTATGTTGTTGTACGTATTAATTACAATTATAGGTTTAAATAATTTATATTTAACTTAAAAATGCTTTAACAAACAAAGGGGTAAATACAATGGCAGAGGTGGATAGAGATTGACTAAAGAGATTTTAACTACCAATCAGGTTTAATATGACATGCACACTTTCCTCGTCACGTTCTTAAGTTTGAGTTTGGTTTATGCTCTGCCACTGCTAAAGGCTAAGGCAGCAAGCCCAGAAGCCGTCTATGGCAAGAACGGTATGGTGGTATCCAGATCCACCCTGGCGTCTCAAGTTGGTATTGAGGTGATGCAACAGGGTGGCAATGCTGTGGATGCTGCTGTTGCTACCGCCTTTGCTCTAGCAGTGACCTATCCATCAGCGGGTAATATCGGTGGTGGTGGCTTTGCCGTGGTGCGCCTTGCAAGTGGCGGGGTAGTAACCCTGGATCATCGTGAGGTGGCTCCAAGGGACTCTCATCGCGACATGTTTTTGGATGAAAATGGCAATATTATCAGAGGCTTATCTACTCGCTCTCATCTTGCTACTGGGGTTCCAGGCAGTGTGGATGGACTACTCACACTGCTAGAAGCCTATGGAAACTTGTCGCGACAGGAAGTCATGGCACCTGCCATCAGGCTGGCGAGTAAGGGCTTTCCCCTGACCTATGATCTAGCACAACAATTCAAACGACAACTGAAACACATGCGTATCTATCCCGCTTCTATGAAAAAGTTTAGTCGTGATGGAAAAGCCTATGAGGCAGGTGATATCTGGATGCAAAAGGACCTGGCTGCTACCTTCAAGCGGATCTCAAAAGAGGGGAGAGACGGCTTTTACCGAGGTAAGACAGCACGCAAAATCATCGCCGAAATGCAAAGGGGCGCAGGCATTATCTCTTATAAAGATCTCGCCAATTACCGCTCCCAATGGCGAGAGCCAGTGCGCGGTACTTATAAGGGTTATGAGGTATGGGGGATGACACCGCCTTCATCTGGAGGTCTACTGATACAACAGATGTTGAATATGCTTGAGCCCTATGATCTAGGATCTCTGGGCTGGGGCAGTGCGGCGGCAGTGCATCTGATGGTGGAGGCAGCAAGGCGTGCCTACGCTGACCGGGCAGAATATTTAGGTGACCCAGATTTTTATGAAATACCAGCGGCAATGTTGATTGATAAGAACTATGCCCAACAACGATTTGCAGATTTTAATTCCGAGCAGGCTTCAGATAGTAACCTCATAGGTGCTGGTGAGTGGTATCTAGAAGGTGAGGACACCACACATTTTTCTGTTATGGATGCCCAGGGCATGATGGTTGCATTTACCACCACTCTCAACAGTAGCTATGGGAATAAAATTGTCGTGCCTGGCACTGGGATTCTATTGAACAACGAGATGGATGATTTTGCGATCAAGTTGAATGCGCCAAATCAATTTGGTCTTATAGGTAGGGAAGCTAATGCAGTGGCACCAGGTAAACGCATGTTGAGCTCCATGTCGCCCACCCTCGTCACTCAAAACAATCAGCCAGTATTGATTACTGGCTCCCCAGGTGGCTCAACGATTATCACAACCACGTTACAAGTTATTCTTAATGTGATTGATCATAAGATGAATATTGAGGATGCGGTGAGTTTACCAAGGGTTCACCATCAATGGAAACCCGATGTCATCCTCTATGAGCGCTACGCCCTATCACCAGACACTCTTAGCCTATTACATGAGATGGGGCATCAAACATCTCTCCAGAAGCGATATTCCAGAGGTATTGGCGATGCTAACTCTATTTTGTTTCAGGATGGCTTAATGTATGGCATCAAAGATCCTAGGGGTGGTGGCATAGCTGTTAGTTATTGAGTATTGAGTAGATACTATGACGATTCTATTTTTTATTTTATTACATCATCATAATTTGGAGCAATAAATGTCTGTTGTAAAAATTCGTCAAGCAACCGTTAAAGATGCTGCTTTGATTTTCAAGTTTGTGACAGAACTTGCCCTTTATGAAAGAGCAAAAGATGAAGTAATTGCCACAGAAGATGATATTAAAAATTCTTTATTTTGCAAAGGTTCAACAACAAATGCCATCATATGCACTAATGAATATGAATCAATTGGTTTTGCTGTATATTTTTTTAATTACTCAACTTGGTTAGGAAAACATGGACTATATCTTGAAGATTTATATATTTCCACAAAATATCGGCGTAGTGGTGCTGGTAAGAGTATTCTAAGATATTTAGCAAAAATTGCACTTGCCAAAAACTGTGGCCGTTTTGAGTGGAGTGTTCTTGACTGGAATAAGCCAGCAATAAAGTTTTATCAATCAATTGGTGCAAAACCACAAAAAGAATGGGTAGGTTACCGTCTGTCCGGGAAATATCTTGAAGATTTTGCTCATGGTTAGATTGTTAAGAACATACAATAATCAAAACTAAAGCAGTTGCGAGCTCAACCAATATTACTTGCTAGCTTATTTTTTTATACTGACTCTTTTTTGAAAAAAAAGAGCAGTAACAACAGAGAAAAATATGATATTTAATCTAATTTAAATAACTCTTCTCTTTTGTGCAGTAAGTAATTAAACTTCTCTTAACAGCCTAAGATACTAAATGTAGAAGAGGATATTTTGTTTGTATTTCTATCTAATTTAGGCTGTATAATTAAACTTAATAATAAAATATTAGGGAATTATATACTTTAATCTGCAAAATAAGTCATATTTAGTTAACTTTTAATATGCTTTTTATGGTATAATAATCTACAAATAATTAGATAAATAAAAGGTATTTAAAAATGAAAAAGCAAGCAAAAACAATTAGTATATTAGAGTTATTAGAGGAATTTTCTACTGAGGCAAAAGCAGTAAATTGGCTAGAGAAAACTATGTGGGGTGATACGCCAGTATGTCCACACTGCAATAAGACTAAAAACATAACTACTTATAAGTCAAAAAAATACTCTTACTGGCACAAGGATTGCCGTAAGGCATTCACAATTAAGACTAATACCATTATGCACGCCTCAAACATAGCTGCTAAAAAATGGGTAGTCGCTATCTACTATATACTAACTGCTAGAAAGGGTATCTCAAGTCTGCAGTTGTCTAAAGAACTTGGAATAACACAAAAAAGTGCTTGGTTTATGTCGCAGAGGATTAGAGAGGCTTGCATTCAAGGCACATTTAAACTTCATAAGGTAGTAGAAGTAGATGAGACTTATATCGGTGGCAAAGAACAAAACAAACACACAAACAAGAAAATCAAACACTCTCAAGGCGGTGCTAACAAGTCTATTGTATTTGGTATGAGACAGAGACAAGGCAAGGTAAAGGCACAAGTAATACCCAACACCACAAGTAAAACACTTCAGGGCGTATTATCTAACAATGTCCAGAGAGATACTCTACTATGCACCGATGAACTGAGAGGCTATAAAGGCGTAGATTACAACAGAGTGCAAGGGGGGTAGTGCTAAAGAATATGTCAACGGTATGGCGCACACCAATGGCATAGAGAGCGTATGGGCTGTATTAAAGCGTGGTTATAATGGCGTGTATCATAACTTCTCACGCAAGCACTTAAAACGCTATATCAACGAGTTTGTATTTAGACTAAATGAAGGTAATTGCGCCATTGATACAAGAGACAGAATGTTATCACTGGCTAAAGGCTTTACTGGTAAGAAACTATCTTATAAGGAATTGATTAAATGAATAATTAAATTAATTACCTTTAACAATAAATTTCTATATGTATAATTAGAGTCTCAATAGGAGGTAACAAATGTCTAATAAAATAATTGGTGTAACTAAGGTTGTTCGTTGTTTAACATTACCTTGCAAAGATGGTGGTTTCCAGTCTGTTGCTTTAGAAATGGATATATGGGGATTTGGTGATACTGCAAAAGAGGCTGAGAGTGATTTAAATGAGTTGGTTTCTGCACACATTGAATTTGCTACTGGTCGTAAAGAACCTTATCTATTAGACCATCCAACTGATAAAAAATGGTTTAATATTTGGGAGGAACTTATTAGTCTTAAATCTAAAAAGATTAAGAAATATTTAACTGTTTCTGGTGATAAGATACCCTTAGGTGATAATTCACGTAATTTTGAATTTAAAAGGGCTGTCTCTTGAAGAGTATAAAGTTAAAAAAATTTAAAGATATATTAAAAAGTTATAATGAGAATTATTTTATTTATAAGCATAAAACTATTTCTCATCGTTGGGAAATAGCATATCACCCAACAGGTCAAAACAACCCATCAAAGAAATCCTACCCCATAACAGTAAGAAAAGGTTGGAATACTTTAATAAATATACAGAGATTAAAAGCTATTATTAAGCATTTTAATTTACCAAAAAACTTAATTGATTTTAAAAGTAATTTAAGGATATGATATGAACCACAAAACACATTAAAAATGAAAAAGAACGAACTAAGCAAAATCACACTCAATAACTTTAAAACTGCTATACAGGATATTTTCAGGCATACACCACAAAATGCAAAGTATCAAAACAAGAAACCAACACGCTTAGAACTAAATAAAAAAATAAGCTTAGTTAAACACAACTAATATAGTTTGCAGATTAAAGTATATATTTCCCAAATATTATTAAATTGATAATAGAATAGACAACAAAGAATAATCTTAAATCAGGGTTTTTATATTTATCTATATTGTGTAGGTATACTAAGTACCTATATAATAATAGTTAGGTGCATTTCCTCCATCTTCCTGTTAATCTTTTTGGTAGAGGAGTTGGAGTAGAAAAATGAAGTTTAGAAATAGAATTTTTGGTTTTGTCATTGCTAGTGTTAGTTTCTTACTTTCTAGTTGTGCAACTATTGTCAATGATCCATATATCCCTTTAACACTTAGTTTTTCAGATGGATCTTCTGGAGAATGCACTTTTAGGAATAAGCGTGGAATGTGGTCTTCTAACATACCTACTCAAAGTATATTGATTCGTCGTTCAGATGATGCTTTAATTTACGACTGCACAACTAAAGATGAAAGAAAAGCAAATGGACTTATTAGAAGTGAGATGGAAGGCGGAAAGCTAGCGGCAAGCATCTTTTTCTGGGATTTAGGAATAACAGATTCAATAACTGATAAACATAGAACCTATCAAGGTAATATTATTATTCCTGTTCCTGCTAAAGGGGAGTGAAGGAGTTAGATAGAGCTAAATGCAAGTTATTGCTATAATTCCTTTAATCCTAGTAGGAAAGCTTAATACTTTGCTTAGCTAGCTCTGTTTGTGTTGCACTCCCTCCCCTTCAAGAGTTAGATCACTACTAAGATACAAAGGAAAATACGCAACACATAAAGACTAGCACTTTGAGTGTTAATTGAAAAATCAGTTGCGTTATTTTTAACTACGGTATAATCGCACTTTGTGCCGATTTAGCACAGTTGGTAGTGCAACTGATTTGTAATCAGTAGGTCCGCGGTTCGAGTCCGTGAATCGGCACCATTTTGTTTATTGTTGTAAATCATTACTTGGTTTTAACCAGGATTTGATTTTGTACAATAATAAAAAAAATACTAGCAGTTATATCCACTAAAGGCAGTGTCGTATAGCTTATTATGAGTATATATTCATTAAATATTCTTAGATAGTTATTTTGGTGGTGGTGGTGCTATGCTCCCTGCAATACTACCTATAGTGCTAACGGTTAAAGCACTGCTAGTTAATGTGCTTACAGTTCCTGCTGAGCTCATGCTAGCAAAAGAACTTGCTTCAATATGTTGCCCTGCTTGTATGCCTTTTAAGTCACTTACATTTTTTATATAAGAGTTACCTGGCATTACAAAATAAATAATATTCTTAGGGGAAGTTATTAATACAAATTCAGCATTTTCTTCAATATTGCTAAAATCATAATCTATTTTTTCTAACGCTTCTCTAGGTGATTCTTTAAGTTTTTTGCGAAACTCAGTGTCGTATAGATTATTGTAAGCATTATTAACCATTAGAAATACCTCCTTATATAATATATTTGTTTAGAGTGATCGTGTATTTTTTACAGTAGCAGCCACTACCAAGGGCTCCAATAGTAGCAAAAGAGCTAGTATCTGTGCTTAAAGTACCGAATGTGCCAACACTAGTAGCAGTGCTTGCTTCAGCATGTTCTCCTGCCTGTATACTCTTTAAATCATTTATATTTTTTACGTAAGAATAACATAGAATTACCAGATAAATAACATCTTTAAGAGTAGTCATTATTATAAATTTAGTATATTTTGTAGTATTACTAAAATTATAATCTATTTCCTTTAATGCTTCTCTAGGTGATTCTTTAAGTTTTTTGCAAAACCCAGTGTTATATAATTTATTATAAGTATTGCTATTCATTGAAAATGTTTTTGATAGTTTGATTAGAGTGGTGAAACCAACAAAACATCATACATAATACACATAAATACCTCTTATTTGGCGTTTATGTTAAATTTAAGTTAACTTTCATAGCAAAATAAATCTAAAATTTAAGTGTACAAGTGTAATGCCACAGTTTAAAATTTTTATATAATAATTTGATAAAAATGTATTGAGTACATTACTACCACTCCCTAACTAAGCCAGCTGGACTAGAGGAGATAGGAGTGACAAAATAAAAATTCTTTTTGTATTAATAACTACTTTGACGTCAATATTAGCACTATTAACTCTCCTTTCTAGGATAAATCAAAGCAGAAATAAAATAAATAGAAGTAGAGCAAACTTTTTACAGCCCAACAAAGAGATAAGAGTAATGTTTTGCACACAAACTATTTTTTACAATCCAAATACCATTTTTGTGCATTACCATCACACTACTAAATTATCTCTTCTTTATGGCTCCTTCCTTGCTACTTTTTGCTTGACTAGAATTCAAAAGTAGCACCTATACGGCCGCCAGTTTTTCTTTCTGAGGAACCGTAGCTTGTGTAGGCAAGACTACCATTGATAGTCCAATTTTCATTGACGCGTGTACCAACAGAGACAGCAAGCGCACTTTCATGGTTGAAGAAACCAGCACCAATTGACAGACTTGTTCTTTTACCTGGAGAAATCGCGGGTGCCTGCATCGCCATAGCCATTGCAATACCTGCCGAAACTTTTTCAAATTCAGTGGCAACATTACCCACTCCGCTGATTATAACAACATCTCCCGGACCACCAATGACAACCTGATTTTCTTTTGCTACGGCGTTTGTACCTATAGCAACACCACCTTCTTCTGCTACAGCGCCAACACCAATAGCGATAGTGTTTTCACCAATAGCTCTTGCAGTCGCACCAATGGCAATACCACCTTTTCCAGTAACTCTCGCTTCCCTACCGATGGCTATACCATCTTCACCTTTAGCTTCTATTGTCGCACCAGTGCCAAGTGCAATAGAGTTGTCTGCAGCATATGGCACTAATACAGGCTCTTCGGTAGTGCCTTCATTCAGGACTGTACTTTGTATCTCAGAATTATAACCTATGGCGATGGCGCCTTGTATCGTGCTATCTTCTTCAACTGCGTTCACAATTCTCATATACTCGCTACCAGTATTCGCATAAGGTGCTCCAGCCATAGTCGCAGCAGCATTTCCATTAGCAGTTGCATCAGCATTAGTTGCACCAGAAGTTCTTGCAGCAGTTGCATCAGCATTAGTTGCACCAGAATCTCTTGCAGCAGTTGCATCAGCATTAGTTGCATCAGAATCTCTTGCAGCAGTTGCATCAGCATTAGTTGCACCAGAAGTTCTTGCAGCAGTTGCAGCATTATTAGTTTCACCAGAATCTCTTGCAGCAGTTGCATCAACATTAGTTGCATCAGAATCTCTTGCAGCAGTTGCATCAGCATTAGTTGCATCAGAAGTTCTTGCGGCAGCTTCAGCAGCTTCTATTCTTATTGCTCTATCCTCTGTTGTCTCACTGCCTACGATTATGGCTTCTGCCGTAGCTTTAGCCCCTGCAGCTGCAGCATCCCTGACTGCTAATTCTGCAGCATCCCTGACTGCTGATTCTGCAGCATCCCTGACTACTAATTCTGCAGCATCCCTGACTACTAATTCTGCAGCATCCCTGACTGCTAATTCTGCAGCATCCCTGACTGCTAATTCTGCAGCATCCCTGACTGCTAATTCTGCAGCATCCCTGGCTGCAGTTTCTGCAATATCTCGTGCCAATTTTACTCGTTGGTTAATCACATCTTGACGGATTGTTTCAGGGGTGGCATTACTCAATTTAGTTTCAGCAGCAGTTTCAGCATCTTCAGCAGCAGTTTCAGCATCTTCAGCAGCAATTGCAAATTCGTCTGCATCCTTGGCAGCTTGATCAAGTGCTAGAATATTCGCAACATTAGGATTCGCGTCTCTTGCAGCTATTGCTTCAGTATTTTTTTCTTCACTATCTGCGACCAATGTTTCAGCATCTGTAACTGAATCTTGAGTATTTTTAACTAGAGTTTCAACATTTTTAACTGTACCTGAAGCACTTGTAACCACACCTTGAGCACTTGTAACCACACCTTGAGCATCTGTAACTGCATCCTTTTGGGCTTGTGAAGGGTCTCCTCCAATATCCTCAACTGCACCCACTTTTTGTTGTGCTTCTGCTAGTTTTTCTTCTGCTTCCATTAATGCAGTTTGCGCTTCCTCTAAAATATCCTGATCAGTCATCAGCGTGGTTTGATCCTCTTTTAATCGCTCTTTTACACTTATCAAGTCTTCTCGTGCATCATCCAGGATGATTTTCGTGCCACTGTTAGAATTCTCATTCTCAACCGCATTAATAAGGTCACGTGCATTATTGTAGGCATCAACATCATCTATAGTAGCACCATCCATATCAAGAACAGGACCTTCAGCAGCAGTTCTCGCTTCATTAGCAGCAATTCTCGCTTCGTCAGCAGCATCGCTCGCTTCACTAGCAGCAATGTTCGTTTCAGCAACAACAGTAGCAAGGTCATCAACATAACCTCTGGTAGCAGCAAATTCTTGTATAGTCGCGCCCCTACCTATGTAAATGTTATTACCAGGGTTTTCACCAAGTTTATCATTAATTGAATCATCAGCAGCTATTCTTGCCCCTTCTTCGTCGTCAATACGCATCCCAAGTGCATCATCAGCAGCTATTCTTGCTCCTTCTTCGTCGTCAATACGAAGCCCAAGTGCATCATCAGCTTTGTTACTTGATGCAGCTTCTGCCTCAATACGATCCCCAAGTTCCATGTCAGCTAGAGCACTTGATGCAGCTTCTGCCTCAATACGCATCCCAAGTGCATCATCAGCAGCTATTCTTGCTCCTTCTTCGTCGTCAATACGAACCCCAAGTGCATCATCAGCTTTGTTAATTGATGCAGCTTCTGCCTCAATACGATCCTCAAGTTCCATGTCAGCTAGAGTCCTTGATGCAGCTTCTGCCTCAATACGATCCTCAAGTTCCATGTCAGCTAGAGTCCTTGATGCAGTTTCTGCACTAACAAGGCCTCTAAGTGCATTACCTTCCCCTTCTTTGTCGTCAATAAGAGCCCTAAGTTCCATGTCAACTAGAGTCCTTGATGTAGTTTCTGTATCAACAAGATCTTTAAGCTCATCATTAGCAGCCATTCTTGCCTCTTCTTCTTCGTCAATACGAACCCCAAGTGCATTATCAGCAGCAATTGAATCATCAGCTACAATACCAAACACGCTGTCAATACGATCCCCAAGTGCATTATCACCAGCTGCTCTTGCCCTTTCTCCGTCGTCAATACGATCCCCAACTGTGTCAATAGCAGCATCAAGTTCTGTTTGCGTAGTATGTGCGCCATCTCCACCGTGTGCCTCAGCTTCGAGATTATGCTCGTTAATGCGAGTGTCAAGTTCCTCTTTTGTGGTGTGGCAATCGTCAAGGCTCGGGCTACTAGGGCAAGTTGTTACTTGTGCATAGGTAATAGATGGGACGTTCGCCAGTAGAATATATAGGAAAAGCACAGTCAGTGCTAATCTTACTCTTATAGTTATATCTTTAAAAACACTAGTGTGGCTTTTTTGTTGGTATAGTTTCATATTTAAGTTCATGGAATTCCTCTTACTTGCATAAATTTTACATTAAAACTTGTTATTTTTACTCCCTAAAAACTACTAATCAAAAGCAAAAAGCATTATTCAAAGTACTACTCAAGGGAATGCTATGTGCAGTATACCATTTTTGGTTTATTAAAAGCGTTTTTTTATTTTTTTTATTTAAAATCTGCTTAAATATTTTTAGAGCTTGTCAAAGAGATATAAGAGTAATGCTTTTTGCACATGCAAACGATTTTCCGCAGCCTCAAATACCACACTTTGTGCACTGTCAATCACGCCACTAGTTACTTCTTTACCACGATAAGCAGGTAGGCAGTGCATAAATAGTGCATATTTTTTTGCATAAGTCATCAGGTCTTCATTTACCTGATAGTGGCTAAAGTCCAATTCTTTTTTAAGCCGGGCTTTTTCTTGCCCCATGCTTGTCCAAACATCGGTAACGACTAAATCTGCATTTGTGCACGCAGATTTTGCATCACTAAAAAAGTGTGTATTTTTTTGATAATGTGCGTTGAAATTTTGTTTTGGCTCATAACCCTTGGGCACTGCAATATTAAGTTTAAAATCAAATAAATAGCTTGCCTGAATATAAGTTTGGCACATATTGTTACCATCGCCAACCCAAGCTACTGTTTGCTGTTTAATATTACCACGTTTTTCATAAAAAGTCATTAAATCAGCGAGTACTTGACATGGATGCGATTTGTCCGATAGAGCATTAATTGTAGGTATATTTGCGTATTTTGCAAATAATTTGATGTCGTTGTGGTTTGATATTCTAAGCATTACTGCATCAACCATAGCACTGATTACTTTGCTAGAATCAATCATAGATTCATTTCTGCCTAGCTGTGTATCACTGTTTGATAAAAATAGGGCATGACCACCGAGCTGTGTCATCCCCGCTTCAAATGAAATACGTGTACGTGTTGAAGGTTTATCAAAGATCATTGCCAAAGTTTTGTGGCTAAGTGCATTATTAATTTTGCCTTGCTGATGTGATTTTTTAAGCTTGCTAGCAGTGATAATAATGGTATTTAAAGTATCAGCATCTAAATCATCTAAATCAATGAAATGTTTGACATTGCAGGTTTTATTCATAAATCACCAATAAGTTGATTGAGCTTATCAAGCAAAAAATCTAATTCTTCTTTTTTGATAATGAGCGGAGGCAACAGGCGGATATGTTCTCCAGTAACATTAATAAGAATACCAAGCGTTAGCGCCTTATTCATAAGTGTTTTATAATGTTTATCTAAACTAATTGCAAGCATTAAGCCTTTTGCTCTAATATCTTTAACGATAGTAAAAGAAGCTAGACGTCTATTTGCTTGTTTCAAAAAATAATCGCTCATCTCTTGTGTGCGTGCAAGAATATTATCTTGCTCAATTGTTTCTAATACAGAAAGAGAGGCGCGCATACAAAGCGGGTTGCCGCCAAAAGTAGTACCATGTGTGCCAGCGCTAAATAAGTGTGCTGCTTCACCTCGTGCGAGACATGCGCCAATTGGTAGACCATTAGCTAAACCTTTAGCAAGCGTTATTATGTCAGGTTTAATCTGATTATGTTCAAAGGCAAAAAATCGTCCTGTACGCCCGATACCTGTTTGTATTTCGTCTAAAATAAGAAGCCAGTTTGCACGTGCAGAAATATCTCTAGCTTTGTTTAGATAGTTAGATTTTGGAATAATTACACCATGTTCACCCAATATAGGCTCTAGCATCAGCGCAATGACACTCGGATTTTGCGTATGTTCTTCAATGGCAGAAACATCGTCAAAATCAATATGAATAAAATTTGCTAACATTGGCGCAAAACCTGTTTTGATTTTGCTAGTGCCTGTTGCTGATAAAGCTCCCATCGTTCTGCCGTGAAAGCTTTTTTTAGCTGTTAGAATAATAGGATTTTTGATGTTTCTTTTTTTTGCATACAGGCGCGTTATTTTGATGGCTGCTTCATTTGCTTCAGCACCAGAATTTGCAAAGAAAGCACTTTCCATTTTTGCTAATTGACAGAGTTTATCTGCGAGACGCTCTGCAAACTCAATGTGATACCAATTTGAAGTATGCACTAAAGTTTTGCTTTGTGTTTGAATTGCTTTAGTAACATTAGGGTGACAATGCCCTAAGTTCACAACACCCACACCAGATAGTGCATCTAAATAACGTTTACCCTTATAATCAGTAAGCCAGCAACCTTGACCGCGTGCAAATGAAACATCAAGCGGCGTGTAATTTTTCATCAAGTGAGTCATTATTTTTTAATCTTAAATCAATCTTATATGTTTTTACTATTTACTATGTGTAATCTTTTTAGGTATCCAATATTTTTTGATGTTAATTTATTTCAGGCAAAATATCCTAGAAACCAAAAACCCCCAAACAAGGGGGCTTAACCAATAAAAAATAAAGGTTTTGCTAAGCAGAAAAATTTAGCGAAAATCAGTGACTAATAATCATAAGTAAGTGGTGGAGCGAGTTTATGATTAATCTCATCTAGCGCTTTTTTATAAGTTTCATAAAAATGACCCACGGGTGGATTTACCCAAAGTTCATATGAAAAACCATGTTTAGCATTATAAGCACTAAATCCATTTTGCAACTCAATTCTTTCCTTACTGAGCGCATTATCTTTATCGCTTGTTGCATTCATTTTTTTCAAGTCTCTAGTTTGTGTAGAATTTTAATTTATGCTATATTTCAGTCTGTCACTTTAGAGTAATTATACACAATTTATGATTTTTAATGTTATTTTATTCGTTTCATTCAAGTATGATATAGCGTCTATTTTGTTATAAAAATATTTCTGTGTTTTTGAAACGATTTTTTGTAAATCTAAATTTATTATTTCAATTATATTAGTGGAGATTAATTTATGCAATTAAATATTTCTGGACACCATGTGGAGATTACTGAGGCACTTAAAAATTATGCCGAAGATAAATTGAGTAAGATAAAAATACATTTTAATCACATTATTAATATTAATATGTTGTTGGCAGTGGAAAAAAAATTACAAAAGGCAGAAGCCACTATTCATATCAGCGGCACTGATTTATTTGCTGAGGCAAGGAGCGAGGATATGTATAATTCTATTGCACAACTCGCCAAAAAACTAGAAGCACAAGTAGTTAAGCATAAAGGGAAAATTCAAAAAAAACGCTGAGATATAAAATTTGTACAGCATTTATTTTTTTTTATATTTGCTTTTAGGATCTATTTAATACTATATTTTTGTTGCAAACCGATATAGGGTTTGAATTTTTTGGAATAAGTTATCAGCTGATTTTTAATATTTTGTCGGTTGACTTTTTAAATGCTTTTATTATTCTTAAACGTAGAAATTAATAAAGGATTGTTCTAAATGGGCAACGGCGTCGAAGCTTTATTTGATAAGAATTTAGAAACGGTAATTAACGCCTTACAGCAAGGGGTGAGTAATCAAAGCATTGCTACACTTATCCAATCGTTTCATTCAAGCGAAATTCCACTGTTAATTGAGTCAGTTCCGCCTAAATATCGTTTGCGGCTTTGGAAGGGATTGAGTGATAATAAAGAAGGAGTTACTCTCAGTGCTTTGAGCGAAGAAGTGCAAAGTGAACTCATCAATAAAATGAGTATTGATGAATTAGTCAGTGCAACGCGTGATTTAGATTTGGATGATCTTGCTGATATTATTCCCAATTTACCAGAATCAGCATTGCATAATATTTTGCTTACACTTGATATTAATCGCCGCAATCATCTTGCTCAGGTGCTTTATTATGCTGAGGATTCAGCAGGCGGGTTGATGAATATTGATATAATCACCGTACGCGCTGATATTAGTGTTTATACCGTGATGCGTTATTTGCGGTTGCTTAAAAAAATGCCAGTGGATACCGATCAAATTTTTGTAGTAGATAGAAACGATAAACTTTTAGGTAGTATTTTTTTGTCTACTCTGGTTACCCAAGATCCAAAACAAGATATTAAAGGTATTATCCTACCTGCGGAGAATGCAATTTTAGCAACTACAAAAGCCAGAGAAGTGGCAGATTTATTTGCGGCGCGTAATCTTATTTCAGCACCTGTTATTAGTGATAAAGGGCAAATTATTGGCAGAGTTACTATTGACGATGTTGTTGATGTAATTCGTACACAAGCAGAGCATTCGGTTTTAAGTATGGCGGGTTTGGATAAAGAAGATGATTTATTTGCACCTGCAGTGGAAAGCGCAAGGCGCAGAATACTTTGGCTTAGTATTAATCTTGTTACCGCTTTTATTGCTGTATTTGTCATTGGTTTATTTGAAACAACTTTGGAAAAAAAAATTGCATTGGCAATTTTAATGCCAGTTGTTGCTAGTATGGGTGGTATTGCTGGTATGCAAACATTGATTTTATTTACTAGAGGTATTGCAACTGCTAAGATTAGCAAGGCGAATATACGCTGGTTATTCAATAAAGAAATTTTTATCGGCGTATTAAATAGTATTATTTGGTCGCTTGTAATTTCTAGTGTTACTTATTTGTGGTTTTTTGATTTTCCGTTAAGTCTTGTCATTGGTTTTGCTGTAGTTATCAATTTAATTTTTGCAACGCTTTCAGGTGTTTTTCTGCCGCTTGCACTTACTAAACTTAAGATAGATCCTGCACTTGCTGGTGGTGTTGTGCTCACAACATTAACCGATATAATTGGCTTTGCAGCATTTTTAGGACTAGCTGCACTTTTGTTATAATTTGATTTAATACTAGTAAGTGAAAATTTGAAGAAATTTCACATAGAAATAGGTTCAAAAAGTATTGGTATTAATATCTGCACATTTAAGCCAATGTTTAAAGGTGTTTTGGATATCAGCTAATTTTTTTTCATTTTTTGCTTCAAAACGAAGCACTAAAGCGGGCGTAGTATTAGATGGTCGCACTAGTCCCCATGCATCTTCTAAGTCCACTCTAATACCATCAATGGTGGTAAGATATTTTTTTGCAAAGGGCACAATTTCCTCCAGACGTTTCATTGCACTAAATTGTGCACCCTGTTTATCAAAATAAATATTAATTTCGGGTGTATTTATATTTGCTTTGAAACTGTTAAATATTTCGGCACAAGTTTGTATATTACTGGAGAGAATTTCAAGTAAGCGTGCACCTGCATAAAGTGCATCATCAAAGCCATACCAACGTTCTTTAAAAAAAATATGTCCAGACATCTCACCACCTAAAAGTGCACCTGTTTTTTCAATTTCTGCCTTAATAAAAGAGTGTCCTGTGCGACTCATCAGCGCTTTGCCACCAAGGCAAGTAATCATTTCTTTGAGTAAATTTGAGCATTTCACATCAAAAATAATTGTTGCACCTTGATTACGCATGAGCACATCCTTGGCAAAAAGCATCATTTGTTTATCCGCCCAAATAATTTTGCCTGTATTATCTACTAACCCTAGCCGATCACCATCACCGTCAAAAGCAATACCTAAATCTGCTTTGTATTTATGGAGTGCATCTTTTAAATCATATAAATTTTTTGGATCGCTTGGATTAGGGTGATGATTGGGAAAATTACCATCTGGTATGCAAAAAAGCGGGATAACTTTTGCACCTAGTTTTTGATAAAGTTTTACTGCAATCATACCCGAGACACCATTGCCTGAGTCGATTACTATTTTCAGTGGACGTTTTAATTTAATATTTTCACAAATGGCAGTAATATAATCATCATTAATATCAACTGATATACTTGTGCCTGCACCTTGTGTGTAATTTTGTATACGTATATCAGATGCAATTTTTTGAATCTCCTTGCCTGCAAGCGTTTTACCATTTAGGATAATTTTAAAACCATTATAATTTTTGGGATTATGACTGCCTGTTACCATAATTCCCGAGCGCACACCTTTAGTATAAACTGCAAAATAAAGTACAGGTGTTGGTGTCATGCCAATATCTACCACATGCACACCGCTCTTTTTAAGTCCGTGAATAAGTGCGCAGCTTAAGTCAAAACTTGAAAGCCTCGCATCTCTTGCCACAATCATATTGCGCTGACCTAAACGTACTGATTGTGAACCTAGCGCTTGCCCGATATGATAAGCCAGTTCGGTATTTAATTCATCACCTACTATTCCGCGAATATCATAGGCTTTAAAAATAGCAGTGTTAAAATTTTTCATTTATGATAAGATAGTCTGTGCGCTGTATTTTCTGAGAGAATTTTAACAAGATTTTAGCAAAACTCTTAACGGGTTGATTATATAAAAAATGATACAAGCTAAGTGTCGTGTAGTAAAGATGGATAAAAAGAATATTTATCTCATGCCGCTTGAAGATGAAGAAATGCAAAAATCTTGCGGTAGCTGCCAAGCAAATAAATCTTGTGGCACAAGTTTATTATCTAAATTATTTAGACGTCAAAATTTAATTACACATCCTAAAAATTTTGAAAATTTTAATGATAGCACAGCATATATAGGTGCAATTTTTATGGTAAGCATCTCTGAAAAAACACTGATTTATCGCGCTTTTTTAGTCTATATATTGCCACTCATTGCGCTTTTTTTAAGCGCACTTTTTGCAAGCATTTTGCTACCAGATTCAGATATTTCACAGACAGTTTTTGGCATCATGGGTTTTGGCATTAGTTTTTATTTCATTAAAACTTATTATAAATCACAGCAATTTAATATTACACCTGCTAAAAATATTAAAACTTAAAAAAAATATTGCTTAAAATAAAAATTTTGTAGATAGATTTTTAGCGTTTTATTTCTCTTAATGCAAAAAAGAATTAGGCTTAATTTTTGAATTAGGTGCTATTGTTATTTTTGATTTGCTAAAATTCGCTTAACTTTATTTCAAGTATTTTTTCAAACTTAGATGTTACTCAATATTTTTTTGGGTTTCGTTTGATTTTTAAACCACATATATGTCTCAATACGACATTGATAAACAAGAAACTGAAGAATGGCTAGCTGCATTTGAATCAGTTGTTAAATTAGAAGGCATTGATCGTGCTAAATTTATTTTAAACAAACTCATTGATATGGCTGATAAGGCAGGAATGGATTTGCCAAGCGGTATTACGACAGCTTATTTGAATAGTATTAGCCCCGATAAAGAAGTGGTATCAGATATGAACTTTGAGATAGAAAGAAAGCTATCTGCAATTATTCGTTGGAATGCGATGATAATGGTGGTTAAGGCAAATCAATATGCACCAGAACTGGGTGGACATATTGCTAGTTTTGCCTCTAGTGCAACTTTATATGATGTAGGTTTTAATCATTTTTATCGTGGATATAATGCTGAGCAAGGCGCTGATTTAATTTTTTTTCAAGGTCATATTGCACCAGGAGTGTATGCGCGTGCTTTTATTGAGGGTAGAATTGACGAAAAATTATTACTCAATTTTCGCCAAGAAGCTAATAAACCAGGCCTTTCATCGTACCCACATCCAAAATTAATGCCAGATTTTTGGCAGTTTCCAACAGTTTCAATGGGCTTAGGCTCTATTATGGGAATTTTTCAGGCTCGTTTTATGAAATATTTACACGATAGAGAATTGAAAAAAACTGATAAACGCAAAGTGTGGGTGTATCTAGGAGATGGTGAAATGGACGAGCCAGAATCTCTCGGTGCAATTTCGCTGGCAGGGCGCGAAAAATTAGATAATTTAATTTTTGTTATCAATTGTAATTTACAGCGCCTTGATGGCCCAGTACGTGGAAATGGTAAAATTATTCAAGAGTTGGAGAGTATGTTTCGTGGTGCGAATTGGCATGTAATTAAGGTTATTTGGGGAAGTAATTGGGACGAATTACTTGCTAAAGATAGTAAAGGTTTACTTAAAAAGCGTATGGAAGAAGTGGTGGATGGAGAATATCAGGCGTATAAAGCTAAAGATGGCGCCTATGTGCGTAAGCATTTTTTTGGTACTCATCCCGAATTATTAAAAATGGTAGAGCATCTCTCTAATGATGAAATTTACGCTCTAAAGCGTGGTGGACACGATGCACATAAAGTTTATAACGCTTATAAAGAAGCTACAAAGCATGTCAGTCAGCCGACAGTTATTTTAGCAAAAACCGTTAAAGGTTATGGTATGGGCGAAGCAGGGGAAGGGCAAAATACCACGCATTCGCAAAAAAAATTGGGTGAAGAAGCAGTGCGCCGTTTTGCTAAACGTTTTAAAGTTCCTGTTAGCAACGCTGATATTGAAGCGCTTAATTTTTATAAACCTGCGCCAGATAGCGAAGAAATTGCCTATCTAAAAGCAAGACGTGCAAAATTAGGTGGTGAATTACCAAAACGTGCCTATCAACTGGAAAAGTTAAATATTCCTGATTTATCTATTTTTGCAAGCCTGCTTCAGTCAAGTGGTGAACGTCAACTTTCAACAACAATGGTATTTGTGCGTATTTTATCGCTACTTGTGCGTGATAAAAATTTGGGTAAACGTATTGTGCCCATTGTTCCTGATGAAGCACGAACCTTTGGTATGGAAGGTTTATTTAGGCAGCTTGGCATTTATTCTTCTTCAGGGCAACTTTATGAGCCTGAGGATTCAGATAAAGTGATGTGGTACAAAGAAGATATCAAAGGTCAAGTTTTGCAGGAAGGCATTAACGAAGCAGGTGCATTCTCAGATTGGATTGCAGCAGCAACCGCTTATGCTGCGCATAATCTAACTATGATCCCTTTTTATATTTATTACTCAATGTTTGGTTTTCAGCGCATTGGTGATTTAGCGTGGGCAGCAGGTGATATGCAGGCTAAAGGTTTTTTACTTGGCGGTACTGCAGGGCGCACAACGCTTGCAGGAGAAGGATTACAACACCAAGACGGACATTCGCATTTAATTGCTAATACTATTGTAAATTGCATTTCTTACGATCCGGCTTATGCTTATGAATTAGCGGTAATTATTCATGATGGGCTACGCCGTATGTATGTTGAGCAAGAAAATATTTTTTATTATATCACTACCATGAACGAGGCTTATCCACACCATGGCATGCCCAGGCACGCAGAAGCTGGAATTTTAAAGGGGATGTATTTATTAAAAACAGTGGGTACAGGCGATAAAGAGGTGCAATTATTAGGATCAGGTGCAATTTTAAGAGAAGTTGAAGCAGCAGCCTTGTTACTCAGAAAAGATTGGAACATTAAGTCAAATGTGTGGAGTGTTACAAGTTTTAATGAACTTACGCGCGCAGCACAAGTGACAGATAGAGAAAATCGTTTGCACCAAAAGAAAAATGTGCCTTATATTACCGCATGTTTAAAACCAACAAAGGGTCCTATTGTCGCTGCTACTGATTATATGAAAAATTATGCTGAACAAGTGCGCAAATATATTCCTAGGCGCTATGAAGTGCTTGGTACGGATGGCTTTGGTAGGAGTGATACGCGCGCTGAACTGAGACATTTTTTTGAAGTTAATCGTTACTATATCGCTTTTAGCGCTTTGTCTGCACTTTTTGAGGATGGTAATATTGACAAAAAACCCGTGATAAACGCAATGAGAAAATACAATATCAAGCGTGATAAATCTAATCCGATGTACACTTAAACATTTAGCAGATTAATATAATTTATTCGCTGATGCATTTTTAAGAAAAAACTTAGAAAGACAAATTTAGATATTGTGCCCGCTCGGGCTCTTAGCAAAGAGTAAACCCTATAGGCTTACTCTCCATGAAGTATAAGTTATTTTATTTAAAAATTTTATTCTCAAAATATTTAATTGACGTCAAAAAAATTTATTTATTCCAAAAATCTTCTTCGCCTGTAAGTTCATCTATGGTGAGAAAATTATCGCGGTTTTTATCCATTTTCATCATCATTTTATGTCTCATATTTGGCGGGATCTCATACATTGAAAGCCTGCCATCCTTGTTAGAGTCAAAACGCATCATAAAGTGACTATAACTATCTTTAGATTGTAATTCATCTCTAGTTATAAAATGATCACCATCTTTATCCATTTTCACTATTTTCATCATACCCATTGTCATTTCTTCCATAGAGATTCTTCCATCTCTATCAGCATCAAAAACAGAAAAAATATCCTTTTCACCACCAGGACCATCTTCAAAGGCATTCACATAGAAAAAAGATAAACCAAGCATCAACAAAACCGCAACCCTTATTTTCTTTATATTATTCACATTTAATCTCCAAATATTTTTAGTTAAGTAGAAAGAAACAACAACCCATTATAGCCACAAGATTGTTGCTCAGTATTATAAACAAAATTTAAGTAAAAAAGGAAATAATTATAAATTCACATTATTTATAATTTGTTGGGTCAGGTAAATTGGCATCTAAAAATCCGCGTTTTCTAAAAACGCACGCATCGCAAACAGCGCATGCTAAACCATGACTGTCTGCATTATAGCATGAAATAGTTTTGGCATAATCAACCTTTAATTTATGACCTGTGTGAATAATCTCCGCCTTAGTCATTTCAATAAGTGGCGCGTGTATTTTAGTTTTTTGACCTAAGATTGCGCGTTTTGTTGCAAGATTTGCCATATTTTCGTAAGCTTTGATATACGCTGGGCGGCAATCAGGATAACCAGAATAATCCAAGCGATTAACGCCAATAAAAATATGATCGCATTTTATAGTTTCAGCAAAAGCAAGCGCATAGGATAAAAAAATTGTATTTCTTGCTGGCACGTAGGTAATCGGAATATTACTGTTATTTTTATAATGCGGTACTTTGATTGTTTTATCAGTCAGTGCTGAATAACCTAAATTAGCAAGAGAAATAGGCACTACAAGATGATGTATAACATTGTAGTTATAGGCAATATTTTTTGCAGCTTTCAATTCAATTTTGTGTTTTTGACCATAGTCAAAGCTAAGTGAATAACACGCATAATGCTCAGTTTTTGCAATTGCTAATGTCGTAGTTGAATCAAGGCCTCCAGAAAGTAAAATAAGCGCCTTTTTAGGAGTTAGCTGATCAGTGGACATCAGCTAAATTACCTTTAGATTCTAGCCAACATTTTCTATCATTAGCGCGCTTTTTTGAGAGCAACATATCCATTACTTCGTTGATTCTTGTTTCATTATCAAGGGTAAGTTTTACAAGATGTCTTGTCTTTGGCATCATGGTAGTTTCTCTTAATTGTGCTGGATTCATCTCGCCTAAACCTTTGAAACGCTGCACTTGTACTAAAGCGCGTTTTTTTCTTTTTTGCGTGCGCGTAATAATATCTTCTTTTTCATTATCATCCAGTGCATAATAAACTTCCTTTCCAATGTCAATACGATATAACGGTGGCATAGCGACGTAAATATGTCCAGATCTAACGAGTGCTGGAAAATGTTTTACAAATAACGCACAAATAAGTGTGGCAATATGTGCACCATCGGAGTCTGCATCGGCTAAAACACAAATTTTACCGTAGCGCAAACCAGATAAATCACCGTTATTTGCTTCTAAACCGATAGCAACACTAATATCATGTATTTCACTAGAAGCAAGTAATTGCTCTGAACCAACTTCCCAAGTATTCAAAATTTTACCTCGTAATGGCAAAATTGCTTGATATGCTCTATCTCTTGCTTGTTTAGCTGATCCGCCCGCTGAATCACCTTCAACTAAAAAAAGCTCGGTGTGCATTAAATCTGAGCTAACGCAGTCAGAGAGTTTACCTGGTAAAGTAGGGCCACTCAGTGTTTTTTTACGTGCAATTTTTATTTTTATTTTTATTTTATTTTGAGCATTTGTAATTGCTAAGTGTGCTATTTTTTCACCAATTTCTGTGTGTTGATTAAGCCATAAACTAAAAACATCTTTAACACTGTTTGTAACAAATGACACACATTCTTTAGAAGACATTTTTTCTTTGGTTTGCCCTAAGAATTGTGGGTTATGCATCTTTATAGCTAAAACATAAGCAATTTTTTGCAACACATCTTCAGGTGTGAGTTTAATATTTTTTGGCAGTAAATTTCTAAATTCACAAAATTCTTTGAGCGCCTCAGTTAAACCAGAACGCAAGCCATTAATATGTGTACCTCCTAGTGGTGTTGGAATAAGATTAACATAACTCTCGGTAATATTATCTGTCTCATAAGGTGTCCAGCTAAGTGCGCATTCAAGATAAATATCATTAGTGTTATTTTTAATGCTAAGAGGCTTTTGTGGTAAACATTCTTTGTGATCTAGATATCTAGATAAATAGTCGCTAAGACCATGTTCATAATGCCAAGTCTTTGATTTATTATTAATTTCGTCGTGAAAAATAACCGTTAAATTTTTCAGCAAAACTGCTTTAGAACGCAGATTATATTCAAGTGCTTTAATAGAAAATTTGTCGTTGTCAAAATAGTGTTTGTTTGGTTTAAATTTTAAACGTGTGCCTGTATTGCGTTTACCAACTCTAGAGATAATTTTGAGTTCGCTGGTTTTAATACCATTAGCAAATGCCATATAATATTCTTTGCCATCACGTTTAATCCAAATTTCAAGTGAGCTTGAAAGTGCGTTGACAACCGAGACGCCTACGCCATGAAGACCGCCTGAAAATTCATAAGTTCGCCTAGAAAATTTACCACCAGCATGCAGGGTAGATAAAATTACTTCAACACCTGTAATCCCCTTTCCTGGGTGAATATCAACTGGTATACCGCGTCCATTATCTGCAACTGTTAGACTATAATCTGGATGCAAATAAACTTCAATTTTGCTGGCAAAACCACTTACTGCTTCATCAGCGCTATTATCAATTACTTCGCTCGCTAAATGGTTGGGTTTTTCGGTATTGGTATACATACCTGGGTTTTTTTGCACAGGCTCCAAGCCAGATAAAATTTCTATAGATGCAGCGTTATAATTTGACATAAAATACGTTGTATTGAGATGCTTGGTATTTTATCATAGCAAATTTTTTAAAATAGTGTGCATTATCTGTGCGTGCGTTGAATATTTTTGTTATGAGTTATATTTAATTTCTTAACTAATTTCTATATTCTATATTTTGGATGCATACAAAAATAATTATTTATAATTACTTGTTGGGATGAAAAAAGAAAATATAAGTATCAGTTTGATGGCACTTTTTATTGCTATGATAACTATTGCAGTGTTAAGTAGTCTTACTATTAAATTTATCCTAGATACACAGGGAAACAGAGTTAAATTAGCAAGTGCAAAAGTGTTTCTAACCAAAGATATGCAAGATGCTATTATGTCGTGTTTACTCCGATATAATAAAATATCTGATTGCATGACGACCAAAGCGCTTGCTAATGAAAATATTGATAATAAAACACAGTGGGGCGATTCTTGGGTTGTTGTCAACACAACGAAAAATGATAAAAACAGTATAACACTGTGTTATCCACTTTTGCATGCAAGCATGCGGGAGAGAGAGCGTTCAAATGTGGCTAAAGAGCTTGATAGCTATGTTAAGGATTATCAAGGCTTAGAAATCACAAATGGCGTATCTAGTTATATTAGTAAAGTTGCTAGCAAAAATTTCCCGCTTTCCGTTTGTATGCCCCATAGTTTTGTGCTTGAATATATTATCCCGCACTAAAATTGATATAAATGACAGTAGTTTTATAAAAGCATTAGCGACACTATTATATTAAAAAATCAGCCATTAAGAAATGGTTTTTGAAAAATTATCTTCAACTTCTACTACATGTAAATATAATGTATTGGGTTGCCATCTCATAAATAACAGTGAGATGGCATTGTATTGGAATCAAATAGCTAAAAAACTAAAGAAATATGATAAAAAAACAGCCTAAATTAGCACTAATTCTCCCTTGCTATAATGAAGAAAATGTTTTACAAAAGGCAATTGATAAATTAAATGAAGTTTTAGATAGATTAATTCAAAGAGGAAGAATTACTAAAAATAGTTACCTTGTTTTTGTGGATGATGGCAGTATTGATAAAACTTGGCAAATTATTGAGACATATGCAAAAGATAGATCTACTATCAAAGGTTTAAAGTTATCAAAAAATAGAGGAAATCAAAATGCCTTAATTGCTGGTATGAAAAGCGTTGTTAATAAATGCGATTGCCTTATATCTATTGATGTTGATTTACAACAAGATGAGAATTCAATTATTGATTTTATAGATAAATATTTGGATGGCTTTGAGGTTGTACTTGGCATTAGAAATAATAGAAGTACTGATGGATTATTTAAGAAGTTTTCTGCCTTGGGTTTTTATAAATTTATGCAAAGTATGGGTGTAAATATAATTAAGAATCATTCCGACTATAGACTTCTTAGTAATAAAGCCAATAAAGCACTACTAGAATTTAAAGAGGTGAATTTATTTTTAAGGTGTTTGGTATCTCTAATTGGATTTAGAACAGATTATGTTTATTTTGATGTAAAGGATAGATTTGCTGGTGAATCAAAATATACATTATCTAAACTGTTCTCTTTAGCTTGGGATGGAATAACATCCTTTAGCATTAAACCCTTAAGACTAATAACCATGATTGGGGCAATGGTATTTCTTTTTAGTTTTATAATGTCAATATATATTTTTTCTGTATTTTTTATAACTGATACACCTCTACCAGGATGGGCTTCAACTGTATTGCCAATTTATTTTATGGGCGGTGTGCAAGTACTGTCTATTGGTATTGTTGGTGAGTATATAGGAAAAATCTATACAGAAACAAAGGCAAGGCCTAAGTTTTTTATAGAAAAAGAAATAAATTTTGACAAATAATACATTTATAAAATATGGCATTATAGGTATTTTCAACACCTTTATAGGCTATGGACTGATATTCATTTTGTTTTATATAGGGATATTACCTGAATTAAGTAATTTTATCGGGTATTTTGTAGGTTTTTTTGTTTCGTATTTTTTAAATAAAAAATATAATTTTAAAAGTAAAAAACAGCATAAAAAAGATTTACCAAAATTTATCTTTAGTATGTTGGTCGCCTATTGTCTTAATTTAATAATGTTGATGCTCTGCTATAGAGCTTTACATATTAATGTGTATTTATCTCAAATATTTGCAGGAATTATCTATGTGTTAGCAGGTTATTTGTTATCTAGAACATGGGTTTTTAAAAAATAAAAGGATATTGGAAATATGACTGTAAATATTTCAACAAAAAAAATACTACTAGTAATTACTCTATCTATTATTTACTTATATTGGAATACTGGCATTCATTCTGATGATTTATTGTTTTTAATTTTTATATCAAAATCAAATATAAGTTTTATTGATATATTATTTTCATATTTTAATTATCCTGGCATTCCCATACTGGCACCTATTGGTAACTATTTTTCACACTTTTTTTATTCATTATTTGGCAATAATTTTCTACTTTACGATGTTATCAAGATATTAGTGGCATTATTTTCCCTTTATGTTGTCTATTTATTTTTTAGAGAATTTATTAGTAAAAGTAAAGCGTTATTGATTTCTATTTTCTTTGTATTTTTTATTACCCACGATTCTGTTAATTATTGGTTTGCCACTCAATTCTACCTTTTAACACTGGCATTTCTTATTATTTCTTATAAATGTATTTGTAATAAATTTTATAAGGCAGGCTTTATAACGGGATTCTTAGGGGCATTTATGGGCTATACATCCCCGCCTTATGCTTTTGGATTATCGCTTATTTTTTTGCTTAGAAAACAATTCAAACAATTTTTTATTTTCATCATTCCAGAAGTTTTTTATATTATTTATTATTTTTGGGCGACTAAATTTTATTTATCAGAAGGTAGTTTTTTAAATAAAATTGATTCTAATATCACTATTCTTATCATAATAAAACAATACTTGTTACAAATAGGCACTTTTCTTGACGCATTTTTTGGGGTTTCATTTTGGTTAAAACTAGGACTATCTTTTACTCAATTAACATGGATATCTGTAGTAGTTGGTGCTGTATTGACCTTTATATTTTATAGAACTTATCAGGTGCGAAAATATCTAGCATTTAATCAAAATCAAAAAATATTACTCATTGCATTGTTTGGTGTTTTATTATCAGCCTTTGGCATCTATTCACTGACGGGGTCAAATCCTCAAATAACTTTTAATTTAGGCAATAGAGTCACACTTAATGGTTCATTATTGATAGCATTTTTGATAGTTTTCTTTTTATTTAATAATAAAAAAATTGCTACTATCGTTTTTGCACTTTTTATTTTTTCCGTTTTAGGAATTAGCGATCACTGGAAATCTTGGCATCAAACCAAGCTTAAAGTAATGCACAATATGGTAAATAATTCAGATATTAAAAATTTTAACACCAAGAAAAAATTATTTATCATTGGCAATAACTACAGTAAATTTAGCTTTGTATCCCACATTGAGGCAGAACCAAGGGGCTGGCTATATCTTGTAACTGGAAAAAAATACAAGGTGAGAAAATTATTGCCCAGTCAGTTTTATTATCAAGACAATTATTTAATCAATAAAAAAACAGGTAAAAAAGAACTGATAATAAATTCCATAGCGGTTTATAACACCATGACCAATCAATTATTTATTATACCTAAGCAGCAAATAGTGCAATATTTAAACGAACAGCCAAAAGATATTCGTCACTGGCTATTATTATTTGATAGAGACAGTTTTTTAATGCAAATAGTATTAAAACTAATACCTAGGCTAGAATATGTCCTGGAATAATTAGGGTTGTGTTGGATACCTTAAAGATGAGGTGTGTCAGTTTTCAATATTTGTTGCTAAGAATTAGTATTGAGTTTTAAATAATTTAGTATTGAGTTTTAAATAATAAGGGGTAGTTGTGGCTTAAAACAGATTAAAGAATATGAGCGTAAATTTAATAAACTTCTAATTAATATATCCAGATCAGAAAAAACAATACTCAAGGAATGATAAAGTTTTTAGAAGAAAAACTTTCACCTATATTGGCAGCTGCGACAGTTTTACAAAAGCATTTAGTGACGCCATTATATTAAAAAATCAGCCATTAAGAAATAGTTTTTGTGAAATTATCTTCAACCTCTGTTTGTTATATACACAAAGGATGAGTATATAATTATTTTCATATGTAGGTGAGGATTTTCAGCCCTAGTAGCCTTAGGAAGTGCGCTTAACACTGTATTTATGTGGTAATTTAGAAGGTATAAAATTTATTCATGTGGGGTATTTTGCAATATGAGAATAAGTAGGATTTAATTGAGGCAAAAATCAATCTAACTAATCGTTCAAGTTTTAGATAGCTATAGATAAAGAGTTAACATTATGAGGGAAAAAATTCTACGTTACTATCATATTTGGCGATTAGAGTATTATGTTTGGCAATTCAAGTATTTTAAACAACATCAGCTAAGTGCTATTTTAGATGTAGCACGTCATCATATCACCACTCTAGATTACACTAGCCCCTTGATTTTGACTTGTGTTAACTACGCATATGTTGAACTTTTGGATAATTGGTTGTGTGCAATGGAGCGAATAGGTATTGACATAAAAAAGCAGTGCTTATTAGTCGCCTTAGATAAAAAAACTCATTGCCATATTCAAGAAAAAGGTTTAAACAGCGTTCTATGTGACTTAGATATCTTTACCGACTCGACTAAAATGAGTGAAATATCTTGCTTTCGGGCAAGGTTTTATAGTCTATTGGTTGATATGGGGATTGATTTTATCCATTCTGACGTAGACGCTATTTGGCTTAAAAACCCGTTGTCGTATTTAGCCCGCCATGATGACTATGATTTATTAGCTTCTCAAGGCACAGTACATCCTAAGAGCGCGTTTTTACAATGGAAATTTGTTTTGTGCTGTGGCTTCTTTTTTCTAAAAAGCACAAAGCAGACACGCTTTCTTTTCAAAGAGGCAGCGAATGTTAGATATACTTATGCCGGTGACCAAGCATGGCTTAATCGTGCCCTTGTTAAGTATAACTTAGATTGGCAGATAAACGACACATATACATTCGGTAAAAATAGTATCCTATGTAGTGATGTCATCATAGGTGGACAAAGCTAATATTTGCGCGTTGGTCTTCTGCCATCTAAACACTTTGTTAGGTTTAAGCAAGCACCGAACCACTCTGATACCTACGTATATCATCCACTATCACCTAAGGTTGCAGTCTCAAAGAAAAAGTTATTCAAGAATAGGAACTGCTGGTTTCTAGAATAAGAAAAAAGATGCTATCATTTTTTAAATAATTTTAGTAAAAATAATTATTTATGAGAGTAAAATCATTTAACAGTTCACTTCAGCGAGTTTTTGGTGTTGCAATTTGATTTACTCGCCGTCTTTTTGAGAAGCTAGTATGGGAAATTTATTAAAAAGGGCATTTAGTAAGATTCATAACATAAATACTCGTTTTTCAATAGTTAGAAATAAATTTTGGTTTGTTGATATACCAAGAACCTCTTCTAGTAGCATTCGTTCGGAACTTGGTAAACGTTTTGGCAAAAGTCATGGAAAATATAATGTAACAGAAAGTATACATGCTACTGCACAATTTTTTCCAGATCACACGCCTGCGAGAAAAATGCGTGCCTTGCTTGGAGGCTCAATATGGGATAGTATATTTACATTCACAATTGTGCGAAATCCTTGGGATCGCATTTATTCAATGTATCATTATCGCAAAGATGTTTTAAAAGATATTCCAAGGGAATGGAGTTTACGTGATTATGTCTTGGCACTAGGAAATTCTTTCTCTAAGACTAATAAGTTTTTTAAATATCACGCTTTTCGTTATGGAGCATCAGAATATATCTTGGGAGAAAATGGTGAGATGATAGTTGACTTTATTGCAAAATATGAGAATAGATTGCTTGATATAGGACTAATTGCCTCTCATTTGAATTTTACTGGATTAGGAAAATTGCACATTCAAGGTGCAATGCCAAAAAACAAGCATTATTCAGAATTTTTTGACTTAGAAACGAAAGAAATCATAAGAAAACTTTATGCAAAAGATATAGAATTGTTTGACTATGAATTTGAGGATAAAACATAATAAAATTTCAATAGATAGTTAATGTAGCACTGGTCGCTAAATCAATAAAAAATATATCCCTAAAAGCAATGCTACGTATATAAGCCAAGTATTAGGTGTGGTCAAAAGGAAGGTGTGGATGATGGCAGTATTTGGCGAATTTATTATTATCCTTTAAACTATCTGACGCTTATTTTATGGGTATTATTCTTGCTTTTAGAGGTGCTTTTCACTAATTTAGTCCAGTATGTCAATGGTCAGGCGCAATAATTTATTGGGTAATTTTATTATCATTTCTTATTTAAGATATTAAATAATCAAATGATTCTACCCCCTTTTTTAGTTTTTTATTTCTCTTCATTTAACTTATTAGCAATAATCTCGCTAGTATTGGTTAAGGAGAGTGCAGTCTGCCTATTTTTTTCTAAACTTGGTATAAATTTTTGATAATCATTATATTTAAGCTTATTTAAAATAGTTTTTAGCTCATCAATCGTATTAAAAATAATCATGCCACTTGTATCAAAATAATAATCTATATTAAGACATCCCCAATAAATTGGGACGGTTTTACAGATAAAACAGTCTGCTAATTTTTCACTAAAATAATCATATTCTTGACAATTTTCAATAACGATAGAAAATCTATAGGGCAATAATCCATCCTTTTTATCCTTAAAAGGGCGATAAGCACGACCTAAAATAGCCATATCTTGGTGTTTGATTTCTCTAATAACTTGGTGTCTCAGGTGGTGCCCAATTAGTGTATTTTTATCAGAGGCAATAATAGACAATAATTTATCTTTTTTTAAATCATCATTATTTAGTTGCTTTACCCAACACTTAGTAATTGGAACCACTAATACATTAGAATATTTATTTTTCAACGCTTGATAGCGCACGAATACGGTATGAAACTTAAAACGAAATAGCCAGATCATTTGGTAAAATTTCTTATTTTTAGTTACCATTGGTTCAGTGAGCATTAAAGAAACCTTGCACTTAATTTTAGTGTAGTTAGTAATCAATACTCGCCATATGTTTGGTGGTGAATAAATAATAATATGGTCTGATTTCTTTAAATCTTTAACTTTGCCAGTAGGCTTTGGCAGATGGCTACTTAAGGCATTAATATCAATTTGTGCAATTTGTGCAATACCTTTATCGCGAAATTTATATGGTATAATGGCGATAAATAGCGGTGTTTTTTGTTCATTACTGCGTATCATTTGGCATAATTTTAACCTAATTTAGGACGTGCAATAAGCATAAATGCTCCAATTTTTAAGTAAAATTGAAAATATTTTTGTGAAGGCTAACATCGCTTAAACTATATTTTCTAAATCTCACTAGAACTGTAGCAAAATCTCTGGTAGTTTTTACCTAAATTACTAGTTTTAAAATTTTATGTAGGGCATGATACACAAAACACAAAATTACTCGTATTTATATATAAAGCCCAAAAAAGATTTTGCAAGCGTTTTAAAATTTGGCTTGTCAAGCAAAAAATCATCAGTGATGCCATGAATTTTAAGTGATTCCCCAACGCTACGATTAGGTTTAATATAGCGGTGATATTCTCTGTTAGTTAGTGTTCTATTTATAATTTCTACACCACCAATTTCAATAATGCGATGACCTTTAGTACTTTCTAGCCCTGTAGTTTCAGTATCTAGTGCGATGAGCTTATTTGTCATTTTATTTTTAAGGTTTTGTTAAATGAATGATTTCGTTATCTATACTGAGTGTATTTTTATTTTGCTGATAAGTGTTACGCTTATTAGTTTTAATTTTATTTTGACTCCAATTATCTAGTTCATTTGTAGTGATACCATCATAGGTGGACAAAGCCAGAATTTGTGCGCCGGTCTTCTGCCATCTAAACACTTTATTAGACTTAAGCAAGCGCCTATTCCTGATATCTATGTTATATTATCCACTATCATCTAAGGATGCAGTCTCAAAGAAAAATTATTCAAGAGTATGAACTACTGGTTTCTAGAATAAGAAAAAAGATGCTATCATTTTTTTTAAGTAGTTTTAGTAAAAATAATTATTTATGAAGGTAAAATCATTTAACAGTTCATTTCAGCGAGCTTTTAATGTTGCAACCTGATTTTTTGAAAAACTAACATGAAAATTCTCATTATACTCACTTCGCATAACCAGCTTGGGGAGACAGGGAATAAAACTGGTTTTTGGCTTGAGGAGTTTGCCACTCCTTACTACGTATTCAAGGATGCAAACGCAGAAGTTACTCTTGCCTCGCCAAATGGTGGCCAACCGCCACTGGATCCTAAGAGTGACGAGCCTGATTTCCAAACACAAGCAACTAAACGCTTTAAGGTTGATATTGATGCTCAGGCAGCGCTAGCAAATACGGTGAAGCTTTCAGATATTTCACCCGATAATTATGACGCTGTATTCTATCCTGGCGGACATGGCCCTCTATGGGATTTGGTAAAAAATAGGTATTCTATCGCTTTAATTGAATCCATGTACACTTCTGGAAAACCAGTGGCTGCGGTTTGTCATGCACCTGCTGTATTTAGTCACGCAAAAACTTTAAATGGTAGCCCCTTAGTCAGGGGGAGGTCTGTAACTAGTTTTAGCAACGCTGAAGAAGATGCCATTCAACTTTCAAAGATTGTGCCTTTTATGGTTGAAGATGAATTGAAAGCGAGAGGGGCAAATTACTCAAAGGCACGTGATTGGCAGCCACATACTATTATAGACGGCAATTTGATAACAGGGCAAAATCCAGCATCTTCAGAGCTAGTGGCAAAGGCGGTGCTTAAGAAAATTAAATAGCCGTTGAGCAAAGTATTCCAGCTAACTGTTTACATATGTTTTTACTTTCGTCGCTGGTAGCATATTTATTTTAAAAATTAAACTTTTAGGAGAAAAATATGATAAGTAACTATGGTTTAATGGGGTTTATGATGGTTTTACCACTAATTTTGACAGTTAGTTTAATAGTATTCCTTATAATATTTGTTTTAGCTCATAGGAAATTAGCAAAAGCGCATTCAAAAATAGCAAAATATGTTGAGAAAATTGCTAATAATATGGAAATAAATAACAATTCCAAGTGAGGGGTTCTAATTTTCTAAAATAATATAGTAAAATTTTCATTTTATCATCTAGATTAAATATGATAAGTTATTACATCCAGACTTCTGCTATGCCCAAAAAGTTTACATAAAGTAATATATTTGGATACTAGATGATATTTTTGTTTGATGATGAAGTACAGTACAATACACAATTCTTAAAATGAGGTTATAGTTTTAATGTTTCTTTCAGCGCTGATACTGCTAGCAAAATATTTTCTTTTCTTGCACTATAACCCATAAGACCAATACGCCAGACTTTGCTTGCAAAAACCCCAAGACCTGCACCAATTTCTAAATTATAATCATTAAGTAGCTTAGTTCTTATTTCTACGTCATTATAACCATCTGGAATAAGCACAGCATTTAATTGTGGCAGGCGGTGTGCTTTAGCTACTAAATAATGTATACCAAGTTTTTCTAAGCCTATTTTTAATAATTCGTGGTAGGCTTGATGGCGCTTCCAGGTATTTTCTAAACCTTCTTCCTGCAATATCACTAGCGATTCGTGCAAACCATATAAAGTGTTAACTGGCGCTGTGTGGTGATAAGTGCGTTTGTTATTCTCCCCCCAATAAGCCATGACAAGATTCAAATCTAAAAACCAGCTTAGCACGCTTGTTTTACGATTTTTTACTTTTTCTAAAGCGCGTTTATTAAAACTAATAGGCGAAATACCAGGCATAGCAGAGAGACATTTCTGTGTGCCAGAATAAATAGCATCAATACCCCATTTATCAACTTTAAGCGGCGTCCCTGCTAGCGAAGTAACTGCATCAACAATTGTTAAACAATCGTATTGTTGCGCTAAGGCACAAAGTGCTTTAGCGTCAGACTGTGCGCCTGTTGAAGTTTCAGCATGCACAAAAGCTAAAATTTTTGCATCAGGATGTGCCTTTAAAGCCTCCTCTACTTTATTTATATCAATCGCTTTACCCCAATCATCTTCAATAACAACAGCAACTCCGGCAAAACGGCTGACATTTTCTTTCATGCGCATACCAAAAACACCATTGATACACACAATTACTTTATCCCCTGGTTCAATTAAGTTGACAAAACAAGTTTCCATTCCTGCTGATCCAGGTGCTGAAACCGGCATTGTGAGTTCATTATTTGTTTGAAAGGCATAACGAAGGCCAGCTTTAATTTCCTCCATCATTGCAATAAAGCTTGGATCAAGATGGCCAATAGTCGGACGTGCCATCGCTGCTAAGATTCTAGGATGGACATTAGAAGGACCAGGTCCCATTAATGTTCTAACAGGTGGATTAAATGAGTGCATAAATATTTTCTATATGTAAAGCAACGATATTATAATAATACAGATGTCTATTATCAAAGCATTATTACATACTTTTAGTAGGGATATTTTACGTATTGGATCCGAGGCACTTAAACCATTTGAATGCGATGGTTTATCTATTTATAGACAAAAACCGCTTGCAGTGGTGTTGGTAGAAAATATTGAGCAAGCAAAACAAGTGCTAAAAATTTGTAAAATTCATCAAACACCTGTTGTAACCCGTGGTGCAGGCACGGGTTTGTCGGGTGGCGCGCTACCGCTTGAAAATAGTGTCGTGCTTGGTTTGTCTAAATTAAATCGCATTTTAAGTATTGATCATATTGCGCGCACAGCGTGGGTAGAACCTGGTGTTAGAAATATTGCTATCAGTGAGGCGGTTGCGCCTTATCATTTATATTATGCACCTGACCCTTCTTCGCAAGTCATTTGTAGCATCGGCGGTAATGTGGCAGAAAATTCCGGTGGTGTACATTGTCTTAAATATGGTTTAACTGTAAATAATGTACACGCTTTAAGTTTTTTAAATAGTGATGCACAAGAAATTACGCTCACTGATTCTGATGAAGGCTTAGATTTATTAGCGCTGATGAATGGTTCAGAGGGTTTGCTCGGTGTTATTACTAAAATTTGTGTACGTCTTTTACCTAAACCTGAGCATGCACAGATAATAGTTGCTGGCTTTAATTCGGTTAGTGTTTGTGCTGATGCGGTAAGTGCTATTATTAGAGCGGGTATTATTCCGGCGGGTTTGGAGATGATGGATGCGTTTGCAATCAAGGCAGCAGAATCCTTTACGCAAGTAGGTTATCCTCTGGATGTTGCTGCTTTACTGTTATGTGAGCTTGATGGCAGTAATGAGCAAATAAAGGTGAATAAAAATACAGTATTAAAATTATTTAAATCAATGCAAGTTCCGTATATACGAATTTCTAAGAGCGATGAAGAGAGGCTTGCTTTGTGGCGCGGGAGAAAATCAGCATTCCCGGCAGTCGGACGTTTAGCGCCTGATTATTATTGTATGGATGGTACTATTCCACGTGCAAAATTAGCTTATGCCTTAGATAAAATTAGCATGCTTTCTAAAGATTATAATCTAGCAGTGGCAAACGTTTTTCACGCAGGAGATGGAAATTTACACCCACTGATTTTGTATGATGGCAATAAAGCAGGTGAGATAAAACGTGTTGAGGAATTTGGCACAAAGATTCTCAATCTATGTATTCAGCTAGGTGGCACAATCACTGGTGAGCACGGTGTAGGTATAGAAAAAATTGATAGTATGTGCACACAGTTCAGTGTAGCAGAACTTGATATTTTTCATCAAATAAAAGCTGCTTTTGATCCCAATAATTTACTCAACCCGGGTAAAGCAGTACCGACACTTAGTCGTTGTGCTGAGCTAGGACAAATGCATGTACATCATAATCGTCTACCATTTGCTAATTTGGATAGATTTTAATGATAATAGAATGTATCAAAGAAGCAATTACTAAAAAAGCACGCGTGCAGGTTTTAGGTGGTGAGAGTAAAGTCGCCCTGCATTCAAATGCCATAAAACTTGATATGTGCATACATCACGGTATTATCAGTTATAAACCAGATGAATTAGTTCTTAGAGTTAAGGCAGGGACGAAACTACATACCATTGCCGAAGCATTGGATGAATGTGGGCAAATGCTTGCATTTTCACCGCCTGATTATGGTGGTTCCACCATTGGAGGAACTTATGCTTGTGCGCTGTCAGGTTCAACACGTCCTTTTTTGGGTGCGCTTAGAGATTTTGTTTTAGGCGTTGTGCTTGTTGATGGCACTGGCAGGCGTCTTCGTTTTGGTGGGCAGATGATGAAAAATGTTGCAGGTTATGATGTATCGCGTTTGCTTGTTGGCTCAAGAGGTGGTTATGGCGTCATTGAAGAAATTAGTTTTAAGGTTTTACCACGCACTGAGCGTAATACTTATAAAATACCCATTGACATAAAAACTGCGCTTTCTTTGATGAATAAATGGGCAGGGAAGGCAATACCACTGATTGCTTGCGCTTATTACGAGAAAAATCTATATTTACTTTTGAACATGCCATTACGTCAAATAGATAAGAATTTACTCAAAGATTTTAATGCAAAAAAAACAAATGAGCACATTTGGCAAAAACTTAATCCATTATCGGCTACACTGACACAAAAAAAAATACAAATGCAAATTGTTCCAAGTACGCAAAAAATAACTAGCGACACTTATGCATTGGATTGGTGTGGTGCTAAACGTTACTGCGTATTAGAAAATAAAGCAGTACAAAACAAAATGATACAACATGAAAGAAAAAATGAAACATCTATTTTTAAAATACACGAAAATAATAAACACCTTCTTGGATTAAATCGCAAATTAAAAACTGTATTTGATCCACATGATATTTTTATTACTGCCAATTTTCAGGGGTAAGTTCTGCAAACAAAGCTGAAACATCAATTACTTACAAAAGTTGACTATAATAAGGCTGATGAAATTTTACGTCGTTGCGTTCATTGCGGTTTTTGCTTAGCAACTTGCCCTACTTATCAATTACTCGGCGATGAACTTGATTCACCAAGAGGGCGTATTTACTTAATTAAAAATGCCTTAGAAGGGGATAGTGTAAGTAGCAAAACAACAGAGCACTTAGATAAATGTCTCACCTGTCTTGCATGTGAAACAACTTGCCCTTCTGGCGTTGAATATGGAAAATTACTTTCTATCGGGCGTCATTTTATGGAAGTAAAAAACCGCCCACTTTTACAGAAAATATGGCGTTTTCTAGTGCGTAAAATGCTTACAACACCGCTGATTGCTTATCTAATATTGCGCCCCTTTCGTCATTCTAAAGCAAAAAATTATCCAAAATACATACGTTCTAATACTATAAATATGGGAAGAAAAATGCGTGTGTTATTGTTATCAGGTTGTGTACAACCAGTGTTAGGGCCAAATATTAATGCAGCATTAAAAGTAGTGCTTAATAAATTGAGTATTGAAACAATAGACACAGCAAAAGGAAAATGTTGTGGTGCAATTGACGCACACTTGTCAGCAAAAAAAGACACGTATCGTAAAGTTTGTGCAAATCTAGATAATTGGTGCGCGTATTTAGATAATAACGTAGATTATATTATTGTAAGTGCTAGTGGTTGTGGGGCGATGATTAAGGATTACACACATCTATTTGAGGAGGGTGATCCCTATTTTGAAAAAGCAAAACGTATTAAAGCACACACTTTAGATATTGCTGAGTTAATAAATCAGCAAGATTTATCTCATCTAAAATCTGTGCTCAATATAAAGCCACAAGCAGTAAGTCTGCATAATCCGTGCACGCTGACGCACGCACAACAATTACCAAATCTGATTGCACATTTACTAACTAAACTTGGTTTTGAGGTAAAAATACCCGAGCATGCACATTTATGTTGCGGTTCTGCAGGTACTTATTCTATTTTCCAGCCTAAACTTGCTAAAAAATTAAGAGAGAATAAAATTAGTGCACTTAGCAAATTAAATACACAAATTATTGTAACTGCTAATATAGGTTGTCTTGTGCATTTACAAAAAGGCACGCCCATATCCGTTAAGCATTGGATAGAATTGCTAGCATAAATTATTTTATAATGTACAAAAAATACGCATAAAATCAAAAATCTGAAAATAAAATACAATACAATATTTATGATTGAAGTTAATTTAAAAAGACAAACTTTAATGCTGTGGAAAAATCGTTATTTACTAAAATCTTACACTGTAAGTACTGCTAAAAATGGTGCAGGTGAGGTTTTTAATTCGTATCAAACTCCAAGAGGAAAACACGAAATTATCGCAAAAATTGGCGCGGGATTTCCTATAGGTTCTGTGTTTTCTGCGCGCGAGTGGACAGGTGAAATTTATCACAAAGCATCAAACACAGAGATAAGAAATGACGATTTTATTTTATCGCGTATTCTTTGGCTAAGTGGACTTGAGGAGCATAATAAAAATACTAAAAAACGCCATATTTATATCCACGGCACACCCGATGATAATCCCGTGGGTGTGCCTGTTTCTCGCGGTTGTATTCGTATGAGGAATGAGGAAATTATTGAATTATTTGATTTAGTTTATGAGAAAATGCCTGTCTTCATTAGTGAATAATTCTCTTGGTGCAAAATACAGCAAATTTAAGCGCATATTTTTATGATGAAATTTTCATCAAAAAATAGTTTGCTTAATATTTATTTAGATAAACGTATATTTTGGATTTTTCTAAATGGTATTGCTAGTGGCTTTCCCTGGGTAATTATTGGTTCAGGGCTCACGCTTTGGCTTAAAGATTTAGGCTTAACACGCACTATAATTGGTTTTTTTGGTTTGATATTTGCAGTTTATTCTCTTAATTGGATATGGGCGCCTATTTTAGATAGAGTGCGCTTACCACTACTTTCTCGTTTAGGACAAAGACGCTCGTGGTTATTATTTACACAAATATTATTATTCATATTTATTTTTTTGATGTCGCTTACCCATCCTACTGATAATCTTTTTTGGTTTGGACTATTTGCGCTATTGGTTGCAATTTGCTCTGCTACTCAAGATGTGGCAATTGATGCATATCGTATTGATATTTTAGAGGTACATGAGGAAAATAAATTACCTGTAAGTGCTGCAATGTCAACATCAGGCTGGTGGGTTGGCTATGGTTTTATTGGTGCACTAGCACTGTATTTATCTTCTTTTGGACTGGATTGGCAAAATATTTATATGCTCATGTCATTGGCCATGCTTGGATTTATTATAATTACGCTGAACATTCGTGAACCAAAGCAATACGTTGTGCTTTTGCAAGCACAGAAAAAAGCAGAAAATACTTATCAAAATTCGCTTATCAAATTCGGGTTAAGTGCACGTGTTAGTTATTTTATCGCTTGGATTGCTACCACCATATTTGAGCCGATAAAGGATTTTTTTGCACGCTTTGGCTATATAGCAATCGCTATTTTTTTATTTATTATGTTATTTAAAGTGGGCGAGGCATTTTTAGGTCGGATGTCGCTTATTTTTTATAAAGAAATTGGTTTTAGTACTGCTGAAATTGCAACATACTCTAAATTAGCAGGTTCAACATTAACTATAGTGTTTTCTATATTTGCAAGTATTATTGCTATTCATTTTAGCTTAGTACGTAGCCTTGTTATAAGCGGTATTGCTATGGCATCTACGAATTTAATTTTTGCTTATATGGCAATAACTGGTGCAGACACTTTTGTTTTTGCGAGTGCTATTTTGCTGGATAATTTTACCAGTGCATTTTCCACTGTTTCTTTTGTAGCATTTATTTCATATTTGACAAATCGTGCTTATACTGCCTCGCAATATGCACTAATGTCATCTGTGGGAAATTTTGGGCGCACAGTCTTTGCAAGCAGTAGTGGTTTATTAGTTGATAGTTTAGGCGGTGACTGGTTTATATTTTTTATTATTACTGCGCTTATGGTTATCCCGAGCCTAATAATACTTTATTTAGTTAGTAAAAAATTAAAAACATTACTTATTTTATGATAAACAATGCACCGCTTATTATTAGCATTAAAGATGTAAATTTAAGCACTGATGAAGCAAAAACTATCGCCAGGGAAAGTGTGGGTGGCGTTATTTTATTTCGTCGTAATTATAAAAATAAGACGCAATTAAAAACCCTTATTAGCGAAATACGCAAAGTTAAGAAGAATTTAATAATTGCAGCAGATCATGAAGGTGGGCGTGTGCAGCGATTTAAAGAAGAATTTACATCGCTACCGCCGATGCAAAAACTTGGGGTGCACTACGATAAAAATCAAACAGAGGCATTAACGTTTGCTTATGCTCTAGGTTATGTGTTAGCAGCTGATCTGATTGAGGTTGGTGTTGATATTAGTTTTACGCCCGTGTTAGATTTAGATTATGCACGCAGTGAAATTATTGGCGATCGTGCTTTTCACAAAAAACCAGAAGTAGTAATTAAACTTGCAAGTGCGCTTATTTATGCTATGAAAGAAGCAGGAATGGCATGCGTGGGCAAACATTTTCCCGGGCACGGTTTTGTGCACACAGATTCACACACACATCTGCCAATTGACACACGCTCTTTTACTGAGCTAAAAGATGATATTAGTGTATTTCGTGCGCTTACGCCAAAATTAGATGCAATAATGCCTGCACACATTATTTATAGAGAAATAGATAAATGCCCAGCAAGTTTCTCAACGGTTTGGCTTAAAAAAATACTTATAGAGCGTTTTAGTTATCGGGGGATAATTATAAGCGATGATTTGAATATGAAAGGTGCAGAACTCTACATACCAAATTTATCTAAACGTGTTGAATACGCACTTCTTGCAGGTTGCGATATGGTGTTACTTTGTGAGAGTTTGCCAAGTTCCAAGAACTACGAAAATAATTTGGCTGTAATAACGGGTAAAACTTATAAAACTGAGCGTGCACTGCCTTTTAAAAGTTTATATGCCAAGAGGAAGATAAATAAAGCATTTTATAATTATTGTAAACAGCATCTTAAAAATTTAATATGAAAAAAAATAGCATGCAAAATAAAAATACCGAGCATAACAAGCGCAAAGAAGATTTTGAAATTAGGCTATTAAGTGCAGTGCGTAAAACTCTAATTGCCATTGCAAAAGATACTATGACTAAACCCGGATTAAGACATCCCTTAAGCAAAAACACCCAAGCAATGATAACAGATTTATTTGCTATTGTTAGTAAACGTCGGGTGGAAATTGAAAAAAAACGTGGTATTCATACTAAAATGAAGCCAGCATTTAAAGATGAAAAAACAGTGCAAAGTATCAGTATTGATAGTATTAAAAAACTAAAAGATTAAGCACTAGATTTTTTTGCCATCTCTTCAATTTTGTTTTCTACTTTTAATTTTGCCTGTTCTAAAAGAAATCTACCTTCTTTTTGCAAGCGCCAGCTTTCCTTGATACCAAAAATTGAAAAATCAGAAACACGCACAAAATTTTTACCCGCTGATATATAAGCATTGCTACCGACTTCAACTCCTTTTTGCCAATGGATAGTATTTTTTATCACATCAAAACCACCCTGATAATTTTCAATCTTTTTAATCATATCTGCATATTTTGGCTGAAAGTATTCAGCATCAAATCGCCTTGCTTTGTTAATATCTGCTTTTTGAATAATACTAATCTGTGCCATTTTTGTCTCTATTTTTTATGCCATCTTTTTTATCTTGTGGTATTTGGCTAAACTGTTTTTCAATTTCTTGTGGCTCTGATATAGTTTTTTCAACAATAATATTAACAAGCCAAAATAATTTATCAACTATCTCTGCCCCATCTTTATTTGTTAAATCAATTTCACCTATATGAGACCCGCCTTCATTGGCATAAATCCTCACAATATCCAAACTCCTAATAATGTTTTTTGACAAACCTTTTTTGTATAAATTACCAATACGAGTATTTAATGCCCCCTTATGTTCTCCTAGTTCTTCTGTAAGTTTTTCAAGCGACACTCTAAGTAAAGCGGCAGCAGCACGGGGAGAATCATTTGAAATTTGCCTTGCCTCTTCATACAATTCTTTAACAGAGTTGGGCATACTAGTATGTGCTAAAGGTGCGGTTAAAATTTTAGGATAAATCATTTTTTTATCAAACCATATAGAGTAATGACCACAGTTTTGACACCTAGTAATATCAATTTTTGTTCCATAACCATTACGAGACTGCAGATTATAATTCCATTCTTGATGGGCCAAAACATTACAAATCGGACAATAAAAATTTATTTTTTTATAGCCTGGTTTTTTACCTATATCTTCATTCATAATTATTTCCTCCAAAAACTAAGTTTTTGCTCTTTTGCCCAGACCTCAAAGGCATCAGCAATCTCTTTTAAATCATGTTTTTGTATTATATGGTTATGTTCATCTAATTTTGGCTCCCTATTTTTATCTAATTCATATATTTCTTTGCCTGAATTATCTTTGCCTGAATTTTCAGATACTGCCATAAAAATAGGATAATTCTCTACTTTTGGATTTATTTTATCATGCCATTTTTGATGAAAATATTTTTTCTCAAGCTCATCAATTGTTTGGGGTGAGAAAATAGATAAATCATATTTTCCACTAGATTTTGTAAGTCTTGATAAAATTGTCATTTTTTAAAATACTAAATTTTACTTAAATTTGCATAAGCAACAAAGCATCAATGGAATTAGTAATTTTTTCAACCAAAGCTGCATCAGAGTGTGCTGGTTGATTTTTAAAAGTGCTAAAAATTAGACCTATCGTCTTTATTTATCCCTCCATACAGGTAGCAGTTATTTGGATTTTTAAAATACGCATTTTCAACAATCAATCCGTGTAATTCTTCTTCACCATTACAATTGAACACCTGATTGAATAATCTTTCTGCATCCATATCTATCACTACTTTTTAAAGTTTGAAGTGTTTAGCAGTTGGGTTGTACAAAAACTTAGCTTTTAACTCTCCTACTTTTTTATCTAATACTGCAATAATTTGGTTGGCTTCATTTTCTGAATATTCATAAACACTTGTGTTAGATAAATTTCCAATTAAATCCAGTTGTTTTAATATTTTATTTATTCTTGTATTTGCTAATCTTTCAAATTTTTGTTTTTTGTTTTCCATAATTATTGTATGTATTTATAAAAAGGTTTATTTTACATTATATAATAATTATATAATGAAAATAGGTATTGAAACCTAACAACATATAGCTTATTAAAAGTTATTTATAATGGCATTTTAGTTACAATAACCACAACTTCTTAACTTTTGAAGTAATTTAAGGAATGTTGTTTGGTTTTGATACTAAAAAAATCAAAAAAGTTTATGTTGTTAATTTTTACCAAAACCAAAAATACCTTCCTCAATTTTTTCAACTACTTAGACGAGAAAATAGATAAATCATATTTTTTAAGAGGTTAAATTTTACTTAAATTTGCATAAGCAATAATAATCCATTTTGTGCCTGCATTTTTAAAGTTAATCTGCACACGTCTGCTTTCGCCGCTACCTTCACAGTTTATTATGGTGCCTATGCCGAATTTTGTGTGTTTGACTGTATCACCGATTTTGTAGGGTATGCTTTTATCCAATGCGTAATTATTTTTATTTTGATACTGCCAGGTGATTTTTTTTTGTTGGGCATCATTTTGATGTTCACCCTTATTTTTATATACAATATTTAAGTGCTCTCTAGGTAGTTCATATAAAAACCTAGATGGTTTAAGCATAAGTGCCTTCCCCCATAAAAATCTTTTGTGTGCACAGCTAAGGTGCAATTTTTTCATTGCTCTAGTGATAGCAACATAACACAAGCGCCGTTCTTCGCTTAAATCTTTTATTTCCTCTTGTGCTTGACTTGAAGGGAAAATACCTTCTTCCATACCAATAACAAAAACATAAGGAAATTCTAAACCCTTTGCTGAATGTATTGTCATTAGCTGTACGCTAGGTTTATTTTTTTTGTTATGTTGTACCCCATCTAGTGCTGCATGGTCAATAAAAGTTTGTCTTGCATTCAAGTCATCTGTTTGCGCTTCGTATTGTCTGGCTGCACCTATTAGCTCGTGTAAGTTTTGTAGTTTATTTTTATCTAGTTCATTGATGCTTTTTTCATAATATGCCATCAAGGTGCTTTTTTTTATGATGTGCCTAAGTGTGTTTTCTAAGTCTAGGTTTTGTGTTTCTGCTATTATCTCTGTAATTAAATCAAAAAAAGTATTGAGTGCATTTTGTGTGCGTACGTTAAAGCTGTGTTTTATTTCACACATTGACTGCCAAAGAGAAATATTATTTTGTGTGCTGTTTAGTTCAATACGCTCCAGTGTATTTCTACCAATGCCGCGCGGTGGAAAATTAATAATGCGCAGAAAAGCATTGTTATCATCTAGGTGTGTCAGCAATCTTAAATAACTAATAGCATGTTTAATTTCAGCGCGCTCAAAAAAACGCAAACCACCGTAAACTTCATAGGGAATATTATGGCTAATCAGCGCCTCTTCAACAAGACGAGATTGCACATTAGTGCGATAAAGTATGGCAAAATCTTTTGCGCTAACATTACAATGCAAATAATTTTTAATAATATCTACCACCATGCGCACTTCTTGCTTTTCATCACTGACTTGATAAATATCAATAAGATCACCAGCGTCACTTTTTGTCCACAATTTTTTGCCTAATCTATTTTCATTGTGAGATATGAGCATATTTGCTGCTGAGAGAATATGTCCAGTTGAGCGATAATTTTGCTCTAAACGAATAAGCTCAATATCATTTATATCTGCTTTAATGTTTTGCATATGTTCAATTTTAGCGCCGCGCCAACCATAAATAGATTGGTCATCATCACCTACGCAAAATAAATAATTTTTTGTATTATGGAGTAATTTTAGCCAGCGATATTGGATTTTATTAGTATCTTGAAATTCATCAACGAGAATATAGCTAAATTGTTTTTGATATTTTATTCTTAGCACATTGTTTTCTTTAAGAAGTTCATAGCATCTAAGCAGTAATTCTGAAAAATCAAGCAGGAAATTTTCATTAGTATATTGCTCATAAGCCAGATAGATTTGGGTATATTTTTTGATAAGAAAATCAGTATTAGAAGTTAGATTGCCTGCACGTTTACCTTCTTCTTTTTGCGTATTTATAAAATGGCGTATTTTTTGTGCTATAAAGTTTTTTTCATCTAAATTTAAAGACTGCAGCAGGCGTTTAATAAGGCGCAATTGATCTTGGGCATCAATCACTTGCCATGTTGGCGTACCTTTTATTTTATTTTCCCTCAAAATGCGATAAGCTAATGCGTGAAAAGTACCGATCCACATAGATGTTATGGGTATGGTCATCAACATTTGTAAGCGCTCTTTCATCTCACGGGCGGCTTTATTGGTAAAAGTTAGCGCTAAAATTTGCTGAGGATTTGCCATTTGTTTACTGCATAAATAAGCAATTCTATGCGTTAAAACACGAGTTTTTCCACTGCCTGCACCTGCAATAATGAGCGCATTTTTATCTGCTTTAAGGGTTACAGACTGGTATTGTCGTGCGTTTAAAGTTTGTTTTAGCTCTGTTAAATTCATCGGTTAAATGCATTATTTTTTCACTTTCTATATTAAGCAAAAAAGAGTATAATTACTTGTATTTTTAATCCATTCAATTTAGCGTAAAGATATAAATTTGAAATTTTTTAGCTAAAAAATCAAGCGCATTATAGATTATAAGGGAGTATTGTTAATGACTTATTATGAGGGTATTAAGAAAATGGAAAAGATGGGTGTGAACGATCATTATATTCAAGGCTGGATTGCGGGTTATTTAGGAAATCCAGAAATTGAAGAGCAAAGAATCACGGATGAATGGAAGGCAGGTTATGAAGATGGCAAGCAAAAAATTGATAAAAACTTTTCTAATTTTTGTTAAATTACCTCAATAATTTATACATATAAACCTCTGTTTTTTAGAGGTTTTTTTTGCAATATTTTTCTTGGAAATTTTTATAAATATGACACAAAATATTAGTGCTAACTCAAAAAATAATTGGCAACAGGAATTTCGAAAAACATTATCTGGTGCACAAGATTGCAATGCTTATTTAAAAACAGATGCGTTTAAAGATCATACTTTTCCCATTAAAATTCCGCGCACGTTTGCTAATTTAATTGATAAAAAAAATCCTCTTGACCCACTACTAAGACAAGTGATACCGCTTGTTACAAAACCTAAAATTAATTTTACCAAATCACCACTTGATGAAAATACTAGATCACCCGTTGCTAGTATCATTTATAAATATAAAAATAGAGTATTGCTCATCGCAAGCTCGTTATGTGCAATTCATTGTCGTTATTGTTTTCGGCAAAATTTTCATTATGAAAAGCACAATATATTTTCACATTTAACTGCCGTTAAAGCTTATTTATCCAAGCAAAGACAGTTAAATGAAGTAATTCTAAGTGGCGGTGATCCTCTAAGTCTTAGTGATGAAAAATTAGCAATTTTGATTCATCATATTGCAGATATTGATCATATACAAACGCTTAGGATTCATACACGAACAGCGGTAGTTATTCCTAGTCGCATCACAGATAAATTGGCAGATTTATTACAAAAAACACGCCTTCGTGTGGTGCTGGTATTTCATATTAATCATCCTCAAGAAATCAGCTCAGATTTCAAAGCATATGTGCAAAAATTATCAACGTTTACGCGACTTAATCAATCGGTATTGTTGCGTGGTGTTAATGATAATATTGCTATTCTTAATGATTTAAGCTTGGCTTTATTTGCGCTTGGTATTCTTCCTTATTATCTACATCAGTTAGACAAAGTTGCGGGTAGTGAGCATTTTTTAGTAAGTGACAACAGGGCGCGTTCTTTACACCAAGAGATGAAAAAAACATTATCGGGTTATTTAGTGCCAAAATTAGTGCGTGATGATAATAAGTGTAATAAAACTTGGTTATAAGTTTTTACTTCCTTATAAATGCGCTACACCACACAAAATAGTAGTTAATATTTGTTCAATGTGTGTATTATTATATTAGCAGTATGCTTTTATGCAGGCGAGTGGTTTGATTTGCGGCGCATATTCTTTAGCACATACACATAAGAGCTTAGGTTTTATGTTGTAATATTTTAATAATCCTAGATTAGGAGGTGTTATGAATACGATTAGTAGTAAATTATTTTACGATAAAAAATGGCGCCGTGCCCTGCGTAAAAATGCACACTTAGAGCTGAGGGCGCTAAATTATAAGTTAGAGGATAATGTTGATATATTGGTAATTACTAATACCAAAAATACGACTTATGTTATCCTACCTGACAATAATTATGTCGTACATAATGACTTAACATATATAAATGTGGCAAGATCCGACTGTGCTTCAACTGTTGCAACAGGTAGCACTGTTGCTACACTTACTTCAACAGCAGGCACATTTGGCACACTTTCTTGTGCGGGTAGTGCTGATGTTAGGCCTAAGTAATTTTTCTTGTGTTACAACTTATTTTTGAGTTTATGTTTTGTTAGTTTGTACTCTTAAAGCGGTGTGCTGCTGTAATAAAGCTGTTAAATAGTGGATGCCCATCCCTGGGTGTTGAGCTGAATTCTGGATGAAACTGGCAAGCAATAAACCAAGGATGTTCTTTTATTTCAATCATTTCTACTAATGCTTTATCTTGTGATCTCCCAGAGATAATAAGCCCTGCTGATTCTAGTTTATCTATAAAAGTGCCATTTACTTCGTAACGGTGGCGATGTCTTTCAGTAATGCTACTTTCTTTATAAATTTCTTGCGCTTTGCTTCCTGCCTTAAGTAAACAAATTTGACCGCCAAGGCGCATACTACCACCAAGATGGCTTTTTTCATCCCGTTTTTCTATTTTGCCATTTCTATCAAGCCATTCAATTGTTAGCGCAATAACAGGATACGATGTATTTTTATTAAATTCTGTGCTATGCGCTGTGGTTAGACATGCTTTATGCCTTGCATATTCAATTACAGCAACCTGCATGCCAAGACAAATTCCTAGATAAGGCACTTGTTTTTCCCGAGCATATTTCACCGCGCTAATTTTACCTTCTACGCCCCTTAACCCAAAACCGCCCGGTACTAAAATAGCATGCATATTTTTTAATTGTTCATCTATATTATGATCAATGATTTCTGAGTCAATATAATGAATATTTACTTTAGTTCTAGTGTGAATACTTGCGTGAATAAGTGCCTCAGAAAGAGATTTATAAGATTCAGTTAAATCCGTATATTTACCTACCATCGCAATATCAACACTTTTTTCTGGATTTTTGAGTGCATCAAGTACATATTCCCATTCTGATAAATCTGCTACGTGTGTTTTTTGAACGCAAGCGAGTTTATTGACAACCACATCATCTAATCCTTGTTTGTGCAAGTGTAGCGGAATCTCATAGATACTTTCTACATCAAGAGAAGTAAACACAGCATTTTTAGCAACATTAGTGAAAAGAGCGATTTTTTGTCTCTCTGCTTTTGGTAGCGATTTTTTACTGCGACAAATTAAAATATCAGGCTGAATGCCAATACTTCTTAGTTCTTTGACTGAATGTTGCGTGGGCTTGGTTTTTAATTCGCCTGCAACATCAATATAAGGTATTAACGTTAAATGCAGGAACAACGTATGGTGTGCAGGCATATTTAGGCTCATTTGACGAATGGCTTCTAAAAAAGGCAGTGATTCAATATCACCAACTGTACCGCCAATTTCAATGAGTGCAATATCAATATTTTCATCCTCAGCACCAGCAATTGTAAGTCGTTTGATTTCATCGGTAATATGCGGGATAATTTGCACTGTTTCGCCTAAATAATCACCATGACGCTCACGTTTAATTACATTTTCATAAACTCTGCCCGCGGTAAAATTATTTTTTTTACCCAGTTTAATGCGCACGAATCTCTCATAATGTCCTAAATCTAAATCAGTTTCTGTGCCGTCGTGGGTTACGAATACCTCGCCGTGTTCAAAAGGATTCATTGTTCCCGGGTCTACATTGATATATGGGTCAAGTTTGAGTAGTGTCACCTTTAAACCACGCGATTCTAAAATTGTAGCAAGTGATGCAGCAACTATGCCTTTGCCAAGCGAAGAGACAACGCCACCGGTGATGAATATGTATTTTGTCATGAAAGCAAAAATTTCAAACCATGAATCATACCTAAACCCTCGTTATGGGACAACTTTGTGCTAGATAATTTAATTTAAGTAAAATGGGAAAACAAGTATTACCTGACAGTTAAAACTCGTTATCATTATACCATTTAGCAATCACAGCAAAATTTTATAAAAACAGATGGGTTATAAAAGCTTCATTTCACGCTTATTTTTTTATTTAAGGCCACACATCATAAAACTTATTTTAACGAGTATAACTGTTATATGTGCTGGTTTATTAACGAGTATTATTCCTGAGATTGTAGGTCAAATTGTTGATGAGCTGTTTAATGATAAGAGAGATGCAAATCGTGCTTTATTTTATACTTTAGCGCTACTTGGTATCAGCTCGCTTAGTGCAATTTTTGTGCTTGTCTATACAGCGGGAAATGCTTGGGTTTCTAATCAGGTTGTTTTTCAAATTAGGCGTGATATGTTTGACAAAATACTCATATTACCGCAAAGTTATTTTGACACACATTCAACGGGAAAAATATTATCAAAACTCACTTTTGATGTTGAGCAAATAGCCCAAGCTGCTTCTAATGTTTGGGTTAATTTAATTCGTTCTTTAGTGATGGTTGTTGCGCTAAGTGCTTATTTATTTTATAAAAATTGGCAATTGAGTTTAAGTTTAATTATATTATTACCGTTGATTTATTTGGCTATTCGTCTTGCAGCGAGGCGTATGCGTTTTGCAAGTCGCAGTGTACAACACTCAGTAGGTAGAATAACGCAGGTATTAGCTGAAAGTATTGCTGGTAATTATTTAGTTAAGATTTACCACGCACAAAAACAAATGCACACAAAATTTTTAGATTTAAGTAAACGTATTCGTCAGCAACGTTTTAAGTTAGAAATGACAAGCAGTTTTAATACAGTATTCATCAGCCTTACGATTGGTATTTTACTTAGTTTAGTAGTTTATTTTTCAAGCATATATCTCAATATGACAGCAGGCAATTTTTTAGCATTTTTTACTGCGCTTAGTCTGATGCTAAAACCTTTGAAACAATTAGTGAGTATCAATAAACCCATACAATTAGCAATGGCAGCAGGGGAAAGCATTTTTACTTTAATAGATTTATCCCCCGAGGTAAATAATGCACACGGGAGGTTAGATGCAATTAGGGGCAATATTGAGTTTTCTAAAGTACGTTTTTCTTATGATAACGACTCGCAAAGGGTATTAGATGATATTAGTTTAGTCATTGAAGCAGGTGAAACTGTGGCATTTATTGGTGAAACAGGTAGCGGTAAAAGCACGATTGCGCAGTTACTTTTTCGTTTTTATACGCCAGAATATGGCAATATAACGATAGATGGTGTGCATATTAATGATTTAGATATTAACCATTTACGAGAACATATTTCGCTTGTTGATCAAAAGGTGCGTCTTTTTGATGATACTGTGGCGGCTAATATCGCGCTCGGACAGACTGATAAACTAAATAAAGCGCACGTTGAAAATGCAGCACGTAGCGCTTATATTTATAATTTTATTATCAAAATGCCAAGTGGTTTTGAGACGTCAATTGGCGAAGATGGCATTCGTCTTTCTGGAGGACAAAGGCAACGTTTAGCAATTGCGCGTGCATTTGCTAAAAATAGTAAAATTTTGATTTTAGACGAAGCAACTTCTGCGCTTGACGCCCAAACTGAAGAATATATACAACAAACTGTTATGCGTATTAAAGGCACTAAAACTATCATCATCATTGCACATAGGCTGGCAACTGTGCAAAAAGCAGATAAAATTTTTGTGCTTGCAGATGGCAGGATTAAAGAAACAGGCAATCATAAAACTTTACTTGCAAAAAATGGTATTTATGCACGTTTGTATCAACAGCAGTTCGGTGCATAAAATAGCCTATTTTTTATACTTTGCTAATTTTTAATTTTCTTGTATTTTCTTTTGAAGTCCATTATTTTTTCCTGTTGATTGATTTTTCTGTACTCATCAAACTTAATTTTCTACGGTAAAATTGAGTATTTTCTGATTATATTCCTAAAATGGCGACATCTGAGAATTTACAAGCACTTCGTGGTATGAAAGATATATTACCTGATGAATCGGTGAAGTGGTTGGTGCTAGAAGAAATTATCACACGCTTACTTGCTGGTTATGGTTATGCACAAGTGCGTTTGCCACTCATTGAACACAGCAGTGTATTCCATCGTGCTATTGGTAAGCTAACTGATATCGTTGAAAAAGAAATGTATACTTGGAACGATTATAATGGCGATTCTCTTAGTCTTAGACCTGAAGGTACAGCAGGTTGTGTGCGCCTTGTTAATCAACATCATTTAGTTAGAAAAGGTGCACAAAAGTTGTGGTACATGGGCGCAATGTTTCGCCATGAGCGTCCGCAAAAAGGACGATATCGTCAGTTTCATCAATTCGGCGTTGAAGTATTTGGTTTAGCAGATGCTAAAATAGACGCTGAGATTATTGAGATGAGTTATAAATTATGGCAAATACTTGGTTTATCTGATGTGCATTTAGAAATTAATTCTTTAGGTTCGTTTGAGGAAAGGAATATTTACGCATCGGCATTAGCAGATTATTTTCGTGTGCATACATTGACTTTAGATGAAGACAGTATACGCCGTTTGGAAAAAAATCCATTACGCATTCTAGATAGCAAAAATAAGAAATTATTCAATGTTATTCAAAACGCTCCTAAAATACTTACGTACTTAGGCGCAGAATCTAGGGCGCATTTTGAAAAACTGAAATATTATCTTAATGCTTTGAATATTAGCTATATTGTTAATCCGCATTTAGTGCGTGGACTTGATTATTATAATGGTACAGTATTTGAATGGATTAGTAATGATTTAGGAACACAAAATGCAATTTGTGCAGGTGGTCGTTATGATGGACTACTCATGCAAATGGGTGGTCAACCTGCACCAGCAATTGGTTTTGCTGTTGGCTTAGAGCGGCTATTGCTACTGAGTAATTTATTGGTTGGAAATACACCACGCGTTTATTTAGTAACCGAAGGAATTTATGCACAGGTGCAAAGTTTTAAACTTGCAGGTAAATTAAAACAGGCAATTAAGGGCTTAGTAGTTTATAATAATATGGCGACTTCTAGTCGTATGAAAGTGCAATTTAAGAAAGCTGATAAACTAGGATGTGACTTTGCAATCATTTTAGCACAAGAGGAAATGAAAAAACGTAAAATAAGCATTAAACCGCTTAGAAGCGCAGATGAGCAAATGTTAAAAAGTGAAGATGAACTTGTTGATTTTTTGAAATCATATTATTTATGAGTTGGATTTATGATGAAAAATTTTATTAAAATTAATGCCACTGAAGAAGAACAAGTGGCGCAAGTCAAGCATTGGGTTAAAGACAATATTATCTACATTATTTCTGGTGTCGTACTTGGTGTTGCAATTATCGGTGGTTGGAATTATTATGATTATCGTCATAGTACTGTGGCTTATGATGCAAGAACATTGTATTTAAAAATTGTAAATACTGCAAATGAAGAGGAAAATCAGCGTATTTTTACGAATTTAAAAAATAATTACCCAGACAATATTTATACTGCCCAGGCGCAACTATTGTTGGCAAAATATGCCATGCAAAAATCAGAATTTGCACAAGCAGCTGATTATTTAAAGTCATTGCTTGATAGTAAATATTTTCCTATTTCTTATGTAGCAACATTGCGTTTGAGCGAACTTTATCTGGCACAAAAAGAATTTAGTGCAGCGCTTGATGTTTTAGATAAAGCAGATGATGTGAGAACGCTCAAAGAGTCGATACATTTTCGTGTAATGTATCTTAGTTTAAAAGGTGATATTTATTACGCTCAAAAGGAATTTGATTTGGCAAAAGAAAATTATGAGCTTGCCGTTAAAGAGCATGGAGGCAAGAGTGGTAAATTTGGAGAAATTTTGCGTTTAAAGATAGCAAATCTATTCTAGTGCATTATTTATTTTAGTGCATCATCTATAATTTAACTTAAGCAATCAAATAATCATATCATGTGCGAAAGTGTAATTGCTTTAGTGGGCAAGGAGAATGTTGGTAAATCAACGTTGTTTAACCGTCTCTCGCATTCTAGATCAGCACTAGTATCTGATGTTGCTGGGCTTACAAGGGATCGCCAATATGCACATATTATTATTTGTCAGCATAAATGTCTGCTTATTGATACAGGTGGTATAACACAAGAAAAAACCGCTATAAATCAAGGCATTAACGCGCAAATAAGCCAAGCATTATTAGAAGCTGATCTCATTTATTTTTTAGTCTCAGCGCGCACAGAAATTACCTATATTGATTTTGACATCGCAAATCGTTTAAGAAAATTAGAAAAATCAGTGTTGTTAGTAGTCAACAAGAGTGAACACCTATCCCAAGCAGAAAAACTTAGATTTTATGAATTAGGATTAGGTGAGCCCTGTTACGTTGCTGCTGAGCACAATATTGGTATTGACGTACTTAGCGCTATAAGTGCAAAAAAATTAAAACTCAAACCAAAGTTAGATCAAAAATCAGAAAATATTAACGTAAATAAAAATGCAAAATTGCCAGAATGTAGTACTATGGTAGCGATATTAGGCAAGCCTAATGTTGGTAAATCAACACTTATTAATCAATTATTAGGTGAGGAGCGTGTATTAACTTTTGATATGCCCGGTACCACGCGCGATAGTATTTATATTCCGTTTGAACGAGGCAATAAACGTTATATGCTTATTGATACTGCAGGCATTCGTAGAAAAAAAAATGTACATGATAAAATAGAAATTTTTAGCGTTATTAAAGCATTAGAATCTACGCGCAAGGCACACGCAATCATTTTACTCCTAGATGCAGAAGAGGGTGTAACAGATCAAGATATAAATTTATTCACGTTAGCGTTCAAGCAGGGCGGTTCAATAATTATTTGCGTCAATAAATGGGATAAATTAATCAGCGAGCAAAAACGCAAAGTTCGGCGTCAGCTTGATTTAAAATTTTCTTTTATCTTTGATGTAAATTACCATTTTATTTCTGCAATTAGTGGTTTAGGGGTAAATGATTTATACGGCGCAATTGATATAGCGTATGCGCATACAATGGCAAACTTTAGCACCCCAAAACTCAATAAAATTTTAGAAAGTGCTTGTAGACATCACCCGCCATCATTTAGAAATGGCAGACGCATCCGTTTAAAATTTATTACTCAAATCGCAAACCATCCACCAACTTTTATGATACATGGCAATCAGGTGAGTAAAACATCAAAGGATTATCAACGTTATTTAATGAATTTTTTCCGTCCTGCTCTGAAGCTCAATAATACCCCTATCGTCTTTAAATTTAAAGATAGTATTAATCCATTTAAGCAACAAAAACACCAATAAAAAATCTTTATTGAATCACAAAATGCGTTGATTTATTTTCTAATTTATTTTTTAGTCATAACCAAGTGAGCGCAATATTTCTTTGTCATCGCGCCAATTTTTTTGTGTTTTCACCCAAATTTTTAAAAATACTTTAACACCAAGCAAGGCTTCAATATTTTGTCTAGCATCTGTGGCAATATGTTTTAACATTTCACCATTTTGACCAATGACAATAGATTTTTGCGATGCACGCTCAACTAAAATTTTTGCGAAAATATGGTATATTCCATGCACGTTATGATATTTTTCAATACTAACTGTTGTATCATAGGGTAATTCATTTGATAAATAACGCATCATTTTTTCGCGAATAAATTCTGCAACTAAAAACTTTTCGCTACGATTAGTTAGATAATCATCACTTAAAATTGCATTTTGCACAGGTAAGTAATGGATAATTTGCGTTTTAAGATAATGAACATCTTTTTTTGAAAATGCACAAATGGGAATAATTTTTGCATTTAGGACTCTATGAGCTATCTGCCCTAAAAAATCTAACATTTGTGTTTTTTTCTTTAATTTATCAATTTTATTGATGCAACAAATAATTGGCTTTTTCAAATGCTCAATATGTTCTAAAACACGTGCATCTTCAATGAGATAATGACCTATTTCAACGAGCCATAAAATCACATCCGCAGATTCTAAAGCAGTCAATATAGCGCGATTCATATAACGATTTAACTGATATTTTTTACTTAAATGTATGCCCGGGGTATCAATAAAAATCATTTGACAATTTTTATCGTTATAAACAGCATTAATGAAATTTCTAGTCGTACCTGCCTTATGTGAGGTAATTACTAATTTTCGCCCTATAAATTCGTTAATCAGAGTTGATTTACCAACATTTGTTCTGCCAACAACTGCAATAAAACCTGCTTGAAAAGGAGAAGGCATAATTTTTACGAAGTTTTGTTTTTATAAATTTTTAGTTTGTTTTAGATTTTTTACTTTCTGAGAGTTTTTCTAGTATTGCGTGCGCACAATTTTGTTCACCATGTTTAATGGATGTTGCCTGCTTAGTTACGCTTATTTTAGGTTTTAATAATTCGCATAATATGGTAAAAATAGCTTCGTGGTTTTTGCCCTTTGTATTAATTAAGCGATAGGATGGCAGGGGCCAAGAATTTTTCTGCAGATATTCTTGTAAATGCGTTTTTGCATCTTGTAACATTTGATTTGGTTTTATTTTTATTAAACGGGTTTTGTAAATATTTAAAATAATTCGCTCTATTTCTGCAAAATTTGCATCCAAAAATATTGCGCCAAATAAAGCTTCTAGTGCATTTTCTAAAATAGATAAACAAGAAGCACCACCACTTTTTAATTCCCCTTGACCTAAAATTAAATAGTCGCTAAGTGCTAATTCAAATGCAATTTCTGCTAAAGTTTTGCCTCTTATAAGCTCAGAGCGAAGACGCGTGAGTTTGCCTTCATCAATAAAAGAAAATTTTTGATAGAGCGCTTTAGCAATGACAGCGCTGAGAATACTATCGCCTAAAAATTCTAATCTTTCGTTATTAATTTTACGTGCACTCCTATGCGTGAGCGCAAGTCTAAGTAGGGAGGAATTTTTAAACTGATAGCCAATTTTTTGTTGTAATATTTGCAGATCCACCACAGTCATTTTTTAGTTTAGCAGTTTTTTATGTCAATTTACAACATAAATTTGATTTTCCAAACCGCGTTTTTTAATTGAGACTATCAAACTCTGCTAGCCAAAATGTGTTGGCTTTTTTGATAAATCCAGGAATATCTTTAGCCCAAAGATTGTTGACTTCTTTATTATAATTAAGATAAAGTTTATTATCTCGCACTGTCCAAATTTTTGGATTTCCATAAACTTCTACGCCATCTTGTGCTTCACGCCAAGCACAATGACCGCCGTATTGTGGTGCATATTTTTGTGGATTTCCCATAAAAACATCTCTATTTTTTGCACTGCTAAACAACCAAGTAGCATCTTGGTAATGAAACATATATTTTTTATTGCCTTTTACTGCTTTATTTTCTGTGAAATAAGAGACACTGTCATAACCTGAGAGCGCATGCTTATTACCCTCGCTACCTTGTCCAAAAATACTGTGTTTTGTGTAAACAAATGCGGCAAATGCTTGTGTGCTGATAAAAATGGCAAAGATAGTAGCGCTGTAAATAGTAAGTAATTTTCTCATGACTTTTTGCCTCTCTGATTTAAAACTACATTATAGAGCATAAAACAAAAAATTAAAAATATCAACCCACCATTTCTTAATTATTTTAGAACTAAGCTACTATTTACCGTAAGGTTTTCAAAGTGATAATGTGCAGTTCTACCTTCTATATTTAATAACCTTCATCTGCTTTTCTTGATATTAAGTTTGTGTTTATTATAATATTTTAACTTCAGTTGACAGTAAAATATTATTTTTTAATGCGCATCTCAAAAAAAGCATATTTTTCAAAACAAAATATGATATATTGCCTGAGAATGTCTTTTGACAGCAGGCACCATTTGTTCAATATATCATAAATTAGGAGTTGATAATGAAAAAAACTACGACAATGTTAGCGGCAAGTCTTATGTTCTTAGGGAGCAGTGCGCTTGTATTAGAAACACATGCAGGTAGTCATAAAGTTAGCAAAGAAAAATGTTATGGGGTTGTGCAGGCAGGAAAAAATGATTGTGCGACTAACACTTCATCTTGTGCTGGAAGTGCTACTACTGATGGACAAAAGGATGCATTCATCGCCTTGCCTAAAGGACTGTGTGAAAAATTAGTCAGCGGTAGTTTAACATCGGGATAATTTTCTTACAAAATAAATTTAATGTCTATTCCTAAGCAGGCAGGCATCGGGCTTCGTTATCCGCATTATCAGCAAATTTTGGATGAAAAGCCTGATGTTGCTTGGCTGGAGGTGCATTCAGAAAATTTCTTTCTAAGTCATAGTATTGCCGCAGCACAACTTCTTATTTTGCGGGAATATTATCCGCTTAGTATGCATGGTGTTGGTTTGTCGCTCGGTTCTGCTGATGGTTTATCACAAGAGCATTTGGTCTTATTAAAAGATGCTATCGTGCGCTATGAGCCTAGTTTTGTCTCTGAACATCTAAGCTGGAGTAGAGTGGGAGAGATGCACTTTAATGATTTGTTGCCACTGCCTTATACAGAAGAAAGTTTGCGTAATTTTTGCAATAATATTAGTGATGCACAGGATTTTTTAGGCTGTCAGCTTTTAATCGAGAATCCATCTACTTATGTTGCCTTTAGTGATTCTAATATAACAGAGTGGGATTTTTATGCTGAATTACCAAAACGAACAGGTTGTGCTTTGTTATTTGATGTGAATAATATTTATGTTAATAGCCACAATCACAGCTTTGATGTACTTTTGTATTTGCATGCCATTAATCCGCGTGATGTACGCGAAATTCATTTAGCAGGTTTTCACACGAGCAAGTATGGAAATCATCAAGTTATGATTGATGACCACGGTAGCCCAGTGCACGAAAGAGTGTGGTCTTTATATCAAAAAACCATTGATTTATTTGGTAAAAAACCAACACTTATTGAATGGGATACTAACATCCCCGAGTTATCTGTTTTGCTCGGAGAAGCAAAAAAAGCACAGACTATATTAAACTTTTCAGAGACTTAAAACACTAGCAGTCAAATTAGTCTTTTGCTATAAAATGGTAGTTACAAAGAATACAGCAAATAAGGCTAGAAAGCAAAATAACACGCTTAGATGATTAAGCAACCACCGTTTTTTTAAGCAGTAGTTTTTTGTTTAAGAACTTTAATGACAATGACCACCGCGTTGACCTCCCCCAGAGCTTGCAGTACCAGCTGTTGAACAAAGGGTAGAAACAGTACTCAAACCTTTAGGTTGACGACTTAATTGAGAAGAACCAGCAGCAATATTCTCTAATGGTGGCACACCATTATATGGAATGGCAATATAAGTAACCTCTTTAGTACAGGTTGTAACCTCATATTCCTCTACATCTTTAAATGGTAAATCATCACCAAGAACTCTCTTTGGATCTTTTCTAAGCTCAGCACGCACCTTTTTATCGTGAAGCACAATCTTTAACTCTTCAATATTCATAATTTTCTCCTTTGTAAATATCAATAAAAACCACAACATTTTAACCTTTATGACTTTGACCTCCCCCACTGCTTGCGCTACCAAAACATGTAAATATGGTAGAAACAGTACTTAAACCCTTAGGGGCATTCTTTATTGATTGAGCAGATTTACTAATACCAGCAGCGATACCCTCTAATGGCAGCGTATCAAGATGTGGAATGGCAACATAAGTAACCTCTTTAGTGGAAGTTATAACTTCACATTCCTCTACATCTTTAAATGGTGAATCATCACCAAGAACTCCCTTTGGATCTTTTCTAAGCTCAGCACGCACCTTTTTATCGTGAAGTACAGCATTTAATTCTTTATGGCTAAGAGTCATAATTTTCTCCTTTGTAAATATCAATAAAAATCACCTTTAATTATATAGAGATATTTATCCGAAAGTTAAAATTTCTTATAGTTCTATACATCCTAACTATTGACACTATTTACTTGTTTTGAGTTCCTCGAGTTGCCTGAGTGCTCATAGTAGAAGATGTTGAAGTGCCAGAAGAAAGAGTGCCAGTATTAGTAAGACTATGCTCACCAGCAGTTATTTTTGATAATGGCAACGTGGTGTGATGTGGTATCGGAATATAAGTAACTTCTTTTTTAGAGGTTATAACTTTATACTTCTGTGCGTTTTTAAATGGTGAATCATCACTAAGAAACTCTTTTGGGTTCTTTCTAAGCTCAGCACGCATTTTTTTATCATAAAGCCCAGTGCTTAACTCTTTATAACTAAAATTCATGTTTTCCTCCTTTGCTAATATAAACACAAACAACCATAAGGTTCTTTTACCAGCATAGACCTCCAAGGCAATCAGCAACGGGCCTATTACCAGCAGCAGATATTTCCTCTAATGGTGGCACACCAAGATGTGGAATAGCAACATAGGTAATTTTATTAGTAGAAGTTATAACTTTATATTCTTTTGCCTTCTTATATGGTGAATCATCACCAAGAAACTCTTCTGGATCTTTTTTAAGCTCAGCACGCATTTTTTTATCATAAAGCACAGCTTTTAAGTCTTTATAATTAAGGCTCATAATTTTCTCCTTTACTAACATCAATAAAAATTACTTCTAAATTATATAGAAATTTTTATCTAAAAAGTTAAAATTCCCTAATAGCTCTATAAATTCTAACTATTAACACTTTTGTTTTTAAGTCCAAGAGCAGAAATTAGCAATAAAGGTTCAATGTATATATTAAGTTAAGTATATAATTCCCTTTTTTAGTATATTTAATGGTTATTTTAAACAAGGATGACGCTCTATTTAGAAGTCAATAACTATACAAAATAATGATTATTCAATAATTGTCATCGGTGGTAGTCGTGTCTGTAGTTAAAATGAGCATCTTAGTTAAAGTTGATATTTTGTTTTTTGAAATAAATATTTTGAGGGATTAGTATGCTTAAATTATTACAAGAAACATTTGCAAAAGATGTTTTAACTGTTGATGTGAAAAGCCGCGTAGGTTATTATAAAAATAGTTTGGGTTTTAATGCTCATCAATTAATGAGCATTTATCACAACAATCATTTGCACACGTTAACTAATACTTTAGAAGCAAGTTACGCTACTATTTTGCGTCTGGTGGGGAAGGACTTTTTTAATTATATTGCTAGAGAATATATTTTCTCCCATCCACCTAAAGAAGCTTATTTGCAACATTATGGCGATGAATTTTCTGATTTTATACGTCAAATGCCCGCTTGTAAAAATTTACCATATTTGGTTGACGTGGCAAAATTAGAGCACTATTATGAACTGTGCTATCACAGCGCAAAAGAAAGTGTTTTTGATTTTAGCAAACTCAAAGTGCATTTTAGCCAAGATAGTCATCTAAAGTATCAAAGCGGTTGCGTGAATATTAACCTACCTTATCAAATGTCAAACTATCAAACTATTAAAAATGCACTCAAGGACATTTATTTATTTCATTCTCGTTATCCAGTACTTGCGATTTGGCGATTAGATAAAAATAGTGAACCACTTAATTTAGATGCAGGCGGAGACTATGTTTTATTTTATAAATATCAAAATGTAGTGTATGTGATGTCTTTGTTAGCACAAGATTATGATATTTTAGTCAAAATGCAAAAAGACAGTAGCGTTTAAAGGTGAAAAACTAATTTATGTATAAATTAGATTGAAAAATACTGATGCCTAAGATTAGTTTTTATTTAAAACATAATAAGCTTTGGCGATAAAAATGTTTTATGTTTTTATCTTTTGTCTATTTTATGTTTTTTATCACAAAAAAATTGCCGTTCTCCTTATATAAATATTTATCATTAAAATATAGTTTAGCCGTTATAATAACTCTAACTGGTTTTATAAAACGAGCATAGGAGGGGAGATATGAGCATACTTTTTATGTATTATAACGGTTTTTTTGATACACTTAAAAAATACGGTAATGATATATTTTTATTACTTATTCGTGTATATGTAGCATGGGTATTTTTCAAATCAGGCTATTTAAAATTAACAACGTGGGATAGTACACTTTATCTTTTTGAAAGCGAATATCAAGTGCCTTTTATTTCTTTTGAGCTTGCAGCAATTTTAGGCACAGCGAGCGAGTTATTTTTGCCCATATTGTTAGCATTTGGCTTAGCAACGCGCGGAAGTGCTTTTAGTTTATTTATTTTTAATGCTATAGCGGTTTATTCTTATCCTGCTATTTGGGCGGGTGGTTTCTTAGATCATAAATTGTGGGGGTTGATGTTGCTTGTTATTGTGCTTTATGGGCAGGGAAGAATTGCGCTAGATACTGTGATTTGCAAAAAGTATTGCGTTTAAATTTTTTTATTTGCTATACAATTGGCTTAAATTAAAATAATAGTAAGGGTTAAATAAATAGCAGTTTATCAAAGGAGGGTAGTTAATGCAAGAAAGTGTTGTTACAGTTTTAAGCTGGAGTTTGCCTGTATTAGAAGCAATGGTCACTTTGTTTATTTTTGTTATCGGCTTGACAATGCTGGTTATTTTAGCTGTATTTGTTTTAGATATTACCCAAAGAAAAAATGCTATTTTACATAATTATCCAGTAATTGGACATTTTCGTGATATTTTAAGCAGTTTAGGCGAGTTTTTTCGTCAGTACTTTTTTGCGATGGATCGCGAAGAGATGCCATTTAATCGCGCTGAGCGTGGATGGGTGCACCGTGCAGCTAGTGACAAAGATATGACAGTTGCTTTTGGTTCTACGAAAAACCTAAGTCCGGTAGGTACTGTTATTTTTGCTAATTGTCCGTTTCCAACGCTAGATAAAGATTCGGTGGAGACGCGTCCTATCAGCATTGGTGAAGGTTTTTGCAAACATCCCTATGTTGCTAAATCTTTGTTTAATATTTCTGCTATGAGTTTTGGTGCTATTTCTAAGCCGGCAGTTTTAGCACTTTCTAATGGTGCAAGAATGGCAGGCTGCTGGTATAACACAGGCGAAGGCGGATTATCTTCTTATCACTTAGAAGGTGGGGCAGATTTAGTCTTCCAGATTGGCACAGCAAAATATGGTGTGCGTAATTTAGATGGCACGATGAGTGAGGAAAAATTAAAAAAAATAGTAGCACACAAGCAAGTTAAAATGTTTGAAATTAAAATGTCTCAAGGCGCTAAGCCTGGCAAAGGCGGTATTTTACCAGGCGGTAAAGTAACTGAGACAATAGCCGAGATTAGGGGCATTAAAGTAGGTGAGGATTCAATTTCTCCTAATCGTCATATTGAGGTTAGTAGTGCTAGTAACTTACTGGATATGATAGCACGCGTGCGTAAAATTAGCGGTAAACCGACAGGGTTTAAATCTGTGATAGGTGGTATGGACTGGCTTGATGATTTATTTAAAGAAATTAATAAAAGAGGAGAGGCGAGTGCACCTGATTTTATTACACTTGATAGTGGTGATGGCGGTACAGGTGCAGCACCGATGTCGCTGATGGATAATGTGGGCTTGCCCATTCACGAGACATTGCCGCTTTTGATTGATAAATTAATGCAATATAATTTAAGAAAGCGTATCAAAGTGATTACCTCAGGAAAACTCATCACTCCTTCTGGAGTTGCGTGGGCAATCTGTGCAGGTGCAGATTTTGTTAATTCAGCGCGTGGTTTTATGTTTTCGCTTGGATGTATTCAAGCACTTAAATGCAATAAAAATACTTGTCCTACTGGGATTACCACACATAATAAGCGTCTACAAAAAGGTCTAAATCCAAAAGATAAAGCCGTGAAAGTAGCGAATTATGTACATAACATGACCGATGCTGTAGAAGTCATCGCACATTCTTGTGGTGTTAAAGAGCCGAGAGAATTAAATCGCTCACATGTTAGGATCGTGCAAAATAGTGGTAGATCTATTATTATGGAGGAACTTTATCCAGCTACGGGAGATACAAAATGAAAGCATCAGATTTATTTATAAAAGCTCTAGAAAATGAAGGAGTTGAGTATATTTTTGGTATTCCAGGCGAGGAGAATTTAGATTTTTTAGACTCTCTTCGTACTTCAAAAATTAAACTTATTTTAACGCGCCACGAACAATCAGCAGCGTTTATGGCAGCAACTTATGGGCGATTGACAGGTAAAACAGGTGTGTGTCTAGCGACCTTAGGACCAGGGGCTACAAATTTTGTAACTAGTGCTGCTTATGCGCAATTAGGAGCGATGCCCCTACTTATGATTACCGGACAAAAGCCAATTTTGGAGAGTAAGCAAGGTAAATTTCAAATCGTCGATATTGTGCGTATGATGGAACCACTTACCAAAATGACTAAGCAAATTGTCAATGCAAATACAATTCCATCTCTAGTGCGAGAAGTATTTAGGGTAGCAGAGAAAGAGCGCCCCGGGGCAGTGCATTTAGAATTACCTGAAGATATTGCTAGGGAGGTCGCAACTGAGGTTAATATTTTTCCAATTTATCCTGTGCGTCGTCCACTTGCTGACGATGGTGCAATTAATCGTGCTGCTGAGGCAATTATGAGTGCACAAAAGCCAATTGTTTTGGTGGGTGCTGGGGCTAATCGTAAAGTGATTGTTAAACCACTTACCGATTTTGTTGATAAAACAGGTATTCCATTTTTTAATACGCAAATGGGTAAAGGTGTAATCAGTGGTAAGCATCCACTTTTTTTAGGTACAGCTGCGCTTTCTTCTGGCGATTACTTGCACGAGGCGGTTGAACTTTCTGATTTAATTATCAATATTGGTCACGATGTTGTGGAAAAACCGCCATTTTTTATGAAACATGGCGGACAGCAAGTCATTCATATTAATTTTAAAATTGCAGATATTGATGAGGTTTATTTTCCGCAAATTGAAGTTGTAGGTGATATTGCAAATGCAGTTGAGCGTTTAACACAAAGGCTAGGTGCTAATCAAAATAATCATTTAGAAACTTTTATGGCGATTAGAGAGCGCATTAAGTATGCTATCCATAATGCTGATAAAGATAATGCTTTTCCGATGTTGCCACAAAGAATTGTCTCAGATGTGCGCAGTGTCCTGAATAAAAATGCAATTATTGCACTTGACAATGGAATGTATAAAATTTGGTTTGCACGTCATTATCATGCTTATGAACCAAATACTGTGCTCTTAGATAATGCCCTAGCAACGATGGGTGCAGGCTTACCATCTGCGATAGCGTGTGCACTTATGTATCCAAAACGGCAAGTCATGGCAGTGTGTGGTGATGGTGGCTTCATGATGAATTCGCAAGAGGTAGAAACCGCAGTGCGCCTTAATCTTGATTTAGTAGTGCTGATTATCAGAGATGATGCTTATGGTATGATTCGCTGGAAGCAGCGTGCCCAGAATTTAGTGGATTTTGGCTTGGAATATAATAATCCTGACTTTGTTCAATACGCCAAGAGTTACCGAGCAGAAGGACATAGTGTTAAATCAGTTTCTGAATTTGTGCCTTTGCTTGAGGCTTGCTATAAAGAAGGCGGTGTGCATATTGTTGAAGTACCCATAGATTACAGCGAAAATACTCGTGTTTTATTGGATGAGCTAAGCAATAAATAATAAAATATTAATTTTTTAAGCTTCCCCTGCATTAATTAAGTGACATCGTCCGCGTTTTGTGATTAAGATTGATTTCGGTAGGGAGTGGGTAAAAATGGGTTGCACAATACAAGAGTCAAGATTTTATAATTTGACCTATATTAAACTTTGCAAAATATTCATCAATTTCATCCCGCATTTCAATTCCTACACGCTCAAAACAATTCAGCAAATCCTCATAAGAACCCTCACCACCTAGGAAATTCCAAAACTCTTCGGCTACCATCAATTCTTTTTTTAAATCAAGCATCCCAGCCATTGTCCATCGACTGTATGGTTTTGGTGCATACGGATTGTATGGAATCGCAATGAGTGTATTAATTTTTGCTTGTGGATTTTCAGATAGAACAGTTGCCGACCATTCTAAAAGCGTTCGCTTGTATTCCTTAAAATTACCTCTATTCGGCTTAGCGGTTTTTATATCAAAAAGGTATATTTCACTCTGATCACTTTCAAGATAAACATCTACCAAAGTCGGTTTAACGGTTGCTATTTTTCCTTGTTGACAAACTCTTCTAATTCTTGAGATTTCGCTTTCTTTATCAGGTTCTTTGTTTGCCGCCGTTAACTCATCCATAATGTTTTGAATTTCACGATGCGCATCAGCACTAATTTGTGTGCCTGATCTTTTGTGAGATTCTACAACCTTAAATTTACTTGATGCCAATGAAACTGCAACAGGCTCAAAAATTGATGTGCCAAAAGTTGTATTAAGGGAATGTATAAATGAAAAAAGAGCGAGTCTGTCCTTGCCCAGCAGTCTTTTATGAAACGGCATTACTTTCGTTTCTTGGCTATATGATTCAAATTTATTTCTTAAACACCTTTTAATAGTATTTTCTATTGAAATTATTTGTTTTTTGGATAGGCTCACTGTTACTTTGCCTTTAAGTGAAAAATTATTTCACAATAGGCTGATCTACCTTTTTCAACGCGATTCAAAACTGGTCTTTTGTATTCATTAACAATTTTCATATTTGCAAGTTCCGCAATTTTAGGATACAAACCATGTTTATCATTTGCCACGAGGAGTATATCAAAATCAGGTTTTAAGTATTGTTTGCAGTTATTAAGAACATCAGATATTCCCTTTATGTAAGATTTTTTTGCCTCTAAGCCTTGTCCTCCATATAGTGGTCCTATTTCCATCTCGTCTCTTCTTTCAAACCCAAACAAATCATAAGCGTAGGCATGTTGTTCATGATAATCAATTAGCCCTACGTATGGTGGGCTTGAGAAAATACCATCTATCTTTTTATTTTCCGCCAGTTTTGACAGTTTGAGCGATTTTTCCTTTAGCGCGTCAGCGATGTTCATTTTTCTGCTATCTCCGACTATACATTTTTGAGAAGTGTTGAATCTAAGTGCATTAAATTGCTCTACTCTGTTGATTGTATCTTGAGAATATCTTTTCCACCAACTTAAAATAGAAAATAGCGGCTTGCATACCTTACCGTGTTTTTTACAGTAATATGTTGTGGTTACTGGTTTTTTTAGTGTCCCTAAATCAGCGTGGGTTGTGGCTCTACATGACCTAATAGTTCTGCTTAATATTAAAGAGAGTAGTTTTTTTGTTTCTTTGTTGCCTATTGATTTGACTTCACTTAAAACAAATTCAACCTCGTCCCTAACCTCCTTTAAAAGCCATACATCTAAAAATGTATTGTTCCTGCTTTGATTCAGTTCAATATTATATTTGGCAATCAGATTGTTATAAATGATTAGAAATTGATCACTCTTTTCTTTTCCATATCTTTTTTCGTCAATTTCTTTTTGCCAGACTTTGTATTTAAATTCTGGCGATGGAAAAAATTTGTTGTTGAATATTTTCAGTTCATCTAATAATACTTGTTCAAAAGATGCATTGTTTCGTTTCTCTTGGAATGCTTTCAGCCTGTTGGTAATCAGTAGTGCTGTTTTTCTGACATCACTGATATCATAACAGCCAATTTTTGTATTGCTTATAAACGCATTAAAGGACGAGATATCAATACCCACAGAGTTTAAACCAAGTTCATTTGCTTGCACAAGTGTCGTCCCACTCCCGCAAAAAGGATCCAAGATAGTATCTCCCTTCTTAAAAAATGTTTTCTTCTTAAATTCATCAGTATGTGAATCCAAAAAATATTCTACTAACTGAGGAATAAACTTTCCTTTATACGGGTGCAACCGATGCACATGTTTTGTCGTTTCAGACTCTTTATATTGTGAAAATGACAATTTCCAATTTAAGTCGCTTCCTAATTTATCCTTCCATTTATCTTCTTTGGTTTCGTAGTGTTCTTTGTAATATTTTTCTAAATGGTATTTATTAACGATAACAGTTCCATTTTCATTACTCTTAGGCACCCTGCCATATTGCACCAAATAAGCTATATTTGATGTGGTTACTTCTCTCCCTAAATATTTGGTTGCCCAAATACTTGCTTCTTTTATTGTTATCAAATTTTGCATTTCAGTTTCCAAATCACGCTACATCATCCGCATAATTTTTTCAAACCTTTTTACCTTCTCGTGGACGAGTGTGGGTGTCAAGCAAGACAACTCCCACCTTTATAATCACAAATAACTACTTTTTACATATCCAATATTTTGCCTAACTAATACGATAAACGCTAATGCAATGATAGTTAGCACGATTTTAGTATATCTATCAATTACTATATCCTCTCTTCTATAAACTAATATATGTTATTATTTAGCAAGATTTAAGGTGATTATTCCGAGAACGAATTTTCTCATCATATCACCAAACAAATTTATTCTTTCCTCATCCACTGCCTTTGTGGCGACAGAAAATAAGGGTAGTATGATAGATGATTAGCAACACCCGAAAAAGCTATTACCGCTGCTTTCTTCCGAATCTGACGGGGTTGATAGCACATCGCCGCCACTAAATCTACCATACTACTAATTTTGAATTTTACTTGAAGTTTTTCTTTTCTACCAGCAAAGTTTCTACTTCAAAAAATATGAAAATTAGATCAAGCGGGTATTTATATTTTTCTTTGTGTTAACAAGTGATAAATTGCTAAAAAAATTATGGCACCAAGTGCTGCTAAAAAAATATCTTTTTGTGCATCCCAAAAATCACCTTGTGCTCCCAAGAATTTATTTTCACTGCTTCCTGATTCTCTAAAAATTGCATAAATCCATTCTAAAACTTCATATAATCCACTCACTCCAAAAATTATTAAAACTAAAATAATATATAAAAATTTTGTATTAGCTGTGCGCATGTATTTTTCGCACACTTCTTTAATTGGGAGCGTGAGTAATAATCCAAATAAAAAATGCACAAATCTATCATAATGGTTTCTAGATAAATCAAACATATTTTGTATATAGAACCCAATTGGTACTTCAGCATAAGTGTAGTGTGCACCTATAGTTTGAGAGCATAATAATAAAAAAATTAACCAGTAAGAGATATTTGAAAACCTAAATTTTTGATAAGTGAGTATGAGCATAAAAACAAGTATTACAGATAGAATATTTTCAAAAAACCAAATTTCTCGATAGTGGGGGCTAATAGCTAAAAAAATCCAAAAAATTATAAAAATTATCAGTATTAATTTTGGAAATCTTGTATTTATCTTATGTGTTATTTTTTGATATTTCTGCATCTTGATTTCCTACCATGGCATTTACTTCTTCTAGGTTTGAAGGTGTACCTACATCAAACCAAAGCCCACTATGAATGCTAGCACTGATTTTTTTGGTTACTTGCTTGCTTATTTTATTCTTCTGTACAATTTCAGTAAAAATTTTACTTAGCGGAATTTTTACGTGCTGTATGTATTCTTTAAAGGTTTTTTTTTGCATATTTTTTTTTGTTCGGTAATTTTCAAAAAATAGAGGATGATAAAGTCCAATTCCTGAAAAGGTCCAAGTTTTTTGTTTCATGCTTTGATTGGATTTATTAGGTTTTTTTATCAGTGTAAGATAGCCGTTTTCAAATACGAAATCACCCATTTTATGATGTATGGGATTTTTAACTAGAACTAAATGTGCGAGTATATTATTTTGAATTTTAGGCAGATTTTTTAAATCATAATCACAAATAATATCTGCTCCCATCGCAACAAAAGGTTTATTTTCCAAAAGAGGTAGGGCTTTTATAATTCCGCCTGCGGTTTCGAGAGGATTATCTTTTTCGTCACTGTAACGAATGTGCACGCCAAAATTTTTACCATCATTTAAAAATTTTTTAATTTGTGCACCTTTGTAGGAAATATTGATAATAATATCAGTGATATTCTCTTTTTTTAAGGTTTCAATAGCGTATTCAATAAGTGTTTTACCTCCGACTTTAAGGAGAGGTTTTGGTGTATTTTTAGTGAGTGAAAGCATCCTCTTTCCTCTACCTGCTGCGAGGATTACAGCTTGCATAATAGTTGGTGTAAATGTCTTAACTCTGGATATTTTTTGCTGGTTTTAAGTACATAATTAAAAACCATAGGCATATTGGCTAAATATCTATTTTTGTTATCACGAAGTGAAAGGCGTGCAAAAATACCTAGTACTTTGAGCTGTCTTTGAATACTTGTCAAGTCAAAATCTCTGAGATAATTTTTGTAATCCACATCCAGTTTTAAGGTAAATTTTGCTTTATGATAATATTCATTAAATAGTGTTTCTAAAATTTTGGCGGGTAATTTAATATACGCATCTTTTAGAAGCGAGCATAAATCATAAGTATAAGCACCAATAAGCGCATCTTGAAAATCAATTAGAACCAATTTTTTTTTGTCTAATTTTTTCTCAGCAGTTTTTCCTTCGCATACCATAATATTACGACTATGGTAATCTCTATGCGTAAAAACTTGTTTTTGTTTTATTATATTTGTACTTAGATAATTAAAAATATTTTTTAGATTTTGCGTGGTATTTGTATCTAGCTGATAATTTCTATATTTGATAAGATACCAATCTATAAAAAGCTGCATTTCTGTCAACAAAATCTTTTTTGTATAATTTTTGATAGTAGTGGTATTAATTTTTTGTAAATCAATAAGCGTAGCAATTGCACATTTATAATTGCTTAGACTTGGTGTAGTGTGAGTCTTTTGTATTTTTAAAAAAGTTTTATCACCTAAATCTTCTAAAATTGAAAAACCAAGTTTCATATCTAATTGATAAATTTTAGGCACAGAAATTTTTTTAGCACGTAAAATTTTTTGTACTTTAATAAAATTTAAGAATATTTCTTTTTCCAAACTGAAGTCAACCACCACATAAGTATTATTTGCATTTTTATGAGTGCTATTTGTCTTGATATATTCTATGCGAAAATATCTGCGTAGACTTGCATCGTTTGAAAACGGCGTGATTTTTATATTATCAAAATAATTTTTTAACCAACAATTGAGTGCACTATTTGGAGTATTTTCATCCATTTTTAAGTTTTTTAAAATGCTGATAAATTTTTTGCCATAATGCGCCTACTTTTGCATCATTGATAGCTTGATTATCAATATAAGTAATTGGCATTATTTCACGCTTTGAACTACTAATCCAGACTTCATCGGCATCAAATAGTGTTTTTTTATCAAATGGTTTTTCTATCATTTTTAGATTGTAATATTTGACACTTTCTATTACTAAATCACGCGTGATACCAGATAAAATATTTTCTCCCTTGGGATGGGTTTTCACGATATTATTTTTAACTACAAAAACATTACTACTCGCCCCTTCAGTTACTAGAGAGTTTTTAAGCAAAATTACCTCTTCTGCATTTCTTTCTTTTGCTTTTTGTAGGTGTAAAACATTTGCAAGAAGTGCTATTGATTTAATATCACAACGTGCCCAGCGCGTATCTACATCAGTGATTGCGCGGTAGCCCTTTTTGAGTGCGTCAAATGTTTTTATTTTAAGCGGCAACGCCTGTATGAAAATGGTAGGCGTTAATTCATTTTCGCTGATATGTTCTCTTATCTCAGCGATGCCGCGCGTAATTTGTATATATAGTAAAAGTGTTTTTTGCTTTTGTTGTGTAATAAGTTTTATTAGAATATTTTGCCATTTATTTTGGGAATATGGATTTTTAATACCAAGTGCGTAGAGACTGTATTCAAGACGCCTTAAGTGCGCACCCAGGCGAAATAATTTTCCATCATAAATAGGAATTACTTCATAAACACCATCACCAAATAAAAAACCTCTATCCAAAATGCTAATATACGCTTTTGTTATAGGAATATAATCACCATTTAAATAAACCATTAAAACATTAGTTTAATTGTATCAATAGTGCGGCCAAAGAACCCTGATAGCGGCGCTTTCTCTGAAGCAACTAGCAGATAAGTTGCAATTTCTTTATCTTCTAGGGTTATAGATAAATAACCAAGATTCTCTCCTTTTTTAACTGGAGCAACAATATTTTGCTGAATTTTAAGCACTTTTTTAATGTTTTTAAATTGTCCCCTAGCGATTGTCAAGTAAGGTTTAGTTTTGAAACCAATTTTGATATTTTCTTTAGGTGATTTATAAAGTTTTACTTTAGCAATCTCGTCGTCAATTTCACCGAGTGCTTGTGTTTCAAAAAAGCGAAAACCATAACCTAACATTTTTTGTGTAATTTCCAAGCGCTCGCTGCTATTACTTGTATTTAGAACAGCTGAGATTAGGCGCATATCATTTCGTTTAGACGAGGAAACCAAGCAATATCCTGCTGCTTTAGTGTAACCTGTTTTAATACCATCCACGCTTTCATCTAGCCACAGAAGTTTGTTACGATTTTTTTGTTTGATGTTATTATAGGTAAACTCTTTTTCTTTATACCATTTATAAAATACGGGAAACTCCTCAATGAGTGCGATGGAAAGCGTAGTTAAATCGCGTGCTGTAGTGTATTGTTCTGGATGTGGAAGCCCTGAAGAATTAGTATAGTGCGTATTTATCATACCGAGTGTTTTGCCATAATGATTCATTAGTGCAACAAAAGTCTCTTCATCACCTGCAACATGCTCTGCAATAGCAATACTAGCATCATTGCCAGATTGCACAATCATACCTTTTAATAAATCTTCAAATGTAATGCGATCTCCTTGCTCTAAAAAACTTCTTGAACCTTCTGCTACGCGTGCTTTTTGACTAATTAAAACCGTATCATCTAATTTTAAAAATCCTGCCTTAATACGCTTAAAGGCAACATAAGATGTCATAATTTTAGCTAGGCTAGCGGGCGGTCTTTTTTCATCAATATTTTGTGCGGCGAGTATTTTCCCAGATTGCGCATCAACAACGCTATAAGCAACCTTTTTATTTACGCTAGGAGCATCAGGTATGATATAAATTTCACTGCTGACAATGCTGGAGAATAGTGCAATAAAAGAGCATAAAATGAAGCGTACAAGCGATAAATGATTGATAAATTTTTCTAAAATATTCATAGATCTTTTGAGGATAAATTAGGGTGGGCTATTATAGCATTTTCTTTTAGAATTTGACTGAGTTGATAAACTGCCATCGCATAATAATTATTGTGATTATAACGAGTAATAACATAAAAATTCCAGTAAGTCATCCAATATTCTTTTGCCTTCTCCATGGTAAGCATCACAATCTCAGATTTCATTTTTTCATTTGCTCTAGGATGTGTGGCAATTTTTTCCCCACGCCAATATTTCGTTGTAGTTTTAGGTTTGACTGGCTTGGTATAAATATTCTTTACTGTGTTGTTGAGTGAGATAGGATAAGCAATCACATCAGTATTTTGCCAGCGGTGCTTTGCAAAATAATTAGCGATGCTACCAATAGCATCTACTGGACTATTGATTAAATCTATTTTCTTATCACCATCAAAATCAATTGCATAATAGCGATAACTACTTGGAATAAATTGTGCATCCCCTAATGCACCTGCATGTGAACCTGTTATTGTAAGTGGTGATAGAGAATTTTCTCGTGTTAATAATAAAAAATGTTGTAATTCCCTTCGGTAGAATTTTTTGCGTTTATAGTTATTAAAAGATTTTTTAGCCAATGTTTCTAAAACTGGATAATCGCCTTTATAATCCCCATAGTTTGTTTCTATACCTAAAATTGCGACAATAATATGTGCAGGTACTTTAAATTTTTTTTCTGCACGTTCAAGACTATCTTTGTATTTTTGCCAAAATTTAATGCCGTTTGCAATACGTTTCTTAGTTAAGAATAAAGAACGATATTCTTCCCAAGTTAATTTAGGTTTTTTTCCTCTTGAACTTTCTCTACTTGGAATCTCAAGATTTATGCGTGCAAAAAGCATTTCTAATTCTTGGTAATTAAATCCATGTTTTTTTACCATTTCACGCATAAATTGCTGCACCGCTGGATACTCACTTGCTGGTTTTTTCTCAAATGCAAACAGTGGAAGTGTTAAGGTAAAAATGATAAATATATTGAGTAAATAGTAAATTTTTGACATAGGGAGTAAATTTTTAATTTTTGCTAAGAGTAGAATCACCCACTTTTTTTAGGTGGCGAAGATTTATGTTGATTGACATTAAAATACCAAAACTTATCATTAAAGTGACAAGTGATGAACCGCCATAACTAATGAGTGGCAGAGGAATTCCTACAATAGGTAATAAACCAGACACCATGCCTATATTGACAAAAATATAAGTAAAGAAAGTTGTTGTTAGAGAAGCAGCAAGCAGACGCGAAAAATTATCAGAAGAATTTAAGCTAATGATAACACAATGATAAATAATTAAACTATAGAACACAAACAAACACAATATACCAATTAAGCCAAGTTCTTCTGCGATGAGTGCAAAAATAAAATCAGTTTGATGTTCAGGCAGGAAATTAAGTTGTGATTGTGAACCTTCAGTCCAGCCTTTGCCAAAAAGCCCGCCTGAGCCAATAGCAATTTTAGATTGGATAATGTGATAGCCTGAATTTAGCGCATCGCGTTCTGGATTTAAGAAAGTTATAATGCGCTGTTTTTGGTAACCATGCAATATATAAAACCAGGCGATTAAACTCATGCTAATTGTAAGCGTGAAGAAACTTAAAATGTTAAGCCAAGTTTTCTTAAAAGGCGACCAGTTCAAACCAGAAAAAAATAAAATAAATAAACCCGAACTGGCAATCAATACTGAAGTGCCTAAATCAGGCTGTTTATAAACTAAAAAAAATGTCACTAAGATGGCAATAATAGAAATTGAAACCGGTTTAAATTTTGGCGGTAACGGATTTTCTGACAAAATACTAGCTACAAAAATTGGCACAATAATTTTCATTATTTCAGAAGGTTGTATGTGCATAAAACCAAAATTAAGCCAGCGTGTTGCACCCTTGCTACTTACACCAAAAAAAAGCACAAGTACTAGAAGTGTCAAGCCTACAACCATCAGTATTGGTGCAATGCGTCTTAGTTGGTTAGGGCTGATTTGGGCAACAATAAGCATAACAGGAATAGCTAGCATCCAATGTAAAAATTGTTTATTTACTAAATTTATTACACCGCCAGAAGCACTATAAAGCATCAATAAACTAAATACACAAAGACACATCAGCAAAATAAATAAATAAGTGTCAATATAAAAGTAACGAAGGTGATATTTAAATTGCTCTAAAATACTCATAAAGGCTTCTTATAACAATAATAATCCAACTGCTCTAAAATCACAGAGCAATAAATTATATGAATGGCAAGCACTGCGACGACTAGACATTACTTCAATACTAACGCCTATTTTAGCAAACTCCACTTGTTGCTTAGGCGGTGCAAAAGCGCGTATTTCCCCTACGCCGATGATGAGAATTTTGATATTATCTGCATGCAGAAATGGTATTAGTTTCTCAGTATTAATCTCACTTATATTTTTTATTTGGATTCTGTTGTGATAATTCTTTGAAAGCACGCATGGTGTCTCAAGTATGCTGTGTGCTAGTTTAATTTTGCCATCATCAAATGAAATAATACTATTAGCAAGTGGTTTTTCAAGTGTAAATTCCATATTAATGTAAGGGTCTCATATTATATTTATAAAATTATGCCAAATTATACAAGGCATAGTTTTTAAAAGCGCATTGAATACAAGAGAGGTATTGAGTGCACTTATCTTTCTACAAATTTATTACAAAATCAGTTTAAGTGATAAAATCATTATTTATTTTAAATTTTTAAAATACTTATGACATTTGTAAAAATAAATCACAAAAGGGGATATTCTTATGACAAAAGAAACAGATAATTATAATGCTGATTTATCAAGTGGTATTGTTGCTTTTGATACGAAAAACTTTTCTATGGCATATCAGTTATTAGCACCACTTGCCATAGAAGGTAATAGTGATGCTTTATTTCGTGTGGCAATGATGCACACAAACGGCTTGGGTATGGTGGCAAATCAAATGCTTGGTTTTGAGCAATTTAAATTAGCTGCTAAAAAAGGTCATACACTTGCACATCACATGGTAGCCGTTGCTTATATGGAAGGCGAGGGCACAGAAAAAAATATGCCACTAGCAATAGAGTGGTTTGAAAAAGCTGCCGGGTTTGGTTTGGCTGGTGCGATGCAGACTTTAGCAATGATTTACAAAGAAGGTATAGGTGTTTCAGTTGATTTAGAAAAAGAAAAATATTGGCAAGCTAAAGCACAAGAAAGTGTATGAAAAGTCGTTTTGCACCTTCTCCAACGGGGTATTTACATATTGGTGGTGCACGTACTGCGCTATTTTCTTATTTGCTTGCTAGAGGGCAGGGCGGTAAATTTTTACTGCGCATTGAGGATACAGATTTAATGCGCTCAAGTGCTCATTCTACGCGTGCTATTTTGGATGCAATGGAGTGGCTTGGTCTTGATTATAATGGTGAAGTGGTTTATCAAACAGCGCGTTTTGAGCGTTATCGTGAGATTATTAGGCAATTATTAGAGAATGGCAAAGCCTATTATTGTGAGTGCTCAAAAGAGCGGTTGGACAGTTTAAGGAAAACATTGATAGCACAAGGTAAAAAACCAAAATATGATGGAAAATGTCGTTATAAAAAATTAACAACAGGTGCAGTTCGCTTTAAAAATCCGCGCTCAGGTTCAGTGTGTTTCCTAGATCTAGTGCGCGCTCAAGTATGTGTTGAAAATAGTGAATTAGATGATTTAATTATTGCTAGAAGTGATGGTTCACCAACTTATAATTTATGTGTAGTTGTTGACGATTTTGATATGAAAATTGATTATGTCATTCGTGGTGATGACCATATCAGTAACACACCAAGACAAATTAATTTATATCAGGCATTAGGTTGGCCCCTGCCACACTTTGCACATCTAGCTATGATTTTAGGTGCAGATGGTAAACGCCTCTCTAAACGTCATACTGCCTTAAGTGTGATGGCATATAAAGAGGCAGGTTTTTTACCTGATGCACTTGTTAATTATCTGCTACGTTTAGGCTTTGCACAAGGCGATAAAGAAATTTTTTCGCGCACTGAAATGTTGTCAGCATTCCAACTTTTAGGACTTAGTCGCGCGAGTGCGAGTTTTGATGAGAATAAATTATTATGGTTTAACCAACATTATATCAAACATAGTACAAATGAAGTATTATGGCAACATTTAAAGTATCACTTGAAAAAAAATAACATTGATATAAGGGGCGGTGCAGATATTTTGCGCGTCATAGAATTACTGAAAATGCGTACGAAAACACTTAAAGAGATGGCACAAGCGTGCCGTTTATTTTATGAAGATTTTTCATCTTTTGATGAAAAAATGACGCAAAAATATTTTCATACACAAAGTTATGAGATTTTAAAAACTTTACTTAAAAAGTTTACACATTTAGAAAATTGGCATCAAGATAGAATTAATAAGATAATACAATTAGTTTGTTCGGATTATGGTGTTGGCTTTGCTAAAGTAGCACAGCCACTGCGGCTTGCTTTAAGCGGTAGTGGTGTTTCACCGAGTATTGATATTACCACCGAGCTTATCGGGAAAACGCACACCCTAAGTCGCCTTTTACGCGCTACTTCTTTTATAGAAAAAAGCGTTTTAAAAGTTAAATAATAAATAAGCTGTGTTTACAATTGTTTTAGGTTTTTGCGGTGTGTTGTGTAAATTTTTGGATTATTAAGAGTTATTTTTTTAACATGATAAAAATTGCAGAGTTAGTAGAGTATTTAGTGTATAAGTACTAGAAGGAATATAAAATAGTTAGTAAAAGCACCACAAGCCTATGAAAATATATTTTATTTTTTGAATATAATGATATTTAGAATATTTTTATTATCGCTATTCTTAATATATAGCAAATTTTCGTTTACGCACGTTAAATCATCCGATGATTTATTGCAAAAAAATCATAAAGAAATTATTCATATTGACACTGAAACCTTACGAAAACGCTTGCAAAAAGAACCAAATTTATTACTAATTGATGTACGTACTGAAGAAGAGATAAAATTAGTAGGCACAATTAAGGCAGGGCAAAATGTTGTGATTCCAAGAGGTTGGTTAGAATTTAGGATTTCTGAGCACACTGATAACAAAAACACGGCAATTGTTGTTTATTGCGATTTAAATTTACGCTCACCACTTGCTGTAGAAAAGCTAATGGATATGGGTTATAAAAATGTGGTGAATTATGATAATGGTTATTTTGCGTGGCAAAAAGCAGGTTTACCCGTTAAGATAAGTGATAAAGCACCTAAGTCTATGCTTTATCAGATGCCTATTGAAGTAATAGATGGTGTTTTTTCAGCAATTGGCGCAACCGAACCAGCAACTTATGAGAACTCAGGGCATAATAATAATCTATCGTTTATCATTGGTGATGAGGCGGTGTTGGTTTTTAATGCAGGTGGTAGTTATTTGCTTGCTAAATCTTTACACGAAGAAATTAAAAAGATTACAGATAAACCAGTTAAATATGTAGTGTTAGAAAATGCACAAGGACATGCAATTCTTGGTAGTAATTACTGGAAGGATGAGGGTGCAATTATTATCGCGCATAAGATTGCATTAGAAGTAATTAAGAAACATACACAGGAAATTTTTAATCGTAGCGCGCGTGTTTTAAAAGATAAATTATCCTACAGCAAAGTTGTCTTGCCCGATCAAACTTTTTCTGATAAATACACGATTGACTTAGGCGGGCGTATCGTAGAATTATTATATTTAGGAAATTCTCATAGCCCTGACGATATTCAATTATGGTTAGCGAAGGAACGTTTGCTTATCAGTGGCGATACTGCATTTAATGAGCGTATGCTGCCTATTTTTGAACACACAAATGTGCGCGAGTGGCTAGAAACTTGGGAAAAACTTGTAGCGCTTGATGCCGATATCATTATTCCTGGACATGGCGCACCTACTGATTTAGAAACGGTTACGCATTTTACAAAAAATTATTTGCTTTATATTAAGAGTGAGGTTGAAAAAATACTAGATGAAGGTGGGGATTTAGTTGATGCTTATCATATTGATCAATCACGTTTTTTAAATTGGGATACTTATCAAGAATTACATTTGCAAAATATTTCACGTCTTTTTAAGCAAATAGAGTTTGAATAATTAAATACTTTGTTTGTTAACTTTTAAATCTTTTGGTTAAACAGTTTTTGTTTAAAAATTTCAAAGGATTGCAAAAGTCCTAAAATTATGCGTTTGCAAATCATCAATTTGTAATGATAATACTGTTGTCTGTATTTGATTTAAGATTTGGGTTTTTAGTTTGAGATTTTGTAGGTGTTGCCGCGAGAGAACGCGCACTATCAGATGTCTTTTTTGTCTCGCTGTTTATTTTTACATCAGGTATATTTATTGGCTGTTTGATAAATAATTCTAATTCTGCTGCGATTCTTTCTTTTTCTAGTGCCTGTTGTTCAAGGCTCAAGGGGCTGAGTTCATCAAGCTTAACACCATCAATGTTAATTAGTTTATTGCCATCAAAGGTAAGTCTTAGGCGATATTGTGTATTGGAAGAATAATTGACATATTCCCACTTATTGTTATGAAAAATATCCACCATAATTGGCGATCCTAGTAAAGCGATCACTGTTTCTTTTGTCATTCCTAGTTTTAATTGATTAACGTAGTAGCGATCTAAATTATTACCTTGTTGTATTTCAGGCTTATAAGTCTTAAAAGCACAAGCAGGCATTAAAATAATAGCTGCTAAGAGCATTGATATTTGCAGTCTATGTTTCATCAAAATATCGGGTAAAATGGATTAATTTTACCTGAAAGGAAATTTTATGAATGCTCAAGATTTAAAAAAATTGGGATTAAAAACTACACTTCCTAGACTGAAAATACTAGAGGTTTTAGAGCGTAGCGAAAAACGCCATTTGAGTGTTGAGGATGTGTATAAATACTTGCTTGCTCACAATCAAGAAGTGAGTTTAGCTACTATTTATCGGGTGCTATCACAATTTGAAAAATCGGGCATGGTAACCAAATTAAATTTTGAAAATAGTCAAGCAATGTTTGAATTAATGCCTGATGAACACCATGATCATTTGGTTTGTGTTAAATGCGGTAAAATTGATGAATTTCAAGATGACGTGATTGAGCAGCATCAGAAAGATATTGCACATCAATATGGTTATCAACTTACAGAACATTGTTTGTATTTATACGGCATATGCCCAGATTGTCAGAAATAGTAGTATTTTGAGTGTATTTTGTTAGTTTCCAGTTGTAATTATTACCCAATTAAGCCTAATATTTCAGCTATTTTATCGTTATAGGTATTGGCTTTATTTTTTTTAGTTAGTTTGATCAAAATACGCGCTCATTTGTCTGGCTTGATTAGCGACAATTAGTGCTTCTATGATATCGTCTAACTCTCCTTCCAAAACACCATTTAATTTATAAAGTGTTAAATTGATGCGATGATCAGTGATTCTACCTTGCGGATAATTATAAGTGCGAATACGCTCGGAGCGATCACCGCTACCCACCATCTCTTTGCGACTTATTGCTTGTGCTTTTTGTTGTGTTTGTTGCTTATGATACAAAATACGTGCAGCAAGAATTGAGAGTGCCTGTGCTTTATTTTTGTGTTGTGAGCGACTATCTTGACATTCAACTACTGTGTTGCTTGGCAGATGAGTAAGACGCACAGCAGAATCAGTTTTATTTACGTGCTGTCCGCCAGCACCTGATGCTCTAAAAGTGTCAATACGCACATCTTTCATATCAATATCTACCTCTTCAATATGCTTTACCTCAGGCATAATTGCAACTGTTGTGGCAGAAGTGTGTATTCTGCCCTGTGATTCAGTTTCTGGAATGCGCTGGACACGATGAGTGCCTGATTCAAATTTCAGTTTTTCATAAACATTTTGCCCGCTAATTTTACAAATCACTTCTTTAAAGCCACCATATTCGCTAATACTACTGCTAATAATTTCAGATTGCCAATGTTTTTTTTCAGCAAAGCGCAAATACATTTTGAGCAAATTACCTGCAAATAAGCTAGCTTCGTTACCACCTGTGCCCGCGCGAATTTCTAAAATCACATTACGATTATCATTTTTATCTTTTGGCAAAAGTAGTATTTGTATTTTATTTGTGAGTATTGTTAATGTCTCCCTAGCATCATGTAGCTCTTTTCTTGCCATTTCTCTTATCTCAACATCATCATTACTAAGTAATGCATTTGCTTCTTTGATGTATCTCTTTATTTTTAAATATTCCACATAATTCTCAGTAATGGGTAGCAGTTGTGTGCGTTCTATCGCTAATTCTTTAACAATTTTAGGATTTTTTATAATTTCATTATCTACCAAAGATGCATCTATTTCTTTTAGACGCAGAGATAACCGTTCTATTTTGTTGAGTAAATTTTGTTCCATTCTTGCTTAATTTTTAATTATTTTTTTAAATTATTGAGTGTGTTGAAATTTTTTAACTGTTTTGACATTTTTAATTCAATATCATTTTTTGAGAATTGACTCGGCACGCAATGCACACATTTTGTAAGCATTTCTTTTGGCACATTTTTAATATTTTTAAAAGGATTGTGCACTAATTTATTCGTTAATTGATCAGCAAGCATCTGCATCACTATTTTATGATCTTCACCTTTAGCCAATTTTTTAAAAGCATAATTTAGTGATTCTTGTTTAATTTTTTGTGCTCCTTGCAGATAATGTTCAATAATATTTTCATTTGGCATAGCCTCAAGCCAATTCATGAATATTTGTGTTTTTTCGGTAATAATTTTCTCAACAATTTGTTTTTCTTTGTCACGTGTTTTGAAATTTTCCTTAACTACTTGTTTTAAATCATCAATATTGTAAAGATAGACGTCTTCTAATTGACTTATTTCTGGCTCAACATCCCTAGGTACGGCAACATCTAAAATAAAAATAGGTTTATGTTTTCGTTGTTTTAATGCGGTTTCAATGAGTCCTTTGCCCAAAATAGGCACAGGATTTGCTGTGGCAGTAAAAATAATATCTGCTTGTGCTAAATATTTTGGAAATTGCGTAAGGGTAATTACTTCAGCATTATGAATATTGGCAATTTTTTGGGCATGCTTTATAGTACGATTTGCAATAATCATACGTTTTACATTTTTATTTTTAAAATATTGTGCAGCGATTGTTGTCATATCGCCAGCACCAATTAACAACACGCATTTTTCACTGAGATCTGAAAAAATTTGTTGTGCTAATTTTACACCGCAATATGCTATAGAAATCGCAGAGTGACCAATTTTTGTATTGCTTCTAACATTTTTTGCAACAGAAAAAGTATGTTGCAATAACTTTTCTAATACTTTATTAAGTGTTTTGCTTTGTCTGGCAAGATGATAAGCACTTTTTAACTGCCCTAAAATTTGTGGTTCACCTAATGCTAGCGAATCAATTCCACTAGCAACACGCGCCATATGAAGCACAGCATCTGTGTCAAAGAAGAAATTTAAGTATGGCAGGATTGCGTTTTCCTCAATGTGATGCATGTTGCTAAACCAGTTAATTAGTGTTTTTTTTGCATCATCATTTTTACTAAAAATAGATATTTCACTACGGTTGCAAGTGGATAAAATAATGCAGGCTTCAACATTGTTTTGGCTATATAATTGGGCGAGTGCTGGCGCTATTTCTTCTTTTGGGAACGCAACCTTTTCTCTAATTTCAATTGGCGCAATTTTATGATTAACGCTCAGCGTAGCAATTTGCATATAAGGCGTATTCAAACTTAGTATAAGTGAAGACCACTCATTATACCCGATTTATCATATATTACTTTATGTGGGGCTAGTAGCCTCAACATATTTTATTAGATATTTAACTTACTATTAGGTGCCTGGTTTAAAATCGCCAGATGTTTTTTAAAAGAATAACAAAACAGCAAAATGAAATTTACAACCAAATACTTACTATCTGCTATTTTAAGTAAAATAAAAGTAAGTGAAACTTAAGGTGGAATTGATACAACATGGTGATCGAGACAGATAATCTTTTAGACAAAGAAGAACAGCAAAATGAAGTTTCGCTCATGCAGTCAGTGCGACCTAAGCAATTTAGCGATTATATTGGACAAAGCAATGTAGTTTCGCACATGTCGCTGTTTATAAAAGCAGCAAAAAAACGTGCTGGTGTGCTTGATCATACGTTAATTTATGGGCCACCAGGTTTAGGAAAAACTACATTAGCGCACGTGATTGCTTTTGAAATGGGCGGCAGTTTAAGACAAAGCTCTGGTCCTATTTTAGAGCGTCCAGGAGATTTAGCTGCTATTTTGACAAAGCTAGAAGCGTATGATTTATTATTTATTGATGAGATTCACCGCTTAAATCCAGTGGTAGAAGAAATTTTATATCCAGCCCTGGAAATTTTTAAATTAGATATTATGGTAGGAGAAGGTGTTGCAGCGCATTCACTACAACTTGACCTACCACCATTTACGCTTATTGGTGCAACAACCAGAGCTGGGATGCTTACCTCACCGCTTCGAGATCGTTTTGGTATTATTGAGCGTTTAAATTTTTATCAAATAAATGATTTAGAGCGCATTATTAAGCGTTCGGCGCATATTTTAGGAATTAAGATTGAAGGGAAAGGTGCGCTTGAAATTGCAAAACGTGCGCGCGGTACACCAAGAATTGCTAACCGTTTATTAAGGCGAGTTCGTGATTTTTCAGATATTAAAGCACAGGGCGTTGTGCGCCTAGATATTGCGAAAGAAGCACTATCTGCACTTCAAGTTGACAGCCTAGGTTTAGAGGCACTTGACAGAGAATATTTATCTGCGATGATTGTTAAATTTGCTGGTGGTCCAGTTGGATTAGAGACAATTGCTATGGCGATTAGCGAAGAAAAAAGCACGATAGAAGATATGATAGAGCCTTATTTGCTCCAGCAAGGTTTTATTATGCGCTCACCTAGAGGGCGTATTGCTACCGATTTAGCTTATAAACATCTTGGTATAAAAAGTAAACCAGGCTTATCTTAATCTCAAACACTTTGTCGTCAAAACAAAATAGTTGCCCTGTACCATTTAACATAATCTTAATGCAAACTAAGTGCTAGCATAAAAATAGCATTCATGACACATTAATTTATGAGAATTCATTATATTGTTGATTTTAAATTATTAGCTGTTATTTTAGCGCTGGTGTTTTCTGGCTGGGTGATGTCATTTTCTGCTTCCTTGTATGTTTATGAACAATATCCTTTTCATTTTTTAGTGCGTCAAAGTATTTATATTATTATTGGGCTAATTAGCGCTTTTTTTGTATTAAAAATTCCAATTATTAAATTAGAACAATATTCCATAAAATTATTTTTGCTCACTTTATTACTGTTATTTTTGGTGTTTGTGCCTGTTATTGGTGTTGAGGTTAACGGTTCTTACCGCTGGCTTAATTTTGGTTTCTTTACCTTTCAGCCATCTGAGATGGCAAAGCTAAGTATCATTTTATTTATGGCAGGTTTTTTGGTGCGTCAAGAAAGTGATATTCAAAAGAATTTTTTTCAGGGCGTGATTAGAACCACAGTGATTTTATTTATTGTTGGTTTGTTATTATTATTTGAAACCGATGTTGGTGCATTTCTAATTATTGCAGTTAGTGCATTTACAATGTTATTTGTTGCTGATATTACTGATATAAATTTAAAAAGTTTCATTATTGCAGTGCTAGTTGGTATTATGGCTATGGTTTCTCTTGGCTATGCAGTGTTTTTTTATGGCGAAAATATAGTTACTAATTTTGGTAGCGATAGTATGTTATCCCATATTACTAGCAGTATTGCAGAGCGTATTGCGCGCATTATGGCATTTTTAGATCCATGGCGTGACCCATACGGAAAAAGTTATCAACTTATTCAATCTTTAATTGGTATTGGCAGAGGTGGCTGGTTTGGTGTTGGCTTAGGTGCAGGAATCCAAAAAATTAATTTTTTACCTGAAGCACACACTGATTTTATTTTTTCAGTGATTGGCGAAGAATTAGGTGTTTTTGGTATGCTTTCAATTTTATTTGCCTTTGCTTATATTGTTTATCGGGGGTTAGCAATTTCTGATGCTGCACTTGAGCAAGGAAAGAAGTATAGTGCTTATACCGCCTATGGTATTAGCATTTGGCTAGCACTGCAAGTTTTTATCAATATTGGCGTTAATATTGGATTATTACCTACAAAAGGGTTGACACTACCACTTATTAGTTATGGTGGAAATAGTATTATATTTTCGCTTATATCGCTTACAATTCTGCTTAGGATAGATGGTGAGAACAAATTATCACAAGCTGCACAGCAAAATGTACGTGGCTATTATTAATTTCCTAGTAGCATTATAAATACTTAAGACCTAGACAAGTATGCAATAATTATTTGAGGATTATTAAAATAACTTGGTTGGTATATAAAATAATTATTTTTTTAAATTTGTAATATTTATGAAAGTACTCATCGCTGCAGGCGGCACAGGTGGACATATTTTTCCAGCATTAGCAGTGGCTCAGATGCTTGATAAAAAATCAAATGTGGATATTATTTGGCTTGGCTCTTATTTTGGAATGGAGGGGGCGATTTTAAGCAAATATCCTTATTTATTATATCAAGTCACTAGCGTTGGACTACGAGGTAAAAAATTAAGTGCACTGCTTAAAGCACCATTTTTATTGAGCTGGGCTTTTATCAAAACTATTTATATTTTTTTTAAAATTAAACCTGATATTGTGCTTGCTATGGGCGGATTTAGTGCAGGAGTTAGCGGTGTAGTCGCAAAATTATTTACTATTCCGCTTTTTATCCACGAGCAAAATGCTGTTGCTGGTTTTACTAATCGTATTTTATCTAAGATTGCAACGCGCACTTATCAAGCATTTGACGATAGTTTTGCTGATAAAAAAATAAATGCCATTACTTCGGGAAACCCTATTGCATTTAAGCCTCAAAAAAAGCCCTCAAAAAAAAATAAATTAACTGAAAAACAGCCACAAATAAATAATGTATTAGTATTAGGCGGTAGTCTAGGCGCAAAGGCTATTAATAAAATTATTCCTCAGTTAAATACAACACTAAATTTATATCATCAAACAGGCAGGACGCATGTTGAAACTGTAAAAGATGCTTATAGGCTATCGTCTAATTTAGAAAATGCGAAGCGGGCAAAAATTGTCGCCTTTATTGATGATATGCCTAGTGCTTACGCGTGGGCAGATATTGTCATTTGTCGTGCAGGTGCTATGACAATATCAGAATTAATGCTTTGTGGGAGTGTGAGTATTTTAATCCCATTTCCTCATGCAATTGATAATCATCAAAGCGCTAATGCACAAATTTTAACCAAAGCAGATGCTGCGATTTTATTGCCCGAGTCTAAATTAAACCCTAAAAATCTAGATAACATACTTATAAATTTAGCAGATAAAACTCGCATACAAATGTCTAAAAATACGCGCAGGCTTGCAAAACCTGATGCTGTTAAAATAATTGTAGATGATTTACTTTCTTTTGAGAAAGAAAAATAATATTAAAAAATCAATAAAAATGACGTTAAAAAATTGCGTTATCACTTATAATTAAAGCGCACTTTAAATTGAGGGAAAAAGATGGCAGGGCATAGTAAATGGCAAAATATTCAGCACCGTAAAAGCGCACAAGATGCAAAGCGCGCAGGGGTTTTTACCAAACTTATTCGGGAAATATTCATAGCAGCAAAAACAGGTGGCAGTGTTCTGGAAAATAACCCAATGTTAAGAACAGTAGTTGATAAAGCCCTCGGGGCAAATATGAAACGTAGTACCATTGAAAATGCGATTAAACGAGGTAGTGGTGAGATTGCAGGTGAAAATTATGAAGAAGTGCGTTATGAAGCCTACGGTATAAATGGCACAGCAATTATGCTTGACTGCTTAACTAATAATCGTAGACGAACTGTGGCTGATGTACGCCATGCGTTTTCTAAATTTGGTGCTAGTTTGGGTGCTGATGGTTCGGTTGAGTATTTGTTTCAAAAGCAAGGCATATTAAGCTTTAACAAAGTTGATGAAGATGCAGTTATGGAAATTGCCTTAGAAGCAGGCGCAAAAGATATGACCTCAGATGATAATCAAATTGATATCATCACTGAACCAGAAGATTTTTTTAATATTAAAGATATTTTTTTAAAGGCAGATTTTCAGCCAATTTATGCTGATATTATTATGAACCCAGCTACGCGCACAAAGCTTAGTGTTGAACAATCAGAACGTTTTCTAAAACTAATTGCACATTTAGAAGAATTAGATGATGCCAGGGCAGTTTATCACAACGCTGATATTGCAGATGAAGCATTAGCGCAGTTATGACCCCCTATTTCAAAGAAAAATCAGTTAAATTATTTTTAGGCGATAGTCTTGAATTATTAAAAAAAATTCCAAAGGAAAGTGTTGATATGATTTTTGCCGACCCTCCTTATAATTTATCTAATAATGGTTTTAGCTGTCATGCAGGTAAGAGAGTAAGTGTTAATAAAGGAAAATGGGATAAAAGTCGTGGCTTTGAAGAGGATTTTAAATTTCATTTTAAATGGTATTGCTTGGTTTAAACTAAATACATCACCAAACTTATTTTTAAAAATATTTTAGTTATGCAACAACAAAAATTATTAGAACTTTTGATAGATTATTGCAATAATAAAGGTAGTAGAACTTTTTCTTTAAAACAAATTAATGATTACTATAAAGATTACAGTATTATAGGAATTGGTGGTAAGACACCACAGGCAACTGTCAGAAGATTGTTACAAGAATTGAGAGATGAAAATTACTTAAGTTTCTTATTAGACAAAGGCAGGTTTTTATACATTAGGTGGAGAAAATTTTGATTTTTTGCTTAATGAGGAAGAAGAAGATTTAAATAATATTGACTTATCAAAAGAAACTGATAGGGAAAAAATAGAATACACTAGAGAAACTTATTATAGAAATACTAAAATAGTAAAATTAGCAAAAGAAAAATTAGGACTGTTATGTTTATATCCAAAATGCAACAATACTTTTTATAAAGCAGATAAAACTAAATATATTGAGGTTCATCATATTGTCCCCCTACATAAAGAAGGACTTGATACACTAGATAATTTATCGGTAGTTTGTGCACATCATCATAAAATGGCACATTTTGCAGATACAAAAACAAGAATTAAAATAGAGAAAATTTTAACAAAAGAAACTAAATGTAAAATATGAAAAAATTAACAGTTAATTATAACGAACTACAAAGCCTGAAAATAATGGTTGAATATCTTTTATATAGTGAACACAAACATTATGAAGAGTGCAACAGAAGCGGAAAAAATAATCATATTTACAAACATATAAAAATAGTAAACACCTTTTTAAAAAAACATTTAATCTAGTTATATTTTGCGCGCCTAGTTTAGCACGAATATTATTTTAAAGTAGATGGGCATTTTCATAAAATTATCATAGCTAGTTAGTGTGTATTTGCGTTTAGAATTTTTGAAAATAATAAAAAAATTAAAAAATAAATTGATTTGTATTTAAATATTGAACTTTATTGCGCTTTGTGCCTTAGTATTACCCGCTTTCTTTACCGTTTAGCCTTTTGATAGTATTACAATATAATTTGCACATAAGTGGCACGCCGTTTACAAAAAATATTTTTTAAACCCTGCTGGGAAAGCAAAAAGCTGTATGATAAAAAAATTTACCCAAAATAGTAGAAAATTCATTAGCATCTTTTAGAATTTGTCACAGAATAAAGTGACATTTACTTTATCCATAATAGTAGAAATTTGTGGGGTCTTTTGGGAAAATATAATGCAACAAATTTTTAAGTTAAAACAATACTTTAAAAAACACTGGTTAATATATAGTGCAATGTGGTTTATTAAGTGGCAATTAAAAACATTTTAAAATTGCTTTGTAACAAACTGTGGCTTACAAATAATGCAACAAATTTTTAAATTAAAAAACACTTGAAAAATTACTGGGAGAAAACGAAAAAATACTACTTTGATGGTAGGCATGTATGTATTTCTTTATTAAAATCTTTTGAGCAATACTTGAAAAATTACTGGGAGAAAACGAAAAAACGTTGCTTTGATTATAGGCATGTATGTATTTCTTTATTTGCTATAGTCTTATTGATAGTAGCTTTTATTGTTTTTTATATTGATATAAAAAGAATAACATTTGTTAATTTTATTAGTGGAGTGATTGCAGTTATTGGTTTAGTATTATTTTTTAGGCGTGTTAAACACCAAGAAAAACAAGTTGATATACAAAATAAACAGCTTAATCAACAGCAAGAACAAATTGAGCGGCAGATAGATGAAGAATTTACTACTGCGGTTAGTTTACTAGGGAGTAGTGAAACCTCAGTTAGGATTGGGGCGATTCATTCATTTTTCCATCTAGCCTTAATAAGATAAAATACCGCAAGGAAATTGCCCGAAACCTTTGCTCACATATTCGTTCAAAAACCGAAGAAAAAGATTATCAAAAAACATACAAAGAGAAGCCATCCAATGAAATTCAAACTACCATTAATTTATTATTTAAAACAAATGGTTTATATCATAGATTTAATAAAGAATTAGAACGGGCTGATTTAAGTTATGCTTTTCTAGCAGGGGCAGATTTTTCGGGTGCTCATTGTCAAAGGGCAGATTTTTCGGGTGCTCATTGTCAAAGGGCAGATTTTTCGGGTGCTCATTGTCAAAGGGCAGATTTTTCGGGTGCTCATTGTCAAAGGGCAGATTTTTCGGGTGCTCATGTCAAAGGGCAGATTTTTTTGGAGCTCAATTTATAGAGGCAAAATTTCACCACGCTCAATGTCAAGAGGCAAAATTTTACCATGCTCAACTTCAAGAGGCAAAATTTCAACATACTCAATTTCAAGGGGCACATCTTATGAATGCAGAGTGTCAAGGAGCAGATTTTAAGAATGCAGAGTGTCAAGGGGCATATTTTAGTCATACCCAATGTCAAGGAGCAAGTTTTTTGGATACGCAATGTCAAGGGGCATATTTTAAAAATACTCAATGTCAAGGAGCTTATTTTAAAAATACTCATTGTCAAGGAGCTTATAGTGCTGTGGAAAGTTTAATGCTTGAGAAGCGCATTGGTAAAAATACTGAATTAGATAATATGATATTTGCAGGTGCATTAGACAACGAAACAATTCAAATTATAGAACTTGCTAGAGCTTATTTAGATAATATTTGGTATGAAAGAATACAAGAGATTATAAAAGAGAATGAAGGTAAAAAATTTGACTATAAATTACCTAAGGGAATTATTACTGGTGTTTTAGAGGATAGTGAAGAAATGCAAGCAATTATTGCTAAGGACTGGGAGAAGTTTAGAAGAATTCAAGCAGAGAAGAAAAAGAAATAATAGAGCATTTTTTACGTCAAATTTAAGTATGCAGGTGCAATACACACAGTTACTAATAATGGATATTTAACACATATTAAAATAGTTAATAAGAAGTCATTTTAAAATAGTTAATAAAAAATAATTAAATGTTTATTAAGTGGCAATTAAAAACATTTTAAAATTGAAATTTGTAACAAACTGTGGCTTACAAATAATGCAACAAATTTTTAAATTAAAACAACACCTTAAAAAACACAGGTTAAAATATCGTGCTGTGGTTATTATTGTTGTGTTTATTATTGTTGTTTTATTGTTTTGTCATTATTAGATAGTTATATAGTATAATTTTTTTTTAATAAAAGTGAAGTAACTTTAGTCAATGCTGTTAGTTTTATTATTGCAGTTATTGGTTTAGTATTATTTTTTATGCGTGTTATATACCAAGAAGAACAAGTTATACAAATTAAGCAACAGCAGGTAGATGAAAGATTTACTACTGCGGTTAATTTACTAGGAAGTAGTGAAACCTCAGCTAGGACTGGGGCGATTTATTCACTTTTCCATCTAGCTTCAGATGAAAAGAAATATCGCAAAGAAATTGCCCAGATCCTTTGCTCACATATTCGTTCAAAAACTAAAGAAGAAAATTATCAAGAAAACATACAAAGATAGACCATCCAATGAAATTCAAACTACCATTAATTTATTATTTAAAAAAAATGGTTTATATCATAAATTTAATAAAGAATTAGAACGGGCTGATTTAAGTTATGCTTTTCTAGCAGAGGCAGATTTTGTGAGTGCTCATTGTCAAGGAGCAATTTTTCGAATGCAGAGTGTCAAGGAGCAAATTTTACTATGCTCAATGTCAAGGAGCAAGTTTTTGGCGTGCTCAGTGTCAAAAAGCACATTTTAATAGCGCACAGTGTCAAAAAGCACATTTTTGGATGCTCAAGCAAATTTTGCGGGTGCAATGTCAAGGAGCAGATTTTTTGGGCAAACTCACTCAAAGATGTCAAGGGTTGCAAAAAGCAAGTTTTTGGGAGCTCAATGTCAAGGAGCATGGATTTTTTGGAAGCAAATGCTCGATGTCAAGGGGCAAGATTTTAGGTATACTCAATGTCAAGGGGCATATTTTTCGAATGCAGAGTGTCAAGGGGCAAATTTTTGGCATGCTCAATGTCAAGGAGCAGTTTTTGTTGGAGTTCAATTTCAAGGAAATTTTCTTGGACTCAATGTCAAGGAGCAGATTTTGGGATAGTACATTGTCAAGATACAAAAGGTTTTTCACTTGAAGAAGCGTATTGGTAAAGATACTGAATTAGAAATATGTAGTATTTGCAGGTCCATTAGATAACAAAACAATTCAAAGTATAGAATTGCTAGAGCTTATTTAGATGATATTTGGTATCAAAGAATGCAAAAGATTATAAAAGAGAATGAAGGTAAAGGAATTAGCCATAAATTACCTAAGGGAATTATTACTGGTGTTTTAGAGGATAGTGAAGAAATGCAGGCAATTATTGCTAAGGACTGGGAGAAGTTTGAAAGAATTCAAGCAGAGAAAGAAGAGAAAAGAAATAATAGAGCATTTTTACGTCAAATTTAAGTATGCAGGTGCAATACACATAATTACTCATAATGGATATTTAACACATATTAAAATAGTTAATAAGAAGTCATTAAATATTCATTAAGCAACCATTAAAAATATTTTAACTTTGAATTTTTCAAATCAAACTGTGGTTATGTGGTCAGAGACTTTATTTAATAAAAAATGTAATCCTTAGAATTGATTTATTTGAGCATTAAATTTAAAGTGGGTGTTGGATTTTTGCTTAAATCAATTACTATACTTTGTGCTTCAATATCACCTGCTTGCTTTATTGCTAAGCCTGTTTTACTAAGGCGTAAAACAACAATTACTGTGCTCGCACTGGTCAAATTCACGCCTTCTAGCATTGCATCTTTATCACTTAATACTACCTCTTCGGGCAGTGCTTTTAGCCTAAATTTTCTAATAGCAATTGGTATGGGGCGAGTATATGCTGCTTTGGCGTAAATAAGAACAAAATCATCTATATGAAATTTTTTCTTAACTGCATCTGAAATATTAGGATGGACTATAATTTTTCGTATGTGCGTGTCTTTTGCTACATCTTGGGTATTTTTGTTTTGCACCTGTTTTTGATTGTTTATTAAGCTAAACTCTTTATCTAGTGCATCAATTTGTGTATTTAGCATTTCGTAATCTGCACTACCTACCTCCATTTGTGCGCGTGCTCGGTGCAAAGTGGTTTTAGCGAGGGCAAATTGCCCTTGTTGATAGGCTACTAAACCTGCTAGATATAGGGCGCTAATATTATTACTATCAAATATCAATGCTTCTTTAATTAAACGCGCAGGCATTCCTGCTAAATCATTATTTTGTCTTGCTCCAATAACGCTTGCGTATTCAATGATTAATTCAACATCGGTTTTATTTTGCATTTTGTTTAAATCATAAGCACGTTTGTAGATCTCTTCTGAGTGTGCTAGATCATTATCTGCAAAATAGGCACGAGCTAGGCTTTTAAGGGCAAGCACATTATCAGGATGACGCTCTATATAATCTTCTAACTGCGAAATGCTAGTAATAGCGTCCAAGGTATCTAGCTTTTTTTCAATATCAAAAACACCCAATCCGCCATATAAAGTAGTTGCAATAAGGGAGGTAAAAACTGCCACAAATAAAATAACTAAAAGCGGATTAAAGGCATGCTTATCACTTAAAGTTTTTTGTTTTTTTTCCAATTCATGTGCAAGTGTGCTATGAATATCAAGCTTGGCTTCTGTTAGGACTTTTTTGCTGAGTGTGCCTTGCTTTATATCATCGCTCAATTCTTTAAGTTTAACTTTACCAAGCAGAATATTGCTATCACTTGAAGTAAGATATTTATGTTCAAACGGCTGATAAATAAAAAATACCACATAAGATATAGAAATAATAACAAGTATCACTAATATAAAAACTAGCATACGTGCGCCCTCATTTTATGAGTGTTTTGATTTTAAAACGATAACGACCATCAAATGCTGCTAGCAAAGCACCGAGTGTGATTAAAATACCGCCTAGCCAAATTAAACGCACAAAGGGTTTATAATAAATACGCACGCTCCAAGATTTCTCTGAAAGTGGCTCGCCAAGCGAAACATAAATATCATTAAATATTTGCGTATTAATGGCTGCCTCTGTCATCGGCATGCTACTTGTATATTGGCGTTTTTCAGGTGCTAAATTAAATAGTTCTTTATTATTTTTGCGCACTATAATTTTAGCTCTGTGCCCACTATAATTTTTGGCTTCAAATACCCTAACATCCTCCAAATAAAAGTCATAACCGGCAACATTCACTTGCTCACCAAAACTTAATTTTACGTCTTTTTCTATGCCAAACTGCGTTACCATTGTTGCACCTAAGATAAATACAGCAATTCCTATATGTGCACTTATCATTGCTAAAAATGATAAATTAAAATGTTTACTATCTCTAAAACGGCGCACAACTAGCCACAAGCTATGTAGGCTAATCCAAGTAAAAAGCATCACTGCAATTAGTAGTGCTATATTATCTAGTAGTAAATAAACAAATATAGGCAATAAAATAATACTTAGTAACCAAACTTTTTTAAGCTGTGAAAATACACGCCTAAAATTATCAGATTTCCAGCGCACAAAAGGAATAATTGCCATAAGCACAACCGCTGGTAACATAATTGGAATAAAAACTGCGGAAAAATAAGGTGCGCCTACTGATATTTTGCCTAAATTAAGCGCATCTAATAACAAAGGATAAAGCGTGCCTAGAAGCACTGTAAACATAGCGGTAATCAGGGTAATATTGTTAATAAGCAAACCCGATTCCCTAGAGAAAAAGCTAAAATTATGATGTTCTTTTAATAACGAAACGCGGTAAGCATATAATAAAAATGAACCTCCAATTACTAGGGTTAAAAAAAGCAAAATAAAAAGCCCTCTCTCAGGGTCTGTAGCAAAGGCATGCACTGAAGTAAGCACACCCGAGCGCACTAAAAAAGTACCCAGCAAACTTAAAGAGAAGCCACCAATAGCAAGTAATACCGTCCAAGATTTAAATGCAGATCTTTTTTCAGCAACGCTTAAAGAGTGCACTAGTGCTGTTGCTAAAAGCCAAGGCATAAAAGAGGCATTTTCAACTGGGTCCCAAAACCACCAGCCACCCCAACCTAATTCATAATACGCCCACCAACTGCCAAGTGTAATACCAGCAGTTAAAAACGCCCAAGCAACCAAAACCCAGGGCCTAGACCAACGAAGCCAAGTTGAATCTAATGTGCCACCAATCAAAGCAGATAACACAAATGCAAATGGCACTGCCATACCCACATAACCCATATAAAGCATTGGTGGATGGACCGCTAAACCAAAATCTTGCAGTAATGGATTAAGTTCATTACCATCAGGCGGGATAGGAAATATACGCAAAAAAGGATTAGAAGTAAAAAGTAAAAACAATAAAAATCCAATACTCACCAAACCCAAAATAACTAAAATTTGCGTGGACATTAAAATCGGTAATCGCTTAGAAAAAAGTGTAACTGCTACAGTCCAGACTCCAAGAATAAGTGCCCATAATAGTAGTGAGCCTTCGTGCGCGCCCCATACTGCTGATATTTTATAAATTATTGGCAATGCCCGATTTGAATTATTTGCCACGTAAACTAAAGAAAAATCGTTATTTAAAAACGAAAATGCCAATACTAGAAAAGCCAATAACAGCCAAAAAAATTGCCCCCAAACAAGTGGTTTAGCAAGACGCACTAATGCACCATCAGTGCGCATTATGCCCACGCTTGGAATTAATACTTGCATTAAAGCGAAAACAAGTGCTAGAATTAGCGCAAAATGCCCGATTTCAGCAATCATAGATTATCAGCCAAAGAGAGGGTAAAAAAATGTTTAAGACAATCTAAGCAGCCATAATCAATAACCACATCCGCTATTTCACGCACGCGCTTTTTCCCGCGATAAGCAACACTCAAACCTGCTTTTTTCATCATTAGTAAATCATTGCTTCCATCACCCACAGCAATCGTTGTATTCAAAGGCAGGCGATATTTAGTGCATAATGTGCCTAAAAAATCTGCTTTCTCTCTGCCACCAACTACTAAGCCAAAAGTTTTGCCTGTTAGTTTATTATCCTTAATCTCTAGTTTATTTGCTAAATAATCATCCATTTTAAGCGTATTTAAAACGCGTATTGCAAAAAAATCAAACCCACCTGAAACTAAAGCAGTGCGTATATTTTGCACACGCAAAAATTTCACAAGCCTCTCAACACCACAATGAAATTTTAATTTTTTTTCATAAACATATAATAAATCTTTGCACGAAAGCCCAGCAAGCAGAGCTAAACGCATCTTGAGCGCACTGTAAAAATCAAGGTTACCTTGCATAGCACGCATCGTTATTTTTTTAACTTGCTCATAAACACCAGCTTGTTTTGCCATTTCATCAATACATTCAATACTAATAAGTGTTGAATCCATATCACTAATAAAAAGCGATGTTTTTCTAAAATCAAATGTTTTGGGATAATAGTTAATGTCTAGCTGATATTTTTTGCGTATTTTTTCTAAATCAAAATCTGGATGGGGAGCAGGTGAATTATTTAACAAACTGCTAAACTTTTTATAATAATTAAAACGCATATCAAAAAGAGTGGCAATTTCTTTTGCTAAATCGTAACTAGAATGATGCAAAATAATCATAAGTAAATATTATAAAATATAGTAAAAATGCTACTAACTATTTTAGTTAGCCATTAAAAGCATGAAGGTAGACTAATTTTAATATTTTTTGTAGAGGTGATAGATTTAACTAGTTAAAAAATATCAGCAGAAATATTTTAAAAAATGAAAAAATTATTTGCATAAAACCTAATTATTTTAACAAAAAAAAGCTAAGAATCGCTTGGTATAATTAGCCATTTTTTATAATGAATTATAGACCAAAGCAAAAAACGAGGAAGCCTGACAGGCAACCATCAAAAACAGAATTAAACCAGCGTTTTAAGATAAGAGCTAAATAACATTTGTGGCATTAAATACATGAATTCCTAAATTTATCAATGCTCATAAGCCTGTTAAGCATCATAGAAAAACACCATGAATAGGTAAAGCTTGGTATTTTAAATACTACTCTTGAAATGATAAACCTTTTTCATGTTCTTTAAAAAATTTACTACATGTAGAGGATGATATTTTCACATCAGTATTCCTTCCAGGATAAAGATTATTCACATCCTCCTTGATGGCTTCTTGATCGCTAGAGGATATACCATACGCAGTTGCAAAACACTCTCGCTTTATACGCTTATCCCGATTACCAGGATTTATCAGTTGCATATTTAGTTCATGGAAGTGAAACCCGACAAAAACTAAGCGATCAGCCTCATCCATATTATCTTTAATCTGGGTAATTTCACTAGATTTTGGATCTATTCCTTCTGTGAAGGTTTTAATTTTTGGTACAAGATATAAAATATTTTCAAGTTGAGATGTTGCACCAAAATCAACTGATCCATGCTCCATCTGTGGAAGAGTGCCAACTTGACCATAAGGATGGTAAATCTTTATTTCTTTTACTAGATTAGCTGATTTTTTATCGGAAATATTGTAATAATGTTTGAGAGCATGAAGTAGAAAATGCTCAATACATCTATCATAATTAAAGATTATGAGTGTTATGTGTTTAAGGCGCTCAGGGAGTTCATCCTTAGTACAATTTTCAGTTAAGCGCTGAAAAAAAGGGATATACCATGTCTTCTCAAGTCCATTGGCGAAATTAAATCCTCCTTGAACTAAGGCAAGGAAACTCTTCCTTTCAGCCTCAAGAATAGAATATATAATAGCTAACTTTCCACAAAGTTCTATTTTTTTATTATCTTTACGTGCATCTATGAAATGATCAATTGAAATAGCAAGTGGTAGTGCATTACAAATATCCTGAGCTGCATCTAGGTAAGGATTTATATTTTCGCCTGATAAATTTGCTTTTTGCCGTAAAGCATCTAGTAGTATTTCATCTTTTATACTACGATGCTTTCATGCCATACTTGTAACCTCTTTTATGTTAAATAGATCTACTATTTTTGATTTTAATTCTTCTCCAGTTGGCAAATCTGCTTCTTGGCTTGCTCCTGCACCAAATACAAATACAGTTTTCTTGGTCATTATGCTCTCTCCTTAGTATTAACACTTGAAACCAGCTACGTTAGCAGTTGGCTGAGATGATTTATGAATTGTTTCTAGTTTAACTAATTTGTATTCTAATTTTACAGACGCGTATCACATTGATTGTTTTTTACTCAGTGCAAACCAATATGGCTCAAATGCTTCTTCAACTATTTGTGCTATAAAATTTAGAAAAGGATGATAATTATTTTGTGTGTGGGCTACATCAAGAACATTAAAGTACTCTATTAAAAAACAAATTAGCATCAATTAATTGGGGTTCATTTTTACAAACAATACCTTTTTTAGGGTCTAACCCTTTTAAGCATGTAGATAATTTACTACTACTTTTATCAACGCCTAGAAAACTTTGGATATACTTGCTATTATTTTTATCCTTTATGTTTAATAAAATTGATGTACTTATTTGAGAAGAAAAATCAAAATTTTTGGTTTTATAGTCTTCCACACCTTGTGTCATTAAAATTACCATTACTCCTTTAGATCTTACTAGTCTTAGCAATCTTTCTAATATTTCAGCCGCTTTTTTATTCTTAAGATAGACATGAGCTTCGTCAATAACAATAACATATCTCATAGATTTAACTGAATTATTAGAGTTTGTGTCATTGCACGACATAAAGGTGTTATTTAAATAATTCAATATAAGAAATATAATTGTTTGACTGGCTGAAGGAGGCATGTTAGCTGATAGATTTATATACTGATTACTATCATAAATGTTTTTATCTGATGCTTTAGAAAACCAATCAATAATATCATTAAAAATAGCAATTAAACTATCTGGTTTCATGTTTTGTTCCTTATAAAATATATTTAATTGTTCTGAAAGTTTTTCAATTGTTGGGTGTTCTCCATCTTTTCTTACACTATAGATATCTTTATTGTCTTTTAGAGATTGATGCCATGAAATGCCAAAATTAACACATATTGGATTATGGCAAAAATTAACATCTATTACGCCTTTTTCAAACTCCGGTGCTTTTGCTGGCGGTGGAAGTGGATATTTTGATGACATATTGGATGAATATTATTATTTAGTTAAATCCATGCAAATTACCTTAATTTTTTCTGAGTATTCAACTGGCACAGAAGATTTTACTTTTTTTAGAAATTTGTCCTTTTTTACTTTATAGCCAAAATAAAATATAAGATAAATGCCATATTCAACGCTAAGTGGTAAATATTTCCTTATCAATTGATTTTTAATGCCAGTATATATACTTGAATTTTTGTCTTTTTTACATTCTACTTGCACCTCGTAGTCTAAATTTGCCTTGTATTTGATATTAATATCAACTTGATTATTTGCTTTAAGTTTCTCCCTATTTAATTCTATGTCATAACCATATTTATCTTCAAGCTTTTGTACCACAACATCTCGGCAATCTTCTTCTTTTTTTGGTTTGTCATAATTATAAAATAATTTTTTTTCATTATTTGTATTGTCTTCAATTTCATTTTTTAATTTATTAAATTTACTACAAATATCTTGATAAAAATTTTCTTTTGAGATAATGTTATCAGATAATATAAAATCTTTTATTTTCTCTACTGGATATTGTAAATATTCTTTATCAGCCTCTTGTTGATTTTTTTGGTTGATTTGGCTGTAAATTCTATTTCTCCAAATATCACCTTCATTTTTATGTTTTTCTACTAATTGATTTAATTCCTCTAAAGTTAAATTATTAAGTGCATCAGTTTGTAAAAAAGAAGCACAACTATCTTTAGTAGACTGAACAACGCTAACAGACTTAATTGATTCTTCTGTATTAAAGGCATTCATCATATAATCAACCAGTTTCAATTTTGTATCTATGGCTATATTATCTAATATTTTGTGTATTCCATTTCCTTCTAATAATTGATATAGTGATATTGCTGTATTAATTTTAAAATCTTCTTTTTTATCCTCTAGCAACATGATTAAGGCATTAATTTTATTTATATCTTCCTCTTTAGTAACAATTTCTTTTAATTTTTTTAATTCTTCTAATCTAATTTTAAAATTAAAAACATCTAAAAAAATACGCATTATATTATCTTTAATATCTTTGGCACCACGTAATCTTGTTATTTCTTTTAGCCTATCTATATTATCTTCTTTATTAATATAGGATATTAAAATGCCTTTGTGTTTTTTAATATGTGACTCAAATATCAATGTAATATATTCTTTTAATGTTGTTATGGCATATTTACCACCATTCTTTTCTATATATCACTAGAATAATCACTCTTAGCAATGCCTCCCAATCTCACTGTTAATCCAAGTAATAATATAAAGATATTTTGTAAAATTACCTTCTTTAATGCTAGCTATTTTTTGAGAATTATTTAATGTGCAAGAAACATAATACATGAGGTCAATATTCCTATCCGCGCCAGGAGAGTTTTTAGCGAGTGATTTAAGCGTTAATAAGTTAGGTTCTATAACTCTATTAAAAATAGCTTTTTTTAAAATATTTTTTAATCTATTGAACGTATCTTTTATTAAATTTTTTTCATGATTTTCATTGTATTCCTGTTTATAATATATCTGTTTCGAAATATGATGTAGAACACCAAAATTCTTTTGTATATCATCATCTGTTTTTTTGGAAAAATATAGTTCATTTTCTTGTTTTATTTTTTCACTTTTCTCTTTTTCTTTTTGTGCTTCTTTTTCTTGCTTTATTTTCCAATCATTTTTTTCTGGATTAAGCCATTTTTTAAGTTCTTTCTCAAAATTAAATTGTTTAGCTTTTTCGTTTGCTAAATTCATATAAATTGCCATCATTTCACCTGCATTATTTCTACAAAATAAAGACGCATTAAGTAAACTAAGGTTTTGTTTTTTGTTTAGATTAGGGTCCATTTTATCAAGCAGTATTTTGCTTTTATTATCTGGTGAATAAGGAAGAGGAGTGAAACGTTCAAATAAGTAAAAAGGATCTTCAGATTCTCTTAAATGATCATCTAAATATAAAGAAAAAAGTTCGTTTGCTAATTTAGTTAATTTTTCTTTATCATTCTTTAACATTCCATAACTAGGATGGCGATAAGACTCAAACTTTGGGAATCTATATTTTCCATAATAAGTTTTGAAATATTTAATAATATTATAGATTTCCTCTGCCTTTAAACCATCTTCAAATTTAAGTATAGTCTCAGCAAAATAATCATAAACAAAATGATTAATATGTTTTGGCAAAGAAAAGGTTTCTTTATTGCCAGTTGCATTTAATTTATAAATCTTACATACCAAATCATATTTATCTTGATATTCGGTTTTATATAAAAAATCACAATAATAATAATAATAATGCTTATCTTTTTTAATATGATAAAGTTTTAAATAAGGTTCTATATCATTAGGAGTAATAAATTTAGGATAAAGAATATCTAATATTTTTTCTTTAATATAATTTTCTTGATCAGTAATTTTATTATTTTTAATTTTTTCTAAAGCCTCTTTTAAAAAATCTATTTCGGATTCTCTATCTTGAAAAATTTTGATAATCCTAGCTTTAACATAGCTTGGCACTTTATCATCTAAAATAATTTTCTTTGAAAATCCTAGCATCTTTTTGCTAACTGATTGAGCAGTAATAATGATACTAGCAATAAATATCTTATAATGATTTTGTAGTTGTAAAGAATTAGTAAATTCTTCCATTAAAAAATTATCAAGATCTCGGTGATAAAAACCTTCTAAATCCTTTCTTTGTCTAGAATCAAAGAAATATGGATTAAGTTCGGCATGCTTTTTAATTTGCAACACAATCTCTTTTTTAAGGCTATTATTGAATAAAGAATTATCGCCATGAATGACTTGATAATAAGGATCAATTTTTATAAATTCCCGTTCTTCTGATAGTGAGCAAAGCCAAGAAAAAGAGCCTCTTAATTCGGTTGGTACTCTCTTTTTTTTACTAAATAAACCTTTAATTCTTTCTTGTGCGATGTCGCCTGTAAATTTATTTTTAACAATAAACTTAGCCAATAAAAATTCTGCAATGGTTCTATGAATAAATTTACCATCACTAAAAAGTTTAGTGTTTAATGCCTGTTTAATTTTTTCTTTCGGATAACCTTTTTCCTCATTAGCAATACTATCAATAAAATTATCATCATTGAGGATATCAATATTACAAAATATATAATAAAAGGCAATATAGCCTGCATATTTAAAAATTTCTAATTGGCTAAGGGCTATATTATTGTGTGTATACTCTAGATTATGCTCAACAGAGTTTTTTATGAATTGTGAATATAAATCTTTTTTAGAGCTAATAATTGAACTATGAGTATTGTTCTTGTAAATCTCTGCTAACATAATAAACATTTGTGGATTATCTAAAAAACCACCATAACTGGAAAATCTGTCAATAAAAGATTCTTTATTTTCTATTTTTAATAAACTTGCTAGCTTTTCTTTCTGCTCCTCATCAAGTGGCATAACATTATATAATTTTGCATCTTCTCCAATTTCATTTTTTAATGATGCACGGTCAACTTCACCATACCAATCCATCTCCCTGCAGCTAATAACAACTTTAATATCTTTATTTAACTTCTTTATTTTGTCAGCAAGTGTAGTGATAACAAAAGTTTTATCATGCTCAACACTTCTATATTCATCTAGTCCATCAAGTAACAATATTTTGGTAGTTTTACTAATATTTGGTTCTAAATGAATAAATTTTTTAACGGTTAAAAATTCTGTAGTGCTACTATCTTTTTCTTTGTATTTTTTAAATATTGATGTTTTTCCGCTACCTGGTGCACCTAATAAAACAATGAGTGTATTGTCTCGAATTACATCACGAAGATACAAATTTTGATTATCTTGTTTATCGTGTTTTCTTAGATGTAAATTTATATAGTTCATAACACTGTTTTTTTAAATTGTTCATTAAACTTACTATCGCCATACTTATGACGAAAATATTTTAACAACCATAAATACTTATTTTTAATTTTTGAGTTTAATTTAAACTTTTCAATCATACTATTCACTAATGAATAGTAATCATCTCTATTAGCATCATTTATAAAATCTATAAAATAAATATCCTCACCCCTATTGTTATAGCTATGCATCAAACCAAAATATTCATTGTCATCAGGGATTGAAAAAATATCACGCATTTGTTTAATATTTTCTTTATCCGTGCCAATGACTGGCCAGTCTACATATCTTGATTCAATTTTTACAGAACGGGTTAATCCATTACTAATAAAGTTATCGTTATTATTTTGTAATTTTGTGCCAACTGCAATACCGCCTCTAATAAAATGATTTTTATTTAATATAAAATTAAATTGTTTCTCCCCAATCTCTTGTAAAATTTCTTTTAATTTATCGTAGGAAATATCCTTTTTAACTATTAAAACAATACCGTCTGAGATAATCCGAGATGAATAGTAGTTACCCTCGTTAAACATGTTTTGAAATTTCTTTAGAATATCTGATAATCCTTCGTATTTTTTTTCATCCTCTGCAGCATTTGAAAAGCCTAGGATATCTATCCAAATAAATATAGATTTATTAGAAATATAGCTATCTGTTGGCAACGAGTTATTTTTTGTGAAATTCATTTTTTATAATAATTAAAACGCATATTAAAAAGAGTGGCAATTTCTTTTGCTAAATCATAGCTAGAATGATGCAAAATAATCATAAGTAAATATTATAAAATATAGTAAAAATGCTACTAACTATTTTAGTTAGCCATTAAAAGCATGAAGGTAGACTAATTTTAATATTTTTTGTAGAGGTGATAAATTTAACTATTAAAAAATATCACTAGAAATATTTTAAAAAATGAAAAAATTATTTGCATAAAGCCTGATTATTTTAACAAAAATAAGCTAAGAATCGCTTGGTATAATTAGCCATTTTTTATAATGACTCGTTTTTTGTAAAGATATAGTTATGCGCATTTTTTATGTATCTGTGCAAACAAGGTGATTTATACCAGCTAGTATCGCTTATCTTTAATAAAAATATCCAATTATGATAAAAATAACTGTTGTTGGTATGGGTTACGTGGGTTTGGCAAACGCACTTTTATTAGCACAACACAACATCGTTAGTGCGCTTGATATTGACGCAGATAAAATTGCACTCCTAGAGGAGAAAAAATCACCAATTGCTGACTTGGAAATTGAAAATTTTTTTAAACGAAAAAAACTTCATTTCTACCCAACCACTCATCAAAAAAAAGCCTATCAAAATGCGCAGTTTATTATCATAGCAACGCCCACCGATTATAATACACAGACTAATTGTTTTGATACTAAGTCTATTGAAAAAGTGCTAAAAGAAGCAATCAAAATTAATGCAAAAGCAACCTTTGTTATTAAATCCACTGTGCCTGTCGGTTACAGTGAAAAAATGCGTAAATTATTCAAAACCGAGCGTATTATTTTTTTGCCTGAATTTTTAAGAGAAGGATATGCTTTATATGATAACTTATATCCTTCACGTATTGTTGTTGGGGTAGAACTATCAAATGAAAAAATCTTAACACAGGCACGAATTTTCATAGAGCTCCTAAAACAAGGGGCGCGCAAAAAAAATATTAAAACACTCATCACAAAATCCAGCGAAGCTGAATCCATTAAACTCTTTGCAAATACTTATCTTGCGATGCGTATTGCGTATTTTAATGAACTGGATACTTATGCAAAGATTCACAAGCTAAGCAGTAAAGATATTATAAAAGGTATAGGTTTAGATCCTAGAATTGGCTTATATTACAATAATCCCTCCTTTGGCTATGGTGGTTATTGTTTGCCTAAAGATGCCAAGCAGTTGCATGCAAATTATAGGGATATCCCGAATAATTTAATAGGTGCAATTATTGAAGCAAATGGCACAAGAAAGGATTTTATCGCTAGTGAGATTATTAAAAAACAGCCTAAAATCGTTGGTATCTATCGGCTCATTATGAAATCAGGGTCAGATAATATACACACCTCGTCAGTGCAAGGCGTGATGAAACGCATTAAAGCAAAAGGTATTGAAATTGTAGTTTATGAACCAATGCTGACAAAAAACTTTTTTAACTCGCGCATTATTGATTCACTGGATGAATTCAAAAAAATAAGTGATATTATCGTTGCTAACCGTTTATCTGAAGAAATTAAAACAGTTAAACACAAAGTTTATACGCGTGATTTATTTGGCGGTGATTAGTTTTTTTAAAAAATATATTTAAAAAAATAATAATTAAGGAAGTTATATACTTAATGACCCTAAAAACCTTTAAATCTTATTAATTTTTTTACCGTCAAAAATAACTAAGATTTATTTTGTTGCGTTTTTTTATTATTAGTAGTAGGGCATACTACCTTTAAAACCTACGCTGATTTAACCATTGAAAATATCATTAGTGTATATGATAGCTATAAAAAGCTGGTATAAATAGCTTTATTGAAATAAATTAGGAGTTTATAACCATGAATAAAGAACTAGAAAAACTCATCAGCTATACTGCAGAATTAGAGCGTGCAGAGAATGAAGACTATAGCCTTCTTGTTAAAAAATACACAGAAATAATTGAGCATGAATCATTTGAAACCCTTAGTGAAACAAACAAAGCTATCTTTTACAATAATCGTGGCGTTGTTTATGAAAAAAAAGGTGAATATGACAGAGCTATTGCAGATTATGATAAAGCTATTACGTTAAATCCACAAGATGTTAGTGCTTACAATAATCGTGGCAATGCTTATCAAAACAAAGGTGAATATGACAGAGCTATTGCAGATTATGATAAAGCTATAGCATTAAAACCAAAGTATGCTGAGGCTTACAATAATCGTGGTGCTGTTTATGACAAAAAAGGTGAATATGACAGAGCAATTGTGGATTTTGATAAAGCTATAGCGTTAAATCCACAAGATGCTGATTTTTACAATAATCGTGGTATTGTTTATGAAAAAAAAGGTGAATATGATAAAGCTATTGTAGATTATGATAAAGCTATAGCGTTAAATCCACAAGATTCTGATGCTTATTATAATCGTGGCATTGCTTATAAAAACAAAGGTGAATATGACAGAGCTATTGCAGATTATGATAAAGCTATTACGTTAAAGCCAAAGTATGCTAAGGCTTACAATAATCGTGGCGTTGTTTATGAAAAAAAAGGTGAATATGACAGAGCAATTGTAGATTATGATAAGGCTATAGAGTTAAAACCAAAGTATGCTAAGGCTTATTATAATCGTGGCATTGCTTATAACAAAAAAGGTGAATATGACAGAGCAATTGCAGATTTTAATAAAGCTATAGAGTTAAAACCAAATTATGCTAAGGCTTACGGTAATCGTGGCGTTGCTTATAGCGAAAAAGGTGAATATGACAGAGCAATTGCAGATTTTGATAAAGCTATAGCATTAGATTCGAAAGATGCTGAAGCTTATTATAATCGTGGCATTACTTATGAAAACAAAGGTGAATATGACAGGGCTATTGCAGATTATGATAAAGCAATAGCATTAAAGCCAAAGTATGCTAAAGCTTACAATAATCGTGGCATTGCTTATGGCGGAAAAGGTGAGTATGACAGGGCTATTGCAGATTATGATAAAGCCATAGCATTAAAGCCAGAAAACATTGTTGTGATTTACAGTAATCGTGGCATTGCTTATAACGGAAAAGGTGAATATGACAGAGCTATTGCAGATTTTTATAAAGCTATAGCATTAAATCCACAAGATGCTGAAGCTTACAATAATCGTGGTATTGCTTATGAAAACAAAGGTGAATATGACAGAGCAATTGCAGATTATGATAAAGCTATTACGTTAAATCCAAAAGATGCTGATGCTTATAATAATCGTGGTGCTGTTTATGACAGAAAAGGTGAATATGACAGAGCAATTGTGGATTTTGATAAAGCTATAGCGTTAAATCCACAAGATGCTGATTTTTACAATAATCGTGGCATTGCTTATAACAAAAAAGGTGAATATGACAGGGCTATTGCAGATTATGATAAAGCTATTGTATTAAAACCAAAGTATGCTGAGGCTTATTATAATCGTGGCATTACTTATAAAAACAAAGGTGAATATGACAGGGCTATTGCAGATTATGATAAAGCTATTGTATTAAAACCAAAGTATGCTGAGGCTTATTATAATCGTGGCAATGCTTATGGCAAAAGAGGTGAATATGACAGAGCTATTGCAGATTTTGATAAAGCGATAGCATTAAATCCACAAGATGCTGAGGCTTATTATAATCGTGGCAATGCTTATGACAAAAGAGGTGAATATGACAGGGCTATTGCAGATTATGATAAAGCTATTGTATTAAATCCAGAATATGCTGATTTTTACAATAATCGTGGTGTCGCTTATGGCAAAAAAGATGAGCATGATAAAGCCATTGCATATTTTGATAAAGCCATAGCATTAGATTCGAAAGATGCTGATGCTTACAATAATCGTGGCATTGTTTATAAAAACAAAGGTGAATATGACAGAGCTATTGCAGATTATGATGAAGCCATAGCATTAAATCCACAAGATGCTAGTGCTTACAATAATCGTGGCATTGTTTATAAAAACAAAGGTGAATATGACAGAGCTATTGCAGATTATGATGAAGCCATAGCATTAAATCCACAAGATGCTAGTGCTTACAATAATCGTGGAAATGCTTATAAAAACAAAGGTGAGCATGATAAAGCCATTGCAGATTTTGATAAAGCTATAGAGTTAAAACCAAATAATTAAACAAATATTTCACTTATTTAATATTAGAAAATTTAATCTTTTTAACAGATATTATCTCATCAAATGAATATACATACCCTAATTCATATTAAAGATGGTGGCGGAACTGTGGGAGGTAGTCAGATACCTATCAAGACTCTATAATAGGGTAAAATTCTAAACAGACAGATAGGCGCGTTATCGCTGCGCCGTTAGGAGGCAATACTAAAATGAAAAACTTACCAGATAACTTAAGCCAAGTTAGGAAAACACCAGAGTTTAATGAAGAAAATATTCCTAAAGGTTTATTAAAAGCACATCAAACAAAAACTGGTGTATGGGGGAAAATAGTAATAATTGAAGGTAGGTTACAATACAAAATTAACGAACCAGAAGAAGAAATAATAATCCTTGATACAGAGAAATATGGAGTAGTAGAACCTACAATACTACACGAGGTAAAGCCTCTCGGTTCGGTGAAATTTTATGTTGAATTTTATGAGTGAAATGCCTTCTAACAAGCGGCTGATGCGAGGCGTTAGATGGTCATTTTTAAACACACGTTATTTTTGGTAGAGAAGCATAGTTATGAAAGATTATTCAAGTTTCTTTACCATTAAAAGACTTTGGAGCTTACTAATAGTAAGTTTGGTTTTGTTTTTTTCTGCTTTATTGTATCTCGGTGGTCAGATTTATCGTGAAGCACCACCTATTCCAAATGCAGTACAAACTACTAATGGTGTGGTTATTTACAGTAAGCAAGATATTGAAGATGGACAGAATATTTGGCAAACCACAGGCGGTATGCAACAAGGCTCTATTTGGGGGCATGGTAGTTATTTAGCACCAGATTGGACAGCTGATTGGCTTCATCGTGAAGCTATTGCATTATTGGAAAATATAAGACTTAGTGCGGTTAAAGATGGTTATCAATATACTGCGTTACCACAAGAAAGTTACCAAGTTTTATTAAAAAATATAATGCGTAAAAATACTTATGATGCTTCAACTGGCATCGTAACTATTAGTCAAAACCGTGCAAAAGCTATTGCTCAAACAGAGCAACATTTTATTGATTTATACACATCTGAGAGTGAAAAATATAAACAATTAAGGAAGGACTATGCCTTTCCTATTGAGACGGTTTTAAATAACGAGAAAGCTAGAAAACTCAGTGCTTTTTTCTTTTGGTCTTCTTGGGCAGCATCAACTAACAGACCTAACGATGATATTACTTACACTAGTAACTGGCCACACGAGCCGTTAATAGATAATAAACCAACTGCATCTATCCTATTGTGGAGCATTATTTCGGTAATATTGCTACTAGCAGGTATTGGGGCTATTGTTTGGTATTATGCTTCTCAGTTTGATAAATGGCGTCAAGAATCAGAACCAGAGAGTGGTGTTGCAAAGGCTGATTTTATTGAAAATACGGTGATTACTCCATCAATGAGGGCAACTGCCAAATATTTTTGGGTAGTAACTGCGCTTTTTTTAACGCAAGTCTTGTTGGGCATTATTACTGCACATTATGCGGTAGAGGGTCAAGGGTTATATGGATTACCGTTTATGGAATACTTGCCATATTCTGTTACTAGGACTTGGCACACGCAGTTAGCTGTTTTTTGGATTGCAACAGCGTGGTTAGCAACAGGGCTTTATGTAGCACCGCTGATTTCACAGCATGAGCCAAAATTTCAACGTTTTGGTGTGAATTTTTTATTTTTTAGTTTGTTGCTTATCGTGGTGGGTTCGTTTATTGGACAATGGCTAGCAGTGAACGGTTTTATTGAAGATTTAACGTTAAACTTTTGGCTTGGGCATCAGGGCTATGAATATGTAGATTTAGGGCGCTTTTGGCAAATTTATTTATTTATTGGTTTACTTTTATGGGTTGTTTTATTGCTCAGAGCGCTACTACCAGCTTTTAAAAACAAAGAGCTCAGATCACTGTTATTTGTTGTTATGTTGGCAACTGTTTCAATAGGGCTACTATACGCGGCAGGTTTTATGTGGGGTAAAAATACCAATATAGCTATTATGGAATATTGGCGCTGGTGGGTTGTTCATCTTTGGGTGGAAGGTGTTTTTGAAGTTTTTGCTACGGCTATTATTTCAGTGCTTTTTGTACGTATGGGTTTATTACGAGTATCGGTGGCAACAACTATGGTGATATTTGCCACAATTATCTTTTTAGGTGGTGGCGTATTAGGCATGTTACATCACCTATATTGGAGTGGCACGCCAATTTCAATCATGGCAGTAGGTGCAACTTTTTCAGCACTTGAAGTAGTGCCTTTAGTAGTGGTTGGTTTTGAGGCTTATAATCATAAAAAATTAGAAAATCAAGTTGGTTGGCAAACTAACTATCATTGGCCATTTATGTTTTTTAGTGCGGTGTTGTTTTGGAATTTAGTTGGTGCAGGACTATTTGGTTTTTTAATTAACCCACCCATTTCCCTTTATTATATGCAAGGTTTAAACACTACCGCCAACCACGGACATGCTTCTTTATTTGGTGTTTACGGTATGCTAGGTATAGGTTTAATGTTGTATTCTATGCGTGGTCTCACTAATACTAGTAAGTGGAATAATAAATTACTTAAAATCACCTTTTGGTCGCTTAATATTGGTTTAGCAATGATGACATTTTTATCATTATTACCACAGGGCTTATGGCAAACTTACCAAAGCATGTCAAATAGTTATGTCTCTGCTCGTAGTGTAGAATTCATGCAAAGCGATATTATGCATGCGTTAGTGTGGGCTAGAGTACCTGGCGATATTATTTTTGCTGTTGGCGTTTTTGCTTTTTCTTGGTTTGTATTTAAAGCCTTTATTGCCAACAATAATCTCTCTGTGACTAAGTTATAAACTACCTAACAAATCATTCTAGTGGACAGCGCTGCGATAATAGATTAACCCACCTATCAAGACTATATAATAGGGTAAACTCTTAAACAGGTAGGTAGGCGCGTTATTGCTACGCTGTTAGACAACGCAAATTTAAAGATATTATCACTCCATGAAAATCAGAGAAATAATTAACGATATAGATCAATGCCATTTATTTATTCCAGCGTTCCAGCGTGAATATGTTTGGAAAAGAAATGATGCTAAGAATTTAATAAGTTCTTTAATTAAAGACTATCCTACTGGTACTTTATTAACATGGAAAACTACAAATCCGCCAGAGTTGAAAGGTAGTTATGCTTATCAAGCAACCCAAGGTTCTGTTAAATTAGTTTTAGACGGACAACAAAGAATAACTACTTTATACATGTTAATTACCGGCAAGATTCCACCCTATTATGAAGAGAAACATATTACCAACCATATTATGGGTTTATATGTCAATGTAGAGACCTTAGAGCTGGAATATTACAAAAAAATCACAATGGCAAATAATCCAGCTTGGGTAGATATAACAAAGATTTTTGCTGATGAAACAAGAATCTGGGATGTAGTTGAAAAGATAGGGAAAAAAGAAGATATTGAAAGATTGCCAGAAGCAAGACAGATAAAAATTGATGATAATATTCGTGCTATTCGGCTTATTCACGATAGAAACTTTGCTGAACAAGAAGTGCCTGTTACCGCCACATTAAAAGAGGCGATAGACATTTTTTATATTGTCAACGCTAGTGGTGTTAATTTAACGGATGCGGAATTAGCCCTTGCACAAATATCAGGTTATTGGCCCAGGGCACGAAAAGAAATTATGCATAAACTGGATAAATTAAAGGCTAATGGCTGGGTATTTAACTTAGACTTTATGATGTATGTATTACTTGCCATTGTCCACCAGCAAGGTTCAAAAATGGAGAAATTGCATACACCAGGCAATAAGGAAAAATTAAAAGAGACGTGGAGTTTATTACGAGATAAAGTGTTAGACTACACTTGCAATATTTTGCAAAATCATGCTTACATTGACCATACTAACGAAATTAACTCTGTTTATGCTTTGATTCCAATTATTACCTATATTTATAAAAAACCTAATAACCAACTTTCAGAAAATGAAATCAAGAAAATAATTAAGTGGTTTTATTATTCACAAATAAGAGTTAGGTATATTAGCCAATTGCCACAAAAATTAGACAAGGATATCAGCATCATCGTCCATTCCTCATCACCATTTGATGAGTTATTAAAATTAATAGAAGAAGAGCGACCATTAAATATAAAAGCATCAGAATTCATTGGAAGAGGTATACAACATCCATTATTTAGTTTAATGCGTTGGTATTTTAAAAGTGTTCGTGCTGTTTGTTTGTGTACAGGGTTGAGTCTTAAAAAAAACATGGGTGCTAAGTATGAATTAGAGCGAGACCATATATTCGCCTATTCTGTGCTTCGTGATTCAGAATATTTTGATATGGATAATAGATTTGATTATTCTTTGGCACAGGAAATTACTAATAGAGTAATTTTAACTCAAACTTGCAACAGAGACAAATCGGCAAAACTTGCAAATATTTTTCTAGAAACTGTGATTGACAAATTTCCTAATGCTCTAAAAGCACAATGTATTCCTGAAGATAGAAGTTTGTGGCAGATAGAAAATTACAAAGAGTTTTTAGAAACCAGAAGGAAATTGCTAGCTGACAAACTAAATGATTTTTTAAATAATATTTCAATAACGCCAGAAAAAGTAGTTAGTGATATTGATATTGATGCAATAATTTATTCTGGTGAAACAGAAGAAATAGAATTTAAATCTTCCCTAAGGTGGAATACTAGAGAGTCTAAAGTAGATAAAAAAATGGAATTTATTATCCTTAAAAGTATCGCTGCATTTAGTAATGGTGATGGCGGTAGGCTTTTAATTGGTGTTGCAGATAATGGCGAGATATTAGGTATTCAAGATGATTTGAATACTTTAAAAGAAGCCAATAAAGATCATTTTGAACTGCATCTAAGAAATATAATTAATAGTACATTTGGTAAAAATTTTGCGATTAGCAATATCAAAGTAAAATTCTATAAAGTAAGTGAACAAGATATATGTGTTATTGATATTGGCACAGGAAACAGACCTTTGTATTTAGAAGTAACAGATAAAAACGGTCAAAAAAATAAAAAGTTTTATGTGCGTAGTGGCAATTCTTCCCCAGAATTTGATTTAGAAGAGACCGCATCTTACGTGCAAAATAGGTTTTAAGAAGTTGTCTAACAAATCATTCTAGCCGAACCGCTTACGCGTCAGGTAAATTCAAGCGTTAGATGCAAGGAGAGAAAATGCAAAAGTGCGTTGTCGTGCTATTAATGTTTTCCTTGGAATATAGCAGAAACATATTAACTCATAATGATGAACTTTTTATCATAAATGTGAAAAATAGAGGCTCAAACTATTGTTTAGGCTGGGAAGAAGGAGAATATGTCATCTTTTTGGAAGGTAGTGAATATGCCTTGTGCATTTGCAAAACTATATAATATAAGTAGAGATAGTACTTGTGATGTATGGTGTGAATAAAGCATCTAACAAGCGCAAGCACAATCGCCAACAAGGTGGCTGGATTAGCTCCGCTCGCCTGTATTGCGGACGTTAGGCATAAAATATAAGAGACTGGAACGCTATCCTGAAGATATAAATATCACTCTTAATGACTTTAAGAGTTGTGGCTGGCGTGACGCAATCAAGGAAGATCGACGAGAGGATTATTTGTCAATGTGTCAAAAGCTATATTCTTCCGCAAAAGGGCAATAAAGAAGGCAGGCTACCAGATGGCAAAGCTCTTTGGTTGCTAGCAGATGCATGCTCAATGATGCTTAAACCAAACAGTTTATAAGCCATCTTCTCTCCTTGTAGTAATGAGTGGAAAAAAACCTGCATTACCGGAGGATTTTAAAGAGGAAGACATTGTTTTTTTCACGCAAATCATTCCACATATTGATGACCCTAAGTTAAGTGCCAGAATTTCTGAGATTGTTTGGCTCTTACTAGAGCCAAAAGATCCACAGTATGCACTGACGGCAATAGATAATTATCGGAAAATATCAATTGATACTAAAAGCTGGATTCCTGATGGGCGTGAATGTTGGGACAGAGCTATACAGCTTTGTTTAATGCTCAAAACTGGTGCTGGTGAAAGGCTGAATAAAATTGAGGAAGTAATTACGAAGTCATTACAAAAAGCCTCAGAAAAAGACGGCGATTTGGTTAAATGGCTTAGTGATTTACTTGCGATACATAAATTAGGACGCAAAGAGCAGCTTTCTATTTCACAGAAACTAGAAGAACTTGCAATTAACTTTGAAGATACTGGCGACCTCTACCGATCAAAGGATTATTTTGACGCAGCATCTGATTGGTATAAAAAATCAAATGATTCTGAAAAATCGGCTGAAATGATTGCTCATAATGCTAAACTGTGGGTGAGGGAAGCGGTTGCGAGCCAAGCAACTAATGCACCAAACTATATGGCTGCAGTAAGTCTTTATGGAAGTGCGATACAAAAATACTGGGCAATTCCAAGAGCTTTACGTGATAAACATGATGTAGACAATAGAATTGCAGAGCTTAGAGTAAAAATAAATAAAGCGGGCGAGAATTCGCTTGATGAAATGGGACCAACTTTTGTTTCAATTGATATTAGAAAGCTGAAAGAAAATGCTGTAAAGGCAGTAAAAGGGAAGCCTACACTAGAAGCGCTGTTTCAGCTTGCTAATGTGTATCCTGGGACAAAAGTTGAAAGTATAAGGGGTCTCTCGGAGAAAATACTAGGAAAAGACTCATTGGAATCACTTTTTTCAGCCACATATATGTCTTCTGCTGATGGTAGGGTTATAGCAAAACGACCTGGAGCTGATTTGAACGGGGGAAAACAAGGCGCGACTATTTGGCACAAAATGGTGTGTAATTATGTGATAGAACTGAAGTCAGTAGTTCCAGGCTATATATGTCCAGCTCTCAAAATAATAAGAAAAGAGCACAGGTTGAAAGAGGCAGATTTCCATTTTTTTGTTTCTAGGTCACCAGCAGTCCCGCCTGACAGAATAAAATTGGTAGCAAAAACTCTCTATTTAGGATACGACAATGACTTTGTAGGTGCGCTTTATCTACTAGTGCCACAAATTGAAAACTTAGTTAGGTATCATCTAAATCAAAATGGTGAGAAAACAACAAATATTGATATCAATGGAATAGAAAATGAGAATGGCTTGAGTACTATAATGTTTAATTCCAAAGTTGAAGAAATCTTCGGAGCCGATCTTTCGTTCGAATTACGTGCGATATTCTGCGATCCATTAGGGCCAAATTTACGCAATAAATTGGCACATGGTTTGATAGGCTATGAAGAGAGCCAAGATATATACTCTATCTACGCTTGGTGGCTCATGTTTCGTCTTGTATTTAATACATTCTGGAATATGAATAACCAACAAGCTCAAGCGGCAGAAACTGAAAATGCCTAATAAACGCATAAATGCGGACAATTTGCTATGCTACTCTTCGCAAATTTCCGGTTATGCGAGCCACTAGAATTATAAAAAGGAGATATTATTATGAAATTAATTATTGCACTTTTCTTAGCGTTTTTACTTCAACCATTTTCAAGCATAGTAGCCCAACCAAATTGGAGTAATATATGCCCTTCACCTGAAGTTCCATATTGCAAAGGTGTTGGTAAAAACGCACACAACAACTCAACTAATCCACCACTTATGCGTGGTATAAAGTTAGGTAAAATCATCGGTGTAACATGGAGACCAAAGGGTTCTGTTATAGGTATATCATCCGCAATTCCAGCAGCAAACATTCCAGAGAGTGTTCGCACATCACCACGAAATGCTTACTATTACATAATTGATGATGCATTTAATAAACTATTTATACGTCAATGCCGAGAGATTGATGCCAAGTAAAACCCTAATAAATCACTCTAGCGGACGTGTGTTCCGCCGTCGCTGAGTTTGGTCACATGTTATCGCAAACACGCTTCATGGAAACTATTTGGCGTGGTCTTGCTCTTCATGTTGATGGCTGTCCTATTAAAGCTCGCGTATGGCACGGTAGACCTTATGCAAATGTAATTTATGATTGCGTACACTGGTAAGCATTGTATCGAAATCACCTCAGAAAGGCATATTCGCTGTAATGGTCACATTCCTGTACAGGATATTTATCAACCAAAAAAATATATGTAATCAATAAACTAGCCACGTATGCGACAAATAGTTCAAGTTCGCTCCAGGCTAAGCCCTCCGCTTACGCGTCAGGTAATGTGAGGCGTTAAATAAAAAAGAGATTACATTATGGAACTAGTACAATATCAAGTAGATGCATTTGCAAAGAAAGTATTTGAAGGCAACCCTGCTACAATATGTCCGCTTGATAAATGGCTGTCCGATGATTTAATGCAATTAATTGCTAGTGAAAATAATTTATCTGAAACAGCCTTTTTTGTAAAAACAGAGGACGGCTATCACATTCGCTGGTTTACTCCTACCCATGAAGTCAATTTATGTGGCCATGCTACTTTAGCAAGTGCATATGTGATCTTTAATATATTAAATTATCCAAATCCACTAATTCAGTTTGAATCGAAAAGTGGCATTTTAACGGTAACAAAAGATAATGAATGGCTAGTCATGGATTTTCCAACTCAAACTCCAATTATATGTGATACACCCGAGATAATATGTGATGCCTTTGATGAAAAGCCAACAGAGTGTCTGAAAGCAGAGGATTACATAGTAGTTTTTAATGATGAAGAATTTATTACAAAGGCAAAACCAAATCTATCATTACTGATTAAATTAGACCTCAGAGGGGTAGCTATAACAGCCCAGTCTAAAAAGTATGATTTTATTAACAGGTTTTTTGCTCCTAAGTATGGAATTAACGAAGATCCAGTTACGGGCTCTGCTTTCACACAATTAATTCCATACTGGTCAAGTAAGCTGGATAAATCTTACCTTAAGGCAAAACAAGTATCAGAGCGAGGTGGTGAGGTTAAATGTGCAATATCTGGTGATAGAGTTACTATATCAGGGGTGGCATCGCTATTTATGGTGGGAAAAATTAAAATATAATCTAACAAGAATATCTAGCTAACGGACAACTTGCCCATTCGCTTAGTTCAGCGTTAACTATCAATCTGTAAAAAACAATAAAGCTATAGCATAAGAAAAAGTCAGAAAAAGTCCTAATACCTTTAGATTACAATGCTCAGTTTGTACTAATGTGGGACTTAGAAGTATAATAAATATATTAAAATATCATCCCAGTGTTTATTATTCAATATTTACATGAACAAGCGAACAAAGGACAACCCGCGCACTGATTCGGTTCATCGTGTCCGAGCGGACAAAACAGGAGAGATAAAAAACTCCAAATCCCTTGAATCCTGGAAATGTATTTATTGTTTTTGCTACTTGTTTCATTTAAAATCTTACTAAGATAATTATAAGTATAGTTTTATACTATATGCCACAGTTTATTAAGTAATTTTTATGTTTTTGTGGCATTAAATACATAATCTCTTAAATTGTAAAAATAATGAAAGTTTTAATAACAGGGGCAGCAGGTTTTATTGGTTCAACACTGTCTTTAAAATTGCTCGAGCGTGGCGATGAAATACTAGGTATTGATAATCATAATAATTATTATGATCCAGCACTTAAGGCAGCACGTTTAGAGCGCCATAAGAATTATGCAAATTACAAACATGTTCGTATGGATATTAAAGATAGGGAAAATATTAGTAAATTATTCAAAACGCAGCAGTTTGAGTGTGTTATTAATCTAGCAGCTGCAGTGGGTATACGTTATTCGCTCAAAAATCCTGCGGCATATATTGATAGCAACTTAGTCGGCTTTAGTAATATTTTAGAGGGTTGTCGGCAAACGAAAGTAGCGCACTTAATTTATGCTTCTTCTAGCTCGGTTTATGGTGCAAATAGTAAAATACCTTTTTCTGAAAATGACAGCGCTAATCATCCCGTTAGTTTATATGGTGCGACGAAAAAAGCAAATGAATTGATGGCGCATAGTTATGCACATTTATACAATTTTGCAACAACAGGACTACGTTTTTTTACTGTTTATGGTCCCTGGGATCGTCCTGATATGGCGCTACAAAAATTTGCGCAAGCTATGTTAAAAGGTGAACCTGTGCAACTGTTTAATTATGGTAAGCACTGCCGAGATTTTACCTATATTGATGATATTATTAAAGGCATTATGTGCGTTATTGATAAACCTGCAGTGCCCAACTTAAATTGGAATAGTTACCAGCCAGATGCTGCTTCAAGTTGTGCGCCTTATCGTATCTATAATATTGGTAACCGAAGACAAATAAAACTTGATGATTATATTAGTGCCCTAGAAAAAGCACTTGGGATTCGTGCACAAAAAGAATATTTACCAATGCAGGCAGGTGATATAGTCAATACTTATGCTAGCGTGGAAATGCTTGAGCGAGATTTTAACTACAAACCAGATACTTCAATTCAAGTGGGTGTTGAAAATTTTGCTAACTGGTATCAAACATACTATCAATAAACTTTGATTTTAAATATGGCAAAATCTAAAGGGTGGACATTAAGAAAGCCAAAAATTATTAAAAAAATTCTTGTTATAAAATTTCGCCACATCGGCGATGTTTTACTCTCAACACCGCTGATTGAAAATTTAGCCCATCATTATCTAGGTGCACGCATTGATTATGCACTCAATAAAGACTGCGCTGAAATGATGACCCTTAATCCTTTCGTCAATCATATTATCACTTATGACAGAGCAAAAATTAAAAATCAGAATTTTTTTGCTAGACTCGCTTCAGAACTTAGTTTTATTTTTAAAATTCGCCGTGCGCATTATGATTTAGTCATTAGCCTTACTGAGGGTGACCGCGGTGCATATTTAACATTTTTAAGTGGTGCAACTATTAAATTAGGCTTTAAACCTAAGAAAGGATTATTTTCTTGGCTAGCAGTTTTTCAGCATTTTGGCGAAATAAAAGCACAACACACAGTTGAGAAAGACTTGCAATTTATCCCAATACTAAACAAAAAAATCATTAGTAAAAAAGTTAGCCTTTATTATGGGAGTGAAGACATAAAAATAATCAATACATTATTAGCAAAACATCAGTTAAAAAAATTTATTCACTTGCACGCTATGTCACGTTGGTTATTTAAATGTATCGCTGATAAAACAGTAGCACAAATTATTGATTATTGCCAGAAAAATCTAAAATATAAAATCGTCTTAACCGCAGCGGATGATGAAAAAGAGGTGAATAAAATAAAAAATATTATTGCTTTATGTTCACAAAAACCAATCAATCTAGCAGGCAAACTTAGCTTAAAACAAGTAGGAATACTCAACCAAAAATCTAGGTTTTTTATCGGTGTGGATAGCGCAATTATGCATATTAGCGCTGCAAATAATACACCAACATTTGCATTTTTTGGCCCTAGTGGTGCAAGGCAATGGGGACCTTGGGATAATGAAGTTTCACGCTCAGGCTATAGAGGGAAAAAAGGCATGCAAAGAATGGGTAGACACCAAGTATTTTCTGAGAGTAGAGGCTGTCAGCCATGTGGCAAAGCAGGCTGTGATAATAGTCAAATTAGTGATTGTTTGATGTCACTTGATTTTAAGATGATTAAAAGCCATATTCAAGCGATGTTAAATGCTAGTATTTAATATCTATTAGGGTTTGTTGCAAGATTTTATTATCAGGATAGTTTGCTAACAAACGAGTAGAAAATTTTTGCCATTTTCTAAGGATTTTCTTTTTGGCTAAAAAATGTAAATAATTTGCAATAGGAATAAAATCAGCGTTACCTATCCCATCAATTAGCATCAATTGTCCAGTTGAATAAGTATTTTTTTTATAAACAACATTATCTGCCTTTAAATCTCGCACAATAATTCTTTCTTTGAGTAAATATCTTTTAAGCTCAAGGAGCGCCTTTAATAGTGAGGCAAAATGTGAAGTGATTTTTTGCTCGGATGAAATATAATAACTAAGACTTTTTGAAATACTGCCATTATAATCGCGAATTAAATCAAAAACGCCACCCAAACCAAAATTGGTTTTTACACTGCCATAGGATTTAGCTAACATTGCTTGAGAAACACCACGATTTTTAAGGTGTTTATAATACATTTGCTCATTATGGGTTTCTTTGTCATTAAAAATTTTGATACAAAGTTTATCATCATGCGGATGAATATAACACTCTCTACCTTCTCCTTTACCCACTAAAAGCGATGCATATAACCTTAAAATAACTTACTCCCTATTATAATATACTAAAATTTTAAACCACATTTACAGCACTTTTTTATCTAGTAAAATAACGGGGTTTTATTTTAGAATAATTATTTTCATTAAGCAATAAAGCCATATTTTGTTAGCACTTAGATTAACAGTGAATGTATTTAAGTATTTATCAACAAGTTTTAGGTAAACTATTGGATGATGCGGTTATTTGTGTTACAAACCAATTACCTAACAAAACACACACAAAAAAACCAAGCGGAGGAGGCAAGCTGCACTGTTTGGCTTTAAGCAATAGCTGGATAAAAATTACTTAATTTTACATAACCAGTGCCAATTTTTTCACATAAAAACACCAAGATATTTATTTAATGGAAACACTTGAGTTTAAAAAACTTATCAACAAACGGGAAAATTGTGTAGAGGCATTGAAAGAAAATAATTTTGGTATCTACCGTCCTATAACTGGTTATAGTGACCCTTCTCATTTTGTCTTTGAAATATTACAAAATGCTGAAGATGCAGGTGCAAATAGAATAACCTTTGAACTATACCAAAATAGGTTAGAGATATTTCATGATGGTAAAAATTTTGCCTTTGAAGATGTTGAAGCAATTACTGGTATCGGTAACTCAACTAAAGAAGATGACATTAATGCTATTGGCAAATTTGGGATTGGGTTTAAATCAGTATTTACAATTACAGAAACACCGATAATTCACTCTGGACAATATCATTTTAAAATCAGAGATTTCATTGTGCCTTCACCCATTGAGATTGATAGCAATATTCCTAACACCCAAATTATTTTACCGTTTAAACACAAACCTCTTTCTCAGGAAGAAATTTTTGCTTTAATCCAAAAAAAATTGGAGAGCCTTGAATTACAAACATTACTTTTTTTGAGAAATGTAAAGAAAATTCAATGGAAATCCCCAAATAAGGGGGGATATTACCGGAAATCTGTCACTGGAATTGAGAAAATTCCAGCAAGCAAACGAGTCACTATTATTGCAGGGAAGGAAGATGAAGAAACACGGCAATATTATTTTATTTTTGAGAAACTTTTTGAATTAGATAGTAAACAATTAAAGGTAGAAATTGCTTTTCAACTTAATAAAGATAATGATAATAAAGAAATAATTGTGCCAGTTGAAAACTCAAAACTCATCGTTTACTTCCCCACTGAAAAGCTCACATCCCTTAAATTTCTTATTCAGGGTCCATATAAAACAATCCCTAATCGAGAAAACATCCCGCTTAATGACGAACAAAATAAACTTATTACCCAAAAGATAGGTGGGTTGGTTGCTGATAGCATCTCCATAATGAAAACATTAGGTTATCTTGATTTAAATTTCTTAAATATTTTACCTCTAAAAGAGCCTGGTTCTGAAAGCCCAATCTATTCAATCATTTATGAGCACGTAAAAACAAAGCTATCCTCAGACGAGAAATTACTACCAACAAATAATAGTCAATTCACAACAGTAAGTAATGCACTGTTAGCCAGAGGTCAAGTGCTAGCAGAGATTTTTACCAAAGATGACATTAAGTTTTTGTTTGAAAAAGATGAATGGCTAGATACTAATATCACTTATGATCGTGAGGGAAAATTAAGAAATTATTTAGTTCATACTCTTGATATTCAAGAAGTGAGCTTTGAAGAGTTTGCTAAGAAGTTTACTACTGAGTTTTTTGCCACTAAAGATGATAACTGGATGGCTGGTTTTTATGGTCGTTTAAATGACCAACGAGCATTATGGAAAGATGGGATTCGTTCAAATAAAGCTATTCTAAGAACCAAGCCTATTATTCGCTTAGAAGATGGCTCTCACAAAGAACCATTTGATAACAATGGGAAAGTTTTGGTCTATTTACCTTCAGAAACTAAGTCAGAATATTGCACAGTTAAAAAAACTATCTTCACCCAGAATGAAGTAGCTGAGTTTTTAAAAGCATTAGGGTTATCAGAGCCAGATTTATTTGCTGAAATCAGAGAGTTTATCATTCCTAAATATAAGATTGATAAACCAAATGTTGAAAACGAAGAGTATTTTGAAGATTTTCACAAACTTTTGTCAGCCTTTAAGAAGGGAGAGCAGAAACAACAACAAGAACTTTTGTTAGATTTACAAGATTTGTATGTTATCAAAACAATTAATCTCGTTACAGAACAAAATGATTTTCTAAAACCTGGCAGGGTATATGCAAATAATAAAGAACTCAAATTATATTTTAAAGGGTATGAGTCAGCATTTTTTGTGTCAGATGCGCTCCATTTGAAGTTTAAGGATCAAGAGCTGGATGACTTTTTAAAAAAGTTGGGTATTACGATTTTGCCCAGAAGGGTATTTACTCCAGATTTATCTGAAGCTTTCAAATTTAATCTAAGAAAAATAAGAAGGACACGTGAAATAAAAACTACTAATTATCGCTTAGATGGATTGGAGCATTTTCTTGAACAACCCATTACTTTAGAACGTTCAAAATTACTCTGGCAGTTACTAGTTGAAAGTATTGAGAGAAAAAATGAATATGGAGCAAGAAAATTCTTTGAAGGTGAATATGAATGGTTTTACCACGCGTCCAAATCATGCGTATTTGATACATGTTTTATAGAAACTTTGCGACAAAACTGTTGGTTATTTGATAATCAAGATAATTTTAGATGCCCTTCTGACATTACTTTTTCTGAATTATCTAATGAATATAACACTGATTGCTCAAATATTGGTGTATTAAAAGAAAAATTAAGCTTCAAGCCAAATATTTTGAAACAGTTACCTGAAAAAGAACAAAAGATTCTTGAAATATTTAAAGGGCGTTCTTTTGAGGATATCCAAAAGGTAGTGACTTTCTTGGATAAACAAGCAAATAAAGATGAAGAAATTTTTTGGGAGCCAGAAACTGAAGCCGATAAAGCAGATATTAATAAAGTAGAAGATTTAACTCCTGATGTATTAAAACCGCCCAATATTGAGAACCAGACTGGAGCACTGACTAATCATTGGAATAATGATACTGACATAAATAAGCCTGACATTAAGCCTAAACCAGAACTATCATCATCAAATAAAAGGAGTATAGGTAAATGGGGAGAGCAATATGTTTTTGAAACATTAAAAGAGCAACTTGGAAAGGAAGTAATGATTACGGAAACAGATTACGGATTCCATGTTTTACAGAATGGGTTAAAAATTTATTGGCTAAATATAAAAAAAGAGATTGGCAAGGGGTGTGATTTTGTTATCAAACGTGAAGATAAAGAAATTGAGTATATAGAAGTTAAAACCACAACGGAAGGAAAGGAGGCATTTATAGAAATTACTGGAACTCAATGGGAATTTGCAAGGAAATTATTTAACAAAGGTGAGGGCGATAAATACATTATTTACAGGGTATTTAATGCTGGACAAAAAAGCAATACTCAGATTAAAAGGCTAGAAAATCCAATCAAACTTTGGAATGAAGGTAGATTATATGCTCATCCTATCCACTTAAAATTGTGATATTTTATCAAGCACAGATTGGCTTTGGTAAAATCTAGCTAACAATCTATTTGCACACGAACTGGAAATTTGTGCGATTATTAAAGATTCTAAGCTAGATAAGTAAATTTACAGCACTTTTTTATCTAGTAAAATAACGGGGTTTTATTTTAGAATAATTATTTTCATTAAGCAATAAAGCCGTATTTTGTTAGCACTTAGATTAACAGTGAATGTATTTAAGTATTTATCAACTCAAAGAGTTTATATATCCACTTAAAATTTTAAGTAAGTATAACTTTGGCAAAAATACTTACTCAATGCTGTCTAGATGAAAAATTTAGATTTTTAATCTTGGAAGATAGCCCGGGGCAAAACAATTAAAAATATTATGAGATAATTAAGTATGAAAAAATATTAAACATTTATCGTATTTTAACCATATACTAGCTTAGTATGAGCATTTTAGTGGATGAATTAGGGGTTGTGATTATATGGTCAAATCATTTACATCACAGTGATGCAGTTGTTAGTGATTTAAGCCAACAATTCAGTGTTTTAGAAATTTATGATATAGAATGGGATAAAAATATTTTATATCAAAATTTTTATCATTTTTATGGCGATAGGCTATCAAGTCGCTCAATAAAAGAAAAAACGATTGGAGGGGCTATTCTAAGATTAATTATTTTTAGAGACCTAGATGCTCAACATGATTTTAGATCTACAGCCAGAGGTATAGAAAAAGTAAATTGTAATTTCTTTGATGTTAAAAAAAAATTTAGAAAAAAATTTGAGACTCGGTTTGGCATTCATGCTAGTAATGATGAGATTGAAGCAAACAAAGATCTTAGCTTATTATTAGGTATAAATTTAAAGGATTATAAAAAAACATATCCTAAAAAGTGGAACGAAAAAATAAAACAAATAAAAAGAAATGTAAGTGGTGTAAATGGGTGGAAATCACTAGAGCAATTTTTTTATTGTCTAAATACCACTACACCATATATTATTTTACGAAATTTTGATAATCTTTCTACAATGAAAATGGAAGATGATATAGATTTTTTGGTAGATGATTTAAAAAAGTTTGTTTATTTTTCTGGTGCTAAAAAAATGTCAAAAGGTACACAAAGGGCAAATTATAGAATTTTAGTTAATGGAAAAAATATTGATATTGATATTCGCTATGTAGGAGATGGATATTTTGATTCTTATTGGCAAAGAGATTGTATACAAAATAGGATATTACATAAGAATAATTTTTATGTTCCTGATGAATTAAATTTATATTATTCATTGCTTTATCACGCACTAATACACAAAAAAGAATTTTTAGAGAAATATGAGAAATATTTTAATTTACCTATGAATATTTTGAAATCTAAACTGTATGATTTTATGCATCGCAATAATTACCATATGGTTGAACCAAAAGATATTACTCTATTTTTTCATAGAGGAAATGGTGGTGATATAAAATTTAGTAGAGCAAGAAGACTGAGAAATAAGACTGGGTTCATTGGGCTTTTAAAAAGAACACTACACCATTTTAATAATGCTATTCATTTCAAGCGAGGTGCTGATTAATGTCTCGCAGTTTAAATAAAATAACTGAAAATGAAAAGATATTTATCAAATATTATGGCGCAAAAACCCCTCTGTGGAAATATTATATTAGAAATAGTTTAGATATTATTGGTATCCGCCAACCTGTAGAATATTATCATAAACACAAAAGATTACAATTTGAATATAACACACTCAAAATATGGACAAAATTTAATTTTAATGTTCCAACAATTGTAAAAGTAAATAAATCTAATCTTCACCTATCCAAAATTAAAGGTAGAACATTATCAGAAATTTTATCCACATCTGGAGAATTAAATACCAATATATTAATTAAATTATTTCAAAATTTGAACAATAGACATACATTATCTATAAGACATAACGAACCGAGACTTTGCCATGTTGATGCAAATTTAAGGAATATTATGCTTTCAAAAAACGAAATTTTTCATATTGATTTTGAAATGGGAAGAATGTTTGAACCCGTAGAAAAATGGGCTGAAAGAGAAATTTCAAAACTATTAATATCTATATTGCAGTATCAAAATAAAAAGCAAAGAGAAAATACTATCTATACCTTTTTTAAACATTATCATCTTAAATATATTATATTGTTTTTGGTGAACAATAAATTAAATCGTCCTTTTTCTAAATTTCGTGGCAATAATTCATCCAAAAATAATAATATTAACAAATACAGTTTATACAATTTAGCTCTGGATTTAAAAAAAATAAACTCTATGGTGTGAAAATAGAAAACTATTGAATGTGAACAAAAAATATAATGAGTAGCGAAAGTAGTAAGACAAATAAAATTAGATCAGATAATTTCTTTAAAGAATATTTAAGTGGCGATGTAATAGACATTGGCGGTGGTAAAGACCCTGTTACTAGATACGCAGAAGTATTTGATTTAAAAGATGGATATGATGCTCAAAATATTTTAAATTATAAAGAAAGATATAGCTATGATTGTGTTTACAGTTCGCATTGTTTGGAACATATGAAAAATATCCCAGAGGCTTTATCTCAGTGGTGGAGTTTAGTCAAAACAAATGGTTATATGATTATTGTCGTTCCGCATGAGGATTTATATGAACAAGGGATTTGGCCGTCTATATTTAACATTGATCATAAAGCAACGTTTAGATTAAATACTAAAAAAACTTGGTCACCTATTTCTTTTGATTTATTAGCATTATCAAAAACCTTACCTCATTCACTTATCCTTGATGCACAAATTCAAGATTTAAGTTATGACTACAACTTATCCAAAAAACGCTTTAATTTTTTTGCTAGAAAAATACATAAATGGCAATATTCAGCTAATAAATTTAAGCAGTTTATAGGCGTTAAAACATATGCATTTTTATACAAGAAATATTATACAAAAACTGCTAACACTACCGGACTGCCAATTGATCAAACAAAATTTGGTGCACTGGCTCAAATTCAAATTATCATTAAAAAACAGATTGAAAAATGATAAAAAAGACTATCAATTTTATTTAATAAAATGAGAATAAAGGTAGATATAGCAAAATATCTTTTTTACTGGTATTTAAAAAATAAAAAAGTAACTCATAATAAAATAAATATTGACAAAATTAAAACTATTTTAATAATTTCAACCACAGCAATTGGCGATACATTATTTGCAACACCTGCTATCAATTTAATTAAAAAAAAATATCCTGATAAAAAAATTATTGCACTTCTAAATCCCAAAAATTATCAGTTATTTGCAAGTAACCCAAACTTCGATGAAATTTTACTATATCGTAATAAATGGCTTAATTTCATAAAAGTCTGTTACAAGTTAAAAAAATATAAGATTGATGTTACGCTAATTATGAATGGCAACGAACCGCAAGCCACACCACTTGCCTACTTGGTTAGTAAATTCATTATCCGGATACCAAATAATAAAAATTGGTTTAATTTCCTACACTACAACGAACCTATTGCAAGAAATAAAAACGAGAATACTATCAATACAAGATTGAAACAATTGACGTATATTGGCATCAATGAAAAAAGTTATCAAGTGCTACTCTATCCAAAACCACATTGGTACAAAAAAGTTGATTTGTTTTTAAAACAAAAAGAAAGCAAAAACAAGAATATTGTATATATTGGACTGCAACTTGGTGCATCAACACTCAGTCGTATGTGGTTCGCAAAATATTGGTTTGAGCTTGCACAAAAATTATTAGCAGTGTCAGATAATATCCATCTTATTCTCACAGGATCAAAAGAAGATGCAAAGCTAACGAATCCTCTTAGTCATTCCTTAAATAGTAAAAGAGTACATAATGTTTCTGGCATATTTAGCATTTGCGAAGTAGCAGCATTGATTGAGCGTCTGGATTTGCTTATTACACCTGATACAGGTCCCCTACATATAGCAGCAGCAATGAAAACACCAACGGTTGCTTTTTCTGTTGCAGGTAGAAAAGAAAGCAGTAATCCAATTGACGAGAGGATCATACATACTTTTATTGAAAAGCCTTATACCTGCACGCCTTGCGTTGATAAAAGATGTAAGAATCAATTTTGTATGCACCAAATCAGTGTAGTAGAAGTTTTTAATGAAGCAATAAAAATATTAAAAAAGTAATTGAATATCCACCTAAAATTAAAAAACAATATTTTGCAAAATTTAGTGCTGAGATTGCCACTCAAAAATATTTAAAATTATGTTAGTAAATTAAAATAATAGTGAAGAGAAAAAATATTTGTTTAATCATTAGCAGTCTTGTTGGTGGTGGTGCAGAGCGTTCAACAATAACTTTAGCAAGTGTTTTTTCAAAATTAGGTCACCAAGTAGATGTTATTGTGCTTAGTAACAAGGTTGATTATGTGCTTGATAATATAAATTTTAAAATTCATATCATTGAGAAAAAAAGACACCCTATTCGCTATATTCAAAAATTAAAAAGATCCAAAGACTTACGTAACAAAATAGCCCAATTAAATATTAAATTTGATTTATTTATTTCTAATTTACCTAGCGCAGATGAGATTTGTAAGTTATCAAATTTGCCAAATCTTTACTTTTGTATCCGCAATACACTATCTATGGGAATATTTAGTCGTTATAAAAATAGCAGAGGATTAATGAGGTTAAAACGCAAAATTAAATATTCACTTTCAATAAAAAATCTATATAAAAACCAAAATCTTATCACAATTTCAAAAGGTGTAAAGAATGATTTATTAGATTTTGGCATCAAACCTAAAAGTGTGCAAACTATTTACAATTCCTTTGATTTTGAGAATATTAAAGCACAAGCAGAAGAATATAAAATAAATGAAAATGATTATATTATTCATATTGGACGTTTTCATGGACAAAAACGCCATGATGTTTTAATACGTGCCTACGTAAAATCAGGTGTGAGTGAAAAATTATTGCTACTAGGTGATGATAAAAATTTAGTTGGCAAAAAAACCTATCAATTAGTCCGCGATTTAAATTTAGAAAATAAAGTTATTTTTAAAGGTTTTCATCCGAATCCTTACCCTTATATTAAAAGTGCTAAAGCTCTCATTTTAAGCTCAGATTTTGAAGGGTTTGGTAGAGTTTTAATTGAAGCACTAATTCTTAGAATACCAGTTATAAGCACTGATTGTCCCTCTGGACCTAGTGAAATTTTAACAGGTGAACTTAGTCAATTTTTATCCCCTGTCGGTGATATAGAGGCACTTGCCAAAAATATTAAAAAAGTAATTGAATATCCACCTAAAATTAAAAAACAACATTTTGCAAAATTTAGCGCTGAGATTGCTACTAAAAAATATTTAGCATTATGCAAAAATTGAATTTTTATTGTGTTATTTTCTATTTTTCCAAAAACCTAATTTAATTGCCGTCCTAACCAGACGACTATCAAATACAAATTTTTCATTTTGTGTGCGTAGCTTGTCAATGCTATCTGGTGATTTAAATGCCCAGTTGGTACTAAACTCTTTTAAATGATAAAAGAATATGTTATTTTTCTTGCCGTGTTGTATTCGTTTGCAAATGCTATTTCGTAATCTAGTTAAAAAACCCCTTAATCCTCTTGTAAATTTTACGCTATGAACTGAGTTATAGACAACATGCTTAGGCTGATAGATATATTTGCGGGCGTGCTTACGAAACTTAGCAGAGCGTATTATATAATTAAAAAATCTTGGTAACGCTGTTTTGTTAATATTAGGTGGCACAAGATAAGAATCTAACATATAAATTGGACAAAATTTATTTAAATAATTAGCGAGTAAAATTTTTTTATCAATGAAGATATATTCGTCAATATCCACATTGACAACCCAATTAGATTGACTAGCAAATAATAAACGATGATGATTTAAAGCGCCTACTTGGGCAAACGTATTTATGATCATCTCACTACGGTCTTTACTATTTGGATTATATCCATAAGGAAAATTCCAGAATACTAAAATAATATTTATTTTATCTTCTAAAACTTCTAGTTCAATTTGTAATTGCCTAAAATTTTGGCTGCCATTATCATAAATCACAATATCGTTAATTCCATGCACCTTATGATAATAAAGACACCAATCTTTAATCCATTCTATCTTATTATCTTTTTGCATTGCGCATAAACTAATATGATTTTTTCTAAGATTAATGGGGTTATATGGACAAAATACTAAAATACTAAAATGCTCAAACGTAAATTCTAATTTTATGTTATTTTTTATTTTATTTTTAATCCACTTATCAATACAAACGCGAATAATAGTTGATTTAGCATAATTGAAAACTCTAAATTTAAGAGGCTGGTTTTTATACAAAACAGCATGCGGGCTTTTGATATTAAATAAAGGTGGAGCAATACAAAATAAATACTTTAAATCATTTGCAAAAAATACGTCATAAAAAATAGTTTTGCTATCGTACCATGATAAATCCACACCGCCTAATTCATCTATCGGTATTCTTTTAATTTCATCATCAATATATTTTTGCACATCTCTTTTAATATCAGAGTATGTGGGAATATAGACGGGGTTTAGATAATACTCTTGCATCCTTAATTATTTTTAAGTAAATAAAAACGCTGGTATTATAGACAACTAAACGTAGGCTAAGATAGAATTACAAAAATTTAGCGCTGAGATTGCTACTCAAAAATATTTAAAATTATGTTAATAATCACTCATGCAAAAAATTTATTTAATTTGTGCCCAGCAGAAAAAAACGGGAGGTAAAGAAGTTTATTTATCGCGTTTTGCTGATGCCCTAAATAAAAGCGGTATTAACCACAAAATTATTTCCAGCAAACTGCCAAAATTTTTGCCTACTTGGTTAAGCGTTATTTTGTTTAATTTTTTGCTTTGTCTTAGAAAAAAGAATAAATTTTATTTTTCGCTTGAGAGAATAAGTTGCGCTGATGTTTATCGTGCAGGTGATGGTGTGCACAAAGTTTTCTTAAAATATATTAAGAAATCTAACATCAATCCACTACACTTTATTTATCTTTATTTGGAAAAAAAATGTTTTACACGCACAAAAATTATTATTGCTAATTCAAAAATGGTTAAAACAGAAATTATAGAAACTTATGGTATTAATAAGGAGAAAATTAAAGTCATCTATAATGGTGTTAATTTTGAGGGTTTTGAAGAAAAAAAAGCTTGCATAAAATTAAACAAAGAATTTTCAATTAGCAAAAAAGAAAAAATTATTCTTTTTGTTGGTAGTGGTTTTAAACGCAAAGGCTTGAGAGAATTTTTGCATATTCTTACGCAACTAAAGTATTTTAATTGGCGTGCTTTTGTAGTTGGCAAAGAAAAAAAAATGCACACTTATCAGCAGTTAGCACAACAATTAGGAATAAAAAATAAAGTAACTTTTACAGGTATGAGAGGGGATGTGGATGACTTTTATGCAATGAGTGATATTTTTATCCTGCCGACTTATTATGACCCGTTTTCTAATGTTGTTTTAGAGGCAATGAATTTTGAAAATGTTGTTTTTACCACGAAACAAAATGGTGCTAGTGAAATTTTAGAGCCAGATTTTATTATGCAAAATGCATCAGATCTATCAATAGTTAAAACCCTAGAGCGACTCCTTAAAGATAACACAAGATTAAATCAGATAAAATGCGCTAATTTAGAATGTGCAAAGCAATATAGTATGCACAAAAATTTTCTAGCTACACTAGATATTATAGGAGAGTTAGAGGTGAAAAATGAAAATTAGCGGACTGGTCATAACATTAAACGAAGAAAAAAACATTAGTGACTGTTTAACTTCACTTTTTTTAATTTGCGATGATGTTGTTGTGATTGATTCTTATAGTAGCGATGAAACAAAAAAAATCGCCCAAAAATTGGGTGCTTTGGTTATTTTACAAGAATTTTTAGGCGATGGCCCTCAAAGAAGCTTTGGTCTTGGGTATTGTAAAAATAAGTGGGTGTTGAATTTAGATGCAGATGAAAGATTAGATGATGCGCTCATTAGGGAAATTAAAATCCTAGATCTTGATAACAGCCAATTTGACTCTTATGAATTTAAAAGGAAAAGTATTTTTCACAATAAATGGATTAAAGGCTCAGGTTGGTATCCAAACTATGTCAGGCGATTATTCAATAAAACAAAGGTGGGTTTTTTATCACTTCGGACACACACAAAAATACAGAGCAATAATTTTCAACGCCTTTTAAAAGGGCACATTATTCATTATTCCTATAAAAACTATGCAGAGATGGTGCATATTATGAATCGCTATTCATCCTGGCAAGCCGAAGAAATGCATGCTTTCAACAGAAATAGTGGGGTTCTGCGTGCGTTTTATCATGGAATTTTTTCATTTATTAAACATTATTTACTCAAAAGAGGTTTTTTAGATGGTTTAGATGGGTTTAATATCTCTTTATTCAAAGGAATAGGCTCATATCTCAAATATATAAAACTACATGAATTAAACCAAAATAAAAAAAATAGTTTCAAAAAACCTTAGTCTAGATAATATTTGAGCCAAGTTAAAAATAGCAGACACGCAACTATAAAAAATATTTTAGCTATCAATAAATAACGTATACTAGCTTTAATAACAACACCAGATTTTTTACTTACACTCATCAATTCTAGTTTTAATTTTTGCGTTATACTACGTTTTTTATACGCTATATTTTCAAAATGAGAGACTGATTGAATACCGATTAAGCTATTTGTAACAAATACCTCATCAGCACTAATGAGTTCTTCTTTTAAGATTTCCCTAACTTGGGTGGGAATATTAAGTGCATGCGCTAATTCTAAGACAACTTGGCGACGTGTGCCTCTAATACCACAAAGGCTGATGTCAGGAGTTATCAATGTATTATCTTTCACTATAAATAAATTTGCCCGAGTTGTGGAAATAATATGGCTCTCATTATCTAACATTACGCAATCATCGCGAATAATCTCACCGCTTGCTAAGACTTGTTCTAGACGATTACAATGTTTAATGCCTGCAAGCATTTTATTTTGCGTATAAATTGTTTGGCACTGATTAAGGCGAATGTTTTTTTTGAATTTTTTTAGCGTTGCAAAAACGCGCACAATACGCACAGGGGGCATTTTAGCAAAACGCACACGATAACCATACCCTTGCTTACTGTTACCCCGACTAAGTATTAATTTAATAACGCCTGACTTTAGTCTTGTTATACTAATAGCTTTTTGAATATCTTTTAACCAGAGCGCTTCAGGCACATGCACTAAATGTAGGTTTTCACAACCAATCTCTAAGCGTCTTGCGTGCTCCTGCCAAAATAAAATACGTCTATCAACAAACACACAGGTTTCAAAAACACCATCTCCAAACTGAATATTACGATTTAAAACACTCAGATTATTACGAGGTTTACCACCTATTAAAGTAATTGACTTCATAACTACATTATTTTTTATTTTGGCACATCGCTTTATCTACAGTAAGCAAAAAAAGAAGGGCTAAGCAAAGTTTCACTTTTATTATAGCTCATCTGCTTTTTATTAATGTCAAACACTTTACCACCCGCAGCTTCCAAAATACAAACACCTGCTGCAGTATCCCATTCAGAACACGGGCCAAATCTTGGATAATAATCATAAATACCTTCAGCAATATAAGCAAATTTAAGCGCGCTGCCCATCTCTGTAATTTGGTGTGTTTCTAACTTTTTTAAATGATGAGTAAGTGATTTATCTTTATCAGAATGGCGTCCAATAACAACTCTAAGTGGTTTATGATTTTTTTTTGTCTGTATGCTTTGTGTTCGTGCTTTATGCGTTTTAAACGCACCTAAATGCGCACGTGCATAAAAATGTGTCTCGGTTATGGGCACATAAATTAAACCTAGACTAGGGCGATTATTTTCAATATAAGCAATATTAACGCAAAAATTTCCTGTTTTTTCAATAAAATCTTTAGTGCCATCCAGTGGATCAATAAGCCAATAATTTTGCCAACTGCTACGTATGTGATAAGGTGGTATTTGCTCAGATTCCTCAGATAATATAGGCACATTCGGTGTTAAGTCTTTGAGTGCAGAAAAAATCAGGCGATGTGCACCTAAATCAGCATTTGTGAGATAAGTGTTATCCGCCTTATGATGTACATCAAGTTTTTTATTATAACAATCTAGAATTTGACGCCCTGCCTCACAACTAATGTCAATTAACTGGCTAATGAGTTTATCCATAAGCTATTTATCACTTTTATACAAAATAAATTATAAAGAATATTACTTAAAAAACAAATGTTTTAACAAATTTTTAAGATTTATAATAAGTCTAAGCTGTTATGTAGTCAATTGTTCCCTAAAATCTCTTTAAATGGGTTAAAAAAAATGTGAGATATCAAATAGTTAAAGTTTATCTTTTATGCAAAAACCGTTAAAACTAGCTCGTCTTTATATTTTCTTAGAATCGACTAATTAACAGACTATTTAACCATATTTTTGGGATAATACAAACTGATTTACTTTCAAAATTTAATGAATATAGATGTCTAGTTTAACAACAATATATTTGCCTGATATTGGTGATTTTGATACAGTAGAAGTGATTGAAGTGCTGGTTGTTGTTGGTGATGAAATCAAAGTTGATGATAGTGTTATAACCCTTGAATCGGATAAAGCTTCAATGGAGATTCCTACGCCTAATGCTGGTGTAGTGAAAGAAATAGCAGTGAAATTGGGTGATAAAATTTCCCAAGGTGAAGAAATTTTAAAGCTTGAAGTAACTAGTAATAACGCTGATCACTTATCTGTTACAAAAGAAGAAAAGCCTCCTCAAACACAAAAAGATACTGACATAATCTTACCTAAAAAGAATATGACACATCACAGCGAAGTTGCCTATGGCGCGACTCCTTCGCAAGATTTTCATGCCTCTCCTTCTATTCGTAAGTTAGCCCGAGAATTAGGGCTAGATTTAGCATTTGTTATAGGCACAGGCATGAAAGGGCGCATCTTAGAGAAAGATGTAAAAACTTTTGTTAAACAAAAACTCACTAGCCAAAGTAGTGCTGCCTATGCGAATACAGTTGAAATTGACTTTAGTAAATTTGGTGAAATACGTATTGAAGAACTATCTCGCATTAATAAAATATCAGCAAAACACCTGCATAACTCTTGGTCAAATATTCCTCATGTTAGCCAATTTAATGAAGCAGACATCACTGAGTTAGAAAATTTTAGACAAGCGCAAAAAGCAAAAGGTGTGCGTCTAACACCACTGGTTTTTGTGATGAAAGCAGTTGCGGGAACCCTTAAAAAACATCCTAGATTTAATGCGTCTTTATCGGTTGATGGTGCTTCTTTAATTATCAAAAAATATATTAATTTAGGAGTTGCAGTTGATACTCCAGATGGTCTTATTGTCCCTGTGGTGCGTGATGTAGATAAAAAGAGTGTGCTTGAACTTGCAAAAGAATTAGCTAATCTTTCTAAAAAAGCACGCAACAAAAAATTATTGCCTGCTGACCTGCAAGGTGGTTGTTTTTCTATTTCAAGTTTAGGTGGCATTGGTGGCAAACAATTTACGCCAATTATCAACGCACCTGAAGTTGCAATTTTGGGTGTTTCCCGCCATCAAATGAAACCGGTTTTTTCTGACGGTGCTTTTGTGCCAAAACTTATGTTACCTTTGGTGCTTTCTTATGATCACCGTGTTATTGATGGTGCACAAGGCGCACGTTTTATCACTGATTTATCACAAATGTTGACTGATATCCGAGAGATTTTATTATGATAAAAACGGAAATTGTCGTCATTGGCTCAGGTCCCGGAGGGTATAGCGCTGCTTTTCGCCTAGCAGATTTAGGCAAAAAAGTAATACTCGTTGAACAGTATGCTAACTTGGGTGGTGTTTGTCTTAATGTGGGCTGTATTCCCTCTAAAACACTCCTGCACACAGCAAAGGTTATAAGTGAAGCAAAAACAGCTCAAAAGCTAGGCATTGAATTTTCACCACCTAAAATTGATTTAGCAGCTATACGCCAAAATAAAAATAATATTGTTAGCAAACTAACAGCGGGTATCAGTGCACTTGCTAAAGCGCGAAAGGTTAAAGTGCTCAGTGGTTATGCGCGCTTTATTTCACCACATCAAATTGAGGTAGCAGGCGAAGTAATTACATTTGAATCATGTATCATTGCTACGGGTTCACGTGTGCGAACTATTGAAAATTTTCCTACAGACAAACGTATAATAGATTCTACTGATGCCTTAGATTTAAAAGATATACCTAAAAAATTACTCATTGTAGGCGGTGGTATTATTGGTCTTGAGATGGCATCTGTTTACCATGCGCTTGGCAGTGAAATTACCATCGTTGAATTATCTGACTCACTTATCCCATCTGCTGATAAAGATATTATTGCACCACTTTATAAATATATTAAAAAACAATATCAACAAATCTTACTAGCTACTAAAATTCTTGAAATAACTGCTAAAGATGATGGTATCTATGTGCATTTTAAAAATAAAACAACACAAAGCAAAGCATGCTTTGATAAAGTTCTTGTTGCTATAGGTCGCATACCGAATGGCTATTTAATTGATGCTGATAAAGCAGGTATAAATGTTGATGATAATGGATTTATTGCAAGCGATAATCAGATGCGCACTCATGTAGAACATATTTTTGCTATTGGCGATATTAAATCAGAGCCAATGCTTGCACATAAAGCAGTGCATGAAGCTAAGATTGCTGCTGAGGTTATTTGTGGAAAAAAGGCTACTTTTGATGCACTCAGTATTCCTTCGGTTGCTTATGTTGATCCTGAAGTTGCTTGGGTGGGTAAAACTGAAAATGAGCTTAAGGAGGAAAATATTGCTTATGAAAAAGGGGTTTTCCCTTGGGCGGCGAGCGGGCGCAATTTAAGTATTGGGCGTAAAGAAGGCATTACAAAGGCGTTATTTGATAAAAAAACTAAGCGCCTAATTGGTATGGGAATTTGTGGTACAAACGCGGGAGAGCTCATTGCTGAAGCAACACTTGCTATTGAAATGGGTTCTGATATGACAGATATTGCACTTACTATTCATCCGCATCCAACTTTGTCAGAAACACTTGCCTTTTCAGCGGAGGTGGCAGAAGGCACTATCACTGATTTGCTCCTAGCTAAAAAATAATAAGATAAAGTAGCGGCTAGGAATTTAGAAATATAATGGATATTGAATCGGCAAGAAATAATGCAATTAAGAAGCAATTAAGACCTTGGGGCGGGTTAAATTATGTTGCTAATAACGCTTTAAAATCAGTGCCCAGAGAATATTTTGCCCCTGAAAAATACAAAAATTTTGCTTTTGCTGATATGGCAATACCGCTTGGATATGATGCGTATATGTTAGCGCCTAAAATTGAAGGAAAAATACTTGATGCGCTTAATATTAGCCCTAAGGAAAATGTTCTTGAGATTGGTACGGGTAGCGGTTATTTAAGTGCTGTAATGTCAAAATTATCTCAGTTGGTTACTACCATTGAAATTAATGAAAATTTGCACAAACTAGCAAAAGATAATATTGCAACACTTGGTATTGATAATATTACATTATTATTAGGTGATGCCTCTCAAGGCTGGATTTCAAAAGATTTTTTTGACATTGTAGTAGTATCTGCCTCAGTGCCGAAAATTATTGGCCGTTATTTTCATTTACTGCGCATTGGTGGGCGTATTTTTGTAGTTGAAGGTATTGGTGAAGTGATGAGTGCTAAACTTATTACACGCCTCTCTGAGCTCGATTGGCAAACACAAACACTTTTTGAGACGCACTTAAACACTATGCAAGGTCTTCAAATAAGCGAACAATTCAAATTTTGACGGTATGATTTTGTTTAAATACCCAAAATTGCTTGCTTTATTGCTAAGCGCAATTATTATTTTCTTTATCGCACAAATTCCACATTTTGAACTAGATGCTTCATCGGATTCATTGGTATTAGAAAATGATAAAGACTTGTTGTATTACCGAAAAATACAAAAACAATATCAAACCAATAATGTTATTGTCATTGCTTATACAGCAAAATCAGGCGATTTAATCACACCTGAACATCTTCAACACCTAACAAATCTTGAGAAACAATTAGAAAAATTGCCGCTAGTGCTCTCAGTATCTAGTATTTTAGATGTGCCATTATTTGAAAGCCCGCTGATTGCAATTTCTGCGTTAGCAAATACTTATATTGCCTTGAAAGAAAATAACGCTAGCCTGACACTTGCTAAAAAGGAGTTAACTAGTAGTCCATTTTATGCAGATAATATTATCAGCTTAGATAGTAAAACAACTGCTATTTTAGTAAATATTAAACCTAATTTTAAGGCAACAGAGATACGTGATAAACGCAATCATCTTCGCTTACTAAAAAAAGAAGGGGCTTTATCTGATACGCAGCAGCAGGAATTATCAATATTAGAAAAACGCGTCAAAGAAAATACTTCTAAAATCACTGCACAACAAACAAAACTAGTTGATAGTGTACGCAGAATTAGCCAAGATTTTAGTCAAAATGCTGATATATTTGTCGGTGGGCTACCAATTATTAGCACTGATATTATTCGTTATATTAAAAATGATTTAATTGTATTTAGCCTAGGGGTTATTTTATCAATGATGGTGGTATTAGCCATTATTTTTAGGCACATACGTTGGGTTATTTTACCCATCATAGTAAGTATTACTGCAGCACTTGTGATGACAGGCATATTAGCCTTTTTTAATTGGAAGGTTACTGTTATTTCGTCCAATTTCTTTTCTCTGCTTTTAGTAATGACTTTATCTGTTATGATTCATCTAATTGTTAAATATCGCGAATTAGCGCAAATTAACCCTGAATTATCAGCACGCACGCTGAGTGAGCAAACTTTAAAAACAATGTTTAAACCGTGTTTATTTACAACACTTACGACATTAGTTGCTTTTGTTTCACTGCTAATTAGTGGCATCCGTCCTGTTATTGATTTTGGTTGGATGATGTCAATTGGCGTTAGTTTAGCACTGATATTAGCGTTCTTATCTTTTGCTGTATTGATGCAATTATTGCCGAAAATTAAAGTTAAAAAACATCAGCTTAATTTTTATTTCCCTGTTTTGCTAGCAAAATTAACCGAGCGTCACTCACGTCTGATTGTTATTACTACTGTTTTGATTTTTGCTATATCTCTTGTAGGTATAACAAAATTAAGTGTAGAAAATCGTTTTATTGACTATTTTAAAAAAGATAGTGCAATTAGTCAGGGATTATCTTTAATTGATGATAAATTAGGTGGCACAACGCCACTAGAAATTATTATTGATGATTGGGGTTATGATTATTGGTATGACGAAGTACTCAGAGAAGATACGCATAAAATACAAAATTATTTAGAAAATTTAGAAGTAGCAGGCAAAGTATTATCCATTGATATACCCCTGCAACTTGTTACACGTATTAATGAAAATAAACCACTCAGTGGATTTTTCTTAAATGTTGTGCGGGAAAATGTGCCTGAGAAAATTAAAAAAATGGTAATTAATCCCTATATTTCTGAAGAGAGTGGACAATTGCGTTTTGTGATGCGCGTTAGAGATACACACCCTTCTTTGAAACGCGATGCCCTCATTGCTGAAGTGAAAGCGCACTTAATAAATCAATTTAATATTAAACCAGAACATATACATCTAACAGGTGCGTTAGTGCTATATAACAATATGTTACAGAGTTTATTTAGCTCGCAAATTGCAACGATGTCAGTGGTTTTTATATTAATTTTTATAATGTTTATAGTGGTGTTTCGCTCGCTTATCTTATCTATTATTGCACTTATTACTAATATCATGCCATCATTTTTAGTGCTAGGTACAATGGGTTGGCTTGCTATTCCGCTTGATTTAATGACAATTACTATCGCTGCAATTGCTATTGGTATTGGCGTAGATAATGCAATTCATTATATTTATCGCTTTAAGCTGGAATTTCAAAAAGATGGTGATTATCTAAAAACTATGCACCGCTCGCATAGAAGCATTGGCCTGGCAATTTTCTATACTTCAATTACAGTAACGCTTGGTTTTTTAATGCTCACACTTTCTAATTTTATTCCAAGTGTTTATTTTGGTGTATTTACTGCAATTGCCATGACTATGGCACTACTTTCAAATTTAACCTTACTTCCTAAACTTATTTTGCTTATTAAACCCAAAATAACCAAATTTTAATATTTTATCTCATTGGATAATATTTAAGTTTTATACTACACTTTATGTTTTAAAGCGCGGACTTTTATTTTGGCACAACAAACAAAAACGCATTATTTTGACGTATTAATTATTGGCTCAGGCGTTGCAGGCATGATAAATGCCTTGCATTTATCGCGGGCGCTTAATATTGCTATTATTAGTAAAGATAGCATACTTAGCGGTAGCTCCCTCTACGCACAAGGCGGTATTTCTGCGGTGTTAGATGATAAAGACAGTTTTAGAGCGCATATAAGTGACACCCTAAATACCGCACAAGGATTAGCTGATATAAAATCTGTGGATTTTATGGTTAAAAATGCACCAGCTGCTATTTGTGCATTAGAAGACCAAGGCGTTATTTTTAGCCGTGAAAATGATACTTATCATCTGACTATAGAAGGTGGACATAGTGCTAGGCGCGTTGTGCATATCGCTGATAAAACAGGCAGTGTTATTCAAACTCAATTATTTAATAAACTAAAGCAAAGAAAAAATATTAGCATTTTTGAACATCATATTACACTTGATCTGCTAGTTGAAAATAATCAGTGTTATGGTGCATTTATTTTTAATAAAAAAGAAAATTATGTTAGTAACTTTTTTGCAAACCACACTGTATTAGCAACTGGTGGTGCGAGTAAGGTTTATTTATATACTTCAAATCCAGATACTTCTACGGGGGATGGTATTGCAATGGCTTATCGTGCTGGTTGCCACATTGTGAATATGGAGTTTACACAATTTCACCCAACTTGCCTATATCATAGAGAGGCAAACTCTTTTTTAATATCAGAAGCACTCAGAGGCGAAGGCGCAAAACTTATATTAGCAAATGGCGAATCTTTTATGAGCAAATACGACAAGCGTGCTGAATTAGCACCTAGAGACATTGTTGCACGCGCAATTGATAGCGAAATGAAAGAATCTGGCATTGACTGCGTTTATCTGGATATTTCTTTTAAAAAAGCACGTTGGATTAAAATGCGTTTTCCAGCCATTTACGCAAAATGTTTATCGCTTGGTATTGACATCACAAAAAATCCTATTCCTGTTGTGCCATCAGCACATTATACTTGTGGTGGCATCCACACAGATTTATGCGCAAAAAGTGACTGTGCAAACCTATATGCCATAGGAGAAACAGCACACGCGCGCGTGCATGGCGCTAATCGTATGGCTAGTAATTCTTTGCTTGAATGTGTGGTATTTGCTCGGGCTTGTGCACAAAATATCAATGAACAAATAACACATAAAAAAACACAAAAACTAAACTTTGCAATGTGGGATGACAGTAGAGTATCAATTTCTAAAGAACAAATAATTATCAGTCATCTATGGCATGAAGTGCGCCGTTTGATGTGGCATTTTGTTGGTATTGTACGCAGTGACACACGCCTAAAATATGCTAAAGAACATCTAATAGTTATTGAAAAAGAAATTGATCATTATTATCGTCGTTATCTAATTTCTAGCGACTTAATTGAACTTAGAAATTTAGTTAAGGTAGCGATAATTATCGTAGAATCTTCCCTCAAAAGACGTGAAAGTAGGGGGCTCTATTATAATATAGATTATAAAAAAACAAACTCTAAAGCCGAGCACACTGTTATCAAATACGACTTAAAATAAGAAACTAAAATCATTTAGCAAAAATAATTTAAGGTATTAAAACTAAAGGAGGTTTAATAATGAGTAATTTTATGTGGATTTTTACTGCGATAATTGTGCTATTTGCACTAATTGGTACGGCCATTGTCTATATGGATAGTAAAAAACATCATCATACTACAACCACCTAACAAATCATTCCAGCAGACTGCTAATGCATCAGCGCAATTCAGGCAATAATAGATTAACTTGTTATACCGCCTGCGCCACTCTAAAAGGCTAATTAACCCCACCTATCAAGACTGTATAATAGGGTAAACTTTAAAACAGATAGATAGGCGCGTTATCGCCACACCGTTATGTGTTTTTCTAGAAAGGAGTTCTAAATGTTAGAATTGAGACCTAATTGTGAATGCTGTGATAAGGATTTACCTCCCGAATCGAATGAAGCAGTTATATGTACTTTTGAATGCACATTTTGTTCTAATTGTGCTGAAACTGTATTAAATAATGTATGTCCAAACTGCTCAGGTAATTTTGTTCAAAGACCAATTCGCCCTTTAGCCGCATTAAAAAACAATCCAGCATCAACTAAACGAGTGTTAAAAGAAAAGGGTTGTGTTACAAACACATAAATAAGAAAATACAGCACTCTCAAAACAAGAAACTAACCCGCACAGAATTGAATACAAAAATGAAATTAGTTAAACGGAGATAATTGGTGGTTTGCAGATTTAAGTATATAGTTTCCTTTATTTTGTTGCATTTTTTCTATTATTAGTAGTAGGGCATGCCACCTTTAAAATCTACGCTGATTTAACTATTGAAAATATCATTAGTGTATATGATGGCTATAAAAAGCTGGTGTAAATAGCTTCATTGAAACAAATTAGGAGTTTATAACCATGAATAAAGAACTAGAAAAACTCATCAGCCATACTGAAGAATTAGAGCGTGCAGAGAATAAAGACTATAGCCTTCTTGTTAAAAAATACACAGAAATAATTGAGCATAATCATTTAAAACCTTAGTAAAACAGACAAAGCTGTCTTTTACAATAATCGTGGCATTGCTTATGACAAAAAAGGTGAATATGACAGAGCTATTGCAGATTATGATAAAGCTATTACGTTAAATTCAGAATATGCTGATGCCTATTATAATCGTGGCATTACTTATAAAAACAAAGGTGAATATGACAGAGCTATTGCAGATTATGATAAAGCTATAGAGTTAAAACCAAATTATGCTGAGTTTTACAATAATCGTGGCGTTGCTTATGAACACAAAAGGTGAATATGACAGAGCAATTGCAGATTATGATAAAGCCATAGCATTAAATCCAAAGCATGTTAAGGCTTATTATAATCGTGGCATTGCTTATGACGAAAAAAGTGAATATGACAGGGCTATTGCAGATTATGATAAGGCTATAGAGTTAGAACCAAATTATACTAAGGCTTATAATAATCGTGGCATTGCTTATAGTAAAAAAGGCGAATTATGATAAAGCTATTGCAGATTATGATAAAGCTATAGCATTAAATCCAAAATATGCTGATTTTTACAATAATCGTGGCATTGCTTATAACAAAAAAAATGAATATGACAGTGCTATTGCAGATTTTGATAAAGCTATAGATTAAATCCAACAAATAAAGTTGCTATTCATCATAGAGCAGCTAATATAACGCTTAAAAATGCAGCTTTTGAACAAGCAAAAAGTGATGCAGAACATAAAAAACAACTAGAAGAAATTCGCGGAAAAATCACTCAAAAATATAGAATTAATATTGTAGAAGCAGGAGAATATAAGAGGCGAGAAAAAGAATATGAGGATAGATTGAATGAAATAAACAAAGAAATTAATAAGAAACTTGAAAAGCTTCAAAAACGTGGCACAATTCTTTATGGTCTCATAATCTTGATAATCTTGTTTTTAATAGTTAGTTTAATATTTGAATTTTCAATTATCTTTATGTCTTTTCCATTGATTATTTTGGTTACTTTAATTTTATCACCGCTAATTTGGGATATTTCCAAGCTGAATAATGATAGAGATAAATACTGGGCATTGAAGGAAGATGCTTATACTAAAGGTGTGCTAGCAAATTTAATTGATGCAAGTCCAGGAATTAGAGATAAGATGTTAATTAAATTCTTTGATCATCATCATGATCTTGGCAGTGCCCAACTTATTGCAAATTGGAATCAACCTCATACAAACGTTAGCAACAATGTTTTACTTGATAAGATTATGCCATTCTCCAAAAAAACCAAATAATTAAACAAGTATTTCACTATTAACAAACCAAAGATCCTTGTGCATAGTACTAGTGCATGGACAGTAAACACCTAAAAAGTCTTATCACAGAAACATTTATAATATACATTTAATTCTGTTTATTTATATTAAATGTGTCTTTGAATAATCAAGGTTACAACATTGGTCTTTATCAAACCGCAACACGGATGAAGAAAGTCAATGTAGTTGCCATACGCCCTAGAAAGCGTCATTATTACCCTAATGCAAAAAACCTGTTAAATTGAGAATTTGAACAGCAATCAATAAGTACTCATTGGGCAGGTGATATTACTTACATTAAAACTTATCAAGGCATACAATACTGTGCAAAATCAAATCCTAGTTAAAACCAAGTAATAATTTACAACAATAAACAAAATGGTGCCGATTCACGAACTTGAACCGTGGATCTACTGATTACATATAAAGCGAGTTATTCATCCCTGAAAATGTTTCTTCGCAATAAGTAGAAGCACCTGCAAATTCTATGCCGTCAATAAAATCTTCTCTGTTATAGCCAAATAATTGCACCGTCATCTCACAAGCAATAAGTTTCACACCAAACTCTTGACACATACTGCGCAATTCTTCTAACTTAGCTACCCCATGTTTTTCCATCGTTTGCTTCATCATCCAAGTAGCTAGCGCATCAGCGCCAGGAATATTCCAAAGTATATTAGGGATTCTAGGTCCAAGATCAATACTTTGCAACCATTTTGGACCAAAAGGCACCTTCATTGGCATCGCTGGATTTCCAACTGGAGTGACTTTAAGTTTGCTTAAATCTTTCAGCAATAAATTTAAACCATAAAAGGTGAAGAAAATGCTTACCTTCTTATCTAGTGCAACTGCAGTACTAGCAATAATAAAAGGTGGATATGCCCAATCAAATGTGCCCTTTGTGGCAATGATGGTTAATCCTTTTTGTTCAACATCTTTTGTTTTTATTTTTGCTTTTTCCTCTGTCTTTTCTTTACTATCTACCTTATCCTCTACCGCCATAATGTCTCCAAGTTATGAATTTAAATAACTGCTTCAAAAAAAACCAACAGAGGCTAGTTTTTGCAACACTCAGCTCACTTTCTCAATATTAAATATATATTTACCATCCTCTGATGCATTACTAAGCAGTTTATTACCAGTTTGATTACAAAATGCTTCAATATCCTTTATTGAACCAACATCCGTAGAAATCACTTCTAACACTTGACCAGCACTCATTTTTATGAGCGCTTTTTTAGTTTTTAAAATAGGTAGCGGGCAATTTAACCCAGATGCATCTAATATTTCGTCAGCCATGATAACCCCCAAAAAATTGAATAAGTTAAGTTAGTGCATTTTAGAGTTTTTTTAAGGAAGTGTCAATGCTCAAACTAACTGCTAGAATACTTAATTTAAAAAATAACCATCATCTTAATGCTACCATCTCTTTTAAGTTTATAGACCCCTCTCTCTGCTCTGATATAGTAATAGGGTATAATCTCAGTGCAAGTCATAACCTATAATATTCTTAATTTTTATCATCCATAACATGCAATCAGATGCAAAGATACGCAGTTTATTATCCTAAGCCTACTTATATTCCTAGTGACATAAATATAAAAAGAGCTGTGCGTACATACACAGATAGTGGCATTAAAAATATTCCTGCTGAAAAAATGGGTATTGATTTGTCGCGCTATGATACAAAAACTATTTTTTATGATACTTTTTTTTCAAACGATTTAAAGTATATATTTTGCGTTAGCCCTCCTTTTTTAAATATAGGAAAGCCTTTTTCTATCACGCACGAAAATAAACCTCTTAAATTTAATATACACGTAGCGGACGTAGTTACAATTACGCGCATTAAAACTAATACTTTGATGCGTCAAAATACGGAAAATAATTTATATTTAGAGGTTAAATTTCCCTATTTTAATATCTCGCTCTCTTGTGCTAAAAAAAATTTAATACCGCTTACAAAAACCAATATTACCCTTGTCACTATGCAAAAAGATAATCCAATTATTTGGATCAAAGATTGGTGTCTTTGGTATAAAAGATTGCATGGTATTAGCAGAATTGTGATTTATGACAATGACAGTGAAAAAATTTCCACACTTACAGAAAAGCTTAAAGCTTTAAGTGAAGAGGTAGAAATTATCTTAGTACACTGGCCCTTTCCTTTTGGTTGTAAACCTGTTGCTAGGCATATCAATGAATATAGCCAAGTTGGTGCTTTCAATCATTTTCGTCTGTTTTTTGGTGATAACACAAAATGGGTGCTCAGTCTGGATATTGATGAATATCTTTACATCAACAAAAATATTTCGCTTATTGAATATTTAGCTAAATTCAAAAATAGATTTTGCCCAATTAAATATTTCAAACCTTGCCTTGTTCCCGATTTTACAAAAATAAAAAAAAGAAAAACCCCTAGATTTTTTCATTATGCATTCGTACCTGGTGAGATAGTAGGAAAGGTTAAGAAATATTGTTATCAACCGCGATATATAAAAATAAATTGGGTTCATCAAGTTCTTCTTATAAATTCCATACAAAAAGTAAAAAAATTATTTTGTTTGAAAATACAAAAAAATAAGAATTATAAACAGATTTTCTTTTACCATTTAAAAGGAATCAATACAGGCTGGAGAATACACTCAAAAAAATTGGAGGATCCTAAAGATAAACATTTTGTTTTTGATAGCCGCCTGATTAGAAGCGCAGTAAAAATAGGCATTAAAAAATAATGCGTGGTCATAGCTCCAATAAATACGGGATAGCAACAAGATAAAGTGCTGTCTTAATTGGGTAATTGTAATAACGAGCTAAAATGGATTGATATTTTTGCATTTGCGTTTGGTGTTTAGTTTTTTGGCGTGTTAAAAAATGTGCCAAAGTTTCATCAGCTTTAAGCATGTGAGTTTTGTAATCAATCACCCAAAGCACACCATTTTCAATAAATAATCTATCAATAATAATATTCGTGCCATCTTGTGTGAAAAACTCTGCTTCTGTGCGTGTGCTTTCTCGCTTAGAAAATATCCAGTGCGCTTTTTTGTCAGTTTTAATATGGTTTAAAAATAGCAATAATTTTTCCACGCTGTCATCTAAGTTTTTAACGGGGATACCTGCTGCTGTTAATCTAGCTCGTATAACTTGCTGGTTTGGGCTTGTATTTTGTTCTAAACAAAGATGTGTAACAGTGCCCAAAATTTTTTGATAAAGTGGTTTTAAATTCTGGTCTAGTGGTGTTATTTTTTTTGTCTTAGTAATTTTACGATTAGATACTTCATTCATTTTTTTATAGCGATAAAACGGTGGTGCTGTTCTAATTTTTTCTATTTCTACCTCTTCTGGCAATGCATCAAAATAAGGTTTGTAATGTTGCCATAAATAATAAAGTAAGGTTCTTTTTTGCGGGTTTTTTGCTTGTGCACTCTGATGTGCTAATAAATAAATTTTTCTCTTTGCTCGCGTCATTGCAACATATAAAACGCGCCTTAATTCATAATCACTTTGCTTATTTTCTATATAACTCAAATATTGATAAGTAGCACTTTGTTCTTGCAGGGCAATATTTTTAATAGGTGCATAGAGTAGCCCTGGGTCAAATTCCTTAAACTTAAATACTTCTTTTTTATTCGTGCCAGCTACTTTGCCTAAACCCGGCATAATAACAGTATCAAACTCTAAACCTTTAGCACCGTATATAGTCATCAATTTTACGTTTGCTTTTTCTGATGTTAGATAAGTTTTATCTAAGCGCAAGTGTAACACTTCCATGTCAATTTTTCCATCTGCAGTTTCGCACTGAGAAACTAAATCTAAAAACTGCTCAGCTAATATTTTTTCATGTGCACTTGCATATAAGTTAAATCCTAAACGACTAATTGCACTAGCTAGTAATGTGGCAAAGCTAAAACGTCTAACTTGCGCTAATACTGGCGCGAGAATATCACACATCAAAAGCACGCGCTCCCTGCCATCTTTAGTCAGTGCTTTTTGTTTTTCATTGTCATTAATTGCTGCCCAAATACTAGGATATGTCTCATCAGATATTAATAACAAATCTGCAAGTAAAAGGCCGCACCAAGGTGCTCTTAATATACTAAGCCAAGATAATTTATCGCCTAAATGAGAAATTGCTTTTAATAAAGATAATAAATCTTTGATAATAAAATGTGCCCCTAATAATTTAATATCCACAGCTTCAAAACAAATATTTTGTGCACTGAGCATAACCATAATCTCAGATACATGACTTCTAGAGCGCACTAAAATTGCAATTTCCTGCTCGCAGTCAAATGCTAATTCATCACGCACAATACGCACAACTTGCTCGGCTTCTGCGCTATCTTTACGATTTTTATATGCATAAAAAACAACCGAATTTTCAGTGATGGCTTTGCTGTGAATATTGCTTAAATCACTATTAGCATTACTTGGATAATAACAAATGGCACCTGTTAGAATGTCTCCTACTTTGGGGAAAATACTTTGAAATAAATCATTATTTTTTTCTACAATATGGGTAGTGGAGCGAAAATTAACGCTTAATCTAAGTGGAGTTAATGTCATATCAAAAATACCACTTTGCCAGACTTTTAAAAATAAACCAACTTGTGCTTCACGAAATCCATAAATGGATTGCATAGGATCACCAACCAAAAATAAGGTGCGTCCATCATCATTTTGCCAAGTTGAAATAAGAGATTTTAATAATTCAAACTGCGTATAAGAAGTATCTTGAAATTCATCAAATAAAATATGTTGAACTTGGTAATCCATATAAAGAGAAACTTCACTTGGTGCTTCTTTTGCTTTTAACAAAGACACCGCTGCCATTGCTATTTCAATAAAATCTAAGGCTTGCATTTGCGTAAAATTAATACGAAGCTGGGCAACTGATAGTTTTAAAACGCGCCTTAAAACCTCTGCTATATGAGTGTCATCAGAGTTTAATATAATATCTGGTAAAACGTGCACTTCAAATAATAACTGCGCTAATTTTAAATCCTCAAGAAGTGATGGCATAATGATTTTGAGTTTTGCTATTTCTAAATCAAAACCATCTTTTTTACTCAAAGCCAATAAATTTGTTTTACGCCACTGTCCTCTTTGAGTTAAACATATTTCACTAAGCGCATGCCAATGCACTAAGGATTCTGGTGTATATAAATTTTCTTGATTTTTTAAATTATCAGCATGCGTAAATACGCTAAAGAATTCTTTTGTTGCATAGGATAATTTTGGAGAAATACAAACAAGCTCCCAAAAATCGCTTGCTAAATTTTGACACCCGGTAACCAATTGTAAAAGATGGGCTTGAATTATAGCGCGGCTGGTATTTTGAAATACATCTATATGGTGAATATGCCTTAACCATTGATCACGCTTAGCGAGCATTTTTGAGATTAAGCGACAAAATTTATGCGTATCATTATCTAAGTGGCTAAGCGTAGTTTGAATATCCACCCCATAATCCACATCATCAATTAAAGTTAAAACCTCGTTCACACTGCGCTTGTAGCAAATATTTTGCTCTGCCTCAGATAAAATATCATGGAATATATCACTGGAGTGAAATTTCACAATAACCAGTGACAGAGCATCAATTGTCATAATTTTAAGACGCTCCGGGTGTGATAATAAAGACCAAGTAAGTTTTTCTGAGCGTTTGCATACACTTTGTGCTAGGAGATGTGTTTTTTTATGATGTGCGCTAGTAAATGTTGTTTGCTTATTTTCTTTAGTTGCATTTTTTTGTTCATCTGCAAGGCGCAGTATGGCTAAAACCCGAGTGCGCAGCTCATCAACAGCCTTATTTGTAAAGGTTATAACTAGCACATTTTCAGGCATAGCACATAGTGCAAGCAGAGCGAGATAACGATCAATCAACAAAGAAGTCTTACCAGCACCTGCACCTGCTTGAACGATAAAAGATTTTGTAGTATCTAGTACTTGTTCTCGTGCTTTTTTATCTGCTAATCTATCTGCTAATTTATTTGTAGAATTAGGCATTAAATTATTTATCTAGTAGTATTTTTACTGCTCTTTCATGGTTATAATGTTTTAAAAATATCGCCTCAGTATTAGAAAAGAAGTTGGTTTATAAGCCGGGTTCTGTAATAATCTCATAGATTATTGATAGCCATTCATCTGGAATATTTGTTACCAAATATCTCTAGCGATCTACCCGAAAGTATAATGCGAGCAGCACTACCTTCCTATTTGATCTTGCTCCAAGTGGGGTTTACCCTGCCTTATCTGTTACCAAACAAGCGGTGCGCTCTTACCACACCTTTTCACCCTTACCCATGACTTAAAACTTCAAAGCACTGGGCGGTATATTTTCTGTGGCACTTGCCGTCAAATCACTTTGCCTAGCTGTTAACTAGCACTTTGCTCTATGGAGCCCGGACTTTCCTCTAGGTTTACAATCCCAGTGGCTATCCAACCAACTTCTAAGCTATAAGCATACCAAAAAATAAAACCATTTAGTATATTTGTTAGTAAAATGGGGTTTAAGAAGTTTATTATTGATTATGTTTAAAATTAAAAACAACAGGCATCCCTTTGATACACTCATAAATAATAGCAATAGGGTTTTTAGAATCATTTATAATGCCTGTCAATTGCCTACGTTTTGTTTGTAAAAAATGTCAAAATCAGAACATTTTTTTATTAAAAAATTATAAAAAAACCAAAAATATTTATAGCGTCATCAAAAGAAAGTATTAGTATTGCAGATGCAATTAATGTTAACTTTGATCGTGATGCAGAATGCACTGTATGGAAACATGTTTTTGAATTATCTTCAGATGTTATAAACTCATTAATGAAAAATGCAGAATCAGTGGATTTTGCTATTTTCGTACTTACTCCAGATGATACTGGTATTATTAGAGGTGAAAATAAAAACATTGCTCGTGATAATGTTTTATTTGAGTTAGGGCTATTTATTGGAACTTTGGGTAAAGAACGTTGTTTTATTATTAAACCTAGAGATATTGAACTTTATTTACCAACTGATTTATTAGGATTAACTTCTGCTGATTATGATGGCAATAGAACAGATAATGACTTGCACTCTGCTGTCAATGCACCATGTGCAATTATAAAAAAATCATTATCTAATTTAGGGCTAATATCTAAAAATACAAAAATTAATAAGAAAAAAGAGCAAACAAATTACGATTATAAAATTGATTATATTGAGCATAGCATATTAGTAGAAATTCATACATTTTGCTCTAAATATCCTCAGGGATATCTAGTAGAGAGTATATTTAATAGTGTTCCAAAACATGAGGGTTACGGTGCCGATAAGCTGAGTCTGTCGCTAGCAAAACTTGAAAGAATGGGGTTTGTAAGTAAAGAAATAGGTGAAATAGATAGACATGGAATAACATACAAGGCTTATTTTTATTTCATAACAGATGATGGTCGTGATCTTTTATTAAAAAATGAACACTTAACTGAGATGAGAAATCGCCAATAGTGGATGATTTTTAGGATGATGATCCGTTTTAAAATAACAAAAAATAATCCATGGATAATAACCAAATCATCACAGCATTAAAGGATCCGCTTTAAATTGAGCGAAAGGACTTGTTTTGTTTTCTTGAGTTTTGTCAGCCATTGTATTGTCCAGTTATTTGTTTAGTGGGGTTCTTTCCGATGTTTACATCTTTCTATTGATATTTTAAGTTTTAGGTTGATTTTCTTTTTCCCCTTTTTCTTTTCTAAACATTCCCCAAAATTTTGACGTAGGTGTATCAACATCATGCTTCTTACGCAAAGGATCTTGATGAATCTCTCGCAAAACAGTTTGCAAATAATCTTTTCTCTCTTCCGCTTCCTGGAATTGATCAAGAAATCCAACCATAGATTTTGCAAGCATAGATTTATAACCATAATCATCTAAGGTATTTCTATACCTAACATATTGAGATGCACAGAACCATGCTGCAGAAATTGTAACCGACATGATGGCAATTCTTGCTATAGACATACCAATTGTCAGATCACTTTGTCCTATCAACATAAAGTATCCAATAAATGCCGAAACTAATATAAAGGCGAATGCCCCAGCAAGCCATACAGGGGCGATGATTTTAAAGTCTTTTTTTTCCTCTTTGTAACGCTCATCAAAAGCTGCGCTAATTCCTTCTGAAGTTGTATAGCTAAGAGCGTCTCTTGCTTTTTTTATTAATTCTTTTGCTTCTGTAAGCTTTTTTTCGTGTTCTTGCTCAAACGTTTTTAATGTCTCTTGATATGATGTGGTTGTGCTTTCTTGTTGTTCTAATTGTTTTGCTCTTTCTTGAACTTTCTGACTAAAATTATCAATAATTTCCTCATGGCTTTTTGCAGATGTCAGAATCTGTTCTATGGCTTGCTTATTTTCTTGGGCTGTATTCTGTAATGTAGCAACTTTGTTAGATTTATCATCTAATTCAGCAATTGTATTATCAAGAGTATCAATCTTTTCTTCTGCAAATTGAATTTTCTTTTCCAATTCTTTTGCTTTTATTTCAATCTTTTCTATAGTTTGAATATTTTCTTCCAATATTGAACACTGCTTGTTAATTTTATTAGCACGTTCTTCAAGGACGGTTTGAGTTTCTGAGGACCCCCTAACATTATAGCTTCGTATGATAGGCTTTATGTCATCTAAGTGTTTAGCGACCTCGCTATAATTTTGTTGCCCTAGCCCGGTAAGTATTATAATCAAATATTCACGTATTGCATTTCTCTCATCAAACGTTGATAACTGCAAAAACTTACTGGGTGATTTAACTAATCCGCGTATTTCTGTTAAAAACATCTTTAAGGCAGATTTAAGAGATAGAGCAGTATATTCTTCTCTTTTATTGCCAAAGAGCTCGCCTTCATATTCATCTACAGCAAAGTCATTCAATGCTGACCCCACTTCATTTATTTTTTGTTCTATTTCTTGAATATTTTCTGTTTTCATCGGTTTAAATTACTTCCAAAATTTTTATTGCATTATTTTAATAGATTATCAGTAGCGTATTTTGTTTAAAGATAGTTTTATCAAAATGGCTTTATTTACAAATATTAGCCAATTAGAATTTTATGGCAAAAACACCCTACATCAAGCAGTTATAGGCTTGACATCAAATAAAATTAAAGGTTTTTAATTTTTGTTAGCCAATATAGAAAAATATCAGTTTTACTAGAAATTTTTAACTGTTATCTTACTTAAACTAAACATTCATCTTAACAGTAAGTTCATCAAAAATACTATGGATATTGCCCCCACGGCTATCAACCGCAACGGTAACTGGCATATCTTTTACTTCTAGTTCGTAAATTGCCTCCATACCCATTTCAGAAAATGCAATTTTTTTCGCTTTTTTAATAGCTTTGGAGATTAAATAAGCTGCACCGCCTACCGCAATTAAATAAATACATTTGTGTTCTTTAAGGAGTTTAATAGTCTCAGGTCCGCGTTCAGCCTTACCAATCATCCCTAGAATACCCGTATGCGTGAGCATCATAGCTGTATATTTATCCATTCTCGTTGCAGTTGTAGGTCCAGCGGAGCCTAATACCTCATCACCCACAGGATCAACCGGTCCCACATAATAAATAAAGCGATTTGTAAAATCAACCTCAGCAGGCAGTGGTTTGCCATCATCAATTAATTGTTTTAAACGTTTATGAGCTGCATCTCTGCCCGTTAAAATTTTGCCACTTAGTAGCAAAGTTTCACCAATACGCCAATTTTTAGTATCTGTTTTTGTGAGCTCATCAAGCCTAACACGCCGATAAGTGCTATAATCCATTTTAATATCTGGGTAATCATCTATACTTACTTCTGGCAACTTTGCTATGCCCGTACCATCAAGTGAGAAATGAATATGGCGCGTCGCTGCGCAATTTGGAATCATAGCAACCGGAAGTGATGCTGCATGCGTTGGATAATCGCGGATTTTTACATCTAGCACGGTTGTTAGCCCGCCTAAACCTTGTGCACCAATACCCAATTCATTAACACGCGCATAAATTTCCAAACGCATTGCTTCCAGTGGCGTGCACTCTGATTTTTCTTTTGCCAATAGGTCCTGAATATTAACCGCTTCTAACAAACTTTCTTTTGCCATCAGCATTGCTTTTTCAGCACTACCACCCACACCAATACCAAGTATACCCGGCGGGCACCAACCTGCACCCATTTTTGGCAGAGTTTCTAATACCCAATCTAGCAAACTATCATTTGGATTTAAAACACTAAAATGCGCTTTATTTTCTGAACCTGCACCTTTAGCAGCAAGAGAAAAATGCACTTTATTACCTTTAACCAGACGCGTATAAATAACAGCAGGTGTATTATCTTTAGTATTATCTCTACCAAAAAGTGGGTGTCTTACGACTGAAAGACGTAGCGGATTATGCTTAGATAAATATGCAAGACGCACGCCCTCGTTAATCATTTCTTCTAGTGATAATTCACCCGTAAAACGAACTGACATACCAACATCAGCAAAAACATTAACAATGCCTGTATCCTGACAAATAGGGCGCCTACTAATAGCAGACAATTTAGAATTGACCAAAATTTGCGCTAAAGCATTCTTAGCAGCATGATTTGTCTCTTTCAAATAAGCACGGTGCATCGCATCTATAAAGTCAGCACTATGATAGTAAGAAATATATTGCAAACCAAGTGCCACGCTTTCAATCACATCTTCTTGTTTAATTACCATATTAAATGTTTACTAATTTTCTAAATAGTCAAAAGCATAACATATTTTCGTATAAGTGTAGTAAGTCTTCGTATTTAAGGAATAAATTTAATGTGCGTCATTTTAATGCATTAATGTATAATGAGGTGCTTAGCGTTAACGATAAGATGTTTAACAGTAAGAGATATTTTATGTTTAATTTGTTTAAATCTAGCAATTTATCTATTGATTTAGGCACTGCAAATACTTTAATTTGTATCAACGGTAACGTGGTGCTCAATGAGCCGTCTGTGGTCGCTATTCGCGATGATAGAGGTTCAACAAGCTCAACAGTAATTGCAGTGGGGCAAGAAGCAAAATTGATGCTTGGCAGGACGCCTGGCTCTATCACTGCAATTCGGCCCATGAAAGACGGCGTAATTGCGGATTTTAGAGTAACTGAGAAAATGCTTCAACACTTTATTCGTAAAGTGCTTAAGTCTAACTTTTTTAGTCCAAGCCCTAAAGTTTTAATTTGTGTTCCCTGCGGGGCCACGCAAGTTGAACGTCGCGCTATTAAGGAAAGCGCGCTTGGTGCTGGTGCTAAAGAAGTTTATTTAATTGATGAACCAATGGCAGCAGCACTTGGTGCAGGGATGCCAGTTAGTCAAGCAATAGGTTCTATGGTGATTGATATTGGTGGTGGCACCACTGAAATTGCAGTAATGTCATTAAATGGCATTGTTTATTCTAACTCAATTAGAGTAGGTGGTGATAAATTAGATGAAACCATTACTAAATATATTCGTAGCACTTATAGCACAGTAATTGGCGAAGCAACCGCTGAGCGGATTAAAAATGAAGTTGGCTCTGCTTTTCCAAGCAAGGTGGTCAAAGAAATTAACATTCATGGTCGCAATATTTCCGATGGTATTCCTGCTACTTTTAAAATTACAAATAAAGAAATTTTAAAAGCAGTGCAAGAGGTGCTTAATGCTATTGTTTCTGCTGTAAAAACAGCACTGGAAAATACACCGCCTGAGCTAGGTGCTGATATTGCAGAAAGTGGCATTGTGCTAACAGGTGGCGGTGCTCTACTTGAAGGAATTGATAAACTTATTTGTGCAGAAACTAAATTACCGGTCAAAGTCGCAGAAGATCCACTTACTTGCGTTGCCAAAGGTGGAAGTATTGGGCTGGATATGATTAACAAGCATAGTATGCATTTCCTCTCTTCTGAATAGTAATAGTATTTATTAGCCGTTTATCTCTATGAGGTTTATCTTAAAATAATTGCCAAAGAAACCCCTAAGTTCTATTTTGATAATTAAATCCAACCAACCTCGCGCTTGAATTATTTGCTTTTAAAAAATAATTAAAATTGTCTACAGTAGATATTTTTCGCTATTGGTTTCATTTTTTATTATGAAACTGTTCAAACATACCCTCCCTATTATATTTGCTATTATTATTATTATTGCTGATTACCAATCGCAGACACTTACAAAGATTAGGGCAGCACTATCTTATGTAAATATACCGATTTATTATATAGTTGACATACCTAGTCAACTTTATAGCTGGGTTAAAGAACAAGGCACAAAACGCACTCAACTTATTAACGAATTAAATACTTTAAAAAACGAAAATAAATTATTAAAATTACAACTACAAACTTATAACAGTATTTTATTAAAATTACAAAATCTGCAAAAAATACTTAATATAAACTATCGCATTGAGCATAGTAATGCAACATTAGCATCAATTAGTAATGTTAGACAATCGCGCCTTAAAAAACAAATTATTATCACTAAGGGTAGCTCAGATGGTATTAAAAATGGTCAAGTTGCTATTGCTTCTAAAGGCGTAGTCGGGCAGGTTATCTTTACTGCGATGAACCATAGCACAGTGCTTAGTATTACAGATCCAAGACATTATATTCCTGTTAAAAATCAGCGTAATAATTTAAGAGGAATCGCGCAAGGTATAGCATCTTATGAAAATAAATTAAAACTTAACTTTATTCAAAAAAATGCAGATATTAAAATTGGTGATATATTTGTCTCTAGCCATATTGGCTCTAAATTTCCCGAAAATCATCCAGTCGGTGTAGTCACTCGTATTAAACATAGCGATGATTTTTTTATAAATATTGAATTAACACCTATTGAAAATATTAACCAACTGGAATTTTTACTCATTATTAATGACAAATAAATACCGTCCCTACTTATTTTTAATTAAAGCTACACTGATTGCCTTACTACTCACTGTGATACCTGCTGGTATTTTTTCGCCAGTGATGCCATTTTGGATTTTATTAACTTATGTGCATTTTATGGTGCGCTTTAACATTAAAAACCCAACCATACTAGCACTGCCCGTCGGCATAATGATTGATGTTGCAAACGGTGATATTTTAGGGCAAAACGCACTTAGTTTAATGTTAAGCGCTCTATTTATTTTTAAAGTAAAGCAATCTTTCTTTTTTTCAAATACAACAACACAGCAAGTTTATTTACTATTTGCAGCTACAATTTATTTAGTTACACTTTACGCTATCCATATTATCAGTATTAAAACATTTGATATCAATTGGTTGACTTTATTTAGTATTCTCACGACGTCAATATTTTGGCCCGTCATAAGATACATATTACGTAGGTATCAATAATATGCGCATCAGTAATCCCATTGTTGAAAATTCTATTTTTGTAAAGAGGTTATTGCTTGCTGCTGTGATAATGATAATTGGTGTTGTTATAATATTATTTCGCATATTTGACTTGCAAATCATAAAACACGATTATTACAAAGAAGAAGCTATTGAAAATCAACTATTAATCAGGTCCATAGCTCCAATTAGAGGGCGTATATTTGACAGAAATGGCGTGTTATTAGCAGATAACAAATTAGCCTATACACTCACTATTACCCCCGAAGTAGTGCCCGATATAAACCAAATGCTAGCATCCCTTAAAACAGCAGGTTTTGTTGATGATAATCACATTGAATCTTATAGAGAAAATCGTAAACACTATAAAGCATTTCATAACATTGTGTTAAGAGAGAATATACCCGAAGAACTTAGTGCAAAACTGCTTGTTTCTCAAAACTTTAAGGGCGTTAGCATTAAACCCTATTTCAAACGTATTTATCCCAAAAAAAATGCGCTGACTCATGTCATTGGCTATGTAAGCAGAATAAGTGCTACAGATAAAAAAAAATATACAGGTGAAGAATATAAGGGCATTAGTCATATTGGTAAAATTGGTATTGAAAAAAAATATGATCATTTATTAAATGGACGTGCTGGATTAGAGCATATTATTCGCGATGCAAGTGGCAAAGTTATCAATATTGATATAACAAAATTTGCCCAGGCTGGTGCTGATATTTATTTAAGTGTTGACTACGAACTCCAAGAGCTAGCGCAAAGTTTACTGGCAAATAAACGCGGTGCAATTGTGCTAATGGATGTAAAAACAGCTGAGGTATTAGCACTTGTAAGTGCGCCAAGTTTTGATGCGAATTTATTTATTGGTGGCATTTCTAGAAAAAACTATAAAGCACTTAAAGATGATAAAAATCTACCGCTATTTAATCGTGCACTTCAAGGAGTTTATCCACCCGGCTCAACCATTAAGCCTTTTGTTGCGCTAGCAGGACTGGAAAATAATGTTATTCATAAAGAACATACGGTTTTTTGCACTGGCTCCTATTCACTACCTAATAACACACATCAGTATAAAGATTGGAAAAAAGCAGGACATGGCAACATTGATTTAGAAAATGCAATTTCTCAATCTTGCGACGTATTCTTTTATGATTTAGCATATCACTTAGGTATTAACAAAATACACAATTACCTCACACAATTTAATTTTGGCCGCCCAACTGGTATTGATATGCCTAACGAAGCATCAGGGATCCTACCTTCAAGGATGTGGAAGAAGAAAAATAAAGGGGAGCCCTGGTATGCCGGAGAAACAGTAATTGCTGGTATCGGACAAGGATTTGTGAGTTCAACACCTATACAACTTGCTTTTAGCATTGCCATTCTCGCAAATCATGGTAAATACACAAAACCTAAACTAGTGCGTCATATTCAAGAAATAGGTGGCAAGGTAATAGATAAAAAAGCGCAGTTCCACAGTGTTCCTATTAAAAATATTAAAAATTGGGAAGCAGTGCTTACAGGCATGAAACAAACAATTTACCACCCTAAAGGCACAGCACGACATTTAAATAAAAATTTAACATACACTCTTGCAGGCAAAACAGGTACAGCACAAGTTTTTGGTTTGGGTGAGAAAGAAAAATATGTTGCGGCTGAAATACCAGAACGTTTAAGAGATCACGCACTATTTACCGCTTTTGCCCCCATTGAAAATCCTGAAATTGCTATTGCTGTTATCGTTGAAAATGCAGGAAGTGGTAGTGCAAATGCTGCCCCGCTTGCAAGAAAACTATTGGATGCTTATTTTGCAAAAAATAACAAAGTGCAATAATTTTTGGTAACTACATACAACTTCACATAAAATGTTATTGATAATAGCACCTACTTGTCCCAAAAAAACCTATGAGACCAATTGAAAAAATGGATCTACTTGAAAGTATTAGTATTTATCTTCAAGATAGAATGACATATACGCAAATAGACATATACCTATCCGAGTTCAGTATTGATACATCGAAAATACAAGGAGAATACCATAGCAGGCATGCATATGTCACAGACCAGCTTGCTGATGTCTCACATGAGTTGATTTTAGATATTGCTCGTGATTTAGATCTTGCAGACATCCCAGTTGTATCCCATCCAAAACATCCTTCACACTGGAAATCTGGATATTTTAAATTATTTCTAAGTCATGTGGTGTCCTCACTTAAGGGGGCTTCTAACTTACAATATGTACTTAACAACTATGCAATTAGCTCTTTTGTGGCTCACAAAGATATAAAACCAACCAAAAAATGGCAAGATGAAATTGAAGCATCTCTTCTTTCTATGGATGCCCTTTTGGCAATTTTAAAAGAGGAATTTAAAGAGAGTGAGTGGTGCGACCAGGAGGTGGGAGCGGCTATTGGTAGGGATATTCTTATTATTCCCATAATGGCATCACAAGATCCTCACGGATTTATTGGAAAATATCAAGCTATTCAGATCGAGGGTAAAAAATACGGAGAGCTAGCTAAAATTATATTTGATACACTAATTTCCTCTCCTAAAACAAGATCAAAAATGCTTAGATCATTATGTAAGGCTATAGCACAGAATACTGATGTAGCTGATGCAGAGAAAAAACTAGATATTTTGTCAAATGTCAAAAAATTACCTGAAGAAAGTTTAAATTTTCTGAGAAATTCTGTAATGGAAAATAATATCCTAGTAAATGATTCCAAGTTTAAAAATAAAATTAATAACATCCTTAGCAAATATAATATACCTGTAATTAGTGAGAACAAACAAGAGCTTGATAACCTTGATGACTTTGACCTTGAGAACTTTGATAATCCATTCTAAGAAAATATAAAAAACGAATAGGCAACAGCTCGCTATTTTTGTTAAGTAATAAGACTGGATACTGGATAATGTCATAATATTAAAGTAAACTGTTATAGCATCTTATGCCACAAAAAAACAAACCTATAGAGCAATATGATCATGCTAACAAACAGCGGGTGAATAATCCGCAAGTCGGGCTGGTCACACCAAGTAGCGACCCTGACAAGGGCGAGAAGCGGCGTTACGAATATGACCCGCATCTTGACCCGCAACTGCAATGGGCGGGCAAAGCCGAGCACACTTCTTTTGAAGTGCCGACCCAGTCCCTGCATGTTCACGAGCGTATTGACCCGCGCACCATCGTGGAAGCGGTCAAGAAACACAATGATGGTGCTGGCCGTCAAGGGAGTTTGTTTGACCAGGAACGCAAAATTCCGCTACGCAACGAGATTGAGTTTTATAAACATTCCCACAACTGGAGCAACCGTCTCATCGCCGGCGATAGCCTGCTGGTGATGAACTCGCTACTGGAAAAAGAAAGCATGGCGCGCCGTGTTCAGTGCGTCTATATGGATCCGCCCTACGGCATCAAATATGGCAGCAACTTCCAGCCTTTTACCAATCAGCGTGATGTCAAGGACGGCAAGGACGACGACCTGACCTCTGAACCGGAGCAGATTCGCGCCTTCCGCGACACCTGGGAGTTGGGTATTCATTCTTACCTGTCGTATATGCGCGATCGTTTGCTATTGGCACGTGAGTTGCTGACTGATTCTGGTTCCTGTTTTGTGCAGATTTCGGATGAGAATGTACATCATGTGCAGGAGATTATGGATGAGGTTTTTGGGGCGGAGAATTTTGTTGCGCTTATCCCTTTTAGGAAAAAAACTATGCCGCTCGGAGCCAAGTTGTTGGAGCAGATGTACGACTTTATTCTGTGGTATGGGAAGAACAAAGATAATATCAAGTATAGAAAATTATTCCAAGCATACAACACAGAGGGAAACAACGATTATGCTTGGTATGAAGATGCTAAAGGCAAAGAACATTCCTTAACCAAAGAGCAAATCAATGACCATACAAAAATCCAGCATGGCTCTAGGGTTTTTTTGAAAAAATCTTTAAAATCCTCCGGTGTTAATGCAAGTGGTCAATTCACATATCATTTCAACGGCAAAAACTTTCCAGCATCTGGAAGTGGCTATGGAACCACAAAAGAAGGCATTAATATACTTGAGAGAGAAAACCGCCTAACAGTAAAAGGTAACATGCTTACATATAAGTATTACTCTGATGATTTCCCGGTAACAGATTTGCTTGCCATTTGGACGGATACTGTCGGAGCACAACAAAAAAGTTATGTTGTTCAAACGGGAAATTTGCCAATTCAACGCTGCATATTAATGACCACCGACCCGGGCGACCTGGTCTTTGATCCGACCTGCGGTAGCGGCACCACCGCATTCGTTGCCGAGCAATGGGGGCGAAGATGGATTACTTGCGACACCTCGCGCGTGGCACTGACGCTGGCGAAACAGCGATTGATGACTGCCAGTTATGATTACTACCAACTCGCACATCTCACCGAGGGTGTCGGCAGTGGATTTAAATATAAAAAAGTACCGCACATCACCTTGAAATCCATCGCCAACAACGAACCGCCGGCAACAGAAACGCTATACGACCAACCAATCAAAGACACCAAAAAGGCGCGCATCACCGGACCCTTCACGGTGGAAGCCGTGCCGGCACCGACGGTGCAACCGCTGGATGACATGACTGCACCAGAGCCAGCGGCGGCGGATGAAACCATTGTCCGCAGTGGCGAAACTCTGCGCCAAAGAGAATGGCGTGATGAGTTGGAGAAGTCTGGCATCCGTGGCAAGGGCGGACAGCACATTTCCTTCTCCCGCGTTGAAATCCTGCCCTCCTACCGCTACCTGCACGCGGACGCCGAAACCAAACCGGACGACAGCGGCGGCGGTGTCAAGGATGTGGACACGGCAAGCACTTCGCGCCGTGCGGTCATCTCATTCGGTCCCGAACACGCGCCGCTGGAGCAACGGCAGGTGGAAAATGCCGTGCAAGAAGCGCAAACCCTAGTGCCAAAGCCAGAGTTTGTCGTGTTCGTGGCTTTTCAATTTGACCCGGAAGCGGCAAAGGACATAGACGAAACCGATTGGCCCGGCGTAAAGATGTTGAAGGTGCAGATGAACGCCGACCTGCAAACCGATGACCTGAAAAAGAAACGCGCCAGCAATGAAAGTTTCTGGCTGGTTGGGCAACCGGATGTAAGTTTGCGCCGAATCCGCCGCGGCGAGGACACAAATAAATGGCAAGTGGAAGTGCATGGCTTTGATTACTTCAACACCAAGAGCGGCGATGTGGAGTCCGGCAATACAGAAAAAATTGCACTCTGGATGCTGGACACCGACTACGACGGCAGAAGTCTGTATCCCTCCCAGGTGTTCTTTCCCATGGCAGGCGACAAAGAAGGCTGGAGAAAACTGGCAAGAAACCTCAAATCCGAGATAGACGAAGAATTGATTGAAGCCTATCGCGGCATTCTTTCCCTACCGTTTGACCTCGGTGAAAACCAGCGCATCGCCGTCAAAATAGTGGATGATAGAGGAATCGAAAGTTTGCGGGTTTTGGGAATACCGACGGAGGTGAAATGATGAGCAATCAAGTTCAATACAAGGGCGCACGTTTTTATAAGTGCGCGCTACAAGTTAATTCTTATCACTACTGTAAGTATCGCGGCGTGGCTACTGCTCCTGACGAGGAAGTTTATAACAAAGAAATTCTGCAACATTGTAAAGACAACGCTGTCAAGGTTGTAGGCTTGGCTGATCATGGCAGTGTTGAAGATTCTGAAAAGTTACGAAATTTTTTAACAGATAATAATATCATTGTATTTCCTGGATTTGAAATTTGCTCCAGTGAAAAAGTTCATTTTGTATGCCTCTTTTCAGAGTCATATTCTAAAAACAAATTAATTGGTTGCATCGCCAAACTTGAAATTTATGACCAGGATCTAACGAGACCATCCACACTTAGCGCATCCAAAATTTTTAAAATAATTGAAGAAGAGAAAGGAATCATTTATGCCGCACATTGTACTGATGATAAAGGGGTTCTAAAGTCTAGACTACATAACATTTGGCAGAACCCCTTATTAAAAATAGCGCAAATAGGGACTACGATTGAAAGTATAAAACAAACAGAAAGCGGTTTTTATTACCGAGCTATCCTCAATAAAGAAGATAACTATTACCGCGAAAATCCTATGGTAATCATCAATGCCAAGGACATTGCAAAGCCGGAAGACTTAAAACACCAATCAGCGTCATGCCTGATTAAAATGACAAATCCTAATTTTCAGGCATTCAAGGATGCGTTCAAAGACCCCCAATCTCGCGTTCGCCTGAATCACCAAATACCTGAACGCCCATATTCGTTTATTGAATCTATAAGATGGCAAGGTGCGGGTTTTTTTGAAGACACTGCTATTTTCCTCTCCAAACACCTTAACGCCGTTATTGGTGGTAGAGGCACAGGCAAATCAACCCTAATTGAAAGCATACGCTATGCTTTGAACCTGGATCCGAGGCAATCTGACACTAGAGGGCTTGATGCTTTTCATGCACAAACACTCAGTAATTCACAGATCATCATAAAGATATACTCAAAAGCGCAACAAGGCAATTGTTACACAATCAGTAGACGCTATGGAGAGGCACCTGTTGTGCAAAATGAACAGGGTGTATCTCACTTGACCCCCAGAGAAATTTTGCCTGATATTGAATTGCTGGGGCAAAATGAGATTTTAGAAATTGAAAAAAATGAGGATGCAAAACTATCTCTAATCAATAATTTTCTACCAGACGGTTTCAAATTTGAATCTGATTTAACTAAAATTAAACGTATGTTGTCAACCAACAGAGATAAATTGATAAGAGCGCATAACGATTTTGAAAAGTTAGATGAAGCGGTTAGTTTGGAAAATAAACTCAAGGAACGAGCAGAGCAATTTAATAAGTTAGGTATAACTGATAAATTAAAAAATACTCAGTTAATCGAAAAAGAAAAAGTTATCCAGGAAAAGATCAAAGAACAATTTAATTTAATTGAAAAATGGATAAATGATTATCAAGAAATATTTGAATTATCATTTTTGAAAAACGGCAATATTCAACAACTTCCGAATATAGAACGCATAATGGAATCGAAGAAAATTTTTGAAGACTTGCAGAAAATACTTAATAAATTGATCAAAGAAGCCAATAAGGAATTATACAGTGCTAAAGATAGATATCAAGCCATACAATTGTCATGGCAGGATGCATCAGACAAGATTCGTGACGCATTAAATCAGGCGATCGCCCAGTTGCCTGAACAAGCAGGTAAGAGCGGTAAGGAATTAGGAGCAGAATATACGACTATTATTAAACGACTGACCTTGATAGAAAAGGAGAAACAGACACACAAAAATCAGAAAAAACTTGTTGCTGAAATTGAATCAGAAAGAAAAACCTTGCTGGAAGAATATCGTGATACTGCTTTTAATCATTATATTACTATGAATGAATTAGTAAAAAAATTGAACAAAGGAACGTTAAAAGGCAAGGTAAAAATAAAAGTAATGCGTTATGGAAACATAAAGGCACTGAAAGATTTTTTGTGTAGTATTGATGGCATTGGCCCGGCAAAAATACAGTGGCTGGATAGTAATGGCATACAATTAGATTTAGTGCAGTGGTCGCAATGGATAAAAGAACAAAATACAAATGCTTTTATGGATGAGTACAGTCAGTATGGATTGACACTGGGTATTGCGAAAAAAATAACCAGCATAAACTTATCCAAACGATTAGAGTTAGAGGAAATTGAATTAAAAGATAAGATTGACATTGAATTAAATACAGCGCATGGAGAAAATGACGCATGCTATGTATCGCTTGGCAACCTATCCACAGGTCAAAAATGCACGGCGATCTTAAATTTACTTCTATTAAATTGCGATGATCCTCTTATAATAGACCAACCAGAAGATAATTTAGACAACGCATTTATAGCGGAACGTATTGTGCAGGATTTAAGGCAATCCAAGACCAAACGACAATTTCTGTTTGCGACTCACAACGCCAATATCCCTGTGTTTGGCGATGCTGAGTTAATCGTCGTGCTAGACAGTAACAAGGATAACGGGTTTGTTAAAAATATTGGCTCTGTTGACAAATTAGATGTGGGTAAGCAAGCGGCGGAAATATTAGAAGGAGGAAAGGCTGCTTTTAATGCTCGCAAACGAAAGTATGGTTTTTAAAGGCTCTAATACAAAATGTTAACAAGCAAACTATTAGAACTCATTAGTCAAGGAGAAGGACCTGCTCTTGAATACAAGCGAGATGACATTCGCCCCGAGTCTTTAGCCAAAGAAATTGTTGGCTTTGCCAATATGAATGGCGGTCGAATTTTGATGGGCATTGAAGACGATGGTGATGTCAGTGGTATTCAAAGACCTAATCTCCACGGATGGTTGATAGATACAGTCATAGGTAGATATGTTCATCCTTTTATTTTGCCAGATTACGAAGAAACTTTCCTTGGAGATAAAAAAGTAGCTGTAATAAAGGTTCATCAAGGTAATAACAAGCCATATGTACGAAGACATAACAATCGTGAAGATACTTACGTTCGTTACGGAAATTCGTGTCAATTGGCGACACGCGAACAGCAAGCAAGATTGTTTGAATCTGGTGGTTTGTTATCAGCAGAAAAATTTCCCGTTCATGGCTCCACAATTAAAGATATGGATGAGCAACGTTACAGAGAATATTTCTACGATATTCTCAAATATCCATCTAGCTCTGATTTACAGAAACTGCTTATTGATCACAATTTTCTGGTAGGAGACCTGCATAATTTAACCTGCAGCTATTTTGCCTACGCGTTGTTTGCAAGGGCACCGAAACTAAAACTGCCACAGGCAGGTATGAGACTCACCGTTTACGCAGGAGAACACAAGGACTATAACGCTTTATTTGACAAAAATTTTGATATTCCATTCGTGGAGTATCGAGGTTCAAGTCAGATGCCTCGTCCTATTGAAACAGCATTGCATGAAAATATACGTATGCAGGAATATATTAGCCGTGAAGAATTAAGGCACACGACTCGTAAGAAAGTATGGGATTACCCTAAAGAAGTGATTAGGGAATTAGTAATCAATGCTCTCATTCATAGAGACTGGACAAAGCAGGATTATGTGCGTGTTGTTATTTACCCCAACCGTTTTGAAATAATCAGTCCCGGCGCACTACCCAACGGCATGACAGTGGAGAGAATAAAAAGCGGCGTATCTGTACAACGCAACCCACTGTCATCTAGAATTTTCAGAGATTACGGTTACCTAGAACAGCAAGGAATGGGCATTCGACTCAAAGTCATCCCATTGATGTTGAAGCATAACAATAGTGAGCCAATTTTTGAGTCCACTGAAGACCATTTCAAAGTAACACTATGCAAAAAGCCACCAAACTAATTATCATCAGCCATGGAATGAGCCAGACAAGTATTGGCATTATACGAGCATGAGAATAGAAACTTCAACGCCAGAGAAGGTAGATAGTTTGAGAGCTGTGGTATCAGGTGGGTATTACTGCAAACATAATCACAAGATGCGCTTATTTTATTTGGAGGCATAAAAATTGGCATCCAAAACCCCCACCAGCCTCATCATCAACTCCCCCTACATCGCCCCCAATAGACACTGGTCATTTATTGAAGAAGGAACGCCACCTGATCTGATTAAATGTCGCCGTGAAGCCGGATACATGATTGCCGACCTGAGAGCAAAACCTCATCAGGATAGAGGGATATTTATCCCCCTGCCGCTGGTGAATCAAATCCGCGAGCGCGTTGATGGCTGGCGTGATGCGGGTTACCCGGGAGTTACCAGCATTACCAAAAAATTGCTGGAACATTGGAAAGATAATGAACAACGAAATTTCCCATTTTTCTTCTGCCAGATTGAAGCCATTGAAACGCTAATATGGTTGATTGAAGCTCATGATTCTGAAAAAACTGGGATAGATGTGCCCATAGACGGCAGTGATTTTCATCGCCTGTGTTTCAAACTTGCAACCGGCACAGGCAAGACTGTAGTGATGGCAATGCTGATTGCATGGCAGGTAATCAATCGTGCAACCTATCCCAGAGACCGGCGGTTTTCCCAACATATTTTCATCGTCGCTCCTAATCTTACAGTTAAGGAACGCCTTTCTGTTCTTGATCCGTCAAACGAGAATAATTATTACAAGGAGTTTGGCATTATTCCACCAAGTTTGAACGAAAAACTTCACCAAGCCAAAATTCTGATACGAAATTGGCATGCGCTAAACTGGGAGAGCGAAGAGAAAATAAAAAGCAAAAAAGGCGTGGACAAACGCGGCGCAAAAAGTAATGAAGCCTATACTCGCGAAGTGCTTGGGGAGATAGCAAACGCTCGCAATCTGATAGTGATTAATGATGAAGCGCATCATGCTTGGCGCGTTCCCGCTGGATCAAAAGTGCGAGGCGTCAAACAAGAAGATATCGAAGAAGCGACCAAGTGGGTTGGCGGACTTGACCGTATTCATAAAACACGCGGTATTTTGCATTGCTTTGATTTTTCCGCTACGCCCTTTGCGCCGTCCGGACATCAGAATGCTGAGGAAGCATTGTTCGGATGGATTGTCAGTGACTTTGGGCTAAATGACGCCATCGAATCTGGGTTAGTAAAAACGCCACGCGTGGTTGTGCGGGATGATGCGTCGCCAGATGCAAAGACTTATAAATCCCGTCTCTATCACATCTATAGCGACCCTGAAGTTAAGGATGATCTCAATCGCAAAGCAAAACCGCATGAACCATTGCCAGATTTGGTGATTAATGCTTACGCCTTGCTGGGAGCGGACTGGGATAAAACAAAAAAGAAATGGGAGAAATTTCAGGTGCGAGAAACGCCGCCAGTGATGATTACTGTTGCCAATCGCACTGAGACGGCGGCAAGAATCAAATACACCTTTGACAATAAAGACATTGATATTGGAGCACTGTGCATTCCCGAAGGCATATTGCATATTGACTCAAAGGTATTGAAACAAGCCGAAGAAAAAGAAGCTGAGGCACAAATGGTTGAAACGAATTCTAAGAGCAGAGAAAGTGGTAAGCAGAATATGACACAAAAAGAACAAGCAGCTTTTCTCCGTGACCAGGTCAATACGGTTGGTCAAATCGGCAAGTCAGGTGAAAATATCCAAAATGTCATCTCGGTCGGTATGTTATCCGAAGGCTGGGACGCGCGCACTGTGACCCAAATTATGGGCTTGCGGGCATTCACCAGTCAGTTGCTCTGCGAGCAGGTCATTGGGCGTGGACTGAGACGTGCTTCTTATGAAATCAACAAGGAAACTGGGTATTTTGATGCCGAGTATGTCAATGTGTTTGGTGTGCCGTTCAGTTTTCTACCACATGAAGAGGAGGGCGACACTGAGCCAACACCTCCTTCTCTCAAAATCACAATCAAGCCGGATGAAGAAAAACAAGACTTTTCCATCAGTTGGCCCAACGTTATCCGAATAGATAAAACCTTCTACCCTAAGCTTTCGGTTGACTGGGAAAAAGTTGAACCATTGCAACTGGATACTTCCAAAACTATTGAGATAGCAGAAATGGCGCCAACGGTTGATAACAAGCCAGATCTTTCCCAAATTGAGGATATAGACCTGGAAAATTTGATGCAACGCAGGCAAACAGTTATTTTTAAAACGGCACAATCAGTGTGGAAGGAAATGCGGCCAAATTGGCAGGCATCGCCAGCATTGTTAATGGCGCAACTTGTCAGGATTGCAGAGCAGTTTATCAATTCCGGGCGCATACAAATAACACCTGCCCTGTTTAATCAAGATGAAAAAAAGAAACGGTTAGTCATTATCCTTAACATGTCAAGAGTTATCCGTCATTTCTGGCAGACAATAGAATTTAAAAACACTGAGAAGACCGGACTTGTTTTTGATAGTGATCACCCTATTTCTTCCACCCGAGACATGCGTGCGTGGCGAACTGGTAAACCATGCGCGCTAGCTAAAAAAAGTCATATCAATTACTGCGTCTATGACAGCACATGGGAAGCATCCGAAGCATTTGAGCTGGACCGAAATGAATCAGTTGCTGCCTGGGCAAAAAATGATTATTTGGGATTTGATATACTTTATGTTTACAATGGTGTTGTTAAAAAGTATCGCCCTGATTTTATTATTCGGTTGAAATCTAAAAATTTTCTTATACTTGAAACAAAAGGCCAGCAGACGAATCAAGACGATGCTAAACATCAATACATGAGAAATTGGATTGAAGCCGTCAACCAACATGGAGGTTTTGGACAGTGGGCCTTTGGTATTTCAAGGCGCCCAGCTGACATTAAGGACAAAATTAAACAATGTATGGATAACTTGATGTAACTGATGCAGGGGAAAAACTAGATATTTTGTCAAATGTCAAAAAATTACCTGAAGATAATTTAAATTTTCTGAAAAATTCTGTAATGGAAAATAATATTCTAGTAAATAATTCCAATTTTAAAAATAAAATTAATAACATCCTTAACAAATATAATATACCTGTAATTAGTGAGAACAAACAAGAGCTTGATAACCTTGATGACTTTGACCTTGAGGACTTTGAGAATCTATTCTAAGAAAATATAAAAAACGAAGGTAACTACATACAACTTCACATAAAATGTTATTAATATATTATACATTATTGTGTAAAAATCATTTTCGCTACTTATGCAGAGAGCTCTATGTTGGGGTCCTCACTGAATATAATAGCCATTTAAAATGATAGGGTAGCTCCCTGTTATAGTGAATAGGTGAGTATTTTCTGTCTAAGATAGCAAAGCCCGACACCGCTGGTGTCATTTTGTTAAAAAAAACAGGAGATAAAATGAGAAGAGTATTGTCTGTTATAGTCTTAGGGCTATTCCTATCCCAAAACTCTTTTGCCAATGATAAAAGTATCATTGATAACAGCACCTACTTGGGATTAGGTATTGTCTATTCTGATATTGATTATAATGCCAGAGGCAACAGTATCAGTTATAGTAGGGTTTACCCTAAATTTTTGGTTGGTCATAGAACTAATAATGTATCATTTGAGTTTCAACACATCCATTTTTCTGGTGATGCTGACATAGAAGTATATGGAGGAGGAAGAAGGCTAGCTGAAATCAGTGCTGATATTGATGGTAGTAGCTCTGGCATAGCTGCTCTCTATCATTTTGATAGTGGCTTCTTTCTCAAACTAGGCTTTCATGATTGGGAAGCAGAATTTCCTGATATTGCTTTTACTAAAACTGATGATACTGACCCATTTGCTGGCTTTGGTTATGAAATAATATCAGAGAACGACAAGAATTGGAAGGCTGTGCGTCTTGAGTATGAATATATGGAATTTGGTGGTGAAATAGATGATAGTATGGATAGTATTGGTCTAAGTTTCGTTTTAGGATTTTAATTTTACTTGAAGCACCCTGCTTTTATAGTGAGGTGTTTTGGGTCGTAGTCTATTGCACTATATGATATAATGCACCCACTTTATTCAAAATTATGAATAAATACTATGATAACAATATTTAAAAAATAACGGGATAATATAAATGAGAAAAATCTTAATAACACTATTTTTAAGCGTATTTATTTCCACGCCTTTATATGCACAGGATAAAGCAGATGCTAATCTTAAATTTTATGCTTCGGTTAGTGCTTTTAATACTGAACTAGAACTTGAAGGTGCAAATGGTTTTGATATTGATAAAGATACAGGTTTTCGTATTGGATTGGGCAAGGAATTTTATAAAAACGAAAAGGGTAGCTTACTTGCCATTGAAGGACGTTATACTGATTATGGCTCGCATAAAGTCTCTGCTAAGAAAGATGATGTTGTCAAAATTGGAAATGAGCAAGGCACATTAAAAGTTGGTTTCGGTGTAGACTTAGATTTAAGTAGCTTTGGTGTGGCATTAGTATCTCAATTATATCTTAATGAATACGTGGATTTTATGGCTAATATTGGTTTTCATCGTTGGGAGGCTGATGATGCAAGTATAAATATTAACGGTGAAACCGTCGCCTTTGTAGAAGATGCAAGCGGCACTGATTTAGTATATGGTATTGGTTTAGGGTTTAAAGTCTCTGATACAGTGCTTATTAAACTAGAATATGAAGTGTCTGATTTTGATGGTGATGAAATAACAGGTGGAATACTCAGTGCAAATTTTAAATTTTAGACTATCTTAGGTAATTTTTAGCAGTAATCGCTCCATTTTTTTTTCACTTACTGGAAAACTAAGCGTGTAATCCATTTTGTAGCGCAATTTTAGTTGTGTGAGTTGTTGCTTGTTAAGAGCATCAAATAATATGATAGTTTTAGTATTTGAGTTATGTTTTTGAATACTTGCTAAAATGGATTCAATATTGCTTACCCGATCCCTAAACTCAGGGTTATAACTAAATTCTGCAACTAGTAAATGATAATATTTCTTTTGCGTGAGCTGCACTGCTTTTCTGGGCGATTTCTCTAAATCTACTTGGTAGCCAAGTTTCATAAATAGTGCGCTAAAATCAAGAAACCCACCTTCATCTACAAAAAATAATAAGTGCTTGTGTGTTTGTGTGCCCATTTTCTTTTTACTTCAAGTTTTTTATTTTTTTAGATTTTCTAATTTTTTGAGTGTTTCACGCTTAAATTTTGGGAATACACCTTTTTGAATTGCTTCTCTCATATTTTGCATGAGATTTTGATAATAAAATAAATTATGCACTGTATTAAGGCGTGCACCTAAAATTTCGCCACATTTATGCAGATGATGTAAATATGCGCGCGAATAGTTTTTACAAGTTTCACACGCACAAAATTCATCTAGCGCAGATGTGTCATTTTTATATCGTGCATTGCGAATACGAATAATTCCATTTGTGCTAAATAAATATCCGTTTCTCGCATTTCTACTAGGTAGGGTGCAATCAAATAAATCTATACCAAAACCAACTGCTTCTAATAAATCCTCTGGAGTGCCAACACCCATTAAATAACGTGGTTTATCTACTGGCATTTTCTTTGTAGTGCCAGAGACAATGCGCCACATATCTGCTTTAGGTTCTCCTACCGATAAACCGCCAAGTGCAAATCCATCAAAAGCCATTTTTAGTAAATTTTCTAAAGATTGAAGACGTAAATCCAAATACATCCCACCTTGAATAATAGCAAATAACGCATTTTTATTAGCAAGTTTTTGATGTGTTTGAAAACTTTTTTCCGCCCATCTTAGTGATAATTGCATGGAGGCATCAGTGGTTTTTTTATCTGTAGGATAAGGTGTACACTCATCAAAAATCATACAAATATCCGCACCAAGCTGGTGTTGAATATTCATTGAATCTTCGGGAGTTATAAAAATTTTTGCCCCATCTCTCGGTGCACGAAACGTAACACCCATCTCACTAATACGGCGCACTTTATTTAAACTAAAAACTTGAAATCCGCCTGAATCGGTTAAAATTGGTTTTTGCCAAGACATAAAATTATGTAATCCGCCATGATTTTTGATAATTTTTGCACCTGGTGTCTGTGCTAAATGAAATGCATTAGCCAAAATAATTTGTGCACCTAAAATATCTAATTCGCCCGGAGTAACTGCTTTAACTGTTGCATAAGTGCCAATAGGCATAAAAGCGGGAGTTTCAACAATACCACGCGCAAAATGAATTTTTCCTACGCGCGCTGAACCATCAGATTTTAAATGCTCAAAATACATCTTTTTTTTCAATTTGCTTAGTTTTTTTCTCTTGCTGGCTTTGCAATTGCCAGAGCGCATAATAAGTGCCTCTTTTATTGAGCAGAACTTGATGTTTTCCTATTTCTAGGATGCCATCTTTTCCTAATACAATAATGCAATCTGCATCAGTAATAGTTGACAAGCGATGTGCAATAATAAGCATCGTATTATTTTCTCTTAATCCATCAATAGCCCGTTGCACGATTTTTTCTGAATGAGAATCTAGTGCAGAGGTTGCCTCATCAAAAATAAATAATTTTGGGTGTTTAAGGAGCGCTCTAGCAATTGCTAGGCGTTGTTTTTCTCCACCCGAAAGTTTTAAACCGCGCTCACCTACTTTGGTGCTATAACCTTTGGGCAGAGTATTAATAAACGCATCTAAATACGCTGCCTTTGCCGCCGCTTCTACATCAATATTTTTAGCATCTGGTGCGCCATAGGCAATGTTATAGAAAATTGTTTCATTAAACATCAGCGTATCTTGGGGCACCATAGCAATTTGTGTGCGTAAACTATGTATGGTAACTTTTTTAATATCCTGCCCATCTATGAAAATTGCGCCATCATTTGGATCATAAAGACGAAATAATAACTTAGCGATGCTAGATTTACCAACACCTGATGCGCCTACAATAGCAAATTTTTGTTTTGGCTTAATGGTAAAACTTAAATTTTTAAGCACTGGAATAGACCCATTTTCATAAGAAAAATACACATTTTTAAATTCAATAAGACCTGTTGTGATTTTAAGGGGAGCTGCATTTTCAACATCGCTTATCTTTGTTTTTGTATCTAATAACTTAAACATATTACTCATATCAATTAAATTATGCTTAATCTGACGGTAAATAATACCAAGTATGCCTAGCGGTAAAAAAAGTTGTAGTAGCAGTGATTGAATTAAAATCATATCACCTAAAGTTAATTTCTGCTGAACTACACCATCTGCAGCTAAAATTAGAATAATCGTAACACCAATACCAATAATCGCACTTTGGGCAAAATTAAGCACTGTCATAGAAGTAAAAGTCTTTACAGCGACTTTCTCCCATTTGCCCATCACACCTTTATAGCGAGAAACTTCAAATTCTTCATTTGCAAAGTATTTAACTGTCTCATAATTAATTAAGCTATCAATGGCACAAGTATTTGCCTCAGATGCTAAATCATTCATTTGATAACGATATTTAATGCGCCAATTAGTGATTATTAGTGTAAATACAATATAAAGTGTTACTGTAGTAACCGAAGTAAGTGCAAAAAATAAATCATAACCAATCAATAAAATACCAATGACAAGAACTACCTCAAACACTGAAGGCAAAATATTAAATACTAGAATAGATAAAAGTGTGCTCACACTTTGCGCACCCCTGTCAATATCGCGACTGATTCCACCAATACGGCGATTCAAGTGAAAGGATAAATCCAAGGTATGCAAGTGCCTAAAAACATTAGTTGAAATAAGTCGCATTGCTCTATAGCGCACTTTTGCAAAAATAGCATCTCTTAACTCATTAAATAAAGAATTCATCAGCCATAATCCACCATATGCAAGAAGTAACCCTAGCGGTAAGATAATGCGCACATCATTATCTAAACTATCAATAATTCCTTTGAGCGTTATCGGGATTGCTACCGTTGCAATTTTAGCTAGCGCCAATAATAAGAGTGCAATTATTACGCGATAACGCATTGTTTTTAAATAAGGTAGTAAGCGCCTTAAAACGTTTATATTTACCTTTCTATTATCATAGTAATGACTTTGAGCACTAGTGCGCATTATGTTTTACCTTTATATAAATTTATTTTTCTAGATTTTTTTATTTAGTCGACATCTTTTTCAAATGCCGCCTGAATATCGTCTAAACTAAAACCACGCATTTGTAAAAAACGCATTTGCTTTAATTTTTGTTTATAATCCTTAAAAGTTACTTTACCATATTTTTTGATATGAGCTGAGTATGCAAGTGTCTTAAAATCGTGGCGACTAAAATCATAATCAAAAATTTTGTGCATATAAAGTTGTTTTTCAATAAGCACACTACCTTTACCTTGTGCAATGCGCGCTTGCACAAATGCTTCGCTAAAACGCAAATCACTTTGCACACCTTTGTCTTTTAACTTTGTTAGGGCATTTTTAACATCTTCTTCTTTGTAACCCTTACGGTTTAATTTTTGCTCTAACTCATAGGCAGAGTATTCACGCCGCACGAGCAACTCTAGTGCTTTATCATAAGCATTAAATGTTCGCTTCATCAAAAATACACATTAACTATCAGCTTTACTTTTTTTAGATTTACTAGGCATAGCAATTTCTTTAATCTGCTTCTCTAAGCGCTTAGTAATTTCACTATTTTTATTTAAATAATCACATACTTTATCCTTACCTTGACCGATACGCTCACCCGCAATACTATACCAGGTACCTGATTTTTCAATTAAATTATACTCGGTAGCTAAGCTCAAAATCTCGCTTACTTTTGAAATTCCTGTGTTATATAAAATTTCAAAATGTGCTTCTTTAAACGGCGGAGCAAGTTTATTTTTAAGCACCTTGACACGTGTCATATTACCTAAAATCTCATCACCTTTTTTAATAGCACCACGGCGACGAATATCAAGACGCACTGAAGCATAAAATTTAAGTGCATTACCGCCTGTTGTTGTTTCAGGATTACCGAATATTACGCCAATTTTCATACGCAGTTGATTTATAAAAATTACTAGTGTATTACTTTTTTTAATATTACCAGTAAGTTTTCTAAGCGCCTGAGACATTAAACGCGCTTGCAAACCCATATGTGAAGAACCCATTTCACCCTCAATTTCTGCCTTTGGTGTAAGTGCTGCAACCGAATCTATTACTACAATATCAACACTGCCCGAGCGCACAAGCATATCAGCAATTTCAAGCGCCTGCTCACCTGTATCTGGTTGCGAAACTAGTAAATTTTTAGTATTCACACCAATTTTGAGCGCATAATTTGGATCAAGTGCATGCTCAGCATCAATAAAAGCTGCTGTGCCTCCTAGTTTTTGTGCCTCAGAAATAGCATGTAAGGTGAGCGTAGTTTTGCCCGAAGACTCAGGTCCATAAATTTCGACAACACGCCCCCTTGGTAATCCGCCAACACCTAGCGCAATATCTAAGCTTAAACTTCCTGTTGATATAACCTCAATATCACTAATAGCATCCTCATCGCCTAAAAACATTACTGAACCTTTACCAAACTGTTTATCAATTTGAGCTAAAGCTATTTTTAATGCCTGCTTTTTATGCTCATCCATAATTTACTCCAGAGTAAAATAGCGCCCATTATATCAAAATTGCTACGACAAATGATTTTTTCCAAAATAGATACGTCCATGATGGCGCGTGCACTTAAACTTGCCAAAAAAGGAAAATATTATGCGCACCCTAATCCTATGGTAGGATGTGTTATTACTGATGAAAATAACAGCATCCTTGCCGAAGGTTATCATCAAAACTACGGCAGTGCACATGCAGAAATTAATGCACTAAAAAAATTAAATTATCAAGCAAAAAACACAACAATTTACATTAGTTTAGAACCGTGTTGTTATCAAGGTAAAACACCTGCCTGTAGCGATACAATCATTCAAAGTGGTGTAAAAAAAGTAATCATTGCTATGCTTGACCCAAACCCTAAAGTTAGTGGCAAAGGAGTAGAGCAATTAAAAAAAAGCAGGAATCAAAGTATCACTTGGTCTAATGGAAAGTACAGCACGTGCGCTTAATTTTATATTTGTTCACGCCATGGAAAAAAAAATGCCCTTTGTTCGTTGCAAAATCGCGATGAGTTTGGATGGTAAAACTGCTATGAAAAATGGACAAAGCAAATGGATTACAGGAAACAATGCACGTATTGATGTGCAAAAATTGCGTATTAAGTCAGATGCTATTCTAACAGGTAGTGGCACTATTTTAGCGGATAATCCCCACCTAACTGTTAGGTTAGATGGTGTTAAACGCACGCCAATACGTTTAGTTATTGATTCTAAAGCACAAATACCCAAACAAGCAAATATTTATTCTAACGCAGCAAAAACACGCATTTATACGCGTCATAATGCTAAGACAAACACACAAGGCTATATTGATTTAAAATCACTATTAAAGACATTATATCAAGAAAATATTTATCATATTCTCCTAGAGTCAGGACCAGGGCTAATTGGTGCGATGCTTAAAGAAGGACTTATTGATGAATTTATTATTTATAGTGCGCCACTCATCTTAGGCAGTGATGCAAATAGCGCGATAAATTTAAATTTAAAAATGCTAAGTGAAGCTATTTTGCTTAAAATAACTGATATGCGCTTTATTGCAGATGATATAAGAATTACTGCTATGCCAAAAAAATAATGTCCTTAAATAATAAACAAATTTTACTTATCGTAACCGGAAGTATTGCTGCTTACAAAGCACCTGATATTGTTAATCGTCTTAAAGATTTAGGTGCACACGTGCGCGTTATTCTTACAGAAAATGGCGCAAAATTTATCACTAAGCTCACCCTAGAAGTAACATCTAAATATCCTGCCTATCATAATTTATGGGATGAATCACAAGATAATATGCTTCACATTAAATTAGCTAAATGGGCGGATGCTATTCTTATTGCCCCTGCATCTGCTAACTTTATCGCACAAATAGCAAATGGCAGTGCACAAAGTTTAGCAACTAATGTTTTACTCGCAACTAAAGCACACGTTATCATCGCGCCAGTTATGAATCAAGCAATGCTCAAAAATTCTGCTACCCAAGAAAATTTAGCGATATTAAAAAAACGCAGTATAGTCGTGATTGAAAGCGAATATGGTAAACAAGCCTGTGGCGATGTGGGTGCTGGTCGTTTGCCTGATAGTGAGGTAATTTCAAAAGAAGTGAGCAAACTTTTTAAACATGGTGCTCTCAGTGGAAAACATATCTTAATAACAGCAGGAGCAACAAGAGAAGCGATTGATCCTGTGCGTTTTATTTCTAATCATAGCAGTGGCAAAATGGCACTTGCACTTGCAAATGCGCTTATTTCTGAGGGCGCATATATTGACTTTATTTATGGCAATGTCATAGTAGACCTGCCACTACGTGCAACACACATAGCAGTAAAGAGTGCTAGTGAAATGCGAGAGGCAGTTTTTGCACATATTAAAAAACAAGATATTTTTATTGCAGCAGCAGCAGTTTGTGATTATCGTGCTGAAACGATAATGAATAGAAAAATTAAAAAATCAAATGACAAAAGAATACTTACACTCGTTGCAAATCCTGATATTCTAAAAGAAGTTTGTCAATTAGAGGATAAACCATTTAGTGTTGGCTTTGCCGCCCAGAGTGATAATTTACTTGAAAGCGCACGTGCAAAATTTCAAGAAAAAAATTGTGATATGTTTGTTATTAATGACATTTCACGCTCTGATATTGGTTTTTATGCTGATGAAAACGAAGTGTATGTGTTGTATCAAAATACACAAGTTAAACTAGAGAAAGATTCTAAAAATAATATTGCACACTTGCTCGTTAAACTCATTAGCAAAAATTTCATAAATGCATAAAAAATTTTGCCAAATCAATGCTTAACAAAC